>CAJUCN010000005.1:20279-49053 GCA_910585005.1 uncultured Lachnospiraceae bacterium | reverse complement strand
TACTGGTTGGTACTGGTGTATTCGTCGGTATTGGTGTACTTGTTGGTACCGGCGTACTGGTTGGTACTGGTGTATTCGTCGGTATTGGTGTACTTGTTGGTACCGGCGTGTTTGTCGGTAACGGCGTACTGGTCGGTACTGGTGTATTCGTCGGTACCGGCGTATTTGTCGGTAACGGCGTACTGGTCGGTATTGGTGTACTTGTTGGTACCGGCGTGTTTGTCGGTACCGGTGTATTTGTCGGTATTGGTGTACTTGTTGGTACCGGCGTGTTTGTCGGTATTGGTGTACTCGTTGGTACCGGCGTGTTTGTCGGTAACGGCGTGCTGGTCGGTACTGGTGTACTTGTTGGTACCGGCGTACTGGTTGGTACTGGTGTACTTGTTGGTACCGGGGTATTTGTCGGTACTGGTGTGCTAGTCGGTAACGGCGTACTGGTTGGATCTGGAGTATTTGTTGGATCCGGCGTACCCGTTGGATCTGGTGTATTTGTTGGATCCGGGCTACCCGTTGGATCTGGTGTATTTGTTGGATCCGGGCTACCCGTTGGTTGTGGCGTTTTGTCAGGTTTAGGTGACGGTTTCATATCCGGAGTATGGATTTCCATCGAGTTAGACACATCCTTGGCAACTACCCTTCCATTAATAACTCCATCTGCAACCACCGATGCATTGGGTGCAACCATAATTCCAGTAAATTGCTGTGTATTGTGAATCTTTCCATCATATCCGCCAAAATTCCAAACCACATAGGCAGTCTCCGCCCCATATGCCGTGTTATTCATTGGTGTACACAATGTTATTTCTGCAGGAAACTGACCATTTTCGTCTGTCGGGATCACCATATTGATTACAATAGTTGCCCCAACATTTTTATTCTCCTCTACCAACTTCGCAATTTTATCTGCAAAACTATTATCACTGCCATTTGTCATAGCATTGACATCTGCATTTAACACAATGATCGTATCGCTGGTAACAGAATCGCTCTTTACGATTTCCGTTGCTGCATCTACCACTTTGTTGGATGCTTCCACACTGGAAATGTCCTCATCATCTTTCCAGATCTTATCTACAACCTGCTGGGCTGCCTCACCCTGCTGAGCAATCTGTGATAAATTTTTATCGATCTGGATCTCTTCAAGAAATTCATCGGCGTCAATACCTCTGTCAGCCAATGCCTCGCCAAATACATCTTTTACCTGCTGCTTTGTTTCCTCATTATCCAAATCATTAAGATCCACGTCACTCAAATCGACTACTTCCGCTTTCCCATTATTATTCTGGATCTTGATATCGGGATCCCCCACGATAAGCGTTGCAACATTCGTTGCCGTCCCTTGATTGTCATACGATCCTATTTCCATTCCGTCTTCCGCTTTGGAAGACCCAATGTAAGAATAGTTGGATCCTGTGCCCTTTATTGTCTCTAAATAATCCTGCTGCTTCTCTATTATATCAGTCTGCTGGGTTTCCGGATTCCAAACCCATTCTTTTTTCGTTTGTTCATTTGAATATTCATTAACCGCGATATTTCCATCAATATGCGTTGTAGATGAATAGGTATCAGCGTAGATCACAAAATTATCAACCTTCGCAAGGCTCGCAAGCAAATCCTCCACACTCTTCTTTTCTTCGTCTGTCAGTTCTTCTCCATTAGCGGCAACGATATTATTGCTGATTTGATTTACAGCCTCCTTCTGCGCGATCTTTGCTTTCGCTGCTTCAAACATCATCTTCTGGTTAGCCGCCGGATCATCCTGCATCTGGGTGATTACTTCTGCGCCTTCCATTTCTTCCATCTCTACGGAAGTAATCATCAGGCCCTGTGCCGTTTCAACCTCAGGCTCCTTTTCCGGCGTCTCAACAGCCGCTTCCGGCACAGCCGGATCCTCTGTTACACGTTCAGCCTCTGTAGCATCCTCCTGATCCCCGCTTTGATCTGGCGCCGCATCAACAGAATTCTCTTCCTCCTGAACTTTTGCATCTTCCCAATTCTCAGTTTCCTCTTTCTTAGACGATTCCGGTATTTCCTTCTCCTCATCAACCGCCGTTACCGGCTCTGTAGTAGCTTCCGGCTGTGCACCAGGCTCCTGTTCCTGTGTGGTTGTGTCAACTGGTGTGGAAGCCGGGATCGCCGAAACATCTTCTCCTTCAACAGGCTCCGCCTTACCTTCTTGTTCTTCCTCCGATGGTACATTTGTCTGGTTAATTTCAGGGTCAATAACTTCTTCCGGCACTTGATCTAATCCCATTGACAAATTATCATCTGGCATTTCTTCCGATTCGGCAATTTCCTCTTCTTCTACTTGTGTCACTTCATCGGAAATATCTTCTGACTCTTCCTGGCCGGATTCATCTGCATTATCCATTTCTTCCCCGTAACTTTCACTATCTTCCGGCTCTTCCACCTCTTCAATTCTAACTTCGCCATCCTGGTCTACAATTTCCTCATAGCTAGTTACGCTTTCCCCTTCCGGAACGGATGCATAAGCCACGATGACATTAACTACGATAATCATATACACCATGATAAAAGCAATCATTCGTTTCGTGCGTTTTGAAATTCTTTGCATTACAATACCTCCTTAAGAATCCCACTGCCTTTACTTACCTTCTATCTATCCCAAGCATTTATTGTATTTTTGTACAATATGTACTATTTTTTTCTGTCATGATAATTATAATCCCAAATAGTGTCCAAAATCAAGAGCCGTAATACGATTAATTTACATTTTGTTCACATTTACAAAGTCGTTGTTTAAGTTATCACAACTAGCATTATTATCATTCTTTTTTTCGTAATAATTTGTATTTTAGGCGCATTATCACGCTTTTTCACCAATATACGAACCTATTAATAAAACTATATTGCTGAAATTAATTTGATAAACATAAATATCCCCTCCATAAATATTTAATCTAATTTATTTTTATTAGATTAAAATCAAATTAAAATTATATTAGCATTAGATTTCATTTCAAGTCAATAATTAGGGATTTAAATCCAATTATATAAAATTATTTTGACATCGTTTTAATTTAGAATTAAAAGAATATATTTTTTGTGCATTTTTACCAAATAGAAAAGCCGCAAAAGATCTCCTCTATCGCGGCTTTCTATCAAGATATCTGTCATTTAACCCAAATATTACCCAAACATCTTCCTCACATCCTCATTACTTACAAATACCGGAATCACATCAATGGGCGCATTTGCAGTGATCACCTGCCCGCCAGTCCACTTTTGGCCGGTGGAAATTTCTGTCCATTCTGCCCCCGTTGGTAAATATACTTCTCTTGTATCCACGCCAGCTTCCATTACCGGAGCAACCAATATGTCCTTCCCAAACATATAAGCATCTTCTATCTCCCACGCCTTTTTGTCTTCGGGAAAATCGAAGAACAGCGGTCTCATCACCGGTTCACCAGTCCTGCTCGCCGCTTCCATGCACTGGCGGATATAAGGACGGAGGTTCTCACGGATCAACAAGTATTTCTTTAGAATCTCATAATTATCTTCCCCAAAACTCCATACTTCATTGGCCTGACCGGAAGTAAGCTGCCTTACACCGTTAATAAATTCCTGTTCCCTCTCAAACCATGGAGAACGTTCCCCATGCATCCGGAATACCGGACAAAATGCTCCCCATGCAAACCAGCGGACCAGCAATTCCCGGAAATCCGGATTCGAGATATCCCCGCCGATAAAGCCGCCAATATCAGAAGTCCACCAGGGAATTCCTGCCATCCCCATGTTCAGCCCCGCTTGAAGCTGTTCACGCATAGCCCGGAATGTTGAACTGATATCGCCAGACCAGGTAAGAACGCCATACTTCTGGCTTCCTGCCCATGCACAACGAACCAGACTCATGATCTCCTTTTCCCCTTCTGCCTTCAGGCCATCGTAAAAACCCTTGGCATACATCAAAGGGTAAATATTGGTGCACTGCAACGCCGGTCCTGCATAGTAGCGATAATTGTCAAATTCATATGCCCACTCCGGCTCCGCCTCATCCAGCCAGAAAATGCAGATTCCTTTTTTGTAATAATTTTCTTTGCATTTATTCCAGACAAATTCCCTGGCACCCGGATGTGTGGTGTCGTAATATGTTGTATCTCCCATCCATGTGGAATGATTGGCGCATCCTCTGTCATTTCGGACCAGATATCCTTTTTCCGACATTTCTCCATAATTTTCGCTGCGTTCATCCACAGTCGGCCACACGGAAACCACGGTCTCAATGCCAAGCTCTTTCAGCTCTTTCACCATCCCATCCGGATCCGGCCAGTCTCTTGGTTCAAACTTAAATTCTCCCTGTCTTGTCCAATGGAAGAAATCCACCACGATCGCGTCCATGGGAAGTCCTCTTCTTTTATGCTCCCTTGCTACCTCCAAAAGTTCCTCCTGCGTCCTGTAACGAAGCTTACACTGCCAGTATCCCATACCATATTCAGGCATCATAGGCGTTCTTCCTGTAGCCGCACTATATTGCTCCAAAATCTCCGCCGGTGTGTCACCTGCCGTAATAAAGTAGTCCATCTTATGAGTCGACCTTGCGTGCCATTCCGTCTTATTCGCTCCAAATATTACCGTCCCTACTGCCGGGTTATTCCACAAAAAGCCGTACCCTCTGCTGGAGACCATAAAAGGCACACTTGCCTGGCTGTTTCTATGTTCCAGTTCAAGAACCGCCCCCTTCTTATTCAAGTTCTTTTCCTGATATTGCCCCATTCCATAAATATGCTCATCGTCAAAAGCTTCAAACCTTGCGGTTAGTGTAAAGTCGGAAGTCCCCGTAATCGGTTTCATTTCCCTTGCAGGCACACCGATCGGTACCGCATAGCGGCATACACGGTCACGGTTACGCCAATATTCGGCTGTTAACAGATCTCCCTTTTGATTATAAAAACTGATCCAGCCCTCAGGATTGACTTTTACGGTAATTTTCCCGTTTACCAGAGTATATTCCTTTCCCATCATATGATACTGGGACCATTCTTCTCCCCGATACCAGGGATCGGTAATGTCCATGTCCTGTACCGTGATCTGGGGATCGCACTTCTCCACCTTCTCCGTCAAAGCCCAATCGTTTTCATCCATCTTAGGTTCCCCACTCATCCGTACCCTCACAGAGTTCCTGCCCCATGCTTCGATCCATACCTGGCTTACTCCCTTTTCAATAAGCAGCCTGTTTCCTTCTTGTCTTACTGTCATTGTAACTGCCTCCTCTGTCCTGTCTCTTTATTTTCTATTAAAATAGAACTGACACCTGCCTTTTACAAGTATCAGTTCTATTTTAACTTATCTTTCTCGTAATTACTATCCTAAAATTTATGGTGTCTTATCCAAAATACAGCGATTTTTAGACCCTACTTTTCCATCCGGAAAGCCGTATCTTCCTGTACAAATTCAGGAACTTTACCCTCCTGGAAAACATAGTCCGCATAAGTGCCATACTTTCTGTTCATCTCACTATCCGCCTTGAAGTAAACAAAAATACTATAATCAGAGTCATATCCGGCTCCGTTATCCCATCTGCCAGCATAAATCATTTCCATGGTATCAATGCACCCGGCAAGCTTTTTGATGTCCTCTTCGCTTGTATAATCGGCATATCCTCTGGTATCAATATCATACTTCCCGTAAATTTCCGTGGCTTCTGGCATATTTTCCAAGATCATTTCTGCTCCCGCCTGTGTTTTTTGAAGTTCCTGGATTTCACGGTAGCTTTCCGAATTCTGATTAATAATATAGATCCGGTCAATATCCTCCACATTGATCTGCTGATCCATGTAATAACCCAATTCCTTTAAATAAGCAATACTTTTCTCAAAAAACGGATAAATATTGATTCCTAATTCCCAAGTAGAGACTCCTTTTCCATAATAACTACCGGAAAGTTCCTTTTTAAACTCAAACCGGAGCGCGCCCGTTGGCACGCTTTCTTTTACGCGGGTAAAATTAAAATTCTCCAAATCGGCCCGGTAACATTCTAACAGCTTCGTAATCTCCGTCTCACGCATCTTTTGCTCATACACAAGATTCCCATAGTATGCGTCAACTTGATACTGGTCATTTGAGCCTGTTACTAACTGGCTAAGTCTGTCAGACGCCCCCATCAGATAACCTTCCTTAAATTCCGGGGAACCAATGATACGGTCAAGATATTCGCCTGTCTGCTGGTCGTTCACATCCACCCACAACCTGCGTGTTACTTCCCTGCCGCTCTTCATACGGTAAGTAACCTTAACAGTACTCCAATAATTATCCATGCCCTCTTCAAAAATCATTTCTTTGCCCATAGGAAACTGCGTATCGTATTGATCCATTGCGTATTTGACCAAATTGCACACATCCTCAGTATTATGCAAATTCATATATTCGCTAGGGCTTCCCTCACGAAAAATGCCTCCGTTTTTTACATTGATCCATGTACTCCTATAATCTACCGACTCATATTGCTCTGGAACAAATGCAATGCTCTCCACCTTATCCGGATCCGGAACAAAACTGTCATAATGCAGCAGGTCATAACGATACCCCATAAAAATCAAAGCCACCAGGATTCCACTTATCACAATATGCCCTTTCTTGTGCAGGGCGCCTTTTATATCAAATTCATAGATTACCTGAATAACGGCACTTCCTAAAACAACGACCAGCGCAAGTGCGAAAATCACATACCAGACACCGGACATTCCCTGCTGCGGCTGATATCTTACTTCATTAGAAACCATGTCTCCCATAAGCAGCGCCATAGGAACTACCAGAAGAATTTTGATCACCGGTTTCGTATGGGAAAATACCATTGCCCATCCCGCGCTCTCCGCCGGACGTTTCCTATAACAAAAGTAAGAAATGCCACCAATTACCACAGCAAAAATACACATCAAAATGACCGTTTTGATTTGTATCATCATTCCCGCCTGATCATTGACTATGTCCGAGTACATGTTAAAAGGTGAGAACCTCATATTCGTACTATAGGAAGAAACATCGAAATAACGGAAAAACCTTGCACGATATACATAATCCACTCTCCTTACTCCCCATTCATACAGGCAAAATACCACAAATCCCATACCCGTAATAACAATGTTTCCCGTTAACATCACAGCCAGCATCGCTAAGTGATATACGCACAGATACAAAAGCAGATGGACAAACAACGCCTGGAAGATCACCTTCACTACTCCCCCATCCAGCCCGTGATTCCCCGCTGAGATCAGCATACCAATCAAAATACCCAAAAGATAAGGAATACAGTAGATAAGGATCCCGTTTACCCAAATCACCAAAAAACGTTTTGACCGTTTTACCGGCATTCCCATATAAAAATCAATTTTTTTCCTGTTGTAAAGCCATGAAAATCCTTGAACGGCATTGACAACTGCAAAAACTACCGTAAATATCATCAGCATCACGGACGGTCCAAGCATCCAAATCACCATTTCACGAAAATGACTGCGAATGATCTCATTGGCCATCTCCAGACCATACTCTTTGACCAGCCAATCCATCTCATGATGGACCTGGCTTAACTGCATTGCCAGAGTAAGGGGATGTACCAGCACAAATGCCAACAGGGATGAGACCCATACCCACAACCGTCTTTTACTGTTTTCTTTCAGGCTACCCAAGAATGAGCTTTTTGACATCATAGCCTACCACCTCCGTTTCACTGATAAATATTTCCTCAAGGGAAAGGGGCAATGCCTCAAAAAATACGGTATTCACTGTTGCAAATACTGCAATAATCTCCGCCTTGTTCCCCCGGATCGTCATGATATTTAAAGAACCTCTCTTTTCATTTTTCATAATGTCCAAAGACGAAATGATCTTTGCCTCATCATCATTGGTCTTAAAAACACACTGGATCTTTTGGATATTACATTTCATATCTTCCAGATCTTTAGACAATAAGATTCCCCCTTTGTGCAAAAGCCCTACGAAATCACAAATATCCTCAAGCTCCCTAAGATTATGGGAGGCTACTACCGGCGTAAGCCCCCTGCGTTCCATCTCACTTGCAAAAATACTTTTTATTCCCTGGCGCATTACCGGATCCAGACCGTCAAATGTCTCATCACACAAAAGATACTTCGTCCCGCTGCACACGCCGCAAATCAAAGCAAGCTGCTTACGCATCCCCTTGGAATAAGTCCCGATCTTTCTTTTCTTATCCAGACCAAAGTTCACCAGATAATTATAAAAATCCTCTACGGCAAATTCAGGATAAACACTGCACAGATATTTCTGCATATCCACTGCATTGGAATTTGCAAAAAAATAAGGTTCATCCGCGATAAAATAGATGTTCTTTTTGGCCTCCATATTATCGAAGACGGGAATCCCATCTATCGTGATCTCTCCCTCATCCGGCCTAAGCACCCCGGCCGCCATCCTAAGAGCCGTGCTCTTACCGGCGCCATTTGTCCCAATCAGTCCGAACACCGTGTTTTCTTTAATTGTCACGCTGATATTGTCTACAGCCTTTATGTCGTCGTAACACTTGGTCACACTCCTGATCTCAATCATATGATCCTCCCTCTTTGATACACGCCACCAGTTCCTCCTTCGTAATGCCAATCCCTATGGCGATCCTATAAATTTCAGCAAGCTGGTCAAAAATCTCTTCTTTGTATTTTTGCAAAAGAAGGCTGCTTTCGGAAACAAAATTTCCTTTGCCTTTGACCGTATAAATATAACCCTGCCGCTCAAGTTCCGCATAAGCCCGTTGGATCGTGTTAGGATTGATGGAAAGATCCACTGCCAGGTTCCGCACAGAAGGCATCTTTTCATCTGGCCTCATCACCCCACGCAGAATCAATATCCGAAACCGTTCCACTACCTGTTCATAGATTGGCCTCGCATCTCTGTAATCTATGAGTATCATTTGACTCCTTTCTGATGTACACGGATCCACATCTGTATATAGTGTACTATCAATATTAATACAGTCATGATAGTATGATTCCTCATTCATGTCAATAGATGCCAAAACACATTAATAAAATATTAGTAATTGATGCCCACGCAAAAGGCGTCCATTTTTGGATGGACGCCCGCCTTATTTCCTTTCCCACAACTTTCCCGGGAATATTTCATTTCATTTTATTTTCTTACTAACAACGATTTCCCCGTCATTTCCTTAGGCTGTTCCATCCCCATCATCTCGATCATAGTAGGAACGATATCTGCCAGACATCCGCCTTCTCTCAAAGTATAAGAAGGATCTGCATTTACGATAATAAATGGCACCGGGTTGGTTGTATGTGCAGTAAATGGAGCGCCTGTCTCATAATCCACAAGCTGTTCCGCATTTCCGTGGTCTGCACAAATAAACATCTGGCCATCTACTTCCCTGATTGCATCCACGGCCTTACCTACACACTCGTCAACCGCTTCCACAGCCTTGATTGCTGCCGCTTCCACACCCGTATGTCCAACCATATCCGGGTTTGCAAAGTTAATGATAATCACATCATATTGATCGGATTTTATTGCCTCCACCAGTTTCTCGCAAACGCCATAAGCGCTCATTTCCGGCTTCAGATCATAGGTTGCAACTTCCTTGGGAGAATTGACTAAGATCCTGTCTTCTCCTTCATTAGGCTCTTCCACTCCTCCATTAAAGAAAAAGGTAACATGGGCATATTTTTCGGTCTCTGCAATCCGTGCCTGCTTCTTATTATTTGCCGCCAGCCACTCGCCAAAAGTATTCGTCACAGAAATTTTATGGAACGCAACATCCTTATTGGGAATCGTAGGATCATAATCAGAGAAGCATACATAGGTAACATCCAGTCTCTGTCCTCTGTCAAAGCCCTTAAAATCATCATCACAGAAACTTCTGGTAATTTCCCTTGCACGGTCAGGTCTAAAATTGAAAAAGATAACGGAATCGCCGTCTTTAATCGTAGCGACAGGCTTACCATCCTTTACCACTACCGTAGGCTTTACAAATTCATCGGTTTCCTCTCTGTCATAAGACGCCTGGATCCCGGCAGGACCACTTTCGGCAGACAAACCTTCCCCTTTCGTAAGCGCATCATAAGCAAGTTTCACTCTGTCATAGTTGTTGTCCCTGTCCATTGCATAGTAACGGCCTGTTACGGATGCAATCTGCCCTACGCCAATCTTTTGCATCTGTGCTTCTAACTCTTGTGCATAACCTTTCCCGCTTGCTGGAGGTGTGTCACGCCCATCCAGGAAACAGTGTACATATACTTTGGACAGCCCATTTCTCTTCGCCAGCTCCAACAAACCGTATAAATGAGTATTATGGCTGTGAACGCCTCCATCAGAGAGAAGACCATACATGTGCAAGGCAGAATCATTTTTCTTGCAGTTTTCCACCGCCTTTAAAAGCGCAGGATTCTCAAAAAAAGTACCATCCTGTATTTCTTTCGTGATTCTGGTAAGTTCCTGGTATACAATACGGCCAGCGCCCATGTTCAAATGCCCAACCTCAGAATTACCCATCTGCCCTTCCGGAAGTCCTACTGCCATGCCACTGGCATTTCCTTTTACAAAAGGGCATTCCGCCATCAAGCGGTCCATCACGGGAGTTTTTGCTTCGGCAACGGCATTGTGCTCCTTCGTCTCATTCAGGCCATAGCCGTCTAAGATCATTAATACGGTAGGTTTTTTCATAGTCAATCTCCTTCTTCATTTATAGGTGTATTTCAATCATTTTTAGAGAAATTTTTCTTTCCAACTACGCATTATACACGTTTTTGCCAATATTATCAAGGAAATTGAAACAGGCTTCTCACCTTTTCCAAGATCTCAGGCTGATGGGTTGCAATGGAATAATCATAATCCACAAAAAACAGCAGAAAACAAATTACAAACGTATATGCGCCAAGCATTGTCAGCCAAAAAGAAACCCTGGCGTAATTGGTACTTTGCCAGTATAATCCGCAAGTTCCAAACATCACCAAAAAACACAAAAGAAAATTAAAATCCAGCGCATATCTGCGGTAAACAATAGGCGCCCACATGACATGATAAAAAGAAATGATTACCACGCAAAGACATATCATGCCGGTAAGCCCCCTGATCATCAGATTCCCTCTTTCTTTCTGGCCAGTAAGACCAATGCTTTTTAAGCCGATAAAGAGGATGGGGAACAAAACAAAACACCCGTCATGATGGATAAACGGAAAAGTACCGCTTAAATTTTCATATCCAAAGAAATGAAACAAAAGCCCATTGAGACATTCATGCAGCTTAAACTGGTTCTGTCTATAAGCATGCTGGTCTACCGTAGTGAGTTGATAGCTCTGGCCAAACTCAAAAGGATTTTCAAACCTGGCATAATTATATAACATCAATAACACTGCCACCACCACAAAGGGAATACAAAAGACCGCAAACACTTTGCCAAAATCTGAAAGTTTCTCACATTTTTTCAAATAATGAATTAACAGAGGAAGTAACGTAAGGCAGAAAAAACCAATGGTAGGCCTGCATCCAAAAGTCAGCGCGCTAAAAAGCGCCCCCATCACAACATGAACAATCACATCTTTCCGTTCCATATCCACGATAAACGCCCGGTAACAAAAATAAAAACCCCAAACGGCCAAACATACACCCCCGGTATTCGCCGTACAATATAGCGCAGGGTATTTTACCGCATACCACACAGATATCCAGGAAGAAGCCACAGATACCGACAAAAATGCAGACAGCGGGATCTTTGGGCACATGCGTTTTACAATCTCATAAAAGACGGCAAACATTCCACAGATGATGAGAAGGACAAAAATCTGTGTTGCCTGATAAGAATACAACGCAATTCCCAACATTCTAAATGGAAGAAACAAAAGAAACACCGGCACTACGCCAAAATACATATAGTAATGCCCATTATAAAAAGCATGATCCCAATAAAAAGGGACATTTTCTTGTGCCCGCCTGCCAGAGTCATACGGATTTTCCATTGCTGCCAATTCCGGAGAAACTTCCAAGTCCAAATAGAAATGTCCATCCAGCACAGCATCTGTCATAGCCTCATACTGAAACTGATAATCCGGTCCCGAATCACTCCACCAATCGCTGATCGTCATTGCCCAGAATGCAACAAGACAGGTAAGCGCTGCCGTAAAGATACATACCGCTTTCTGCTCCCTTTTTAGTCTATCCATTGGAACCCGGTGGATCCATGATCCAGGCCTGGTAATATAAAAAAAGATACCAATATGTAAAAGTAAAAGGACTTTACCCATGTTTTCCTCCAACCAGACCCGCCCACCGTGTCCCGCTTTCTTTTCTGATCTGTTTCACATTGCTTTTCATCCTTTTGCGAAAGAACAGGCCGAAAAACGCAAGCAGCGATACCACTTCACATACCCGCCAGCCAAACGGCTCCCGAAAAGAAATTTTTATGGTTCCGTCAAACCCTTTGGGGAGATTTACCCGGATCCTGTTATTGTTTTCGCTTCTTGAAACCTCATATGTGTTTCCTTTTTTGTCCACCGCTGTATACCCTGGATAATAAAAAACAGGAACCTCAATATACGCGCCACTCTGCTCTGCCCGGCAGGTAACGGCTACATCCAGATACTTTTCTGACCAGTGGCCGATCTCAACGCCGTATCCCGTCACTTCTTTCAACGTGTCGCGTACATCCACCGAAGAATTTTGATATAAATATTCACCGGATACCACATCCGCTGTATTTAAGACCGCAGGAGAATACTTAACCTCAAAGGATCCTCCATAAAGGATCTGGTACTGGTAATCCATCCCCTGGTAAACTGCCAAAACCGATAGGGCAACCATTCCTGCCGCCAAAGTCCGTTTTATCTCTCTTTCCCCGATCCCTGCCGCCACAAACAAAACAGCCAATGTAAAAAACAATCCTGCAAGCCCTAAAAAGCGGTAGGAAAATTGAATTTTTGAAAAGACCGCTGCAAAGTATGGAACAAATTCCTTCATCTGCTGGTATGGGAACCGGTTTGTCGCCATCCATGATGCCGCCCCGCCAAAAGAAAGAACAATGGCAGGCGCTTTCGGCTTCTTTACCTTGCCACCCCAAAGGAAAACCAGCCCTGCCGCTGCCCCAACCCACAGGGACGTTCCCAAAGAAAAAGTACATTTATTTGCCAGTGATACATTTTCCCCAAAAGTAAATCCGTATGCCCTGGCGGGCGATGTTGCAAAAAGTTCTGCAAAGCTTAACCCCCATGTCTGAAAATCATCCCGCATTTCCCCCATCTGGGAAATAGCAAACTCCTCCCCCAAAAAGCTGAGAAAAGGCACTAAAAACCACAAATTTACCAGAACCGTCCAAATTACGATCCTTACCAGATAAAAAAATGTCTTTTTCCTGATCACCTTTTTCACCATGATCAGGCACAGCGCCAAAATAAAGAAGGCGCTCATCTCGCAGGTCAGCACATGCGTCTGGATCATCCCGGTAAAACCTATCACAGGCGCGGCAATCTGTTCCCCGTACTGCTCTGATTCCTCTTCCCCCAAAGCATACCAAAAGCCTAATACCACCAGCGGAAGAAACATCATTACCGTAAATTCCCCCACTGCAGCCCTTATATAGATACATGCCAGCCGGTACATTCCCGTACAATACAGCAGTGATGCAAACAAGGCCAAATATTTATCCTTACATATCTTATGGAAAGAATAAAAAGAGATCATCGCTGTCAGCAAATTGATCACAAGGATAAAGGTTTTCCATGTAGTCTGCAGCGTAAACCCGGCAATACGCATCAACGCAGGTAAGGCTAAAGTCACATCCCCGTACATCACAGATACTGCATAGCCCCAGCCATGATTCCAAGTCGGCTGAATCCGCACGGGAAACGCCCCTGAAAGCAGACCATCTTTTAAACCTTCTATACGGTTCATATGGAATACCATGTCATGTCCAAAGGTAAGATAACGGGTAAATAAACCAACCGAACATATTACAGTAATTCCCAATATACCACAGATCTGTACAGAATATTTCTGCAATTCCTTCCGGAAAATCACGAGAAATAATACCATGTTAGCCAACAATATTTTTAGAATCATCACAAGGGTAAGATATAGCACACTATTCCATGCCGTCCTTATCCGGATCTCATTGACCTGCACTTCTTCCCCATCTGACCAGACCGATATGCCAAACCCCTCCGTCTTCTCATTGATCCAGACTTGAAAGGAAATTTCCTCCTTTTCAGGGATATACCTTACCGCATCACTCCACATACTCTGGGTATTCCGCAGGTTTCCAAAGGCCTCCACCGTGCCGTTTCCTGCCGCCTTATATCGGACACAAATATCATAAATTCCCTGATCCAGCGTGATTCCTGCTGTCTTAAGCTTCCAGGATGCTGCGCCTGCCTCCGGCTTCAAAATATTTGTGTAGATCTCCAAATCCCCGGCATCTGCATAGATCTCATTTCCACCAATAAAAAGATCTATTTTTCCTTTTGAAGAAAGCGTCCACAGATAGGCACACACCAAAAGAAGTTCCAAAAGCAAAATGACCGGAATACTGTTTTTTCTTCTTCGATCTTTCCGGACCGCCTGGTCCTTGTCATAGCTAATTCCCATTTTCCTATTCCTATTACAATCCATTATATACAATTACGGTTCCTACCACATTAAACAAGATTCCCCAAATGGCAAAGGGAAGCTGCCATTTCACCCATCTGCCGTGTTTTGAAAAGAACATTACAGAAACCACAAACAGCCATGGAAGAATGTCATTGGTATAACGGTTGCCAAAATGCCATCCCCCCATTGTTGCATGCATTGCAGTCACCGTCAGATACCCTGCTGATAAAACAAACGTCATCACGCCAAACGCTGCCGTTTTCTTTTCCCCTCTCAAGGCTGCCGCTATCGTCACGGCAACAAAAACAAAAACAGGAGGATTTACCCACAAAAAATTTAAATTCCCAAAATGATCAATGATCATCTTTCCCTCCTCCGAAAAAGATGGAAAGTTCATTAGCATCCTAAAATTATTTGCCAGATAATCCACAGAAAATTGTTTATGTTCATACACAAACTCCGGAAGATAGTTATGGCCAAATTCCACAATATTCCCAAACCTGGCATAATTAAGCGCCATATAAGACAGCGCAACAATCAGTGGCAAAATGCCCCAGTAAATTTTGTCCCCTATGAGCCTGGTCCATGGAACCTCCGGACGTTTTGCCCTCTCTTCCTGAAAGAGGATCCATAAGAGAACCGGAAGAAATAACGCCTGCATTGGCCTGCACCCCACCCCACAGCTCCACAAAAGCAAGGACACCCCGCCCTTTCCTATCAGGGCAAAATAAATTGCCGCTGCTGCAAGGCTGTAGCTTATGGTCTGGGCAAAAAACCATACGGAAGGAACAAAAAAGACAAATGTCATATTCGTACACACGGAAAAAAATAACGTGCAAAACGCCGATGCTCCCGGTGATAGTCGAAACCTTCCGGCAATTTTATACAAAAAAACTACTGCCATAACATTAAAGAATAAAAGGACTAACCCATCCGGCGTATTGCTTCCAAAGAAAAATGTAAATGGAAAAAGCACATAAGAAGGAAATGGCGGAAAACTACAGTAATATTTTCCGTTATATTCCGCAATCTCCAGCCAGCTATAATTTTCTCCAAGGTCAAGCCTTCCCTGCCGCCACGAATCAGCCTGGAGCGCATAGGTATTATAAACATTATGTTTCCAAAAATACTGTCCCGTAAAAATATGCAGCACCGCAAGAAAACACACCAATGCCGCAATCGTCAGCAATCCATATTCCAGATATTCTGATTTTGATCTTTCCATACAACATCTCCGATTTGTCAAATAGTAGCTAAGCGCCCGCCGGGCACAATCCTCTTTTAACTACCGGCATTCTTTATCCACATCAATCACCGCAAAATAATTCCCATCCAGGCCCTTTACCTTCTCCTGCACATACCGTTTCACCTCATCATCCGCCATCCCATAATCATATGGAATTACCACATCAAAGATCAAATTGGTATGGGTAGGGCCATGTACCATCCGAAAATCATGAAACTTTAATTTTCCATCCAACTCTTTTATGATTCCCGCCACCTTTTCTTTGGCCTTGTTCGTCTCTTCATCATTGACGCAGACCGGATCCATATGGATCACTGCGCTACAGTTCAGTTCACTTGCCAGGCGGTGTTCGATCAGGTCGATCATATCATGAAGCTCCAGGATATCCCCAGTAGAAGGGACTTCCACATGAACGGAAAGCATGACTCTTCCAGGACCATAATTGTGTACTACCAAGTCATGCAGTCCCAAAACTCCCTGTTCTTTATACAGCATGATAATCTCCTCTATCTTTTCCACAAACTCCGGCTCCGGGGGCTGCCCCAAAAGAGGGCTTACCGTATCCTTCATGGCCTGGTATCCCGTCCAAAGGACAAATCCAGCCACTAATATACCACACCAGCCATCAATCTGAACGTCCGTACCCAAGGCAAGGAGTGTCGTAAAAAGGACTACGATGGTGGATATACTATCACTGATACTGTCTTTCGCTGTCGCCATCATTGCAGCGCTGTCGATTTTACGGCTGATCCCACGATTATAAAAATACATATATAACTTCACGCAAACCGACACCAGTAAAATCGCAATGACAAGCGCTCCGGCTTCTACCGGAGAGGGATGGATGATCTTCCCCACGGAAGACTTTAATAATTCCGCCCCCATCAACAATATAATCACCGATACCAGCATCCCTGAGATATATTCAATCCTCCCGTGTCCGAAGGGATGGTCATTATCCGGTTTCTGCCCTGCCATTTTAAATCCTACCAGCGTGATCACTGAAGAACCTGCATCCGAAAGGTTATTAAAAGCATCTGCCGTGATCGCTATGGAACCGGAAAGCTGCCCGGCAATAAACTTTATAATAAACAAAAAGATGTTTAGTCCGATCCCTGCCCCGCCGCAGAGTATCCCATAGGCTTGGCGCACAGAAGGATTCGTGGTATCCTCTGCATTTTTAATAAATAACCTGGTTAAAATCTGAATCATTTCTTCTCCCTGGCGTCTTCACAATCGCCATAAAATATAACTTCTCAAAAAACGCCGCCTGCCGGCAGCGCTTTTGTCATCTTGCTTCAAAGGAAATGGTATCTCCACTCTTCTCAAATTCATCCATCCAGCCCCCGTCTTTTTCCTGGGTATAGCTCAAATTGTGGTTTTCATTCCCGTTTTTGACCAAATAGATCAGTTGTTCGTATTCGGTACCCCTAAACTCATATTCCATTTTAACTTTTATGCCATTTCTTCCATCTACCCGTATCTTTTCATAACTGTTTATTACAACTTCAACAGAATCACCGTATCTGTCAAGGAATTCCGCCTCAAGCATCTCCTTATATTCTTCTTTTGTCATCTCCATGATATCCTCATCACTATCCACGATCAAATAATCGATCGTAGCCGTGTCCTTTGGATAATTCTTATGGACATACAACCCCTCTACATCGTGCTCGCGAAACCCCTCTGGCAGGATACACGTCAAGTCCGCCTCCTCAAAAACAACCGGTTCGTCAAGTTCCCCCTCAGAAACCGCCTCCTCTTCTTCCATGTCAGAAGGCACATTTGCGGAAGAGATCTCTTCTGTCTCCGTCTTTGCAATCTCCTCCACCGGTACACTTACCTCTGTCTCTTCCGGATCGTCCTTACCGGCACAAGCCACTATTTGCACGAGAAGAACCCCCACAACCAAAGCTACCATAATTCTTTTGTTCATTTACTTCATCCCCTATTTTACACTTTGCATTTCATCATGCAGACATCTTAATTTATTAATATTATGGTATAACATCTGAACCTTTCTTTCAAGCACTTTTCTTTTTATAATTGATAAAATATATTAAAAATCATATTGACAAATACTATCCGCTGTCGTATGTTATTAGCATGTTACTTGATAAATGATTCAGGAAAGGAGGAAATATCATGACGAAAGCTATAGAATTAAATCACAGGACGTTTTTAAGAAATAACAGACCAATAGCTGAATTCCTTATGAAATTACCTCCATGTATATCCGTCCATAGGCCTGTCTGCTTTATGCAGCGTCTTATGTAATATTCGGTCATGTACATATCGCGTGCTGTTAACGGCTGCCATGGTAATTTCCATGGCAGCTTTTTACTTTTTTATAAAAAGATTACGGAGGCATTTATGAAAAAACTATCATCCTATCTTTGGGAACACAAATTTGCATACTTTCTTGCCATTATATCCATGGTCATCAGCGTATCCCTTGATATGCTCTCCCCCCAGTTGACCCGCCACATCGTAGACGACGTAATCATTGGCGGACAGATGGGGAAACTTGTCTTTTTACTTATCGGTATCCTTTGTGTTGGGATTGGGAGGTGTATCTTTCAGTATATCAAGGAGTACACCTTTGACAAAGTAGGAGCGCATATTATCGGAGATGTCCGCAAAAATCTGTTTAACCACGTCCAGTCCCTAAGCGCGGACTTCTTTGACCGCACTGGTACCGGTGAACTGATGAGCCGGATCAAGGATGATACGGACCGGATCTGGGATGGCCTTACCTTTGTGGGAATGCTCACCATGGAAGTGATCCTGCATACTTCCATTGTCCTTTTCTGCATGTACAGCCTTAATTGGAAACTTGCCCTTTTACCTACCGCGTGTATGATTCTCGCCGCCTTTACCGCTATTTTCATGGAAAAAAAGCTGGGCGCCGTATATGACGCTATTAGTGAAGAAAATGCAGAATTAAATACTGTAGCGGAAGAAAACCTTGCCGGGGTCCGCACCGTAAAAGCTTTCGCCCGTGAGAAATACGAAATTTCCAAATTTCTGTCCCACAACAAGCGATACTACGAGCTCAATATGCAGCAATCACAGGTATTCGTAAAGTACTACCCTTACATCAACCTGATCACCAAGCTGCTTCCTTTCGGCGTACTTTTATCCGGCGGTTTTTCTGTGATGCATGGAGAAATATCTTTAGGTATGTTGACGGCATTTATAGAATATTCCATGAATATCGTATGGCCAATGGAAATGCTGGGCTGGCTGACCAACAGTCTCTCTAGCGCCATTGCTTCTTACCGGAAGTTAAAAGGGATTTACGACCAAAAGCCTACGATTACTGATCCCTCATCCCCCGTTGTCCTGGATCAGATTACCGGAAAGATTGAATTCTCCCACGTTTCCTTCCACAAGGCAGACGGATATGAAATTCTCCACGATATTTCCTTCACTGTCCTGCCAGGTAAGACCATTGGTATTATGGGCGCTACCGGGGCAGGTAAGACTTCCATCATCCATCTGCTCCAACGGCTATATGATGTCTCCGAAGGGACCATCTATTTAGATGATGTGGATATCCGTAAACTGCCATTGAAAACCCTGCGAAGCAGTATCTCACCAGTCATGCAGGATGTGTTTTTATTTTCCGATACAATTCTTGAAAATGTGAAACTGGGAAAAAAGAAACAACTTTCTTTTGATACCGTCAAAAATGCCGTAGATGCTGCACAGGCCAAAAACTTTGTCGAACGGATGGAAAAACAATACAGTACCGTAATCGGTGAACGGGGCGTAGGTCTTTCCGGCGGACAAAAACAGCGGATTACCATTGCCAGGGCCCTTGCCAAAAAAGATCCTGTTCTGGTTCTTGACGATTCCACCTCCGCACTGGACATGGAAACAGAACAAAAAATACACGAAACCTTGCAGGAACTGACTGAAAGCACCAAGATCATTATCGGCCACCGGATCGGCGCCGTATGCCATGCCGATGAAATCATCATCCTGGAAAACGGTTCCATTGCAGAGCGCGGAACACACAACTCCCTTTTGGAGAAAAAGGGGCTTTACTATCAAACCTACATGGCACAGTACGGCGAATATATCAAGGAAAAGGAGGTATCCTAATGGCTGTCAATTCCTATAAAGACGATGAGCAGAGCATACAGGCCGGAAAACTAAAAACGCTGGGCCGTCTGTTCTCCTATCTGCTCACCTACAAAAAACAAATAGCCATCGTTTTGACGATCATGGCATTTTGCGTGGTGGTCACTCTAATGAACCCGCTGTTCATAGAATCTGCCATTGACAAATATATCACAACAAATCATAAGCAAGGGCTTCTTCTTCTGGTTGGCACAGCCGCCATTTTAAACTTACTAATGATCGGAGGAATCAAGCTGAGAATGTACCTGATGGCAAAAGTCTGCAACAGCATCCTGGTGACGATCCGTCAGGAACTTTACACCCATATCCAGACCTTGGATTTTAATTTTTTTGACAGCCGGCCCACCGGAAAGATTCTGGCAAGGATCATTGGGGACATCAATTCCCTCAAAGATGTGCTGAACAATTTTGTCACCACTCTTATCCCCGACTTTATCACCGTGGTAGCCGTTGCCGTAATCATGTTCGTCAAAAACCCTGCCCTTGCCGCTGCCGCCTTGTGCAGTCTGCCTCTAACCATTCTTTCCTTGTGTTTGATCCAGACCTTTTCACACAAGCGCTGGCAGATCTTCCGCAAGAAGGCATCCAACTTAAATGCTTTTGTCCATGAAGATATCTCCGGAATCCGCATTATCCAAAGTTTTACCGCGGAAGCGGAAACCAGTGATACCTTTGCAAAACTGGTAAAAGAGCACCGCACTTCCTTCCTTGACGCCTGCCGGATCAACGATTCTTTAGGTTCGGCCATTGACTTTTGCTGGGGACTGGGCGTTACTGTGCTCTATTTCGTGGGAATCATGGTTATCGGTACGGATAAAGTTTCCGTAGGAACCTTTATTGCTTTCGGCACTTACATTGGTATGTTCTGGAATCCGATTATGAACCTGAGTAATTTTTATAACCAGATCATCACCAATCTTGCAGCGGCAGAACGAATTTTTGAAATCATGGATGCCAAAGCGGAAATCACGGATGCCGCCAATGTTACGGCCATGCCAAAAATTATCGGGAAAGTCACCTTTTCTCATGTGACCTTCTCCTATGATCCTCCTGTAAAAGTTTTGGATCGTGTTTCCTTTGAGATACAGCCAGGCGAAACCATTGCCCTGGTAGGCCCTACCGGTGCAGGTAAAACCACCATTGTGAACTTGATCAGCCGCTTTTACGATGTTCAGGAAGGAAGCGTATGTATTGACGGACTGGATGTGAGAAGTGTATCTATTGAAAGCCTGCGAAGCCAGATGGGCATTATGACACAGGATAATTTCCTTTTCACAGGAACCATTCGTGACAATATCCGATATGGCAGGTTAAATGCCACCGATGAAGAAGTAGAACAAGCAGCCAAAGCAGTTCATGCCCATGAATTTATCTGTAAACTGGAAAAAGGCTATGACACGGAACTTTCTGAACGGGGAGGGGGACTATCTATTGGCCAAAAACAGCTTCTTGCTTTCGCAAGAACCATGGTATCAGACCCCAGCATCCTGATACTGGATGAAGCCACATCCAGCATTGACACCAACACCGAACTTCTGGTTCAGGAGGGGATCGAAGCTCTGCTAAAAGGGCGTACTTCTTTCGTCATAGCCCACCGGCTGTCCACCATCCAAAAGGCTGACCGCATCTTCGTTATTGATAACGGCGGTATTGTGGAAGAAGGGACGGTACATGAATTAATTGCCAGGAAAGGGGCTTACTACAAACTCCATATGGCACAAATGGTACTGCCTGTTTCTTAAACGATTAAAACATGATTCATTTCCATTCTTTATCCTACAACAAGAAAGCTGCCCAAAACGGACAGCTTTTTGTTTATTCTATTATTAAAATTCCATAGTCCACTCATGTTCACCGCCCCAGTCGCCGATCAGTTCCGTGACAGTTCCTTCCTGGGTCTCCACCCTGGTTTCAAACCGGTAATTCATCTGTGGGACATAATTGTCTCTTCCAACCTGGACATTACTGTATAAGTATATGACCTCATAAGTAGTATGCGGATAATATTCTCCGTTTTCTGAGACAGGCTCATAAGAAATACAAAGTCTTTGCACTCCGTCATCCTCATGCTTGGCGCTCCAAAGATTAACTACAGCGGAAGCGTTGCCACATTCTTCATAATCTGCAAACGCAAACTTCCATCCATCGTCTTCTTTGATAAACCGCATCTTCTCACGGCTGACAGGAATATAAGTTTCACCCTTCCAGTATTCCATCGTACCGTTCAAGAATTCATCCCTAAGAGAGATATATTTCTCAGTATTCATAAATTCTTTGATGGGGGCAAAATCACCTGACTCAAAAATCTGAAATGCCTCCTTAAAGAACTCCTGCATCTCTATCGCTTTGGCCGTACATGCACTTAGCTGCGCCGTCTGCTCATCTCCGCCAACCTGCCCAATCCTTGTAAGCAGTTCCTGATACTCCTGTAAATGAGACACCTCCAAAGAAATTTCCGTTTCCCCGGGCACGGCAAACCTGATGATCTGCTCCTTTAACCTTTCGGAAGGGGAAGTCTCATAAATAAGCAGCATTTTCAACATAATATCCTGATACTTGTTAAAGCTGCATCCTTCTTCTGTATTGCAGAGCATCCTCCCTATATCCGTCTCTTCCGTAAACAATCTTGTATAGCAGGCGTCCAAAAGCTGGAATGCGTCTTCATTGTCCGGCGCCTTTTCCAACGCCGATACACATTTATCCAAAGTTTCCAGGGAACAATTCTGGTCATTGATCTCCTCAACCACTTCATTTAAAATCACTGTACAATAATATTGAAGCAGGCTTTCATCCTGCGTGGTCTCCCAACCCTGGTACAAAATCTGTTCCGCTGCTGTATGATCTTCCTTCGTCAGATATGCCCCTGCCATCGCCCGGTAAACCTCAACGGAGGTAGAATCAATTTTTAGCGCTTCCTCACAAGACGCAATGGCATCATCATAATCCTGAGTCTCAATATAGGCATTTGCCTCTTTAAGCTGCTTAGAAATCTTCGTTTCCGGCATAGAATTATAAATAATCAATCCTGCCCCTGCCAATCCCACCAGAAGCGCCGCCACAAAGGAAAGTCTTTTTATCAGAATGATTCTCTTTCGTCTTTTCCGCCTTTTTGCACGGGCTATCCTGCCCGTCCTCTTTCTTCTTAATTCTTTTTTATTCATACCTCTTTGAACCTCATACCATTTACAGACTATTTTTTATTTTTCTTTGTTTCCTTTCCCCACTTCCTGTCACGTTCTTTGAAACTACTTTTATCCTTACGGACATCCCATTCCCAGAAAGCGCCTTTGTCCTTCTTTCCCTCACGGTTTCTTCTTTCGTCCCTGTCCCTGAAACTACTGCGGTCTTTTCTTTCATCTCTGTCTCTTGCACCGCTCCGGTTCCTTTTTTCGTCCCTGTCTCTCAATCCTCCGCGGTCTCTTCTTTCGCTTCTGTTCCTTGGATCGCTGTAGTCTCTTCTTTCACTTCTGTTCCTTGAATCACCGCGGTCTCTTCTCCTGCCACGGTCTTTACGTCCATCACGTTCCTTCCTGCCAAATAAAGAACGCTCCTCCTCAATCTCTTCCGGCTCATCTCCCATACGCATCTGCATAAATGCCGCTGCCAAATCAAGAACTGTAAATCCATTTTCCTGGGCTGCCTTTTCGATGGAAGCTTTCATCCCCTCTAAATCTTTCTGCTGCATAATCTCCATAGCCTCTGCATAGACTTTGCCGGATTTCACCCTGACAATGTCTTTGGCTGTGGGGAGTTTCCTCTCCTTGATCTGTGTATGGCAGATACGCTCTATATCCCGTATCTTATACATTTCTCTTCCACTTACTAAGGTAAAGGAACGTCCTGCCTTCCCTGCACGCCCTGTCCGCCCGATACGATGCACATAGTACTCAATATCTTCCGGCACATCATAATTAAATACTGCATCTACCCCGCTTACGTCAATTCCTCTGGCTGCCACATCCGTGGCAATAAGAATTGCACACCGACCATTACGAAAAGCATTCATTACGGTATCACGCTGATGCTGCGACAAATCTCCATGAAGGCCCTCCGCCTGGTATCCCCGGTCCTTCAATAATTCCGCCATCTCATCCACCATCCGCTTCGTGTTGCAGAAAATCAGGCTTCTGGAAGGCTGATAATAGTCCAACAGGCGACACAAGGCTTCCATTTTATCTTTTTTGGCAATCCTGTAATAAGCCTGCCGTATCGCTTTTACTGTGATCTCTTCCGGCGTGACCCGGATATACTCTGCATCTTTCTGATATTTATGGGTAATTGCAAGAATCGGCTCCGGCATAGTTGCTGAAAAAAGCGCCATCTGATGCTCCTCTGGCATGTCTGCCAAAATCGTCTCAATGTCTTCCCTGAATCCCATATTCAGCATCTCATCTGCCTCATCCAGCACGATCATCTTAATTCCCGCCGTCTTAATGGTATGACGGCGCATATGATCCATAACACGGCCAGGAGTCCCAACCACGATCTGTACCCCCTGGCTCAAAGCACGGATCTGCCTACCTATATCTTGACCGCCATATACCGGAAGCACCTTAATACCACTCATATATTTCGCAAGCCTGCGAATCTCTTCCGCTGCCTGCATTGCCAACTCCCTGGTCGGACAAAGTACGATCGACTGTAGCTTTCTGCTGGAAGGATCCACACTCTGTATCATAGGAATCCCAAAAGCCGCCGTCTTTCCAGTACCAGTCTGTGCCTGTCCTATAATATCTTTTCCCTGTAAGAGCACCGGAATTGCCTGCTCCTGGATAGGGGACATCGTCTCAAACCCCATCTCTTCCACTGCGCGCAAAATCTTGCCGTCAATCTCTGCATCTTTAAACTTCATCCCTGTTTCTATCACTTTTTCCTCTGTAGGATTTACTACCTCTGTTTCAATCATCTCATTCTGGCTCATTTCCAAAATATACCTTTCTACAATAAATAAACGCTATGCTACTTTATTTTTCCACCCCATCACATTCACAAAAGAAAAGACACCACCGATCATAAAAGTGCTGTCTCTCTACGAACTTCTCAAGTATATCTGTAAATACGCCGATTGTCAAGGGAAGAATGACTATTTTATTCTATTACAACATATAATTTTCAAATGATTGTTCCATTGTTTATTTTAAAAACTCTTCTACGATATATCTTGGCCTTGCTTTTGTCTCCAAATAAATCTTCCCTATATATTCTCCCACAACGCCAAGGGATAACAAAATCAACCCGCCTATTGCCCATACAGAAACCATTAACGTAGTCCATCCCACGATCGTTGCCCCCATAAAATGACGTACTACCGAATAGATCAGCATACCAATACTGACCAAGAAAATAAAAAAGCCAAGAAATGTGATCATCCGGATCGGCTTAGTGCTCAGCGATGTGATCCCTTCGACAGCAAAAGAAAGCATCTTAAGAAAAGGATACTTGCTTTCTCCTGCAAAACGCTCTCCGCGTTCATAATATACCATATCCATAGGATAGCCAATCATTGGCACAATCCCCCTAAGAAAAAGATTCACTTCCTGAAATTCCGAAAGCCCTTCCAACGCCCGCTTGCTCATCAGCCGGTAATCTGCATGATTAAAGACGGTATTCGCCCCCATAACATTCATTAAACGATAAAAACCTTCCGCCGTAACCTTCTTAAAAAAGGAATCCTTCCTGCGGCTGCTCCTGACCCCATATACAATATCAATCCCCTTTAAATACTTGCCAATCATTTCATCCATGGCATCAATATCATCCTGCAGGTCTGCATCCATGGAAATCACCAGATCTGCATCCTCTTTCACTGTCATAAGTCCTGCCAAAAGAGCATTCTGATGTCCTCTGTTCTTACTCAAATTAATACCACAAAAAAGAGCATCCTCCTCGTGGAGCGCTTTAATAATCTCCCATGTTCTGTCCTTGGATCCATCATTGACAAAAACAACCCGGCTGTCCGGATGGATCATTCCGGAAGAAACCAGAGATAAAAATTTCTCTTTCAGCCGTTTGGACGTTTCTGCCAAAACCTCCTCTTCATTATAGCACGGTATTACCACATAAAGTTTATTATGCATTTGGGGAAGCAGCCTCCTTTGGTCATTCAATGACTTAAGTATAGCATACTTCCCCAAATAGATATAGTCTTAATTAACGCCTTTTACGTTTGTTTTTTGATCCACTTTTCAACATAATCGTTGATGTAATCGTTCCTCCTGCCGCAAGTGCATCCATCATGATCCATAATAACAGCGCCGCACTATCTCCTGTACTAGGTCTTCTTCGCCGTCCAAGAACCGCCTGTTCAAATCCTCTTCTTGCCCCCAGGACAGCCCCCTTAGATGCGCTCATCTGTTCCCTTCTGGCTCCCAAAACCCGTCTGCTATCCGGTGTCGGCTGCCCTTCACGCCCAGGCGTGTTTCCAGGTGTCATCTCCGGTCCCGGTATTGTAATCTCCGGTGTTACACCCGGTTCCGGTGTGTTTTCTGGCGTTGAACCAGGCACTGGTGTTGTATTCTCCGGTGTATTCCCTGGCGTTGAACCAGGCGCAGGTGTCGTTCCCGGCGTTGCCGTTATACCCGGTGTTGTTCCTGGCGTTGCCGTTGTACCCGGTGTTGCCGTTGTACCCGGTGTCGTTCCAGGTGTTGCCGTTGTACCCGGTGTTGTTCCTGGCGTTGCCGTTACATCTGGCGTCGTTCCAGGTGTTGCCGTTGTACCCGGTGTCGTTCCTGGCGTTGCCGTTGTACCCGGTGTTCCTGTCGGTGTAGGCGTTATTCCGCCTTCCGGTGTGGTAGTAGACGTTGGCGTTGTATCAGGATTCGGTGTAACTGTCGGTGAAGCAGAAGGTGAGGGCGTTGGCGTCACAAGGGTATTCGTCACATTATAACCCTCAACTTTTGACTCATATCCCGCAACCTTAACCTCCTCTATGGAATATTTAACTTCCACGATCGCACCATCAGTTCCCTTTTTGTACTTAGGAAGACCATCAAAACTCCACTTCCAGCCACTAAACTCTGTTACTGTAACTGTATCTACGATGTTCGTACCGTCCATCAGATTGATCGTAATCTCTGCCGGTCTATCCGGTGAATCATGATCCATCCACGTCTTGGAACCCTCTACTTTCACCGTTTCCAAGGTGTTCGTAATAACAATGTTATTGGTGGTATTTTCAATAGGTTTCCCAGTGATATAGCCAGTCACGTCACCTACTTCTTTAACTGTATAGTTAACATCCCCCAGGAACTTTCTCTTAGGCAAATCATTCCATGTATATGTCCAGTTATTCCCAGCATTCAGTACCACTGGATTTCCTACCTTCTTATCAAATAATCTGTCTTCATAAAGCTGGACAGTGATCTCGGCAGGACGAATACCTGTATATCCATTTTCCTCTACCCACTGTTTCGTCACAGTTACCTGCGTCTTTTCCGGGTCGTATGTATTCGTTACATTCATCCCGTTCACAGTTGCAGTATAGTCCCTTACCTCTTCTTCCGATACAGTATAGATAATTTCTTTCCCTTCCTCATATTTCGGAAGATCTGTAAAACTCCAGCTCCAATTTTCATTCACTGTCACCGTCACAGACTTACCTTCTACCGGTTTATTATTCGCCAGAAGCTGAATAACAATCTGTGCAGGTCTTGCACCATTTTCATTATTGTTATCAACCCATGTCTTGGTTCCGCTGACAGTAATCTTTTCGGGCACATGAGTATTCACTACCCGGCTTGTTCCGGTTATCACTGAGGTATATCCGGTTACCACATCCTCTGTAATCCTATAATTGATCAGTTTTCCATCTTCATACCTATCAAGATCTGTGAACTTCCATGTCCATCCAGTTGCCTGTGATACCTCCTGGTGTCTGATCTCTGTATCGTTTGCATATAAGCGGATTATGATACTATCCGGCCGTAACCCATCCTGATCATCGGCGTCAATCCACGTCTTAGTTCCGCTGATCTCCGTCTTCTCCGCCTCATGGCTGTTGGTGATCGTGATCTTTGACGTCCCCTGGCCGCTGTAGCTTACTTCGTATCCTTCCGGCACGCTCACTTCTTCCACCGTATAGCTGATGGTCTTCCCGCCGCTCTTCTCCGGCAGGTTCTCCCAGGTGTGTTTCCAGCCGCCCGCTGCATCCAGCGTCACGGTTTCGCCTCTCTTCACGCTGTCCGCCTTAAGCTGTACCTGGATGCTCTCCGGCCTCTTTCCATCCTGGTTCTCACTGTCTAACCAGATCTTCTCTACGCTTACGCTGGTCTCACCAGGTGTGTAGCTGTTCGTCACCACATATCCGGACTCCATGTTCCCGCTGATGCTGGTTGAGTAATCCTTTACCGCATCCTCCGTCACACCATAAGTGATCTCTATGCCCTCTTCATATTTTTCCAGGCCATTCCATGTATGCTGCCAGCCATTCTCCCCATCCAGCACCACGGTTTCCACTTCTTTTCCATTCTTGGTAAGGTGCACGGTCACGCTCTCCGGCCTCTTCCCGTCCTGGTCCTTTGCGTCATCCCATTCCTTACGCACGCTCACGCTGGTCTTTTCTGTCTCGTGGCTGTTGGTGATCGTATAGGTTCCGTCTTCTTTCTTCTCAACTGTTGACGTGTATCCGGCTACTTCCCCTTCTTCCACGCCGTAGTTTACCAGCTCTCCTCCTTCATACTTCGCCAAGCCTGTAAAACTCCAGTTCCAGCCTGGCGCGCTGGCCGTCGCGCTGATTCCTGTGTCCGCCCCGTCTTTTAACAGCTTCACGGTAATGCTTTCCGGCCTCTTTCCGTCACGGTTCCCGTC
>CAJUCN010000005.1:0-20179 GCA_910585005.1 uncultured Lachnospiraceae bacterium | reverse complement strand
CTTTTAACAGCTTCACGGTAATGCTTTCCGGCCTCTTTCCGTCACGGTTCCCGTCATCTTCCCATTTCTTGGTTCCGCTGATCTCCGTCTTCTCCGCCTCATGGCTGTTGGTGATCGTGATCTTTGACGTCCCCTGGCCGCTGTAGCTTACTTCGTATCCTTCCGGCACGCTCACTTCTTCCACCGTATAGCTGATGGTCTTCCCGCCGCTCTTCTCCGGCAGGTTCTCCCAGGTGTGTTTCCAGCCGCCCGCTGCATCCAGCGTCACGGTTTCGCCTCTCTTCACGCTGTCCGCCTTAAGCTGTACCTGGATGCTCTCCGGCCTCTTTCCATCCTGGTTCTCACTGTCTAACCAGATCTTCTCTACGCTTACGCTGGTCTCACCAGGTGTGTAGCTGTTCGTCACCACATATCCGGACTCCATGTTCCCGCTGATGCTGGTTGAGTAATCCTTTACCGCATCCTCCGTCACACCATAAGTGATCTCTATGCCCTCTTCATATTTTTCCAGGCCATTCCATGTATGCTGCCAGCCATTCTCCCCATCCAGCACCACGGTTTCCACTTCTTTTCCATTCTTGGTAAGGTGCACGGTCACGCTCTCCGGCCTCTTCCCGTCCTGGTCCTTTGCGTCATCCCATTCCTTACGCACGCTCACGCTGGTCTTTTCTGTCTCGTGGCTGTTGGTGATCGTATAGGTTCCGTCTTCTTTCTTCTCAACTGTTGACGTGTATCCGGCTACTTCCCCTTCTTCCACGCCGTAGTTTACCAGCTCTCCTCCTTCATACTTCGCCAAGCCTGTAAAACTCCAGTTCCAGCCTGGCGCGCTGGCCGTCGCGCTGATTCCTGTGTCCGCCCCGTCTTTTAACAGCTTCACGGTAATGCTTTCCGGCCTCTTTCCGTCACGGTTCCCGTCGTCTTCCCATTTCTTGGTTCCGCTGATCTCTGTTTTTTCCGGTTCATGAGAATTGACAATTACAAATCCATTTTTCCCATCGCCTGTAATCACAGAATGATATCCTTCTGGCACACCATCTTCCTGAACGGTATATTCAATTTTATTCGCACCTTCATACATAGGAAGTCTGCCAAAACTCCATGCCCACTCGTCGCCTTCACCGCTTACTTCCAGGCTTTTGATCTCCACACCGTTTGCAAACAGTTTGATCGTGATCTTATCCGGTCTTATCTTATCTTGGTTTTTATTGTCATCCCATTTCTTAATTCCACTCAGTTCTACATTTTTTACTACATTAGAAACTGTGACGGTGTTTCCGCCATTATAGGTTTCTAGCTGTCCCTTGTTGCTGTCGTTTATCTGCTCAAACAACTGGCAGGCTGCTTCATATTCCTCAGTCCGATCCCCCTGCAAGATAAAATAATGCTTTGTACTATCCAGTTCATAGCCTTCTGCAGTCTTCGTTTCCACAAAGTAGTACAAGTGATTTAATAACAGGCTGTTTCCATTGACTTCCTTGTCAAAGATAATCATCCCTTTTTCATTAGTAGTTCCTGTGGCAATATGAGTTTCTTTATCAATATCCACACTATATAGATCAAATGTCACACCCGGAAGTACTGTGGTGATAGAACCACTGTCAATTTTCTTGATCGTAATACTTCCGCCCTTTCCGGAAGATCCGGCGCTTATACTTTCAATCTTGATGGTATTTTCTGTTGTCGCACTGCCGCCGTCAACACCCCTGAGTTCTGCAGTATTACTTACTGTTACCTCTTTTCCAAGTTCACCTGTAACTATTACACCATAGGTAACTTTTATTGCACGTCCGTCAGGAATCTCTATCACTAACTGTCCTTGAGAATTGTAGGAAATCGTACAACCACCGATTGTCTCACCTGTATTATAGTCTGTGACCCGTACAGACTCCAAATCCAACGCTGTATTGGGATCAAGGGTATCCACTAATGTTAAATAATCGCCAGATACCAAATCTGCACCGTCATAATTCACAACTATGGAATAATTGATCCTATTGATTGCTTCTCCCTTATTGGCAAGCACACCTGCTTTATCCAAAACTTTCTTGGTGTAAGTAACCGTTGCCTCTGCAGTCCCAATGGTATCCCCATCCTGCATAAGCTGGGCATTATTCGTAAACTGATAGATTCCATTATCAGTCGATGCCTCTGAAAGATTGGTAACTGCCGTCCTGTATTTTAATTCAACGAAAAATTGATTCGCCCACACATTTTCCGGAATCTTAAATGTAAAAATAATCTGCCTTCCACTCTGTACAAAAGAGGCTTCCACTCCATCTTTCTTAGAATTTCTGTTCCATAAAAATTCATACGACGCTGAATTTTCAATATAATCCATCCCGTCTGGCAGCGTATCCACTATCTGGTATTCTACGCCTTGTTTTAGCTCTACCTTTCCAAATTCATTCCAATCATCCCGCGTATAATTGGCGCGAATCATCCATTCAGCTTCCATACCATTCATTGACCCTTCCTTGGTAAACGGTATGTTGCCTGTAACATCTGTCTCTACTTTTACCTTGTCATAATCTTCCTCAAAAACCTCTTCTCCATTTATCGTATAATCTGAACGGACTTTATTATCTACATATGCATTAAAAGCGCTTTCTTCTGTAGATATTGCATCATATGTAACCAAGATCTGCGGGCTGTCTTTGGTAAATTCACCATGAAAACGAATGACAAAGGAATCCTCCGCCCACTTCTCAACCGTATAATCAGATGGTTCTTCCATCTTCTTTCCACCCGATGTAACAGAAAGAGATTCTCTATCAAATTTAAAACCGCACCAAGTAGCCTGGTTGGTATCCGTTAAGGTAAGCCCTGTAAATTTCCCATCTCCATCATATTTAGAAGGATCAACTGTGATCGTCCAGGTAACTCTTGCTTTTCCTTCTGACACCTTATGGGATTCCCCTTTTTTGCTCACCAAATCATACTCTTTGGTAGGCTGGGGATGATAGGTTACTTCCGTTGGGTCTTTTCCGTTAACGCTGTTTTGATAAATCCCATTCTTATTGGGGTTAATTACCTTGGTATAATAATTGAAAACATAACTTACCCCTGTCTTATAACCTGTGCCGTCAAACGTATACTCAAAATTCTTCCCTGAAGTATTTAACGTTCCGGAATCATACGGTGACGCACCGTAAGGATAGTTACCCCATTGGTCACATTCATAAATTTCATAGCTGCCTTCATACTCTAAACCTTCACCAAGAACATCCGTAATCGTTGTTCCTTCCACTGACGTATTGTAACTAGGCGTCACAATAATCTGCCATTTAATACGGTCGCCTTCTACCCAGCCTTTTTTATATACGCTTTCACTTCCAAAATAAATATCTGTTTTCTTTTCGTGATCACCGTTTCCGTTTCCTTCCCAATCCCATTTTATGGTGTTGGAAGTCGGATCCAGATTCTTCGTATCAACTACTTTTGCCTGGTATGTAAGTTTATGCGTCCCCACCGACAATGTGCCAAGATCCGTTGCTTTCCCGCTTACAAGATCACTGATCTTTTCGCCATCCAGTTCAAAGCTGCCCGGCACAAACTCAAGATTGCTGCCTAACGTATCTGTCAAAGTAACATTCTCAGCATCCTTGTCTTTCACCACAAAAGTAATTTCAAAATCAATTGTCCCGTCATGATTTATCTCATAATTTTTCCATGCATCAACTTTACCAGTTTCAAAAACAATCTCTATCGGATCATCATTTTTGCCAAAAGTTATCGTGACACTATCCTTATTCTCCGAATAAGTCGTATCTATCTTTGCTTTGAATTCAAAATAACCATGCATCTCATTATTATGATTTTGCAGCCACGCATCATCTGTGTAGGTAAACGTAATACGGCCACCAGAAATCTCATAAGTCCCGATCACACTACCTGTTTCTTTGTCTACCATGCTGCCCGATACATTACCTTCTGATGACGTCAAATCCGTCAGATAACTAGGCAGCTCAAAATATGCCACCCGGTTTGACTGGCTAGGTATATGGCCCTTTTTGTAATCAAACTCTAATTTAAACCAAAATTCTTTATCACGCGACGTTGTTGTACCACTCTCATGATTCTTTACAGACACGGAAAATGAAGCGTCATCGTTTATACAAATGTCGCCAATAACCTCTTCCCCTTCCTCTGGCTTTTCTTCTTCTTTTTCTGATTTGGCAGCAACGGACACTTTACCTGTTGTTCCCTCTACTGCGCCTGCCGTATAAGTAAAGTCAGCGCTTTCCCCTTCTGCATGCAGACGAAACTCTTTACCTTCCAAATTGGAGAAAGTTAATTCTCCTGCATTATTCTCAATTCCACTTACTGTATAACTGTCCCCACTATGTGTTAGATCGTTATCAGACGAAACCCCTTCTGCTTCCGTGGTCAATACCACATCAAACGTGTCTTGTTCGTCTAACCGGCTTGTATTTAATGCAACAATAATCTTATCCAGCCCAGCCCCGTCAATCCCATTCGGCGCACTGTTAATAGATGCATCAACTTCTATTTCCGTACCAGGGGTCTGTGTTGGCAAAACACTTGGCGTTTCCGCTGGCGATGGGCTTTGCGTCTCTGCCAAAGAAGGATCCAGCGTCTCTACTGGAGACGAATCCGGCGTAGCGTCTGACGGTAATTCTGACGTAACATCCGATGGCGATTCCGCCGGATCTTCAATCGGCCCAGGCGTATCTTCATTTTCAGATGAAGGATCCTCCGGAGGCAGGAACGTCGGAGGCTGTGCTGGTTCCGGTTCTGGTTCCGCTTCTTCTTCAAATTCAGGCTCCTGCTCAGTTTCTTCCGGTTCTTCCGATTCTTCCGTTTCTTCAAGCGATTCCGAATCTGATGTTTCCGTAATCTCCGGTGATGAGGATGAGTCCTCCGGCTCACCATCATTGCTGGCATACAGTAAAACGGTATTGATGACCAAAACCGCTACTACCAAAATACATGCCGCCGCCTTAAACAATTGGATTTTTGTGCTTCTTTTTAGATTTTTCATAATCTTACCCCTTTAACTCACAAAACTAATTTTAAACTACTGTTCTATAAGATTAAGACATAATTTTCCTATTTTTCTTCATAATCTATTCTAGTACAAATGTACTAGAGATACAATATAGGATTAATGAAAAATTAATTTTTGTAGTATTAACCAAAAACATCCTCTAAATCTCTAAAAAAAATAAAGTTTTTATTAAAAGTTGCACAAAAATCCCATCTTGCATTTCTTTGCTTTTTAAGCATATAAAAAACTCACTTCTGCAATAAGCTTCTACTACATGAAGTGAGTTTCCTATCCATTTCCTTTATTGTATTACAGATAAACAATGCTACTACTTATTGTATCCCACAATCTTTCCAAAATCAGCCTTAAGTGATGCGCCGCCAACAAGTCCGCCATCAATATCAGGCTGTGCAAACAGCTCTGCTGCATTTGCCGCACTTACAGATCCGCCGTACTGGATGCGTACTGCCTCTGCCGTCGCAGCATCATACACTTCAGCGATACAGTCACGGATCGCCTTACATACTTCCTGAGCCTGTTCCGTGGTAGCTGTCTTACCAGTTCCAATTGCCCAGATCGGTTCATAAGCAATCACCATAGAAGCGACCTGCTGTGCGCTTACTCCAACCAAGTCAGATTTAATCTGCATACGGATCCAATCAAGAGTGATTCCCATTTCCCTCTGCTCCAAAGTTTCACCACAACAAAGAATCGGTGTCAATCCTGCTTCAAAAGCCTTTTTTACTTTTTTATTGAGAAGCACGTCATCTTCTTTAAAATAATCACGTCTCTCAGAATGGCCAATAATCACATACTTAACACCAGCGTCTACCAGCATCGCTGCAGAGATTTCACCGGTATATGCTCCCTTTTCTTCAAAGTACATATTCTCAGCGCCAACCTCCACATTGGTTCCTTTAACTGCCTCTACTACAGGAACAATGTCAACTGCAGGTACACAGTAAACAACGTCAACATCGTCAGATTTCACTAAATCCTTTAACTCTGCACATAATGCAACAGCCTGGCTGGGAGTCATATTCATTTTCCAGTTGCCAGCTACAATTTTCCTTCTTGCCATTTTTGTTTCCTCCTCATTAATATTCATGCACCACGTTCTATTCCACTAATTATTTGTCGTCCGCTGCTACAACGCCCGGCAGTTCTTTGCCTTCCAAGAACTCTAAGGAAGCGCCGCCGCCTGTTGAAATATGGCTCATCTTATCAGCAAATCCAAGCTGGTTTACTGCCGCTGCTGAATCGCCGCCGCCAATGATCGTTGTTGCATCGGTCTCAGCCAGTGCTTTCGCCACAGCAATGGTTCCTTTTGCAAGGATGGGATTCTCAAATACGCCCATAGGCCCATTCCATACAACGGTCTTAGCGGATTTCACAGCATCAGCATAAAGCTCCGCTGTCTTATCACCAATGTCAAGGCCTTCCATATCAGCCGGAATCTTATCTGCATCTACAACGGATACTTCGATCTCGGCGTCAATCGGATCCGGGAATGATGCTGCAATGGTGGTATCTACCGGAAGAAGAAGCTTCTTGCCAAGTTTCTCCGCCTTTTCCATCATTTCTTTGCAGTAATCAATCTTCTCTAAGTCAACTAATGAATTACCAACTTCATATCCTTTTGCCTTTAAGAAAGTAAAAGCCATGCCGCCGCCAATGATCAGCGTGTCACACTTCTCAAGAAGATTGTTGATCACGTTCAGCTTATCCGCTACCTTCGCACCGCCAAGGATTGCCACGAAAGGCCTTACCGGAGTTTCAACTGCATTGCCAAGGAAATCAATCTCCTTTTGCATTAAGTAGCCTACCGCACACTCGCCGCCCTTTGCACGGACAACATCGGTAACACCTGCTACAGAGGCATGTGCCCTGTGAGAAGAACCAAAGGCATCACATACATAAACATCACAAAGGTCTGCCAGTTCCTTGGAGAACTCTTCCCCATTCTTCGTCTCTTCTTTTCCACGGAAACGGGTATTCTGGAGAAGAACAACATCTCCTTCCTTCATTGCTTCTACTGCTTTTACAGCCGCTTCTCCAGTTACATTATAATCAGAAACAAAGTTTACTTCCTTGCCAAGCTTCTCAGACAGCCTCTTTGCAACAGGCGCTAAAGACTCACCTTCGTTAGGGCCATTCTTTACTTTGCCAAGATGAGAGCAAAGGATTACCTTTCCTCCATCTGCAAGAAGTTTATTGATTGTAGGAAGGGCCGCAACGATACGGGTTTCGTCTGTGATCTCACCATTCTTAAGAGGTACGTTAAAGTCACATCTTACTAACACGCGCTTTCCTGCTACATTGATATCATCAACTGATTTTTTATTTAATCCCATGATTAAACCTCCTTAAAATAATTATCTGGTTCTTTTTACGAAAAAAGGGCCCGGTCCATAAGACCGGACCCTTAAAGGTCTACTATGCTAACTCTGAGAAGTATTTGATTGTCCTTACCATCTGGCTTGTGTAAGAATTCTCATTGTCATACCAGGAAACTACCTGTACCTGAGTATTTCCGTCGTCCATAGGAGCTACCATTGTCTGTGTAGCATCAAAGATGGAACCGTAAGTGCTGCCGATTACGTCAGAAGATACGATCTCGTCTGTGTTATATCCGAAAGACTCGGTAGAAGCTGCCTTCATAGCCTCATTGATCTGATCCTTCGTAACGTTTCCTTCCACTACTGCTACGAGGATTGTTGTGGAACCTGTAGGAGTAGGAACACGCTGTGCGGAACCGATCAGCTTGCCGTTCAATTCAGGAATAACAAGGCCGATTGCCTTAGCCGCACCTGTTGAGTTAGGAACGATGTTCTGAGCGCCTGCACGGCTTCTTCTCTTATCGCCCTTTCTCTGAGGACCGTCAAGAATCATCTGGTCGCCTGTATAAGCGTGAACAGTTGTCATGATACCGCTCTTGATAGAAGCAAGATCATTTAAAGCCTTAGCCATAGGCGCCAGGCAGTTTGTTGTACAGGAAGCTGCAGAAATAACGGTATCTTCAGCCTTCAGTGTTTCATGGTTCACATTGTAAACGATGGTCGGAAGATCATTTCCTGCAGGTGCAGAGATAACAACCTTACGAGCGCCTGCTGTAATGTGTGCGCTTGCTTTATCCTTAGAGGTATAGAAGCCTGTACACTCAAGAACAACGTCTACCTTTAACTCACCCCAAGGAAGCTTGGAAGCGTCTGCTTCTTTGTAGATTGTGATGGTCTTTCCATTAACAGTAATGGAATCCTCTCCGTATGATACGCTGTCAGCATATTTGTACTTACCCTGTGCTGTGTCATACTTTAACAGATGTGCAAGCATCTCAGGACTTGTTAAGTCGTTGATTGCTACAACTTCATATCCTTCTGCATCGAACATCTGTCTGAATGCAAGACGACCAATACGGCCAAAACCATTGATTGCTACTCTTACTGCCATTTTAGTTTCCTCCTAAAATTGATTAATTTTTATATTGACAAAATTTTATCAGCAGGATTATTTTACCTAATTTGTCCAGAAAGTTCAAGATGTAATTGAAAAATAATTGCTTTTTTTCTCCTAATCTTATAAACTGGAATGACAAATCAAAAAAGGAGCCAGATTATGACAATAAAAGCAGATTATCATTTACATTCTTCCTTCTCAAGCGATTCGGATACACCTATGGAAGACATGATCTTACAGGGCATATCCCTGGGCCTGTCCACCCTGTGTTTTACGGAACATCTGGACATTGATTTTCCTTACCAGGATCCGAAAGATGAAGGACTCTTTGGACTGAATACCGATTCCTATCTTTATGAACTGATCCGCTTAAAAGAAAAGTACGCCGGAACGATCCGGGTTTTATTTGGGGTAGAGCTTGGCATCCAGCCACATCTTCGCAGGGAGCTTGCTGTTTATGCCAAAAGCTATGACTTTGACTTTATTATTGCTTCCTCCCATATTTGTAATAAAAAAGACCCTTACTGGCCTTCTTTTTATGAAGGACGTACAGACGAAGAAGCCTACCGGGAATACTTTTCTTCTATTTTAGATTGTCTGGATACCTTTCATAATTTTGATGTTTACGGACACCTGGATTATGTAGTCAGATACGGGAGAACCAAGGATAGCGCCTACACTTACGACAAGTATAAAGATATCCTGGATCCGATCCTGGAAAGGATCCTTCAAATGGAAAAGGGAATCGAACTGAATACTGGTGCAGTGGGTTATCACTTAAAGGATTTGAATCCCTGTACTGACATTTTAAAGCGCTATCGGGAACTGGGAGGCGAATTAATCACCATCGGTTCTGATGCCCACCAGCCTGCTGCCATAGCCAGGTCTTTTGACCGTGCGGCAGATCTGCTAAAAGCCTGTGGATTCCGGTATTATGCCACATTTGAAAAAAGAATGCCTGAATTCCACAAATTATAAGCGCAAAGTTTATGACTGCATTTTTATGTTTCCAAGGATCGTCCCTCCGCCAAGGACATATTCTCCTTCATAAAACACCACAGCCTGTCCCGGCGTGATTGCCCGGACAGGTTTTTCAAATTCACAAATGATCCTGTCCTGCCCATCCATTCTAATGCGGCACCACTCTCCTTTATGGGCATAGCGCACCTTCGCCCAAACCCTTCTTGGCGCGGAAAGATCCTCCATTCCCATAAAATTGATCTGATCACAAAGAAGTTCGCTGCTAAATACGGCTTCCTCTCCTCCAACTACCACCTCATTCGTTTCCGGACAAAGACGGGATATAAACACAGGATGCCCAAGAGACAATCCAAGCCCTTTCCGCTGCCCTATGGTATAGTGCGTGATCCCTTTATGCCTGCCGAGAATTTCCCCATCTTCAGTAACAAAATTTCCTTCCCCATAGATCCTCCCGGGCGCTTTCTTCTCAATAAACGCTGCATAATCACCATCCGGTACAAAGCAGATATCCTGGCTATCCGCCTTATTGGCCACAGGTAACTGCATCATTTGTGCAATTTCACGGATTTCCTCTTTGGTATAACCGCCTACCGGCATTAAAGTGTGGGCAAGCTGAAACTGTGTCAAATTGTATAGGGCATAAGTCTGATCCTTCCTGGCGGTGACGGAATTACGGATCGCATACCTTCCATTGGAAAGCTGCTCCACCCTGGCATAATGCCCGGTAGCAATATAATCCGCCCCAATCTCCATGCTGCGCCTGAGTAAAGATTCCCACTTCACATACCTGTTGCAGGCAATACAAGGATTCGGGGTTCTGCCTTTTAAATACTCTTCCACAAAATAGTCTATCACCTGACCTTGGAATTCCTGTTTAAAATTCATGACATAATGGGGGATTCCCAAAATCTGTGCAACTGCTCTTGCATCCTCTGCTGCCGTCAAACCACAGCAGCCTCCGTTCTCCTCGGCAGCCCCTGGCTCTTCCTCCTGCCAGATCTGCATAGTCACACCGATCACCTCATACCCCTGCTGGCACAAAAGATAGGCTGCCACGGAGGAATCCACTCCTCCGGACATGCCAACCACTACCTTCTTTTTCATCAATATTCTTCCTCTTCCCCCTCTTCCTCCTCGTGGATATCCGTTTTGGGCTTCTTAAGTCCTTGAATCTCAATCTTGTTTTTTTGGGCATAATCCCAAAGCGCTGCATGGATCGCCTCCTCCGCCAAAAGAGAACAATGCACCTTCACAGGCGGAAGTCCGTCCAGGGCTTCCATCACCGCCTTATTGGTCACCTTCAAAGCTTCCTCTATGGTCTTTCCTTTTACAAGCTCCGTAGCCATACTGCTGGTAGCTACCGCTGCACCGCAGCCAAAGGTCTTAAATGTGCATTCCCGGATCACCTGATTTTCATCAATATCAAGATAGATCCTCATAATATCCCCACACTTGGCATTGCCCACGGTTCCTACCCCGCTGGGGTTTTCAATCTCACCCATATTCCTTGGGTTGGTAAAATGATCCATCACTTTTTCACTGTACATCCCGTTTACTCCTTCTAATTTTCTAAATCACTTCACTATTCCTGCTCTGTCCCCTTTTTGGCAAAGTCTTCGTAAAGCGGCGACATCTTCCTCAGCTTCTCCACAATCTCACTAACCGCCTCCACTACATAATCAAGTTCTTCTTTTGTATTCTCATAACTTAATGTTAGTCGCAAAGAACCATGTGCTATCTCATGAGGCAGCCCAATCGCCAAAAGCACATGAGACGGATCCAGGGATCCTGAAGTGCATGCCGAACCGCTGGACGCACAGATCTTCTTCATATCCAGCATGATCAACAAAGACTCGCCTTCGATAAAACGGAAACTAAAGTTTACATTACCCGGCAGCCGTCTTTTTCTGTCCCCGTTTAAACGGCAATGAGGAATTTTCGCTTCAATCTCTGCAATTAGATAATCGCGAAGCTGTCTTTCTGTTTCCGCTCTTTCTTCCAGCCCCGCAAATGCCTTCTTTACCGCTGCCCCAAATCCAACGATACCCGGAACATTTTCCGTACCTGCACGCCTTTTTCTTTCCTGGGCGCCTCCGTGAATAAAGGAGCGTATCTTCACACCCTTGCGGATGTATAGAAAGCCAATTCCCTTGGGGCCATAAAGCTTATGTCCGCTGGCGCTTAACAGGTCAATATGAAGTTCTTCCACATCGATAGGAACATGCCCGTAAGCTTGCACTCCATCGGTATGAAACAATATACCATGTTCTTTCGCAAGTTTCCCAATTTGGGCAATGGGCTGCAATGTCCCGATCTCATTATTGGCAAACATAATAGAAATTAATATGGTATCCGGGCGGATCGCCTTCTCCAATTCTTCCAGCTTAATGATCCCATTTTCATCCACATCTATATAGGTGATCTGGAATCCTCTTTTTTGCAAGTATTCGCAGGTATGAAGCACCGCATGATGTTCTATCTTGGAAGTGATGATGTGTTTGCCCCTATCACCATACGCCTCTGCTGTAGCAGCAATAGCCCAATTATCAGACTCTGAACCGCCTGCTGTAAAATAAATCTCAGCAGGATCTGCATGGATGCTCCCTGCAATGATTTTGCGTGCACCGCTGACAGCCTTTTTGCTCTCCGCACCTAAACTGTAAATACTGCTGGGATTCCCATAATATTCTGTAAAATAAGGCAGCATCGCCTCCAATGCTTCCGGAGCGCACTTTGTGGTTGCTGCATTATCTAAATAAATCAATCGATCCATTTTTATATCCTTTCCTTATTCCTATCACATTACTAGGTTTTAGCACATCTACTATAGCACCGCCGTTTTGTTCTGTCAATGTCTGCTCATGCATATATTTATCAATAACTTCTTTCGGACGGTTCTTTATGCAGTTATTTCGACACAAAAGTCCCCTGATAACAGGTACAATCATCCTCACAATCACCGGTTTTGTCAGCCGGTTCATCGGATTTTTTTATCGGATATTCTTATCCCGGCTGTTTGGCGCTGAAGGAATGGGGATCTACCAGCTTATCTCACCTGTACTCGCTCTTTCTTTCTCTCTTACTGTCGCTGGTATGCAGACCGCCATCTCCAAATATGTTGCCGGGGAGACTGTAACCAAAGATTATCGTTCCTCCGCCCTGCATCTGTTTACGGGTTTTGTATTGTCCATGGCAGTTTCCATTTTATGCACCGTTGGAATCTATTGCTTCGCTGATGAAATAGCGGTTTCCTTTCTCTTAGAGGCAAGAACTGCCCCTCTGCTAAGAATCATCGCTCTGTCCATTCCAATGGCCACCGTACATTCCTGCATCAATGGATACTTTTATGGCATTCGTAAAACCTCTATCCCGGCCATCTGTCAACTTTCCGAACAATTAATCCGGGTAGGCAGTGTGTATATCATATATTTTTTCTGTTTGAAGCATGGCCTCACCCCTACCATCAGTTTTGCCGTGGTAGGGCTTGTGATTGGCGAAAGCGCTTCCATGTTGGTTTCCCTTATTGCTGTACGGGCACATTTTGACCATGTAGTCCCGAAACACTACGGCTCTCTTCTTTCTATAAACGGGGCCAGCTTTTACGAAACTTCAAAACGGCTTCTCACCCTTGCCATCCCTTTATCCCTAAACAGGGTGATCATAAACTTTTTACAAAGCATTGAAGCAATCTTTATCCCGAACCGATTGATGAGCTACGGCTATGACAATACAACTGCTTTAAGCGTTTATGGTGTGCTCACAGGTATGGCCCTGCCTCTTATCTTTTTCCCCAGCGCCATCACAAACTCCATCTGTGTCCTTCTCCTGCCCATCGTGTCTGAGGCGGATGCAGCCGACAATAAAAGAACCATCCGCAAAGCAATCCACAAATCCATTTCCTACGGGTTTGGACTTGGAATCTTATTTACGTCCCTGTTCCTTTTATCCGGCAGATTCTTGGGAAATCTGCTATACCAAAGTTCCCTTGCAGGAAGCTTTATCCTGGTACTTAGCTTTCTTTGCCCTCTCATGTATATTGCCAGCACCTTAAACAGTATTTTAAACGGACTGGGCAAGACCGGACTTACCTTTGCCTACAGTATGGTCAGCCTGCTGGTAAGGCTTGGTTTTGTGTTCTTCGGCATTCCGCTCTTTGGGATACACGGATATCTTTGCGGGCTGATCGTCAGTCAGATGGTGCAGACACTACTGTGCATGTTTGCTGTACGGAAGTATCGATAATCTTCCTGTTCTTTCAACAAAAACGGACCGACTTACGCTTGCGAAGTGGTCCGTTTCATTATTTTAACTTATTTAGCAGCCTAGTTTAGCAAATCAGAACCCGTTGATGTATTCTCATCAGCCAGTGTCCCAATATTATTTTCTATCTGGCTGTTCTTATTTCCATTTTCAACAATCAGTTCCTTTAATGCCCCTGTCATCATGGTATTATCCTTTACGATACACTCATGACAGTCTCTGATGATCATTCCATAATCAGGGGAAAGTACTCCGCCGCCGCCATCATTCCTTCCGACCCGCATGGTATTTCCAATCACTGTCAGGTTGGAACAATTCTGCAATTTGACATGGCAGTTGTCATAGGGATCCTCAAACGCCTTATCAATATAAGCGCCAGACCTGCGGAAAATATTTCCTGTCAGCGTTACTAACGAAACCGGCATCTCTCCTCCAAATTCAATAGCAGGCCCATGGCTTCTATCAAAGAAATTGCCCGTAAAATTATAGCTGTCACCATATGGAATGCAAAATCCGCCAGAACGGTTCCACTCCACACGATTACCTGTGGCAGTAATAGAAGCAACCACACCGCCTCCCTTGATTCCCCATCCATCATTATTAGAGAACCAATTGTCTAAAATAAAACCATCCCAGCCATCTATAAAAAGTCCGTTCCCGCCATTCGTATGAAGCATAGAATGACGGACAGAAAAAGCCCACACATGTTCAAAATGAACCCCATCACCCGAAAAATGCCCAATACGGCAACTGTCAATTGCCGGACTGTCTTCTTCGCTTCCTCCATTATATTGATCCCAATATAGTTTAACCCCGTGAATCGGATGGGTATCCGTATCACCCAAATCATTTCCACAAAGACTCATGCCGATGATACTGCACCCAAATGCCCCTGATATATCGATCATGCAATTGGCGCTCCCATCATTCAAAATAAACACGGAAGCCCCATCGCTTCTGTAGGACCATGCCGGTGTACCCACAAGAGACACCCCTTGTCCCCTCATTCTAAGTGAACCAACCAAATACTTCCCGGGCGGCACCATAACCATACCCATACATTCTGCCGCCTGGTCAAGAGCATTCTGGACTGCCTTCGTGCAATCTGTCTTTCCATCTCCGACAGCTCCAAAATCAAGAATGTTAAACACTGTCCCCATTATTCATACCTCCTGAAAATATATTTCTTCCATTCTTGCCTACATTATACTAACTGTCTTTCTTCCATTCTATAAATATTATCTTTAAAAATATAAAAAATTAATCATGAATGCCCGAATAAGCAGGACAGTTTTACAATTTATTCACAATTTTTTTCTATCATTTTTCTTCCCCAGACGTTAGAATATTATTAAAGCCATAAGAACCGTAAATTGGCAATGCATTCGTTAACTGTAAATTTATTCACCAGGAGGACTATCCATGAAAATTTTATTTATCGGCGGTACTGGCATTATCAGTATGGCCATCTCCAAACTTCTTTTATCCCAAGGCCATACTTTGTACCTGCTAAACCGCGGCAGCCGTAACAGCGGCCTTACCGGCAACCTTATTGAACTAAAAGCAGATATTAATGACGAAGATGCCGTACGTTCTTTGATCAAAGACCTGTCCTTTGATGCGGTAGCTGATTTTATCGCTTTTGTCCCTTCTCAGTTAGAACGTGATTACCGGCTCTTTGAAGGTAAAACAAAACAATTTATTTACATAAGTTCCGCTTCTGCCTATCAAAAGCCACTCTCGGATTATCGTGTAAGCGAAGGAACTCCTTTGGCAAATCCTTATTGGGAATATTCCAGAAACAAAATTGCCGGGGAAGAATATCTGATGGATCTATACCGCGAAAAAGGGTTCCCGGTAACCATCGTCCGTCCCAGCCACACTTATGATGAACGTTCCGTTCCCCTTGGCGTACACGGCGATAAGGGCAGTTACGCTGTCGTCAAAAGAATGAAAGAAGGGAAACCAGTGATCATTCATGGAGATGGCACTTCCCTATGGACTCTTACCCATAATTCCGACTTTGCCAAAGCTTTTGTAGGACTCCTAGGCAATATCCATGCTATTGGGGAAGCTGTCCAGATCACTTCCGATGAATCCCTAACATGGAACCAGATTTACCAGATTATTGCAGATGCACTGAACGTCAAACTAAATGCCGTCCATGTGTCTTCCGAGTTTTTAGACGCATGCAGCAACTATGATTTCGCCGGAAGCCTTTTGGGAGACAAATCCAACACCGTAGTGTTTGACAACACGAAATTAAAGCGGCTGGTTCCTGGATTCACCGCCACAGTCCGGGCTGATCAGGGAATCCGTTCCTGTATTGAATATGTGCTCTCCCATCCTGAATGTCAAACGGAGGATCCAGAATTTGACGCATGGTGCGACAAGGTCGTTTCGGCAATGGAGCAGGCTGTCAAAACTGTTGTGGAATCATAAACATCTATTCTGGACAAAAACATTGCTTTATATGAGATCTGCCCTGAACGCTATGTAACAGCTTTCAGGGCAGAAATTTTAGCCGCCTCTTCGCAAGGAAGGCTTAAAAATTTGTGGTTAAAGAGAGTTTCTTAAGGAGCGCCTCACATCCCTCCATAATATCATCATAAGTCACGTCAAAATTACCTGTATACCAGGGATCTGCAATATCTCTGGTACTGTTTGCAAATTCCAACAGCTTATAAATTTTGTTTTGGGGGTCTCCGCCTGTGATCCTTTGCATGTTACGGATATTCCAATCATCCATACCAATAAGATAATCATATGCTTCATAATCTTTCTTCGTCATCTGTACAGCGCGGTGAGGCACTACTGGCACACCGACCTCACGGAGCTTTCTGACCGTTCCATGATGGGGCGGATTGCCAATCTCCTCCCTGCTGGTGGCAGCGGATGCAATGTGAAAGTCATTTGAAAGGCCACGCTGGGAGATCATGTGGGATAGGACGCTCTCGGCCATGGTGCTGCGGCAAATGTTGCCGTGGCAGACAAAAAGTATCGAAATCATGTTTATTTTTCCTCCTAAAATGCTTTGATTTGCCGTGTTTTGGCGCGATTTGCAAGGTTTATCTTTTCAAATAAAATTGTTAAAAAAATCACAGCATAAGCAAAACGGGGCAAAATGTGGCAAGTTGAAGCCGTCAATCGTAGTAAAAACGTAGTAAGAATTGGGGAGTTTTACTACTGCGGTTATTCTACCATAAACCTATGGTGTGAAACAACATAAGCCTAATTGATACAAAAGGATAGGAAGTACGTCAAATGCCCCCTGCACTCCGTTTGACTTAATCCACCACCAATTTTATGTTCGCAATCGCAGGTGGGGACATATCATTTATCTTAGTCCTGCTTTTGCAATAAATTAATTTGCTCCAATAAAAACATAATATTGGCCAATCCTAAAATATTTAAACTATCTTCCAAATCAGAAAAATAGAGCATATTTATTAGATTCTCTTTATAGCTTAATTTCCCATACATTACATCTGGAAAAATGATTTTCTCGATTGGTAATTTCCCCTTCTCCTGCAACATTTGATTGAGTTCATATTGTAAATATGACAAACCCGCAGATAATGCCAAGCAATAATTTCCTAAAAACACCTCATTCTCATCTATAATTCGACATTCAAAAATCTTTGTTTTTATAACCGAACAAATGATAATTGCAGCTACTTTATGTCTATCTAAAAACACTACCTCATTCCTCATATTTTGACTTTTGATTTTATTATAAATTTCCTCAAATATTTTCTGAAAAACCATTTTTCTTTCTTTATTGAGAATAGTATTTTCATCAGTTTTACTGCTACGCTCAGCTTCTTTTATCATCTCATTCCATAATGTTTCAAGTTTCGCATACATATCATTCATCTTCCTTAAAATAATTTATAAAAGAAAAATAGTCATTAAACGCATCATTCATATCTGTTCCACAATTCTGCATTCTTAAATAGTCTCGATCTACAACATAGCCTTTAATTTTACTACCATGATTTCTATATATTTTTGAACTCTTATTAGTTTTTAAATAAGACCAGACAGCTAAAACCATTGTTATAATAACGGAAAAAGCACTTATTATTCCAACAATAAGGTTAAAACTACCCTTTCCACTACCACTCGCAATTGCACCAGCCAAAATGGAAACTATTACTGATAATGCTCCAACTAAAATACCTATTACTTGAACTGTTTTTCCTTTAGCCACCTGTGCCTGAGCCTGTTCAGATTCAACTATTGTCTCATTTTTTAGAATATCGATATTCTCTAACAGTTTTTCAATATTTTTCTTTTTTACCTCGCCTGGGATATATAAGTTCCCTATAAACTCCAATACTAAATCTTCATAAAAGGTAGAGACAGAATTCATTTCATCATGCTTTACACCATATTGCCTTGATATTGAATTTATTATTGTTTCCAACTCTTTTTTATTCGGCAATCCAGAGTTTGCAATATAGGGTCTTAAGACATCTAATACTGCATTGTTTGCATATGTAATATTCCTTCTATGGTCACTCTTTTTCTTCCTGTCCAAAACATAGACTGTAATGTAATAGACTATTATTCCGCTTATAGTTCCTCCAGCAATACCTATAACCCACGCATTTTGCATAAACTCAATAAACTTATCCATCACCTGCACCTCCTCACAATTGGCAAAATAATGTTGCTCTTACCAAGCAAATTCTCCATTGTATCCATTGTAAAGTCTCATAAATTCATCAGCAAATTTCTTTACAAAATCTCTATCTAATGCTGTTGCTAAAGTTTCATCATTATACTGTGCTGCCTTGCTCCAGTTATATGAACCATGCATTACAAATTCAAAGTCTATAATACAAAACTTATCGTGCAAACGATTAGACAAGTATGCACCTTTGAGTGGAACTTTTACTACATCAAAATTCTTTTCCAATTCTCCCATCAAAGTCATATTAGACTTTTCATTTGATGTAATAATTCTAATATTTACTCCTTGCTTTTTCTTTGCAAGCAGTTCTTGAAAAATATCCCGATCTGAAAACCAAGCAACTGCAGCCCAAATAGTGTACTTTGCATTTCGTATGCCTTGAACGATAACTTCTTTGATTTCATCGAAGGCAACATCATGTTCGGTTTGTCCATCATCTTCCAATTCCACCAACTTTGGTCTAATATCAACTCCGTACAAATCATAGTCATCATTTGGAATATAAATATCATTTGCTAAATCATAAAAAATATCTTTATACTCTTTTGCTTTTTTCAGCATTGGAATGGGTACTCTTAAACGCATATATTCCTGCCTTTGATTAGGCACATAAGTAAAGGCCCCAGTTTTTTCAAAAGTGACAATAGAGTACCTTAGGATTCCCAATATATCATCTTTATTCTGAAAATCATCATCGTATTTCACAGTTTCTATCATCGTCTTTAAAAATTGCTTCTCATTCATTACACATTTCCTCTCCATTTACATTTTCATACATACCTATTTTTTCTCCGTCAGCAAGCACAAATGCCTGCTCATACCCGACATCCAACGCCTCTGCAATTGCTAGCATTTCCTCGAAAGAAACTGTGCCTCGTTTCAGTTTTTTATTAAAATTCTGCGGGGTCTGACCAATACGTCTGCAAAGCTCCGCAAGACTAATGTTCTGTTTCTCACACAACTCTCTTACCATATCTGATGTTGTCATGATTCACCTCCACTGATATATTTATTATAAACCGTTTGGTTGATAATCACAAGATATTTCCATAATATTTTACTGAAAATTAAGAAAACGCCCTACCGTGAAGCAGAGCGCCTTGCCATCCTCTATCGAATTGCCCGGAACATTTTCTGCGATACAGGCTTTTCACCCTTCGCCTTTTCCAGTTCCTTCCTTGCTGTTTCCAAATCCTCCATCCGCTTCAGTTCATCCGCAGCATCCTCCAGTCCGAGGTGCGTGTATGTATTCAGCGTCACCCCGATATCGCTATGCCCCATCAGATACTGGAGCGTCTTTGGGTTCATGCCCGACTTTGCCATGTTGCTGCAGTAGGTATGACGGCAGACATGGGGCGTGATGTTCGGCATCTGCACCCGGTAAATCTCATTGTACCGTTTGACTATATGATTGAAACGATGCTCCCAGTGCATTGCCACTTCCGGGTTCCCATTCTTATCCAAAAACAGGAATCCCGTGTATCCGCCTATAATCTTCTCATTCCCTGGCGCTTCCCGGTCCTCAATGATGCCCCGGAAACATTGCGCCACATCTTCCGTCATGGGCAGTTTCCTCGTACCCGCATTTGTCTTCGTGGATTCAATCACCAGCTTCATGTTCGCAGTCCGCTGGAGCTGGTGGTCAATGTTGAGGATTTTGTTTTCCAGGTCAATATCCCGCAAAGTCAGCCCGCAGAACTCTGAAATCCGCAGCCCCATGTGGAAAAGGATATAGACCACTTCATAATATTTGCAGTAGACATTGTCATCATGGA
>CAJUCN010000004.1 GCA_910585005.1 uncultured Lachnospiraceae bacterium | reverse complement strand
GGAATACAAGGGTACTGTATTCAAGACGGGTAAGGTTTATTTCCTCCCCGTCTTGGAATACCCGGTGTTGGTTCTGCCTTATTTCCAGTCCCGGAAAAGATAGAATGGGGGCGGGGACAGTCTGCATAACTTCAAGTTGTATGCAGTCGGTTAATGCTGAAATGATTTTATCAATCACTTTTTCTTCTTGTTCATCAAGTGTCAGCAACAGTAATTTTCCCATGTTTCCACCTGTTGTAAATTATTGCATTACTAATCAATACATATATTTTCGATTATTGATACACATTTTTCTATTCCGAGTGTCCCGCTATCCAAACATAGATGATAGTTTTGGGAATTTCCCCATTTCTTTTCGGTATAATATTGATAGTGATAGGAGCGTGCTTTATCCGTACTGCTGATACGTTTTTTTGCTTCTTCGCTTGATATGTGATCCTGTTCCATTAAGTGTTTTATTCTAAAGTCTAAATCCGCATGAATAAAGATATTTAAGCAATTTGGGTATTCTTTTAATATGTGGTCTGCACATCGTCCAACAATGACACAAACCCCTCTATCTGCTAATTCACGGATTACCTTTACCTGCGAAAAGTATATTTCATCCTGTAATGATATATTGTTGCCGGAAAGAATTGAATTTGCGTGGGACAAATTATTGACAAGATTAAACAGCATACTTCCTGTCATATGTTCTCCCTTATTTTCAATGATTTCTTCTGTATACCCTTTTTCTTTTGCCACCATGCTTATAATTTCTTTATCATAAATTGGTATACCTAATTCTTTTGCAAGTTCTTGCCCGATTGTATGTCCGCCGCTTCCACATTCTCTGCTAATAGTGATAATTTTTTTCTGCATAATAGATAACCTCCTTTTTAAAGTTTTTTCCAATATATTTTCAACATGATAAGAGCCGTAATAAAAGCTAATCCGTCCGCAACTGGTCCAGCCCATAAAGCACCCTCTACTCCTAATATCGTTGGTAATAAAATGGTTGCAGGAAGAAGATAAATGATTTGTCTGGTTAAAGACAATATAGTTGCCTGTGTCGGTTTCCCGATTGCTTGAAAAAATATTCCTGTTACCATTTGTAATCCATTTATAGGGCAGGCTAAAAGAAATATTTTAAAACATTTTATGGCAAATTCATTATATAAGTCAGATTCCGAACCAAAAAGTTTTACAATACTCATAGGCATAAACTGGAAAATGCAGAAAGCCAATATTAAGAATACTGTGGCAACTGATAGGATAATGCGGTAAGTCTGCTTTACCCTGTCTTTTTGACCGCAGCCATAATTATATCCGAAAATTGGCTGTGAGCCTGTGGATAATCCTATTATGATGGCAGATACAACTTGATTTACTTTCATAGTTATGCCAATCGTTGTTAAAGGAATATCTGAACCATATACTGATTTTGCACCATAAGATACCAATATATTGTTTGTGGTTGCCATTACTAATACAATAGCAATTTGAGTAATGAAACTGGATATTCCGAGACTGCTTACTTTAATTAACACCTTTTTATTGAAAACAAAGCAACTTTTGTCTAATTTAATGCTTTTAAATTTTCTGAGGTAAGCAATATATAAAAGCGCATTAAATATCTGCCCTAAAATAGTTGCCCATGCAGCGCCTTTTACTCCCCAATGAAAAACAAAAATGAAAATTGGATCAAGGATAATATTCGTAATGCAGCCAATTAACAAGCCTGCCATACTGTATTTAGGATTGCCGTCAGCTCTGATAATGCCTGCCATGCTTGAGTCAATGGCAGAAAACAGTACACCAAAAGAGATAATTCTGCCATAATCCATTGCATACGGCAGAATATCTTCTGTTGCACCAAACAGAATACACAAAGGCTTTAAAAATACGTTGAAAACAATACATAATATAATGCCAATTAAAACTGTTGCGGAAAGAGCATTCCCGATACCTTTTGCCGCTGCATTTCCGTTGCCCTCTCCTAATTTTAAACTCAAATATGCGGCTGCTCCGTCCCCAACAAGCAGAGAAAGTGCTATAACAATAACGGTCAATGGCATAATAACATTTGTTGCACCATTACCCAAATAACCTACACCCTGCCCAATAAAAATTTGGTCAACAATATTGTATAACGCATTGACAACCATAGAAATAATACTGGGAATGGCAAATGTCACAATTAGTTTGCTGATTTTTTCTGTTTCTAAAGGGTTTCCTTTCGTGATTGTCTTACTGTTCATTTTCTACCTCCATATTTTTAATCATTTTTTGAACCACTTCAACAAAAGTATTTAGGCTTTCTTGACTAATGCCGGAAATCATTCTGTTTTCTAATGACTGAATATCTTTGTCAACATCTTCTTTCATCTTTATAGTTGCAGAAGTGGGACAAATTTTTTTTAAACGGTCATCAAACGGAACTTTTTCCCGAATAATCATCTCATGTTCTTCCATTTTCTTTAAATGCACTGAAATACTGGAACTTCGGATATTCAATTCTTCTTCAATATCCTTTTGGTAAATCTCCCTTTTCGGATAATTTGTCAGTACAAAATACAGGATACGGGTTTGTGCGCCTTTATTATCTGTTGAAACATTAAATGCACGGCGAATTTGATTAGATAATCCTAATATCCATTTTGTATATTGAATATCGCTCATAATCCACCCCCTTTCTTAGTTATCAAAATGTTTGTTTACAAAATAAATTAAAGCATATGAGGGCTTGAAAGAGAAGTGAAATAATGGTATTATTGATGATAAAAACGCAATAATAGGAGATAAAAGATGAATACTCAACAGTTAGAAAGTTTTATTCAAGTAGCTGAAAATCTTAATTTTGCAAGGGCGGCTGAAATTCTAAACATCACGCAATCGGCTGTTTCACGTCAGATAAATGCGCTTGAAACAGAATTAGGAACAAAACTCTTACACCGTTCTACACGGACAGTTACCTTAACACCTGCGGGAATTAGTTTCTTGAATGACGCAAAGGAGATTTATACGAAACTGCAATTTGCAACTGCAAAAATTAGAAATCACGAACAGTCTAATATACAAATTTTATCCATTGGGTGTAGTAATGAAGCAGATATGGTATTGTTGTCAAAAGTCCTTTCTAAGTGCAGGCAAAGTAACCCAGAGTTGCACCCGTTTTTAAGGATTATTCCACATAGGTCTATTTTAAACTTATTTATTCATGGAGAGATTGATTTTCTTTTTGCATTTAAAGATGATATACCAATGCGTGATGGTTTTTCTTATATAGAACTTGCAAGAATGAAGATATGTTGTGCTGTTCCGGCGTTTTCTAAAATTGCAGAACAAAAAGGTATTTCTATAAATGATATTGTTTCACAAAAAAATATTATTTGTAATTCATATGAAATCCCGACTAAAGTGGCAGATATACAACATCACATAGAGCATTTTCTTACATACGATATGATTTATTACTGTGAAAATCTACAAGTAATGATTACTCTAATAAAAGCGGGATATGGTTTGGGGATATTGCCCGAAAATGTTTCGTTTAGCTCTGATATTGCCTATATTCCGTTGCAAGAAACAGCACCAATATCATATGGGGTATTTTATAAGAAAAAATCAAATAGTCCTAATTCCCGTAATTTTCTTAAAATAGTAAAAGAAATGGCATATCAAATGTGATAAATTAAATAAAACGCCGGGGAATGGCAGCTTATACAGTGCCATTCCCCGGCGTTTCAATTACTCCATATCTTCAGCAGGCAGGAACACAAGCCCGGCAAATTCTTCTTTATGCCTTTCCCAGACTATCAACGCCAAACAGCCAAGTCAAGGACGTAAACGCCGCTAAAGCGGTAAATCCTTGACTTGGCTGTTTGCCATTGATAAAGGGTAATTAAGGCATAAATGAATATCTATGTTGTATCAACCTCTTTTCCCTTCCATTCCCCTCATGCGATAGGGATAATCTAATTAAAAATCAAAAGAACGGATAGGAAAGGAATAGATAATTTATCATTCTGTAATTTATTCTTTAGTATTTTATATATCTATATTTTATTGCATTGGTTTTCCCTGCGTTGGAAAATCCAATGTTGGATTATCCGGTGTTGGGTTTTCCGTGATTGGATTATTGCCAAAACTGTCATTTAGCTTTGAGGAAGAATAGACAGTATATTCCATTTCCCGAAACAATCCCTTTTCATCGCGTATTCTGTTGCGGGTAATATATCCTGCCCGCTCCAGTTCGTGTATAATCGTTGTAATAGCGTCTAACCCCTCTTTGTTGATATAAGCTAACCCTTGCAGGGTAAAATTCCATTCCGGGGGCAAGGAGAGCATTTGACAGAGCAATCCTTTTGCCCGTAGGGATAACTGGCGGTTGCGTAAGTGGGTGTTTGGCATAATCGTATAATCTTTGACTTTTTCTACTCTGAATACTGGCATTATAGGCTTGTCCTTTCTTTTCGTGCGAAAGCCGAAGTCCACAGCTTTGAGGGGCGTGTGGGTATGCGTCTTAGTGATTGTATTTTGTGTGATTCGATTTACTACAATCTCCCCGGTTTGCTTCACCGAAACGCTGGAAATGAACGATTTCGCGTGCACGAAGGAATTTGATCGGTTCGTATACATCAGGTTCATCTCTTACAAGACGTAAAATATTATCATAGGTAGTTCGTGCCTTTTGCTCTGCCGCCATATCCTCAAACAAATCTGTAATAGCATCCCCTTTAGATTGAAATACACAGGCATTAAAGGGAACCCCTCCAGCAGCTTGAGGCCATAAGCCTGTTGTATGATCTACATAATACTTGTCAAATCCACTGGCTTCAATTTCCTCCATGGACAAATCTTTGGTAAGCTGATACACAATAGCAGATACCATTTCCATATGAGCTAATTCTTCCGTGCCGATATCTGTGAGTGTTCCGGCAACTTCCCGATAAGGCATGCTATAACGCTGTGACAAATATCTCTGACTGGCGGCCAGTTCGCCGTCAGGTCCTCCAAACTGACTGATGATGACTTGTGCAAGGTTGGCATTTGGCTTTTTGATATTTACAGGGAACTGTAATCTTTTTTCGTAACTCCACATAAATTAACATTCTCCTTCCCAGGGCCATGGATCGGTTGCCCATTTCCATTCATTGTGATTGCTGCTATCGGTATCGGCTATCCGCAGGGGGGAAAATTTTGTAGCATATTCACGCATAGCTTGATTTTTCATGCAGACATAGTGACTTAGATAATCCATAGCTTCCTTATCAGTAGGGTGTGTGTCAAGGTATTCCGTCATTTCAACTATAACGAAATCAATTACACCTATGTCATGAAAGAGTTGTTCTCTTTCAGAATTCATTCTGTTGTTCATTTCACACATCTCCTTCCTGTAAAAGGTTTTTCCAATTCAGGGAAAATAGTGCCGGTTTTGTATGCTTCATCCAAATTTTCAAAAATATTGGTGAGATGCTGCCATGGAACATATGCCATTGCCAAGGGGAAACGGTCAAAATATTCATTAAAACTGTAGTCCTGCATAATAATCCTCTCATAAAGTGATTTGTATTTTAATATTATAGTATGATAGGGTGTCATTGCAGTTCCCCCCTGACGTCTTTTTTGTCAGAAAATCCCACAGATAAACTAAAACTTATCAATTTTTCCTTTGTTCACTGAGAAGATATTTGGGTATTGTAATTAACCATTATATATTGCAAAGAACTATACTTTGTGATTTAATGGTTTTGATTCATTTTATCTGACAAAAGAGGTGGAAGAGATGTCCTTGTTTGAAGGCATAAAAGGAAAAAGTTACGAGATAAAAGGTCTTTATGTTGAAGAAGGGATCACCCGGAGGCTACAGGCCCTTGGCTTAAATGATGGGACGGTTATCACTGTGCTGAACCGGAAGAAAAATGGAGCATTGATTATCCGGGTGAGAGGAACCAGGCTTGCAGTAGGGAAACATATTAGCCAGGGCATTGAAGTGGAGGAGGGCTGATGATGAACGGCAGTGAGACAGTACATGTAGCCTTTGTGGGAAACCCCAACTGTGGGAAAACAACTTTATTCAATGCGATTACCGGATCAAAGCTTAAGGTTGCAAATTGGCCGGGCGTAACTGTTGAGAAGATCGAAGGGGAAGCGGAGTATGAAGAGGTTTCCCTAACGCTGGTGGATACTCCGGGAATCTATTCCCTGACCTGTTATACTATTGAAGAGAAGGTGACCAGGAGCTGTGTGATGGATGATGATATTGAGGTGATCGTCAATGTGGTTGACGCTTCTTCTCTGGAACGAAATCTTTATCTCACATTGCAGCTTTTGGAACTGGGAAAACCGGTAGTGCTTGCCCTTAATATGATGGATATCGTGGAGGAAAGAGGGATGGAGATCGATCTCCACCGCCTTCCGGAACTTTTGGGGGACATTCCGGTGGTTCCGGTTTCTGCAGCTAAAAGGAAAGGGCTGGATATCTTACTCCATGCGGTTATCCATCATTATGAAGAAGGGTCCAAGGGGGATGTGCTTTCCTACAGTGAAGATATTGAAAACAAGATAGACAAGCTTTCTGTCGTTATGCAGGCCCATTATCCCACCCATTCCTCCGTCAGATGGCATGCGATCAAGCTGCTTGAAGATGATGAGGATGTGAGGAATGAGCACCCTATCCAAGTCAGCAATATTGTAGACAAGAGTTATGAAAAGGAAATTATTCAGACGAAGTATAAATTCATTGAACATATTATAAAAGAAGTGCTGTTTTACCGTAAAAAGCGAAAGGACAGCACAGATAAGGCAGATCGCATCCTGACGCATCCTTTGTGGGGCGTACCTGTATTCTTGTGTATTATGGCGTTCGTATTTTTCTTTACCTTTATGATCGGCGATTGGATGAAAGGGTACTTTGAAACCTTTTTAGAGATTTTTTCTGGCAGTGTAAACAGTTTCTTAGAGCAGATTCACGCTGCCTGTTGGCTCAGATCCCTGATCGTAGATGGGATCATTGCGGGAGTAGGGGGAATTCTTACTTTTATTCCTAACATCGCCATTCTTTTTTTGGCGCTGGCTGTTTTGGAGGATAGCGGCTATATGTCCAGAGTTGCCTATGTCATGGATGGGATTATGGGCAGGGCAGGCCTTTCAGGAAAGGCATTTCTTCCAATGGTTTTAGGTTTTGGCTGTACGGTTCCGGCGATCATGGCTTCCAGGGCGCTGGAAACGGAAAAAGACAGGCGAAGGACTATGATCATTACACCGTTTATGTCCTGTTCCGCCCGATTGCCGGTGTATGTTCTTTTTTCAGGAATGTTTTTTGGAAAGTATGCCCATATTGCAGCATTTTCCATGTATGTGATTGGTATGGTGGTTGCAATCCTGATTGCCAAGATCCTTCATATATTTGAAAAGGGGAAAACCAATGACAGCCTTTTGATCGAACTTCCGGAGTACAAAAGGCCAAATGCCAGAACGATCCGGATTTATGTGTGGAATAAACTAAAGGATTATTTATCCAAAGCAGGAACCACAATATTTATAGCATCGATTCTTATCTGGATAGTTCTCAATTTTGGTGTAACAGGCATGGTAACAGATCCATCAGAAAGTTTTGGAGCAATGGTGGGTAAATGGTTGGAGCCGGTAATGGATCCGGCAGGACTTGGCATGTGGCAGATCATAGTATCCCTGATTGCGGGAATTTCTGCAAAAGAAGTGGTGGTATCTAGTTTTTCGGTACTTTTTGGCATAGGAAGCACACAGGCATCTGCGAGTATAGATACGGTTATTGCTAACCTAAAAAGCATTGACCCTTCCTTTGGACCATTAAATGCATACTGCATGATGCTTTTTGTACTTTTGTATGTCCCCTGTGCGGCAGCAATGGCAACCATACGCAAGGAAAGCGGAGATACTAAATTTACATTAAAGCTTGTGTTGTTCCAGATTGGATTGGCATGGTTTGCCGCTACGTTGGTATTTCAGATAGGAAGTTTATTTTTATAAACGTTATCTTTTCTCTGGTTATGGACCAGCAGAGGTGTTGACTTCCATGTGGGTTTGTGTAAAAATAGATTGGTATTCATTTATATTTGCAGGAAGCATAGGGGAAATTATGAGAGGAATCGACACGCAGGTACGAAAAAACAGAAGGCGTATTTTTAAAGAAGTGGCAAATCTTGCCTACACTTCTCAAAATTTGAAGGATGATGTGGAAGCTCTTCCTTATAAGATTGTAGATTACGATGAATCTGAATATGAAAGTATCTATCGGGAAAGAGCAATTGTGAGGGAACAGATCAGGCTTGCTATGGGGCTTTCCTTAAGGCCGGAGAATATGCCTGTCCATGTGACCCAGGGGCTGGAAGAAAGCAATATCGACGAAAAGTATTATGAGCCGCCCTTAATGCAGGTGATCCCTTCTGCTTGTAATGCCTGTCCGGAAAACCGTTATGAAGTGACTGATAAGTGTATGGGCTGCGTTGCTCATCCTTGTAAGGAAGTTTGCCCTAAAGGGGCAATTTCCATGAAGAACGGCCATTCAGTGATTGACCAGGATAAATGCATCAAGTGTGGAAAATGTAAATCGGTCTGTCCTTATGATGCCATATCCCATCAAGTCCGTCCCTGTCTTGCACATTGCGGGGTAAATGCCATTAAAAGTGACAAAAAAGGACGGGCATACATTGATACGGATCTTTGTGTGTCCTGCGGTCAGTGTATGGTGAGTTGTCCCTTTGGCGCAATAGCGGATAAATCCCAGATTTTCCAGCTTATCCGTGCTATGCAGTCGGGCAGAAAGATCATTGCACAGGTGGCTCCTGCCTTTGTGGGGCAGTTTGGGAAGGATGCAACGCCTGATAAGATTAAGGAAGCGTTAAAGGAACTGGGGTTTTTTGATGTATATGAGACAGCAATCGGCGCTGACATGGGAGCAATGGCAGAAGCAGAGCATTATGTGAAAGAGGTAACTACGGGAAAACTGCCATTTTTGCTTACCTCCTGTTGCCCGTCATGGTCTATGCTGGCTAAGAAATTTTTCCCGGAAATCATTGACAAGATTTCTAACGCATTGACGCCAATGGTAGCTACTGCCCGGAAGATCAAGGAAGACCATCCGGATGCCAGCGTTGTCTTTATAGGGCCTTGTGCATCCAAAAAACTGGAAGCGTCAAGAAGAACCGTTCGTTCAGATGTTGATTTTGTAATTACTTTTGAAGAATTGGCGGGAATGTTTGAAGCAAAAGGGCTGCTGCCCGAAGCGGTAGAAGCGCATGACCGGCTAAATAATGCTACCGGCGCCGGCAGAGGATACGGAGTTGCGGGAGGCGTGGCGAGTGCCATAGAAGAATGCATTGCGGAGTATTATCCGGATGTTGATGTGAATATTGAACATGCAGAAAGCCTTACGGAATGCAAAAAGATCTTAATGCTGGCCAAAGCAGGAAAGAAGAACGGATGCCTGATAGAAGGAATGGCGTGCCCTGGCGGATGTATTGCAGGTGCAGGTACAAATATCCCTATCCCGCAGGCAATGAAAGAGGTGGCCGGATTTAAAGCTTCGGCAGATAAAAAAATTCCCGATATGGAAACATTGGATTGATATAAGGAAAGAAGAGGAAAAATATGACAAAAATTAGAACAAGATTTGCCCCAAGTCCTACGGGACGGATGCATGTGGGCAATTTACGAACAGCGCTTTATGCGTATTTGATTGCGAAACATGAGGATGGAGACTTTATTCTCCGGATTGAGGATACGGATCAGGAACGCTTGGTGGAAGGCGCTGTAGATATCATATATAGAACACTTGAAAAGACAGGGCTTGTGCATGATGAAGGACCAGATAAAGATGGAGGCGTAGGGCCTTATGTGCAGTCAGAACGCCAGAAGCAGGGAATCTATCTGGAATATGCGAAAAAGCTGGTTGAAAAAGGAAAAGCATATTACTGTTTTTGTGACAAAGAGCGTCTGGCTTCCTTAAAGACACAGATCGTAGAAGGGAAGGAGATTAGCGTCTATGATAAACACTGTCTTTCCCTGACCAAGGAAGAAGTAGAAGAAAAGTTAAATGCAGGGATCCCTTATGTGATCAGACAGAATAATCCTGCGGAGGGGACAACCACCTTCCATGATGAGATCTATGGGGACATCACCGTGGATAATGCGGAACTTGATGATATGATCCTTATTAAGTCTGATGGATATCCCACTTATAATTTTGCAAATGTGGTAGATGACCATTTAATGGGGATCACTCATGTGGTAAGGGGGAATGAATATCTTTCTTCGTCTCCTAAGTACAATCGTTTGTATGAAGCGTTTGGCTGGGATGTTCCTGTGTATGTGCATTGCCCCTTGATTACAGATGAAGAACATCATAAGCTTAGTAAGCGTTGTGGGCATTCTTCCTACGAAGATTTGATTGAACAGGGATTTTTGACAGAAGCAGTGGTCAATTTTGTGGCATTGCTGGGATGGAGTCCCACAGACAGCAACAAGGAAATTTTTTCTTTGGAAGATCTTGCAAAGGCTTTTGATTATCATCATATATCTAAGTCCCCAGCAGTATTTGACTACACGAAGCTAAAATGGATGAACGGGGAATATATGAAAGCTATGGAAGACGACCGCTTTTTTGAAATGGCAAAGCCTTATATCGAACAGGCAGTTCCCAAGGATATGGATCTTCATCAAATTGCGTCCATGGTCAAAACCCGGATCGAAGTATTTCCGGATATCCCTGGACTGGTTGATTTTCTTAACCAACTGCCAGAGTATGATACGGCAATGTACTGCCACAAAAAGATGAAAACAACCAAAGAATCTTCCATCCAGGTATTAAAAGAGCTTCTTCCCCTTTTGGAGGAACAGGAAGATTACAGTAACGACGCTTTGTATCAGTTGTTCATTTCTTTTGTTGAGCAAAAAGGATACAAAAACGGTTATGTGCTATGGCCAGTGAGAACGGCGGTATCTGGAAAACAAATGACGCCGGCAGGGGCTACGGAAATCATGGAACTTCTCGGCAAGGAAGAATCCTTAAATAGAATCAGAAAGGGCATAGAACTTCTTGAGAGAGCCCAGTAAACTGCAAAAGCAGGCAATTGATCATCTGTCAGGACCGGCACAGGTAATCGCTGGTCCCGGCAGTGGAAAAACCTTCACTATCATTCACCGAATCCTTAATCTTGTTTATCGTTGTCAGGTATCTCCTGAAAAAATCCTGGTAATCACATACACAAAAGCTGCCGCGCAGGAAATGTGCAGCCGCTATAAGGCGGAGCTTAATGTTTTACAAAAAAGTACCGAATATGAAAAAGTGCACTTTGGCACGTTTCACAGTGTTTGTTGGCAAATTTTAAGACAGACTGTAAAAGGGTCACTCTCCTTGATCGGGGAATCTGCAAAAAGAGAGTTAATAGGTCAGATTTTATCAAACAAAGGGTTGGGAAACCAAAATAATAACGATCTAATCACAGAAGTCATTAGTGAAATCAGCAGGTCGAAAAATCTGCCAAAACCAATCCCAATGAAACACAGCGGTCAGGAAGAAGAAAAAACGGTATGCAACCTTCCATATGCACAATATCTGGAAATAAAGAAGGGATATGAACAATATTTAAAGGAACAGGGATTGATTGATTTTGATGATATGATCATACAATGTCTGGAACTCCTTTCTACCAAACATGCAACTAGAAAACAGTATCAAATGCAGTTTGAGTATATTCTTGCCGATGAGTTCCAAGACATTAATTTTCCCCAATATCAAGTATTAAAATTATTAGCAGCGCCGAAGGATAATCTGTTTGTAGTTGGAGATGACGATCAGGCAATTTACGGGTTCCGGGGCGCATCGCCAGGGATCATGAAACAGTTCTTGGAAGATTATCCAATGGGAAAGCAATTTATGCTGACAGAAAATTATCGCAGTGGAAGGGAGATTGTGGCCCTGGCGGATCGGATGATCTGCCAAAATAAAAATAGGTTTGAAAAGAAATTTTACCCTATGAGGCCGGAAGCCATAGTTAATTTGAAGGCATTTGACAACAGAAAACAGCAGGAGGATTGGCTTATTCAGAGGTTAAAGCAGCTAAAACCTGCTGAATGTTTCCATACCGCCATTATCCTCCGTACCAATATGGAAACCGTGCAATATGGGGAACTTCTGCGATCTTCCAATCTTCCGGTTCTGGGAATGCAAAGTTCCGGCGCCAAATTATTTGAAAACTTCATCATGGAAGACATGACCTCCTTCCTCTCTTTCATCTATCTTGGAAACAGGCGGTGTGATTTGCTTCGGTTTATGAACAAACCGAACCGTTTTCTTTTTCGCGATGCATTTCCTACAGAAAAAGTAATGTTATGTGATTTGGAAAGGTATTATAGGAATAATGCGGATCATTTGTACAAAATCAGATTATTTTGGGAACAATTGAAACTTGCAGGCAGGCTCAACTCGTTTCTGGCTCTTTCCCTGTTCCGCAGCACAATGGGATATGACCGCTATTTAAAAGATAAGGCATTTGACCAGAAGCAGGAATCCATGTGGCTTATGCAGGCCAAACAGATCCAGACCATACTTGGAGAATATGTTCCGGGAACGGATATACATAGATTTTTAAAAGAGAAAGAAAAAACTTTTTCTCCCAAGCATCATGAAGACATTCCGGAAAAAGGGATTCAATTATGTACGATGCACGCTGCAAAAGGGTTGGAATTTGACCGTGTTTTCCTGCCTGATGTCAATGAAGGAATCATTCCAGGGAAACGGTGTGTGACAAAGGATGCGTTAGAAGAAGAAAGAAGGCTCCTGTATGTTGCCATTACAAGAGCCAGAAATGAATTGGAAATTTACTATACAAGAGAACGGGGGCGAACCTTATCCAGATATTTGAAAGGGCTTATTCCTCATCAATAAGCTCATCAAATTCTACATTATCCAGATATTCATCAAATGCATCCGATACCATATCATATTCCTCGTCATCTTCAATATACTCAAGAACAGGTTCTTCATTGGGATCTGCTTCGTTCTCGAAATACCGATAGAACCATACCATTCCGTCATGGTTTTCCCCATCTTCAGCAAGGGGAAGTAAAACGATATAATCCTTTTTCTCTACAGACAAAATCGTGATAACAGCACAAGTTACACAACTTCCGTCCTCAAGGTCAAGTGTTACGGTCATTTCTTCATCGTTATTCTCAGGCTGGTTCATTGCGCCCTGAGAGAGGTCCTTTTTACTCATGAAAATCTCCTTTGGTTTTGTAGTGATAATTCGATGGTTTCTTCTTTATTTTACTAGTCATCATCAATCTATGCAATAAAATGTTTGACAATTTTTTGCACAAAAAGGGGTTTTTGTGGTAAAATAAATAACGTGAAAAATATGGAATTGGAATTGGAACAACTTCATAAGGAGGTCAAATGGACTCGAATTGGAAAATAAGCTGTTTTAAACCATCTGAACCTGGGATATCTTTTATCCCAAATGGAGTCAGGTTTGCAGCAGAGTTCTCCGGCAATGAGGAATGTGGCATAATTTTTTATAACATCAAGGGGCAAAAAGTGAAAATTCCCTTTTCAAAAGAAGGACGATGTGGAAATCTTTATGGCATTCAAATAGAAGGGGAGTCAGTATTTACATGTAGTTATCAGTATTATTATGGTGATCAGGCAATCACCGATCCTTATGCATTAAGGATCACTGGATTGGAAAAATGGGGTGGCGGCAAAACAGCCAAAAGAATTCCTGCTGGCAGGATTGAAACCAGTACTTTTGACTGGGAAGGAGATGCTGCACCTCAAATACCTTACGAGGATACCATTATTTACGGGCTGAACGTAAGGGCTTTTACGATGCATAAAAGTTCAAAGGTAAAACACCGGGGAACCTTTGAAGGAATTATCGAAAAGATCCCTCATTTAAAAGAACTTGGCATTACAGCAGTGCTTTTAATGCCTTGCTATGAATATGAAGAGTGTATGGAGACGCCATCTGCGTTAAAACACTCCATACCGTCTACGGAAGTTAAGAGCGATATCAGCGTGACAAGGCTGAATTGCTGGGGATTCCAGAAAGGGTACTATTTTACGCCTAAGGCCTCTTACTGCGCGGGTTCTTCACCCTCTTTCTCTTTTAAATCCATGGTAAAGGAACTTCACCGGAATGGAATTGAAGTTATGATGCACTTTTATTTTCCGGCGGATGTGAAGCAGGCTGATATACTCAAAATTATAAAACACTGGGTAACGATTTATCACATTGACGGAGTCAGGCTTAGCGGGTTTCATATTCCTCTTCGGATGCTTTCCCAGGAAGGCTTTTTATGTGATACTAAAATCTGGTGTGACGACATTCCTGAAGACGGGTTAGACGGCCGCTATCAGGATGCCAGAAATTTTGCGTTTGATAACGGCAGCTTTAGAGATGATATCAGAAGGTTTTTAAAAGGGGATGAAGGTTTTGTCAACTCCGTATTGAATTGCCAGCGTTATAATCCCAAAGCCTATAGCGTTGTAAATTACCTTGCCAATTATGATGGGTTTTCTTTATATGATTGTGTCTGCTATGAGCGGAAACATAATGAGGCAAATGGAGAGGAAAACAGAGACGGAACAGACCGCAATTACACATGGAATTGTGGGATAGAAGGTGAATCAAGAAAAAAATCTATCCAGGAATTGCGTTTGAAACAAATAAAAAACGCATTGGCTCTCCTTTTTCTGTCACAGGGAACCCCTTTTTTATTTAGTGGGGATGAGTTTGCCAATTCAAGATATGGGAATAATAATTGTTACTGCCAGGACAATGGAACCGGATGGGTGGAATGGAAACAAACCGATTTTTCAAAGGAGCTTTTCACTTACACGAAATTTCTAATTAAACTCCGGCAAAAATACAGGATCCTGCACATGAAACAGGAATTCCAATTAATGGATACCAAATCCTGCGGCTACCCAGATATTTCCTATCATGGAATTGAAGCTTGGAGGCCCGATTTCAGCTATGTAAGCCGGATATTCGGAACGATGCTCTGTGGCTGGTATGCCCAGGACGAACCTTTCTTTTATATTGCCTGCAATATGCATTGGGAACCCCACAAACTGGCTCTTCCAAAGCTCCCGCAGGGGCAGGTTTGGAAGAAAGTTTTTGACACCGTCTGCCAATGGGAAGAGGAAAAAGAAGATACCGATATCCCGCACACAGAGATGATCATTGAAATGAAAGAAAGGAGCATCACCGTATACCGGTCGATGCCGCTTCCCCAAAGTCCCCGGAAAAAGGGACGCAGACAGAATGTAAGGACAGGGAGTCAAGGTTAAAAGAAAATGAATATATGGAAACATTTTAAGACGATAACGTATCACAAATATTTGGTCATGGAAGGATGTTTTAAGGTTGGCCTTTACAGACAGGGAATCTTTCATGATATGTCCAAGTACAGTCCCAGTGAATTTTTCATCGGCGTAAAATACTTTCAGGGGAACCGCAGCCCCAATAACAAAGAGCGGGAGGCAATCGGATATTCCTCTGCATGGCTTCATCACAAGGGAAGAAACAAACACCATTATGAATATTGGATTGATTACAGCACAGAATCCATTGATGGCGGAATGGCTCCTGCACCTATGCCTGCAAAGTATGTAGTGGAAATGCTGATGGACCGGATTGCCGCCTGTAAAGTATATAATGGAAAGGACTATACCAGCGCCGCGCCCCTTGCCTATTATTCTAAAGGCAGGAAAAGGGCGCCACTCCACCCGGATACAAGACGTCTTCTTGAAAAACTGCTTGTAATGCTTGCGAAAGAAGGAGAGGACAAAACCTTCGCTTATATCCGCAAAAAAATCCTGAAAAACGGCAAAAGATAAGATGCTAACGATTTTTGTGTTTGTGCATATAATATATCATACCAAAAAGGAGTGATATATTTATGAATTGTCTGATTTTAGTTTTATTGCTGCTTTGCTGCCAGGGTGGCTGCACAAACGGAAGATCCGGATGCTGTAATATGGATGAAAGAGATGATGGATGTCCGGACAAAGCTCCATGTAGAAGGGATTCTGACAGGGGAAGGGATTGTGACAGGGATAGAGATCGAGACAGAGACAGGGATCGAGACAGGAACCCTGACTGCGGATGCAGAAATGAATCACGCATGGATTCCAGATCTTTTATCCCGTACCCTGGTTCAACCTGTGGGTGTGAAGAACCCAGAAATAAAGGGTGCGATTGTGATAACTGATAGGTAAGCTGCCAAAACTTTATTTTTAAAGTTTAAATTTTTATGATGAAAAAAGTAGAATTGTCATGTATAATACACTATGTGGCAATTCTGCTTTTATGTTAAGGAGTTATATATTATGAAACAATTAATTGATCAGATCATTAAATTTGGAATTGTGGGTTTTTTTTGCTTTTTTATTGATTTTGGAATCACTACGGGATTTACTAACCTGCTGGGGGTTCATTACCTGATCTCCAAATTTTTAGGATTTGTAATCTCTGCAATCGTAAACTATCTTTTGAGCATCAAGTTTGTTTTTACGCATAAGAAAGAGATGGACAAGAAGAAAGAGTTCACTGTCTTTTTAATCTTATCGGCGATTGGCCTTTTGATCAATGAAGCTGTTATGTATTGTTGCATAGACGGTATTTATCTGCACAGCAGTTCTTTGCAGACGCTGATAGGGCAGGACTTGATGGTGATGGCAGCAACTATTATTGCAACAGGTGTGGTCATGGTATACAATTTTATATCCAGAAAGTTGTTTCTTGAAAGGAAATAAACAGAATGGACCAGGAACGTTTTGACCGCGTCCGCAGCAATATCCTATGTTCTGTCAGGGAAAGGCCTGGCATTGGCACTTATAAGGAGAAGACGCTGCATGCGGTTTTAAAGGATTTTTATGGGCCGGACCGATCGATGCAGGAGGTTCGGGTAAATGGCTTTGTGGCAGATATTTTTACGGGAGAAGAAATTATAGAGATACAGACCGGTAATTTTAATAGGATCCGTAGCAAACTGGAAAGGCTTCTGCCTTGTTATCCGGTAACAATCGTTTACCCGGTTCCAAAGGTCAAGTACCTTTCGTGGATTGATGAGGAGACAGGGGAATGCTCAAAGCCCAGGAAAAGCACGGTAAAAGGCTCTGTTTACAGGGCTTTTTATGAGTTATACAAAATTAAGCCTTATCTGCCAGATCCTAATTTGCATTTTTGTTTTCCTCTTTTGGAAATCCGGGAATACCGGATTTTAAATGGATGGAGCAGAGACAAAAAGCGGGGATCTGAGCGATATGACAGGATCCCAGGGGAATTGTTTGGTGAAGTGAGGATCCAGGGCATGGAGGATTACCGAAAACTGATTCCGGATGGAATGACAGAACCTTTTACGGCCAAAGAGCTGGCAAACGTAATTGGGGAGAGGAAAGAAACGGCTGCCAAAGTGCTGCATATCTTAAATTATCTCCAGGTAGTTATGCGGTGTGGAAAATCCGGAAATGCATACACCTATATCATAAATAAGGAGTAGTGATCATGAAAATAACAGACAAGCTGGCAGGAGCAGAAGAAACAGCCCGTCAATATTCTTATATAGAAAAAGCAAAAACATATGTGGATGAACTTGCTAGGAATCTTGGCCGGAAACCATCTTGCTGTGTAATAACTTTCGGATGCCAGATGAATGCCAGAGATTCTGAAAAACTTTCAGGGATTTTAGAAAAGGTGGGCTACAAACTGACAGAAAATGAAAATGCAGATTTTGTAATTTACAATACTTGCACGGTAAGAGACAATGCCAACCAAAGAGTTTACGGCCGCCTTGGGCATTTAGGCACTATGAAAAAGAAAAATCCCCACAAAAAGATTGCACTGTGCGGCTGCATGATGCAGGAAGGCGCTGTGATAGAAAAACTTAAAAAAAGCTATGGTTTTGTGGATCTTATTTTTGGAACCCATAACATTTACAAATTTGCAGAGCTGTTGGTTTGTATGTTTGAAACAAAAGGAATGGTCGTTGATATCTGGGAAGATACGGATCAGATTGTGGAAGATCTTCCCTCTGAACGTAAATACCCTTTTAAATCCGGTATTAATATTATGTTTGGCTGCAACAATTTTTGCAGTTATTGTATCGTTCCTTATGTCAGAGGGCGGGAACGGAGCCGCAGCCCCCAGGATATTATCAAAGAAATTAAAGCCTTGGTGGCGGATGGCGTAATAGAAGTCATGCTGCTTGGCCAGAATGTAAATTCTTACGGCAAAAATTTGGACGAGCCGATTTCCTTTGCACAGCTTCTTGAAGAGGTGGAAAAAATAGAAGGGCTTGAAAGGATCCGTTTTATGACTTCCCATCCGAAGGATCTGTCAGATGACTTGATCCAGGTAATGAAAAAATCCACTAAAATCTGCCGCCATTTGCATTTACCGCTGCAATCAGGTTCTACCAGGATTTTAAAGGCAATGAACCGGAAATATACCCGGGAAGATTATCTGGCGCTGGTTTCCAAACTGCATAGGGAGATACCCGATCTTTCTATTACAACGGATATCATTGTAGGGTTTCCGGGAGAAGAACCTTGCGATGTAGATGACACCATTGACATGGTCAGACAGGTAAAATACGACAATGCATTTACTTTTCTATATTCCAAACGTACCGGTACCCCGGCGGCATCTATGGAAAACCAGGTGCCGGAAGAGGTTGTAAAAGAAGGTTTCGACCGGCTTCTCAAAACGGTTCAGGACACGGCGCGGGAACAAGTACAGCGCTTTTTGGGACAGACAATGGACGCTCTGGTGGAAGAGGTGAATGATCAGGATAGCAGCCTCGTGACAGGAAGGCTGTCTAATAATACGATTGTCCATTTTAAGGGGGATCCAAGCCTGGTAGGAAAAATAGTGCCGGTTTATTTGAAAGAATGTCACGGATTTTATTACCTGGGAGAAATGCAGCCATAAGAGGGCTGTACACGGAGGCAAAAATGGCTGAAATGACACCAATGATGCAGCAATATCTGGAAACCAAAAAGGAATATAAGGACTGCATACTATTTTATCGTCTGGGAGATTTTTACGAAATGTTCTTTGAGGACGCTTTAACGGCGTCAAAAGAATTGGAAATTACGCTGACCGGAAAAAACTGTGGGTTGGAGGAAAGAGCGCCAATGTGTGGTATTCCCTATCATGCAGTGGACGGATATTTGAATAAGCTGGTTTCTAAAGGATATAAGGTGGCAATCTGTGAACAAGTGGAAGATCCTAAGCTTGCCAAAGGGCTGGTAAAAAGAGATGTGGTGAGAATCGTTACGCCCGGTACGAATTTAAATGTCCAGTCTCTGGACGAGAGCCGAAACAATTTTTTGATGAGCATTGCTTTTTCCCAGGGAAAAACAGGGATATCCATTGCCGATGTAACTACCGGGGATTATTTTCTTACAGAAGTTGAGGATATGAAAAAACTGTTAGATGAGATCAATAAATATCATCCCAGTGAGATCATCTGCAATGATTCCTTTTTGGTGAGCGGAATCGACATGGCAGATTTAAAGGGCCGGATGAACATAGCCGTATACCCTTTGGACGCCCATTTTTTTGATGAAGACAGATGCCGGAAAAGTCTTCTAAAGCATTTCCATGTGACTACCCTCCAGGGAATGGGGCTGGAGGATTTTCCCTCCGGAGTGATCGCAGCAGGGGCATTAATGTTGTATCTTACAGATACCCAAAAGATTTCCCTGGAGCATATCACCCACTTGTATCCTTATCTTACCAGCAGGTACATGCTTCTTGACAGCTCTACCAGAAGGAATCTGGAACTTACGGAAACTTTGCGTGAAAAGCAAAAAAGAGGATCTTTGCTGGGGGTTCTGGATAAAACACGCACCGCCATGGGGGCAAGATGCCTGCGGCAGTACATCGAACAGCCTCTCATTGATAAAGAACAGATCCTGAAACGTCTTGACAGCGTGGAAGCTCTGTCCGGCCAGGCAATTGGACGGGATGAGATCCGTGAATATTTAAACCCAATCTATGACCTGGAAAGGCTTTTAGGGAAAGTCAGTTACAAGACGGCAAACCCCAGAGATATGATTGCCTTCCGCAATTCCCTGCAAATGCTTCCCCATATTAAGACACTACTGGCAGATTTTGATGCGGAACTGTTACAGGAAATCCAGGAAGAAATTGATGATCTTGGGGATATCTGCACATTGATTGAAAATGCCATTATCGACGAGCCGCCTATTACGATCAGGGAAGGCGGCATCATTAAAGACGGATTTGATCATACTATCGATACCTTGCGGCATGCCAAAACAGAGGGAAAGGACTGGCTTGCCAAGCTGGAAGAAGAGGACAGAGAACGGACCGGGATCAAAAACCTGAGGATCCGTTATAATAAAGTATTTGGTTACTATTATGAGGTAACCAATTCTTTTAAAAATCAGGTTCCTGAAGATTATATCCGCAAACAGACCCTTACCAATGCCGAGAGATATACCAATGCACGGCTCAAAGAGCTGGAGGATACCATATTAAATGCAGAAGACAAGCTTTATGGATTAGAATACGATCTGTTTTGCCAGGTCAGGGATGCTATTGCAGGGGAAATGGAGCGTATTCAGCGAACAGCCAAAGCAATTGCCAGGCTGGATGTGTTTGCATCTTTTTCCCTTTTGGCAGAGCGTGGACGTTATGTGCGCCCTTCTATCAATGAAAAAGGTATCATTGATATTAAAGCAGGAAGGCATCCTGTGGTGGAACAGATGATATCCGGGGATATGTTCATCGCAAATGATACCTATTTAGACAACAATAAATTTTGCATTTCCGTTATCACTGGCCCCAATATGGCAGGGAAATCCACATATATGAGACAAGTTGCGCTGATCGTGCTGATGGCGCAGATTGGATGTTTTGTTCCTGCAAGCTCCGCCAATATCGGTCTGGTGGACCGTATTTTTACCCGGGTTGGCGCATCGGATGACCTTGCAAGTGGCCAGAGTACTTTTATGGTGGAGATGAACGAAGTTGCCAATATTCTCAGAAATGCAACGGCCAACAGCCTTTTGATCCTAGATGAGATCGGAAGAGGCACTTCCACCTTTGACGGGCTGTCGATTGCATGGGCAGTTATTGAACATATCAGCAACAAAAAGCTTTTGGGAGCGAAGACCCTTTTTGCCACCCATTATCATGAACTGACTGAGCTGGAAGGTAAAATGAGCAATGTGAACAATTATTGTATTGCAGTGAAGGAAAAAGGAGATGATATTGTTTTTTTACGCAAGATCATCCGTGGCGGCGCAGACAAAAGCTATGGGATCCAGGTGGCGAAACTTGCAGGCGTGCCAGATATGGTGATTGACAGGGCAAAGGAGATCCTATTACAGCTTGTGGATAATGATATACTGGAAAAGGTTCAAAGTATCGTAGTTGAACAAAAGGATTCAAAACATAAACCAGTGAAATATGATGAAGTTGACTTAACTCAAATGTCCCTGTTTGACACAGTCACAGATGAGGATGTATTAAATGAGTTAAAAGAAATTGACGTTTCAAATTTAACACCCCTTGATGCATTAAATACATTGTACCGTCTTCAAAATAAGTTAAAGAACAGATGGTAGGAAGGAATATTATGCCGCAGATTAATCTCTTAAATCAGAATACCATTGACCAGATCGCTGCAGGAGAGGTGGTAGACCGTCCGCTAAATGTCGTGAAGGAACTCACCGAAAATGCCATTGATGCGGGAGCAGGCGCCATTACGGTAGAAATTAAAGACGGAGGGATCTCTCTGATCAGAGTTACAGACAACGGCTGTGGAATTGAAAAGAATCAAATTAAAAAAGCCTTTTTACGCCATGCAACCAGCAAAATTTCCTCTATTGAAGATCTGTTAAGAACGAAAAGCCTTGGTTTCCGGGGAGAAGCATTATCCAGTATTTCCGCGGTAGCACAGGTGGAAGTGATCACCAAAACTGCAGATGAACTTACCGGAGTCCGTTATGCCATTGCTGGTGGAAAAGAGGAAGAGATCGAGGAGGTAGGCGCTCCGGACGGGACGACATTCCTGATCCGCAATTTATTTTATAATGTTCCGGCAAGAAAAAAATTTTTAAAACAGCCTCAGACAGAAGGCAGCTATGTTGCTGATATGATGGAACACCTTGCGTTATCCCACCCGGAAATATCCATTAAGTTTGTAAATGGCGGACAGGTGCGGTTCCATACATCGGGAAACGGAGACTTAAAGGAAGTTATATACCGAATCTATGGCCGGGAAATCACGGAAGGCCTGCTTCCTTTTTCCTATGAAGGGAATGGTTTTTCGGTAAACGGTTATCTTGGAAAGCCGGAGATCAACAGGGCTAACCGGAATTATGAAATCTGTTTTATAAATGGTCGTTATGTGCACAGCAGCCTGATTTCAAAAGCAATGGAAGAAGGATACCACGCCTATTTGATGCAGCATAAATTTCCTTTTTATGTATTGCATTTTATGATGGATCAGGAGTTTATAGATGTGAATGTCCATCCGGCTAAAATGGAAATAAGGATCCGGATGGGCGCGGAGCTGTATGAAGAACTTTCAAAAGCTGTGTCAGGGAAACTACGTCAAATGGAATTGATTCCTGATGTAAAGCTGACTAAAGACCAGGAAAAAGTACAGCTTCTTCAGAAAACACCGGAACCCTTTGAAGTAAAGCGGACAATGATGCTTGCAGAGGAAAATGCCGCTTATCAGGCCGGGCAACCCAAAGTGCAGGATTTCTTGCAAAACATTACAAAACCCACTGTTAACCGTATTATCGGCGATGTAATTCCTGCAAATAAAGATAAAAATGCAGGAATCCACGCTAATGTGATCAAAGCTGCAGATCAGATCATCGTAGAAAACCCTATACAGCTTGATTTGTTCGATGAAAAATTCCTTTCAGAAGAATCCAGAAGCAATCGTCAAATATTAGGACAGATCTTCGATACTTACTGGCTGGTGGCATTAAAAGATAAATTATTCATTATCGATCAACATGCCGCTCATGAAAAAGTAAAATATGAACGTCTTGTGAAAGAACTGGAAGCAAAAGCTGTTTCTTCCCAGGAGCTGAATCCTCCCATCGTAATTTCACTTACCGGAAGGGAAGAGGAGATTTTACAAGAATTTCAGGAGCATTTTCGGTTGATGGGGTTTGAATTTGAAGAATTTGGAAGTAGTTCTTATATGATCCGGTCCATGCCGGCAGACCTTTACGGCTATGGTGAAAAGGAATTTTTTCTGGATATTCTGGATGAAATTGCGGATAATCCCATGAAAGGAACACCAGATGTTATTTTGCAAAAACTTGCGTCTATGGCTTGTAAAGCAGCCGTAAAAGGAAACCATTCCTTAAGTCAGGCGGAAGCAGAAGCCTTGATCGATGAACTGCTTGGACTTGATGATCCTTATCACTGTCCACACGGACGGCCAACCATCATTTCCATGACCAAATATGAAATCGAAAAAAAATTTAAACGGATAACTTAAATATGGCAGATTACAATAAAAAGAGAAAATTGATCATATTGACAGGGCCTACCGCAGTGGGAAAAAGCGCGCTATCTATCGAACTGGCCAAAAGAATTGACGGTGAGATTGTCTCTGCCGATTCCATGCAGGTCTACAAATATATGGATATCGGTTCCGCCAAGATCAGGGAAGCGGATATGTGCGGCATTCCCCATCATTTGATCAATATTCTTATGCCTTGGGAAGAGTTTCATGTTGCCCGTTTTAAACAACTGGCAGCGCAAGCTCTTGAAGGGATTTATGAAAGAGGGCATATTCCTGTTATTGTGGGAGGAACCGGGTTTTACATCCAGGCGCTTTTATATGACATTGACTTTTCAAAAGAGGAAGACCACTCTGAAATCCGCAAAAGATTGGAGACTGAGGCTGCCCAATATGGAGCGGAATATCTCCACCAGTGTCTTGCCAAAGTGGATCAGTCCTCTGCAAAGCTGATCCATCCCAATAATCAAAAAAGAGTTATCCGGGCGCTGGAATTTTGGGAGCTCAACGGATATCCCATTTCCCGGCATAATGAACAGCAGCGGCAGCGCAAGTCACCCTATTCTTTTTGTTATTTTGTTTTAACAGACGAAAGATCCTGTCTTTATGAGAAGATTGAAAGACGGGTGGATGGAATGCTGGAAGAAGGGCTTGTGGAAGAAGTAAAAAGGCTAAAGGATATGGGGTGCCACAGTCAAATGGTATCTATGCAGGGGCTTGGATACAAAGAAATTTTGGATCATCTTGACGGGAAATGTACTTTGGAGGAATCGGTATACCGGATCAAGCGGGATACCAGGCATTTTGCCAAAAGGCAGCTTACTTGGTTTGCCCGGGAACGGGATGTGCTGTGGATCAATAAAAAGGATTATCATTATTGTGACTTACAGATCTTGGAATATATGGAATCGTGTGTGAAAGCGCTCTAAAAGAACATAGGAGGATGGAATGCTGAGTGATAATAAAAATATTTATAAGGAACTGGGGATTTCAGAAGAAGTATACCGCTATGGTGAAGCTGTGTGGGCATCCTTAGCTGAAACATGGGCACAGATTGATGAGCTGTCTGAATATAATCAATTGAAAGTGATTGGCGCGATGCAAAAAAACCAGGTCAGTGAAGCCTGTCTTTTAGGGACTACCGGATATGGTTATAACGATTTGGGTCGTGAAACTTTAGAAAAAGTATACGCAGATATTTTCCATACAGAAGATGCTTTGGTGCGTCCTCAGATCACCTGTGGGACTCATGCACTGGCTTTAGCCCTTATGAGCAATTTGCGCCCTGGGGATGAACTGTTTTCCCCGGTAGGAAAACCTTATGATACATTGGAAGAAGTGATCGGGATCCGTCCCTCCAAAGGCTCTTTAAAGGAATATGGGATCAGCTATACACAGGTTGACCTCCTTCCTGATGGCAGTTTTGATTATGAGGGGATCCAGGCAGCGATAAATGACAGGACAAGACTTGTGACGATACAACGGTCCAAGGGGTATCAGACAAGGCCTACGCTTTCCGTGGATAAAATAGGGGAACTAATCCATTTGATCAAAACGGTCAAACCGGATGTGATCTGCATGGTGGATAATTGTTATGGAGAGTTCACCGAGAGAAAAGAGCCTTCCGATGTAGGGGCGGATTTGGTGGTAGGGTCATTGATCAAAAATCCTGGCGGGGGATTAGCCCCCATTGGCGGGTACCTGGCAGGGAAAAGGGAATTTATTGAAAATGCGGCTTACCGGCTTACATCGCCAGGACTGGGAAAGGAAGTTGGAGCGTCCCTTAGTGCCCTGCCTGCTTTCTACCAAGGTCTGTTTCTTGCCCCTTCTGTAACTGCCAATGCACTAAAAGCGGCAATTTTTGCAGCAAATTTGTATGAAAGGTTAGGCTTTCCTGTAATTCCCAATGGGCAGGAGAGCAGACATGACATTATCCAGGCTGTAACATTTGGAGATCCGGAAGGAGTGATCGCCTTTTGTCAGGGAATCCAACAGGCCGCGGCGGTTGACGGGCATGTAACACCGGAACCATGGGATATGCCAGGGTATGACAGCCCGGTAATCATGGCAGCGGGGGCTTTTGTGTCAGGTTCCTCCATCGAATTAAGCGCCGATGGCCCTATTAAGCCGCCATATGCAGTATATTTTCAAGGAGGTCTTACCTGGCAGCATGGTAAATTCGGTATTATGAAAAGCTTGCAGAAATTAGTAGAAAAAGGAATTATCATGAAAGATTTTAGCACACGAAACTTATAAAAAAACTATGAAATCAGTATACATAATTTGCCAACTGTGTTAATATAAATGATGGTTACGGGATAAATTCTTTGATCATATAACACGGTCATGGAACTATTTCCTATTACGAAAGACTATCCGGAGGTATTTTCATGCGTAAAAATAATTGGGCATGTTTCCTTTTAATTCTTGCCGGTATTGTAATCGGTGGTTTTATTGGAAATCTGTTTCCCAGTACATGGCTTAACTACGGGCAGACCTTTGGGCTGGCAGATCCCATTGTTTTTGATATTGGCATTATGTGCATTACCTTTGGCCTTACGATCAAAATTACTGTATCAAGTATTATTGGCATCGTAATAGGAATTATGGTCTACCGGTTTATTTGATGTTTCTTTTGCATTCCAATGAGAGAAGGGATTGGAAAGGAAATAAAAGGTGTCAACAAATTTATTAAAAGAGGAACTTCCCTATGAAAAGTTTCTGGCCCTTGGTCCCCAGGCGCTTACGGAAGCAGAACTATTAGCGATTACTATAAGAACCGGGACGAAAAACTGTACGGCGCTGGAATTGGCACAGCAAATTTTCCAAAAAGCATCAGGAAAAACCAAAGGCCTTAACGGACTGCATCATTTATCGTTGCAGGAACTTATGGAAATTCCAGGGATCGGGGAAGTAAAAGCGGTCAAGGTAAAATGTATCGCGGAAATGGCAATCAGGATGTCAAAGCAAAGGGCTGCGGATACACTAAAGTTTGACACGCCGGAAACAGTGGCGGATTACTATATGGAACAAATGCGCCATTTGGAAAAAGAAAAAATATTGTTATTGCTTTTGGATAATAAACTTCATTTAATTGAAGAATATATGATATCTTTAGGAACTGTAAATGCATCCCTGCTGTCAGTCCGGGATGTGTTTATAAAGGCCCTTAAGGCAAGAGCCAGTCATATCATGTTGCTGCACAATCACCCCAGCGGTGATCCAAGCCCCAGCAAGGAAGATATCATGATGACGCAAACGATGAAAGAAGCAGGCAAACTAATGGACATCCCCCTTGTAGACCATATTATCTTAGGGGATGGAAGTTTTGTCAGCCTGAAAAAAGAAGAGCTATTATAGAAAGAGGGGTACTCATTTTGTCAAACATTGCATTTGGGATTGATTTGGGAACCAATAATATTAAAATATTCAACCGTTCCGATGATACGATCTTAGTCGAAAAAAATATGATTGCCATTGAAAACAAGAATACGTTATTCGCCTATGGGGATTCTGCATTTGAAATGTATGAGAAGGCGCCTGGAAATATCCATATTTCCTATCCCCTTTCCAATGGTGTGATTGCAGACATCAAAAATATGGAGCTTCTGATTAAATATTTTATCAACGATCTTACCAGAAGTAACGTTAGGCCGGGTGATTATTACATTGCAGTCCCAACAGATGTAACTGAGGTGGAAAAAAGGGCGTTTTATGATCTGGTCAGGGATGCCGGCGTAAAGGCGAGAAGGATTCTTGTGGTTGAAAAAGCAGTGGCAGACGGGCTTGGGTTGGATATTGACGTGAAAAACTCCCAAGGCGTATTGATTGTTAACGTTGGTTTTGATACCACGGAAATATCTATTTTATCGCTGGGAGGAATCGTTCTTAGCAGATTGATCAAAGTAGGCGGCCAGAAATTTGATGATGCCATCCGTGCGGCAGTACGGCGGCAATTTAGCTTGATCATTGGTGGAAAGACTGCAGAAAATGTTAAAATGGCTGCTGCTGAACTGGAAAAGGAAGGAAAGGGCGCACTGGTTTACGGAAGAGATATTGTAACCGGCCTTCCTGTAGAGCGGGAATTGCCCACACAGCTTATTGATGAAGCTTTATTTGAACATTTTCATACGATTATCGATAATATAAAGGTGATCTTAGAGCGGACACCCCCGGAGCTTGCTGCGGATATTTATAAGCATGGAATTTATCTTACCGGCGGAGCGTCCCAGGTAAACCATCTTGCCCAGCTCGTCCAAAAGGGAACCGGACTTAAAGTAAATGTGTCTGAAAATCCCATCACCAGCGTTGCGCTTGGGCTTGCTAAGATCATTAAGGATGATAATTATAAGTCAGTAGCCTATTCAATCGAAGGAATGAGCAAATGAGTCCAATTATAAAGAAAAAAGGAGAAAAGTTTACGCTACCCGGTAAATATCTCCTTTTTATTTTAACATTACTGTGCACGGGTCTGATAGTGATAACGTTCAGCACTGACCTTCTCAGCGCCCCAATAAGCGCTGTAGGCGGTTTTTTGATCACGCCACTCCAAAACGGTGTGAGCAAGGCAGGAAGCTGGTTGAACACCCGTTCAGAGGAACTGGTTCAGATCCGTTCTCTGCTCAATGAGAATGAAGAATTAAAAGCAAAGATCGATGAGTTGACAATGGAAAATATAAAGCTTCAACAGGATCGTTATGAGCTGACAAACTTAAGGGAGTTATTTGACCTGGATTCTCAATATGATGAATATGACATGGTTGGAGCGCGTATCATTGCCAAAGATTCCGGAAACTGGTTTCATTCTTTTGTCATAAATAAAGGGTATGAAGATGGTCTTATGATCGATATGAATGTTTTAGCAGGCAGTGGGCTGGTAGGGCGGATTGTGGATGTAGGCCCGGATTGGGCAAAAGTCATGTCTATCATTGATGATAATTCTAATACCAGCGGTATGGTGCTTTCCACGTCCGATGCACTGATTGTTAGCGGGGACCTTGAACTGTATGCGGAAGGTGTGATCCGGTTTGAAAAGCTAATCGATCATGCGGACCGCGTAGTGGAGGGGGATAAAATTGTAACCTCAAATGTAAGTGATAAGTATCTTCCGGGAATTTTGATCGGGTACATATCCAAAGTAAATGTGGATTCCAATAATCTTACGAAATCAGGATTGGTCACGCTGGCTGTTGATTTTGAACATCTTGAGGAGGTTCTTGTAATAACGGAACTAAAGCAGACTGTGGAGGAATGATATGAAAAGATTTTTGGTATCCGTGTTTTTAATCATTTTGTGCTTTCTGCTTCAGACCACGGTGTTCCACTGGATGGAATTTGGGGGGATTGTGCCCAACTTAATGATCGTACTGACAGCTTCTTTCGGGTTTATGCGAGGTGAAAAAACAGGTCTTCTTTATGGCTTCTTCTGTGGGCTCCTTATTGACATATTCTTTGCAAATGTGTTGGGATTAAATGCAATGATTTATATGTATATTGGTTATTCCAACGGAAAGTTTAACCGGATTTTCTTCCCTGATGAGATCAAGCTTCCTCTGATTTTGATTTTTTTTAGCGATTTGGCATACGGTTTTTTGTATTATGTAACTTTGTTCCTTCTTAGGAGACGCTTTCAGTTAGATTTTTATTTTTGGCATATTATTCTGCCTGAAATGGTCTATACCATTTTGATTACATTATTTTTGTACCCGTTAATCCTTTGGATGAACAACAGGCTGGAAGATTCTGAAAAAAGGAGTGCACGAAAATTTGTTTGAGAATTTTAAAGAAAACTTAATAAACATGGTGACCTCCAGAGTTTTTGTCCTGATTATTGTGATGATAGGCATAAGCAGTGTTATGATCCATCAGGTTTTTGATCTGCAGATCGTACATGGCGAAGAATACCTGGAATCTTTCCAGATGAAAATCAGGAAAGAACGTACCATCAAAGGAAGCCGCGGGTGCATTTATGACCGGAACGGAAATTTACTGGCATACAATGAACTGGCGCATGCAGTTGCAATTGAAGATGTATATGAGAGTGGACGTTACAAAGATTTGAATTTAAACACAACCATTTACAATCTTATTCAGATGATTGAATCCAACGGCGATAATATTGTAAGTGATTTTAAAATTTCCCTTGATAAAAGCGGCCATTATGTTTTTACTGTTGAAGGTACACAGCTTCTTCGTTTCCTGGCGGATGTATATGGGCGTCTTACCATTGACACTTTAGAGGTAAGAGAACGTACGGCCACCGCCCAGGAGGTAGTCGATTATCTTTGCGGATGGAAACGGTTCCGGATTGGGTTTTATGATAAGGACACCACCAGTGATACTTTTGTCCCCGGAAACGGTTATACCAAAGAAGAGGCTCTTAAAATACTTACGATCCGGTATGATATGAATTCCAATTTGTACCAAAAATATATTGCAACAACTGTGGCATCCGATGTAAGCGAAGCGACCGTGGCAGTCGTCATGGAAAACAGCCGGGAATTAGAAGGAGTATCCATTGTTGAAGATACGATCCGGAAATATGTGGATAGTATTTATTTTTCACAGATCATTGGCTATACAGGTAAAGTATCCCAGGAAGACCTTGCAGATCTTCAGGAAACAAACAGCGGGAAAAATTATGATTTGAATGATACCGTTGGAAAACTGGGAATTGAAAAATCCATGGAAAGTGATTTGCAGGGAACAAAGGGAAGTGAGACGATTTTTGTAGACAATGTAGGGAAAGTCACTGACACGATAAACTATGTGGAGCCAGTTGCCGGGAATGATGTCCATCTTACCATTGATAAAGATCTACAGATAGCAGTATACAAAATCTTAGAACAGCGTCTTGCCGGAATTCTTTGCACGAACATTATCAACGCAAAAGAGTTTAATACGGCAGACGTAAGTGCAAGTAAGATAAAAATACCAATATATGATGTGTATGTTGCCCTGATCAACAATAATGTGATAAGTACGGATCATTTCCAGGCGCGGGATGCAGGGGAAACAGAAAAACAGGTACACCAGGCTTACCTGGAACGTAAAAATGGAGTATATGACAAACTTCGGGAAGAATTGACGGAAACCTTGACTGCTTACGATAAACTGGATATGGAATATCAGGTCTATGAAAGCCATATTGCTGAAATGTTGTATAATGATGGCATTATCATGAGAGAAAAGGTGGATGCAAAAGATCCCACATATCTTGCCTGGACGACAGAAGAAGTGATCAGCTTAAACGAATATTTGAAATACTGTATTGCGATGAACTGGATCGATGTGTCTAAATTAAAGCTGGAAGGGCAATATTCCGATTCAGAACAAATTTATGATAAGATTGTGGACTATATTTTTGAACAGCTTGATGAAGATGTGGATTTCACCAAAAAGATATACCGCTTTATGATCAAAAATGATGTCATTTCCGGTAATCAGATCTGCAAGCTGCTGATAGAGCAAAAGATTGTGGAACTGACTGCAGAAGAGGAAGAACAGTTTAACAAAGGAGCTGTTTCTGCATTTAACTTTATGGTAGAACGAATCTACAATTTGGACATTACTCCGGCGCAGCTAGCGCTTGATCCCCATTCTGCTTCGGCAGTGATCACGGACGTGAATACCGGAGATGTTCTGGCCCTGGTTTCTTACCCAAGCTACGATAATAATAAAATGGCCAATGGCGTGGATGCCGAATACTTTTCCGAACTGTTAAATGACCTCTCCACACCTATGCGAAATTATGCCACCTATCAGATGACGGCCCCTGGATCGACCTTTAAAATGGTATCCGCCACGGCAGGACTTATGGAAGGGATCATAACACCGCAGACAACATTTTCCTGTACCGGTACATTTGATAAGATCGCCCCTCCCCCAAGTTGCTGGAACAGAAGCGGACATGGCTCTTTAAATGTAACCGGAGGAATTCGCCATTCCTGCAATCCGTTCTTTTTTGAGACTGCGTACCGTTTAGGGTTGACGGGAGAATCCTACTCTTCAGATAAAGGCCTTTCCATGCTGGAAAAATATGCCGATATGTATGGACTTACCGATACATCCGGTATTGAGATCGAAGAAACCATGCCCCAGGTTTCCACGGAAGACGCTGTCCGTTCATCGATCGGTCAGGGCAACCACAGTTTTTCTACGGTAGGCCTTGCCAGGTATGTGACCACCGTTGCCAACAGTGGCACCTGTTATAATCTGACCTTAGTAGATAAAATTACTGATCATAGTGGCATTGTACTGGAAGATAACAGCGCCCAGGTACGCAATACTATAGATATGCAAGACGCTTACTGGGACGCCATTCATTCAGGAATGCGCCAACTGATGGAAAATAACTCTTATTATAGGGAACTGGGTGTCAGCGTAGCCGGTAAGACAGGTACCGCAGAAGAAAATAAAAGACGGGCTAATCATGCCTTGTTTGTGTGTTATGCACCTTGTGAAGAACCGGAGATAGCCATTGCTACCAGAATTGCTTTTGGTTATTCTTCCAGTTATGCAGCTCAGACAACACGGGATATCATTGAATATTATTTTGACCTGCGGGATGAAAATGAACTCATTACAGGCACGGCATCCCAGATTACGGCAAGTACTTCAGTCACAGACTAACGCCAGGGCGGAAGGAGATCGCAGCTTTGAAAAATTCAGTTATTATTAAAAGCTTTCAAAACGGAATTGTTCTTCATTTGGATCCGGAACTGTCTTTTGAGGATCTGCTTCGGGATGTGGAAGACAAATTTCGGGAGTCAAGTACCTTTTTTAAAGATGCCAAAATGGCTTTATCCATCAAAGGACGTATTTTATCCGAAAAGGAAGAACAACAGATTTTAGACGCTATTGCAGACAACTCCAGACTGCGTATTATCTGTCTTGTGGGGGAAGATGAAGAGGCCAACCAACATTTTGTCAAAGCCCTGCAGCAGACTGATTCCGAAAGGAATGACAGCGCCAGTTCTGATGGACAGTTTTATCGTGGAACCCTGAAAAACGGAGAAGTACTTGAAACAGAGTCCAGTATTGTAATATTGGGTGATATTTATCCCGGATCGGCAATCATCTCTGCAAAGGATATCATTGTCCTTGGCGGTTTGTTTGGTGAGGCTTATGCGGGAGGAAATGGAAGCCCAGGGCATTATGTGGCAGCGCTTGAAATGTCGCCTGAAAAATTAAAAATAGGTGATTTCAAATATCATTCAAAAGAAAAAGGCCCAAAATGGTCCATACGGGCAAAAGTGCAGCCCAAAATTGCATATGTAAAGGATGAAAAAGTCATAATTGACGCCATCACAAAAGAATTACTGAGTGAATTGCCTGTTTAAGCAGCTTTCTCAGGGGACGAAATTAATTCATTATGGAGGTTTGGTATGAGTGAAGTAATTGTCGTCACGTCAGGGAAAGGCGGTGTGGGTAAGACCACCACATCTGCAAATGTAGGAACCGGTCTTGCAGCCATGGGAAAACGTGTAGTTTTGATTGATACGGATATCGGGCTGCGTAACTTAGATGTTGTAATGGGACTTGAAAACAGAATCGTCTATAACCTTGTAGACGTTGTGGAAGGGAAATGCCGTGTCAAACAGGCATTGATACGGGACAAGCGGCACCCTAGCCTTTATCTGCTCCCTTCAGCACAGACCAAAGATAAAACAGCGGTTAGTCCCGAACAGATGGTCAAAATGACGAATCAGCTCAGGGAGCAATTTGACTATATTATACTGGACTGCCCGGCAGGGATCGAGCAGGGCTTTAAAAATGCCATTGCTGGTGCAGACAGGGCATTAGTAGTGACAACTCCTGAAGTATCGGCTATCCGGGATGCTGACCGGATCATAGGATTATTGGAGGCAAACGATTTCAGCAAAATTGACCTGATCATCAACCGCCTGAAAGTGGAAATGGTAAAGCGGGGAGATATGATGAGCGCTTCTGATGTGGTGGATATTCTTGCAATCAGCCTGATTGGAATCGTCCCTGATGATGAAAATGTGGTAATTGCCACAAACCAGGGAGAACCACTTGTAGGAAACAGCTCATTGGCAGGAAAAGCGTATCAAAACATCTGCTACCGGGTTGCCGGAAAAGAAATCCCATTTCTGGAATTTGAAAAGGGCGTTTCTTTCTGGACGAAAGTATCCGGTATATTTCATAAGAATTAGGAGGTGGTCAGATGATGGGAGTAAGAAGTTTTTTTAACCGCAAAAAATCCAGGGAAATAGCAAAGGACCGCCTGAAGATACTGCTTATTTCCGACAGAGTGAACTGCTCGCCGGAAATGATGGAAATGATCAAGACGGACATTGCAAAAGTTATATCAAAATATATGAAGATAGACACACAAAGTATGGAAATTCAAATTTCCAAAACTGACCGCAAGGGAAGGGATAAGACACCAACCTTGTATGCCAATATTCCCATTCTTGATCTACATAAGAATGTGAACTAACTGTAACGTCCGATTGTCCGGACGTTACAACGGATGAGAAAACTGCGTGAAAGGGCATGGATAGAGCATAATGTTAAAGCATTACCGGATAAGGCATTACAATTTTAAACTGATGATCTTAGTCATAGCCTTGGCCATCATCGGGATCATAGCAGTAGGCAGCGCAGAGCCATCCTTACAGAACAGACAGATTGCCGGTTTTACTGCAGGTGTTTTTCTGATGATCGTTGTCTCTTTCTTTGATTATACGGTAATTTTAAAGCTTTATTGGCTGATGTATCTTTTTAACATGGTTTTATTGATCATGGTCAATTACTGGGGGGAGGAAATCAATTCCTCCCAGAGGTGGCTGACCATCATGGGAATTCGGTTTCAGCCTTCTGAACTTGCCAAGATTCTGACGATCTTGTTTTTTGCCCAGTTTCTTTATCTTCATCAAAATAAATTAAATACATTTAAATACATTGTATTATGCTGCGCTTTGTTTGCAGCTCCTGCATATTTAATCTTAGATCAGCCAGATCTCTCCACCACCATTATTGTCTGCCTGATTTTTGCAGTCATCATGTTTACGGGAGGTTTAAGCTGGAAAGTGATTGCCGGTTTTCTTGCAGTGGCAATCCCGGCTGCTGCTATTTTATTTGTTCTCATTTTACAGCCGGATCAAAAAATTATCGACAGCTACCAGCAAAGAAGGATCATCGCTTTTTTAAATAAGGAAGAGTATGCCAACGCTGAAGGCTACCAGCAGGAATATTCCGTCATGGCTATCGGTTCCGGGCAAATGACCGGAAAAGGATATATGAATAACCAGATCAGTTCCGTAAAGAATGCGGATTTTATTGCGGAACAACAGACTGACTTTATTTTTGCAGTGATCGGGGAAGAATTTGGATTTGTAGGCACTTGTACCGTAATCATTTTGATCCTGCTAATCAGTGTAGAATGCTTTTTGGTTGCCCAAAGAGCAAAGGATCTGGCCGGAACTATTATTGCATCAGGAGTCGGGGCAATGATCGGTTTCCAGGGATTTGTAAATATTGGCGTTGTAACTTATTTACTTCCCAACACAGGACTTACCCTTCCTTTTGTAAGCTATGGCCTTACCTCCTTGGTAAGTTCTTTTATCGGAATAGGATTTGTTTTAAATGTGGGGTTACAATGTAAGCAAAAATGATGTATAATAAACTATGTATTGGCATGAAGGGTTCAAAATAAAACGCAGCATAAGGGGGAAGGCATTATATGAATATTGCGTTGATCGCACATGACGCGAAAAAAAAATTAATGCAGAATTTCTGCATTGCTTATAGGGGGATATTAAGCAAAAATGAGTTATATGCCACGGGGACTACAGGCAGGCTGATCGAAGAGGTCACCAATCTGACGATTCATAAATTTTTAGCCGGCCATCTCGGCGGCGAACAGCAGATCAGCGCCCAGATCGAACATAATCAGATGGATCTGGTTATTTTTCTGCGGGATCCTTTGACATCCAAAATGCATGAACCGGATGTAAATAATGTAGTCCGGCTTTGCGATATGTATAATATTCCGTTAGCCACCAATCTGGCAACGGCGGAACTGCTGGTCAAATCACTGGATAGAGGAGATATGGAGTGGCGTGAAATGTACAAATAAAAAAGTGAAGGCATTTGCCCTGCTCTTAGCGTCCGTTTGCTGTACAGGGTGTGGAAAAACATCTTATGATATGCCATATATGGCGTCTTCCGAGGTGAGCAGCTTTCGGATCGTCAACACAGAGATAAGCAGTGAACTTGCAGATCCTTTTGCAGATTCCCTCTGTGTTGTGGATACGGATGTTCCCTCTGCAAACGTAGATATGTCAAGGGCATCCGGGGCGGCGTTGTTTGATCTAAACCACAGCGAAACCCTTTACGCCAAAAATGTCCACGAAAAATTATACCCAGCCAGCTTAACCAAAGTACTGACGGCGCTAGTCGCGATCAAACATGGATCGATTGATATGAAACTGACCGCATCCGGCAACGTAAGGATCTTAGAATCTGGCGCACAAGTATGCGGCGTAAAAGAAGGGGATCAAATGACCCTCAATCAGGCGCTTCATCTTCTTTTGATCAACTCGGCTAACGATGTTGCCGTTATGGTTGCAGAAGGGGTAGGAGGGTCGTTGGAAGGTTTCATGGAGATGATGAACCAGGAAGCCCGGGAACTTGGAGCTACAAATTCCCACTTTTCAAATCCCCATGGGCTTCCAGATGATAATCATTATACCACGGTTTATGATATGTATCTGATCATGAATGAAGCGGTAAAATACCAGCTATTTAATGAAATTATCCAAATGGACAGCTATTCTACCGTTTACTATGATAAAAATGGGGCTGAAAAAGAAATTTCAGTCAATAACACCAACGCTTACATCCGTGGAGTGGCGGAACCGCCTGGAGGCGTTACCGTGTTAGGCGGAAAAACAGGAACCACCAATGCTGCTGGAAACTGTCTGATATTGATTTCAAGGGATTCTTCCAGCAACCCATATATATCCGTCATTATGCGTTCAGAAGGAAGTGACGCGCTTTATGAACAGATGACAGATTTGTTGAGTGAAATAGTTAATTAACAGTTGTTTTTTGTACTGCAATCACTTATAATAATTTTAGGCCGTATTGAAGCGTTTACATAGCCAATATACTTCAGGAGGGATTAGCCAATGGTTCAGTTAATTGTCGGAAAAAAGGGGAAAGGTAAGACAAAACATTTATTAGATAAGGTGAATAATGAGATACTTAGTGTATCCGGAAATATTGTATATCTGGATAAAAGTACGAAGCATATGTACGAATTGAATAATAAAGTCAGACTGATTGATGTTTCATCTTACATGGTTAGCGATTCAGATGAGTTCATTGGATTTGTCTGTGGAATCATTTCACAAGATCATGATTTGGAGCAAATGTATTTCGACAGTTTTTTAAAGATTGCATGCGTTGAAGATGGTAAGATAGAACCGATTCTTAATAAGCTTGAAAAAATCAGTGGAGCATTCGGGGTTGATTTTATCGTGAGCATTTCGTTAGATAAAGAGGAACTTCCGGCTTCTGTTGCAGATAAAATTATTGTTTCTCTATAAGTAGGATCCATATCTTTCAAGGATTCTAGTGACGTGAATTACATAAAACCCCCGGATAACTCCGGGGGTTTTTTATCAGATGGAAAACTGTTATAATCATTCTTTTGGAGTTTAAGCTTTGGAACAGGATAGAAATAATAAGATAGTTAAATACCGTAAACCACTTAACTTAAATATTGGCATGGTTATTTTTGCTGTTATTTTTGTATATATTATTATCTGTATATTTATGTATTTTACGCAAAAACACATTGAAGGCCATCAGGTACTGATGGGTTCCCTTTCAACAAACAATATTTACCAGGGGATTGCGCTGCGTGAGGAAGAGATCATTACGGCAACTCAGGCAGGGTATGTAAATTATTATGCCCGTGAAGGGGAACGTGTAGGAGTAGGAAACCTTGTTTATACATTAGACCAGTCCGGCAGGCTTGCGGACTATTTGAATACGGATGTAGCCGGAAATACTCTTACCAGCAAAGACCTTGCAGAACTAAAATCCGAGATCCTTGGTTTTATCAATAATTTTGACCAGGAATATTTTTCTTCCGTCTATGATTTCAAGTATACTGTTCAGGGAACGGTACTAAAACTTGCCAATGCCAACATATTGGAAAATATAGATGCAATCAATCAATCGGGTATTGCCGAACTAATTTCTTTTTGCAATTCCCCTGATACAGGGATCGTGGTTTATTCCGTAGATGGTTATGAAGAAAAAACAATAGAACAGCTTACCAAAGAAGACTTTAATGCGAGAGAATATGAAAAAACACAGCTTATCAGTAATGAACTGATTGCAGAGGGAGATCCTGTATATAAACTTTCTACAAAGGAAGACTGGTCCATTGTAATCATGACAGATCAGGCCAAGGCGGAAGAATTATTAAATAAAAAGTTTGTTTTGGTAAGATTTTTAAAAAATCAAGATACGTCCTGGGGGGAAGTGTCAACTTACACCAGCGAAAGTGGGGATATTTTTGTTAAGCTTACCTTTAATAATTCCATGGTAACTTTTTGCACAGACCGCTTTATTGATATTGAATTGATCTTAGAAGACGAGACCGGCCTAAAAGTCCCTAATTCGGCAATTATCGAAAAGGAATTTTTTATTGTTCCTAAAGATTATGTCACCAAAGGGGGAAACTCTAACAATTATGGTGTTATGCTGGAAACCTACAAGGAAGATGGCACACCTACCACAGAATTTGTGGAAACCACCATCTATGGGGAAACGGAAGAAGAATATTATCTGGATGATATGGTTCTTCGGATCGGGAACCACATCATAAAGCCAGAATCTACAGAAAAGTATGCCATCAGTAAACGGGGCAGTTTGACCGGCGTGTATAATATCAATAAAGGGTATGCTGATTTTAAACAGATCAATGTTTTATATCATAACGATGAGTATTCCATTGTGAAATCCAATACCCAATACGGACTTAGCGTATATGATTATATCGTGTTGGATGCAACTACCGTGGTGGATGACGAGTTTATTTATGAGTAATCAATGGAAAGGCCAAACGAATGATCAAAGAAAACTTAACAACCGTACAGGAAAACATAAAAATGGCCTGTCAAATGGCAGGAAAAAATGAAGAAGAAGTCACATTGGTTGCCGTTAGCAAAACAAAACCGATTGATTTACTGATGGAAGCATATGAGTGCGGATGCCGCCACTTTGGAGAAAATAAAGTTCAGGAATTAGTTTCTAAATATGAAGCCATGCCGAAGGATATCAAATGGCATATGATCGGGCATCTCCAACGCAATAAAGTGAAATATATTGTTGATAAAGTGGCTTTGATCCACAGCGTAGACTCTCTGCGTCTGGCAGAAGAGATCAGCCGTGAAGCAGTAAAAAAGGACGTAGAAGCAGCTATTTTGATTGAAGTGAATGTTTCTCAGGAAGACAGCAAATTCGGGGTAAGCGTTGATGATTCCTTATCTCTGATCCGCCAGGTTTCCCTTCTTCCCAATATACAGATTAAGGGACTGATGACAATAGCCCCGTATGTAGAAAATCCAGAAGAAAATAAACCGTATTTTGAAATTCTAAGACAATTAGCTGTTGACATAAGTAATAAAAACATTGATAATGTTAGTATGAATGTTCTGTCAATGGGAATGACAGGCGATTATATGGTTGCTATCAAAGAGGGGGCCACTATAGTACGGGTCGGCACCGGAATCTTTGGCCAGCGCCAGTATGATGTATAAGGAGTGATGTAAAATGGGAGTAATGGACAAGTTCCTCAATTACATGAAATTGAATGAAGATGATGACGACTTTTATGATGACGATTATTATGATGATGAACCAGTAGATAATAAACCTCAAAAACAAATTGCGGTAAAAGAAGATATAAGTATAGAAGAGGACAGGCCGGTCAAAAAGACAACCCCAAAAGTAACACCTATGCGTCAAACTAAGAAAACAGGAAACGGTATGGAGGTATGTGTGATCAAGCCCACATCAATTGAAGATGCAAGGGAAATTACAGAAACCCTTCTGGCAAACAGGACTGTGGTGCTTAATTTGGAAGGACTCGATGTTGACATTGCCCAGCGAATTATTGATTTTACTTCAGGTTCCTGTTTTGCAATAAGTGGCAATCTTCAAAAAATCTCACATTACATATTTATTATCACACCTGCGATTGTGGATATTTCCGGTGATTTTCAAGAAATATTGTCAGGCTCTTTCGATGTACCGATCAATAATGGAATTTGAAATACAGATGAATAACCGAAAACTTCCTGTCATGGGCAGGAAGTTTTTCAAATAGAAAGGATGGCTAAAATGAGCGGTCGAATGAATATTTTATATGAAAAAAAGCCCTGCTATGATATTGTTTTTTCCACTAGCTTTGAAGATCTATTGGAAGAATTAAAGCAGCTTTTGATTACAGATAGAAAAATAGGTATCGTAACAGACAGCCATGTGAAGTCCTTATATGGCGATGAAGTGATGGGGCTGTTAGAAGGGAACTGCCGTAAAAATGTACTGTTTTCCTTTGATGCAGGAGAAGAAAATAAAACTCTGGATACGGTAAAATCGATCTATACTTTCTTGATAAAAGAGAAGTTTGACAGGAAGGATCTGCTCATTGCATTGGGCGGAGGCGTTGTCGGAGACATCACAGGATATGTTGCCGCCACCTATCTTCGGGGAATAGATTTTGTGCAGATTCCCACTACTTTACTGGCCCAGGCAGATTCCAGTATCGGCGGGAAAACTGGCGTTGATTTTGATGGATACAAAAATATGGTAGGGGCTTTCTATATGCCCAAATTGGTCTTTATGAATGTAGGTACCCTAAAAACATTAGAGGACCGGCAATTTTATAGCGGATTTGCAGAGGTAATGAAGCATGGCCTTATCAAAGATAGTTCCTTTTATGAATGGTTGATCGAAAACATGTATGAGATATGTGATCGTGAGCTTGAAACGCTGCTTGAAATGATTCAGAGAAGCTGTATGATCAAAAAACTTGTGGTAGAAAAAGACCCTACCGAAAAAGGAGATCGTGCATTACTTAATTTTGGGCATACTATTGGACATGCAATTGAAAAATACAAAAATTTCATGTTGACCCATGGCGAATGCGTCGCCTTAGGTTGTGTAGCTGCCGCTTATATTTCCTGGAAACACGAATGGTTGTCTATGGAAGAGTATTACGAAATCCGTGACATGTTTGTTCCCTTTTACCTGCCGATAACGATAGATGATATCGATTGTGAGGAAATACTTAGACTGACCAAGTCAGACAAAAAAGTGGAAGGTGAATCTATTAAATTTATCCTTCTGAAAAAAGTGGGGAAGGCTGTCATTGATAGGAACGTAACGGATGAGGAGATCTTAAATGCCCTATCCGAAATACATTATATGGAAGAGAATGAGTAACTATGAAAAAAAGAAAAACGTTTCAAATGCTTTTGGATATTATCATTCTGATTTTCTTAGTAGCAATTGATCAATATACTAAATATATTGCAGTTCAAAAATTGAAAAATCAGCCGGCATTTAATATTATCAACGGAGTGCTTGAGTTTAATTATCTTGAAAACCGGGGCGCTGCATTTGGAATGCTTCAAAACCAGAAGATTTTTTTTGTTTTTGTCGCGGTTATATTCCTTTGCGTAATTGCATATGTCCTGGTAAAAGCGCCTCAGAAAGAAAAATATTTTAAACTCCATATCCTTCTTGTAATGATAGCCGGCGGCGCCATCGGAAACCTCATAGACAGGCTAAGATTTGATTACGTTGTAGATTTTATTTATATCGCCCTGATCAACTTTCCAATTTTTAATGTTGCGGATATGTATGTGACATTTTCTACTGTATTGTTGATCTTTCAGGTTCTGTTTGTATATAAAGAAAATGATTTCAATTTCCTTAGCTTTAACCAAAAAAAGTTTAGAGAGTTAAAATAAATTTCTGGTGGAAAAGTTTTATGAAAGAATTTCATTTTACTGTAACTGAAGAATTAGATGGAGAGAGAATCGATAAGTGTTTGAATATGCTTATCGATTCTTTGTCCCGTTCTTATATCCAAAAACTATTGGCAAGTGAGGCTATTACTGTAAATGCCCAAACTGTCAAACCAAGTTTCCGCGTCAGCGTTGACGATAAAATAAAACTCGTGCTTCCTCCATCAATCACTCCGGATATTCAGCCTGAAAAGATTCCCTTATCCATTCTCTATGAAGACCGGGATGTGATTGTAATTGATAAGCCAAAGGGAATGGTAGTGCACCCAGCACCTGGACACTATGAAGGTACGCTGGTCAATGCACTTATGTACCATTGTGGCAATGAGCTCAGTGGCATTAACGGGGTTTTAAGGCCGGGAATCGTTCATCGGATTGATCGGGATACCACCGGGTCCATCATTGCCTGTAAGAATGACTATGCCCATAATGAGATTGCACGGCAATTGAAAGATCATACCATTGTCAGGAAATATCAGGCAATCATACATGGGATATTAAAAAAAGAAGAAGGAACCGTTCATACATTGATTGGACGTCATCCTATAGACCGTAAGAAAATGGCGGTCATAGATAAAGGCGGGAAGGATGCGGTTACCCATTACCGGGTTTTACAATATTTTCAAAATGCCACCTATATTGAATGTATATTAGAGACAGGACGTACCCATCAGATCCGGGTTCATATGGCACATCTTGGACACCCGCTTTTGGGAGATCTGGTGTATGGAGCCAAGGGGAATCCTTACAATCTGACAGGACAGACACTTCATGCAGGGATCCTGGGTTTTAAGCATCCCGTTACAGGCAAATACATAGAGACAAGTGCGCCATTACCGGAATATTTTGTAAATCTCCTAAAAAGATTGTCAGAAAAGTAGGTTATTGTTTTGTTTTTTTATACACACAATAAACAGATTGTTAAATAATTATAAACATTTATAAAATTTTTATGTAGAAAATACTTGTTTTTTAACCTTTGTATGCGTATAATTATTAATGAAAAGGATACAAAGACGTATTTAGGAAGGTTACAGGTATCCCTTTGCGGATGCCTGTTTTTTTGTGTTTTTAGACAGCAATAGGAGAGTGGCCTGCTATGAGCATCAATGAAATTTTAGAGAAATTATATAGTTCTTTCCAGGTCTATTATAACATAAAGCAGGAAAACGTTGATCCGCCTTTTGCAGCCATGGCAGAATTCCACACTCACGATGAACAGTACTTTCTCGTTAAAAGGGCCGTAATTTCTGAGGCAGAGTCTTGCGAGTATGTCTATTTTGCGGTAGAAGAATGCCTGGATAGTGAAAAACTTCTCTGTTTGGATGAAGCCGCATGGTCCAGTGGAATGAAAAAGGTAAAACCTCATAAAAATCACCGTAATACAGACATAACGCTTATTATTGTTGCAAAGGAAATCACGGAAGATGCTTTTACTAAGGCTTCAAAACTCCGTCATTATCAAAGTTACCATCTGGGGTTTCAGGGATGGAGCAATTACCGGCTGGTTGCAATCGAGCAGTCCTCAGGGCGGGCGGCATATAACCGCATGGGAAAAAGTTTAAAAAAGCTCGTTGGCAATATATTAAATGATTAAATGTAAAGGAGAAAGAAAATGACAGCAATACTTATTATTCTTGCCGCAATTGTTTTGCTTGTTATCGGCTATGTCGTTTACGGTTCATGGCTGGCAAAGCAGTGGGGAATTGACCCTTCAAGAAAAACCCCTGCCGAAGAACTGGCAGATGGCGTTGACTATGTTGCAGCGCCGCCCATCGTTTTAATGGGACACCACTTTTCGTCCATTGCAGGAGCAGGTCCTATTAATGGGCCTATTCAAGCCTCTGTATTTGGGTGGGTTCCCGTATTTTTGTGGTGCATTATTGGCGGTATATTCTTTGGTGGCCTTCAGGACTTTGGTTCTTTGTTTGCTTCCATCCGTCATGAAGGAAAATCCGTTGGTGAAATCATCAAAGATTCCATGGGAACGCGCGCACAGAAACTGTTTACCATTTTTGCATTGTTAGTTTTGATTCTGGTTATTGCCTCTTTTGTAAACGTAGTGGCAGGTACATTCTTCACCCCGGATGGCGGCTTTGGCATTACGGCCAATCCTACCGGAAGCCAGACAACCGCAATGATTTCCGTTCTATTCATTGTATTGGCTATTATTTATGGTATTCTTACCAACCGTATGCATGTAGGCACCGTTCCCGCTACAATTGGCGGTATTATCGGTATCGTTTTCATTGTTATCCTTGGCCTGAACTTTGGTCTGATTTTAGGACGTACGGCATGGATTGTATTGATCGGTGTATATATTACCGTTGCTTCACTAGTACCTGTGTGGATCCTGTTACAGCCTCGTGATTATTTATCAAGTTTCCTTCTTTATGCCATGATGATTGTTGCGCTTGGCGGTATTTTTATCTCAGCTTTTACACATACGGCAACCTTTACCATCCCTGCCTTTACAGGGTGGAAGGTAGGCATTGGAACATTATTCCCAACGCTATTTATCACGGTAGCCTGTGGTGCATGTTCCGGTTTCCATAGCCTAATCTCTACAGGAACCTCTTCCAAACAGCTTGCGAACGAAAAGGATGCAAAACCTATTGGTTATGGTTCTATGCTGATCGAATCCGCTCTGGGTATTGTTTCGCTTATCGCAGTAGGTATGGTATTTGATAAATATACAGGCGGGGAATTTGGTTCGCCTTCTGCAGCTTTTGCAGCAGGTATTGCAACTATGTTTGGAACGGAAACAACTACCGTATATGCTACCATTTATGCATTACTTACCCTTGCCGTATCTGTGTTTGCTCTGACAAGTTTGGATACGGGTACCCGTTTAAGCCGTTTCATGTTTTCAGAATTATTCTTAAAGAAGGGCGAAACGACCTATAAGGATGCTTCGGGAGTTCGGAAAGCTTTGGCACACCCACTTGTAGGTACTGGAATCATGGTTATGATTGGCTGCGTACTTGGCGGGTTAAGTTTAAGCCAGATTTGGGGATTATTTGGCGCAGCAAACCAATTGCTTGCAGGTATCGCCCTCATGGCAGTAGCAGCATGGCTCGGCAATGCAGGCAAAAACAATAAAATGTTCTACATACCAATGATATTTATGCTTGCAGCGACCCTGACCAGTTTGGTCATTACCGTAAAGAATAAGATTAGCATGATTGCCGGCGGTACTGCGGCATGGGGTGATTGGTTCCAGCTTATTTTTGCAGCAGCAATGGCAGTTTTGGCAGTCATTTTGGTAGTTGAAGGCTTCCAGACCCTATTCATGAAAAAAAATACTAAAAAAGCATAAAGATAACCTCCCTGAATTGATTGTGCAATAGAGAAAATTTGTGTATAATATGATTAAGATTTACTTTTATAAGGCACGAATTCATAGACTGTGCAGGAATGGAGGATTTTAGATGAATACAGTAATTACTATTGGCCGCCAATTTGGATCAGCAGGAAAAGAAATTGGAGAAAAGGTTGCCGCAAATTTTGGCATTAAATACTATAACAAGGAGTTGCTCTCAAGAGCTGCAAAAGAAAGCGGATTTTGTCAGGAGATGCTTGAAAACCATGACGAACGTCCAACCAGTTCCTTTCTATACAATCTGGTCATGGATACTTATTCTTTTGGATATAATGCATCTCACTTTGTAGATATGCCCATCAGCCATAAAGTTTTTTTGGCACAATTTGATACAATCAAAAAGATTGCTCAAGAAGGGGCCTGTGTGATTGTTGGCAGGTGTGCAGACTATGCCTTAAGTGAAATGAAGAATTGTGTACATATTTTCATCTACGCCGATGAGGAGACAAAGATTAAGCGTGTTATGAAGCAATATGATCTGGATGCGGCTAAGGCAAAAGACATGTGTATCAAAAAGGATAAACAGCGCCAAAGTTATTACAACTATTATTCCTCCAAGAAATGGGGACGCGCTGACAGTTATGATCTGTGTATTAACAGCAGCGTTCTTGGTGTTGACGGTTCAGTTAAACTGATCACCCAATACATTGAAGATTTTGAAACAAGAAATAACAGCTAAGATTTCTCTATTTTAAAATGATAGGGAATAAAAGAGTAAGGGAATAGAAATACAACTATTCGCAAAACACAAGTTTAACGAATAGTATGAGCCTAGTTGACATAATATTGTTATGTTAACTAGGCTCTTTAAAAAGCATCAACACATTAAAATTGCAGCTTACCAAATTTCTTTGTTTCTTTTGGCTTTTGCATATCCTGGCATTCTTCAACTAATTGTTTACGTTCAATATAGTCCAAATTACTGTTATACTTTGTTTTATAAGTTGTAAAATTATCATCCAAATCAGGAACCTTATCTGAACGCTCCTTATGATATTTGCGGTGAAAGTCCTCAACAGCGCTTATATGACTGTTTTTCCTTTTTTTATATTTCACATAGGTATATACATACATAATTACCAAAAAAATAATGATCCCAATGATCAAAAGTTTCATAAATTCTCCTTTTTCCTGGCATAATTTTATTTGCAGATTTCATCTGAATCAAGGACTATGGTAAAAGGGCCATGATTAACCAAAGAAACCTCCATATACGCGCCAAAAACGCCATGTGCAACATGGGGAACGGTTTCTGAACATTTGCGAATCATATGCTCATACAATCCATTCGCAAGATCCGGTTTCCCTGCTTTACAAAACGATGGCCGGTTTCCCTTGCGGCAGTCAGCGTACAATGTAAATTGTGAAACAATTAACAATTCGCCCTTTACATCTTCCAGGCTTAAATTTGTTTTACCATTTTCATCATCAAAGATCCGCAAATTTAACATTTTATGAATCATTTGGTCTGCAATCACCTGATCGTCCCCATCGCTGATGCCTACAAGCACCAAATACCCTTTCGATATTTCACCTACCACTTTTTGGTCTACGCATACGCTTGCTTTTTTTACTCTTTGAATCACGAATTTCATAATTTATTCTGCTCTCCTACTTCTTCGTTTTGTGTATCATCTTTTTTCTTTTTCCTCCCTATTCTAAAAAACTTCTTAGACTTTTGCTCTACATTCCTGGGAATCAGGATATTGGACTCCTCGATATAGTCTACGTTTAAATATTTTTCGGTCTCTGTGGGAAGTCCACGTTTTTCCAGCATTCTATTGGCATGGCGTCTAAAGAATGCGTACAGGACTGCAAAAAACGGTACACCAATAATCATTCCGGGAACTCCCATGATCCCACCGAATACCGTGATAGAAAAAATCACCCAAAATCCTGACAAGCCAGTAGATTCCCCTAAGATCTTGGGGCCAATCAGATTTCCGTCCACTTGCTGTAATACTAAAATAAAGAGGATAAAATAAATACATTTCACAGGGTTCACCATAAGTATAAGCACGGCGCTGGGAATCGCTCCAAGGTAAGGCCCAAAAAAGGGAATTACATTGGTTACGCCTACGATCACGCTGATCAGCAAGGCATATGGCATTTGCAATATACTGGTACCCACAAAACAAATACAGCCAATGATAAATGAATCAATGATCTTACCACTGATAAAACCGATAAAGGTGTCACTTGCAAACCGTACGTCTTTGATCAACTGGTTCGCTGCCTGTCTTCTCAAAAGAGAATACACGATCTTTTTCGCCTGGCCGGCAAAGTTTTCTTTACTGTACATTACATAAATAGAAATCACAAAACCAATCACGAAATTCCAAAGCATTTTTAAAAGGCTGATCATACTTAAAGACACTTGGCGCAGAATAGTCTCCATCTGTGGAACAATACTATTATTTAGGTATCCATAAAATTCTTCTGAATAAGTGTCGAGGAAACGAATCACAATCGTTTCAATATCCGGATTGTCAGCTAAAAACTTAGCTGACCAAATCGTAAGATTATTGATATAATTAGGAAACTGAATGGAAATATTGCGTACACTTGTCACAATATTGGGAATTAGTATGGAAAAAAAGCCATATATAAATATCCCAACAATGATCAGTGTCAAAATAATTGAGATACATCTCATATATTTATGCACATTTTCATTATTTTTCCTTTCATTCCGTAAAAAAACCGGGCTTAAAAGGTAAGTCTCTATATTGTTAATGAGCGGGGTAAGCAGATACGATATAATAATCCCATATAAAACCGGACTCACCACTTTAAAAAGTGCGCCGATCTGATTAGAAAAACGATCCCCATGAAAAATTAGATAGTAAAAGCAGATGGATGCCGCTATGACAAAAAAAGCAATTAACCCTATGCGAATATATTTTTTTTCAATTTGAAATCTCATATCTTTGCGGGAATCTCCCTAACCTCCTAGTCAATGTCTTTATAAAAAAAGTATAACATTTTTTTTGAAAAGATACTATGGTAATCATAATGAAATGTGTTAGAATTAAATGAAATTGGAAAGGTAAGGACATAATAATGAAATTACAGCAGATACTCAGCTATATACGCAGGGCTGTGGATGATTATCATATGATCACGGAAGGCGATTCAATTGCCGTTGGTATTTCTGGCGGTAAGGACAGCCTTACATTATTATACGGGCTTCATGGCCTTATGCGCTTTTATCCAGAGCATTTTCGGATTCATGCCGTAACCGTGGATCTTGGTTTTGATAATTTGGATTTAAGTAAGATCACGGAATTATGTGAAACGTTAAATATCCCATATACTGTTGTGAAAACAGATATTGCAGATATAGTTTTTAAACAGCGCAGGGAATCTAATCCTTGTTCCCTATGCGCGAAAATGCGGAAAGGCGCTTTAAATGAAGCAATTAAATCTGCTGGCTGCAATAAAGTGGCATATGCACATCACCGGGATGATGTGGTAGAAACCATGCTGATGTCATTGATCTATGAAGGAAGGTTTCATACCTTTTCACCGGTTACTTATTTAGACCGCATGGATCTGACTGTTATTAGGCCGCTCATGTATATGAGTGAATCGGATGTGATTGGATTTGTCAATAAAAATAATATTCCAGTCGTTAAAAGCCCCTGCCCTGCCGATGGCTATACCAAACGGGAATATATTAAAAACTTACTAAAAAAACTAAACCAGGAAAACCCGGGAGTAAAAGAACGGATGTTTACTGCAATACAAAACAGTACTATGGGAGGCTGGGATAAAGGCAATGGAAAACAGTAAAAATTATCATGATGAACAAAATAACCTGAACACATTAAGAATGAGGGAAGTGATGTCCACTCTCCCGCATTTTTGCAGGCAATTTTTTCGTGGGATACAAGAATACACCTCTTCACGCACAAGACTTGCATACGCCTATGATCTGAGGGTGTTTTTTGAGTTTCTCCACAGCCACAACAGCGCCCTCTCACAAACTGATATTACAGAATTCCCCCTTACAGTTCTTGACCAAATCATGCGGGAAGATATTGAAGAATACATGGATTATATTACCTACTATATCAAAGACGGTAAAGAATACACGAACAATGAACGTGGCAAAAAGAGAAAATTGTCTGCATTAAAAAGCTTTTATAACTACTTCTTTTGTGCGGAATTAATTAAGACGAACCCTGCAGCATTAGTTCCGCTTCCAAAACAACACGAAAAAGAAATCGTACGCCTGGATGTAGATGAAGTTGCTATTTTGCTGGATCAGGTCGAGGATGGGGAAAATCTTACCAAAAGCCAGTTAAAATATCATAATAAAACCAAAATACGCGATATTGCCCTTTTGACACTTTTACTTGGAACTGGCATCCGTGTTTCTGAATGTGTAGGATTGGATATTCATGATGTTGATTTTAAAAATAATGGAATTAAAATCAGGCGCAAAGGAGGCTATGAGGCGATTATATACTTTGGAGACGAAGTTGCAGATGCACTTCACAATTATCTGGAAAAACGCCATCATATCATTCCCATGGAAGGACATGAAAATGCACTGTTTCTCTCTATGCAAAACCGTCGTATTACCGTCCGTGCAGTAGAAAACCTGGTTAAAAAGTATGCCTCTAATGTTACTGGATTAAAAAAAATTACCCCCCATAAACTCCGCAGCACTTATGGAACAGCCTTGTACCATGAAACCGGCGATATCTATCTGGTTGCTGATGTCTTAGGGCACAAAGATGTAAATACGACTCGTAAACATTACGCAGCCCTGGAAGATAACCGACGGAGGATGGCTGCTAAAGCTGTCCAGCTCAGGGAAAAAACATCAGATCATCCCGCAAATTCAGAGCTGTAATAAGGAATGATAATGGATTGTCCGGTTGTAATGCTATCACCTGATAATCCATTCATACGAATTACTTCATCGACATATTCCTGGTGGGATTCATAGTTGTTTCCAATCCCATACTCATCAGCGAACCCCCATAGAGTATCGCCACGTTCAATGACGATGCTCTTATAATATTTGTATTGGAAAACTTCATTATTACCCTGTGCTTTTGTCCTAAAGCTAAAGAACATAAGAGAAAAACCAGCAGATAAAATAAGAGTGAACATAAACATCAAAAAGCGACGCCGTAATTCACGTCTTCTGCGTATCCGGTTATTTCGTATCCTGCGTTCACTCAATGAAATATTCATATCTTCCTCCTTCAAAATCGTTCCCATATCTCCGAACAAATATTCCGAACATTTGTTTATGTTAAGATTATACCGAACGTATATTCTGTTGTCAATAGATTTGAGAGAAAATCGAACAAATATTTGGAATATATGTTTGCTATTTTAATTTTCCTATGTTATACTTTATTTATAGTAAATTTCAAGGGAGGGTTTTCATGGGATACGGAAAGATCAGCACGAAACAACAGGAGATTCTTGATTATATCAAGGAAGAAATTTTAAAAAGAGGTTATCCGCCAGCCGTAAGGGAGATCTGCGAAGCAGTTCATCTTAAATCGACATCATCAGTTCATTCCCATCTCGAAACATTAGAAAAAAACGGATACATACGAAGAGATCCCACGAAACCTCGTGCAATTGAAATTTGTGACGATAATTTTCAAATGGTACGCACAGAAATGGTTAGTCTTCCCGTTGTCGGACATGTAGCTGCCGGTACACCGATCCTTGCAGAAGAAAACATCGATAGTTATTTTCCGGTCCCAGCAGAATTTATTCCTCACGGAGAGTCGTTTATCTTAAATGTGAAAGGGGATTCCATGATCAATGCCGGGATATTAAGTGGAGATCAGATTTTCGTGAATTCCTGCAATACAGCAAGGAATGGGGACATGGTAGTGGCCCTTATTGATGACTCTGCCACTGTTAAAACCTATTACAAGGAAGATGGGCATATTCGCCTACAGCCCGAAAATGATACGATGGATCCGATTATCGTGGATGACTGTCAGATCCTTGGAAAGGTATTTGGAGTTTTTAGAATTTTTCGTTAAAGAAATTCCCCGCAGCTTGCTGCGGGGATAATAGTATCAATCATTTAAATCTTACATTGATATAAGAAACAATTTCTTCTACGCATCTATCATAACCAAGCTTGGAACTGTCAAGGCATAAATCATAATTTCTGGCGTCCGTCCACTCTCTTCCCGTATAATATTTGTAATACTCTGCTTTATGTTTATCAGTTTTCAGGATAAAACGTTCCAGTTCTTTAGGCGACATACTGTGTTTTAAAGCTGCCTGTTCCATACAATAATCATGCGGCGCATGGATAAAGACACTAAGTACATTATCATAATCCCTCAGAATGAAATCTGCACAGCGGCCAACAATGATACATGACTCCTCCTGCGCCAGACGTTTAATAATCTTAGCCTGATAATTAAACAGATTTTGTGTGGAAACAAAATCATCACTTTCCGGAGGAATCAGCTCTCCATGATATACACTGTGGGCAATTTTAAAGAGCCGGGTACTTTTGATTTTTTCATCAGCGCCGGCAAACAGAGCTTCATTGATTCCGCTATCCTCTGAAGCAAGTTTCATAAGCTCTTTGTCATAAAAATGAATACCTAGCTTTTCTGAAAGCATTTTTCCCACTGTCCGTCCGCCGCTTCCATACTGTCTTGCTATTGTGATCACGATCTTGTCATTCATTATGTACACCTCTTTTCGTTATTCACCCAAATATGCCTTTTTAATAGAATCATTATTCAAAAGTTCGTCAGATTTTCCCTCCAGTACGATTCTGCCCGTTTCAAGAACATAGCCCCTGTCAGATATGGACAAAGCCTTCTTCGCATTTTGTTCTACCAAAAGCACCGTAGTTCCTCCAGCGCTTACACTTTTAATAATATCAAATATTTCATTGACAAAAATCGGAGAAAGACCCATCGATGGCTCATCCATAAGCAGAATTCTTGGGTGGGACATCAAAGCCCTGCCCATGGCAAGCATTTGCTGCTCTCCCCCACTTAATGTCCCTGCAAGCTGATTATGCCGCTCTTCAAGCCTCGGAAAGCGTTTATATACCGTTTTTAGAGTTTCCTCAATTTCCGTTTTATCCTTTCTTGTATAAGCTCCCATTTTCAAATTCTGATATACTGTAAGATTAGCGAATACGCGCCTGCCTTCCGGGACGTGAGCCATACCCATAGAAACAATCTTATGGGCAGGAACCTTTGTGATATCCTTTCCATCAAATGTAACGGTTCCCTTTTTGGCTTCCAAAAGGCCGGTGATTGTGTGAAGGATCGTTGTCTTGCCAGCTCCATTTGCACCAATAAGCGCAATGACTTCCCCTTCATTTACTTCAAAAGATACACCTTTTATCGCTTGTATCATTCCATAAAATACTTCCAAATCCTTTATTTCAAGCATTGCCATGATTTATTCTCCTCTACTTTACATATGCCTCAAAATCATTCGCCAAGATAAGCAGTGATAACCTGCGGGTCGCTTAAAACTGTGCTCGTTGGTCCCTGTGTCAGAATACGTCCAAAATTAAGGACTGTAAGTTCTTCACAAATACCAGAAACAAGCTTCATATCGTGCTCGATCAAAAGGATAGTCATGTCAAAATTATCTCTCACAAAACGGATTGTGTTCATTAGCTCTATTGTTTCGTTGGGATTCATGCCTGCAGCAGGTTCATCCAGAAGAAGAATCTTGGGCTTTGTAGCAAGCGCCCGTGCAATTTCAAGTTTACGCTGCTTGCCATAAGGAAGGTTTGCCGCAAGATAGCCAGCCTCTTCATCAAGTTCAAAAACTTTTAAAAGTTCCATTGCCCGTTCGTTCATCGCCGATTCCATTTTAAAATATCTGGGCATCCGAAAAATACCTTCCACTGCGGAATAGCTATAGTGGTTATGAAGTCCCGCCTTTACATTATCAAGAACGGTCAAATCCTTAAATAGGCGGATATTCTGAAACGTTCTGGCAATCCCGGCTTTATTGATCTCAATTGTTTTTAATCCAGTTATATTTGCCCCGTCAAGCGTAATGATCCCCTCATTGGGCTTATACACACCTGTGAGAAGATTAAATACAGTTGTTTTTCCGGCACCGTTTGGTCCGATCAATCCATACAACTGTCCCTTTTTTATGGATATTCCAAAATCATCCACTGCGCGAAGCCCGCCAAAGGAAATGCTAAGATTATTTACCTCTAATAAAGCTGCCATATCACTGCACCTCCCTGGTTCTGTTTAGTAGCCGCCTGGGTGAGAACCTTTTCCGAAGTTCTACCAGTTTAGGACTCCAATTAAAGAGCATCATCAAGATCAGCACAATTGCATAGATCAGCATACGGTAGTTATTCAGCCCCCGCAGTAATTCAGGAAGTAATGTAAGAACCACTGCTGCAATGATAGAGCCTCGGATGTTCCCTATTCCGCCCAAAACCACAAAAACCAAGATCATGATCGACATATTATAGCCAAAATTTTTAGGGGTCGCCATAAGACTGTTAAGGTTATGGGAATAAAGCACTCCAGCCACTCCGGCAAGGGCAGCCGATATGGAAAATGCCATTAATTTATATTTGGTAATATTGATCCCGATTGATTCCGCAGCAATAATATTGTCACGAATCGCCATGATCGCACGTCCATCCCTGGAATGGATCAAGTTAAGGACAATAAAAAGCGTCAGGATAATCAAAACAATCCCTATCGTAAAAGTGGAATCTTTGGGAGTGCCGGTAATCCCCTGTGCGCCATTAATAATCACTTCGCCATCTTCCATAAGCCCCAGCGAAAGAGAATCTTTCATAGAAAAATGTATCCCGCTGCTATCTTTACCAATATACAAAACATTTACTACATTTTTGATAATCTCACCAAATGCAAGCGTGACAATTGCCAGATAGTCCCCTTTTAAGCGAAGAACCGGCATACCAATCAAAAAACCAACCAGCGCAGCGCTGAGACTCCCAATCAATAATGCCAAGGCAAAACGTAAAAATCCAAATGTGATTACGTCTTCCATGCACTTGGAAAAGAACGCGCTTGTAAAAGCGCCCACACACATAAATCCAGCATGGCCTAAACTCAGCTCCCCTAAAATACCTACCGTAAGATTTAAAGACACAGCAAGGATGACATAAATACATAACGGAACCAAAAGCCCCTGCATCAAACTGGAAATTTTACCTGTATGAATCATCATCTGGATGATGAAATACGCTAAAATTACAATCCCGTATGTAAGAATATTATCTCTTACGTTTTTCGTTATTTTATATTTTTTCACGTCTGTTTCCTCCTATACCTTCTCCTGAATTTTCTTTCCGAGAATACCCGTAGGTTTAACAAGAAGGACAATGATCAAGACAAGGAACACAATGGCATCCGCCATTTGGGACGATATATATGCCTTCCCGAGAATTTCTATAATACCAAGAACTACCCCGCCAATCAATGCACCGGGGATCGATCCGATACCCCCAAACACGGCAGCCACAAATGCCTTGATTCCCGGCATAGAACCAGTATAAGGGGTAAGTGAGGGATAAGCGGAGCAAAGCAGCATTCCAGCAATGGCAGCAAGCGCCGAACCAATGGCAAACGTAAGAGAAATGGTACGATTCACATTAATCCCCATAAGCTGTGCTGCACCCTTATCCTCCGACACTGCCAGCATTGCTTGTCCTGCTTTTGTTTTATTAATAAATAAGCTAAGCCCCACCATAATGACAATGCAGGAAATGATTGTTACAATCGTTTCCCCGGAAATAGTGATCTGTCCCTTAGCAAGCTTTATGGCAGGAATCGTTACAACAGATGTAAATGCTTTGGTATTTGCCCCAAAAATCAGTAAAGCGAGATTTTGCAGCAAATAACTGACACCGATTGCAGTGATAAGGACCGCAAGAGAAGACGCCGCCTGTCTCAACGGCCTATAGGCAATGTATTCGATCGTAATTCCCAGGATCGTACATAATACCACTGCCAGCAGCACTCCAACAAAAGGCGGTAGCCCCTGCATACTGACCGCATAAAATATAGTAAATCCCCCAACCATAATGACATCGCCATGGGCAAAATTCAGCATTTTTGCGATTCCATACACCATAGTGTAGCCAAGGGCAATAATGGCATATACGCTTCCTAAACTTATTCCGTTGATCAAATAGGATATAAAACTCATGAAAACACCTCTGTGTATAATTTTGTCAATTAAGTATATCAGATAATCAGTATCACTGGCAAGTAAAAGAAAAATGAGGGCTGCATTACTCTGCAACCCTCATTGGCCATTTTGCATTACTGGATAAGTGAGTAATTGCCGTTAACGATTTCCATTGCTTTAGGAGACTTATTAACTGCACCATCCGAATCCCAAGTCATAGCTTCGCCAGTTAGACCATCCACTGTAATTTCTGTCATTGCTACTTTTAATTTGTCACAGATATCAGATACACTTTCTGTAGGCATAGCGCCGCTCTTTTCAATGGCAGCCTTGATGATATAGACTGCATCATAAGCATCTGCTGCAAACTGATTTGGCGTATCACCGTAAGCAGCCTGATAAGCGCTTACAAATGCTTTGGTTGCTTCATCTTCTGCATCTGCTGCGAATGGAGTAAGAAGCATAACCCCTTCCGCTAAAGAAGTATCAAAATTTTCAACATTAAGAATACCATCTAACCCGTCACATCCGAAAAACTTTGGCTCATATCCCATTGCATTTGCCTGGGTAAGGATCAAAGAAGCTTCCGTATAGTAGATTGGCAGAAAGACCAGTTCCGCCCCCGCATCTTTTGCCTTCTGGAGCTGTACGGAAAAGTCCGTCTTGTTATCAGCCGTAAACGCTTCTGCAGATACAATCTCAAAAGGCTGATTTTCCGCTTCCTGTGTGAATTTTTCATAAATGCCAGATGAATATACATCAGAACTATCGTAAATGATAGCAACCTTCTGTGCTACAGAGTTATCGCCAATGTACTGTGCCGCACCGATTCCCTGGTTAGGGTCTGTAAAACATACCTGGAAAACATTGTCGTTATCTTTCAGGATATCAACGGCTGATCCGGAAGGAGTCAACTGGAACATATTGTCATTGGATGTTTCTGCCTTAACCGCAATACAGCATCCGCTGGTGGTCGTACCAACAAGCATCTGCATACCCCAATCCTTTAAAGTATTGTACGCATTGACGGATTTTTCATTGTCCAGTTCATCGTCCTGGAAATTATACTCGATCATAACGCCATTGATACCGCCAGCTTCATTGATCTCTTTAATTGCAAGTTCCGTACCATTCTTTACGGCAATTCCATAAACAGCCGCACCGCCAGTAGCCGGGCCAATCGCCCCTATCATAAATACGGCTTCTGTGTGGGTGCCTGCGTTTCCATTATCTTCCGCATCCGCATTTGTCCCAGCTGCTGCGTCAGAAGATGGCTCTGCAGCATCCTTAGCCCCTGCATCCGCACATCCTGCAAGCAATGTCATGGTCATTGCACATGCAAGAATAAGACTCATTATTTTGGTAATTTTTTTCATAATTTTTCCTCCTCAAAATTATTTTGTATACAATTATACACATAAACAAATTTCTTGTCAACTTAGTGTTTTACATATTTTTTAGATTTTTGGCAAAAATAAACCTGAAAGCCTTAAAAAGCTTTCAAAACTTATGTATGGAGGTGGATGAAAAATGAATAATAAATTGTTAGACTGCATAGCGCTTACACTTGCCATTATTGGTGCGGTGAACTGGGGATTGATTGGATTTTTTTCTTTTGACCTGGTGGCATTTATCTTTGGGAACATGTCCTGGCTTGCACGGATTATCTACGCAATTGTCGGTATCTGCGGTTTGTATCTGATAACCTTCTATATGTATACCGGCGGAACGGAAAGATCAAACACCTAGGCTCTGCAGGATAAAAAACGAAAAAGTGTATGAATGAAAGGGATCAGAAAACTCTGATTCCTTTCATTATGCTTCTGATTTCAATTCTTCCGGGAGAATTTGTTTCCCATCTCTCCAAATGCGTTCCAGGTCATAAAATAGCCGGTTTTCTTTATCAAAAATGTGGACAATAATATCCCCGAAATCCAAAAGAACCCAGTTGGCATTATTGTACCCTTCCTTTTGCTTTAACGGACATCCGGCTTTATAAAGCTTCTCCTCTACTTCATCTGCCATTGCCTGAATCTGGCTGCCATTATTTCCATTCGCTATAATAAAATAATCAGCGATCACCGATACTTCACTAATATCAATGATTCGGACATCTTCTGCTTTTTTGTCCTCAAGGGCCAGGATTGCCTTTCCCGCTAAGGCCTTAATATTCATCATCGGTTCTGACATAATATTCCTCCATTTTTCTTTAAATATAAAAATCATATGTTTTTTGCGTCATACTGTCCACAGGCATACCTGTACTTTTCAAATACTGAAGCGTATCTCCTAAGATCATAACAAGCGCCCTGTCCAAATCCTGAAATGCCTCTTTTCTGATCTGCTGCAGGTTTGGGGCCTGTCTTCTTCCAGGCTCAATATAGTCAGCAACATAAATTATCTTTTCAAGCTGTGACATCCCTGGCCTTCCGGTCGTATGGTTTAAGATCGCGTTAATCACATCCTGGTCATGGATATTAAACTGCTTCATTGCCATATAACTTCCTACCTTAGCATGAAGAAGAAAAGGGTTTTCACGTTCTACCTCATTGATAGGGATATTATGTTTTTCACAGATGGCAATTTTCTTTTCATTGCTGATGCATTTCGCACAATCATGCAAAAGTCCTGCTGTCAACGCCTTGTTTATGTCTTCGTCGTAGCGCATTGCAAGTGCGGAAGCTGTGTAGGCAACTCCCAGCGTATGCTCAAAACGTTTGGCATCTAACATTTTTTCCATCTTTTTACGGATCTTTTTGATGTCGGCAGTTTTCATATAGGATTCCTCCATTTAGATATTCTGATACAGATTGTTATCATAAATGTAGTTCCAGACTTTTTCTGGAAGCATATAGCGCACGGATTTCCCTTTTGATATCCTCTCTCTAATCTCGGAAGAAGAAATATCTATAAACCTCACCGGGAGAATGCGGATGTCTGCATGATATTCATATATTAAATGTGTTGCAATCTTTCTGATCTTGTCTTCTGTTCCTGTTCCCCTTACCGATGCTGCCACAACACAATTTTGAAAAATCCTCTCAGGATTTTTCCACGTTTCCATTGTAAGAAGGCTGTCGGCGCCTACAAGGAAATAATAGGTATCATCAGGGTTTTTAGCTTTTAATGTTTCCAATGTCTCATAAGTATAAGTAGGTCCAGATTTGTCCAATTCTATGGAAGAGATAGAAAAGCACGGATGTCCTTCCAAAGCAAGCGCTGTCATACGCGCCCGGATCTTTCCATCAAGAACTGGCGCAGTATCTTTCATATAAGGATTTCCACTGGGAATAAAAAGTACTTCATCCAAGTCAAAGGCTTCTTTTGCCTGTTCTGCAAGGAGAAGATGCCCTAAATGGATCGGATTAAAAGTTCCGCCCATAATGCCAATTTTCTTTTCCATATCCGTCCCTTCTTTCTTCTCTATTTAGGAAGCTCAATTTTTTTGAAATTTTTATTTTCCTTATACAACACAATTTTTTTCCCAATGACCTGTACCACCTGGGAAGAGGTTCGTTCTGCCAACATGGAGGCTACTTCCCTGGGATCTTCCATGCAGTTTTTCAGTACGGCAATTTTTACCAGTTCCCGGGTATTGAATGTTTCACTAACTGCCTCTGTTACCTCCGGAGTCAGACAGGCTTTTCCGATTTGGAGTACCGGCTCTATATTCATGGCAAGCCCCTTTAAATAAGCACGCTGTTTACTCGTCATAACAATTTCATGCTCCTTTCCGTATTACTTATAATAATCAAAAGAAAGACCATACATTCGGACCGTATCGCCCTCTTCAATACCAAGCTGTTCAAGCTGCTCTAAAATTCCATTCAGCTTTAAGAAATTCTGGAAAAAGGCAAATCCTTTTTCAGAATCCAGGTTGGTATACCCTAACATTTTTTCTATTCTGGGGCCTTCCACCAAGTATTCTCCTGTCTCTTCATCAAAAGTAACTGTATATGGTTCCTTGCTGTTCCCCAACATAAATTCAGGGTCAAATTCCTGTTCAAACACAACAGGTTCCTCGGGAAGTTTATCAAGCATTTCCCTTACGCAATAAAGAAGCTGGCGGATCCCCTTTCCACTGATGGCAGAAATAGGATATACCGGAATCCCTTTCGGTTCAAATTCCTCTTTTATTTTTTGTATCGGACAATTTCCTTCGTCTTCATAGAGCATGTCCGTCTTGTTCGCGGCAATCACCTGAGGACGCTTTGCAATCTCCGGATTATACGCCTCTAATTCTTTATTGATAGCATAGATATCCTCAATAGGATCTCTTCCTTCTGTAGAAGCAGCATCTACAATATGAATGATCACCCTGGTTCGTTCAATGTGACGTAAAAACTCAAAACCAAGCCCTACTCCTTCCGAAGCGCCTTCGATCAAGCCAGGGATATCAGCGATCACGAACCCCTTTGCATCCGGAAGATCCACTACGCCAAGGTGAGGATTTAAGGTGGTAAAATGATAATTGGCAACTTTCGGCCTTGCATTAGAAACTTTGGTCAAAAAAGTAGATTTACCCACATTAGGAAATCCCACAAGCCCTACATCCGCAATAACTTTCAGTTCCATCAAAAGTTCAAGTTCTTTTGCCGGTTGGCCAGGCTGGGCATATTTGGGCACTTGCATGGTACTTGTGGCATAATGCTGATTGCCATTGCCACCACGACCTCCTTTAAGAAGCAGGAAACGTCTGTTGCTTCCTGACATATCCGCTATGACTTTTCCGCTTTCCGCTTCCTTAAGCACCGTGCCTTCCGGTACCTTTAAGATCAGATCTTCACCATTTTTGCCTCTGCAGTTGCGCTTTGATCCATTTTCACCGTCCTCGGCATGATATTTTCTCACATGACGATAATCCGTAAGCGTATTCAATCCGTCATCCACTTCAAAAATGATGCTTCCGCCGTTTCCTCCGTCTCCTCCGTCTGGCCCGCCATTTGGCACATATTTTTCGCGCCGGAAAGAAACATGGCCGTCTCCTCCTTTGCCGCTTCTTACATAGATCCTTGCCCTGTCTGCAAACATATTGATTTCCTTTCTAAATAGGTAAAAAAGGCTTCAAACAAATAGGATGTTTGAAGCCCAAGCATAATTCGTACTATTTCTCTACCGGATAAACGGAAGCTTGCTTTTTGTCTCTTCCTACTCTTTCGAATCTAAGTACACCATCGACCTTTGCGAATAATGTATCATCACCACCGCGCCCTACATTGATACCCGGATGGATCTTTGTTCCGCGCTGTCTGTATAAAATATTCCCAGCTTTTACAAACTGCCCGTCAGCTCTTTTCGCACCCAGTCTTTTGGATTCGGAGTCTCTACCATTTTTGGTAGAACCAACACCTTTTTTATGAGCAAAAAATTGAAGGTTCAGCTTTAACATGTTTTACACCTCCCTGAATTTAAGTTTTAAATACTGCCTGCCGTATTGCTTTACAATGCTTTTTAATCCAAGAACAAGAGAATCCATAAGAAGGACACCGTCTTTTTTCAGATCTTCCTCAAACACAAGGCCAATCCTGCCAGTATCTTCCTTAACATCTACCTGCATCTTAGCATCCGTCAATACCTCAAGGGAATTGATGGTATTGATCACCAACATAGATATGGCTGCACAGACAATGTCTTCGCCAGCATCAGCATAGCCGGCATGACCCATACAAGTCATTTGCTTATAGTTCCCATTTTTGGATCTTATAATCATTATGGTTGTCATCTTAACTTTTTCACACTTTAAGCATTGATCTTGTCAATCTTAACCTGTGTGTATGCTTGCCTGTGACCATTTTTCTTATGATATCCGGTTTTTCTCTTATACTTGTAAACAATTACTTTACGATGCTTGCCCTGTTCCATAACAGTTGCAGATACGCTTGCACCCTTTACATCGCCAGCAACCTTAAGTTCCTTATCGCTTACAGCAACAACCTGATCAAATGTCACAGTATCTCCGGGCTGGGCATCAAGCTTTTCCACTTTAAGCACGTCGCCTTCAGAAACCTTGTACTGTTTTCCGCCTGTTACAATGATTGCGTACATATGGAATACCTCCTTCTCATCAGTATTACTGATGTTTCTCGCTAACTGCGGTGGCGCCGACAGGCACACTTCGACCTCGTTATGCGGCATACTCATAAACTATAGCATCCAAACTAGCTATTGTCAAGACTACATTTTCATAATTTTCCAACATAAATCGCGTCAATCTCTTTCACATATTGTTTGTAAGCCGGATGATTTACCGCTTTCCAGTCTGGCTTTGTTGTTTCTACCCATTGTTCCAAAATCCCAAGCTCTCTCCGGCGTCTCCAAATCTGCTCATCAATCTCTTCCATGGTATAAAGCCTTCCGTTTTTTTGTTCATATCGTTTACAGAATTCCTTCCATTTTTCATCAAAGGTTTCCTGCATTAGATCTATGCCCAAGAATTCCTTCAGTTCATCTTTGTCTGGTTTTTGCAGACAAACATACGTTTTATCCCAAATGCTGTATTCCATTTTTAAAAGAATCATGGTCATGGAGGATTCGCTTGATCCAAATATCTGTTCAAATAATTCCGGTTCGTATTGGCCCCAGTTCAAAACAGCTTTATAGACCGTCTGCGCTCTTCCGTCTTTGTCTAGAAAATCTTCTCCTTCATAGGCTGTGGATGCACCGCCGCTTCCCCAACTTTTTATGAGCCCGTGCTCATACAGATCCGCCCCAAATCGGTTCCATGAATCAAAAACATGACGAAGATAAAGTATGCCATCTTCATATACAATAATAAAGACTATGTTTATATGTTCAACGCCACAGGAAAAGGTAAATTTAACGGCAAGTTCTTTTTTTCCTATATGATAACTGTCTATAAAGGTATACTCTATGGTTTCAATCCGATGGTCATTATTATATTGTTCCAGATCATAATTCTCTCCCAGCGTCTTTAAAATATCTTCCATAGACAGATGGCTGCAATAATTATCCTCAAGAAGGTACTTTAGAAAGTCCGTGTTCTCTTTTTCAATAAAAACTTCCCTCTGTCCATTAAGAAACTCTTCATATGCAATTTCAGAAGCAGTTCTCCTTGTATGAATGTCTTTCCAAATTTCAGGGGCCATCATATCTTCCAGTATTTCCCATTCAATCAAGGGGAGCGGTTCTATTGGCGGCCAGGAAGCATCCATGAGTAATAATCCCTGATCCCCCATCAGAAACGAAAACGATTCTGAAAGCCCGCCAGGTACGTTTTTTTCTTCCCTGACAATTTCAGATAACTTTTCCCTATAATTTTCTATGCAGAATAAATCCTCCAATTCATACCGCTTTCCGGACACGCTGTTAAAATTTGCTATAATAGGCCAGCACCTCCGGTCCTGGGTATTTTCCATATCAACAACAGTAAAAACATTTCCCCATTTAAATGAGGCTCGTGTAGATAGATTGTTTGAAAAACGAATGGACATCCAGCGATCCCTTATTTCATCCGGTTCCATTTCCATCATTTCTTTTTGATGCGTTTCCATAAGAGTCTTCTGCTCTTCAAAGAGTTCTCGATGATATTGATTCAAAGAATCTGAAAGTGGATCTGTCCCCTCCATTTCCGAAAGTTCAATACTCCATTCAAAATTTAAATTTTCGTCATGAAGGGGATCAAATTGTTTATGATAAGCAAATTTTTCACTGCCTTCCACAAACCAGTCCCCGTCTGCCTCACTTTTTTTATTTGTCTCATAAATATCATACAAATAATAGCCGCTGAATGTTTCCCTGTACTCAGCATATGGATTGTTTGACTCCTCTACAGGATCATATGTCTCATTACTTTTTTTGTCATCTTCAGAAAACTCTTTCGGCTCTATGATTGGCCCCGGAATCGTTACGATATCATTAAGATCATTCTGCCCAATACCTGTTTGCCGGTATTTAACAACGTAAACTGCTAACAGGGTTAAAAGACTTGCAATAAATACAAAAAGAAGATATTTTTTCACCTGTTCATGATCCTTTCCAATCAATGTCACAAAAAGCAGCACAGACTAACGGTTCTACCTTGTTAATCCATACTGCTATTATAGATAACACCTGTATCAAAACTGCATCCCTTTCTCCTGAAACTTAAATTACATCTGATACAATCCCTAATATTCCTCATCCTCAGCCGGAACTGACGATGGAGATGTTTCCGTCGTCATCGTACATCTTCCATCAAAGCAAGCGCCTTCATCAATCACAAGGGAACCGGCAATAATATTTCCTGAAATCTTTCCGGTAGAGAGAATCTCCAATTTTCCGCGAGCTGTGATATCACCGTCAACCTGACCGGAAACAAGGACACTCTGGGCAGAAATATTCCCTTTTACCTGTCCGTCCGGACTAAGGATCAATTTGCTCCCGCAAGTACAGTTTCCATTTATTACACCGTCAACCCGAATTGCTTCGGAAGAGGATAAATCACCGTCAAAAGTAGTACCCTTACCGATCAATGTGCCTACCTTTGCATGTGGATCATCCACATAAGCTGCATTTTTATTTTTTCCCAACATAATTTTCCTCCTTTTATCCTTTTGCATCTAATATCATCAACGGATCGATCGGCTGATCTTCCAAAATAACCTGATAATCAAGCTGAGCGGTTTCCGCCTCAATAGTAACCAGAGTATCCCCCACACGAACCTGCGTACCTTCTTCCGGCCTATTGCCTGCATCCTGCCTGCACATATAACGCGTCCGGTAACCATTGCCGTGTTCGATTTCAATAATCAACGGATAGGTATCATCAGCGCCTACCGAAACCACTGTCCCATCGCCGGCAGCTACAATGCTTCCTCCCGCCTGCATACTAATGGAAAGATACGGGTGGTCTTCCGAATATGTCTCCGCAAGCATTCCTGTTTCCGAACTGGGATACCTGCTGGGGAACGTGGAATCTGTCTGGGTTTCCTCTGCCATGAAATCTTCTGGACGCTCTTCCTGCCCGCGAAGAGTTTCATTTTCAGACACCAATGCGAGATTTTCACTGCTCAATGCTTCCTTTTCATCTTCCAACTGCTTGATCTGCTGTGCCTGGGCATTTATCTGGCCACGAAGTATCGCTTCATTTCCGTAACTAGCCCAAACAGTATAAATAAGCCCCACAAGAATAACAACTATCAACACAGGAATAATGACAAACAACCGCAGAGAACCTGATGAAATACAAAAATGTTTATTATCCTGCCCGGTATGGGAAATGAGAAGAATGGAAAAGGATTCCTTCCGTTTATGTTTTTGTCCATTCATGGGAATATCTCCATCCTGCCGCAAAAACCGACAATAAAGCTTTGTTTACATTTTAAGGCTACTATAAATAAATTTTATCACAAAAAAATTAAATGTCAAATTATTGCATGAATTCGGCAAGCGGCCGGCTTTCTTTCTTCCGGGTAATTTCTACAATCCCCAAAGCTGTCATATCCACAAGCCTGGTCTTTACAGAATCCATTTTCAGAAATTTGTCCAGATCCTCTAACAAAATCTGTTCATCCTTTGCCGACTCCATGCTAATAAAATCTACCATGATCATTCCTGACAAATTCCGCAGCCGGATCTGTCTGGCAATTTCTATAGCCGCTTCCCTGTTAACCTTAAGGTACAACTGTTCTTTGGTGGTTCCCTTTACATTACTTCCTTTCCCGGAATTTACATCAATTACAGTCATTGCCTCCGTCGGTTCAATAACAAGATAACCGCCGCATGGAAGCCACACCGTTTTGGACAATGCCTGCTTTATGTGAGTCTCCAAACTATAAAGCTTTGCCAAAGAATACTGCACGTCTTCATAAAACCGCAGACATCCGGGTTCCACACTCTCTTTTAATAATTCACAAATTTGAGCCAGGTCAGTTACAATCTCTTCATACTGGCTAATGGGAATGTCTTTGACTGTTTTAACCACTTCATTTTCTGCGCGGTACAGACAGCTATGGGCCACACGATGCTTGCCGTTTTGAAAGATCTCATCCAGCTTTTCGGTAAATTGTCTCATTTCCCCAAAAAGTGGTTCCAAGTCAGAGAGCAGCCCTGCATTGGTGCGGATCGTAAATCCATATTTCTTTCTCTCTAGGATATCCGCATCCATAATAGCCTTCTTTAATTCGATGCATTTTACTTTATCAAGTTTTTTTGAAAAGTGTATTCCATGTCCATAAGCCTGGCAAACACAGTACTTTCCTGTCAGACATAGCTTTGCTGAGACAGACGGAAGCTTTGTCTTCATGGCAGGGATGGTAACCTGAACGGGAAATTCATCTCCCTGGCGCAGCAGGGCGGATGGCTTTTCGGCACCTGAGGAATCCTCCTGCACCGGATATTCTTTGAATGGAAGGAAAACCTGCTGATTACTGCCTACCGAAATAAAAGCGCCCTGGATACTGGGAATGACCTCATTCACCCGTCCAATATAAATATTTCCAATAAGATCACTTTCCTCTAAATGGGGAATCACTTTTATTAGCTGCGGACGATTTTTTTCATCCATCAGAAACAGCAATTGTTTCTCCCATACTTTTGAAATAATTATTTTTCCCATATTAACGGTACCAGCTTTCTTTTCTCTTTGGAACCCATATCCTGCATGGTATCCAGCCTGTGGACCTGGAGTGCAAAAGAAGGCAGTTCATAGGATATGGTTTTAAAAAAAACATCCACCACAAAGGAAGGTTTGATGTTCCCGCCGCTGCTGGCATTTAAAAGTAGATAAATTTCTTTTTCCGGTACTTGCTCCTGTCCTTTTTTGGGAATTCCCGGACGGATCTCCATCTCATAAATGCCTTCCTTTAAATTGATTTCCCTCTCCCCCTTTTTCGTCTCTTTCCTTACCGAAATAACCGGCTGTGAATAAAATTTCACCAGTTCCTCCTGCCAAAAAACCGGCAAAACCGATTCATCCCGGAAAGAAACTAAATAGGAAGCAGCCGCTACGCTTGCCATTGCATTTCCTTCACCGGAAAGAAGGGGCATAACATCCAGGACATCAATTCCTTCTACCATGGCGGTCTGCAGACGACGCAAAAAATCCTCTTTTCCCGTATAGTTATTCACTTCTATGTCAAAATATTCCCCTTCACTGGTATACCCCACAGACAAAGGCGCTGCAAAGGACATGATCTGATGGGGACTGAAACCTCCTGAATAAGCCACATCTATCCCGGCACGACGAATCGCCTTTTGAAAATACCGCATCACATCCAAATGTCCAATAAACCGCACCGCGCCGTATTTTGAAAACTTTACCCGTACTTTCATTTCTTTTCCGCAGTCCTTTCCATACATATTCCCGTTTGGAACCTGGCAGCCCCGCATCCCTGACACTGTATTTTACAATTAGATGTTATCTGCCCTTCTTTTGCTTTACGCCATTCTTTTAGTAAAAACGACTTTGTCACCCCACAGTCAATAAAATCCCAAGGAAAGATCTCATCATCTGTCCGCTGTCTTGCAAAGTAAAAAGCAGGATCAATGCCACATTCCGAAAACGTGTCAAACCAAACATCATTCTTATAATATTCGCTCCATGCATCGTACAGACAGCCTTTTTTATATGCCTGAAAAATCACTTCATTCAGGCGTCTGTCACCTCTTGCCATAATTCCTTCCAAAACACTTACATCAGCCTCGTGCCAGTTATATTTAATGCTCTTTTGGTTTAACTGGCCTGAAATAGCATTCCTGGTCAGGTAAGCCTTATGAAGAAATTCTTCCTTGGTACACTGGGATGCCCATTGGAAGGGTGTAAAAGGCTTGGGAATAAAGAAGGAAGTGCTGGCAACAATCTGGACTCTGCCGGTACGCTTTTCCTTGGGGACTGTCTCATAAAAGACTGCTGCGATCTGATTACACAATGCAGCGATTCCTTCAATATCCTCTTCCGTTTCTGTCGGAAGGCCAAGCATAAAGTAAAGTTTTACTCTGGTCCAGCCGCCTTCAAACGCCATTCTTGCGCCGTCTAAGATCACTTCTTTCGTCAAACCTTTATTGATCACATCCCTAAGCCGCTGGCTTCCGGCTTCCGGCGCAAAGGTAAGGCTGCTTTTTTTTACATCCTGTATTTTGTTCATCACATCCAGTGAAAAAGCATCTATACGCAGTGATGGCAGAGAGATGTTGACCTTTTGCTCTCCGCATTTTTCGATTAAAAAGTCTAAAAGTTCCGGTAGCCATGTATAATCACTGGAACTTAAGGAACTTAAAGATATTTCCTCATGGCCAGTATTTTTCAGCATCGCAACAGCACAGTTTTTTAACATTTCCAGGCTTCTTTCCCTTACTGGACGATATAACTGTCCCGCCTGGCAAAAACGGCATCCCCTGATACATCCTCTTTGGATCTCCAGCACCACCCGGTCCTGGGTGACTTTAAGGAATGGGACAAGCGGTTTTTCCGGATAATAAGTGTTTGAAATATCGGTCACCAGTTCCTTCACAATAGTCTCCGGCGCCCCGTCTTCCAAAATTACCCGTTCTTTTATGGTTCCGTCTTCTTTATAATGGACCTCATAAAGTGAGGGTACATATATTCCAGGAATCCGGGACGCTTTTATCAGGAAATCCTTTCTGGAATCGTTTTCCTTCCGGCAGTTCTTATAAAGGTCAAAAAGCTCCCTGTAACGCGTTTCCGCCTCCCCAATATAAAAAAGATCAAAAAAGTCACAAATTGGTTCCGGATTATAGCTGCAAGGGCCTCCGCCAATCACAATAGGATCTCCCCATTCACGGTCTTTGGACAACAGTGGAATCTGTGAAAGATCAAGAATCTGCAAAATATTGGTGTAGCACATTTCATATTGGATCGTAATTCCCAAAAAGTCAAAAATTTTCACTGGCTCCTGGGATTCCAATGCAAACAAAGGAATCTGCCCCCTACGCATGATCTGGTCCAGGTCTACCCACGGAGAATAGACTCTCTCACACCATACATCCTCAAACTGGTTAAACATATCATAAATGATCTGTATGCCCAAATGGGACATTCCTATTTCATAAACATCGGGAAAACACATCGCAAAGCGGATATCTACCTGTTCCTTCTCCTTCATCACGGCATTTACTTCATTCCCGATATATCTTGCAGGCTTTTCCACCTGCATCAGGATTTCATCCCCTAGTGCTAATTTTCTCATTTTATTTCTCCATATTTTCTAGTCTGCAAAATTATTTGTGGCCTGACAACGCCATATTCATTATACGGGGTTCTAAATCCCCATTGCAAGGACTATTTTATCAGATTGGCCAACCAGGGAATCATCTCATTTTCATTGATGATCCGGTATAAATCGCCGGAAGTCACAGAACCAATTTTGATATTTTGAATATCACAGTAAACAAAGGCAAGAAAAATCCCCATTGCAATCGCAAAGCGCAGACGGAAACCCTTTAACATCCCGCTTCCCGCCCCTTGCTTATCGTTCTCCCCACTGATCCCGGAAGGCTGGCTTACCGGATAAGACATAGATTCCAACCCATAGATTTCCCCATGCCTTGCCGATGGTTCATCCGAATAAATCAAATTTTCCCTGGATTTAAAAAGCTGCCTGTTGTATTGATTCTGCATCCTTATGGTGCGTATCAATTCCAGTTTTTTGTCAGCGCTCACTTTACTCATTCACATAGTTCTCCCCATTTCCTGTCACAACATAAATATGCAGAGCATATACTAAATATACTCTGCATATTTCTGATTTTATCTTTTGTCCAACTCGTCCGTGATCTCCTCCCAAGTAACTCCCTTTTCCACCATCAACACCATCATATGGTATAAGAAATCGGCAATCTCATATTTCACTTCATTGGCATTAGGGTTTTTCGCAGCTATCACAATCTCCGTTGCCTCTTCTCCCAATTTTTTTAAAATCTTATCAATCCCTTTATCAAAAAGGTAATTCGTGTAAGAGCCTTCTTTCGGATGGAGCTTTCTGTCTTTGATGATGCCAAGAACCGTTTCAAAGACCATAAGCGGATTTGTCTCCTCATATTCTTTCTTCATGATCTCATGAAAGAAACAACTATAATTTCCAGTGTGGCAGGCAGCGCCTATCTGCTCTACCTTGGCTAAGATGGTATCTTTATCACAATCCGCCTGCATCTCTTTTACATATTGAAAATGTCCGCTGGTTTCTCCCTTAATCCATTGTTCCTTGCGGCTCCTGCTGTAATAAGTCATCTGCCCACTCTTTAAGGTGTGAAGATAGGCTGCCTTATTCATATAGGCCAGCATGAGGACTTCCTGTGTCTTATAATCCTGGACTACCACAGGAACAAGTCCCTCGGAATTGACTTTCAGCTCTTCCCACTTGATTTGCGGCTCAAAAGTATGGACCAGAACCCCATTTCCTGCACACAGATCCTTAATATCCGTCAGTTCCTTTACATTTGCATTGATTGCCGGCCCCGTAACTCCGCATATAACAGGGAAAGACAATAGTTCAATGATCTTGTCAAGAGAAACCTCCGGCAAGGTAACAATAAGAGGAATTCCTGAGATCTCCATTGCCTGTTTTATCGTCTTTTCGCCAAGCAGGATCACTTCACTGACATACTCTTCCAATATGGGGGCATTTGTTTCTATCTCAGAAGCCTGTACTATGCAGGCGGCAATCTTTTCCTTTCCAAATTTTTGGGATACTTCTTTGGTAATCTCCACATTTCCTTCTTTGGAATAATTTAAGACCGCTTTGGCACATCCTGCATAAAGCAGTTTTTTTATATCCTCCATGCGCTTTACATTTCCGGCTCCGGTTACTGGAATATGGGCTTTTTTGCAGATATCCTTGATCACATCAAGCGCCTGCTCATGGTCTTCATCTCCTTCGGAAAGGTCAAAAACCAATAGCTCATCCGCATTATTTTCACCATAAGTTTGTGCAAGAGATACCGGGTCTTCGCTGACTATAGTCTCATCCCGGAATCCTGCAACAGCTTTCTTATTTTTTAAGTAGATACATGGAATAAATTTTTTATATGTATTCATGATTTTGTCCTTTTGGAAATTCCCTTCCGGAGGTATTCTTGTGTATATTTTATAAACTTCCTTTTGTACTCAGAACATCTTTGATCCTGTCGTCTTTACCTGCCGCCTCATCAAGCGCTCTCCCAAAGGATTTAAAGATTGCCTCAATCATATGGTGGGTGTTGATGCCGGAAAGCATTTTCATATGCAAATTCATCCCGCAGGTATAAGAAATGGCATAAAAAAACTCCCGAACTAATTCTGTATCCAGGTAACCGGCTTTTTCTGCCGGAAACTGGCAGTCAAAAACAAAATATGGCCTTCCGCATAGATCCACCGTGCACATACAAAGGGCATCATCCATGGGCAGAATACAGGAACCGTAGCGCTTTATTCCAGCCTTGTCCCCTAACGCCTGACGTATTGCCGTGCCTAAGACGATCCCGCAATCTTCCACACTGTGGTGTGCGTCTACATGAAGATCTCCTTTGACCCGTACAGCCAAATCAAAAAAACCATGCTTTGCAAACCCCTCAAGCATATGATCAAAAAAACCGATTCCTGTCTCTATGCGGCTTTGGCCGCTGCCATCTAATTTCAAATTTACGGTAATATCAGTCTCTTTGGTTGTTCTGGTAATCTCTGCGCTTCGTTCTATCATCATAACTTACCCTTTCCGCCTACTCAAACCTTACTTTAATGGAGTTTGCATGCGCCGTCAAGCCTTCTTTTTCGGCAAACAATTCTATTTCCTTATGCACTTTTGAAAGGGCATCTCTGGAATAAGAGATAATGCTTGTCTTTTTCAGAAAATCGTCCACATTTAAAGGAGAAAAGAACCGTGCTGTCCCGTTGGTTGGTAATATATGGTTCGGGCCTGCAAAATAATCCCCAAGAGGTTCCGAAGAGTATTCTCCAAGAAAAATAGCTCCTGCATGTTTGATCTTGGTCATAACCTGATAGGGATCAGCAGTTAAAATCTCCAAATGCTCAGATGCAATCTCATTGGCAGCTTCCACAGCCTGTTCCATATTCTCCGCCACCAAAATATATCCATAATTTTCTAATGACTTGGATATGATATCTCCGCGTGAAAGCTGGGAAATGAATCGCTCTGTCTCCTTGGACACTTTTTGGGCAAGTTCTCTGCTTGTCGTGATCAAAATAGCGCTTGCCAGCTCATCATGTTCCGCTTGGGATAAAAGATCAGCCGCCACATATCTTGGATTGGCTGTTTCATCAGCAAGAACCAAAATCTCGCTGGGGCCTGCAATGGAATCAATGCTCACATGACCGAAACATGCCTTTTTCGCCAGAGCTACAAAAATATTCCCAGGTCCGGTGATCTTATCCACCTTAGGAATGCTTTCCGTTCCAAAAGCCATGGCAGCGATTGCCTGTGCGCCGCCTGCCTTGTAAATTTCATCAACGCCTGCAATATCCGCCGCTACCAGTGTTCCCGGGTTAATTTCCCCGGAAGCATCAGGAGGCGTTGTCATAATAATGCGTGATACCCCTGCCACTTTTGCAGGAAGAACGTTCATAAGCACACTGGAAGGGTATGCCGCCTTTCCTCCTGGAACATAGACTCCGGAAATTTCAATGGGAGTAATCTTTTGCCCGAGAATTGTCCCATCCTCTTTGGGAAGAATCCAACTGTTATGCATTTGTTTCTCATGGAATGCCGTAATGTTAGCGGCAGAATGTTTCATGACCGTTACAAATTCCGGATCAATCTGGGTATAAGCCTTTGCAATCTCCTCCTTGGTCACCCGGATATTTTCCCTGTTGATATCACATTGATCAAATTTTTGAGTCAGTGCAAACAACGCCTTGTCTTTTTCTTCACGCACGCTTGCTACGATCTCATTTACCGTCTGTTCATATTGCCCATAGCTGTTTGGGCTTCTTTTTAATAAGCTATCCAAAAGATTACTCCTGGTTTCTTCTGTTAATTCTATAATACGCATTTAATTACTCCCTTCCTGGCACAATTCTTTTAACTTGGCGATTAATGTCCTGATCCGTTCCGTTTCCATCTGCATACTCACTTGGTTTACGATCATCCTTGCCGAGAGAGGGCAGATCTCCTCAAGTACCTTTAGACCATTTTCCTTAAGGGTTGATCCGGTTTCCACAATATCGACAATCACATCTGACAATCCCACAATCGGGCCTAACTCCACGGAACCGTTTAATTTGATGATATCCACTGTCTGGTGTTTTTTATTATAGAAATAGTCCCTTGCGATCAACGGATATTTCGTCGCTACTCTGATCCGTTCATGATGTCTTAAAAGTTCTTCTGCTTTAGCTGGCCCGCAGACACACATACGGCATTTCCCAAATCCCAGGTCAAGCACTTCATAAACCCGCCGGTTTTCCTCCATGATCGTATCTTTTCCCACCACGCCAATATCCGCCGCACCATATTCCACATAGGTAGGAACATCTGGCCCTTTGGATAAAAAAAACCTTAATTTCATATCTTCATTGACAAAGACCAGTTTCCGGGAATTTTTATCTTTCATTTCCTCACAAGTGATCCCTATCTGTTCTAAAAGCTCTAATGTTTTGTTTGCAAGCCTTCCCTTGCCCAAAGCAAAGGTCAAATATCTGTCATTACTCACTTATTTCCATGCTCCTTTTCTCTTTCCGGGACTAATACCGCCCTCACTCCCTTTTTGCGGAGTTCCTTTACTTCAGACAACTTGCTTTCATAACTGCCCTCGCCGTAGGTAATAGTAGTAATCTCACTTTCTGTCACGGCCCCATGCTGTTGGCGTTCTAAAGCCAGCAGCAGATCGTCTACCACCACAACAAAACCAATTGCAGGCGCATTCTTCCCGAAATGCCCCAAAAGCTGGTCATACCTGCCACCCTTGGCAATGGCATCGCCTACCCCGTAAGTATAGACTTTAAAGATCACTCCTGTGTAATAATTATATTTACTAAGCATTCCCAGGTCAAAGGAGACGTATTTTTCCACCCCATACGCACAAAGAACCTGGTACAAGGTTTCAAGACGCCCGATCGCAGCAAGGGAACGTTTATTTAGCCCGGGCGTTTTTGCCTGAGACAAAACTTCCACCGTGCCAAAACAATCAGAAGCTTTCAAGAGTAAATCCCTTTCTGCAGTCCCGGTTCCTTTTTGCCTCAAAAGTTCCCCGGCTCCAAAAATATTCTTGCCGGAAATCAGTTTCCGAAGTTCTAGCTCTGTATCTTCCGTAATCCCTGCCTGCTCGCAGATTCCCTTAAAATATTCCACCTGGCCGATGCTTACCTGAAAATCCTTAAGACCTGTTTCCAACAGCGCTTCCACCGCCATAGCGATCATTTCCCCATCCGCCTGGACACTTTCATCGTTGATCAGCTCGGCGCCCATCTGCGTGACTTCCTTTAGTTTCCCCTGCAAGCTATTGGTATTGGTAAACGTGTTCCCTAAATAACAAAAGCGGATAGGGATGCTTTCATCCATAAAGTATTTTGCGGCACATCTTGCCATGGATGGAGTGAAATCCGGACGAAGCGCCAAAGTATTTCCTTCCTTATCAAAAAATTTATACAATTCCCTGGACGGTGTTGTTCCTATTTCCTTTGAAAATACATCAAAAAACTCGAACGTAGGCGTTTGGATATCCTGATAACCATATAAGTTAAACTGCCTTCGGACTGCATTTTCCGTTTCCAGCTTTTGGGCATATTCTTTTCCGTATATATCCCGGACACCTTCCGGGGTATGGAGCAGTTGCCTATTCATATTCCCTCACAATCTGCCGTCTCCGGCTTTTTATTTTAACATTTTAAAGCGCTAATGTGCTACCATACTAAAACAAGGCTATTGGTAGTATACAGGATGTTCCTTGCTTTGTCAAATACCATCCCGATCCTCAAGATCCTTACGCAGGATATCAAGATAGGGAACAAAGACCCCCTGTTTTTTGGGCAAAATATACTCCGGGTTTAACTCTTCAAATAAAAAACTTTTTCTTCCGCCACCCTTCGCCCTGTCCCAAAACAGCCGGAACATCTCAAAGGGAAGATAATAAAACAAGTCGCGGTGCACATAATAGATGAGAAAAAAAGCTACCCCTCCCTGCTTTTCAAACTGTTCCATAAAAAGAACCTGATGTTCATGGGTATTTTGAAGAGCAAACCGGTCGATCGTGCATTCCTTTGCATCAAAGCAAACCGGTATCCCCTGAACTACACCGATATAGTCTACGGTACTTTTTTGTTCAAAATATGCAAGAGTAATGTGCCGGGTTGACTTGTCGATATTGATCGGCGTGATCGGCGTAGGGATCTTTTGAATCAGCGCAAGTCCGCTTTCCTGATACTTTTCGTTGGTGCGGTTGATCAGATCCTCAAGAGTTGAACCCCGAAGCCCTCTGGAATTCCATGTTGCCATGACTACTCCTTATCCATCAGTTTTTCAAATTCTACAGGAACTGGCGCCGTAATAACCCGGCAGCTTAATTCCTCCAAAGGAGCTTTCAATTTCCCAAATTCCAGTCTGCATGCATACAGAAGCTGGCTTTCTATTTGGCGCTCCGCTTTGTAACGATCATTCCATTTTCTGTCCCCATACTTGTAATCCCCAAGTATGGGATGGGAAATGCTTGCCATATGGATACGGATCTGATGGGATTTCCCTGTGACAAGCTCCGCTTCCACCAATGTCCGGTCCGAAAATTGTTTGATTGGATAATACCTGGTCTTAATATAGGACGCCCTCTCATCGCTGGCTTCCTTTACCAAATGAACCCGGTTAGTTTTCTCATCCTTGACCAGGTAACCTTCCAATAATTCCTCCCTGGATACTTTCCCTTTTACAAACAAACGATAATATTTTTTGATCTGCCGTTCCCTGATCAGTTGGTTCATATACTGTCCGGCAGCTAACGATTTGCTTCCAATCAGCAATCCTTTTGTATTCCGGTCCAAACGGTTACATACGGCAGGCTTAAAAGTGGCAAGCTGGTCAAAGGCCAATTGCCCGGTAGAAAGCAAATATCCGATCATCCACTCATTGACCGACAGATCCCCTTCCCTGGCCTTTTGAGAAAGCACATCTCCTGGCTTATTCACAATAAGAATACCGGAATCTTCATACACCACCGTAATTCCCTTCAGTTCCTGATAGGCTTTTTGGTACTCATTTACCATGGTATTTGTCTCACGAAATCCTTCTATGGTTTCTTCCGCGAGATAAAAATGCACCCAATCGCCTGCACTAAGCTTTTCCTTCCCTTCCGCCTTCTTCCCATTGAGTGTGATATTCTTTTTGCGGAGCATTTTATAAAAAAATGAAGCTGGCGCATAAGGCATATACTTGCGTAAGAACTTATCCAATCGCTGCCCGGCTTCGTTTTCTTTGATTACAATCTGTCGCATGATCTCCCCCTATGATCTCCCCCTATAAGGAAATATCGTAAAGTGCAACTCTGGCTTCATCATCTTTTTGAGGATTGCAGGGTTGGTTCCTGTCATTTAGCTGATTTAACTGCTGGCAATATTTAGATAGGTCATCGGTAACCGTGATGGTAAACTCTTTGTATCCTGCCTGTTTCAACATAGTTTCCAAATGTTCTTTGCATTTCGCAATATCGCATTTGGGATCCTCCGTATATCCTAAAATGATCTTATCTTCCAATACCATATGGCTGAGTGCAAAGTTTTTTTGGTAAGAAGTAAAATACATATCATACATTCCCACTAAATGGCCTTCCGCCTTCTTAATCTTCTCATACGCTCCCATACTGCATCCGGTCGCGCGTAAAAACATAATCATATTCACCATACTTTTACATGCTGGCAGACATCCAAGGATGGCGACTATTGTAAGAAGATTTCTTTTGGTGTGGGTAGTTGCATATCCCACGGCAAAAAGAGCAAGGGAAATCGCAAAAAAGACGATCGTACGAAGGATCACCTGCACCCTTTTTTGTTTCAAATATCCAAAGTTTCCTTTCACAGCCTTCTTCAACGATGTTTCCTCCCGTTCTTTCTGTGTTTATCCGTTTTTGGTTCTTTTTTCCTCGGCCTGATCAGACATTTTTTCTCATATCCCACTAAATCCATCCGTCCTTCTTTTTGAAGCGCTTCATAAACTAATTCATACACAGCAGGATTCCGGTATTGGATCAAGGCTCTCTGCATTGCCTTCTCATGGGGGCTGCGGCATACATACACCGGTTTCCCATCTCTTGGGTCAATACCGGTATAATACATTACGGTAGACAGTGTGGAAGGCGTTGGATAAAAATCCTGCACCTGTTCTGGCATATAGCCTAAGTCGCGGAGGTATTCCGCCAACTCTATCGCTTCTTTCAAAGTTGACCCCGGATGAGACGACATAAGGTAAGGCACTAAATACTGATCTTTTCCAAGTTTCCGGTTCCATTCGTAATATTCCCTGACAAATCTTTCGTATATTTTCCTCTTAGGCTTTCCCATCCGGCAAAGCACTACATCTGAAATATGTTCAGGAGCCACTTTAAGCTGGCCGCTGATATGATGTTCCACAAGTTCTCTCAAAAACTCCTTTTTCCCTTCCGCAAGCAGGTAATCAAAACGGATACCGGAACGGATGAATACCTTCTTTACACCTGGCACTGCCCTGAGTTTTCGGAGCAGTTCCAAGTAATCGCTATGATCCGCATCCAGATTGGGGCAGGGGGATGGGTAGAGACACTGCCTGTTTTGGCATACACCGGCTTTTTGCTGCTTTGTACAGGATGGATGCCGGAAATTAGCGGTAGGTCCTCCCACATCATGAATATATCCTTTAAAATCAGGATCTTTCACCATCTCTTGGGCTTCCGCAAGTAATGATTCGTGACTTCTTACCTGAACGACCCGTCCCTGATGAAAATTAAGGGCACAAAAACTGCATCCCCCGAAACATCCCCGGCTGCTGATCAGCGAAAACCTGATCTCCGTCACTGCCGGAACACCCCCCGCTGCCTGGTAGGAGGGATGATAGGTTCTTTGATAAGAGAGGGAATAGATATCATCCATTTCCTCCGTGGTAAGCGGGCTTTGAGGTGGGTTTTGAACCACATACACGCCATTTGGATATTTTTCCGCCAGTGGTCTTGCACTGACAGCATCTGTATTTTGGTATTGGATCTTAAAACTTTTGGCATACAGGAACGGATCTGCCTTCATCTCTTCATAGGAAGGGAGTATCACAGCATTATAATGCTCATCTAAGCCGCCTGTAATGCCTGAAAGATCCTTTGTACGGTACACAGTCCCCTGAATAAATGTAAGATCCCTTACCCCAATGCCACTATTTAAGGCATCTGCAATTTCAACAATAGATTTTTCTCCCATTCCATAAGAAAGAAGATCTGCCTGGCTGTCTAATAGAACAGAACGTTTGAAAGAATTACTCCAGTAATCGTAATGGGCAAGCCTTCTAAGGCTTGCTTCGATTCCGCCGATGATCACCGGTACATCCTTATATTTCCGGCGGATCATATTGCCATAGACCACCGTGGCATAATCTGGCCTTTTTCCCGTGACACCTCCCGGCGTATAGGCATCCTGTTTTCGCCGTTTTCCGGAAACATAATAATGATTCACCATAGAATCCATATTTCCGGCGCTGACCAAAAAGCCCAGCCGTGGTCTGCCATATAGGCAAATACTGTCCTCATCCTTCCAGTCCGGCTGGGAAATGATCCCGACCGTATAACCGTGAGCTTCAAGAACACGGCTGATAATGGCATGTCCAAAGGATGGATGGTCTACATAAGCATCCCCGATAATATAGACAAAATCAAACTGCTTGATATTCCTTTCGATCATATCCTGTCTGCACACAGGTAAAAAAGCATTTTCCAAAAAAAACTCCTTAGCCCTTAAGCGCTGACATAATCTCCATGTAATCTTTAATATAGTAATCCGCCAGCCTTCTTTTTTCCGCTTCCTGATAACTGGAATATTCGTCTTCTACTGCACAAACTTTCATTCCGGCTGCTTTGCCCGCCATGATACCGGGAACAATATCCTCAAATACCAGACAGCGTTTCGCCGTCACCTGGCAGCATTTCGCCGCCTCCAAATAAACATCCGGCGCTGGTTTGCCTTTTTTCACATCACAGCCGGTAACGATTGTTTGGAAATCTCCCAAGATCCCATGGACCGCAAGGACATTTTCAATCAATTCCCTGGAATTGCTGGACGCAATCCCTAGTTTTATGTTATGTTCCCGGCAGTATTTTACGAATACATCTGCTCCTGCCTTTAAGGGAACCTGATGGGTATATTTATCCCACGCCATTTGATTCCAATCGCTCTTTATTTTTTCCAGTGTATCGGGAATTTGAAACCGCTCCTTAAAATAGACGGCAGTCTCCGAAAAACTCATTCCTTCTATTTGAATCTGCAATCCTTCCGGTATAGAAATCCCATACCGCCCTAGATACTCAATATCGATTTCTCTCCAAAGCCACATGGAATCAACCAGTGACCCATCCAAGTCAAATAATACTGCATCTATTTCTTTGAGCATAATGCACAAACCTCTTCTTTCGTTAATTCACGGATCTGCCCTTCCCGAAGGCATTCATCCAACATAAGGCCACCCATAGATACCCTTTTTAAATACACGACCTGCACTCCTGCCGCTTGAAACATTCTTTTGACTTGATGGAACTTTCCTTCTGTGATCGTCAGGTAATAACCCTCCTCTTCCCCAGCATAAGTAAGCCCGGCAGGCCGTGTCAACGTCTTCTCACCGATATCCACACCTTCCCGAAGCAGCCGTTCCCCTGCCCTATCCAACGGCCGGTCGGTTTTGACATAATATTTCTTTGGCACATGGCTGCCGGGTGCAAGAAGCTGGTGTGCCATATCCCCATCATTGGTAAGCACAAGCAGTCCGACAGTATCTTTATCCAGTCTTCCCACAGGAAAAATATCCCGCATCGGAATTCCCTTAAGATCCCCATTGTTTTTTTCGGCTAACTGTTCACAAAAAAGATCCCATACCGTCCGTTCCCTGATATCTTTGGTTGCCGTAATGATTCCTGCCGGTTTGTTCATCATATAATAAACATAAGGACGGTACTGGTATTCTTTTCCTTCACAGGAAATCAGATCCCCCTCCCCGTTTACCTGCATATCAGCTTTAGTCACCTTACTTCCATTCACACTGACAAGACCTTTTTTGATCAACGTCTTTACCTGGCTTCTGGAGCCTATATTCATTTCGCATAATAACTTGTCAATTCTCATAATCATTATCATAGCATAAATTATTGTGAGAGCCTATCATGAAACAGAAATTTTCTCTCTATTCCATCATTGCAGCCTGCCTGTTTGCCGTTATTTTGATTTATCCCGAAGCATGTCTTTCTTATGCCTTAAAAGGATTGAATCTATGGTTTACCAAAATGATTCCCGCACTTTTCCCGTTTATAGTTCTTTCCGGGGTCATCATACGGTTAAACCTTGCCGCACCTTGTGTTCAATTTCTCATGCCCTTTCTTGGGCGGATCTTCCGGGTAGGCCCATCCTGCGTTTATGGCATGGTGGTCGGATTTTTATGCGGATTTCCCATGGGCGCCCACACAGCCGCACAGCTTTATGAAAACAAGATGATCTCCCAAAAGGAAGCATCTTTCTTGCTGGCATTTTGCAACAATATTGGTCCCGTGTATTTTTTAAGTTTTGTCATGCCTCTCCTGGGGATCACTTCCCCTGGGCTTTATTTATTTGGTATGTATGCCCTGCCATTTTTTTACGGATTAATCCTCCGCTATACGATCTACTCAGGCAACATCTGTGCCTTTGGCAGCCGCCCTGTTCCAAACAGCCAGGAACCCCATCTGGCAAGTGCGCTTGACCAGTCTATTGAGAGCGCCTTACTTAATATTGCCCGGCTGGGCGGTTATATGATCGTCTTTAATCTCCTTTTTATCCTTCCAACGCTTGCCTTTGGTATTTTCGGCACAAGCCCCTACAAAAATATCCTTACCCAAGGCTTTTGCTGTCTTTTGGAAATTACTGGCGGCATCAGTACACTTGGCCAGAAAGCCCCTTATTTTGTACTCTGTGCGCTGCCCTTTGGCGGCCTGTCATGCATTGCCCAGACTTACAGCATGATCCGTGGCAGTGGCCTGTCTATCACAGAATATATCATGCACAAAATGATCCTCACCGCGATTACCGTCTTTTTTTATCTTTTAGCAGCAAATCAATTTTTCTTGCCATAAAAAAGGCTACAAAGATCATGGCAGCCAAAATAAGGATCAGCAAGACTAAAACATACCATACAGAATCCGTCTCTTGTTCCTGCTCTAAACGTTCCTCCACAGGAAATTCTTTCATCTCCTGCCTGATTTTATCCAAACCTTCCTCCTCTGATCCGTCATAAAGGGGAGCTTCAGATAAATCCGCAAGTTCCTGTTGTCTCCTTCGTTCTTCCTGTGCGGCAAGTTCCGCTTCCCGCTTTAACCTTTCCGGATCAGGAATTGCTTCTAATGAAATAATATTACTCTCTGTAAAGAGGTCAAAACCATTGTATACTTTAACGCGAAGGTCGACCGGCTGATCATAGGGGACGGTTATTGTAAACGTGTTCGTTTTCAATGAACTGTTCCACGTTGTACGCGGCCATTCCATGAACTCGGAGTAGCCATTCCCCCCATCAATACTATATTCGTAATATAAGATATAATTGTCAGGATCCTCCGCACTTACCATCACAGTAACTTCCCTTGTTTCCTCGTTGACATTCGTCACCTCAATGGAAGACAATTCCGGTTCCGTATCATCCGGCCGCACAATATCAACCGGAACAGGTATTTCCTGGACCGGGTAATCACTGTAATCCACATTTAAGATCTCCGATTTTAACCGAAAATATTTTGCTACGGCTGTAGCATCCATGATGCCAAGTTCCTTCCATTGCGTTTCCCCTTCCTGATAAAAGGGCTGATCCTTGGGATGATCTAAATGGCAATGTTCGATCAGCACCGCGGGAACCCCCTCCTGCGTACAATACCGCAAGATCCCATAATAATTTTCATCCCGGTCATTGAGTCTTGTTTTGATTCCCCGCAAGTACAACCCCAGATCCTCAAAATGCTGCATTTGGATCTGGGCAAAAGAATATCCTTTTGAATAGTAGGTATCCGTTGCCGGAACCCAAACTTCCGCGCCAAATAGGTTATGATTCACAGACATGTTAAAATGCAGGCAAAATAAAAAATCTGCATTTTTTTCACCGGCAAAAGCAGCCCGGTCTTTAATCGACATATCCACATCGCTGTCATGGGTCAGATAGACTTCCACCCCTTCATATTTTTCCAGTTCTTCTTTCATGGCTTCGGCAACGATAGGCGTCAGATCCTTTTCCCTATACTGCCCATATTCCCCGCCCAGGTTTTCGCCTCCATGTCCCGGGTCGATCACAATGATAAGCGGTTCGTCAGCCTTAACACGCATTCCTGAAATTCCAAAGAATATACCAAACAGGCAAATGGTCATTACTGCAATTTTTACAGACCTGAATTTAATAAAAATCAAATGTTTCATATTTTCCACCTAAGAACCCTTTACGCCTGTCAAACGATAAAAACCGGCTTCCCAAAAGGTAAGCCGGTGAGAATTACTATCTTTAAATTAAATCCAGATTCAGGTTATCGCCTGCACCCCCGGTATTGCCATCTGTCTGAGGCCCCTGGGACGGATACTCATCAGCCTCAGGCGGATTTAATTCTACCCTGTTGGCATTTACCACATCATTGTAATGGCTTAATGCCGTAATAAAACTTTCATAATGATCTGTAGTCATTTTCATAGTCTGTGTCATTAAAGCTTCTATATTTGCCAAAATATCATCGGTATACTGCATGGCAGCCGCCCGCATGTTATTTGCCTCAATGACTGCATTGTCCAAAATTTCCTGTGCCTGCTGGCTTGCCTGCTTTACAACTATGGTAGCCTGTGTATATGCCTGTTGATAAATCTCATGCTCACTGATCAGTTCATTGGTATGAACCATTGCATCATTGACAAGGGCTTCCGCTTTGGCACGGGCATCACTCAAAATCGCTTCCTTATTACTGATAATTTTCTGATATCGTTTGATCTCATCCGGTGTTTTCATTCGGAGTTCACGGAGAAGCTCATCGATTTCCTCTTTATTCACAATGATCTTTGTATTAGAAAGAGGCTGATACTTACAACCATCTATATAGGTTTCAATCTCATCGATCAATTGTTCAATTCTACTGCTCATTTCCAGTCCCCCGTTTACCTGCTTTCAAATCCATACTTTTGATATACACGTTTCGCCACAAAATCTGGCACACACATAGAAATATCACCATGAAAACTGGCAATTTCCTTCACACTGGAAGAACTTAAATAGGCATATTCCAAACTGGTAGTAAGGAATATGGTATCAAGTGCGCCACCAGACAGCTTTGCATTTGTCTGTGCATTTTGAAGTTCATATTCAAAATCAGTGATTGCACGCAGCCCCCTGATCACTACATGAATCCCCTTAGACTTTGCATAATCAACTAATAGTCCACTGAAAGACTCCACTTCTACATTCGGTATATCTTTTACTGCTTCCTGTAATATCTTAACACGTTCTTCAACAGAAAACAATGGAGTCTTTAGTTTATTATTCAGTACGCTCACGGTAAGCTTGTCAAAAATTTCCGCGGCCCGTCTAATCACATCTAAATGTCCATAAGTGACGGGATCAAAGCTTCCCGGATAAATTGCTGCTTTCATAATCATTCCCTGGCCTTTCAAAGGTTTTCTGTTATCTAGTATCTTTTTTTAAAAACACATGCTTATTTGTCTTATAGTTTTTTTCGCGGATCACGGAAAACCCGGCGTCTTTTACAAAACTAAAGTCAGTTTTTAATTTTGCTTCCATGATCAGGAGCGTATTTTCCGTGATATAGGGCTGACGGCCCAACAAAGAAAATAACTCCTTTTCCAGCCCAGACTCATAGGGTGGATCCAGAAAAATTATGTCCACTTCTTTTTCATGGATCGTAAAAAGAGCGCTAAACACATCCTGTTTCAGGAGTGTGGCCTGATCCTGAAACTTTGTGAAGGAAAGATTATCCTGTATACATGCCGCCGCCACCTTATCATTTTCCACAAAATAAGCATGATCCGCCCCTCTGCTTATGGCTTCAATGCCAATACCCCCACTTCCTGCAAACAGGTCAACAAAAATGCAGCCTGGGATCTCGCCCTGAATCATATTAAACAACGTTTCCTTAATTCTGTCTGTGGTCGGCCTTGTCTCCTGTCCCCCAGGCGTTTTCAGCCTAAGGCTTCTAGCTCTCCCTGCAATCACACGCATATTTGGTACATTCCTCCCTATACTCTGATCTTTGTTCCTTTTCCATCCCTTTTCGCCAATTTCAGTTTATGCAAATCCACAGACTTTTCACGGTAAGTAATTGCCTGCTCTTCTCCAACACGGGTATAGTAAACGCCCTCCACATAATCTGTCCCTGTAAAGCGCATTCCCCTGACACCAATCGCGTTCTTTTTCTTTTCGGGAATCTCGTCTACATTAAATTTGAGAAAATACCCTGCCTGGCTCTGTAATATAATCTGCTTCTGGTCATTTAACACCTCAACAGACACCACTTCATCATCTTCAGACAATTTCGTAGCTGCCACCGTCCGCTTCGCCACGTCAAATTCTCCCCCATCCACAATTTTCATCATGGCCTGCCTGGTTACAAAAATCATACGGTAGAGGTTCAAACTGGTCTGGCTTGCCGCTGCGACCACATGTTCCTTTTCCCCGTTAAAGTTACTGATATTATCAATTGGAACTCCTTTATCACGGAATTTACCAAAGGGGATATCCATGACTTTCACTGTATGGAGCTGTCCGGTATTGGTAAATAAGCATACCTTACCTGTATTTTTACAGGTAAAAACATATTTATTCTCGGCATCGGCGGCTTCTTTATTTCTTTCATAAGCTGCCAGATCAATGCAGCGTGCATAACCAAAGCGGTCCATCAAAAAGACAATCTCCATCTCTTCCGCTTTTTTTTCTATATAAACAGCCTCCGCCGCATTTTCAATCACTGTCCTTCTGGGAATAGCAAACTCCCTGCGGAGCTGATCCAATTCGTTCATAATCACTTGTGCCATGGAATCCCGCCTGTCTAAAATATCTTCATAGCGGTAAATATTGGCCAAAGTCTCTTCGTGTTCGTTGATCAACGCCTCCAATTCTAATCCGATCAATTTATATAACCGCATTTCCAAGATAGCATTTGCCTGCTTTTGGGTGAAACAAAGCTGGGCCGCCATGATCTTAGACTCCCCGGAGCGGAACTTGATCCCGGTAGTCTTCCCCTCCACCAGACAGGCTTTTGCCATTGCCCGGTCTTTAGACCCCCGCAGGATCTCGATCACAAGGTCGATTACATTGCAGGCTTTGATCAGTCCCTCCTGGATTTCCTTGCGTTCCCGTTCCTTTTCTAACAATGTGGTATATTTGCGGGTGGCAACCTGGAACTGGAAATCCACATTATGCTTAATTATCTGTTTAAGCCCCATCACCTCCGGCCTGCCATCGGCAATGGCAAGCATATTGACGCCAAAGGTATCCTCTAAACGGGTCTTCTTATATAGCATATTAATAAAATTATCCACATCCGCATCTTTCCTTAGTTCGATCACGATCCGGATGCCCTCTTTGGAAGACTGGTTGGAGATATCCACAATATCCTGGGTCTTTTTATTTTCAGAAAGGGCTGCAACATCCATTAGGAACTTTGAGATATTTGCCCCGATCATGGGATAAGGGATTTGACTGATCACCACATTTGTTTTTCCAGCCTTTCCCTTTTCTATATCCACTTTGCCCCGGACTTTTATTTTCCCTACCCCGGTTTCGTAAATTTCCAACAAATCATCCTGGTTGATTACGATTCCTCCAGTAGGAAAATCCGGCCCTTTCAAATAATTCATCAATTCTTTCGTAGTAATCGATTCATCCAGCATATAGGCTTTTACCGCATCTGCCACTTCTCCCAGATTATGAGGCGGAATGCTGGTGGCCATACCTACGGCTATCCCTTCGGAACCATTAACCAGGAGATTGGGAAACTTGGCCGGAAGTACGCTGGGTTCCTTTTCCGTCTCGTCAAAATTAGGAATAAAGTCCACGACATCTTTGTCTAAATCCGCAAGAAACGCTTCCTGGGTGACCTTGGGAAGCCGGGCTTCCGTATAACGCATAGCCGCCGCGCCGTCCCCTTCGATATTGCCAAAGTTCCCGTGGCCATCCACAAGAGGAAGTCCTTTTTTAAATTCCTGGGTCATAACTACCAGCGCATCGTAGATCGAACTGTCCCCGTGGGGATGGTATTTACCCATGGTATCGCCTACAATACGGGCGCTTTTTCGGTAAGGCTTGTCATATTTAATGCCTAACTCATGCATGTCATACAAAACACGCCTTTGAACCGGTTTAAGCCCGTCCCTCGCATCAGGCAACGCTCGTGCAATAATAACGCTCATAGCATAATCTATGAAAGACTTCTGCATGACCTCAGAATACTCCGTTTTAATGATCTTTTCTTCCATAAATGCTCTAATCCTTTCCCTGATGCGGGCAACTCCTATACATCCAGCTCTGCATCTTTTGCATGTTCATAAATAAACGCTTTCCGTGGCGGAACTTCTGTTCCCATTAACAACTCCGTCACTTCCGAAGCCATCCGTGCATCTTCTATCTCAACCAACTTTAAAATTCTTGTCTCCGGATTTAATGTGGTATCCCAAAGCTGCTGGGCATCCATTTCCCCCAATCCCTTATACCTTTGCAGGGTAAACGGGCCTTTGTGCCGCTTGCGGTATTGTTCTAAAGCTTTATCGTCGTAAAGGTATTCTTCCGCCCCCTTACTTGGCATAGCCTTATACAGCGGCGGCATAGCGATATACACATGACCTTCGTAAATCAGTTCCGGCATAAAACGGTAAAATAAGGTCAAAAGCAGGTTAGAGATATGAGCGCCGTCCACATCCGCATCCGCCATGATGATGATCTTGTCATAACGCAGCTTCGTGATGTCAAAATCGTTGCCGTAACCTTCTGAAAAACCACAGCCAAAGGCATTGATCATGGTTTTGATCTCTGCATTGGCCAGTACCTTGTCAATACTGGCTTTTTCCACATTCAAAATCTTACCCCTGATGGGCAGGATTGCCTGATAAGCCCGGTTCCGCGCGGTTTTCGCGCTGCCCCCCGCAGAATCCCCTTCCACAATAAAAATTTCGCATTTGGAAGAGTCCTTCGACTCGCAGTTTGCCAGTTTCCCGTTGGAATCAAAAGAAAACTTTTGTTTCGTCAACATATTGGTTCTGGCTTTTTCTTCTGTTTTCCTAATCTTAGCTGCCTTTTCCGCACAGCCAATGACATTTTTTAAGGTTTCCAGATTCCGGTCAAAGAAACGCACCAGTTCATCGGATGTTACCTTGGAAACCACTTTAGCCGCATCCTGATTGTCCAGCTTGGTCTTGGTCTGCCCCTCGAATCTTGGATCCGGATGCTTGACGGAGATCACGGCTGTCATGCCGTTACGAACATCCGCTCCGGTAAAATTAGCATCCTTTTCTTTTAATATATTTAGTTCCCTTGCATAGGTGTTGATGATGTTAGTAAAAGAACTTTTAAAGCCGGTTAAATGGGTTCCGCCTTCCGCATTGTAAATATTATTACAGAACCCCAGGACATTTTCATGAAATTCATTAATATATTGGAAAGCGCCTTCCACGGATATCCCTTCGTTTTCCCCTTTAAAGAAGATCACATCACAGACAGTTTCCGTGGATTTATTCATGTCCTTAATAAAACCCACAAGTCCGTCCGGCTCGTGGTATTCGATGTGTTCCGTCTCCGGTTTTCTTTTGTCTTCAAAAATAATGGTAAGCTGGGGATTTAAATAAGCCGTCTCGTGCATCCGGCTTTTCACCTCATCTTCTTTAAAACGGGTTTTGTCGAAGATCGTATCATCCGGAAGGAAATTAATGATTGACCCGCTTCCCTTTGCCTTGCCGATCACCGGAGGAAGGCCGTCTATCAGCTCCACCGCCGGAATCCCGCGCTCATAGCGGTCTTCATATAGACTCCCTCCGTGCTTTACCTTTACCGTCAAATAAGTGGACAAGGCGTTTACAACAGAAGATCCCACGCCGTGCAGTCCGCCGCTGGTCTTATAAGCAGAATCATCAAATTTGCCCCCTGCATGAAGAGTGGTAAAGACAAGACGTTCCGCACTGACCCCTTTTTCATGCATCCCTACCGGAATTCCACGTCCATTATCCTCAATTGTGGCGGAACCATCCGCTTCTAATGTTACCCATATTTTGTCACAGTAACCTGCAAGATGTTCGTCCACTGCATTATCCACAATTTCATAGATCAAATGGTTAAGACCCTTGGTTGAAACGCTGCCGATATACATACCCGGCCTTCTTCGTACTGCTTCAAGCCCTTCTAAAACTGTGATGCTGGACGCATCATAAACCGCTGCTTTTGCCATTGGTAAACCTCTTTCTTAACGAATCTTTTTGCAGCATGCTACCGCCAGAGCGCCTGGTCCTATATGACATGCAACGCTCAAGGAAAGAGGATTACATACCATATCAAATCCTACAAACTCCTTTTTCAGTTCTTCTACAAACTGTTCAGCCGTATCTGTATTTTTAGTATAAGCAACTTCCAGCCAAATATTGTCAGCCCTTGCTCCGCCAAACCGGGTTTCCATATCATTGCGGATCGCATTGATCATGATTGCTTTTCCCTGATTTGCAGTCCTCGCCTTGGCAAAGGCGTCCAGCTTTTCTCCCTGAATCTGAAGCACTGGTTTTAACCGCAGCATAGTTCCAATCGCAGCCGCAGCCGGGGTAATCCTTCCGCCTTTTTTCAAATAATACAAGGTATCCAACATAATATAGATACTGGAATTAAATTTATCCTTCTCCAAAAAATCTTTGATCTGTGCAGCATCCATTCCTCTCTCAGCCAACAATTTTGCATCCAGTGCAGACTGTCTTTGGGTAACGGAAATCCTTTGATTATTTACCACCTGTACCCGTCCGTCATAATCTGCGGAAAGCATGACTGCACTCTGACAGGAACCGGAAAGCCCGCTGCTCATTGGAATGTGAACAATTTCGTCGTACTCTTTCAAAAGCCCATCCCAAAGTTCTAACACCGATTCCGGCGAAGGCTGGCTGGTTACTACATTTACGCCACTCTCTAACTTTTCATAAAACGCATCCTGGCTTAACGTGATATCCTCGTAAAAAGTTTCTTCATTGATCATAAACGGCATAGGCAGGACATAAATCCCATATCCTTTTGCCGCTGACTGTGTAATCCCGCTATTTGAGTCTGTAACAATCGCAATTTTCTTTTTCAATTGTATTCCCTTTCCTTTCTTTCTTCAACGTTTATATCTTACTGTCAGATGGATCTAAAGTCAACAAAATTTCCGGCATTTTCTTCCAGATAACGTTTCAAAGGCGCATGTTCATCCAGCGTAAGCTCACCGTCTTCACTGAGCAATCGGTCCACTGCCTGACTGGTCTTTTTTAATAGTTCAGCATCCTGATAAATATCAGCAATCTTAAATTCCATAACACCACTTTGCCGAATGCCAAACAAATCTCCAGGCCCCCTCAGCTTTAAATCCTCCTCGGCAATAAAAAATCCATCGTTTGATTTATTTAAAACACTAAGCCGTTCCCCGGAATTCCCCTTTCCTGAACTATTGATAAAAATGCAATAGGATTGTTCTTTCCCTCTTCCGATCCGGCCCCTAAGCTGGTGAAGTTGTGCAAGTCCAAACCGTTCCGCATTTTCCACCATCATAACTGTGGCATTTGGTACATTAATCCCCACTTCAATTACGGTAGTGGAGACAAGAACATGAATATTTCCTTCTGCAAAAGCATCTATGATCCTTTTTTTGTCAGCAGGTTTCATTTTACCATGAAGAATCTCCACCCGTATTTCTTCTGGCAGGGCTTCCCGTAACTTTTCTCCATAATCGACTACATTTTCAAGTCCCTCGGTGCCTTCTTCTCCCGCTTCTACCATTGGACAGATCACATAGGCTTGTCTGCCTCTGTTTACCTGCCCGGCAATAAATTCATATGCTTTCTTGCGGTAAGAGGTATCCACCACACAATTTTTAATGGGAAGCCGGTCTGCCGGCAGTTCATCCACAAGGGATAAATGCAGGTCGCCATAGAGAATAATTGCAAGTGTACGGGGAATAGGCGTTGCGCTCATCACAAGCACATGTGTCCTGCCCCCCTTTTCATTTAAAATTTCCCTCTGCCTTACGCCAAAACGGTGCTGTTCATCCGTGATCACCAGACCCAGCTTTTGATAATGTACCTTTTCCTGTATCAGCGCATGTGTCCCAATCACCACATTTGCTTCCCCACATGCAATCTGCCGGTAAATTTCCCTGCGTGCAGAAGTTCCGGCCGATCCGGTCAAAAGAACCGGACAAAATGGTAAACCATATTTTTTCGTCATAGCGGTAAGCTGTTCAAAATGTTGCGCTGCTAATATTTCCGTAGGCGCCATCAACGCCCCCTGATAACCGTTTGTCACGGTAAGAAGCAGAGCCAGAAAAGCCAGGATCGTCTTGCCAGACCCTACATCTCCCTGTACCAGCCGGTTCATGCATTTACCACTTGTCAAATCATCTCTGATTTCTTTCCACACCTTCTGCTGTGCCAAGGTAAGCCGGTAAGGAAGCTGCTCTATGAACCGGGCCGGCCACGCCGTCTCGATCATTGGATAATCGGTATCCAATTCTTTATTATATTCTTTCATTTTCCGGATAGAAATAAGGAATAAAAAGAACTCATCAATTACAAGCCGTTTCCTTGCTTCCACCAAGCAATCCCAATCTTTAGGAAAATGAATTTGCGCTACCGCCTCTGCCCGGGAAACAAGCCTATATTCCTTTACGATATACGAAGGCAGGTATTCTGGCAGGGCAATTCCTTCCATGGCACGGGCAACCGCTTTTATTACCAGATTATTAGAAAGCCCTTTGGTAAGAGAGTAACAAGGCCATAACTGTCCCATCTTCTGCTGGTATTCTTCGTTAGTAAACAAGGCCGGCTGATCCATATGATACTTCCCCTTTTCACACCGGATCTTTCCCCGGAATAAATAGCGGCTGCCCTTTACCAACTTCCCTTTTAGATATGGAACATTAAAATAAAGGATTGATACCTGATCCTTCCCATCGCTTGCAGAACCCGTTCCAATAGACATTGTTTTCGTTTTTTTCCACTTAAAAGAAGAATCAATTAAAAGCTCTATCGTTACGGTCTCTCCTTCTCCTGCCTCAGCAAGCTTTACAGGCGGCATATAACTCTGATAATCCCTTGGATAAAAGCCCAGAAGATCCTCCACCGTATAAATTCCCATCTTGTGAAATAAATTTGCAGTTTTTTCGCCAATTCCTTTCAGCGTCATGATATCTTCTGAATGTTTCATCAAACAAACCTCATAACCATAATATGTAGAATCCTTATCTACATTTCCTTTCATGCAAAAAGGACGGTCTCCCGCCCCTTTTGCATGAAATTACTGTAATCCTATTCCGCCGACACGATATAGTAGTAAATAGGCTGCCCGCCATACTGAAGCTCCACGTCACAACCAGGAAAACTCTTTTCTACCCGGTTTTTCAACTCCACTGCCACATCTTCCGAAATATCCTGTCCATAATAAATACTGATCAGTTCCAGTCCTTCGCTCATCATCTCAAAAATCATCTCAAAAGTGACGTCTTCGATTCTGGTCCCCACAGAAAGGATTCCTTTATCGCCAATCCCCATATAATCGCCCTGCTTGATTTCCTTATTATCAATCACGGTATCTCTCACTGCATAGGTGACCTGGCCTGTCCTTACATTGCTGATCTCATTTGTCATATTTTCAGCATTTTCTTCCGCTGACAGGTCAGGCACATAATTGATCACTGCCGTAATTCCCTGGGGAACCGTCTTTGTAGGAATCACTACGATGTTTTTGTTTTCAACCATAGCCTGCGCCTGGTTTGCCGCCAGGATGATATTTTTATTGTTAGGAAGAATAAACACATGATCAGCGTTTACTTTTTCAATGGCATTTAACATATCTTCCGTGCTAGGGTTCATAGTCTGGCCGCCCTCTATGATATAATCCACCCCCAGGCCTTTAAAAATTTCATTGATCCCGTCCCCAACGGAAACCGCAATAAAACCAGTTTCCTTGTGAGGCATCTGCGCTTCCTTTTCAGGAGCCTTCTCCTGTGCGGCGCTATTTTCCCTAAACAGCTTCTCTTGATGCTCAAGACGCATATTATCAATTTTCAGATTCGATAGTGCACCATACTTTAATGCCTTCTGGATTGCCAGACCGGGATCATTGGTATGTACATGTACCTTGACCACGTCCTCGTCCGCTACGACTACAATAGAATCCCCAATGGATTCCAGATAATCTTTAAAATCCATTTCATTTTTTATATTAAAATTTCTGCTCAGCATGATGATAAATTCTGTACAATATCCAAATTTGATCTCCGCTTCCTGCTGCATGCCTGCGCCTTTTGCCTGCCCTGGAATCTTAGGCTCCGACGGTTGTGCGGTAAAATGAACCTCTTTACCAAGAAACGCATCATAAGCGCCCTTAAGCACCTGCATAAGCCCCTGTCCGCCAGAATCCACCACACCAGCCTGTTTTAAGACCGGCAGCATTTCCGGTGTCTGCAAAAGGACTTCGTCTGCATATGCGATTACCTTTTCAAAAAAAACAGACAGATCGCTGCATCCCTCATTCGCAAGTTCTCTCGCCTTTATGCTGGCGCCTTTTGCAACAGTTAAAATCGTTCCCTCCTTAGGCTTCATAACTGCCTTATACGCAGTTTCCACTGCCTTTTCAAAAGCGTCTGCAAAAACCGGGATATCCAGCTCATTTTTTTCCCTGATCGATTTCGTAAATCCTCTAAACAACTGGGATAAAATAACGCCTGAATTTCCCCTTGCTCCCCTTAACGACCCGGATGATATTGCCTTGCAAAGAGACATCATATCAGGATTTTCCATGGCAGCTACTTCTTTCGCGGCAGACATGATCGTCAATGTCATGTTGGTTCCTGTATCTCCGTCAGGAACAGGGAAAACATTTAAGTCGTTGATCCATTCTTTCTTGGATTCCAGATTTTGGGCTCCTGCTAAGAACATCTTTGCAAGGATCTTAGCGTCGATTGTATTAGTCACAGCAAGTCCTCCTTAATCAATCACTCGAACACCTTCTACAAAGATGTTTATTTTTGCTACTTCAATTCCTGTGAATTCCTCTACCTTGTATTTCACATTGCTGATCAGATTATCCGAAACAGCAAGAATGCTCACGCCATAAGCTAATATAACATGAAAATTTAGTGTTAACTTGTTTTTATTGATAATCACATTGATTCCTCTGGTCATACTGTCCATCTTCAGCAGCTTGACCAGCCCGTCCTTTACATTGATCCCTGCCATCCCAACAACGCCAAAACACTCCATTGCTACAGAGCCTGCGTATTGGGCAATGACCTCGTTATCAATTGTAACATTCCCCATATGAGTATTCATGGATGTTTCCTTCATGGAAGAATTTTTCATAGGCTGCCTCCTTATATTTTGAACATATATATTATATTATAACCGTAAAATCAAAAAAAGGAAACTATAAATTTTATACTTGCATTCTGTAACAATTTCTGCTATTATACAACTGTTGCGTATATTATGATTGTTAGGAGGTGCACCGATGGCTAAATGTGATATTTGTGGTAAAGGCGTTCATTTCGGAAATAATGTAAGCCATTCTCATAGAAGATCTAACAGAATCTGGAAATCCAACATTAAGAACGTTAAATGTAAGGTAAACGGAGCTTCCAAAAGAATGCATGTTTGTACAAGCTGCTTAAAATCCGGAAAAGTTGAAAGAGCATAAACAATAAAAAGCATCGCCAGCAGGCGATGTTTTTTATTGTTTATGTTTCCTGTCCTTATGCTCTTTTGTCATAATCCCGTTTTAATTCTTCATAAGCCTTGGTGATGTCAACCACCATTTCATGGTCTCCCGCTATATTGTCGGGATGGAACATTTTGATCAGATCCCGGTAACGTTTTTTTAATGCAAGGGGGCTTTTTACGCCCTTAAATAAAACTTCCGCCAGACCTCCATTCCTGTTTTGATAAATAGACGCCTGATACACCTTCTTCTCAGCTTCTAACATGAGACGGCTTTTTTCTATTGCTTTTCTTTCGGCCTCTAACTGGGCAAACCCTCCTTTTAGAATCTCCATTTTTTGATCAAAAAAGGATTCCTCCTGTTTCAGGCGCTCACGTTCCATCATAAGACGGCTCTTTTCAATTGACAGCCATTCTTTAACCTGTGCAAGCCCGTCCACACTGCCCTCCGCCAACAATTCTTCAATTTTTTGTGCCTGTGCGTCCAAATTATGATAACTCACCTTGCCCTCCTGCCTGCACATCAGGGACTTAATCGCAATAGTAAAAATTATAACCGATCAACAGCAAAAGCGCAATAATGATCAGGCCAATCAGATAATGACGGGCAAGAAAAAGCATAAGCAACATCCCAACTGCAATCCAAAATGCAATAAACCCAATTAACTTTTTCATGCATATCACCTGCTTATGCTTCTTACTTTATCATATGCACTTACGATCCAATTATTGCTTGTCAGCATTCTCTTCCGGGAAAGCAATGTCAACGGCATCGTCGTCATCCATCATTTCTTCCTTGGGCGCAGTAAATTTATCCACAAGATCAGGAATCATATCCAAAACCTTAGTAACCGTATCCTGGTTTTTGATATTGACAAGCTTGGTGCTTCCGTTTTTGATCACCAGAACCGCACTTGGAGTAAGTTTGCCGCTAAAACCTCCTGCCCCGCCGTTCTTCTTGTCTCCCACGCTTGCCCCTGCTCCTACGCCAAAAGTTACATCCACAAGGGGCAGGATGATCGTATCCCCGATCTTTGTCGCTTCTCCCACCACGGTCTTGGTAGAGAGAACTGTGTTCATCCCTTTCATCAACGATTCGATCACTCCGGTAAAATTATTTTCCGCCATCACTTAGCCTCCCTTTTCAACATTTTTATGACACGACGTAAATCTTTGTTAAAATAAATGATCCATGCACACCTAACCAGCCGAAACAATGTGATCCTGCCCTTAACAGACAACTCGCCCTCTAAAATGCGCTGTTCAAAATCAGCCGTTATGGTGATCTTGTTCCCCAAAAAAGGATAGAGCATGCCATAAACGGCAAGAACCTGTCCTGTACTTGCAGGGTCTCCAGTTCCGATTAGCAGCCTGCCTTTTACCTTTTGCGGACAGATATGCCTGAATAAAATGGCTGCCTGTCTACTGCATAGCTGGAACGATTTTTTAAATTCGCCACTGTTTATGATTTCTATATAATATTTGATATTCTTAACAATTTTTTTAATCTTATCACACATTTGGGCAATTGTGTACCTCAGATTTTTAAGCAGGGATAAAAGCTTTTTAAAAAATTTCCTGCAGGAAGGCTTTTCTTCCTGGTCAAAGTCCCATTCAGCGTCGTCGTTTTCCCCTGGCTGCAATACTTCCTGATCCGTAGCTGCCTCATCTGGCGACGCTTCCTCTGCCGCCAGCGGATCCGTTTCTGCCTGGGACTCTTTCGCCGCTTCCTGCTCAGATTCCCGCTTCACAGAAACGTCTTTAGCGGGCTTTTCTTTTACCGGATCTTTCTTTTCCTTATCTGAGCGAAAGATGGTAAAACACAGTACCCGAACCCTCACATAAGCCTCTTCCGGATAAGAAAAACGAATATTGAGAAAATGCAAAAGCCATGTGGCTTTTAGCTTCAAGGAAAAAGCCTGCCCACTATCCGCTTCCCGTTGCAAGAAAGCCATGTACCTGATGGGAACAAATAAAACCAAAAGCAGCAAGAGCAGAAGAATGCATAACAACACTGACAAAAGAATGCCCAGCAGCTTTAAAATCGTCCATAGTATGGAAATCATACCCTCACCTCACTGTGGCCAGATTGTTTTCCCGCCTTCCATTTCAAATATTCTTTCAGATTACATGCGCCGGTACAGGAGAGGCATTCCTGTGTAATCTTTATGATGATCTGCACTGCTTCGTCATAATCAGAAGCAATTCCCACAATAACAGGCGGATGGTATCTGAAATATCTTTGTTTCAAATATGCACTGTGATAAATTTCTAATTGGTCTGCACCATGGGCCACAGCAATCACATACACCTGAACACCAGCGTGATGTTTCAGCTTCCATTTAATTTTGGAAAGGTTCTTGATCCTGTCATCCACATAAAGATATCTATAAAATTTCATAATCACTTATCCCCATTGGCTTTTATTGTAACACATTTATTATTGAGCGTCAAAATAAGCATCAAACAATCTTTTCGCAATGGGGACTGCATAATCTCCTCCGGCTCCTGCCCCTTCAATAATGATCGTCACGCAAACCTGCGGATCCTGGGCTGGTGCAAATCCGGTAAACCAGGCATGGCTATCACCTTTTACAGTCCCGTACTCAGCAGAACCAGTCTTTCCCGCTGCCGTGTACGAAAGCCCTTTTAATCTGGATGCAGTTCCCTCTTCCACCACATCTGTCATCAAACCTTTGAGGATACCCGCTTCCTCCTGGCTCATAAGGCGGCCATGGGAAACCGGTAAAAATTCTTTCACTTTACCGCCTGCGCTATTTTGCACATAATCTACCAGATATGGCTGCATCAAAGTCCCCTCATTGGCAATGGCACAAGTAATCATATTTAACTGAAGAGGCGTGACTGACGTTGTCCCCTGTCCAATCGATATCTGCATCATATCGCCGTCTAGTATATCTTCCGACACATCCACTCTGCTGATGCCATAATGAAAAGAAACCGGAAGCTTTTGCCCAAATAAAAGTGAATCCAACGTATCTGCAAAGGACTTACGATCCAGAGAAAGCCCTATATTGGCAAAAGACGTGTTACAAGACTTTGCAAAAGATCTGGTAAAATCCACTGATCCGTGTACAGAGCCATGATAACATTGGATCCGGTCTTCTCCCCGGGTGATGGCTCCACTGCATTGATAATGATAATTCTGGTAAGTGTCCGGATTTTCTCTGATATATTCCAAGGCAGTGATGATCTTAAATGTGGATCCCGGCGGGTAAAGTCCCTGGGTAACTCTATTTAAAAGCACACTGCTCTCATCATCGTTGATTAATTCTTCCCAAATCTCCCCGATCTGCCCTGGATCAAAATCAGGTCTGGAAACCATGGCAAGGATCTTCCCTGTTTTTGGTTCCGTCACAAGGACTGCCCCATCATAAACGCCAAGCGCCGAACCTGCAACCTGCTGCATCTTCACATCCAATGTCGTATAGACATCATCTCCCGGATACTTTTCGTTCCGGATATCCAAAGACGCCTTTTCAGAAAGAGGGGCATTGGAATTGATTAAATAATAATTCGCCTGTGCTTCAACTCCCAATCTTCCGTTACTTGCATACCCTACTGCATGGGAAAAAAGGTTTCCATAGGGATACTCCCTTTTTTCTTCGCCCTCATCATCTACGATTGTATGCGCCAGCACTTCCCCGTCTGCCGAATATATTTTTCCCCGGCGGTTTTGGGCAAGGAGCATTTTTTGACGCCCATTATAACTGTTATTGATCAGTTCCTGCTGATGGGTAACGGAATAATAAGCAATGTAACCTGCCATTGACAAAAATAAAAGAGAAAAAATCCATGTAACCAGTAGGATTTCCCGGTTTTTCTTTTGCTTCTTCGCCGTTGGATTAATTCGTTTCATCATAATTTGTTTCCTGTCTCTTTCTTTTTACCACCCTCGCCTTTGCCCCTTCCTCCTGTTTGATCATATGAAGTCCTTCAATCACGGAGAACATGATCAATGTGGTAAGAACGCTGCTTCCACCGTAACTGACAAGGGGCAGGGTCACCCCGGTAAGGGGGATGAATTTTGTACCGCCCCCTATGGTCAAAAAAACCTGAAAGATATAGGTGACTCCAATTCCAAATGCCGTAAGCTGATAAAATTTATCGTTTAACCCCGCGGCAATCTGCATAAACATGATAAAAGTGCTGACACAGATCATAATCAGGCAGATTGAGCAAACAATTCCCATTTCTTCAGCAATTGCGGAAAAAATGAAATCCGTCTCAACTACCGGTATGGCCTCTGGCGTTCCCTTACATAATCCAAGCCCCAACCATCCGCCACTGGAAATTGCAAAAAGCGACTGGGTGATCTGATAACCGCCGGCAGAATCAATAAGGCTCCAGGGATCCAGCCACGCCTGCACACGAACCTGCACATGACGAAATACCCTGTAAGCAATATACGCCGCCCCACTTCCGCCTGCTATACCTGCAAATAAATAAAAATAATTCCTGGTCGCCACAAATACCATCAAAACAAAAACCATAAAAAAAATCAATGCACTTCCTAAATCTTTCGCCATCACCTGGACAATCACATGAGCGGCGGCTACTACCGTTGTGGTAAAAACCTCAAAAAAACCGGACGCCTCATAAAGCGCGCTTGCCATAAAAAATACAAATATAATCTTTACAAATTCAGAAGGCTGGAAAGTAACGCCTGCAATAGAGTAAGACAACTTGCTTCCGTATGTGGTCTGGCCCAGGATCATTACAATCGAAAGGGCTCCACACCCTACCAGGGCATAAACCCATTTCAAATTTTTTAAGAATTTGAATTTGTGGACGAAAAAAGGGATAACCAGGGCTATTACCAAAGACCCTGTCACGATAATAAACTGTTTTATGGCTTTATTCATATCCAGCCTTGTCAGGATAATAAAACCGATACTGAGAAGCATACACATATTATTCACTACAAGTCTGTTGATCTTCGGGTATAACATGGCAAACAATGTTGCTGCAGCAAATAATATGATCTGTTGGAATGCATAAAAAAATAAATAAACGATATCCCCCTTCTCAAAGCAAATCACAAGAAAACAGCTAAAATGAAAGGCAAACATAAGGAGTTTTTGCCGGGTATAGATTCCGCCACGTCTTTTTTCCTCCCCATACCGGAATACGGCAAAACATTCATAAGTGTATAAGACCATCAGCAGTGCCATCACATATCTGGAATATTCGCTGACATATAATTCCATTTTAATCTACCCCCCGTTTAAAATGTCCCGTGGTATATTGTTTGTAATCAGGCTCCGCCATCTTTCCCGATGCAAGTTCATTAAAATATGCTAAGATCTGCCCGGTCTGCGATCCGTTCTCCGTTGTGAAATCCAGACGGACATTTGAAGGCTTTACCTGACCGTCACAAAACAGCTTGTGTAAAGATAAAGGGACACTATTGTAAATCACATTGTAACAACTAATACAATCATGATAAACGGGAAAGACTTTATCATACCTGTCTTTTAGCTCAGAGAAGCCAGACCGTTTCTGGCATGTTCCTTCGGTTTTCTTTACGCATCCTGCTGAAACCATCATAGGAAGCCTTCCATAGACTAACATAGACTGCCTGGGAAAAAGACCCCCGTCAAAAACGGATAACCTTTTCCATTCCCCGGCATTACACTCGAAAGGAAGATAAAATTCAGCCGCTTTCCCTTTAAAAAAGCAGATACTTTCCTTGTTCCACAAATAAATTCCAGCGTCCAGTACAAGCCGGTCAGCCATCAGATCCTTTTGTAAATAGGCAAAGCTTTCAAGGTTCCGGACTAAGACACCGCCAAAACAACCATTATTCACCGCCTGCCTGATCTCATCAAGGCAAAATTCCCCCTCCATTCTCGAAACATAAGGCGCGGCAATGTAAAATTCCTTATTCCCGGCCTGGTTTTCCTTTAATAGACTATCCAGGGATAAGATCCCTTCCGATATCAGCAAACTATAATCAATATAAATTCTCTTAACCTGTGCCTGCAAAGCGGCAAGAAGCTGTTCTTTCTTAAGAACTACGGCATGAACTGACCATCCATCCTTTTCCCGGATTTTAGGCAATTCCCTTGAGACAACCGGCAAAGCCCTACGATTTCCATGCCAAAGCCCCTCACGACGGATCAGCGCCGTTTCCAGTTGGTCGGATGCAAGCCGTCTTAATTTATTTAATGCACTGATGGGCATAAAGACATTATCCCCATTTTCGATTTTCACCTGCGTGATCTCAAGCAGAGAATTTCCATCTTTTTGAATCTGGCTTTTAATTTTTTCTTCTGTCAAAGGTTTCTTTTGGGCTTTTTGAACGATATCTCCAGTAACGGCAACAGACGTCTTCCTGCTTTTCAATATAAGCACCGACTTTGCATCCGGTTGGAGCGACACTACGCCATTAACCGGAATAGTCATTCTCTTGCCGATATACTTTTCGTTGATCGACTGAATCAGTCTTTCGTCTGTCTCTGAATAAGCCGGAGAATCCAGTGTAAGCATTTCCCTGCCATTATGTCTGTAATAATATCCTTCCCCTAAATCGCTCCTGATATAAAGTGAATTTAATAATTTCTCATCTTCCGGCTCTACCTGATAAGTACCTTCCTCATAGTATCGGTCAATATACTTCCGGTAAACAGACGTTACCCCGGCAGCATATTCCGGACGTTTCATCCTTCCTTCAATTTTGAATGAATCAATTCCAGCCCTGATCAATTCCGGCAGCACCTTCAACGTACACATATCCCGCATGCTTAAAGGATAACATTCCCTGCCGCCATCAACCTGGTAGGGCAGGCGGCAAGGCTGGGCACACCGGCCCCTGTTCCCGCTTCTCCCACCTAAAATACTGCTAAACAGGCATTGGCCGGAATAACTGTAGCACATGGCCCCATGGATGAAAGTTTCTATCTCTATTCCCGTCGATTCTTTCATCTTTTTGATCTCCTCTAAAGAGAGTTCCCGCGCCGGCACGATTCTTGAAATACCTTCTTTTTGAAGCAGCTTCGCCCCATGGCTGCCAGTAAGCGCCATTTGGGTGCTTGCATGTAACAACAGCCCCGGAAAATGTGTCCGGATGAACCGAAGCGCTCCAAGATCCTGGACAATGACACCGTCCAGCCCCTGTTCATAAAAAGGCAGCAAAAAATCATACAAGGAATCCAATTCCTTGTCTTTTACTAACGTGTTGACGGTAAGATAAATTTTTCTCCCAAATACATGTGCAAAATGAATCCCTTGGATGATCTCCTCCATGGTAAAATTATCGGCATATGCACGGGCTCCAAATTTTTCACCGCCTAAGTAAACCGCATCCGCCCCTGCATGAAGCGCTCCCTTTAACGCCTGGAAGCTTCCCGCTGGAGCAAGTAATTCCACTTTTCCCATCTCATTCATAAACTTTACAGAAATTATTTCTGCATAAACCTCCCAATGTGTAGAAAAAGCCGTCTTTTGAGGACAGCTTTTCATTAACCTTTCAATTCGGTTTCAAGTCTGATTATCTTTTTGGAACTTTCATTTAACTCACTTTGAAGGGATTTTACATTTTTTTCTGTATTTTCCAGCTTGATCTGTGACGCGATCAGTTCATGCTTTAAGTTATACAGTTCCTTCTCCCTGGTTTGGATCTCTTCTTCAAGAATGGTAATCTGTTTCTTCGCTTTAAAATAATCGTCTGCAATATTAAGCTGGAGCAGGACATTCTGCGTATCCACAGGCTGACGTTTGAAAGAATCCACCTTGCTGTATTCTGACATCTTATTGTTGATATAGGAAGCGACCTTTTGCAAGTATTCCACACTTTCATATCCACTGAGCGTAAAAACTTTTCCGCCAATGATAACTTCTGTATCCGTTTTAACCGACATCAGGCTCACCCCTCTACATACAAAATATATAGCTTATCCCATGTAAATAATACTACATCTATTATAAGCAGATTACCGGGGAATTTCAAGCCCTAAATGATGATATGCCGTATCCGTTGCCACCCTTCCCCGGGGCGTCCTGTTCATAAATCCATTTTTTAAAAGATAAGGCTCATATACGTCCTCGATAGTGCCCGGATCTTCCCCAATGGCTGCCGCTAAGGTATCAAGCCCTACCGGTCCGCCTGCAAATTTCTGAATCATAGTAAGCAGTATGTTTCTATCAATATGATCCAGCCCCATACGGTCAACATCCATCAAATCTAATGCCGTCACTGCCACATCCTCTGTAATGATCCCATCATGTTTTACTTGTGCATAATCTCTGACACGTTTTAAGATCCGGTTGGCAAGCCTGGGCGTCCCCCTGCTTCTTCTTGCCATCTCCATTGCCCCGGCAAGTTCCACTGGCGCGTCTAAAATACGCGCCGAATGCATAATGATCATCTGTAGTTCTTCCACAGAATAAAATTCAAGACGGTGGATAATGCCAAAACGGTCTCTAAGCGGCGCGGTCAAAAGCCCGGCCCTTGTTGTTGCCCCCACCAGTGTAAAATGAGGAAGATCCAGACGGATAGAACGTGCGGTAGGTCCTTTGCCGATCATAATATCAATGGCGTAATCCTCCATTGCAGGATATAGCACTTCTTCCACCTGCCTGTTGAGACGGTGTATCTCATCTACAAAAAGAAGATCCCCCTCCTGGAGATTGTTAAGGATTGCCGCCATCTCGCCCGGTTTCTCAATCGCCGGCCCACTGGTAATCTTCATATTCACACCCATCTCATTCGCGATAATCCCTGCCAAGGTCGTTTTTCCAAGTCCCGGTGGACCATAAAAAAGCACATGATCTAACGCATCTTCCCGCTGCCTTGCCGCTTCAATATAAATCTTAAGGCTATCCTTAATTTTGGATTGACCAATATAGTCGTTTAACGTTTGAGGTCTAAGGGAACCTTCTATCCGAATATCTTCTTCCTGCAATTCGGTTTCTATCATTCTTTTTGCCATAAAATCCTCCATGCTAAAACATATTCTTAAGCGCAAGCTTTAAGATGGTTTCCACATCCGCCTCCTCTTTTGCCTGGACATTCTTTACTGCATGCAATGCATCGGCAGCCGAATAACCAAGGGCAGTCAGCGCTTCCACCGCTTCCTTTCTGGCTTGTTGCATCGTTCCCCCTGTTATATCGGGAACTGCCTGCATTTCCTTCTGGATTAAGGTATCTTCAAGAGATACCTTATCCTTCAAATCGAGGATTACCCTCTCCGCGGTCTTCTTCCCGATTCCTGGAGCTTTTGTGATACTGGCAGCATCACCGGAAAGAATGGCAAACCGGAGATCATCAGCGCTCATAACAGATAAGATGGCAAGTCCTCCTTTGGGACCGATCCCGTTGACGGTGATCAGTTTTTTAAAAATTTCCAAGTCATCCCTTGACAAAAAACCAAACAAACAAAACGAATCCTCACGCACACAAGTATATGTGTACAGCTTAATCTCTTCCCCGATCCCGGGAAGGGCTGCAAATGTACCGGAAGAAATTTTTACATTATAACCAACCCCTCCCGTATCAATCACCACATTGTCTTCACTGACCTGATCGATCCTGCCCCTAATAAACCCAAACATGACACCATCTCCCTTCCTGATCTCCTAAAAATACAGGCAATTGCCCTGCCCATCAGCAGCGATATTTCAAAATGTTTTGGACATACGGAAGTACCAAAGATGCCGCTATCCCAATCACGATTCCAGTAAACAATCCTGCAAAAACAAGAACCGGCAAATAGTAAAGCACGGAATATGTCTCTACAACAAAAAACGCCACCGCTAACTGCCCCATATTGTGCATTACACCTCCGGCGGCGCTGACTACAGGGATATGGAACCATCCGCTTTTTTTGAGTAAAATCATCGTAAATGCACTGACCACCGCCCCTGTCAGCGAATAAATGATCATAAACAGATTTCCAAATAAAAAACCGCTGACCACCGCCTTGACCACCGTAAGAAGCAATGCCTCCTTCCAGCCAAAGAGATACAGACAGACCAGCACTGCAAGATTTGCAAGTCCTATTTTCACTCCAGGTATCCCTGGCTGAAAAGAAATCAGTGTTTCCACATAAGACAGAATAAGAGCCATTGCCGTCAACAGCCCCATATATGCAGTCTTATTCATCTTTTCAGTAAACGACGGCATCCACTTCACCTTCTTCTTTTGTATCGATTACGATTACCAGCTTATGCGGAAGGCAGATAATGCTTTCGCCTTTCCTGGAAATTGCCTTTTGGCTGACACAAAGCTTATCCGGACAGTCGGCATCTGATATAAAAGCAGTCCCGCTGCTGATCATTAAAAGGTTATATTCCTTTTCACCATAAGAAATAATTGCCGTCTGATCCTCCCATAGAGAATAGCTGGCAATCACTTTACCATCCTGAAGAACAAGCGCCACATCTGCCCTTCCATGATTTATAAGCTGGAAACTTACCCACACCAGCAATGCCGCAAAGATAATTCCCGCTAATAATAGTAAATCCCGTTTCGCCTTTTGTTTATCCATGCAGTTATTCTACCATATGCGAACATATGTTTCAAGAGTGGGAAATCTCTTTTTCTTGCATTTCTTAACGTTCTTTCTTATAATATTACCTGTATCAGACAAAGATTGCGTAAGCGCCAAAGCCGGCTGTTCCATAGGCTGGTTTACTGCGCTGGAATTAAGAGGGATTATGAGTAAAGAAGATTATAGCAAAGCATTTAAAGCAGGAAAAAAAGATTATCAGGCAAGAATGCTTCGGGGCGAAAAACCAACACTCCAGGTTTTAGATGATATTTTACCAGAAAAGGGAGCTTACTATGAAATGCCCCTTGGACTGGTGCAGATTCCCACAGACCAGATTGTTGGAACGAAAACCATTGGAAGAAGCAGTTCTTTTGCCGGAAATTTCATGCCGATCTTACAGGAAAACACAGAGTTTGCCAGCAAATGGTCCGCCCTTAGCACCAGCCACATAGAAGAAGGCATCCGGGATGCTATCAAAGCATATGAATACATGAATAAGTTCTATGTACTGGAGGGAAATAAGCGGGTCAGCGTTATGAAATTTCATAAAGCAGTCTCGATCTTAGGCGACGTGATCCGTATTGTGCCAAGACGTACCGATGACAAAGAAAATAAGATCTATTATGAATTTATGGAGTTTTACCAAGCAGCTCCTATCAATTATATCTGGTTTTCCCATGAAGGGGATTTTGCAAAACTGCAAAAAGCGGTGGGAAAAGATCCAGGGCAGGTTTGGAGCGAGGAGGAGCTGCTGACCTTTAGTTCCTTATATTCCCGCTTTACCTCCGAATATAAGGCAAAAGGCGGGAACAAAATGCATATTACACCAGGTGACGCTTTCCTTGCTTTCATTACCCTGCATGGTTATGCAGCCGTTGAAGATAAGACGACCAATGAACTAAATGCCCTGATTTCTAAAAGCTGGGAGGAATTTAAACTTCTCAATGCAGATCAGGATATTGACTTAAAAATGGCGCCCAGCCAGGAAAAGAAACCGTTGTTAAGCATTCTCCTGCCTTCAAGCGCTCCCAGGATCAAAGCTGCATTCATTTACGAAAAGACACCTGGAAATTCAGCATGGACTTATGCCCATGAATTAGGACGGCTATATCTGGAACAGACTTTCCCTGACGAACTGCAGACAGTCTGCTACGAAAACGGCACTACCGAAAACGCCGATCTGCTGATTGAAACTGCAATTGCCGAAGGCTGCAACCTAATTTTTACCACTACGCCTGCTTTTGTCCAGGCCAGTGTAAAGGCGGCAATCGCAAACCCTGACATAAGAATTTTAAACTGTTCTTTAAATACTTCCCACAGGTACATACGAACCTATTATTCCCGTATGCATGAAGCAAAATTCCTGATGGGCGCTATTGGCGGCGCAATGGCTGAAAACAACCGCTTAACTTATATTGCAGACTACCCTATTTACGGCTCTATTGCAAATATCAACGCATTTGCACTGGGCGCAAAAATGATCAACCCAAGGGCAAAGGTTTATCTGGAATGGTCTGCCATGAAAGAAGTAGATCTGTTTGAAAAAATCCGCGAAACCCAGTCCTCCTGCGTTTCCAGCCGGGATATGGTAATTCCTGAAGAAGCCTCACGCTTCTTTGGCCTTTATCTTATGGAAGGGGATCATCCAAGAAACCTTGCTATGCCCCTATATCACTGGGGAAAATTTTACGAACAGCTTATCCGCACGATCATGAACGGAACATGGAAATATGACGATACCTCTTCCACTAAGGCGATCAATTACTGGTGGGGTATGTCCGCAGGAGTCATCGATGTGATCTGCTCCCATCATCTGCCTATCGGGACAAAAAGATTGGTGGAATTCCTAAAATCTTCCATTAGCGCAGAATCATTTGATCCATTTTCCGGTATCTTATATTCCCAGACAGGTATCGTTGTGGATGACCCGGATAGGAGCCTGTCGCCTGAAGAGATCATGAATATGAATTGGCTTGCAGAAAATGTGGTTGGGTCCATCCCCAAAAAAGAAGAATTGAAAGAACATGCAGTGCCTGTCATTGATCAGCAGGGAGTATTAAAAGAGGAAGGTTAAGCTACTTATGAGAATACTTGCGATCTCTGACGAAGAATCAAAATATCTGTGGGATTTTTTTGAAAAAAGTAAAGTGGAAGATATCGACCTGATCATCTCCTGCGGTGATTTAGATCCCCGATACCTTACCTTTTTGGTGACGCTTACTAATGTACCGGTTTTATATGTCCACGGAAATCACGATGGAAAATATGAGCGGATTCCACCGGAAGGATGCACTTGTATCGAAGATGATATTTTTATCTATGAAGGTATCCGTATCTTGGGGTTAGGCGGCTCTATGCGTTACCGCCCAGGCCCCCATCAATACACCGAACATGAAATGAGGAGGCGGGTTGCAAAACTATGGTTTAAACTGCTGCGGCACCGTGGTTTTGATATATTGGTAACCCATTCTCCTGCCTATCAGCTCAATGATGGGCGGGACCTTCCCCATCAGGGATTTCAGGCATTTCGGAAACTGATTGAAAAATACAAGCCAAAATTTTTTCTTCATGGGCATGTCCATATGTCTTATGGCCGAAAACACAAGCGGTATGATAAATATATGGATACCCACATTATCAATACTTATGAGCGATGTGTATTTGATTTTGAGGATGACGAGCCTCAAACGCACATACGCTAGAAAGGAAACACTTTTATGAGAATCGTATTTGTCCGTCACGGTGAACCAAATTACGCCAATGATACCTTGACAGAAAAGGGCCGGCGGGAAGCCGAACTGCTCTCCCAGAGGATCAAAAACTGGAAAGTAGATGAATTTTACTGCTCCCCTTTAGGCCGGGCCAGGGAAACGGCTTCTTATACCCTTGAAAAGGTAAACAGGGAAGCAATCATCCTGCCCTGGATGAGAGAATTTTCGTATCCCATTGATGATCCTATAACAGAAAGGCATGGCGTTCCCTGGGATTTCGTTCCTTCTATGTGGACTACCCAGCCACAGATGTATGATATTGACCAGTGGGTGGAGACCAGTGTAATGAAACAGAACCCAGAGATTGCCCCCGCCTATCAGGATGTCTGCAAAAATTTTGACGATCTGCTATCTGCCTATGGATACACAAGAGACGGCAGTTTTTACCGTGTCAATGGAAAAGAAAAGCGTTTTATTACCAGCACTGTTTCTTCCAATGGTTCCGCCATTGCAGACCATGAAGAAGATCAGCGCACCACTCCCCTTATTGTGATCTTCTGTCATTTGGGAGTCACCTGCCTTGTGCTTTCCCACCTTTTAAATGTTTCTTTTCCCCTGCTAGTACATGGTTTCTTTTTACCCACCACGTCCCTGACGGTATTAACCAGTGAAGAACGCTGGGGAAATGAAGCTTATTTTCGTGTGCAGGCTATCGGCGATGTGCATCATCTGCTTTCCGGCGGCGAGCCTGTTTCTTCTGCCGGTTCTTTCGCCAAAGCTTTTCAAGGATAAAACGGCGCTGCCTGACGGCAGCGCCTAAAATAATTATTCTTCCTTTTCCTCTGTTGTGGTTGCCTCACCATTTTCATCAGCATTTACATTTTCAGAGGCATCATCTTCATTTCCAATGGTCAAATAGGGAAGGTTCCCTTTGGGGTCGCTCACTTCATACCCTTTTAATAATTCGTCCACATGTTCCGATACCGCTGCATCTGCGATCGTATCTGAAATCTTGGCATCGTTTTCTTCATCATAATATTTGTTGATAAATTCAATCACATAGTATCTATTACTATCCGTATCTTCAAGGACTTCGATATCCCCTTGTTTTCTCGCATCATCGTAAAGCCAATCTCCCATGATCGTTGCAAGGGAAGAGCGATACCTTCCTTCCGATAAGCTGTAATCATTTTCTGCATCTTCATAATTTTCCTTAGACTCTTCCGGTGCATAGGTCAGGCACAGTTCATTAAAGTCGGCCCCCTCTTTACGGCTTTTCACCATTGCTTGTGCATCCGCTTTATTTTTCTCCACTGCCTTTGCAATTTCATCTTCAGAAGCATCCGCATTTAAACCTGTAGTAAAAATATAACTCCTATAATCCACCTGATCATAATCGGTTTTATGCTCTTCATAATATGCTTTTACTTCTTCCTGTGAAGGCTTATTTTGTTCAAGTAATTCCTGATAGTATGCACTGGCAAGCATTCCTTCTTTATCAAACGGGGCAATGTTGGAAACTGTTGCATAAGGACCATAACTTTCCTTATAATACTCACTCATATTGATTTCCTGTCCCTGTGTAAATTCCTCCATGCTATCCATATAGGCTTTATATTCCGTTTCTGCATCGTAAGAAAAGCCATTCTTTTTAGCCTCATCCGCCATAGCTTTCACTTCGCGCATTTGTTCTACCGCCATACCATCGTACATATCTTTAAAGCTCATTTGATCTGAAATCATATAAGAGGATAAGTCCGCATTTACATCCAGCCCATAATAAGAAAGCATATTCGCATTATTGCGTAATTGTGTATGATAATAATAATCATATTCCAATTTGCTGATCTTGTGGTCTCCGATCTGGATGTATGTCCCATTAAGCGCCATTTGCTTTGCAACAATCGGGCGGATAGCTGAAATCACAATTGCCACTACCAGCACTATGCCGATCAAAGACACTATCGTCTTCGTCAGCTTTTCCTGTTTTTTATCTTTTTCCTTTTGGATACGCCGCTCTTCCATTTTGCGGTCATATTTGGTCATTACCTTCTGCTCACTGCCAGCTTCCGGTGCAGTACTTTTAGCCATTTTAAAACTTCCTCCTCATTCCTGGTATCACTATGCAAGTTTACTATGCATTTGTGTTTATTCTGTGACTTACGTTCCCTATTTTATCACATTACCTATATAAAAGAAACCACTTCATGAATAAATATCCGTTTCGCTGATTTAGGGAACGGATAAGGGATCCTTGACCGAACATAAATATTACGCCGCCATGCTCTGCTGGAACGTGGCGGCGTAATATTTTGTTTCTTACCAGAGTGGTCATTTTTGATTAATGTAATTTACCAACCCTTCCGCATCTATGATCTTTTGCATAAACTCCGGAAAAGCCTGCCCTTTAAACTGTGTGCCTTTTGTCAGGTTTTGGATGATGCCGGAATCAAAATCTACCATAACTTCATCTCCCCCGTCAATGCCTTTAGAAGCTTCCGGACATTCGATGATCGGAAGCCCGATATTGATGGCGTTCCGGTAAAAGATACGGGCAAAGGTCTCAGCAATCACACAACTCACCCCTGCCGCTTTGATGGCAATAGGGGCATGTTCCCTTGAAGAACCACAGCCAAAATTTTTATCCGCTACCATAATATCACCCTTATTTACTTTTTTGATAAAATCCTTGTCAATATCTTCCATACAATGTGCTGCAAGCTCCGCCGGGTCAGAGGAATTTAAGTATCTTGCAGGGATAATTACATCCGTGTCCACATTGTCGCCATATTTAAAAACAATTCCTTTTGCTGCTTTCATCATTATTTTCCTTTCTGCTTTAGAAGACTTAAGCTTTGAAACCGAATACCGCTTACAACCGGCATGGACAGGAGATCTTCCCTGCTACCGCGCTGGCAGCCGCTACCGCCGGGCTTGCCAGATAAATTTCAGAGCCTACATGCCCCATACGTCCTACAAAGTTCCGGTTGGTGGTGGATACGCAGCGTTCCCCCTCTGCCAGGATCCCCATGTAGCCGCCAAGGCAGGGACCGCAGGTTGGGGTGCTTACCACTGCCCCTGCTTCTATAAAGATCTTAAGAAGCCCTTCTTCCATAGCCTGCATATAAATAGCCTGGGTTGCCGGAATCACAATACAACGCATGCCTTTTGCCACATGTTTTCCCTTCAGCACCTTTGCAGCAATCCTCATATCGTCAATCCGTCCATTGGTACAAGAGCCAATCACTACCTGATCGATCTTAATCTCTTCTGTAATCTCATCAATAGTCTTGGTATTCTCCGGAAGATGGGGAAATGCAATCGTGGGAAGGAGGGTAGTAAGGTCAATGGTATACTCTTCATCATAAACTGCATCCTCATCCGCTTCATAAACAGTATAAGGCTTATTGGAATGTTCTTTCATATAAGCAATGGCAAGGTCGTCTACCGGAAAGATCCCGTTTTTGCCGCCAGCTTCAATCGCCATATTGGCAATGGTAAACCGATCGTCCATGGTCAGATTCTTAATCCCTTCCCCCACAAATTCCATAGACTTGTACAGCGCGCCATCCACGCCGATCATGCCGATGATATGTAAAATCACATCCTTACCGCTTACCCATTGGGAAGGCTTTCCAACCAGATTAAACTTAATTGCCCCCGGCACTTTAAACCATGCTTTCCCGGTTGCCATACCTGCAGCCATATCCGTACTTCCCACACCAGTGGAAAATGCCCCCAAAGCGCCATAAGTACAGGTATGGGAATCCGCCCCAATGATCACATCCCCGGCAACGGTAAGCCCTTTTTCCGGTAAAAGTGCATGTTCAATGCCCATCTCTCCCACTTCAAAATAATTGGTGATCTGGTTGCGGTACGCAAACTCGCGTACACATTTACAATGTTCTGCAGATTTAATATCCTTGTTGGGTACAAAATGATCGGGAACAAGGGCGATCTTATCCTTGTCAAATACCCCTTCTGTCTTCATCTTTTCCATTTCTTTAATAGCAACCGGGCTGGTGATATCGTTGCCAAGCACCAGATCCAAATCCGCCTCAATGAGCTGCCCGGCTTCTACCTGGCTAAGCCCTGCATGGGCAGCCAGTATTTTTTGGGTCATTGTCATTCCCATGTCTTTACCTCCATCACAATTGTTTCTATCCACTCTTTTCTGTATCTGATAGTAACATATAATCTGTCATTTGGGAAATAGTATCTGTTTATGTTATCTATAACTTGTAGTTATAAAAATTTTATATTATAATGATAAATATTAATGGAAAGGCACGGTAATTTCTATGGAGCAAAACCTGAACTTATATCATGTATTTTATGAAGTGGCAAACTGCCATAATTTTTCTATTGCCGCCAAAAAAATGTATATCAGCCAGCCCGCTATCAGTAAGTCCATATCAAAGCTGGAAGAAAATTTACATACAGTTCTTTTCCACCGCTCTTCAAAAGGCGTTACTTTAACCCATGAAGGGGAACTTCTCTACCGTTATGTGGAACAGGCGCTTTTTTCCTTAAGATCAGGGGAAGAACAGTTAAAGGCATCCGCATCGTCAAAAGTCTGCCAGCTTTCCATTGGGGTCAGTACCACCCTATGCAAATATGTACTGCTTCCCGTCCTTAAAGATTTTATGGCTCAAACCCCCAATATTAAGATCACCATCTCCTGTCAGCCTACCCTGGATACGATTCTGGCTTTACAGAAAGGCTCTATTGATATTGGGTTGGTAGGGCTTCCTTCCATGATAGAAGAACCCAAAAGCAGTCTCATTACTTACCTGCCTTTAAAATCGATTGAAGATATTTTTGTTGCCACCGGCTCCTACCTTGCCCCTTTTTTGGGAAAATATAAAACCAACTTATATAAAAAGGAGGAATTTTTTAAAGAAGCATCCTTTATTATGCTGAACAAAGAAAATATTTCCCGGCAGCACACGGATCTTTTTCTTGCTGAGAATCATCTTGATCTTCAGAATATCATTGAAGTAAATAATATGGATCTTTCTATCGAATTTGCCAAAGCCGGGCTTGGCATTGCCTGTGTAATCAGTGATTTCATAAAAGAAGATTTAAAAAACGGAACCCTGCGGGAATTAAAATTAGGCCACAGGATTCCGAAACGCCAGATCGGATTAGCCTACCCGGCAAAATCTGCTCATTTGGAAGCCATCGATATGCTAATTCAATATTGTCAAAATTTTTATTGATAAATCATTTGCATGCAGACACATGGCCTTTTCACTGCTGCAAAGCAATTAACGTGGCCAGCGTTCTTTTCTTTCCAGCAATCTGTCAAAAGCCGTATGAGGTTCTGACTGGTACCAGTAAGCAACTGTCGCCACATCATCCTGTCTTTCAAACAGCCCTCCGTGAGAAACGCCAATCTGCTGTATCGTTACTTTCAGGTCTTCCTGAAATAAAACCGGATCCATGATATGCCAGCGGTAAAAACTCCGCTGGGGCATCTGGTCATCATTGTGGTAATCATTATGAATAAACGTATCATGATGCGAATAGTACGGATAACCTAAAAATGGAGTGCAATAAGTGTTTTCTACTGTCCGTCCCTTTTCCTGCGTTGCAAAGCTCCAGGCGCCGCCAAAATAATCTTCTGTACCTGTACCGCATATGGTAGGATATTGTTCATCCCCATCCAGGTAAAATTTAACTTCTCCTTCTCCATACCAATAACGTTCCAATGTGGTAAGGGCCATATAAGTTCCCACATAATGTCCTTTTCCCCTGACCTTATCGAGGATCACATAATCCTCTCCCTTTTCGGTGATCCGCTGCCGTTTCCACAAAGCATGGAAATATCCTGCATCCTGTATAGGTTCTTCCTTAAGGCAATAATCAATCTGATAGAAAAAAGCCCCGATATCTTCATCACACTGATTTTCTATCGTGATTTTTGCTGCCCGTTGAAAGGGCATTGGAAAATAGCAATTAAATCCCCTTGTTGGGTTTACAACAACCGGAATGGAATTAACCAGATAAGATACCCCAAACCCACAGCAGAAGAAATCACCCAAAGGACATTCCACGGAGGGCGTTTCTTCCTCGTCCCAGTACATCCGCAAGACCAAATCCCGCAGCACATACCTGTTCCGGTCACTGACCTTATCTGTCACAGTCATCCAGATATGCTCAATGACTCCCGGTCCGGTTATTTGGGCTAATGTGACTGTATCGCCTGCCTTTATCTCCGGTATACAAGGAGACCCCTTTCTGGAAGGGCCTAAGACGCTCTCCTCCATTCCCCCCTTTCCTTTTTCACCAGTCCTGTTCTCCCAATTAATACTTCTGCTTTTTCCATTTTTAAGATAGGGTAATCCACTGATATCAAACATATCTTCATTCCTCCTTTCCGGTTCATCGGTAACACAAAGGAAGGCTGATAACAGCCTTCCTTTCTCATACCAATTAGTTATTGATCAGCTTATCATTTTCATTGTTCCAGCTATAAAGCTTGCGGATCTCCTTGCCAACCTGCTCTGCCGGATGTTCTGCCGCCAACTTCCTCATAGCCTTAAAGTGAGCCTGTCCGCCCGCCGCAGACATATCAAGCAGAAATTCCTTTGCAAAAGAGCCGTCCTGGATATCTTTCAAGATCTTCTTCATGGTCTTTTTCGTCTCATCGGTAATGATCTTAGGCCCTGTGACATAATCGCCATATTCCGCCGTATTGGAGATGGAATATCTCATTCCTTCAAAGCCTGACTGATAGATCAGGTCAACGATCAGTTTCATCTCATGAATACATTCAAAGTATGCATTCCTTGGGTCATACCCGGCTTCTGTCAAAGTTTCAAAACCAGCCTGCATCAGGGCACATACGCCACCGCAAAGCACTGCCTGCTCACCAAAAAGATCCGTTTCCGTCTCTGTCCTGAAAGTCGTCTCTAAAACACCTGCCCTTGCGCCGCCGATTGCCAGTGCATAAGCCAGCGCCTTGTCAAGGGCTTTCCCGGTAGCATCCTGATGGACAGCAACCAGACAAGGAACACCTTTTCCGGCCTGGTATTCGCTTCTTACGGTATGACCGGGACCTTTCGGCGCGATCATGGTAACATCCACGTTCTTCGGGGGCACAATCTGGTTGAAATGAATATTAAAGCCGTGTGCAAACATCAGCATATTGCCTTCTTCCAAGTTAGGCTCTATGTCTTTCTTATACATAGCAGCCTGCAGTTCATCATTAATAAGGATCATAATGATATCCGCTTTTTTTGCAGCTTCCGCTGCTGTGTATACTTCAAATCCCTGTGCCTCGGCCTTTGCCCATGATTTGGAACCTTCATAAAGACCGATAATCACATGGCAGCCGGACTCCTTTGCATTCAATGCATGGGCATGTCCCTGGCTCCCATAGCCAATCACTGCAATTGTTTTTCCTTCCAGTAAAGAAAGGTTGCAATCTTCCTGATAATAAATATTTGCCATTTAAATGACTCCTTTCCTGCGGAGAATCTTCTCCAAAATAAATTATGTTAAAAAGTTATAAATAAGTAACGTTTTCCGTCCCCCTGCCAAGCCCGGCAATACCAGTCCTTGCAAGTTCCAAAATCTCATAGCCGTCCAAAAGGGCGATAAATGCATCGATCTTATCTTGATTTCCGGTAAGTTCGATAATCAATGAATCCGGCGCCACATCAATGATCTTTGCACGGAAGATATCCGCCACAGCAATCACACCCTGGCGCTTTGAACTGTCGGCCCTTACCTTAATGAGCGCCAGCTCTCTGTATACACTGCTTTCCGGTCTTAACTCCTTAATATCCCTCACATCCACCAGCTTTGCTACCTGCTTTTCGATCTGATCAAGGATCTCGTCGTCACCGGAAGCCACAATCGTGATTCTGGTAAAGCGTGGATCTGCTGTAAGCCCTGCCGTGATGCTTTCAATGTTATACCCTCTTCGCGAAAACAGCCCCGAAATCCGGCTTAACACACCGGAAGTATTGTCTACCAATAGCTGAAAAACTTTTTTACGCACGTTTTTCCTCCTCCTTAACATCCGTCAACTATTTTATCAATTTACCCTGTAAAAGTCAACTTTCATAATGAATGGGTTTCTTGACTTATTTTATTCTGTTTCATTGCACTTTTGAAGAGCTAATGTTCCGGTCCGTGCAACTTCTACAATGCTTACCGTCTTAAACATGCCGATCAGGAGCTGGATCCTCTCCGGGGTATCGCACATTTGTATCAGCATCATATTTTTTGACATATCCACAATCTGGGCATTCATGATGCCGCAAACCTCCATGATATCCCGGCGGTTTGATTTATTGTACTTGACTTTCATAAGAAGCAGTTCCCTGCTGATGCTGCTTACCTCATTAAAGGTCTTTACCTTTATGACATCCAGTTTTTTATTAAGCTGTTTTTCAATCTGTTCAATCGTCCGCATATCCCCGCTGCTTACAATCGTCATACAGGAAACATCCGGGTCGTCCGTCTCCCCCACGGCAAGGGAATCAATATTAAAGCATCTTCTTGAAAACAGTCCGGCAACCTTGCACAGCACACCGGAACGGTTTTCCACCAATACGGAATATATTTTTTTCATACAAGCCATCCCTCCTATTTCACCAAATCCATGGGGTCAATGATACATTCCAAAAGAACCGATTCGTCTTTTTCCAAAAATTCATCCAGCGTTTCCTGCACTTTATCCATATTTTCAAGGCGTAAAAATTTCATCCCATATGCCGCCGAAAGCTTTTCAAGATCCGGGCTTCCCGATAAATCCACCACCGAATAGTGATCCTTATAAGTATAATGCTGATACTCCCTGACCATGCCCAGGAAATTATTTTTCAGCACCACGATCTTTACCGGAATATCATGCTGGCGCATGGTTGCAAGCTCCATCATAGACATTTGAAAAGAACCGTCCCCACAGACCGCAATGACCTGCTTTTTCTTATCCGCCACCTTTGCCCCCATTGCGGCCGGGATGGAATACCCCATAGTCCCCATTCCGCCTGTAGTCAAAAACTTCCCTTTTTTTACAATATGATATCCGCAGGACCATATTTGGTTTTGCCCTACGTCCGCCACATACACCCCGTCGTCTTCCATCTTTTCGGAAAGCATGGTGATGAATGCCGCCGGATCCACATAGGCCGGGTTCGGGTTGCGTTTAGGGGCCATGGTCATACGGTAATCTTTTAAAAGCTCCAGCCACCCATCATACGCACCGTCTATTTCCTGTTCCAGCAGATCGCTAAAAATATGTTTTGCATCCCCTACCAAAGGAATGGCCGGACCTACATTTTTGCCAATCTCTGCAGGATCCACATCAATGTGAATCAGCACTTTATTTTCCGTAATGAGGTCAGGCTGGTTTACAGCCCGGTCAGCCACCCTTGCACCAACCATCAGTAGCAGATCCGATTCGTTCATTGCCCGGTTGGCATAAGGCTTCCCGTTATTGCCCACCATCCCAAAATACAGCGGATGTCTGGTAGGCATCGAACCAATCCCCATCATCGTGGAAACCACCGGGATTTGATGCTTTTCAGCAAAACGCAGTAATTCTTTTTCCCCGTCTGAGAGAAGAATGCCGCCCCCCGCGCAAATAAGCGGGCGTTTTGCCTTTTGCAGCTCCGCAGCCACCTTTTTGATCTGCGCCATATTTCCCTTCACCGTTGGCTTGTAAGTACGCATGGAAATGGATTCCGGATAGCTAAATTTTTTGATTTCCGCATTTTGCACGTCAATGGGAACATCAATAAGAACGGGGCCTTTTCTTCCTGTCCCCGCAATGTGAAATGCCTCTTTAAATATCCGTGGGATATCCTGGACATTTCTTACCAGATAGCTGTACTTTACAAAGGATTCCACCGCACCTGTAATATCTGCCTCCTGGAATACATCACTTCCGATCAATTCAGAATTTACCTGTCCGGTTATACACACCAACGGAATACTATCCGCAAAAGCCGTTGCAATCCCCGTGATTACATTGGTTGCCCCGGGACCAGAGGTGACGGCGCACACGCCGATTTTCCCCGACACCCTTGCAAGCCCGCTTGCTGCATGGGCTGCATTTTGTTCTGTCCTGATCAATATGGTTTGAATAGATGAATCAAGAATACTATTATAAAACGGGCAAATTGCTACTCCCGGATATCCAAATACATACTCTACCCCTTCTTCTTCCAAACATTTTACAATCGCATCTGCTCCTATCATTTTCAAATTCCTTTCTGACTTTATTTAAATTTCCCAAAGAATTTGGCAAACGGTTCTACAGTATCACCCAAATCTTTTATGGCTTTATTCAGCCCTTCAAAATCAACTGTCTCAATTTTTTTCATAATCTCTTCCACTGAGTTTGCATTATCTGTAATGAAAGCGTCCATATTGTCTCCCATTTCTGTAATGGACTTACTCATTTCTGTAATACTTTCAATCGCTGTATCCGCCAAAGTGATCGTATCGGAAGCCTGTGCCATTACCTCATTTGCCTTTTGTACGGTTCCAAGCACCGATGGCAGAACAACCACCGCACAGTAAAGAATCCCCGCTGCAATCACCAATGCCGCCAGTGTCCTGATCCTGGCATAAAACAACATTTTCCGAGAATTTTTCACCAACTCTTCTAAATAAGATTCTTCCATCATTTGAATTCCCCCTCTCCTTATTTATGTTCTATCCTTCGATTCACCGATTAAGCGCTTTGCCACTTTCACCGCATCCGCCGCATCCCTTGAATAACCGTCTGCACCAATTTCCAGTGCATAATCTTCTGTGATCACGGCACCTCCAATCATGATCTTTGCTTTTACTCCCTTTTCTTTCGCACATGTCACCACATGTTTCATTTCCTGCATCGTGGTCGTCATCAACGCTGAGAGGGCAATGATCCGTGCCTCTCTCTTTATGGCTTCCTCCACGATCACCTCCGCCGGAACGTCTTTTCCAAGATCCACTATCTGGAACCCGTAATTTTTCAACATCAAAGCCACCAGGTTCTTGCCGATATCATGAATATCGCCCTGCACCGTAGCTATGACGACTACAGGCATTTCTCCAAACTGCTGTTCCCGCGCAAGAAGAGGTTCCAAGTATTCTATGGCAAGCTTCATCGTCTCTGCACTTGCAATCAACTGAGGTAAAAAATAGTTTCCTTTGTCAAACAGCTCTCCCACTTCATTGATTGCAGGAAGAAGAAATTCGTTTAAAATAGCATCCGCTTTCCTCCCGCCAGCAACGGCTTCTCTGACATGCTCTGTGATCTGTTTCCGGCTGCCTTTTAACACATCTTGATAAATCTGCCCTTTTGCCGGGCTTTGGATATGGTCAGGCATTTCTTCCGGCACTGCGTGAGCCTTTCCCCTATCACCAGGCACCGCTGCCGGAACCATTATCGGTTTCCGTTCCTGATATTGGGCCATATGCTCAATATAGCGAATATCTCCTCCCTCCTTACACATAAGTAAGTCGGAAGCATAGGCTATATTCATCAAAAGTTCCTGGGAGGGATTTGCTATCGCCATCGTAAGGCCTTCCTTAATGGCCATTGTTAGAAAGGCAGTATTTACAAAACTTCTCTCAGGAAGCCCAAAGGAAATATTCGATAACCCGCAAACCGTGCAAAGTCCCCTTTCTTTACAATACCGGATCGTCTCAAGCACTTCCTTTGCCGCATTGGGATTTGCTCCTACTGTAGCGGCCAGCCCGTCCACTATGATATCTTCCTTTTGCATTCCCATTTCAAGAGCCATCGAACAAATTTTATCTATGATGCCGGTCTTTTCTTCCAAACTTTCCGGAAGCCCTTTATCAGATAAGGGTAAAAGTATAAACATAGCGCCATATTTTTGGGCTATGGGAAGAAGCTTTTTCAGTTTTTCCTCCTCACCGGAAATGGAGTTGATAAGCGCACGTCCCGGATATCTGCGAAGAGCCGCTTCTATGACCTCCACATGACTGGAATCAATCGATAAGGGCAAATTGACGGAAACCGTTACCTCATCTAATGCCTTCAGCATCATTTCCTTCTCATCAATCCCACTCATTCCCAAATTAATATCAAGAAGGGCGGCTCCGCATATTTCCTGTTCCTCCGCAAAGGAAAGCACCAGATCAAGTTTTCCTTCTTTTAGTTCCGTCTGAAGTTTTTTCTTCCCTGTAGGATTGATTCTTTCCCCTATCACCATAAAGGGAGAATCCAAATCAAAACAGATCGTTTTCCGCTCGCTGGTCAGATAGCGCAGTCCTTTTCTCATTTGACGCCTTACTTCCATGTTGGAAGTAACCTTGACCAGCTTTTTAATATATTCCGGCGATGTGCCGCAGCATCCCCCAAGTATCGTAGCTCCTGCATCTACGATACCAGCCATTTCCCTTGCAAAAGTCTCCGGATCCATGTCATAAACCGTTTCCCCCTGCTCATTTAATGAAGGCATTCCGGCATTTGGCTTTGCAATGACCGGAACGGAAACCGTCTCTGCTATTTGCCTGATCAGTTCTATCATTTTGTCCGGACCTGTAGAACAATTAGCCCCCAGGGCATCTGCTCCCAGTTTTTCTAAAACCACTGCCGCACTTACACCGTCTGTCCCATACAGTGTCCGGCCGTCAGCCTCAAAGGTTAAGGTGACCATTACCGGAAGGCTGGAAACTTCCTTTGCCGCTATCAGAGCCGCCCGGGACTCCTGCAGGCTCATCATGGTTTCCACCACAAGAAGATCCACCCCCGCTTTGTCAAGGTACCGGATCTGTTCCTTGTAGATTTGTACCAGTTCCTCAAAGTCCATATCCCCCATAGGCGCAAGGCTTCGGCCTGTCATGGTAATGTCCCCTGCCACCAGCGCCCTTCCAGCCGCTGCCTTTAGCGAAAGCCCTACAAGCCTTTCATTAAATTCCTCAATCTGTCCTTCCAAGCCATATTCCTTTAGTTTTATTCTGTTTGCCGTGAAAGTAGGCGCATAAATAATGTTGCTTCCCGCCTCCACATATTCTTTCTGCAATCCAATTAACACATCCGGATTCTCTAAAATCCATTCTTCAGGACAAACGCCTGCCGGCATTCCCCTTTTCATCAGATTAGAACCTGTTGCGCCATCTAAATAGACCATCCTGTTATTGATCCAACTTTTAAACTCTTCTTTTCTCACAAATATGTACCATCCAGTTTCCTGTTTTTACTGCTTTATCAATGTTATCATAGATTTGAGGAAACTACAATTTACAAATATATCATTTTTTGAATTAATTTTATACTTTTTTGAACGATTGACTTCCATTTACAACTATGATAATTTAATACATAAGATAATGAAACAGGAGGTTTCCCGTAAAACATTTCTATGAAAAATACATTACCACGTCTTTTTTTCTTTTGCTTAATGCTGTTTATGCTCACAGGCTGTAGCAAAGATGCAAAAATAGAAAATTATAAGGCAAATATGAATCAGTTCTTTGAAAATATTAAGATCTTTGACTCTTCCATCAATGCCATTGACCCCAATTCAGAGACAGCTACCACAGAATTATTATCCCTTTTAGATTCTATGGATACTTCCTTTTCACAGATGGCTTCCCTGGAAGTGCCGGACTCCTTTCCAGGCGTAGCAGATCTTGCCACCCAGGCAAGCGAATACATGACAGAGGCAGTCTCCTGTTATCACCAGGCATATGATGGCGAATATGACGCGGTTATGGAAGATGTGGCAAGACAAAATTATGAACGCGCCAATTTAAGAATCCAATACATCGTCTCCATCCTACATGGAAACATACCTGAAGAAATTTATACATATGACAACGAAGAGACTTCCGATTCTGAAGAAACAAACTCTGATGAGGAAGATCCTTCCAACTAAAATAGAGCTGCCAGACGGCAGCCCTGTTCCATTCCTGTTTCCTTTATTTTATCAGTTTGATCTTCCCAAGCAAGGGAACTTCTTTTTCTTCCTCATTGATCGCCGCAACCAATCCTATGATCCAGCAAACAAATATAAAGACCAGCCATATTTTGCCAAGGCATGGAATGACTCCTAACAAGGCAAACAGATGTAAAACAAGCGATTGATTTAAATGAAATTTCGCGCCTTCCTTATCCCCTATGCAAAGTGCAATCAAAAGACCAACCCATGGAACATATGCCACTATTCCCGTTGTCCGCATATCCATTTCTTATTTCCTCCATCTGTATATTATCTTTTTTGACCCCTAATTAAAAACGGCTTGCATGATCTTTATTGCCCATTGCATGAGCAGCACAGCCGCTGCTCCGTATAAGTAATATTGAATCGTAATCCCTTTTCCAAGGTCTTTTTTAATATGTTTTCTGTAACATGTCATCAACATAAAATGTAAATACGCCGCCACTCCATATAACACGACCGGATTAAGGACAAAACTCTGTACTACCTCGCCCCGGAAAAGGTAATAGAATGCCCTCGTTCCCCCGCACCCCGGACAAGGCAGACCGGTACTCCGCCAAAAAACACATTCAAACAGTTTCTTATATTCTGCAAATCCATGGTCAGCAAACCAAAAACCAAACAAAAGCACAGGTAAAAAAATGATCTCGCCAATCACATAAAATACTTCATCTACCTGATACTTATGCATCATTTTATCAGTAGAGTTCATTCATGATTTCTTCCATAATGCTGCTAGTTCCAAAAGAAGCAAACGTAAAGATAAAGGTCAATACTACAAACATGATCCCTACACCGCCAGTAGCAACACCTGCGATGGCCATGCCCTGACCGTCATACTTTTTAACAATGGAAATAACGCCAAGCACAATTGCCGCAATGGCCAGCGCAAGACTAAAATATGTGGCACAGCAACACACGATCGATAAGATACCACACACCATAGAAGCAATGGATACTCCAATATTCCCTCCCGTCACTTTGTCAGTATCCTCCGTAGAATAGTACTGGGTCTGGCTGGAAGAATATCCATAAGCGCTATTATTTCCATAAGTATTATCCTGTGTATAGCCATAATTGATCTTAATTTCTTCCTCTGCTGTGGTCTCCTGCGGCTTGATCTCTTCCGCATCAGCAACCTTCTCATAAGATGATGCAGCGCTTTCCCCTGAAAAAATACCATCTGCATAAACATTGGTTGATATTGTGTCTGCTGCCGGCTGTTCAAGTTTCACTCCACAATGGGAACAGAATTTAGCGCTTCCGATATTCTCCCCACCGCATTGTGTACAAAAAATTTTTTTGTCTTCGTTCATTTTCGTTACCCCTTCTGTATAATTAATATATTGTACTAATAAACATTTTAATGTATTTACACCAAAAAGTCTATCATATTATTTTGAAGGAGACTCCTATTCCGTTTTCCTGTTTCTTTTATATATGATTCGTTTGATACTTTCTGCTGATAAATTGTATTTTTCCGATAACGCCTCTATTGTCATTCCCTTATCGTGATCTGACCCGATCTTTCCATTACGCTCCTGGTAAAACTGTCTTGCGCCAGAACCTTCCCCCCATTTTTTCTTTCCTTCCGGTTTGGGAATGTAAATCACCTCGCCAGTTACATACTTTTGTATTTCACTTAAAAGTTCATCAGGCAGAACATGGGAAGCATTTTTGTATTTCATCGCCGCCTCCTGCTTACATTAACCTCTATTCATTGTCCCTTGCAAACTCTTCAAATGTTGAATACCTGTTTGACCGGGCGCTGCTTTCTGCTATCACTTTGATAATATATTCTTCTATCTCTTCCGCTCTTTTTCCAAATTCGCTTAAATGATCTTGATCAAAAGCAGATAATAAATCCATCTTTCTTAAGTGAAAATCTTCTTGGATGGCATCAAATTCTATTTGAAGATAACATCCTAACAAATAACTGTCTTCAGCGCTATTTATTCCCGTATAATAAGACAGCCGGCGAAACGTATATCTCATTTCCTGGTACCACATGACCAAATCTTCATAATTAGGTTCAAAATCTTTTTTGTCCTCCACTGGCATCAGCCGCATAAGAAAGTTTCTTGTCAGGCTAATCAATTCATATACCTTTTCTTTCACGGCATCTATCTCATTTTCGGCAAGCATCTCCATAAAAGTTTCCTCAAATTCACAGGGATAATCTTTCATTTTATGCAACTCTTTTGTAAGATTCATATAGCCGCTTTCCAAATAGGCGCCATTTACTATTGCAATGGCATTCATCAAGTAACAACACACTCCTCCTGCCGCTTTTCTGGTATGGCATAACGATTGATCAAAAAGCATCGTTTGAAAGATTTCCTGAGCAGTTTCCAAAAATTCCAGGCTCTTTGGCATTTGGAACGATTTCTCCTGCAATTTCAATAACATTTTTGACTTTAGATTATCAAAACGTCTTTTCTCTTCTTGGCTTTTCGCATAGATCACCTCTCCTTTTGCAAAAGCAAAAATCATCCGCGGTTCCTCGATATTCGCAATCCTTTCCAGTCTTTCCCATGAAATAGGGTATAGGTCATAACCCATATCTTCAATAATAAAAGTACATGCCAATTGATTTCCCCGGTCAGTGATCGGAACAAAGAAATCAAAAACCATATTCTGTTCATCCGTAGGAATTTTCCCTCCTCCTATCTGTCCCACCAATAAGGATACATCTTCCTTATATTTCGTCTGGATCTTCTTTACAGCCCATTCCACTAATTCTTTATCAATATTTTTCATACTTTCCCTTTTTCCTTCCAACGCTGCCTCATTCTAAATAGTTCCTGACAAATTCGTCTATATTTTGGTATCGCGTTACTTGTAAACCCGCTTTATGATATTCTTGTAAATACTCATTTATCCAGTTATCAAACGCCATCGCTGTCTTTTTCAAATCTTGTGGGTGATAGCCTTCAAGTACAGGATACCTGGCAATCCCTACTTCCATTCCCACATCAGAAATCATTGCATGTAAGCTGGTCATACTCATGAATGCAAGATGCCTGTTATTTTCATTAAATGACAGGTGCATTTTATTCCGCCAATTGGAATACATTTCTTCATATGTTCCTTGAATAGACTCTGCTGTTACAGGTTTTTTCTCCACCTGGATAGCTGCTTTTGTTTCCTTGAATGTACGCACAGTCTCCTGCATAAGTATTGTGAATGATTCTTTGATCTGTTCTGATGAGTTCGATGACAACACATTTTCTATCAGTTCACAAAATTGACACGGCTTGTTTTTCATTAACTCCAACTCTTCATAAATACGTTTCGTCCCAAAATGAAAATATTTTTTATTCAGCATTACAATCGCATTTTCAATATAATAGATTGCATCTCCCGCCTGTGCCCAAATATCCGCCATATTCTCTGAAACCATAGCTGACAAATAGCAATGTTCCGCTTCTTTCATCATATTTTCCGCTTTGATATAATCTTCTTTTGACAATGGCTCCAACAGATTATTTTTTACTCTTAATCGTAGTTCTTCTAATTTTTCTATGTATTTCTCGTCTCCACAATATACAATTTGAGCGTCCATAAGTTTGGAAATATTAGGATCCTGATACAGTGAATCCTTCTGCAAGTCTTCCCATGTAGTACAATAAATATCATGACCAACACCTAAATCATCCTCTATGAAGGCGCAGCCTAATTGCCACCCCCTATCGTCATTAATTAAAACAAGTAAATCCAAATCTGATTTATCATGAAAGTCCCCTGTTGCAAAAGAACCATACACGCCAATCATCGCAAGAGAGCCAGGACATACTCTATTTGCCTTTTCTATCACTGCATGAATGATCTTTTGATTTCTTATCTTTAAATCTTTCATCTTACTATTCCCTGCTTTCTAAACATTTTTCTTTAGTATATCATTGGCCAAAAGAAAAAAGTATGTCACAAACCATTATACCTATTTATGATTTCAAGCAGATCTTTGATTTTTCATTCAAAAAAGCGCCGTAACCCTGCAAGATTACGACGCTTTCAGCATCTCTTAATTTTGATATCTATTTAAAATTTGCCTTCTTTTGCTGCTTCTTCGATGCTCACTGCAACAGCCACAGTCATACCAACCATGGGATTGTTACCAGCGCCAATAAGGCCCATCATCTCAACGTGAGCAGGTACAGAGGAAGAACCTGCAAACTGAGCGTCAGAGTGCATACGTCCCATTGTATCAGTCATACCGTAGGAAGCAGGACCTGCAGCCATGTTATCGGGATGGAGAGTACGTCCTGTACCACCGCCTGATGCAACAGAGAAGTACTTTTTACCCTGCTCATTACACTCTTTCTTATAGGTACCTGCAACGGGGTGCTGGAACCTGGTCGGGTTGGTTGAGTTACCGGTAATGGAAACGTCAACGCCTTCCTTATGCATGATCGCAACGCCTTCACATACATCGTTTGCGCCGTAGCAGTTAACCTTTGCACGAAGCCCTTCAGAATAAGACTTACGGTAAACTTCCTTAACTGTATTGGTATAAGGATCATACTCTGTCTCAACAAATGTAAAACCATTGATTCTGGAAATAATCTGAGCTGCATCTTTTCCAAGACCGTTTAAAATAACGCGAAGGGGTTTCTGACGAACCTTGTTTGCCTTTTCTGCAATACCGATTGCACCTTCGGCAGCAGCAAAGGACTCATGTCCAGCCAGGAAACAGAAGCATTCGGTCTCCTCTTCCAGAAGCATTTTGCCAAGGTTCCCATGTCCTAAACCAACCTTACGGGTATCAGCAACAGAACCAGGGATACAAAAAGCCTGAAGCCCTTCACCAATTGCTGCAGCAGCTTCAGAAGCCTTCTTACAGCCCTTCTTAATCGCAATAGCTGCGCCTGTGATATAAGCCCAACATGCATTTTCAAAGCAGATTGGCTGAATGCCTTTTACCTGTGCATACACATCAAGACCTGCATCTTTTGTAATTTTTTCAGCTTCTTCAAGAGAAGCGATACCATAGCTATTTAATACTGAATTGATTTTGTCAATTCGTCTTTCATATGATTCAAATAATGCCATTGTTATGTGACTCCTTTCTCACTTCTCTATTATTTAACTTCTTCGTCAGTTCTGGGATCAATGATCTTCACAGCATCAGCAACCCTGCCGTACTGCCCGCTTGCCTTTTCATAAGCAGTATTCGGGTCATCACCCTTCTTGATAAAGTCTGTCATCTTTCCAAGGCTTACAAACTTATAACCAATAATCTGATCATCAGCATCAAGTGCAATACCTGTTACATAACCTTCTGCCATTTCAAGATAACGGGGACCTTTTTTCAGGGTTCCGTACATAGTTCCAACCTGGCTCCTAAGACCCTTACCTAAATCCTCAAGACCTGCTCCTACCGGAAGCCCGTCTTCAGAAAAAGCGCTCTGGGTTCTTCCGTATACGATCTGTAAGAATAATTCTCTCATAGCAGTATTGATTGCATCACATACAAGGTCTGTATTTAATGCTTCCATTACAGTCCTTCCGGGAAGGATTTCAGCCGCCATAGCTGCTGAATGCGTCATACCAGAGCATCCGATTGTCTCAACCAATGCTTCCTGAATGATGCCCTCTTTCACATTTAATGTCAGCTTGCAGGCACCCTGCTGGGGAGCACACCAGCCAATACCATGCGTAAGGCCGGAAATGTCTTTAACTTCTTTTGCTTTTACCCATTTTGCTTCTTCCGGGATAGGTGCACAACCATGGTTAACACCTTGGGCAACTGTACACATTTCTTCAACTTCTTTTGAATAAATCATGTGAAAACTCCTTTCAATATGTAGATATTATTTTCTAACAAAATATCCTTACTTCTTGTGAATATTTTGTCATAATCACATTTTTAATTGTCTCATATCTTCTGCAAAAAATCCAGTCCTTTTGACAAAAAATTACGACTGCTTTTCTGCTATTTCCCCCCGTCTTTTATAGATACTGCCTGCCGGAATACATCCCCTTACCATGCTTGTGGGATACACATTAGAGTTCCTGCCGATCACCGTACCTGGGTTCAAAACGCTGTTACAACCTACCTCCACATTGTCCCCTAACATTGCCCCAAATTTTTTCATGCCGGTCTCTACCTTTTTTTCCCCGTCTTTCACCACGACCAATGTTTTATCACTCTTTACATTTGACGTGATAGAACCTGCCCCCATATGGGATTTAAAGCCCAGAATACTGTCTCCCACATAATTATAATGAGGAACTTGAACCTTGTTAAATAAGATCACATTTTTTAACTCTGTGGAATTTCCCACTACCGCCCCTTTTCCAACGATGGCATTCCCACGGATAAAGGCGCAGTGCCGTATCTCCGCCTCCTCATCTATGATCGCCGGGCCATTGAGACAGGCGGTAGGCGCAACTTTTGCGGAATTAGCAACCCAAACATTTTCTTTTACCATCGTGTACCTGTCTGTAGGGAGTTTTTTGCCCAGCTCCAAAATAAAATTGCTGATCTTGGGAAGCAGTTCCCAGGGATATACGGCATCTTTAAATAAATCCGCCGCAATCGTTTCTTCCAGAGTATAAAGATTTTTGATCGTATATTGTTCCATATTTTCCTCCAACTGACTTAGACTGTCATGCCTTTCTATAATTTCCAGCAGCTTTATGAAACTGCTGGTTAAGCACAAACTGATTATTAAGCTGCTTTACAATATTGGTCCGCCTGGATACAAAATCATCCAGCTTTTTCATATATTCATCACCGGTAATCACTCCTTCCGCCACCATGGTAAGCCCTTTTTCCCAACTGGCAGTAAGCGCTGGGTCTAAAAGCGGTTTAATGGAGTTATCCACCACCTCGTAGATCATCTCCCCCATTAATGTAGGGGTGATAAGCTGTGTTTTTTTATTTAAAGCCAAGTATTCGATATTGACCAGTTTTTTTAGGATTTCCGCCCTTGTCGCTGAAGTGCCGATCCCGCTCCCTTTTATATGGGAACGCAGCTCCTCATCTTCAATAAGCTGACCGGCATTTTCCATTGCAAGGATGATCGTTCCCGAATTATACCGCTTGGGCGGGGATGTCTCCCCTTCCTTGACCTGCATGTCCCTTACCGGAAGCTCCATTTTCTTTTTCAAGCCGTTTAACGCTTCCATAAAGTCCTGATCAACTCCGTCATCTTCCCTTTCCTGCAACTGTTCGCCGTCTTTTGGCTGGTTAGCTTTTACCTGCTTTTTTTTGGCAAAGGAAAACGCTGCCGCTTCCAGGTACCCTTCTGTTTCAAGAACTTTAAACCCTGCAAAAAATTGTTCTCCCTTTATAGACACGTTTAGAGAAACTTTCCGGTAAATGGCAGGTGGAAAAAAAACCGCTAAAAACCTTCTTGCAATGATCTCATAAACCTTTGCCGCTGTGGGGCTTAGATTCCCTAAGTTCCCCAACCCCTGGCCTGTTGGTATAATCGCATAATGGTCAGTGATCTGCTTATCGTTTACATATCGTGTTTTAGCAATCTGTTTATAGCTGCCGCTCTCTAACACCTTAGCCGCCAGATTTTTTACCAGGTCAAAACCGCCCAGCCCCCGGATATTTTTTGATATCTCTTTTGCCACCGCCGAAGATAGGACGCGGGCATCCGTTCTGGGATACGTTGTAAGTTTCTTCTCATAAAGTTCCTGTGCAATACGCAGTGTTTCATCGGGACTGATCTTAAAATATTTGGAACAATCGTTTTGAAGTTCTGCAAGATTATATAAAAGAGGCGGATTTTTGGTCTCCTTTTTCTTTTCTAATGATTCCACTATTGCGGAAACCGGCCCATCGCCCATCAATGTGTTAATCAGCCCTGCCGCATCCTTTTCCTCTTTAAATCCATTTTCTTTATACAAAAGCGGAGAACCAAAATATTTGGTATTTTCCACCGCTTTCCACTCGCACTCACATGGCTTTTCTCCTACCATCACTTCTGCAATCACGCGGTAAAAAGGAGTTTTAACAAACTCCCTGATCTCTCGTTCTCTTTTGACAACCATCCCTAAAACACAGGTCATTACGCGTCCTACGCTGATCACCGCCCGGTCAGCGCTTAAATAATTTTTAACAAAATAGCCATATTTGAGCGTCAGCACACGGGAAAAATTGATCCCCATCAGGTAATCTTCTTTTGCCCGCAGATAAGCGGCCGCACCCAGATTATCATATTCTGACAAGTCCTTCGCTTCCCGTATTCCCCGCAAAATCTCTTCCTCAGTCTGAGAATCAATCCATACCCTTTTGCGCTTTTTCCCCGTCACATGCGCCTGCTGTTCTACCAGCCGGTAAATATACTCACCCTCACGCCCTGAGTCTGTACACACATATATTGTCTCCACATCCGGCCTGTTAAGCAGGCCGCTGACGATCTGAAACTGCTTTTTTACGCTGTCAATCACCTCATATTTAAATTCCGATGGAACGAAAGGAATCGTGCTAAGGGACCATTTTTTGTATTTTTCATCGTAAGCCTCCGGATAACTCATGGTTACCAGATGTCCTACACACCAGGTAATAACTGCATCCTGGGATTCCATATACCCATCTTTATTGCTTGCTTTTATTTGCAGCGCCCGGGCAAATTCTCTCGCCACACTGGGCTTTTCTGCAATATATAAATTTTTTCCCATTACATTTCATCCAAACTGATCAATCTCAAATTCCGTTTTACTTTTGCTTCCAAATCCAGCTTTTCGTCAAACCTCCCTACGGAGAATAGATAAATATAATCCGCATGCAGCTTTGCCTTTTGTGCACAAAATAAAAGCCACTCATAATCATCGTAACGCATCATTGGCTTATCCCAATTACAAATGCCAATGATCGTCTCCCCCTCCTGGCTTTGGGCAACCACATCAATGGTGCCAAATTTCCCCACCCATTCTCCGATCCGGTCCACCTCAATAGGAAGCCTCTTCCACTTACTCCATTTTTCTATATGCTGTTGGCATACGGTCTTAAAATATTCAGCCACATATCCTTTAAATGCAGGCGCAATAAAGCTAAGATAGAATTTTTCCGGTGAAAGCTGTTCTAAACGGCTTAAATTGGGATACAAAAAGGTAAAATAGAAATCCACAAAATGATTGGTTATCCGGTAGATCCCTTTCTGGGCATTTGCCTTCCCCTCCGTATCATAAGAAAATATCTTTTCCACCAGCTCAAGTTCCATCAAATTCTTTAAATAAACACTGATCTTTGCCCTTGAAAATTCCGTATGGAGATACAAGTCATTGAGTTTATGGTTCCCCGCAGCTATAGACGCCAAAATCGTGTCATACACCGAGGTCTCCCGAAGTTCTTCTTCCACGATCCTCTGCCCTTCATAATGCAAATAGCATCCCTTGGTAAGAATGTGTCTGCATATATTCTCGCGTATGCTAAGCTTATCGTCAAAATGCCGCCATAACCCGGGCATCCCTCCCAATACTGCATACGCTTCAATGCATTGCTCCATAGAAAATCCTGGAAAATATTCCATAGTTGTCTCAAAACTTAACTCCCTGACTTTTAACAAACCGGAAAGTTCATGTGCCGCGTCTCCAATCCTGTTGATCATGCTATTCTCGACCCATCCAATGGATGAGCTGCACAGGACGACCATGATCTGCATCTCTTTCGCCATATCGCTTAGAAAAGCCGTCAATTCCTTCATGAATTCACTGCCTGCTTTAATAATATACTGGAATTCATCAATAATAATGACCTTTTTATTCATCTTATGCACACAAAGAGACTGAAGTATTTCCGTGAAAGAAGGATACTTAGAGACAATGCCCCCGCCTTTTCCTACTTCCGCCCCCCATAAATAACGCTGCTCTCTCTCCGAAGCTGACCTTGCCCTGTAATAGGAATATGGTTTATCCTGGACAAATTGTTCCAGGAGCGCTGTTTTCCCCACGTTTCTTTCACCATATACCACAACAATCTGGCTTCCTTCCCGGTCAAAGTATGCATTTAAATATTTTAGTTCTGAAGTCCGTCCCCAAACCATGGCTTCTCCTAATTATCATCCTATCTGTATGCGAAGGAGTTCTTCCATCTCCTCGGCAGGCATTGGTTTACCAAGTAAAAATCCCTGGATACAGTCACATCCGATCTCTTTCAAATAGGAGAATTGTTCCTGCGTCTCCACTCCCTCTGCAATCGTCTCAAACCCAAGTTTTTTGACCATATAGATAATCGATTCCGTGATGATCCGTGTATTTTCATCTGTAATAATCGTATCAATGAAGCTTTTATCAATTTTAAGTGTATCGATGGGAAGCCCTTTGATATAGGACAAAGATGAATATCCTGTCCCAAAATCATCCAGGGATATCCTGATGCCATACTCCCTAAGGACATACAGCTTTTCTGTCACTTCCTTGAAGTTTTCCATTAAGACGCTTTCTGTAATTTCCAGCTCCAGTTCTTTGGGATCCACATCATATTTATGTATAATGTTTACAATGCTTTCCACAAATTCATCCCTCATATACTGGATCGCTGAAATATTGATGGAAAGCACCACCTCATGTTGAAACTGTTTTTTCCATTTCACAAAGGTTTTAATGCTTTCTTCGATCACCCACGTTCCGATAGGCACTATTGCACCATTCTTTTCTGCGATAGGTATAAAAACAGAAGGGCTGATCATTTTTCCATCATTATCCCGCCATCTGATCAGCGCTTCCATCCCCCGAAGCTTTTGAGTATCCGCATAATACTGCGGTTGGAAATTCATAATGAAATTCTGGTCAAAAACAGCCCCTTTTAACTTCGTCTCAATGCTGACATTCTGCAAAAATTCGTTTAAAATAGGCGCGTCAAAATATTTGATCGTATTTTTCCCTTGGCCTTTTGCCTTAAACATAACAATTTCTGCACAATTAATCAGTTCCAACGTGGTCCTGGCAGCCTCCGGATATTCCGCAACTCCTACACTCACAGAAATCCCTAGTTCCTGCCCATTGCTTAATTGGAAGGGATCTTTAATCTTTTCACGGATCTTCTTATAGACATGCTCTACCGTATGGTTTCCCCCTGGATCATAAATCGCAATACAATAAATATCCGCATTAAAATGGGACACTAAAATATTTTCCCCCTGAAAGTCAGCCATAAGCTGACCAAATTGCTGGACAATCTCATCGCCCACCACAATGCCAAATCCATCATTGATCTTTCTGAAATCGTCAATATCAACAAACATCACTGCCACAATGTCGTTTGCATCAGAGGCTTTTCTCACAAAATCCGCTAATAGCCTGACAAAATAATTCCGGTTATACAGCCCTGTAAGCACATCATAATATGCCATATAGGTCAATTCTTCATTTTGGTTTTTGAATTTAGAAATGTCTTTAAAACGGATCACCTTATCTGTAGCTTTTCCCGTCTCATCATAAAGAATCTCCGTTTCGCATTCCACCCATGTTCTCTCATCTTTCAGCCTGACAATACCGCTGTCCGAATTCATCTCTTTCTTTTCCAGATAGATCAGATCCCTGAGCGGAAGCACATACTTATCTTCCACCTGTGAGTATAACTTAGCCAGATCCTTCATATCCCTGATCACAACTTCCGGAAAAAAGAAATCCCAGCTTCCCAATGTCCTGACTACATTGTCAACAAAATTCACATACAAAAAAGCATTGCTTGATGTATTGCACAGCAGCCGGTACATCCTTTCATCATTTGTCAATCGTTGGTTCATTGCGCTCAGCAGATCTACCTGATAACGTAATTCATCCATGTTGCTCCCCTTCTTTTGCCCTACAGGACTCCCCACCTGTACGGCACTCCCCTTTGTACTATTTTGCGGTGATATATCCTTGTTCCTTCAAAAGTTCTGTACAAAGAACTGCACCACCGGCAGCCCCCCGAACTGTATTATGGGAAAGTCCTACAAATTTCCAATCATAAACCTTATCTTCACGCAGTCTTCCCACACTGATTCCCATTCCGTTTTCAAAATCAATATCTTTGTTTACCTGCGGCCTGTCATCTTCCTCAAGGTATTGGATAAACTGTTTTGGCGCACTGGGCAAACCAAGTTCCTGGGGAACTCCTTTGAAGGAAACCAGTTTTTCAAGTAGCTGTTCTTTGTCAGGGTTTTTCCTAAATTTGACAAAAACCGCAGCCGTATGCCCATTTAAAACAGGAACCCTGATGCACTGACAGGTAATTACAGGGGATGTGGCGGGCACAATGACCCCATCCTTAATTTCGCCCCAGATGCGGAGCGGTTCCCTCTCGCTTTTTTCTTCCTCCCCACCGATATAGGGAATGATATTTTCAACCATCTCCGGCCAGTCCTTAAAGGTTTTCCCTGCACCTGAAATTGCCTGGTAAGTCGTTACAACCACCTCATAAGGTTCAAATTCTTTCCATGCTGTAAGCACCGGTGCATAACTTTGGATTGAGCAGTTGGGCTTAACAGCCACAAACCCCCTTGTCGTTCCTAGCCTCTTTCTCTGAAAATCAATGACTTTCATATGTTCCGGGTTGATTTCCGGCACCACCATAGGCACGTCCGGGGTCCATCTATGTGCCGAATTATTAGACACCACCGGGGTTTCTGTTTTGGCATATTCCTCTTCGATCCTTTTGATCTCTTCCTTGGTCATGTCAACCGCGCTAAATACAAAATCCACTTGGGAAGCAACCTTCTCCACTTCGTTTACATTCATCACCACAAGGTTTTCCACCTTCTTTGGCATCGGTGTCGCCATTTTCCATCTGCCGCCCACTGCCTCTTTATAAGTCTTTCCGGCGGATCTTTCACTTGCGGCTATGGTAGTCACCTCAAACCATGGGTGGTTTTCTAATAGGGCTATAAATCTTTGCCCTACCATTCCTGTTCCGCCTAAAATGCCTACTCTCAATTTCTCGCTCATCGTATTACTGCTCCTTTCCTCTTCCGAATCTATTTCCGGCCTTACCTTTCCTTGGTTTTATAGTAATCTAAAAAATCACGGTTGATACGGATTGTTTGTTTCATTGCTTCCTGGCCTGGCCCGCCTATCGTAAGCCTTTTTTCCACACATGTCTTTAGACTTACAGCCTCATAAAGATCCGCATCAAACACCGGGCTTATTTCTTTTAGTTCCTGAAGGCTGAGCGCTTCAATACAGGTATTTTTTTCCATGCAATACAAAACCAACCGTCCAATGATCCCATGTGCATCCCGAAACGGAACCCCTCTGCCCACCAGATAGTCTGCTGCATCCGTAGCATTCGTGAATCCATTCATAGCGCTCTTTTCCATAACCTGGGAATTGAATTTCATGGTGGAAAGCATCCCGTCAAATAAGGCCAAACAATTTTTTACCGTTTCTATTGCGTCAAAAGTGACTTCCTTATCCTCCTGCATATCTTTATTGTATGCCAAAGGCAGCCCTTTCATCGTTGTCAATATAGAAACCAAGGCCCCATATACACGCCCGGTCTTCCCTCTCACCAACTCTGCAATATCCGGATTCTTTTTCTGGGGCATAATGCTGCTCCCTGTCGAAAACCCATCGTCAATCTCAATAAAACGATACTCATTGGAATTCCAGATGATAACTTCTTCCGAAAATCTGCTTAAATGCATCATAATTGTTGACAGGGCCGATAAAAATTCTATGATATAATCCCTATCCGCCACAGAGTCCATACTGTTAAGCGTAGGCCCCTCAAACCCCATCAGCGATGCCGTATAGGCACGGTCTAAAGGATAGGTCGTTCCCGCAAAGGCCCCTGCTCCTAAAGGACAGTAATTCATTCTCTTATAAATGTCCGAAAGCCGCAAAAAATCCCTTTTGAACATCTCAAAATAAGCTCCCATATGATGGGCCAGAGTTGTCGGCTGCGCCTTCTGTAAATGGGTAAATCCCGGCATATAAGTAGTCAGGTTATTTTCCATAATGGTAAGAACGGTTTCAAGAAGATTTACCAGACAATCAGAAACTTTAAGAACTTCTCCCCTTACATAAAGCTTCATGTCTAATGCTACCTGGTCATTCCTGCTTCTTCCGGTATGCATCTTTTTTCCGGCATCCCCAATCCTTTCGATCAGCTTAGCCTCCACAAAGCTGTGAATATCCTCATATTCCTCTGTAATAGCAAGATTTCCCTGCTCCACATCAAACCGGATACCGGTGAGCCCTTTTACAATCGCGTCCTTTTCCTCACAAGTGATAATCCCCTGCTTTTCAAGCATGACCACATGTGCAATGCTGCCTTCTATATCCTGCTCAAAAAGCTTTTTATCAAACAAAATGGATGCGTTGAAACGGTAGACCAATTCATCTGTTTCTTTAGTAAACCGTCCTCCCCATAACTGAGCCATAAAAATAGTCCTCCAATTATTAAATCTGAATTTGATACTATCACATTTTTCTGATCTTTTCAATGTAATATTTCACGAAATCATTTCATTTATCCCAATTGGTTTTGGCGAAACGGCTGGCACAAAAAGGTCGAATGTACATAGATTATTAGTATAAAAAAGGGAAATGAGGTCCTTTCAATGGAACAGCCTATTCTGGAATGCAGGGATGTCTGTTTTTCCTATCATAATTTAAAGGGTGAGACCAAAGCCCTCGATCATATATCTTTTCAAGTAAACCAAGGAGAATTTATTGCGATCGTTGGTCCAAGCGGATGTGGAAAGTCCACATTATTGTCTATCATTTCAGGGCTTCTAAAACCTGAATCAGGTGAAGTGCTTCTAAACAAGGCAAAGGATATCCGGGTGGGATACATGCTCCAGCAAGACCATCTGCTGGAATGGCGTTCCATTTGGAAAAACGTACTGTTGGGACCAGAGATCACAGGTACACTCACCAGGCAAAAAGAGGAACTTGCCGAACGGCTGCTAAATGACTACGGCTTATACAAATTTAAAGATAAAAAACCCGGCGAACTATCCGGCGGCATGAAGCAGCGTGCAGCCCTTATCCGCACCATGGTCATGGAACCTGCCCTTTTGCTTCTCGATGAACCTTTCAGTGCGCTGGATTCCCAGACCCGTCTGATGGTTTCTACTGACATTGGCAGCATCATCCGAAAAAGTAAGATCACTGCCATTTTGATCACCCACGACTTATCAGAAGCAATCTCCCTTGCCGACCGGATCTTAGTTATGACCAAGCGTCCCGCCACGATCAAAAACAACATTCCGGTTCATCTTTCCATCACGGAAAATTCTGCTCTTGCTACAAGGAACGCACCTGAGTTCAACAGCTTATTTACTTTACTATGGAAGGAGATTTCGGATGAATATTCCTGAAAAAACCATTTCGTGTTCCTGCAAAAACCAAGCGCCTGCAAAGCTCACCGCACAGGAATGCTATATTCGTGACCATCACCGCCACCACCATTTGATCACTACCTTTCGGATTTTGATTTTTGCAGTGTTTTTGATCATTTGGGAAGCTGCTGGCCGATTCGGTCTTATTGACACTTTCTTTTTCAGCAGCCCCAGCATGGTAGCATCCTACTTTATTCAAATGTTGACGGACGGTTCTTTTTTTACACATACCGGGATCACACTTATGGAAACCTTGATCAGTTTCCTTTTGATCACTCTAATTTCCATGTTCGCTGCCACACTACTATGGTATTCCAAAACCCTCTCGGAAATATTGGAACCTTATCTTGTAGTGTTGAACAGCCTGCCAAAATCAGCTCTTGCCCCACTTTTTATCGTATGGCTTGGCACAGGCACTAACACCATTATCGTTGCCGGGATATCCGTAGCAATTTTTGGTTCCGTCATCAGCCTTTATACCGGTTTTAAACACACAGATCCGGAAAAATTAAAATTGATCTTCACCCTTGGTGGGAAACCCATGGATGCTTTTTTTAAGGTAGTCCTTCCCGCCTCCATTCCCATTATTTTAAGTAATATGAAAGTCAATATTGGTCTTGCACTGGTAGGCGTGATCATAGGCGAATTCCTGGCTGCAAGACGGGGCCTTGGATATCTGATCATTTACGGTTCCCAAGTTTTCAAGCTGAATATGGTGATTACATCCATCATTATCCTATGTATGATTGCTATGGGACTCTATCAAGGCATCCAATACCTGGAACATTTATACAAAAAGAAAAAATAGGAGACTGTATCCCAGTCTCCTATCACTTATAAGCTACTGAGGGGACTCGAACCCCTGACCTGCTGATTACGAATCAGCTGCTCTACCAACTGAGCCACAGTAGCATCTGCCTGCAACAAAGATTATTATAAAGGCAATGGATTCAATTTGCAAGTAAAATTTATTATGAACCTTCCATATGCACGTTTAACTGAGGATATGGGATATGGATCCCCGCGCCGTCCAGTGTATATTTCACCTCTTCTGTAAGTCTCCACTTAGTTTCCCAGAAATCCCCCTGTAATGTCCAGCAGCGTAGGATCAACACAACGCTGCTGTCCGCCAAGTCATCTACAAACACACGGATTTCCTCATCCTTTAGCACTGCCGGATCTTCCCGTAATAGTTTTTCAAGGACGTTTCTGGCCGCCTTCACATCATCCTGATAGGAGATTCCCACAGAAATATCAAGCCTTCTTGTGGGCGATTTGGTAAAATTCGTGATCGTCCCATTGGCAAGGGTTCCATTAGGCAGCACAATACGCTTATGGTCCGGAGTTATCAAATGCGTATAAAACACATCAATACTATCCACTGTCCCTTCATTGCCCACGCCATCCCGGATATAGTCCCCAGGTGCAAAGGGCTTTAAGATCAAAAGAAGCACCCCTCCTGCAAAGTTGCTAAGGCTTCCCTGTACTGCCAGGCCAATTGCCACGCTGGCAGAACCTAAAAGCGCAACAATACTTGCAGCATCAACCCCAAGTCCGGAGGCAATGGTAAGGATCAAAACAAAATACATTCCAAACTTGACAAAAGAGTCAATAAAACTAATTGCACTTCCATCCACCCTGCCTCTGACCAGTGCCTTGTGCAGCACATGCCTGACCAGCTTGATCACCTGAACGCCAATCAAAAATGCCAATGCTGCCAGCACCACCCGCAGCCCTAAATGAAATGCCTTCTCCGGCAGTTCCTGAAAAAATTGATCAATCACACCCGATTCTTTGCCGATCTGACCTACATCCATGAATACACCTGTCTTTTCTACATTTATTTCTTTTTAAAACTTTCCACTTGCTTTTGTTCCTCTAAGGCCCGTTGCAATTCCTGTTCTGCCTTCTTTTCTGCAGCTATCGCACGTTTTTCGGCTTCCTGCGCCTGTCTTTTAGCCTCTGCAGCTTCTTCTTTTGCTGCAAGGGCCAGCCTCTTAGCCTCTTCTGCTTCCCGCATAGCAGCCTCAGCATGGCGGATAGCTTCTCTCTCCGCTTTCTTTTTGGCGATCTGCTGTTTTTCCTTTTCCGTATATGGGATATAAGTAAAAATACTTGCGGACAGGGGCGCCGCTGTCATGGAGAAGGAATATGGTTTCCCATCTACTTCCGTTTCAGAGGTACCCTTCGCCTTTCCATTGATTCTCCCCTTCCCACCATAACAAACCCCATCTGTATTTAGTATTTCCTTATATTTCCCCTCCAGCGGAACTCCGACCACAAACTCCTGCTGGGCATTCGCAAAGTTTACGGTAACTACTAATAACTCCTCCGGCTTGTCCGTCTTTCTGAGGAAGGAAACCATACATTTCTCAGAAGAAATACAATTGATCCATTCAAACCCGTCAGGGCTGGTATCCAGCGCATACAGCGCACGCCTTTCCTTATATAACTGATTTAAGTCCTGTACAAGACGATGGACTCCTTGATGGAAATCATACGAAAGCAGCGTCCATTCCGTCTGTCTGGTCTCGTCAAATTCCTTGAACTCAGCAATATCCTGGCCCATAAACAAAAGCTTTTTCCCTGGATGAGTCATCATATAGGCATAAGTAAGCCGTAAGTTTGCAAACTTATCTTCCTTCGTTCCAGGCATCTTCCCAATCATAGTAGCCTTACCATGTACGACCTCATCATGAGAAAATACCAGCATAAAGTTTTCACTATATGCATAGATCATGCTAAAAGTCAGCTCATTGTGATGGTGTGACCTAAAATAAGGGTCATAGCCAATGTAGGAAAGATAATCATTCATAAAGCCCATGTTCCACTTCATATCAAAACCCAGCCCGCCATCGTCCAGACGCCCTGTGATCTTGGGCCATGCGGTGGATTCCTCTGCAATCATAAGAACTCCGGGATTCCGCTTTTTCATCACAGAATTTAAATGCTTTAAAAATTCCATCGCTTCCAGGTTTTCATTGCTCCCGTAAATATTGGCAACCCATTCTCCGTCTCTTTTCCCATAATCTAAGTACAGCATAGAGGCTACCGCATCCATCCTGATCCCATCCACATGATATTTTTCTGCCCAATATAAAGCGTTGGCAATCAGATAATTGGCAACCTGGGGACGCCCATAATTATAGATCAAGGTTCCCCAATGGGGATGAGCGCCCTGTCTTGGATCTGCATGTTCATAAAGACAGGTTCCGTCAAAACCAGAAAGTCCATAGGTATCCCTGGGAAAATGCGCCGGAACCCAATCCAGGATCACACCGATTCCCGCCTGGTGAAAGGCATCCACAAACCACATAAAATCTTCCCCACTGCCGTACCTTGATGTGGGCGCATAATATCCAATGACCTGATATCCCCAGGAAGCGTCAAGAGGATGTTCCATAATCGGCATCAGCTCCACATGCGTATATCCTGTATCCTTTACATAACTGATCACTTCCTCTGCAAGTTCCCTGTAATTTAAGTATTCCCCTGTGTCAGGATTTTGCTTAAAAGATCCCAGATAAATTTCATAAATACTGATGGGCGAATCCGCACTCTGGAAATTTTCCCTGTCCTTGATCCATTTTTGGTCTTTCCATTGATAGGTTGACAAATCCCTTACGATAGAAGCGGTTTCCGGACGAAGCTGCTGTCCAAATGCATAAGGATCGGCTTTCAGAAACGTAATGCCGCCTTTGGCCTTGATTTCATATTTATAACATTCCCCCGGCTTTACATCAGGAATAAATATTTCAAAAATACCCCCTTGGGGATTCCGCTTCATCTGGTGAACTCTTCCATCCCAATGATTAAAATCCCCTACCACACTGACCCGCAGTGCATTGGGCGCCCATACGGCAAAAAAAGTTCCCGGCGTGCCCAAAACCGTCATAGGGTGCGCGCCCAGCTTTTCGTATACACTGTAATGTATCCCGGCATTAAACTTATCAATATCCTTTTGTTCCATTCCCACCTGATAACGGTACGCATCTTTTATCGTTCTTGTTTTCCCATCCTTGTCCTTCACTTCATAAACATATTCATCAGGGATTTTCCCTGTGACTGTACAGGCAAAAAAACCAGCCTCGTCCACCATTTCCATCTTATGTTTCTTATCTCCCGGCTGCACCATAAGCGTAACTGCCTCAGCCTCTGGCTGGAATGTCTGAAACAGTACCGTTTTTCCTATCATATGGGGTCCTAAAATATCATGGGGATTATCTTCTTCTGAATAAATAATCCCTTCGATCCGTGGCCAATTCATTAATTTATACAGTTTACTGTTCATATTGCCCTCTCAATCTGCCGTCCCGCGGCTTTGCGCTTTCTTTGTTTTATTTTAGCAAAGATATCTATACAACACAAGCATCAAGTGCTACAATCTAGGTATCGCAGAAAGGAAGTGAAAAAATGTTTCAGACAATGAAAAACTCTAACGGATATGATTCTTTAAGCAAAGAAGATAAGGAAATGCTTTCCCGCATTAATGCCTATTCAGAAAAAGTTCTTGGTGACATTGATCCCCAAAAAACAAGGATTTCTTTTCAGCTTGACCAGCTAAAACCCATTATGCAGGAAATTGCAGATGAGAAAAAGATCAGCGTGGAAGACGTTTTCATTAAGTACATGGATCTTGCCAGCATCGTTTCTGCAAAGCAGGATGCCAAACTAAAGGCTGACCTGGAAGAAAATTTAATAGATTTTACAGATTTCTAAAACAAACGCCGCCAGATGGCGGCGTTTGATATGGCTTGAAGCTATTTGACTACGCGTACACGAAAAACTCCATTTATGGACTGAAGTTTCTTGATGATCCCTGCATCGGCAGCTTTTTCAATATCCATCATGGTATATGCCACCTCTCCTTTTGACTTGTTCATCATATCCGTAATATTAATGCCCTCATCACCAAAACATGCTGTAAATTTTGTGATCATGTTAGCAATATTTTTGTGGAAAATTGCCACGCGCCCTGCCTGCGTGCAAACACCCATATCACAGTTCGGATAATTTACACTGTTATTGATGTTACCGTTTTTTAAATAATTCATCATTTCCTTTACTGCCATCTTTGCACAATTATCCTCGGATTCCTCTGTAGAAGCCCCAAGATGCGGGATAACGATACAACCTTCCTGCCCTGCTGTTGTAGGATTGGGGAAATCAGATACATATCTGCGTACCTTTCCAGATTGGATCCCGTCAAGGACATCCTTTTCGTTCACCAGCAGATCCCTTGCAAAGTTAAGAATGATCACGCCCTGCTTCATCTTGGAAATAGCTTTCTGGTCGATCATTTCCCTGGTAGAATCAAGAAGCGGCACATGAATGGTAATAATATCACAATTTTCATAAATGTCCTCTACGTTCAGCACATGCTTCACATCACGGCTTAAATTCCATGCTGCATCGACTGATACATAAGGGTCATAGCCGTATACTTCCATCCCCATATGTTTTGCCACATTGGCTACCTTGACGCCAATTGCCCCAAGTCCAATGATCCCTAATTTCTTATCCTGTACTTCCGTACCCGCAAAGCGCTTCTTTTCCTTCTCCGTTGTCTTTGCTATATTTTCATCATCCTTTGCCGAAAGAACCCAATTGATTCCTCCAACAATATCCCTGGATGCCAAAAACATTCCTGCAATCACAAGTTCTTTCACGCCGTTGGCGTTTGCACCGGGAGTATTGAATACTACGATCCCTTTTTCGGCACATTTATCCAGAGGGATATTGTTGACCCCCGCCCCTGCCCTTGCAACGGCAAGAAGCTGGTCAGACAGTTCCATATCATGCATTGCCGCGCTTCTTACCAGGATTCCCTGGGCAGCATTCACATCTTCCGTCTTTACAAACTCATCCGTAAACTTTTCAAGCCCCACCTGTGCAATGGGATTTAAGCAAAAATAGTTGAACATATCTAATTCTCCTTCTCCTCTCCTGTCTATGCGTTATTCTTTTCAAATTCCCTCATAAACGCAACCAGTTTCTCGACCCCTTCTATCGGCATAGCGTTATAAATACTTGCACGCATACCACCTACGCTTCTATGTCCTTTCAGATTTTCAAAGCCTGCTTCCTTTGCTTCCTTGACAAATTTTGCATCCAGTTCCTCATTTCCTGTAACAAACGGAACATTCATCAGTGAACGGTCTTCTTTTCTGACAGTGCCTTTGAACAAACTGCTCTCGTCAAGAAAATCATAGAGGATCTTTGCCTTCTTCTCATTATATTCTTTCATAGCCGCAAGGCCACCTTGACTCTTTAGCCACTTAAACACCTTACCGCAAATATAAATACCATAAGCAGGCGGCGTATTATAAAGGGAATCTGCATCCGCATGTGTCTTATATTTTAGCATAGTAGGCGTGCCCGGAAGAGTATCTTCTGTGATAAGATCCTCCCTAATGATCACAATGACCACTCCCGCGGGTCCGATATTCTTTTGTACTCCGCCGTAAATCACACCATATTTGCTGACATCTACCGGCTCAGATAAGAAGCAGGAGGAAACGTCAGCTACCAGAGTATGTCCCTTTGTATTTGGCAATGTCTTAAACTTTGTTCCATAAATGGTATTGTTCTCACAAATATATACATAATCTGCATCTTCCGGAATCGGGAGATCAGAACAATCAGGAATATAAGAAAAAGTCTGATCCGCTGAAGAAGCTACCTCAACTGCTTCTCCATAAATCTTAGCTTCCTGATATGCCTTTTTTGCCCACTGCCCCGTTACAATATATGCCGCCTTTTTATTTTTCATCAGATTCATGGGGATCATGGCAAACTGCTGGCTTGCACCCCCCTGTAAAAACAGCACCTTATAATGATCTGGAATATTCATAAGATCCCTTAAGTCAGCTTCAGCCTCCTTGATGATCGTATCATATACCTTGGAACGATGACTCATTTCCATTACGGACATTCCCGATCCTTTATAATCCATCATCTCCTGTGCAGCTTCTTTTAAAACTTCTTCAGGTAAAACCGCGGGACCTGCTGAAAAATTATACACTCTGGACACTCTTCTCTCCTCCATTCATAGCTTACACCAATTAAAAACATCTGGAACACATTGTAAACTCAATTATTCCTTTCGTCAATCCTTTTCCAGATCCGTTGCATCGAACACTTCGCTTATAGGCGCCCCAGACGGCACCATAGGGAACACCTTGTCATCCTCCGGAATGATACATTCGATCAGCACCGGCCTTTTCTTCTCAATTGCACGGCTAATAGCATCCGCCACTTCCTCCTTTTGGGTAACCCTGATCGCCTCACACCCAAGGCCTTTGGCTACCACACAAAAATCAACACTGTCATTCAAAACTGTCTGGGAGTATCGTTTTTCATAAAACAATGTCTGCCACTGCCTTACCATTCCCAGCACATGATTGTTGATCACTACCTCTATGATTGGGATTTGATATCTGGATGCCGTTGCAAGCTCGTTCATGTTCATACGGAAACATCCATCCCCCGCAATGTTGATGCAGACTTTATCCGGATTTCCCACCTTTGCGCCAATACATGCCCCAAGACCATATCCCATCGTTCCAAGGCCGCCGGAAGATAAAAAGGTTCTTGGCTGTGAATATTTGTAATACTGTGCTGCCCACATCTGATGCTGTCCTACATCAGTGGTTATGATCGCCTTCCCGTTTGTAACACGATCAATCTCTTCCATGATATAAGGGCAGGAAAGCACACTTTTATCATAGTTAAGGGGAAATTTTTCCTTTAATTCTTTTATATGGTTATTCCATTCTTTATGTTCCATAGGAGACAACTCTTTGTTGATCAGCGTAAGCACTTCTTTCAAATCGCCTACCACCGATGCTGCGATCTTAATGTTCTTGTTGATCTCCGCCGCATCTATATCTATGTGTAAGACCTGGGCCCTGGATGCAAACATTGCCGCATTTCCCACCACCCGGTCAGAAAACCTTGCGCCAAGAGCCACTAAAAGATCACATTCACTGACTCCCAGATTGGAGGCTTTGGTGCCGTGCATACCAATCATCCCGGTATAGCGGTCGTCATGCCCGTCCATAACGCCTTTCCCCATTAGGGTATCACATACTGGCGAATCCATAAGCTGCGCCAGCTCACGCACTTCCTGGGCGGCTCCGGAAATTACCGCACCCCCTCCGACATAGATAAAAGGACGTTTAGACGCCTTAATAAGGCCCACAGCCTTTAGAATATCTTCCTTGGTATACTTACAGGATGGCATTTCTTCCACGGGTGCCATCTTCTCATATTCACAAGTATTTGCCGTCACATCTTTGGTGATATCCACAAGCACAGGCCCTGGGCGCCCTTCCCTTGCAATCGCAAACGCCTTGCGGATCGTATCCGCCAGTTTCGTCACATCCTTGACAATATAACCATGTTTCGTAATGGGCATAGTCACTCCTGCAATATCCACTTCCTGGAAAGTATCCTTGCCCAAAAGGGGAAGAACTACATTGCAGGTGATCGCTACCATAGGCACGGAATCCATATAAGCAGTGGCAATCCCTGTCACCAGGTTGGTTGCACCCGGTCCGCTGGTAGCAAGGCATACCCCTACCTTTCCAGTTGCCCTCGCATAACCGTCTGCAGCGTGGGCCGCCCCTTGTTCATGGGAAGTAAGAATATGCTTGATTTCATTACTATGCATATATAAAGCATCATATACGTTTAATATGGTGCCGCCTGGATAGCCAAATACGGTATCTACTCCCTGTTCCTTTAAACATTCAACAACAATTTCCGCTCCTGTCAACTGCATTTTATAGTCCCTTTCCTTTTTCTTTTACTCTTTGTTATGGGGAATCTCTAAAATTGCCCCTCTGTTTCCGCTAGTTACCATTTCCCGGTATCTGGAAAGATATCCGGTTGTAATTTGTGGTTCCCTGGGCTGCCAGTCTTCCCTCCTCCTGGCTAATTCTTCTTCCGTCACTTTCACGGATAACGTATTTTCAGGAATATTGATGCTGATAATATCCCCTTCCTGCACCAGCGCAATAGGCCCCCCTACTGCTGCTTCCGGAGATACATGGCCAATAGAAGCGCCTCTGGAAGCTCCGGAAAAGCGTCCGTCAGTAATCAATGCCACCGATGAGCCAAGTCCCATGCCTGCGATTGCGGAAGTCGGATTTAACATCTCTCTCATACCTGGACCGCCTTTGGGTCCTTCATAGCGGATAACCACTACATCACCGGCCACAATCTTTCCACTCTTGATCGCGTCAATCGCATCTTCTTCACAGTCAAAAACCCTTGCCGGGCCTTCATGAACCATCATTTCCGGCACAACTGCAGAACGCTTCACCACACCAGAATCCGGTGCCAGGTTCCCCTTTAAAACTGCAATGCCGCCTGTCTGGGAATAAGGGTTCTCTATGGGCCTTATCACTTCCGGATTCCTGTTTACCGTTCCGCCTATATTCTCACCCACTGTTTTTCCTGTCACGGTAGGCAGGTCAAGATACAGCAGATCCTTTTTGGTTAATTCATTCATTACCGCATATACGCCGCCCGCTTCATTTAAGTCTTCCATATAAGTAGGGCCTGCCGGCGCCAAGTGGCACAGATTCGGCGTCTTAGCTGATAACTCATTTGCAATATCCAAATTAAGTTCCACACCCGCCTCATGGGCAATTGCCGGCAAGTGAAGCATAGAATTGGTGGAACAGCCAAGCGCCATGTCTACCGTAAGCGCATTCATAAATGCTTTCTCTGTCATGATATCCCTTGGCCTTATATCCTTTTTAACCAATTCCATAATTTTCATCCCGGCATGCTTGGCAAGGCGGATCCTTTCAGAATATACTGCCGGGATCGTTCCATTTCCCTTAAGTCCCATTCCCAATGCTTCTGTCAGGCAGTTCATGGAGTTGGCTGTGTACATACCAGAGCAGGAACCACAGGTAGGACAAGTTTTTTCCTCAAATTCACTCAGCTCTTCCATTGTCATAGAACCGGCAGCCACGCTCCCTACTGCTTCAAACATAGAAGATAAACTTCTCTTCTGCCCATGCACATGTCCTGCCAACATTGGCCCGCCCGATACAAAAATCGTAGGAATATTCACTCTTGCGGCAGCCATTAAAAGTCCCGGCACATTTTTATCGCAGTTGGGAATGCAGACCAACCCGTCAAATCCATGGGCCATAACCATACATTCTGTAGAGTCAGCGATCAAATCCCTGGTCACTAAAGAATATTTCATTCCCACATGCCCCATTGCAATTCCGTCACAGACTGCAATTGCCGGAAATACCACTGGCGTTCCTCCCGCCATGGCAACCCCCATCTTCACTGCCTCTGTGATCTTATCCAGGTTCATATGCCCCGGAACAATTTCATTATAAGAATTCACAATACCGATCAGGGGACGCTTCCTCTCCTCTTCCGTGTAACCAAGCGCATTAAACAGGCTTCTGTGGGGAGCCTGCTGAGTCCCTGTTTTTACAGAATCACTTCTCATTTTATCTACTCTCCTTTATTTCTGGTATAAAACATAATTTTCACTTTCATAAGCCACATTCATCTTTTCATTTATATAATCCCATGGAATACTGTCATAATAATGGTAAAACTCCCACACCATCTCATCAAAATCCGGATCCATCATGCGTTTATCTAACATCACCATGTCTGAGCCTTCAATCTCTTTGTTTTCACAACGGATGCCATAAAGAAAAAACAATAAATATTCCTGGTTGCAGTCTGTCACACTGTAAGTCTTCCCAGCCTGGATATCCCCATGGGACAAAACCGTCTTTATTTCCGTTTCCCTTTCCCCATACTGATTGCCATAACCGGAAAAAAACATACATTTAACACTAAGGGCCGCTACTGCCAGGCCAAAAACAATAGACACCATTTTCTTTTTAGGATCTGACTTTTTGATTGCACCGTATGCCAGCCATGTGATCAACAAAGAAAGGATCACACCTCCGTAAGTAAACACCCGGTAATAGGGGCGTTTACATTGGATAAGCAAGCAGACCGGAACAAACAAAATTTCCAAAAGAAGAAACAATTCCAAGAAAATCCCCTCTTCTTTTTTATCCCGCATCCCGCTGATAACCTGCCAAAATAATACAATCAGGCCTATCACCCATACCGCTGCTACTGCCAAGGAAAGAAAGCCAAAATAATAGCCGGAAAGAACCAGGAAAAATTCCCCCAGCCTCGCTGGAAATCCTGCCCTTTCTTCACTTTGGATATAGGGGGTATCCAGCATATATTCCATCCCCCGCTTCACTGCAGCCAAAGGATTCTTCCGGATCATTTGCACATGAGAAAGACCTGCATAAATCCCTGTTTCATCCTTGACCAAAAGGTTAGAGCCAATTGCCAGCCAAATAGTGCCATACAAAAAAAGTGTAAGCAACGCCGCGATGGCCGAAGCAGCAACTAGTTTTAAAAGCTTTTTCCAGGAATCCGTCTGAAAGATTGGCTTATGATCACTCCTGGATTCCCCGGCGCTAAGCCAAAGCAGATATCCCCCACCGGAAATGCATAAGGGAACTACCCAGTAAACGTTACTGCTCACCGTGTACAATCCTAACACCAGAGAAAAAACATAGATCCAATAATACCTTTTGGGGCAATTTTCCTCCATAACGATCCTGTCCATGCAAAGAAACGAAACCAAAAAGCAGGTGATCCCAAGGGTATAGCCCCGCCCCTGCACTGCCATTTGATTCACCAAATTCATAGACAGATACAAAACTACCGCCACGAAAGGCATCATCCCCTTCATCCATCTTGAAGAGATCCGGTAAACCAGATACAAATTAGCAAGGGCACATAAATAGGATACTCCCCGCAGCCCTATATAAGAATTGCCAAACAGGTCAAGGATTGCAGACAACACGGAATAACCTACATGGTTATTGGGCAGCGGCCAATGGATTGCCGCATAAAAGGGGCCTTTGCTGATAAAACAATAATATGTATATAATTCATCATACCAGGGAGTAAGCGCAAACAGCCTCCACCCATAATAAATTGCCATAACAAGAAATAAAATCCAAAAAACCGCTTTCTCTCTTGAAAATTTTTTATCTAATCTCATCTGCCAGTAAATCACCCATCTCTTTACATCCTACTTTTCTGCACCCCTCTGACATAATATCAACGGTACGGTATCCCTTTTTCAGCACATTCTTCACTGCTGTTTCTATTGCCATAGCTTCTTCATCCAAATCAAACGAATACTTCAACATCATCGCTGCCGATAAAACCGTAGCAATAGGATTGGCGATTCCTTTTCCTGCAATATCCGGCGCCGAACCATGGCTTGGTTCGTACAGGCCAAATTTACTATTATTCAGTGACGCTGATGCCAGCATACCAATAGACCCCGTTACCATACTTGCCTCATCCGACAAAATATCTCCAAACATATTCTCTGTCAGGATTACGTCAAATTGAGCCGGGTCTTTTACAAGCTGCATTGCACAATTATCCACCAGCATATGTTCCAAAGCCACCTCTGGATAATCTGCTGCAACCTCTTCCACTACCTTACGCCACAACCTGGAAGAATCCAGCACATTTGCTTTGTCCACACTGGTCACTTTCTTCCTTCGCTTCCTTGCAATGTCAAACCCTTTTTTCGCAACCCTTCTGATTTCCGTTTCGTCATAGGCCAGCGTGTCAACGGCTTTCCTCACCCCGTTTTCTTCTGTGGTATACCGCTCCCCAAAATAAAGCCCGCCTGTCAGTTCTCTCATGATCAGCATGTCAAACCCCTTTTCGCTGATATCCTTTCTTAAAGGACATGCCTTGGCAAGCTCCTCATAAAGCACAGCCGGACGTAAATTTGCAAACAAGTTCAGTGCCTTACGGAGAGCAAGAAGCCCTGCCTCCGGCCTTAAATTCGGCGCCAGTTTATACCAGGGAGAAGTGGTGGTATCTCCACCGATAGAACCCATCAGCACCGCATCCGCCCTTTTCGCCGTCTCTACAGCTTCATCCGTAAGAGGAACCCCATGTACATCAATGGACGCCCCTCCCATCAAGATATCCGTATAATCAATCTCATGCCCGTATACAGAAGCAGTCTTGTTTAGAACCTTTTTTGCTTCCTCTATAATCTCCGGCCCGATCCCATCTCCAGGTATGCAAACGATATTCAGCTTCATCTCCTGTCTCCTTTCTTCCACAAAGTAAGGCGCAGATTAAACTGCGCCTTACTTCGGTAAACTTTTATTCTGCATCTGCCTTTTCTACCTGAGCAATGGCTGTTTTCTGCATAGGGATACGACAATTCTTGTTATTACCAAATTCAACAATTACTGTATCATCTGTAATATCTATGACTATCCCGTAAAAGCCACTGTTTGTAAGAACACAGTCACCCACCTCAAGGGTAGATAACATAGCTGCCATTTTCTTCTGTTCCTTCTTCTGCGGACGAATCATAAAGAAATAAACGAACGCAAAAATAAGTACCAGATACACAACCATAATGATACCGCCGCCTGCTGCAGTTCCTGCCTCTGCTGTCAATAAAATACCCATGATCTTGTTTCCTCCTGATTTGTTTCAGCGCTTTGCTGAGTCTAAAAGATATCATACACAATTCACCAGCTAAAGACAAGCTTTTTTAGGATTTTCATCTTCCTTATTCATCATACCATCCAGCTTACGTTTTTTGTAAGCGGCATACTCTCCCTTATCTAGTGCGTCCCGGATCTCTTCCATCATCGTGTTATAAAAATAAAGATTATGCAGCACGCAAAGTCTCATTCCCAGCATCTCTTTTGCCTTTAACAGATGCCGGATATAGGCCCTGGAATACCGTCTGCAGGCTGGACATCCGCATCCTTCTTCAATAGGACGCTGATCCAGCTCATACTTGGCATTAAAAAGATTCATCTTTCCATGGTTGGTATATAAGTGTCCATGCCGCCCATTTCTGCTAGGGTAAACGCAGTCAAAAAAATCCACGCCACGTTCTACCCCTTCCAGGATATTGGCTGGGGTTCCCACCCCCATTAAATAAACAGGTTTATCCACAGGAAGATAAGGAACCGTTTCGTCCAGAATATAATACATCTCCTCGTGGCTTTCCCCTACTGCAAGGCCTCCTACTGCATAACCGTCAAGTTCCATCTGGGCAATTCTTTTGGCATGCTCTACACGGATATCTGCATAGATGGCCCCCTGGTTTATTCCAAATAAAAGCTGTTCTTTATTGATGGTTTCCTTAAGTCCATTCAGCCGTTTCATTTCTTCCTGGCAGCGCTTAAGCCACCTGGTAGTCCTATCCACCGAAGCCTGTACATAAGCCCGGTCGGCAAGACTGGGAGGGCATTCATCAAACGCCATTGCAATGGTAGAGGCTAAATTAGACTGGATCTGCATACTTTCTTCCGGCCCCATAAAGATCTTTCTCCCATCAATATGGGAACGGAACGTAACCCCTTCTTCTTTGATCTTGCGAAGCCCTGCCAAAGAAAACACCTGAAAACCACCTGAATCCGTTAAAATCGGTTTATTCCATGACATAAACTTATGAAGCCCGCCAAGCTGTTTTATAATCTGATCCCCTGGCCTTACATGAAGATGATAAGTATTGGAAAGCTCCACTTGTGTGTGAATCTGTTCCAGATCCTGTGTTGATACCGCTCCCTTAATGGCCGCCACTGTTCCTACATTCATAAATACCGGCGTCTGAATGACACCATGGACAGTGGTAAATTCCCCCCTTTTTGCTCTTCCTTCCTGTTTTAATAAGCGATACATTTCATCTTGTCCCTTTCCTTGCAGCATTCCCGTACCGCAATTGCCTATAGATATTTGTCCCAAAACTCTTCAAGGCAAAGCCCTTCTTCCATAATGATAGCCGCCGCTTCTTTCCCTACATACCTGAAATGCCAAGGTTCCCATTCAATACTGGTAATATGCTCTTTCCCTTTGGGATATCGCAGGATAAAGCCATATTCACTGCAATGCTCTTTCAGCCATATACCTGCATCCGTATCCGCAAAGCCTGCATCCAATTCCTGGTAGGTATCCGATACCATATCAACGGCAAGCCCAATCTGGTGCTCACTTGCCCCTGGTACTGTAACTGTCTGGGAAGACAGGGCATACGCATCCATGTAGGACATCCCTCTTTCCATATACAGCTTGATCTTCCTGTTAAACAAAACCGTCTGCCAGTTCAGATCCCTATACGGGGAACAGATTCCTAAAATAATGCCATCCTCTTCATACGCTGCCTGCATCATGGCAAGAAGATCCTCAATGATCCTCTCATCACACTGCATCTCCCCTTTGATCGTCTTGATCGGTCCTAAAGTGAAGGTATAGTCGGCAGGGATAGGATGCTGTTTATTGATCAAAACAAGCTGCCAATCCTCCTGTGAAAATTCCACGCACTTTCCACTGTTTTCTTCCTGGACTGTTCCCACAGCCGTTTCTTCCTGGTCAGACGTTCCTTGCTGATCGCTGTTTATAATATCATCCAGCAAATATTTATCTGCATCCTCCATCCCATGAAGTTCCGCTTCATTATAAATATCCAATACATCCTCGTCCTCAAGGATCTTAATGTCCTCATAGGAAACCTGTTGCTCATTTGCAAAGGTAATGTCTGACTCTGCGGTCACTGTTACCGCTTCCAAGTGTTCATTGCCAGAGACAAAACCATTGTCATCCTGAAATACAGGAAATGCAAAGCTATTTCCTGCCATAAAGCACAGTAAAATAAATGCGGCGCTGGCAAAACGCTTGCTCCCTCTTCTGCAATACTCAATAAAATGATGTAACAGCATACTGACTGCAAGGCCTGCAATGGCAAGCCCTTTTAGCGGCTTATGCTTACGTCCCATATTTATAAAGAATTCTTTCGTTCTTTCGTGGTAACTCCTTTTCATTTTTCCCCCAATTTATGTACAAAAAGCTGATTTATATAATATATTACACAAAGAAATCATTTTCTACAATAGGTAAATTATGTTTTTTGGCTGATTTTTCAACTATTTTTCTCTATTTCTTGCCACTTTTTCCAATATCAACTATAATCATAATAAAAATTTGAAAATTGAGAGGAATAGTTATGGCTGGCTCAACAATCGGAACCCTATTTAAAATAACCACTTGGGGAGAGTCCCACGGTAAAGCCCTTGGCGTTGTCATTGACGGTTGCCCTGCAGGTCTTTCCCTTTGCGAAGAAGATATCCAGATTTACCTTAACCGGCGCAAACCCGGTCAAAGTTCCATCTCTACTCCAAGGAAGGAATCTGACCAAGTTGAAATTCTTTCCGGGGTCTTTGAGGGTAAAACCACCGGAACCCCAATCTCACTGCTGATTCCCAATACCTCCCAGAAATCTTCCGATTACAGTGAAATTGCTTCCTATTACCGTCCTGGACATGCCGATTATACCTTTGACGCCAAATACGGTTTCCGGGACTATACCGGAGGCGGACGTTCTTCGGGACGGGAAACGGCAGGGCGTGTAGCGGCAGGCGCCATTGCCTTAAAGCTGTTAAAAGAACTGGGAATTTCTGTTACCGCTTATACCAAATCCATTGGCCCTGTGAGCATCCATGAGGATCATTTTGATTTAGACGCCATCTATACCACGGCCACCTGTATGCCTGATCAGGATGCTGACAGCAGGGCAACCGCTTATTTAAAAGACTGTATGCAAAAAAAAGACTCCTGCGGCGGAGTCATTGAATGTTTGGTAAAAGGGCTTCCTGCCGGTATCGGCGATCCTGTTTTTGAAAAATTGGACGCAAACCTTGCAAAAGCCATTATGTCTATTGGCGCCGTAAAGGCTGTGGAAATTGGAGACGGAATCCGTGTTTCCTCCACGGTAGGTTCTGAAAATAATGATGCCTTTTATTGCAGCGGAGGCGCTGTTTTAAAAAAGACCAACCATGCAGGCGGCATCCTGGGCGGCATCAGCGATGGAGCCGACCTGATCCTCCGCGCCCATGTAAAGCCCACCCCCTCCATCTTCTCCCAGCAGGATACCATCAATAAAAGTGGGGAAAACATTCAAATAGAAATCAAGGGACGTCATGACCCGGTAATCGTTCCCAGGGCTGTGGTCGTTGTAGAAGCCATGACTGCGCTTACCTTATTGGATGCATGCATGTTGAACATGACGGCAAGGGTTTCTTATCTGAAGGATTTTTATCAAAAACCTTAAGCCTCTGTTTCACAGGGCGTTTCCTCAGACCGCAAGAGGAACACAAAAGCAATGCAGTCTGAGGAAACGCCCTGTGAATGCTTCTTTCCTTAGGATCGCTATTTTACACGGTAAAAGATGATACAGTTGGGCTGATCCACCTTCAACTCACGTCCGTTCATAACAAGCGTTCCTTTCTCCATATCCACATTAAAGAACGTCATTGTATCTGATTCATGGTTTAAAGAAACCAAATGTTTATTATCAGGAAATAGCGCAACATCTTTGGGATAATCCCCACTCACCGGAAGACAAAAGGACTTTGTCAACATACCGCTTTCTTTGTCGATGGAATATACGACAACACTGTTATCCCCTGCATTGGAACTGCAAATATATTGGAAATCTTCCGAAAAAGTAAGCGCACTGGCTGCAGATCCACCTGCATGGTAGGTATTTAAAGTGGAGATATTCTGTATTTTTTCAAAAACCGGGTTCCCGTGGCTATCCAGCTCATAAGTATACACATCAATATAATTTTTTAATTCGTGGACAATATACAGATATCTCCCATCTTTGGAAAATTTTAAATGACGGGGTGCCGATTCCTGCTCACTTCTTATGATATCCACCTGACGCAGTCTTCCCGAAATGTGGTTCAGCTCATATACCACCACATGATCCATTCCCAAGTCCGCAACACATAAGAACTTATTATCCCTCGTCATCTTGACGCAGTTAATGTGGGGACGGAAATTTCTTTCCGCTATGCTCCCAAGCCCCTTATGAAAAATCTCTTCCGTAATCTCTCCGATGGATCCGTCTTCATTTACCCGAAGTACCGTAAGCTTCGCATCATGATACCCTGCTACAAACAAAAATTTATCTTCATAATCCGTGGAAATATGACGCCCCCTCATTCCATTGATGGTCGCATGGTTCAGAACCTCCAGACTCCCATCCTCTAAGATCCGATAGGATTCCACACCAAAATCTGTAATAGAATACAAAAACTTCCTGTTATGAGATATCGTCACATAAGAAGAATTCGTGATTTTCACTTGGTCCTTTTCCGTAAACCTCCCATTTTCAACATCAACATCATAAATCTTGATTCCAAAGCCGCTCTTATTCCCTGACGTATAAGTAGATACATATGCAACATATTGTTCTTTTCCCATGGTAAGCCTTCCTTTCCTTACGGGCAATCTTAAGCCTATGCCTTTTACGGAAATTATACCATTTATTTTCCAAAAATGGAACGCAAAAAATTTTTGCAAAAACATATTGACAGCAGGTTTCTTTCCTGTATAATGGTGTTTAGTTTTACTAAACTTAAAGTTTATTATAATTGCAACCGTTTACTTGTCGTTGAAAGGCATGGGACATATGAATAATGGGATCAATATCGGTAATAAAATAAAAGACCTCCGAACGCAAAAAGGACTTACGCAGGAAGAACTGGCCGACCGCTGTGAGCTGTCAAAAGGCTTTATCTCACAACTTGAACGGAACCTGACCTCTCCTTCCATCACTACCTTAGTGGACATCCTGCAATGCCTGGGTACTGACCTGAAGGAGTTTTTTAATGATTCGGAAGATACCCAGGTGGCTTTCCGGCAAAGCGATTATTTTGAAAAAATTGACGAGGAACTTCAAAACAAAATCGAGTGGATCATCCCAAACGCCCAAAAAAATATGATGGAACCTATCCGGCTTACCTTATCTCCCGGTGGTTCCACTTACCCGGACAACCCTCACGAAGGGGAAGAATTCGGCTATGTGCTGTCGGGAAGCGTGACCTTAGTCCTGGGAAAAAAATCCACCAAAGTAAGAAAGGGAGAATCCTTTTACTTTACAGCAAAAACAACCCATTACCTGAAAGCGGACAACAAGACCGGCGCCACTGTCATCTGGGTCAGCAGCCCGCCAAGTTTTTAATCCACATGAGGAGAGGTACATCATGAGCAAAGTTTTAATCGACCTGAAAAACATCAGCAAATCCTTTGACGGCCAGATGGTTTTAGACGACCTAAACCTTTATATCCGGGAAAATGAATTTTTGACCCTTTTAGGGCCAAGCGGCTGCGGAAAAACCACCACACTGCGTATCTTAGGCGGTTTTGAGACCCCGGATAAAGGCTGTGTTATTTTTGATGGGAAAGACATCACCAGCCTTCCCCCAAACAAACGCCAGCTCAATACGGTGTTCCAGCGTTATGCCCTCTTCACCCATATGACCATTGCCGAAAACATTGCTTTTGGCCTGAAGATCAAAAATAAGAGCAAAACTTACATAGATGATAAAATTAAATATGCGTTAAAATTGGTAAATTTAGATGGCTTTGAGAGGCGTATGCCTGATTCTCTAAGCGGTGGCCAGCAGCAGCGTATCGCCATTGCCCGTGCCATCGTCAACGAACCCAAAGTGCTTTTACTGGACGAACCCTTAGGCGCCCTTGACTTAAAGCTGCGCCAGGATATGCAGTACGAGTTGATCCGCCTGAAAAACGAACTGGGCATTACCTTCATTTATGTGACCCACGACCAGGAGGAGGCCCTTACCATGTCCGACACCATCGTGGTCATGAACCAGGGATATATCCAGCAGATCGGCAGCCCGGAAAAAATCTACAATGAACCGGAGAATGCCTTTGTTGCAGATTTTATCGGGGATAGTAATATCATCAGTTCCACCATGATTGAAGATAAACTAGTGGAAATCCTGGGAACACGGTTTCCCTGTGTGGACACCGGATTTGGCAAAAATAAACCTGTGGACGTGGTGATCCGCCCGGAAGACGTGATCCTCTCCCGCCCCGGGACCGGAAAAATAAAAGGAACGGTAACCCATTTGATTTTTAAAGGCGTCCATTACGAAATGGAAGTGGCTGCAGCCGGTTTTGAATGGCTGGTTCATTCTACCGGAATGTTCCCAGTCGGAACCGAAGTGGACATTGACGTAGACCCCTTTAATATCCAGATCATGAACAAACCTGCTTCTGAAGATGAGGAGGCTGCCGGAATCAATGAATAAAAAAGCATTATTGAAAAAAAAGCTGCTTGGCACGCCTTATTTTATCTGGTCTGCCATCTTCATACTCGTACCCCTCGGCATGGTGTTTTATTACGGGCTGACTGACCGGACGGGATCTTTTACCCTTGAAAATGTGTTGGCGATCTCCACCCCGGAACATGCAAAAGCATTAGGGATCGCACTATTGCTATCTCTTATAGCAACCCTGATCTGCCTTTTGCTTGCCTACCCTCTTGCCATGATTTTATGCGGGCAAAAGAACGGCCGCCAGAGCTTTATCGTACTGATCTTCATCCTCCCCATGTGGATGAACTTCTTGCTCCGTACCCTGGCATGGCAGACACTCCTTGAAAAAACCGGCGTGATCAACAGTATCCTAAATTTTTTGCATTTGCCATCCCTTAACATCATCAATACCCCCTATGCCATCGTCCTTGGCATGGTCTACAATTTTTTGCCATTTATGGTTTTACCTATATACAATGCCCTGTCTAAAATAGACGGGAACGTGATCAATGCCGCAAGGGATTTAGGGGCTAATCCAATACAGGTATTTATGAAGATAACTCTTCCTCTCAGCATCCCCGGCATCATCAGCGGAATCACCATGGTGTTTATCCCTGCCCTGACCACCTTTGTTATCAGTAAACTTCTTGGTGGAAGCAAGATTCTGCTGATCGGTAATGTGATTGAGGAGGAATTTACCCAGGCAAGCAACTGGCATTTGGGAAGCGGCCTTTCTATCGTGCTGATGCTGTTCATTATTGTAAATATGCTGCTGACGGCAATATTTGACAAAGACGGGGAGGGTTCCTTTTTATGAAAAAGACGATCCTGCAAAAACTATACATTACCTTAATTTTTATCTTTTTGTATGCCCCCATTACAACCCTGATCGTGCTTTCCTTTAATGCAAGCAAGACCCGGGCGAAATGGGGTGGGTTTACTTTAAAATGGTACGGAGCTTTATTTCAAAACAGGGACATTTTACAGGCGCTTTTTAACACTCTGCTGATCGCCCTGATCGCCTCTGTGGTATCCACGATCATTGGAACGGTTGCCTGTATCGCCATTATGAGCCTAAAAAAGAGATCCCGGGCAATCGTCATGGGTGTTACCAATATCCCTATGTTAAATGCGGAAATCGTTACTGGTATCTCTTTGATGCTCTTATTTATCAGTTTTGGACTGAGGTTCGGGCTTGGAACCATTTTGCTCTCCCACATTACCTTTTGTATCCCTTATGTAATCTTAAGCGTGATGCCAAGGATGCGGCAGATGAACCCTTATACCTATGAGGCGGCATTGGATTTAGGGGCGGGACCGGTTTACGGCTTTTTTAAAGTGGTATTTCCCGATATCCTTCCCGGTGTGCTTTCCGGCTTTTTGATGGCATTTACTATGTCGCTGGATGACTTCATCATCACCCATTTTACCAAAGGAGCCGGTGTAGATACCCTCTCCACCAAGATCTACACGGAGGTGAAAAAGGGGATTAAACCGGAAATGTACGCTTTATCTACCATTATCTTTTTAACTGTTTTGGTCTTACTTCTTTTCATCAACCGGGTTCCGGCGGAAAAAGACCTGAAAAAATAAATTTTGGAGGTATCTTTCATGAAAAAATTACTCTGCTTTGTACTCCTGCCCGTATTCGGGCTGTCACTTCTTACCGGATGCGGCAAAAGTTCCGCTGAAAACGGGGAAGTTATCGTCTATAACTGGGGGGAATATATCGACCCGGAAACCCTTTCCCTGTTTGAAGAAGAAACAGGCATCAAAGTTGTCTACGACGAGTACGACACCAATGAAACCATGTACCCTAAAGTGGAGGCAGGCGCTTCTGCTTATGACGTGATCTGCCCTTCCGATTATATGATCCAGAAAATGATTGACAATGACTTGCTGGCGGAAATAAACCTTGACAATATTCCCAATATAAAAAACATCGGCCAGCAATACTTGGAACAGTCCAAAGAATTTGACCCTGAAAACAAATATTCCGTTCCCTATTGCTTTGGCACGGTGGGTATTCTTTATAATAAAACCATGGTTTCCGATCCTATTGACAGTTGGGCCGTACTTTGGGATGAACAGTATGCCGATAATATCCTGATGCAGGATTCTGTGCGGGACGCTTTCATGGTTGCCTTAAAATTAAACGGCTATTCCATGAATACCTTAAATGAGGCAGAACTACAGGCTGCCAAAAATTCCCTGATTGAACAAAAACCCTTGGTGCAGGCTTATGTAATCGACCAGGTCCGGGATAAAATGATTGGGGATGAAGCTGCCATCGGGGTGATCTATTCCGGCGAAGCAATCTATACCCAGCGGGAAAATGAAAATCTGGAATATGTGATTCCCAAGGAAGGCACCAACGTCTGGATCGATTCCTGGGTGATTCCGAAAAATGCCCCCAATAAAGAAAACGCCGAGAAATTTATTGACTTTATGTGCCGGGGGGATATCGCCCTTAAAAATTTTGAGTATATTACCTACTCCACCCCCAATACCGCCGCGCAGGAACTGATTGAAGATGAGGACATTAAAAACTCAAAAATTGCCTTCCCTGATTTTTCACAGTATGAAAATTTAGAAACTTTCCAGTATTTAGGAAGTGATGGAGATGCGCTGTATAACAGCCTTTGGAAGGAAGTGAAATCTGAATAGAAATTTACAAATAACAGGGCTCCTTTACGGGAGTCCTGCTATTTGTATTCTTTCCCTTCTACTAACGGATCTGCCCGTTCCCTGTAATCGCATACTTATAGGAGGTAAGCTCCCTGAGCCCCATAGGCCCCCTGGCATGCAGTTTCTGAGTACTAATTCCAATTTCTGCTCCAAACCCGAACTCAAATCCATCCGTAAATCTGGTAGAGGCATTCACATAGACACAGGCTGCATCTACCTCATTTAGAAATTTCTTTGCATGTTCCTGATTTTCCGTAATGATCGCCTCCGAATGTTTCGTATTATACTTATTAATATGTGCAATTGCTTCCTCCAAGGAAGAAACTGTCTTCATAGAAATAATGTAATCCAGATATTCTGTCCCATAATCTTCTTCGGATGCTGGATTACAGTCAATCACTGCCTGAACTTTCTCATCCCCACGAATTTCCACCGCATATTTTTTCAATCCCTGATCCAGTTTCGGAAGGAATTCCCTACTGACCGCTTCATGTACCACAAGAGATTCACAAGCATTACATACTCCAATGCGCTGTGTCTTCGCATTTATGATGATTGGAATTGCTTTTTCCAAATCTGCAGATTCGTCCACATAAATGTGACAATTTCCTGTCCCGGTTTCAATGACCGGTATCGTACTGTTTTCCACCACGCTCCGTATCAGTCCTGCACCGCCCCGTGGAATCAGCAGATCTACATATTCCCGCAGCTTCATGAACTCCCGTGCCACTTCTCTGTCAATAGATTCAATCATCTGGATCGTTTCACGCATGATCCCTTCTTTGGCGAGCGCCTCCCTGATCACCGATGTAATTGCCATATTGGAGCAAATAGCATCACTGCCCCCTTTTAATATGACCGCATTTCCACTCTTAAAGCATAGCCCAAAAGCATCTGCCGTCACATTGGGACGGGATTCGTATATGATTCCTATGACACCGATAGGAACGCGCCGTTTTTCAATGATGAGTCCATTTGGCCGCTCCATCGTCTCTAACACTTCTCCTACCGGATCCGGGAGGAATGCAACCTGCCTAAGTCCTTCTGCCATCCCTTTTATTCTGCTTTCGTCCAGCCGGAGCCTGTCAAGAAGCCCCGGGTGCATCCCTTTTTCTTCTCCGTTTTTTAGGTCTATGGCATTCTGATCAATGATCCGGCTGCTTTCCGAAACCAATGCATCCGCCACCGCCAAAAGGGCCTTGTTTTTTGACTCCGTATTTAGCTTTTGAAGCTCATATTTAGCCTGGACTGCATTCTTTCCTAATCGGTTCAAATCATACATCATTTCTATCCTCATACCTTTCTAATTCAAACGCCGTTACGGGCAGGGGCAATCCCTTACCGGATCACTCCCGTTTCTGTCACAATGATATCAGGGCGGATATCATGTTCTTCCATTGGTATTTTCTTGGCAACCTGACATTCAAAAGCAAGGGCTGCGCCGGAAAGTTCTATGTACTCCGCAAGGAAACGGTCATAAAAGCCTTTCCCGTAGCCCATCCTTCCCCGCTGCCTGTCAAAAACTGCTCCTGGGATAAGAACCAGGCTTTTCAAATCTTTCGCCAGCTTATGGGTAAACATTTTTCTTTCGTCCTGGGCTGGTTCCCTGATATCCTGATACCCTGGGCCTAGTTCCTCCAAAGAACTGATTTCGTAAAAGCTGATATTCATACCGAGAACCCTGGGGGCAAAGATACGCCTTCCACCTTTTGCAAGAAGCTCCTCGACCAAACCGGTCGTCATGACCTCACTTCGGTAATCCATATAAACAAGAACCGCTTCAGCGCTCTCAAATACCGGTTCCTTCTTCAAGAACTCCCATATTCTCTGACTTTTGGCCAAACGTTCTCCATAAGAAAGATTGTTCCGCATGCCCAAATACCGGTTTCTGATACTCTGCTTGCTGATATGCCCTCTCACTTCCATAGACCGTCCTCCTTATCCTTCGTTCTTTACAATATGCTCTGCCACTGCTTCTGCAACCCGTATACCATCCATTGCCGCCGATGTGATTCCTCCCGCATATCCCGCTCCTTCTCCACAAGGATAAAGCCCCCTGACCGATGACTGGAAACTTTCATCCCTGATGATCCGGACCGGAGAAGAAGTCCTGCTCTCTATCCCTTCCACAAGAACATTCCCATCGCTAAATCCATCGATCACCTTTCCAAACTGCTCCATTCCTTCCACAAATGCTTTTGAAAGCTCTTCCGGCAATATTTTATGTACGGGTGCAAATGTCCACAGCCCTTTGATACACGGAGTAAAATCATCTGCAATCTTTGGTGTGGTATTGAAGTTTCCTGTTTCAGGCTGCTTATCCATAACCGCCTCTTTATAGTCTTTAAACTTTTCCACAGGAACTTTCCCTTGCGCCAGGTCAAACGCCTTTTTTTCAAGGCGTCTTTGAAATTCCACTCCCGCAAGGGGACCACCATTTCCACCGTAGTCCTCAGGGGTTACGGATACGATAATAGCGCTATTGGCATTTTTCCCATTCCGCCCGCTATAACTCATCCCATTCACGGAAAGCCGCCCCTGCTCCGAAGATGCATTGACCACATATCCGCCTGGACACATGCAAAAAGAATACACGCCTCTTCCACTTAATACGTTCGCTGTAACCTTATAGGCAGCGCTGCCCAGCGCTGAATCGTCCTTTTTTCCGTACTGGGATTGATTGATCAACTCCTGAGGATGTTCTACCCGAAGCCCCACCGCAAATGGCTTTGCTTCCAGCCGCACATGATGCTGATCCAACACTTGAAACGTATCCCTTGCACTATGGCCTGGAGCAAGCACAACATAAGAAGCTTCTAAGATCTCCTCCCCATTTATGATCACTCCTTTAATCTTTTCATCCCTAATCAGAAAATCTGTTACTTTTGCTTGAAAACGGATACTTCCACCTGCATTTTCTATCTCATGGCGTATCTTTTCAATCACGCAGCAAAGCACATCCGTCCCTATATGGGGTTTGTGGTCATATAAGATTTCCTCCGGAGCGCCTGCCTGTGTAAAAATACGGAGTACCTCCCGGTTTCGCCCATATTTATCTTTTACTAAGGTATTTAGCTTTCCGTCAGAAAAAGTCCCTGCCCCGCCTTCTCCAAACTGTACATTAGATTCTTCATCCAATGCTCCCCTTTGCCAAAATCTCCGGACATCCTTCATCCGTTCCGCCACAGGTTTTCCTCTTTCAAGCAGGATTGGCCTGAAACCCGCCCTGGCCAGCATCAGTCCACAAAACAAACCTGCCGGGCCTGTCCCGATTACCACTGGCCTTACCTGTCCCTGATAGGTTGAGACAGGAAACATGTAATCCTGTTTTTCACAGATCACGACCTGTTTCTTATCACATCTGCGGTAAACCTCCACCTGGTTTTTTACTTTAACGTCTAAAATATAATTGAAATACAGAACCGGCTTCTTTCGTGCATCCACAGAACGCCTCACAATTGTAATCTCTGGTGTCTGCTCACAACGAAGTATTTTTTTCACTTTTATGACTAGTTCTTCCTTTGAGTGCCCCACCAAAAGCTTTAATTGATTAATTCTAAGCATCTCCCGCTATCCCTTATCCCCGGACTTCCGGTTCCAAATCCTTCCTCATTTCTTCTGCTGAATATCCCGCTGCGCTCCTGCCTGCCACATACCCGCTAGACCATGCCCATTGAAGATTGTATCCTCCGCATTTTCCATCTACATCCACGATCTCTCCAGCAAAATACAACCCGGGAACCAATGCTGACTCCATCTGGTCATCGATCTGGGAAAAATCAATTCCCCCCGCACAGATTTGGGCATTTTCCATCGGATTCACACCACTTATATGTATAGAAAAATTGCGCCCTGTCCCCATCAATTCCAAAACCTTTTGCTGTCCAGCTTCTTCGACTCTCATCTCCGGCTTTAATCCATATCTTTTGATTAACACTCTGCCAATCTTTTTATTCACTGTCCCGGTGAGAAACTCTTCCAATGTTCTGTTTTTCAAAGATTCATAGCGCAGTTTCATAGCAAAAGTGAATGTCTTATCATCCTGCTCCGGAAAAAAATCTGCCAAAACATGTATTTCTTTCTTTTCCTTATGTGCATATGCCGCCTGCCTGCTAAATTGGAACACAGGTATCCCTGAAATCCCATAATCCGTAAATTGAACCTCTCCGGTTTCCTCTGTTTTAACTTTCCCATCGATCAGTAATGTTAGTTTTGCATTGCATCGGACACCGCCCAATGCCTTACAAAAACTCTCGTCAGACTTAAGTTGTACAAGTCCGGGCACTAATGGATTGATTTTGTGCCCAAAGTTTTTCGCAATATGATACCCGCTTTTCCCTGTCCCTTTTAATGAGGCTTGGCTTCCAGGTGCAAGAATCAATTTATCAAATATCTCTTCCCTTCCTTCCTCCTGGATCACAAATCCTATCTTCTCTCTCTTCTCCACTTTATTTACTTCTGCTCCTGTAATCACATGAGCCTTACTATATGCAAGTTCCGTACGCAATACATCCAAAACAGCGGAAGCCTGTTCCGAATAAGGGTATAACCCCTTATTCTTTTCTTTCACCATCAGTCCCATACTCTCAAAAAAGGAAACCGTATCCCACAGTGAAAAACTTTCAAAAACCTTTTGTAATTTTTCTTTATCACTGCAATAATAGCAATCTGTTGAAAACTCTGTATTAGACAAATTACATCTTCCATTTCCTGTCACAAGAAGCTTTTTGCCAACTCTGTCATTTTTTTCATAAAGAACCACTTCCGCTCCATGTCTCGCCGCAACGATTGCGCTGGTCATTCCTGCAGCGCCTCCTCCTATTACCGCTATTTTCATCCTTTTTTTCATTCGCCCCACCTGTCTTTTATTAACTGGAATATGATTCAAGAAAATTATACAGTTCTCCCTCATCCTCCACAAATTTCATATTGATAATTTCTTCTTGCAGTTTCTGCGGCAGATCTTCTACAAGAATATCCGTATCCATGTAAACCTCTGTCAGCTTCTGGTTATATACAACTACATAATGATTTTCATTAAGCAGGAAAAAACCTTGATCCTCTTCCGGCTCATAACTTTTTCTCACCACAATCTTTTTTCCTGAAAAAGAAATCAATTCCATATAAGTAAATCCCTTTTCCAGATCTGTCAAAGAAGGATTTTGATTATAACTTTCAATTTCTTCCACAAGTTTTTCCCTGTCAAGTCCTATATATTTATCGGGCGCGCTTACTTCCGTCTCCTCTAATTGTTCACTGTGTACATTATACTCCTGTAAAATATATTGGGTATTTGCAGTCACCACCGGCTCTTCACTGACTGACACTTCTATTTTGGGCTGATTTTCTATAACAGCAGCCAATTCTTCCTGCTTTGGTACATTTCCTTCTTGTTCTCCCGGATAAAAATATTCCATAATTGCCATATTCGATGCAAACCCCAGGCTGAACATGCTAAGTGGATAGATAAAAAACAGGCTGATACGCTTTACAAATTTCATAGTACATACACCTTTACTATTTTAATAGTAACAGTATCAGCCAAAATTCCAGAAACTATACTTCTATCCTATATGAAACACTTCCGCCAGCTTTCTGAAAAGAAAGCCCCCTGCCATCTCGTCCATCTCATCATCCCTAAAAGCCCGCATGAACGTTAAAAGTACCAAATATACAAGAACCGATACCATGACACAGATCAACAAAGAAACCAGTGCACCAAGTAATGGTTCAAACACTTTATTTAGCAGCATGGCAATTACCCCTGTTATTGCAGACGCTACGATCGTTACCGCAAAAGTCCTGATCCATTCCTGGTTATACTGCAATTTCCGCATAATAATCCAAAACCCGCATCCTGTTATTACCATGTAAAAGGCAATACTGCCGACGATCAAAGCCGGAATATCCCATCCCGTATTAACAAGTAAAATCATTACCCCAATATGCAGCACAAACGCACTTGCTCCGATTCCAACTGCATAAGAGATTCTTTTGCTTTTTAGTAGCATGTCTGTAAACACTGTTGATAAAACGAAAAATACTATGGTAATGCTCCCGGTCTGTATCCATACCGCCGTTTGGTGATTGTCGCCGCCAAAAATCACATTCAGAAGATTTTCAGACAGCACTGCCAATAAAACTGCAGTAGGTATGGCAATTGCCGCACATTGATGGATCAATACCGCCACTTTTTCCCTTGCAGCACGATACTCTTCCCTTTCCCACAGCACCGCAATCCTGCGTACCGGCGCAAGACAGGCCATACAAACTATCTCACCTGCAATTCCGGTAATCGCAAGCGCTTTTCCATAATAGGCTCCCCACTTTCCAATAAGCCCTGCCGTTTCCTTACTAAATTGAAACAAAACAATCTCGCCTGCCAGAACCGATGCATGAAAGAAGAACCAATAAAGCGCGTAAATTCCTCCTGTACCCAGAATCATCCGAAAAATGTACAACCTGCTATCCTGATTCTTTTGCATCTCCCTGCCTAGCTGATTCCGTATATTTCTTCTAAATACAAAATAAATGACCAGGACATGTAAAAAACATAGTATAGACGCAGCTAAAATCCCTATGCATGCACCTTTCGCACCATATGCGCTGGTATAGTCTTCATTCCGGAGAAGTGCAGATACCTTTTGCCCGTATTCTCTATACATAAATGCACCGGCAATCCCGCCAGCATATGTAAAAATAACCTGAAGGACCTGAGAGTGCATAGCCGGAACCCTTGAACCGTTTCCCTGAAAATATCCCCGGAATATACCTGTCAATATAAAGAAGAAAATGGATGGCGCCATCATACTGACTGCTAATCCTGCAATAGGCATATGCAGGATCCCCCCTGCGACCTTCTTTGACAGAACTAAAATGAAAAGCCCCAGGAACGCCCCCGCCAGGCCCCCCAAAAGCAAAGCCCCGCCAAGCACCCTTTGCGCGCTTTTATATTGCTCCCTTCTGACCCGGTATCTTACTAAAACAGAAACCGCCTCTGAAAGCCCAAAAGAAAACGTCCCTGCCACAATAAAGTAGATTTCATTGGCACTCCCGAAACATGCCATCCCCTTATCGCCCACTAATTTTCCCATTACCAGCCGGAAAATCATCATACCGATCAGGCTAATGCCCATTACTGTCGTAACATAATCTTTTCTTGAAGTTGGTCTTTTCATAAAAATCCTTCGTTCTTTCTTGTTATTCCAAGCGCTGTAAGCGCTTGCTCCTGCTTTTCCTCCATCTGTTTCGCCTGCTTCTCCTCCACATGGTCATAACCGCAAAGATGCAGCATACTGTGTGCAGTTAAGAATGCAAACTCCCTTTTGACTGAATGACCATACTTTTCTGCCTGCTCAAAAACCCTGGGAGCAGAAATAATGATATCCCCAAGAACAAGCTCCCCGCTTTCCGGGTCAAAACATCCTGCCTGGTCCTCCTTGGACAGTTCAAAGCTGCCTGCTTGTTCAAAGGATACCATCGGAAAAGAAAGCACGTCCGTTGGTGCGTTGATCTGCCTATATTCTCTATTATACTGGCAAATTCCCTCTTCATCCGTAATCAGCATATTGACCTGCGCCTCATAAGGGCACTCCTCCATTGTAAGAACCTGCTCCATAACAGCATCCAAAATTTCTTTCATATCAAACGGAAAACTTATAGATGTTTCATTTTCAACGTAAGAAGTCATAATACAATCTTTCCTCCACCAGAATTTCTTTCATTTCCTGCAGCTCCCCAAATGTCAGGTTGCTTCTGTCAATTGCTCCACTTTCCACCCTTTTCTTAAATATCCCTCCAATAATCTTCGGATAGTCCAATTGAATATCAGGCGCTTTGGAAAACAGATAACTGATGGATGAAATAATCGTATCAGAAAAAAGGAGAATAATGGTTTCCTTCGATATCATTGTCTCCGTATTATCAACATATTCTTTTAATACTTCTTTCACTCTCTGGGGGAAACGGTTCTCTTCCATAATCAACTGTAGATTTTCCCAGTTATTTTCTCCTTTCAGGATTCCAATCCTATGATAATATCCACAGGCTTTCACTACTCCGTCGTCTAACTTTAACCGCTTAGCGATCCTGTCACACAAATAAGCGGTATGTACTGCATGATAATATTCTTCCCTGGATGCATTTTTCAGCTCTACCAGCAAGGCACATTCCGGATCATTGATATCCATATATAAATCCCTGTTTTTATAAACAATAGAAAAGCTAAAATACTTCAGGATGACCAACAGAAAGATCAGGCACACCAAAAGATTGACAATCGGTATCATGAGCATCTGGACTCTAAACTGCTGATTTACATACAAAATTTCCTGTACAGATAAGCAAACCATCTGGACCATCAACGATACCACCAAAGGAAGTCCCACTTTAAAGCTGTTATCTATATAGGAAAATACGATAATGCCAACCAATCCTCCTACAAAGTAAACAAAAAACCTGACAGATCCTTCCTGTCCTGTATAGAGCAGGCAGGTCGTCATAAGAAGCACTGTTCCCGAAAAAATACCTATTCTTTGATTAGAAAAAAGCATCAGCCCAATAAACACCGCCAAATAAGGCCATCCTCCTTCCGGAAGAAGCGGAAACAAAAAGCTGCCTGCCAGGGAAATCAAATAAAGAACGGTGAATCTCCATAAATGATCTTTATTATCAAAGAGGAAGGAGTCACTTTCCACACTCTGTTCTATCGAAAAAAGCACTCCACTGATTCCCAGCATCGCCATTATGACAGTCCCCGCAATTTCTATCTCCGGTCTTTTGTATATCCACGCCGCAATTCCCGTTCCAGCGCCAGTAGCTAAAAGAAGGATAAACTCCTGGAACCGTCTGCTGACGGCGCCTTTCTTTTCCGTTTTATCTAGTTCATTATTTTTTTCCATAGACCTTATTCCTGCCCTTGTTTTTTGTACTGCTGCTTTCCCTGGATTCAAAATCTTCATATGCTTTGACTATTTTTTGCACCAGTGGATGTCTCACCACGTCCTTGCTTGTCATCTTGCAAAACGCAATTTCTTCAATGCCACGAAGTACCCGGAGCGCTACATCAAGACCAGATACTGTCCCGGGAGACAAGTCCTTTTGGGATCCGTCCCCTGTAATAATCACCTTGGATCCAAATCCGATTCTCGTCAGAAACATTTTCATCTGAGCAGGTGTGGTGTTTTGTGCCTCATCCAGAATGATAAAAGCATTATCTAATGTACGCCCTCTCATATACGCCAAAGGCGCCACTTCTATCAGCCCCTTTTCCATATTTCTGGTAAAAGATTCCGCCCCCATGATCTGATATAGGGCATCATAAAGCGGCCTTAAATACGGATCCACCTTACTTTGTAAATCCCCTGGTAAAAAGCCCAGTTTTTCCCCGGCTTCGATCGCAGGCCTGGTAAGAATGATCCGTTCTACCTCCTGGTTTTTGAATGCGGTGATCGCCATTGCCATAGCAAGATATGTCTTTCCGGTTCCTGCAGGGCCTAACCCAAACACGATCATATTATTCCGAATAGCTTCCACATACTGTTTTTGTCCCAACGTTTTGGGCTTTATCGGTTTGCCCGTAATGGTGTGGCAAATCAATTCCTTATCCATTTCAAGCAAAACATCCTGATTTTCTTCCATACTCATTGCAATTGCATAATCCACGTTTTGTTCCTGGATTATATTTCCTCTCCTTGATAATTCTGTCAACTCGGCTAATACAGCTTTTGCCCTGTGTACATATGGCCTCCTGCCGCTGATTTTGACCTCCCCGTTCCGGTCTGTCACCGAAACATGAAGCTGCCTCTCAAGCTTTTTGATGTAACTGTCAAACTGTCCGAACACATTCTGCTGGTCTTCGGCAGGAACATGCACTATTTCAAAAGTTTCTTCCATTTACGCTCCCACTTTATGTCCCGTCCGTTTTCTGTGCCTCTCCTGCATAAACCTCATCCTCTAAGGCACTATCCTCCTCTATTGCGGGATCTTCCATTTGTATAATCCGGGTCTTCTGGCTGATACCAGTTTTTTCAACTGCTAAAAAATCAGCATTCATCTTAAAGACGCCAGAAACCCTTTTTATTGTAACATTTTTTTCTACAATTTGTACCCCTTTTTCCTGTAAAGTTTCTATAAATTTTTTGATTTTTTCTTCAAAAAGCTCTTTGACTTGTTCTTTCGTATAAATTTTTTCCTCTATCTTGTATTCTCTAACCAGATCACGCCCAATATACACCGGGAAATAATAATTTTTGAATATCCTGAGCTGTTTTTTTTCTTCTATCATGTCATAAGTTTCAAATGATTTCCCTAACGTTGGCATACTTATTTTTTTTGTTCCGAAAATTACAAAAAAACGCTTTTTTTCCTTTCCGGTATATTGTTTCTCCTCATGTTTTTCCTTTATTTCCTCTGTCAGGGAATAAACGCACTGAAGCATAATGTCCGCGTCTGCAACACAAAAATCATATCTCTTTACCGTTCCGTCATCGTTATAGATCGGAACGCCCCCTTCCACCAGGATATCTCCCTTTTTCACTTCCATCCCTGCACTGACTAGCGGAACACCGCTTCTTGTGACGATACTGACTACCACCCCATCTTTAGGCGCAGCAAGATCTGTTCCCATCCCTTCCTCAAGATTCCCTTTTTGATCGCTTTTTTCCTCAATCCTGATCAGGTCATTTTCCCTTACTTGTATGTAAAGCCTGGTTCCATCGATTCTTGCCGATGTCCATGTCACAATATCAAATTGTTCCCGGATCGACTTCTCCAGATTTTCAATATCAATCTCTTTCTTTTTCATCCCCGTCCTGATTCCGTTTTCCTCAAGAAAATCCTGAAACACATCGGTAGTAACAAAATAGTTCCCTTCAATTTCTACAGCCCAAATAAACCCTGACATCCATACCCAGAAGGCAAGGCTCCCCAAGAGTCCTGCAATAAAAATTCTCCTTTTCCACATTCTTACAGAAAGAAAGGGTAGTCCATAACGTCCCGTTATGACCACCCTTGTTCCCGTTTTCCTTGTAAGACCTTTGATCCTGTAAAAGTTCTTCAGGCTGATGTTCATCCTATAATAATCACCACAATTGACAATATCCCATAAAAATAAGTGATGATTACTGCACAGATTCATAAACCTTTCAGGGGAAAATCCCCACACCTTGATCGTCAGATATCCCTGCAGATATCGTATTACCTGTAACATGCCACACCTCACATAGTTTATTTATTCTCGTTACATGAAGTAGCTTACCCGCTCAATAAAGCCGCTGATCTTCATATCCTCATTGGTATAATAAACAATGCTCAGCCTTTTTCCACATATTTCTATTTTGCAGGTCTTTCCCTGCAATAAGATCACTTCGCTTGTATATTCAATAATCCCCTTATAATTTTCCACAAAGGCATCCGTATTCCCCGTAACTGTCACAATTGATGCGCCAAGCACAGAGTCCTTTGGCAGCTTTAAGGATTCAACCACAAGTTCTCTGCCCGATATCGTCTGTCTTGCTTCTCTTTCTTTTCTGGTAATGGCCCAGCCATCTTTCATTTTGTTTTTCTTCCTCATACCATACTATATGAAAAAAAAATCAATGCTAGACCATCCAAAATGATCTCCTACTTATGATATGGTTCTCCCATAATGATGCGGTAACCTCTGTAAATCTGTTCCAGTAAAATCACCCGCATAAGCTGGTGCGGAAAAGTCATAGCCGAAAAGCTGACTTTCTTATCTGCAATCCTTGATATGCTGGAATGAAGGCCCAGCGAACCCCCTATTACAAATTGTATATGGCTTTTTCCCTGAATGCCTAATTGTTCTATTTGTTTTGCAAAAGCTATGGAATCCGGTTTTTCCCCCTGAATCTCCAGTGTATAAAGGTAGGCATCTTCTTTTAGATGCTTTAATATCCTGGCCCCTTCCTTTTCTTTAATCTGCTCCTCCAATGCCGCTCCTGCATTGTCCGGGGTCTTTTCATCCTGTACTTCTATCATCTCAAGCCGGCAGTATCTTGACAATCGCTTTTCGTACTCTGAAACGGCCTTCCTGTAAAAATCTTCTTTTATTTTTCCCACACAGATGATCGTGATCTTCACTTTGTCCTTAAACCCCGTTTTCAAATATTTCCGGATAAACCTCTTCGATCAGCCTGTCCAAATAGGCTTCATCAAGATTCATAAACTGTCTGACAATCATTTGCTTCATGCAATCAATCCGCTGAAAATACTTTAATTCCTCCTGCACCCCGGAGAGTTCCAACTCCTGGTCGATCTTTTCCCTTTCCATATTGGTAACACACCACTTTTTTATTTCAATCGTAAGATTTTTTTCCTTGTGTGCCTTTCCAGTCAATATGCGTGAATTCCGAAGAGATACCACGCCCATGATCATAAAAAGAACGAAAAGCACTCCCATAACGCCGGTAAACATATATTTACCTGTAAGAGACATATTCATATCAATAATGCCACAAAAAAACAGAATAACAAACACAAACCCCAGACATCCCACTCCTAAAAGCGCATATGCCGAAGTCCTGCTGTCTTCTGCTTTTTCCTCGTTGTTTACATATACATGATGATAAGCTGGCTTTATTTCCTCTTCATCAAACTCGAAATCCCCCAATGATTCCGTTCCTGACTTTTCCTCCCAAACAACTGCCATATCTGCCGTGTCCTCAAAATCAGGCAATTCTTTCACCAGATTGCAGCCACAGTCCGCACAGACAGTGATCCCCTCCACATACTCACACTTACATTCCGGACACCAAGCCATACTCCATCCCTCCTTTGTAAACTACGCAAGGACTCTTGCGATCCCTTATTATTTTACTACGGATTGGCAGGGGTTTCCACTAATTTTTTGCAGATATCAGGCAAGGGATCCCTATCTCCTTATTATCCTTTGGATGCATCCAGATATAATTGTCCGGATCCACAGTGGAAACATGGACTGTCCTTCTACCCACCGTGTCCTTATTTTCACTTTTGTAAAGCCATGAGCCATGGTCTGCATCCCCATACCATTCCTTGAAATCACCGTTTGCGTAAATACTAGTAAGGTAAAATTCCCCATTCACAAGCCCCTTGGAATAACTTCCAATCAAGTTCGTATTGTAATAAGCGTTTTCCTTCAAAAGGGAAACATCGTAATCATAATGCTCGGATCCCTCTCCCTCCGGAAGATCCTCCGCCCAGGAACCGGTATATTGGTGATATAGGCATACATCATTTTTATTCGGAGTATTATGGATATGATAATGGATCCATGTTCCATTCCCACTCCTTACGCCATTTTTCCATTCCCCATAATAATACTGATTATCTGCATACACAGCGATCCCTTTTCCTTCGGGAAGACCTGCTGTATTTTTGTCCCCATAGTAATAACAATCCTTGCTGTTCTTAAGCGCCCATGACATTGCCTTAAATCTGTCAAGATTTGCCAGATCATCCAATGCTTTCTGGTTATTATCCGCCCAGTATGTCATCATTTCTTTTAACTGCTCGTCCCTGTTATAGGAGACTTTACTGTAGTCCACCTTATCCACATCCATAATCTGACCAGGGGTAGGGCTGGCCATCCCGCCATCCTTCTCCCCCTCTTCTTTGTTTTGGACTTCACTTTCCTCACGTTCTTCCGGATTCTCTTTGTTTGGTGTGGCATCAGCAACTTCATTTGAACTAACCGTACGGTCCGAAGGCGTGGATTCATCCGCATAGTCTATCATACTCTGCTGTACATCCTCTGCGCCTGTCTTACTCTTTTTATTCCTGTCCATGACCAAAGTAACTGCCAGGATCACAATGATAAGTATAACCGGAATGATACTGACCAAGATCCTCGCCTTATCCATCTCCTGCAATTCAAAATCGTCGTCATGATTCCTTTTTTTCATCATCTTTTCCTCTTACCTTCATCAAGTCTACTTTTTATCCGAATGGCCACGCTTCACATCGGGCTTTTACATATACTATACAACGGATATTTTAATTTCAAGCAAAGGAATTATTAATATTTTCTTTGGATTGAAAGGAAAAGGCCAGCATGATCACTTATTTTTCAAATATTCATCAATTCCTTTTGCGCCTGCACGCCCAGCCCCCATTGCCAGGATCACTGTAGCGGCTCCGGTGACTGCATCCCCGCCCGCATAGACGCCTTCTTTTGTTGTTTTTCCGGATTCTTCATCCGCCACAATACATTTCCACTTGTTGACCTCAAGCCCCTTTGTGGTAGCGGAAATCAAGGGGTTGGGCGATGTTCCAAGAGACATGACCACCGTATCCACATCAATGATAAATTCGGAACCGGGAACCTCTACCGGACGTCTTCTGCCTGATTCGTCCGGTTCACCAAGTTCCATTTTGATGCACTTCATACCACATACCCATCCCTTTTCGTCCTGAAGAATCTCCACAGGGTTTGAAAGCAAATCAAAAATGATCCCTTCTTCTTTTGCATGGTGTACTTCTTCCACACGGGCCGGAAGTTCCTCTTCACTTCTCCTGTACACAACATGAACCTCCGCCCCTAAGCGGAGCGCCGTTCTTGCTGCATCCATTGCCACATTCCCACCGCCTATTACAGCAACTTTCTTTCCTCTTGCAATCGGCGTGTTGGAATTTTCATCAAACGCTTTCATTAAGTTGCTTCTGGTTAAATATTCATTTGCCGAGAATACTCCGTTTGCCTGCTCCCCGGGAATCCCCATAAATTTAGGAAGCCCTGCCCCGGAACCAATAAATACCGCGTCAAAACCTTCTTCACCAATCAGTTCATCAATGGTAACCGATTTTCCAATTACCACATTCGTCTCTATCTTTACGCCAAGAGCCTTTACATTTTCGATTTCCTTGGCAACCACCTTGGTTTTGGGAAGTCGGAATTCCGGAATTCCATATACCAAAACACCCCCCGGTTCATGGAGCGCTTCAAAGATCGTCACTTCATACCCCATCTTTGCAAGATCTCCAGCGCAGGTAAGTCCTGCAGGCCCGGAACCGATCACTGCAACTTTTTTGCCGTTTTTTTCTTGTGTCCCCTGGGGTTTGATCCCATTTTCCCCCGCCCAATCGGCAACAAAACGCTCTAATTTCCCAATGGAGACCGGCTCACCCTTGATCCCTCTGATACACTTTCCCTCACACTGGCTTTCCTGGGGACACACGCGCCCGCACACGGCTGGCAACGCTGACGACTTACTGATCACCTGGTATGCCGCTTCTATATCCCCGTCTTTAACTTTTTCTATAAATCCAGGAATATCAATGGCTACCGGACAGCCTTTGATGCACTGTGCATTCTTACAATTAATACAACGCTGCGCCTCTTCCATTGCTTCTTCTTTATGATATCCAAGGCAGACTTCTTCAAAATTAGCTGCCCTTACCTTCGCATCCTGTTCCCTTACCGGAACCTTTTTTAATACATCCATTTTTTACTCCTTCCTCTATTGGCAATTCCCGCATCCGCCGTGATGTGTATCTCCTTCTTTTGCTTCAAGGAACGCCCTTCCTTCTTCTGTCTTATAAATTTGCTGGCGACGCATCGCCTCGTCAAAATCCACCTGATGTCCGTCAAACTCCGGACCGTCCACACAGGCAAATTTCACGTTTCCTCCTACTGTCACACGGCATGCGCCACACATGCCTGTGCCGTCCACCATAATTGGATTCAGACTGACAATCGTAGGAAGTTCAAGTTCCTTAGTCAATTTGCAGACAAATTTCATCATGATCATCGGACCAATCGCCACGCATACATCATAGCGTCTGCCTTCCCCCACCAGGTCAGTGATCGTCTGTGTCACCATCCCACTTCTGCCATAAGAGCCATCATCAGTTGTCACATAAAGATTCCCGGCAACTGCCTGCATTTCCTCTTCCAGTATCAGCAGATCCTTTGTCTTAGCGCCTACGATCACATCAGCATCAATTCCATGCTCATGGAGCCACTTTACTTGAGGATATACCGGCGCCGTACCTACCCCTCCTGCAACAAACAACATTTTCTTTTCTTTCAAAACATTGATATCCTCAGATACAAATTCGGAGGGGCAGCCTAAAGGCCCGACAAAATCACAAAAGGAATCCCCTTTCTTAAGCACGGACATCATCTGTGTTCCCGCGCCTACGATCTGGAAAACAATGGTTACCGTTCCTTCATTTCTGTCATAATCACAAATTGTAAGAGGAATGCGTTCTGCCTTTTCATCCGTCCTAACAATCACAAACTGACCAGGCTGACACGCCTTTGCTACCCTTTTTGCCTCCACTACCATAAGAAAAATGTTGGCTGCCAATTCTTTTGTCTCTAAAATCTTATACATGACGATTTCCTTTCTGTTATATAATATGGTGATTTACTGATCCCCTAAGGCAATTAATCCCATTTCACCGTTCTCATCATATGTCAGACGGTTAGGTGAGCCAGTGTATACCTCCACCGCATATAGCCTTTCTGTTTGGGTCCGATTCCCATATTCATCCTCAACATATTCATTCAATTTATAATAATAGCCCAAATTAGGGATTTCCACAATAGTATCGTACTCAAATACATATTTTCCCTGTATTTCCGTCGAATGCCCATATAGATCTGACAAGACCCTTCGGTTAAAAAGCGCCTGAACCACGTTGCGTATTGCTTTATCAATCGTTACCTCTGTTTCCAGTTCAAAGCGATAGCTTCTACTGACCACCTCGCTTGACACTCCCTGTTCCGATATCGCAATAAACTTATAATTGGTTCTTCCAAGGGGCATAAAAATCGGCTCAGTATACCTTAAGCTGTCCGCACTGGGCGCCGACCTGTCCGTGGTATAATATACCGTACAATCCTCCGGCGCCTGTACCTCGATCATGGTCGGTAACTGGTAATCTCCGCTAGGTACCAATACATCCGGCGGGTCAGGCACAGTCAGGTTAATCGTATACATTCCCCTTGCCACATCACTTTTTATTCCATAATCATTGATAAAAATAGCAAAAATCTGAAAGTCCCCTGTTTCCAATGTTAATGGCGCCGTATATAGCAGGCTGTGCTCATCAGGCATACTTCCATCCAGGGTATAATAGATCTTTCCACTGGTATTTGCACTCATGCGGAGCTGCAAGACCTCTTCGTAAGTCCCTGATTCATATCCAAACTCTGGCGTCATTGCCATATACTGCTGAAAATGATTTTGGATCTCCAGATCTCCACTGGCCAACAACAGACTGTTAATCTGTTCAAATTGTCCTCTGTCACTATAGATCGCTACAATATTTTCAAAAACCTTTTCCTTATCCCCGTATTCTAACTGGATCCGGTCTACCAGCCCCAGCAAGATTGACAAAGCCTGGTCTGCATCCCCCGCACTGATCAGATACCCCGCTTCTAAAAGCGCTACATCAGCATTATCCGGGGCCAAATGCCGTGCCCTGTCCATAAATTCTGCCGCCTGCTCATAATTCTGTTCCTCGGCGGACTTCCTCGCCTGCCCGATCTGATAGGAAACGGAATATCTCTGATATAAAAGCACTCCGGCTATAATCACCATCACAAGTACAACCAAAAAAATAGTAAGGATGACCGGTAATAGATTCTGCTTTGGGCTGTCCTTTTTCGTTAGAGAAGCGTCAGGGCTTTTTCTCTCAATTTCCTCTGCCACCGTGGACAATGTTTCTGTTATACTATTTTCAATTTCCGGCTCAAAGTCCGGAACAATCTGGATTTCTGTTCCACATGATTCACAATACAAATGACCTTCTTTTAATTCGTATCCACAATTGGGACAAACCATCGCTTCCTCCTTTCTGCGATGTCTCCGGCATTTATACCGGATCTTTACGCATAAAGTTCTGCTGACTGCATGCAGTTATTAAGAAGCATCGCGATCGTCATAGGCCCAACCCCGCCGGGAACTGGTGTAATTGCGCTGCATAGTGGTTCCACGGATTCAAAATCGACGTCACCGCAAAGTTTACCGTTTTCATCTCTGTTGATTCCCACATCAATGACTACCGCCCCTTCTTTTATATAATCAGAAGTAATCATTTTCGTTTTCCCTACTGCCGCAATCAAAATATCCGCCCGCTTTATCACTTCCTTCAAATTCCTTGTCCTGGAATGGGCTACTGTCACCGTCGCATTTTCCCGAAGAAGCAAGATCGCCATAGGTTTCCCCACAATATTGCTCCTTCCAAGAACGACACACTCTTTTCCTTCTATCTCAATTCCACTTCGTTTTAATAACTGTATGATCCCTGCCGGAGTACAGGATAGGAAACCCGGCTGGCCGATACATAATGCTCCCACGCTTTGAGGATGAAAACCATCCACATCCTTTTTGGGGTCAATGGCTCTGATCACCGTATCCTCATCAATATGGGAAGGCAGCGGAAGCTGTACCAAAATACCGTTTATTTCTTTCTTCTGGTTAAGCTCCCTGATCAGGGTAAGAAGCTCCTCCTGGGTGGTTTCATCCGGAAGCTCATAGGATACGGATCCGATCCCTACATACGCGCATCCCTTTTTCTTATTTCTGACATAAACGCTTGAAGCCGGGTCATTCCCCACTTGGATCACTGCAAGCGTAATCTCCACACCTGCCGCTTTCAGCCTTAGTGCCTTTTCCTTTAATTCTTCTTTTATCTGCTGGGAAATTGCTTTCCCATCAATCAGCATTGCCATTGTTAAATCATCCTTTCTTAAAGCTAAAACAATCCAGTGATCACACCGTCTTTGCCCACGTCAATGGAATAAGCGGCCGGTTCCTTCGGCAGTCCTGGCATGGTCATCACTGCTCCGGTAAGTACCACCACAAAACCTGCCCCGGCGCTGACATACACCTCCCTGACATTGATCTCAAAATGTTCCGGCCTGCCCAGCATGGCAGGATCATCCGAAAGGGAATACTGGGTCTTTGCAATACATACCGGAAATCTTCCAAATCCAAGATCTTCAAGCTTTTTCATTTGCGCCTTTGCCGCCGGAGAATACACCACCCCATCTGCGCCATATATTTCCTTTGCTACCGTTTCAATTTTTTCCGACAGGCTGATTCCATCCTCATACAAAAGTTGAAAACGGCTTTCTTCGCTATCTAAAGTATCAAGAACCTTCTGGGCAAGCAAAATTCCTCCCTCCCCGCCCTGTTCCCAAACATTGGCAGGTGCAAATGCACAGCCCTTTTCCTTACAGAATTGTTCCACAAAAGAAACCTCCGCCGGGGTGTCTGAAACAAAGCTGTTTAAGGTTACTACAATGGGAACATGGTACTTTTGGAGATTTTCAATATGTTTTTCCAAATTGACAATTCCCTTTTGTAATGCATCCATATTTTCCGTAGAAAGCGCATCCCTAGGCACTCCCCCGTTGTATTTCAGTGCACGGACGGTTGCTACCAATACCACGGCATCCGGCTTAATGCCCGCCATACGGCATTTAATGTCAAAAAACTTTTCTGCACCAAGATCGGCGCCAAACCCAGCCTCCGTCACCACATAATCCGCCATTTTAAGCGCCGCCTTCGTGGCACGGACAGAATTACATCCATGTGCAATATTGGCAAAAGGACCTCCATGCACAAGTACCGGCGTATGCTCCAATGTCTGAACCAGATTGGGCTTTAGTGCATCTTTAAGAAGAGCCGCCATGGCCCCCACTGCATTTAAATCTGCAGCAGTCACTGGCATTTTCTGGTCATTATATGCAACAACAATCCTTCCCAGCCTATCTTTCAAATCTTCCATATCAGAAGCCAGGCAGAGAATCGCCATGATTTCCGATGCAACCGTGATGATAAAGTGATCTTCCCTGACCGTCCCATCCGTTTTCGCGCCAAGACCTATCACAATATTCCTTAACACCCGGTCATTCATATCCAGACACCTTTTCCACACAACCGCTCCCGGATCAATCCTCAGTTCGTTTCCCTGATGAATATGATTATCCAAAATAGCGGCAAGAAGATTGTTGGCGCTGGTAACAGCATGAAAATCCCCGGTAAAATGAAGGTTCAGATCCTCCATGGGAACCACCTGTGAAAATCCGCCGCCGGCTGCTCCGCCTTTCATGCCAAAACAGGGGCCAAGGGATGGCTCCCTTAAGACTGTGAGCGCTTTTTTATCCAATTTTCCCAATGCCTGCCCCAGGCCCACACTGACAGTGGTCTTTCCTTCACCGGCCGGTGTCGGATTAATTGCTGTAACTAAAATTAACTTACCGTCTTTGCGGTCTTTGACCTTGGCAAGATACTCATCGGAAATCTTTGCCTTGTACTTTCCGTACAGTTCCAACCCATCCTCTGTAATCTCCAAAGTTTCTGCCACCTTAATGATCGGTTCTAAAACTGCCTCCTGGGCAATTTGGATATCTGTCTTCATTCCATTCCTCCTAATTATAGGGATTCTTCTATGTACTGTTCAAGCTGCTCTAAACTCATAAGAACCTTCCTGGGCTTTGTTCCTTCTTCTTCCCCTACCACGCCAGCTTCACAAAGCTGATCCATGATCCGCGCTGCTCTGTTAAATCCTATCTTAAAGACTCTCTGAAGCATACCGATGGATGCCTTATCTTTCTCAATTATGAATTTGGCAGCATCCACGAAGTACTGATCCCTGTCAGATCCATCCGAAGAGGCTCCGGAAGCGCTTCCGTTTCCATTATATGTTGCAATCTTATCCTGAACCCCCGGATCATAAATATTCCCCAGCGTCTGATTTTTTAAAAATTCCACCACATCAGAAACCTCTTTATCCGAAACAAACGCCCCCTGAACTCTGGCTGGTTTACTGTAGCCCTGGGGATAAAAGAGCATATCTCCCTTGCCCAGAAGTTTTTCGGCACCATTCATGTCCAGGATCGTACGGGAATCCACACCACTGGAAACGCTAAATGCCACACGGCTTGGCATATTTGCTTTGATCAGGCCAGTGATAACATCCACAGAAGGCCTCTGTGTTGCAATAATCAAATGTATACCGGCGGCACGGGCGAGCTGTGCCAGACGGCAGATCGACTCTTCTACCTCACCAGGCGCCACCATCATCAGATCTGCTAATTCATCTACAATGATTATGATCTGCGGCAGTTTTTTCAGCCCTTCCTGATCACCGGAATCCTGCATTGCTTCCACCTTTTTGTTATAACCTTTTAGATCCCTGACATTAAAATCTGCAAATTTCTGATACCGGTCCGTCATTTCCGCAACCCCCCACTGTAATGCTGCCGATGCCTTTTTGGGGTCTGTGACAACCGGAATCAGCAAATGAGGAATTCCATTATATACACTAAGTTCCACTACTTTTGGATCCACCATGATCAGCTTTACATCATCCGGGTGAGCCTTATATAAAATACTCATAATAAGCGTATTGATGCATACGGATTTCCCGGATCCCGTCGCCCCAGCAATCAGCATATGGGGCATTTTGGCAATATCCGCCACCACCACTTTGCCTGCAATATCCTTTCCCACAGCAAAAGCAAGCTTGGACGGAAATTCCTTAAATTCTTTGCTGTCTATCAGGTCACGCAGGGCTACCATGGTATTTTCTTTATTGGGGACTTCGATCCCTACTGCCGCTTTTCCCGGAATAGGGGCTTCAATCCTGATATCCGTTGCTGCCAGGTTTAGTTTGATATCATCAGAAAGGCCAACAATCTTATTCACCTTAATCCCTGGCTCCGGCTGCATTTCAAATCTGGTAACAGAAGGCCCCTGGCTGATATCCGTAATCGTCACCCGGACGCCAAAAGTTTCCAACGTCTGACGCAGCCTTTGCGCCGTTTCCTTTAACTCCCGGGTGGAATCCCCACCCTTTCCCGTTCCCTTGATCAATTTACTGATCGGCGGAAATTGATATTTTTTCGGTACCGCAGGTTTCTCTGAAATGGCAGCATTTCCTGCCACCGCTGTATGAACCGGCTCCGGTTCTTTTTTGACTTCCGGCATTTTTGCCACCGGCCTTACTTGTGTATGTACCGGTGCAGGTTCTTCATAATCCTCAGATTCTTCTGCACCGTAAGCATCCGTTTCTTCAAAATCACTGGTAATCTCCGACAACTCGTCATTGCCAGTTTCCTCATATGCCTTGTGGATCTTGATCTGATCAAAATGATATGGCTGCTCTTCCGGCTCTATGACCGCCTGTCCCACCTGTTCTTCAAAATCTGTCAGGTTGATCTCATGGATATCATCCCGGCCCTGTTCCTCTTTTACATGCTCTGTAAGGGAAGTGTCCAACATAACCCCCGTGACCTTTTTATCCATACGGAGAATCTTTTCATTCTCAAGCTCCTCTTGCCTGAGCCTTTTTTCCTCCTGTCTGCGCTGACGCTCTTCCTCCATCTCCTCCCGGCGGATACGGGCCCTTTCCCTCCGGTAAGCGGCATCCTCTTTTGAACGCTGGTAAACCTTTTCCCCGCCCTTTTTCACACCAGATACAAAAGACTTGTCCGTGAGGATCACAACTGAAACGATCGCCGCAACCAAAATTACTAATATAGCTCCCACCATTCCTAAAAAATGGTGCATAAGATATGCCAGGGAACCGCCGATCACGCCTCCGCCATTATGATTTTGGCTGCTGTTCTCATAAATTACCTTCACTTGATAGGTCTCCATTTCCTGGAGAGTTCCTGCAAAAAATTCACAAAGCACTCCTACAAGCAGCGCTAACACCACGCCCGATACCAGCTTACGGATTGCAATCGCATTCCCACTGTTTACCGTTCCAAACGCGATCATTACAAAAAGCGCCAAAGGCATGGCATAAGCTGTCAGCCCAAAAATGCCAAACATCACATCACTAATGGTGTTTCCTACAACGCCAGCTATACCAAAATTGCATATAAACAGAAATACCGCTACCGCAAACAAGACAATCAAAAACACTTCGTTTCTGATTGCCGTATCCATAGGTTCGCTTTTTCTGGAATTATTACGGGCTGAGCTTGTCTTCTGATAGCTTCTGCTGCCTGAATTGTTTCTCTTTTGACCTGAAGAATTGCTCCTGGTATTGTTACTCTTTTTCGTCTGTGCCATACTTAAAACCCTTTCAGTATCCTGGCCGATACTTAAATAATCTTATATAGTATAGCATTTTCATGAATTCTTGTCATCCTTAAACTGTTATTTGTTTTTTTTCTTTTTGGAAATCATATTATGAAGTTTGTTCATCGCCTGGCTGATCCCCCCGGTTTCATTGATAATTCCTTCGGAAACTGCTTCTTCGCCCACCAAAATTGTCCCCACATCCTTGGTCAGCACACCCGTCTCCATCATCAATTCTTCAAACCGGTTTTTGCTGATTTTACAATGACCGCATACAAATCCTGTTATTCTGTTTTGAATCTGTCTGAAATAATCAAAAGTCTGGGGTACCCCAATCACCATCCCGTTCATCCGTACCGGATGGATCACCATCGTACCCGTAGGAACAATATAAGAATAATCTGTGCTTACCGCAATCGGAACGCCGATGGAATGGCTTCCCCCCAGCACAAGAGATACCGTTGGCTTGCTCAAAGAAGCGATCATCTCCGCAATAGCAAGCCCTGCCTCCACATCGCCTCCCATGGTATTTAACAGGATCAGCACACCATCAATGTCACTGCTATCCTCAATGGCTGCCAATTCCGGTAAAATATGTTCATATTTCGTGGTCTTGGAGTTCGTTCCCAAATTATCATGCCCTTCCACCTCACCGATCACAGAAATCAAATGGATGGTATGGGACTTTCCGTTCTTATCCAGTGTGACCTGTCCTGTTTCTTCAATCCGCTCACTTCTATGCTTTTCTTCTTCCACTTTTTTTCCCGACATAAATGGCCCCTTTCTATCGCTCTGCCACCAGGCAGCCCATTACAAGATTTTGTCATATAGGAAATCATAAACACCTTCCTATATGATAAAAGAGGACTGCATCGACCTGCAGTCCTCCATAGTATGTTTCCTGATCGCTTTTTTATACGTCAAAATCGTCGTTTTCCACTCCGCCAAGGTCAAATTCATCCTGTTTTTCCTGACCCTTCTCCTCCATACCAAACGGCTCGAAAACTTCATTGATTTTAAAATCCAATTCTTTTTTTTCGTGTCTTTTCGGTAACGGAAGAGGATTCTCCAGGAGTTCAACCTTTCTTCCATCTTCTGTCACAATGTATTCCGGATCTTTTTTTTGTGCCTTTTCCTCTACTAATTCCTCCTGATCCTCATACATTTGGTTTTGTATCCTTCTTATCCTGACAGTTTCCGCCACCTTACTGCACAGGATCCCCAAAACGCCTGCCAAAAACACCAACGCTGCATAATCGGTAGAAATATCCTGGCACCTGCCTGGAAGATCCCCATACAGGGATGACCACCAACGGAATTGCCCACCTACCGAAATACCTGTCATTCCCGTATATTTCATCAAAGTAGAATACATCCCCAAAAACTGCCCTGCCAGTAAAATACCAGCCTGGGAACTCACTTTCATTACCTGCTGTCTCTCCAGATAAATATCCTTCTGTTTCTGCTCCCAAATCTTTTCTTTCAAATGATACCGGTTCTTCATTAAGACGTAGGCCATTACCGGCAGCAGAAGCCACCCCATATAATTCCAAATACAGATCACACCGATCCAAAATCCTGCCACCATCAGATACAACTCGCAAAAACTGCTCCGATACCATCCCCACTTTTTGGTCATTCCAAAAAATAATGCCAGGGCAAGAAATAGCAGGGAAAAGCAAAACATATAATAATTTTCTGGCGATATGACAAACAGAGATCCTAATATCTGCGGCGCAAACACCAAAACGCTTCCTGTCAGGAATTGTGCAATTCCTCCAAACAAAATTCCCATACCTATGATTATGAATGATATCCAAACAATCTGTAACACTAACTGATATATGGCAACAGAATCCAACCCATTTCCAAAATACGGAACAAGTTTTTCCAAATTGCCTGTGTAGGCATAAGAAAGCCCTGATACAAGATCCGGATCATTTCCTTTCGCCTGAAGCACGGCTTGGGCATAATATCCATATGTATCGGCAACCCTTTGATTGCCAAAGAAAAAATATATCATTCGGATTGTGGCTGCTGCCAGTACCCAAAGTACCGTCAAAAACCGTTGTCTTTTATTTTCCATCCCTCATCCTTGCATCTGTTTCTATACAGCTCAATGCATGTTCTAAATCAGCAATAATATCTTTCACATTTTCAATGCCTACAGAAAATCTAATCAGATCCGGTGCAACGCCTGCCTCCAAAAGCTGATCATCCGTCATCTGTCTGTGGGTATGGCTTGCCGGATGAAGCACACAAGTTCTTGCATCAGCCACATGCGTTACAATTGCCGCAAGAGAAAGATGATCCATCATCTCTTCCGCTGCTGCCCGGCCTCCCTTTAAACCAAAAGAAATCACTCCACATGTCTTTCCATTCATATACTTACATGCCAAGTCGTAATATTTATTTCCGGAAAGCCCCGGATAATTTACCCAGGCTACCTTTTCATGCCCGCTCAGGTACTCGGCAACCTGCAATGCATTCTGGCAATGCCGCTCCATTCGTAACGGAAGGGTTTCAAGCCCTATATTTAATAGAAAAGCATTTTGGGGAGACTGTATGGATCCAAGATCCCGCATCAATTGCACTGTTGCTTTTGTAATATATGCTTTTTTTCCAAATTTATCCACATAGGTAATTCCATGATAAGATTCATCCGGACTACAAAGCCCTGGGTATTTATCCGCATACTTTTTCCAATCAAAGTTACCTGAGTCTACAATTGCGCCGCCTACACTCATTGCATGTCCGTCCATGTATTTGGTCGTGGAATGAGTTACAATATCTGCTCCCCACTGAAAAGGATTGCAATTGACCGGTGTTGCAAATGTATTATCTACGATCAGCGGAACTTGATGCCCATGCGCCGCCATGGCGAATTTTTCAATGTCCAAAACCACCAGCGCCGGATTCGCAAGCGTTTCTGCAAAAACACATTTGGTATTTTCTTTAAATGCCTTATTTAATTCTTCCAGGGACGCATCGGGATCTACCACTGTACATTCGATGCCCATCTTCTTCATCGTCACGGTAAGAAGATTAAACGTCCCCCCATATACAGTGGAAGAAAGGACTACATGGGAACCTGCCTCACAAATATTAAAAACAGCATAATAATTTGCCGCCTGCCCGGAAGATGTCAGCATGGCCGCCACACCACCCTCCAACTCGCAAATTTTCTGCGCCACACAGTCATTGGTCGGATTCTGCAGCCGGGTATAAAAATATCCTTCCTCTTCCAGGTCAAACAGCTTTCCCATCTGTTGTGAGGTTTCGTACTTGTAAGTGGTGCTCTGATAAATAGGCAGCACCCGCGGCTCGCCGTTTTTCGGTTTCCATCCTGACTGTATACATATTGTCTCTTTTGCGTATCCCATGCTCATATTCCGCCCCCGCTTTATTCGTCCCAATTATGGTAAACTGCCTGTACATCATCATCATCGTCCAAAAGATCTAAAATCTTTTGAAGATTTTTTACTGCCGTTTCGTCTGTCAGTTCAACATAATTTTGTGGAATCATTGTGATCTCGGCAGATGCAAACGGGATTCCTCCGTCCTGAAGCGCTTTAAGCACCGCATCAAAATCATCTGGCGCCGTTAACACTTCATAACCATCCTCTTCTTCATTAAAATCCTCCGCACCTGCATCCAATGCCATCATCATCAATTCATCGGCGTCCCCTTCGTACTCCTCTTTGTCAATGATGAGCTGCCCTTTCTTGTCAAACATAAAGGAAACACATCCAGGCGTTCCCACATTTCCATTTCCTTTGGTAAATGCATTCCGCACGTTTGCCGCTGTCCTGTTCTGGTTGTCTGTAAGCGCATCTACGATAATTGCAATACCGTTTGGCCCATATCCCTCATATGTTATGTATTTATAATTAACGCTGCCCATATCGCCTGCCGCCTTTTTGATACCGCGGTCAATGGTATCGTTGGGCATATTATTTGATTTTGCTTTGGCGATCACCTGTGCAAGCTTAGAATTGTTGGCAGGATCCGGCCCTCCTTCTTTTACGGCTACCGCAATTTCCCTTCCTAATATGGTAAAGATCTTACCCTTCGCCGCATCGTTTTTTTCTTTTTTATGCTTAATATTAGCAAATTTTGAATGTCCTGACATTGTATGTTCCATCCTTTCTCAGTGTGCAAATTGGGGCATATGCACCTATTTTCTACCTAATCTGTTTTATTCCTGTTTATTCGCATGTTCTTTTTCTTCTGCCTGGCTGATACCGCCGTCATCCTTTTTTGCTTTGGGAATCTGTGTAACCAGAACGTTTTTTATCATTCTGTTCTCCACCGACAAGATCCTGAAGCAATACCCATCCACATCAATAGAAAATTCCTCATTCTCCTCCGGAATCTTTTCCATCTTAGAAATCAAAAAGCCGTTCAATGTGTCAAACTCCTTCTCATGGAAGGAAATCCGGAATCTCTCCTCTAATTCTTCGAGCGGCGTAATTCCTTCTATCATGTATTCGTCCTCATTTTCGGTTTCTTTGATATGGGCTTCTTCTTCGTCGTACTCGTCCAAAATATCTCCCACGATCTCTTCTAAAATATCCTCCATAGCCAAAAGGCCCGAAGTTTGTCCATACTCATCCACCACTACCACCATCTGTGTTTTGGTATGCTGCATGGTTTTAAAAAGCACATCTATATGCTTCGTCTCCGGGACAAACTCTGCTTCCCGGATCAGCCCGGAGATCTCTCCCACCGGAATAGATAAATTTGCCTGCTCCCTCTGCGCTTCCATCGTATCCCGCAAATGGAGTATCCCAATAATATTATCAATATTCTCCTCAAAAACAGGAAAACGGCTTTTATTTTCGCTGAGCATATAGTTTAAAGCTTCCTCAAGGGTTCTATTTCTGTCAATCGCCAAGATATTATTCCTATGCGTCATGATATCCTGGGCTTCTTTATCTCCAAATTCAAAAATATTATTGATCATTTCCGCTTCCGTCGCAAGCAGCACCCCCTGTTCATGCCCCTCATTTACCATAGAAATGATCTCTTCCTCCGTTACATCTTCCGGATTTTGATCCGTATGGATGCCAAACAGGCGGAGCACGCCCTTTGCCGTGACAGAAACCAGCCCCGTAAGCGGGGTAAACAGCCTCATAACAAAATAAATGGGATTAATGCAAGTATACGCCCACTTATACGCATACCTGACCCCTAAACGCTTGGGAATTAATACCCCAAAAGTCAGCAATAAGTACAAAAGCGCTGCCCCGGAAACCAAAAAGGCCAAACCGGTAATAAGCGCTGGTGAAATGACCTCCTTTAGGTATCCCTCCTCCAGCCCCCTTCGTACCATAATCCCAAACATCCGGAGGAAAAACCCCCCCATAACCAGATTGATCAAAGTTACTACAAGCTGTACTGTATTTATGTATTGTTCGGGACTGACTGAAATTTTATATAATTTCCCTGCTCTTTTGTCCCCTGTCTGTGCATTTTCCGAAAGCTCTTTGGAATTTAGTTCCCTAATCGCCGCACCAAAACCATAAAAAAGCGTATCGATCAACAATAGCACAAAAAATATCACCCAACTGGCCGTAGGTCCGCCATCGTCCATTTTCTCATCTCCTTTGTTGCACAAATTATCAAATTAAACTATAGCATTTCCTGCCGCTATCGTCAAGTTCTGCTCCGGTCTTGTGTATGTACCAAGTTCCAGACTGACCATTAACCCCCTGTTTACTTCTCTCATGATGTCTTCATCCAAGTGGCACACCTTATCTTTTAACCGCTTTTTGTCAATCGTCCGAAGCTGCTCCAGCAAGATTACGGAATCTTTGACCATATCATATTTTCCAGCATTTAATTCAATATGCGTAGGCAGCTTTGCCTTATTTAATTTTGAAGTGATCGCTGCACAGATGATCGTTGGGCTATGCCTGTTTCCTATGTCATTTTGCACGATCAAAACAGGACGTATTCCCCCTTGCTCCGAACCGATTACCGGCCGCAGATCAGCGTAATAAATATCTCCTCTTTTCAACTCTTCACACACCCTTCATACAATAGGATTCTTAGCATTAAGTATTATAACCGTATTGCCAAAAGGTATTCAGCGCCTGTCAAAAATCCTGATAATAATCTTTGGTGCACAGGATCTTCCCGCCTTTCATGTAAACTCTTGGGATGCGCTTTCCCAAGCTGCATGCAAGTTCATAGTTAAATCTGCCTGACAGTTCTCCAAGCATTTCCATGGTGATCTTCTCCTCCCCATCCTTGCCGATCAGCGTTACCTTATCCCCTTGCCTGGCTGATTCTATATCCGTCACATCGATCATAAACTGATCCATACAGACTCTGCCAAGAACGGCTGCCTTCTTCCCGTGAACAAGCACATACCCCTTCCCTGACAGTCCCCGCGGATATCCATCGCCGTAACCGGCAGGTACCGTTGCAATCCGCATATCACAAGGAGCAGTAAAAGTCCCCCCATAACTTACCGGCGTTCCTTCTTTGATTTCCTTAATATAGATAATACGGCTATACAGTGAAAGCGCCGGGGTCAGCTTAACAAGGTCTTTTTGTACTTGTTGGGAAGGCCACAATCCATACAGGATGATCCCCGCCCTGACCAGATCCATATTTGCCATAGGCAGTTCAATGATCCCTGCACTGTTGGAACAATGTTTCAACAAGATCTCTTCTCCCGTCTGTTCTTTGACCGCTTTTAAGAAATTTTCAAATTCGGCAAGCTGCCTGAGGGCAGAAGATTTATCCTCTTCATCCGCTCTGGCAAAATGCGTAAAAATCCCTTCCGTCTTGATCCCTTTCGTCTCTAACGCTTTTTGGACAAAAGCGATTCCTTCCTCATCCGGCCTGATGCCAATACGGCTCATCCCCGTATCTACTTTAATGTGGATCTTTGCTGTTTTACAGATTCCTTTTTCCATTAAAGCGGCACTGACATTCGATAATTCTTGTAAAGTGTCATTACAAAATACCGTCATGCTAATCTCTTCCATGATCAGCCTTTCATAGCTGTATGGAAAGGTATATCCCAAAACCAGGATAGGTTTACGGATCCCGGAATGCCTGAGAATCAACGCCTCCTCGGCTGTAGCCACTGCATAACCAGATACGGATCCTTCCTTCTCCATTTCTCTGGCAATAGGAACTGCCCCATGTCCGTAGCCATCTGTTTTGATCACTGCCATCACAGAAGTTTCCGGTGCAAGATTTGCTTTTATCTCACCCAGGTTTTTGCTTATCGCGTCCAAATCTATCTCCGCCCAGATCCGTTGATAATCCTCTCTTATCATTTCCTCACGCTCTCTCCCATTTCTGCCCCCATAGCTGCCGGAAGCTGATCTATTATGTCCATTGCCGTCATGCCATATTTCCCTTTTACCTTACAGGCTATATCCCCTGCAGTCCCATGCAAAAACACCCCCAGGGATGCCGCCTCAAACCCAGGCATTTTCTGAGCCACAAGCGCCCCAATGATCCCGGCAAGCACATCCCCGCTGCCCGCCACGGCCATCCCGTCATTTCCCGAAGTATTGATATACCATTCTTTCTCCTTAGGATCTACCACCATGGTAACCGCATCTTTTGACGCTATGACACAGCTATATTTACCTAACACTTCACGGATCATCCCCATACGGTCCTGCTTATAGTCGTTGATATCCATATCTGCCAGCCGGGACAATTCTCCTGGATGAGGCGTCATAACCACATTTCCCCCATCTCTTTTTTGTAAAAGCTGCGCCAGCTCATGGTTTGCCCCAATCAAATTCAGTGCATCTGCATCAAGTGTCATAGGAAGGCCGCTTTCTATGCAGGCATAGACCAGCTCATATGCTGCTTTGGCAGTACCAATTCCCGGCCCTGCCACAATCGCATCCGCCCATTCCAAAGACTTACAGATCTGTTCTTTTTCCGGCATATCCTGGTAAGAATATAATATTGCCTCTGGAAGGGCGCTTTGCAGGATCTCCCGGTTACATTCCGGAGACAAGATCTTCACCATCCCCGCCCCGGTTCTGAAAATACTTTTTCCTGCCAAAATACATGCCCCGCACATATCACGGCTTCCCGCAATCAAAAGCACTTTTCCAAACGTTCCCTTATTTCCCCAGGGAGTTCTTGGAGGCAGCTTTTTTACAATATCCTCCTTTTCATAAAAAAATGTCTCAGGTTTTTGCCTTTTCGCTAAAACTTCCGGGATTCCAATATCACAGACCACAAGCTTTCCTACATAGTCCCTGCCTGGATACAAAAGCTCCCCCCGCTTAGCAAATGCAAACGCTACGGTCATATCCGCCCTCACAGCACATCCCATAATCCGTCCCGTATCTGCACTGATCCCAGACGGGATATCCACACTGCATATAAATGCCCCGGCCCGGCCCATCGCGTTCACCTGACTGACTAATTCACAGTACTCTCCCCCTATTTCCCGTGAAAGCCCGATGCCAAATAAAGCATCTATAACAATATCATATTCCTGATTTTCCAATTTGTCCTGAATGGAAAACCCAAAATTTAATAAAATATCCCTTTGATGCGCCGTTTCCTTAGATAGTCTTTCCCGGTCCCCCACGAGAAAAAAAGTCACCTGGAAGCCATGGGCAGCAAGCATTCGCCCTACTGCCAGCCCATCGCCTCCATTATTTCCTGTCCCGGCCAGGATAAGGACTGTCCGAAAAATCTCCTTCTCCTTAAGCAGCGCTCTAACCGTTTCCAGCGCTGCCCTTTCCATCAAAACAAGAGCAGGTATGCCGATCCTGCTGATCGTCTTTTCGTCATATTCCTTCATCTCACGCCCTGTCACCGCATATTGCATACCATCTCGTCCTTTCCTAACCTTCTAACCTGTTGAAAATGCGCCACACCGCAGCGGCTATGGCGCATTTTAATCCTTCTTATATTTCATATCAAACAATTCAATGACTTCCGCACCAAAAATATCATGCATATAGGAGTATAACGCCTGATTCATCATCTCCTGTTCCTGTTTCTGGATCAAACGCTTTTTAAGTTCTATCCTGATTGCCGATACCCACTGTGTGGTTTCACTGATCTCGATTTCATTCTTTTTAATCCGGTCATAACAGATTTCCATTGTGCGGAGCATCAGTTCCGTGTTTACCTTGTCGATCTTCTCCGGAAGCAATTTTATTTTTTCTCTGTATCCGTCCAGCTTATCATTGCAGTCATTGATTAGACGGGTATTCTCTTCCGCCTTTTTCTGCGCCTTTTCATTATGGCCTGATGAAGAACTCTCGGCATTGTCAACAATTTCCTTCATCAATTTCTTTTTTAATGTCCTGACTTTATCAACTTCGCCTTTTATCCGGCTCTGTTCTTTCAGCAGTTCGTTCAATTCTTTCTCCAGACGTCTCACCGTTCTGTCTGGTTCTACTTGGGTAAACAACTGATGCCACTTATGGTCTAACGTAAGTAAAGGGATCTGTGTTTTTTCCAGCGCTGGTTTATAAAGATCTTCTGTCCTGGACATATCATTTTTCCTCCTGCTCATAACGATGAATATTATACGTCAGCTTCATCACACTGTCCGACAAATGCACGTTTTCAACCTGGATCCGTTTAGGCACATCCAAATCCACATGTGCAAAATTCCATATTCCCTTGATTCCGTTATCCACAAGCCTTTTGGCAACCGACTCCGCACTGGACTTAGGAATTGTAAGGACTGCAATATCGATCTGGTTCTCCCTCACGAAACTTTCCATCTCCTCTATGGGCTTTACTTCCATTTCCCTGATCTTTTTGCCATATAGGGCCGGATCATTGTCAAATATCCCCCGAAAGAGGAATCCTCTTCTTTCAAAATTCATGTAATTGGCAAGCGCCTGCCCCAGGTTTCCCGCGCCGATAATGATCAAATTATGAGTTTTATCCAGCCCTAATATTTTGCCAATCTCCTCATAGAGATACTCTACCTTATAGCCATATCCCTGCTGGCCGAACCCCCCAAAATTATTAAAATCCTGACGGATCTGGGATGCTGTCACATCCATGATGTCACTCAGTTCCTGAGAGGATATCCTTTCGATCCCCTGATCCTTTAATTCACCTAAATACCGGAAATATCTTGGCAGCCTGCCTATGACTGCCTGCGAGATCTCTTTATTTTCCACCTAGATCTCCTCCTATTACTGTTTCTTCATAATAAATATATAACACTGCCAAAATAATGTCAATTCATTGACATTCCCTTTTATCATCTGTAAACTGATACAAGAAACTATGATCATTACATAAGGAGTTGTCACCAAAATGATTTTATCGTGTCAAAATATATCAAAAGCATTTCATGAGCAACCTGTCCTTGCAGGCGTATCTTTCCATATCGAGGATTATGAGAAAGCAGCTATTGTGGGAATCAATGGCGCCGGTAAGACCACTCTTTTGCGTATCATTGTCGGAGAACAGTCTCCCGATGAAGGGATGGTTACCCTGTCTAAGGATAAGACTCTTGGGTATCTAGCCCAAAACCAAAATGTGGACAGTGAAAATAGCATCTATGATGAACTGCTTTCTGTAAAGGCGGATGTGATCGCCATGGAGGAAAAAATCCGCCAGATGGAACATTCCATGAAACATTTATCCGGCGACGAACTGGCACAGCTTATGGAATCCTATACACGTCTAACCCATTCTTTCGAGTATGCAGGCGGATATTCCTACAAGAGTGAAATTGTTGGCGTCCTAAAGGGACTGGGTTTTTCGGAACCGGAATTTAGCAAAAAAATTTCTACTCTCTCCGGCGGCCAAAAAACGCGGGTTGCACTGGGCCGCCTTTTACTCCTGAAACCAGACTTGATTGTTTTGGATGAGCCGACCAATCACTTGGACTTAAACTCGATTGCATGGCTGGAAACCTATCTGCTGAATTATAAGGGCGCAGTCCTTATCGTGTCACATGACAGATATTTCCTGGACCGGATTGCAGAAAAAATCATAGAAATTGACCAGACAAAGGCCACCTCATTTATGGGGAATTATTCCGATTATGCCGTAAAAAAGGAACAGCTCCGCACTGCTGCAATCAAAGCCTATTTACGGCAGCAGCAGGAAATTAAGCATCAGGAAGCTGTTATTGAAAAGTTAAGGTCCTTTAATCGGGAGAAGTCCATAAAGCGGGCGGAAAGCCGGGAAAAAATGTTAAATAAGATTGAGGTTTTGGAAAAACCGACACAGGCCAGGACTGACATCCATCTATCCCTCGTTCCCCGGTATACCAGCGGAAACGATGTCCTTCACATGGAAGGGCTTACAAAATCCTTTGGAAAGCAACTGCTTTTTTCAGGCATTGAAATGGATATCAAACGGGGGGAACACGTTGCCATCATTGGTGATAATGGCACCGGAAAAACTACCATTTTGAAGATTATAAACGGTCTTTTGGATGCGGATGCCGGTTCTATCAGTTTAGGAACGAATGTGCATATCGGTTATTATGACCAGGAACACCATGTGCTTCATCCTGACAAAACTTTATTTGAAGAAATATCCGATGACTATCCTTATCTGAATAATACCGAAATACGAAATACCCTGGCCGCCTTTCTTTTTACCGGAGATGAAGTTTTCAAACGCATCGAATACTTAAGCGGAGGAGAACGGGGGCGCCTTTCCCTTGCCAAGTTAATGCTCTCAGAGTCCAATTTCCTGATTTTGGACGAGCCAACCAACCACTTGGATATTATGTCCAAAGAAATATTGGAAGACGCTTTAAACGCTTATGAAGGCACCCTGCTTTATGTCTCCCATGACCGTTATTTTATCAACCGGACGGCAAGCCGGATCCTTGATCTGGCGGAGGGATCACTTACCTGCTATCTTGGAAATTATGATTATTACCTTGAAAAAAGAAAATCCACGGAAAACGCTGCGTCAGATAAACATGCCGATTGCCTTTCCGGTACGGGCTTTGTTTCAGAAACGAAACAGGATTGGCTGCATAAGAAGGAATCCCAGGCAAAACAGCGCAAAAGGGAAAACGACCTGAAAAAATGCGAATCAGAAATTGCCTCTTTAGAAGCCAGGCAACGCGAATTAGAATCGGAAATGGCAAATCCACAAATTGCCACGGATGCTGCCAAACTACATGAATTGTCCATAAGCCAGGAGGCAATTGCCTCCCAGCTTACATTCCTCTATGAACAATGGGAAACTCTTGCAGAACTTCTATAACATCTGTTCTAACGTTTCCCTGATCGCTTTAATAAAATCAAGACTGTTTAAGATCGTGGGGTTTTTGCAAGTGGAGATCAAAGAAAGGCTCTTGGTCATCTTTCCATCCTCCACGGTCTTAACACATGCCTTTTCCAGTTTATCCGCAAATGCAGAAAGCTCCGGGATGTGATCCAGTTCTCCCCTCTTTCTAATCGCCCCTGTCCATGCAAAAATAGTGGCGATAGAATTGGTGGAAGTCTCTTCTCCTTTTAAATGTTTATAATAATGACGCTGTACGGTTCCGTGGGCTGCCTCATACTCATAAACGCCTGACGGTGAAACCAGTACGGAAGTCATCATAGAAAGATCTCCATAAGCGGTAGCGACCATATCCGACATCACATCCCCGTCATAATTCTTGCAGGCCCAGATAAATCCTCCCTCAGATCTGATCACACGGGCTACTGCGTCATCAATTAAAGTATAAAAATACTCAATGCCAAGTTCCTCAAATTTTACCTTGTACTCCTCATCATAAATCTCCTGGAAAATGTCTTTAAACGTATGGTCATATTTCTTCGATATCGTATCCTTGGTGGCAAACCAGAGATCCTGCTTGGTGTCAATCGCATATTCAAAACATGCTCGCGCAAAACTGGATATAGACTTCTGTGTGTTGTGTATTCCCTGTAAAATTCCCGCGCCATCAAAATTATGAATCAGCTCCCTTACTTCCGTTCCGTCCTCCGCCGTAAAGACCAGCTCGGCCTTCCCTTTTCCCGGAACCTTAATTTCCGTATTCTTATATACATCGCCATAAGCATGACGGGCAATGGTAATAGGCTTTGTCCAATTGGAAACATAAGGTACAATCCCTTTCACCAAGATTGGCGCACGAAAAACTGTCCCATCCAAAATAGCCCGTATCGTCCCGTTAGGGCTTTTCCACATTTCCTTTAAGTTGTACTCTGTCATTCTTGCCGCATTCGGTGTAATCGTTGCACACTTTACTGCCACGCCATACTTTTTGGTTGCCTCCGCGCTGTCAACCGTCACCTGGTCATCCGTCTCATTCCGGTGCTCCAAACCAAGATCGTAATACTCCGTTTTAAGATCAATAAAAGGAAGAAGAAGTTCATCCTTGATCATCTTCCACAAAATCCGCGTCATCTCGTCTCCGTCCATCTCTACCAGCGGAGTTGTCATTTTAATTTTTTCCACTTTTTGCACCATCCTTTTCTTTATTCTCTTCCATTTTAAATATATCATATAGTCCGTTCCGGACCATGTTATCATATGCATTGATCATATGGCGGGTAGCAAGCTGTTCTGCTTCCTCTCCCCTGCCCGCCTTAATCGCCTCCATAATCTGCCTATGCTCCTCATTGGAAGCAATTCCTCTTTCTTTTGTGGAGAGAGTTTTTTTTCTGATGCGGATCACATAATGATGAAAATCCTGCAACAAGTTTTCCAGCATCTTAGAATCACATGCCGAATACAAAATATGGTGGAAACGGTTATCCAGATCGGCCATTTGTTCCATATGTCCTTTTGAGGCATGGAAAGATGCCAGATATACGTTTTCTTCCAATTCCTCAAGCTGTTCTGGTGTAATATGCTCTGTCGCAAGCCTTGCACACATTCCTTCCAAGGAAGAACGTATCATATAAATATCTTTTACATCCTTGGCCGTTATCCCTGTCACATAAGCGCCTTTATTCGGTACAATCTGTATCAAACCTTCCAATTCCAGTTGCCGGAACGCTTCCCGGACCGGCGTTCTGCTTACACCCAATTCCTCTCCAATAGCAACCTCTTTAAGCTCTTCATGCTCCTTATATTTGCCATTTAAGATATCCTCCCGGAGTTTATGAAAGACCCTCCCCCGCAAAGAATACTTATCTGTCACTTCCTGTTTTACGTCATAATTATCCATTTCATCCCTCTTCTGACTAGCCTATTGTGGTATTTAACAGTTTACAGGCTAGGGTGATCTGTTCGATCAGCTCATGGTCTGTGAGCACGGTGACACGCCCATCCTCGTACTGCTTGTCCACCCATTTTTTGACCTCCGCAACTACAGGGCTTGTCTTGTCAAGCTGCTTCCCTTCTTTCAATCTGAAATATGTATTGATCCAATGGGCGATCCCTGCAAGACCAGAAGTATTGGAAACTGCACACAGAACCGGTCTGTTTAGAAATTTTTCCGTATCAAAAATATTGTAGATCTCTTCGTTTTTGAGCAGCCCGTCCGCATGGATCCCCGCTCTCGTCACATTAAAATTTTTCCCGGCAAAAGGCGTCCTTTCCGGTATATGATAGCCGATCTCACTTTCATAATATTCCGCAAGCTCCGTAATAACTGTAGTGTCCATGCCGTTCAAATCACCCTTTAACTGGGCATACTCAAACACCATCGCTTCAAGGGGCGTATTTCCCGTCCTCTCCCCAATACCAAACAAGGACGTATTGACGCCGGCACAGCCGTAAAGCCATGCCGTGGTAGAATTGACCACTGCCTTGTAAAAATCATTATGACCATGCCATTCAATCAGCTCATGGGGTACTCCTGCATGGGTGTGGAGCGCATAAATAATACCCTGGACACTTCTCGGAATCACTGCGCCAGGATAATTAACCCCGTATCCCATCGTGTCACAGGCGCGCACTTTAACCGGAATTCGGTATTCCTCCATCAGCTTCATTAATTCCAAACAAAACGGCACTACATATCCGTAAATGTCCGCACGCGTAATATCTTCCAAATGGCACCGCACGCTGATTCCCTCTTCCAGGCATTCCCTCACAACACTCAAATAATGCTCCATGGCCTGTCGCCTGGTCATTTTCAATTTCAAAAAGATATGGTAATCCGAACAACTCACCAGAATGCCCGTTTCCTTCATTCCGATTTCCTTCACAAGCTTAAAATCCTCCTTGCTTGCACGGATCCAACTGGTAACTTCCGGAAATTCATATCCTCTTTCCAAACACTTATATACCGCGTCCCGGTCTTTCTTACTGTACAAAAAGAATTCACTGGCACGGATCATGCCGTTTGGACCGCCAAGCCGATGCAGGTAATCGTAAATTTTCACAATCTGCTCCGTAGTATATGGCGCCCTGGACTGCTGGCCGTCCCTAAACGTAGTATCCGTGATCCATATTTCTTTCGGCATATTATGAGGCACGATCCTGTCATTAAAAGGTATCTTCGGGACTTCCGAATAAGGAAACATATTCCGAAATACATTGGGCTTTTGCACATCGTCCAAAATATACATATGCTCCTCTATTTCAAGAAGATTATTCTTGGTGTTCAGCGACACCGGCCTATCCGTAAACATCTTATTTTCTTCAGCCATTACAATCCCTCCTCGGTTAAGCGCTTCACAAAGTCATGTATTATTGTATACAATAGAACATCTCCTGTCAATGCAAATCCGATAGGAATTTTTATAGATTTTTTGCAGCCTCTTTCCTACATCAACAACCGATCAATCCTTATCATCCCCCACCCCTGTTTATTCCATGGTTCATTTAAATCCATCGCTGTATACTGCATCTTTTGTTTCACTTGTACGTTCGTATAAAAGGGATACTTCTGCAATAAAAGGGCTGCACCACCGGAAATAATGGGTGTCGCCATAGAAGTCCCGCTCTTTGCCACATACGCATTGCGGTAAAATCTCCCTCTTCTCTCAATTCCGGCATTGCAGGACACAATGTCTGTCCCTGGCGCCACAAGATCCGGCTTTTTCATTGCATACGGACTAGGCCCCCTTCCCGAATAATTTTCACATAAGTGATCCCGTTCTCCAAAATATCCCCCTTCATGACATCCCACGGTAATTACCTGTTTTCTTGCGCCAAGAGGGGAAATACTCATGGGCTTTGGACCCATATTTCCCGCTGCACACACAACCACAAGCCCCTCTTCCCAAGCCTGATCCACCAATGAAAGAAGCCGGTTCATCCTCTCCGGCTCCGTATGTTCTCCCATTCCGATAGAAATATTTAAGATACGGATATCATATTCTTTCTTTCTCTTTAATACCCACTCTATCCCGTCCGCCATGCTCTCTATAATCCCGTCTCCCCGGTAGTCCAGCACTTTGCCTACTACCAGCCGGCTGTAAGGCGCGATCCCTCTATAACGTCCATTTGACGCTACGCCGCTCCCGCAAATACACCCTGCTACATGCGTGCCATGCCCACTGTCATCATAGCGGTTATTCCTGCCGTTTACAAAATCTTTGAAATCTATAATTCTGTGATCAAAATCAGGATGAAATGCAATTCCTGTGTCAAGCATGGCAACCGTCACCCCAAACTTTCCACAGGATTCAACCAGTTCATCACTACAACCAACCTGCCACCTTACCCGAAGCATAAAAAAACTCCCGGCTTTTTTATTATCATATGCCAGGAGTTTTCAACAGTTCGTAGACTATGCCGCATCTTTTTTCTTTTCAATAAAACCGAAACCATCAAGTTCAAACCTTATTCGTTTTCTTTGATTTCCCCTTATAAAAAAACATTGCAATTGCTGCCGCAAGCAATCCCGATGCCAGGAACCATTTGGGATGAATCGGGTCACCGGTATCCGGCGTATTGTCTTTATTTCCCGATAGAGAAGTAATCACTGCACTTCCATTGGATACATACGCCTGCCCATACATTTCAGAATAGTTATATATGCCGAAAGGTGAAAAATGACTAACTACAAACTGTAAGTAATCCCCGTCCTCCAACTGGACAATCCTATGCTCCACCGCTTCAAGCTGACCATCCTGATCCAACGTAACTACATGAAGGTTCTCCGGCGATGCACCTTCCGGAACTTTAAACTGTATTGTCGCATACTGTTTCCCTAACCTGGTGATGGGAATGATACCCGATGCATCATAAAGAGAAATCTCATAGGCAGTCAAATTGGAAGGTTCCCTTCCACCATAAAGCTCGCCATAAGCCGCTGTGATTCTCTCCCCTGCCACATCTGAATCCATTACCTGGAGAAGATAAGACCCATCCTCTCCGGGCAGAGTAACCATTTGATTTTCCCCTTCTTTGATTACGCGGCTGTTTATCTCAAGGGAAACGCCACCTTCCTCTTCGTAAGTTACCCCTGATGTATTATCAGCGATCTGGCTGCCCGACTCATTATATATGATGCCATGAAACCCAAAAGTTCCTGCCTCTAAAACAGTTCCCTCAAGACTTTCCGTACTATCCTGGATCACAGCCCTGCGTATATGGTCAAAAGCATAAGTCCGATACTCATTATTGGCCAGTCTGCCTGCACGGTCTCCTATAATAAGCTTTGGCAATACGCTGCCTTCAAAAACCACTGTATCCGTTCCCCCTGAAATAGCAAAAGCGCCAAGCCCAATTTCTTCTACCGCCGGGTGAATCGTTACGCTGGAAAGGGGACAATTCATAAATGCCCTGTCTTCAATCCGGATTACCCCTGTTCCGCCGTTTACCGTCTTTAAATTTTTGCAATCCATGAATGCCCCTTCACCGATTACACGAACAGAAGCCGGGATATTCACAGCCGTGATCCCCATATGATCTTTAAATGCCAAGGGGCCAATCTGCTTTACTTCCTCCGGGATGTTAACCACACTATCGCTTCCGCCATAAGCAACTAAGATTCCATCCCCAACGATCTTGTAGGGAGATGAAGCATTCACTTCCTGAACCCATGGAGTCTTTTCAAAAGCATATGCGTCAATCTCAATTACTGTAGAAGGAATTGACACTTCCTCAAGAGAATCGCAATGGTAAAATGCACCATATCCAATGCTGGTCACTCCCTCCGGTATCGTCACCGAAGTAAGCCCAGATCTGGCAAATGCAAATTCGCCAATCTCCTGGATTCCCTCATCAATCTGATATTCTTTTAAATCCCTATCCTGATAAAAAGCCTGTGCTGCAATCTTAGAATCTCCAACAACCGTATATTTGGGAAAATCCTTTCCCTTTTGTGCCCTGTCTGCCAGAAGATTCTCCACACCTGCGTTTTCAGAAATGTTATTTTCATCTTCCGGCAGAGCGCTCATCTGTGACAGGTCTACCCTGCCCCCTTGTGCCGCCCCTGCAGATCTGCTTCCATTGATTACATTCGATTGCCTGTTATCTATAAACACTACTGCCCGCCCAGATACAATACTGGACTGGCCAAGAAGCGTCAAATTATTGATTGTCTGCGTTTCAACCCCTATGGTAGGTTCCGGCGATGGGGATGGAACCTCTTCCGGTTCTTCTCCTTCAGAATTGCTCTCGCCTGAAACATCCTCCGCCTCGATCACCTGGGAATCCTGTACATCCTCGTACTCTACTTCATCTACTTCCGATTTCTGAAGCTGGGCAGCAAACTCGGCGCCGTAAGTTCCTGGCGTTGCATTTAATTCCACCCTGGGGCAACCGTCAAAAGCGCTGTCGCTGATCCGCATCATGGAATCCGGTATCTCTACCGTCTGTAAATTCACACAGTCTTCAAAGGCTTTACTCCCAATTCCATGAACGGGAAGCGGAATCTCCACCTCCTGTAAATTAAGGCAATTGGAAAAGGCATATGCCGGGATTTCATACAGCCCGCTTCCCAAAACTACCCGCTCCAAATATGGATTGCCCCAAAAAGCATATCCCCGGATTTCCTTAACCGTTCCTGGAACTGTATATGCCTCCTTTTCATACGCAGGCATCAGGGCATAAATAATGGTTTCCGCATCGTCATATAAAACACCATTAGAATAGTGCAAATAACTGTTTCCGACCGACACAGACAAATCCGCCAGTCTGTTACACCCTGCAAAAACACCTGTTCCAAAGTCCCTGACACCGGCGCCTATTGACACATTCTGCAATTCTTTATTATTAGAAAAAGCTGCCGTATCAATCAATGACACCCCATCTTCTACCGTGACCGTCCGGAGATTATCACAATTCGCAAAGGCACGGTATCCAACTGTCTCTACCTCAGCGCCAATTGTTACATTTACCAAATGATCGTTCCCTGCAAAAGCCTCTTCCCCAACAATTTTCACACCATCGGGAACAGACACGACTTCCGCCGTGCCTGTATATTTTAACAATTTAGTTCCCTCCATCTGGAAATCCGATGAAAGTACGCTTGCCTGCACATCCCCGGCAGGCACCTGTGTCACTGCTACCGCCGTAAGGAGCAGCAGGACACCTATTGATTTCGCAATTTTTTTGTTCATATGGCTCCTATGCCGCCTTCGTATTAATCACGACTTTCTCACGCTTAAAGAATAAAATTAACGAAATACATGCAAGCCCTATTGCAAGGAACCACTTAGGATGAATCGGGTCACCCGTCTTCGGTGTCGTGTCAATCGTTGCCTCTGTCAGGTTTGCCGTGTCAACGTAAATCACATACGGCGAAAAATGAGTGGCCGTAAAGTTCACGCAAGGCACACCGCCTACCGTAGTAAACCTGGCATTCAAGTCCTCCAATGCCCCGCCGGAAATGGCAGCTACCCGGTTATTCCCTGCATACTGTACCAGATCATCCGGCAACGGGAGCGTCAAGTTGACTGAAATTCCCGATGTATCTGCAATCCTGGTTCTTCCTGTGGAATCATAAAGGCTGATATCCATAGGCAGATACTTGATCCTGCTAAGATCTCCATATCTTGCCTGCAAAGCTGTCGTCACTGCATCTGTTGCTGCCTGATCCTCTGTTACCTTCACAATAAAGTTATCTGTAGCGCCGCTTACTGTAGCGCCAGCAAGATTCGTATTGGATATTCCAGGCCTGTTCACATCTACAACTGTGCCGTTATTGGTCACTGTGTTGACTGTGTTTCCACCGCCACCACCACCATTATTGGTTACAGGTGCACTGCCGCTTCCGCCTCCAGTTTTATAAGTTGCTGTCACAGCCACATTTGCCGCCGGCATCGTAAAGGTTGCTGACGTCGCATTTGGATTCGAGAACCCAACCCCTGCTGTAGACGATGTCCATTTGTCAAATGACTGACCTTCTCCCATATAATATGCATTGACTGCTACGATTTCTCCTGCCGCATATTGGCCGCTGCCTGATCCACCCGATACGGAAACAGTGTATTTCTTTACGTTACTTCCAGGTTCCGGTGTTGCTGTAGGAGTGGCAGATGGAGATGGCGACTTTTTGCTGTCTGATCCCGAACCGTTTCCTGAACCTGAACCATTTCCTGATCCTGAACCATTTCCATTTACCGGGTCATAGCTGGCAACTATATTCATATCCTTTTCTACAACTGAGAAGTCAGCCGGTACCCACCCACGGAAAACATACCCAGCTCTTGTAGGGGATTTCGGTTCAACCGCTGCATGCCCATGAAGAACTGTTTGCTCGCTGACAATTGTTGTTCCATCGTAATCATAAAAAATTACTTTATGACTGCCAGCTTCTCCCGGCGTAATGTACAACGCCACAATCGTCTTATCTTCATTAATATTATTATAATCTTGTGACCATCTATCAAAAACCATACCATCCACTACTGGGGGAGTCGGAGGTACCGCACTCTTTCCAGCCTCAATAAATTGTGGATCCCCAATTTGCTTACCGTCTCTGTCACAAAAAATTACCGTATACTTGGGAGAACCATATATTGCATAAACCGCAGTATCCCTTTGGATGTTAGTGTACTGACTCCATCCGGTAAATTTGAGATTAGGATCATTACAAGTAGGATTTTCTTCTGGCGGAATAGCATCCTCTCCTGCCCGCACCGTCTGTTTATCAATCCTGACCATATTGGTCATGGCCGGATAATCAGGCAAATTCCAAAATTCTACTATAAACTCCTGAACGACCTCATCATCACTGGAATTAATATAATCATAGTCCATTGCATAGTAATCTGCATTTGACTTTGGAGAACACTGGAAAATAACCTCTTGCTGTTCCTTTCCTGGGATGGTTTGTTTAAACGCGTCCTCTTCAATCGTCATTGGATCACCCTTAAAATATACCACCAGCCTTTTTGCCCCGCCATCTTGGAACGATTCTGCTAAGATCTTTTTTAACGTACTTGGTAGAACAATACTGTTTAACTGTGTGTCCTTAAAGCAGCCATTTGGAATAATATCTACCGTAGTCTTGGATAAGTCTACCTGGGCTAAATTCTCACAAGATGCGAAAGCTTCGTCCTTAATGGCCGATACGCCTACCAGTTCATCTGGCCCTACATTGTATGAACCTGTGCCACCTGTTTTTCCTCTGTTTTCCAGACATTCAACAATTTCCAGCCCATTGCCAGTATTCCTATATAAGATCCCATTGCTGTAACTAAACACCGAAGGCTCTAAGCATGTAACACCCATTAACGCATCACACCCTTTGAAAGGACGTTTACCGGTATCTTCCAAAATCGTTCCCAATGTCACCTGAGTTAATTGGTCACAGTCTTCAAATGCATAGTCATCTATCAAGCTACTGCCAATAATTTCTGCACCAGACATACCAATACAATTTTTGAACGTATATGGTTCAATCTTTTTGACACCATTAATGAGTATTTTTTCTAACTTGTCATCTGCATTTCTAATCGGAATCAATGGAATATCATCACCATTATCATCCTTTTTCAATTCGTAATTACCGAATTCATCCGCCTTTATTTCATTCCCTTTCTCATCAAACCGTATCAAATTTTCATTTGCGTCAAGTTTTAACGCATTTCCATTTTCGTCCGCCTGCACGGCCTCACCGTTTTCATCGTAAGTATACCCAGAAAACAATCCTGGCTGTATACTATCTACGCTGGCAGGAATCACCAGTCTTACAGCCGCGTCCACAAGAGCTGTTTCATCTTCCGTAGGACGTACTGAGGTATCACCATCATAATATTTTGTTGCATTTTCAACTTTTCTTAAATACTCTGCCTCATTACCACTCGTAACATAAGGCAAGCTTTTTACCCACTCAGCCGCATTGTTTTTTAGAGTCTCATATCTAGGGTAGCCTACAAGCTGTGCTTCCCCTTCCTTTGTTCCATCATTATAGTTATACCGTACCTCAAGGTTCGTAGGCCATCCACTATGACATGTAATCCAAAACTTTTCCTGTCTGTTATTATTAATGTTGCTGCTTCCATTCATAGCATATTTAAACGTTTCCGTATCTGTGCCATCATCCTTTAGCATTGCCCCTACGAAATAAAGCTTAGGTTCCTCACCCGTATACCCATCATCGCTGTACAAAGGATCTTTACAAGTTGTATCTTGTGTTTTAAATGCATCCGCGCCTATATCTGTTATGGTAGCCGCATCCGTAAACATAACTGTCTCAAGATTATGACATCCTCTAAAAGCATTTGATCCAATGGATACAACGGAAGCAGGAATCGTAATCCGCTTTAAGTAACAATTATCATTGAAACTGCCTTGCCCTATAGCAGAAATATTGTAAGGCCCTATGGTTTCAGGAATCGTAATGTTTTCAGGCTGATAAGACTTCGTCTGCCCATTATCATCATATGTATTGATCTGGAATTTCACCAATTCATTCTTACTATTTACCTGGTATGTGACTTTAGCGCTTTTTTCCTCTTCCGGCTTACCGCTATCTAATACAGCGTCTCTCTCAAACTCAATCTTCTCGTACAGATCCTGTCCGGCATACTTAAATGCCACAGACCCTTCCGAAGCGGAGTCATGGATATTAGACTTATCTGCTCCTTCAAAATAGAAACTCTGCCATACGGTCTCCTTAAACCTTTTCCATCCCTCTCCTTCTGCATAACATGTAGGATAGTTATGTGTGTCTCCATCCTTATCTGTAAATTCTTTTCCAGCAATATGGAATTCACCTATTTTAAGTTTTGTGTTTCCTGCAGGGATGATAATTTTTTGTAAACTAGTGCACCCTTCAAACATATCTACATCAATATCTTCTTCTTCATAATACAGTGGAAATTGAATTTCACTTAATGATGAACATCCCTTAAAAAGATGGTATCCCAATTCTCTTAATGAGGTATTTCCATCTTTATTGCTTCCGCTAAAATCAACCGATGTTAAAGTTGCACAACCTTCAAAGCAATTGTCTCCTAACGCCTGGAGCGCATTAGGCGCTGTAAATGAAGTCATTGCACGGCAATTGTAAAACGCATCTTTTCCGATTGCCTTAATTTTGGCATACGGATCGATGGAACATGTCGTCAAATGTGTACACTCAGCAAATGCCCCATTTCCAATAATTTCAAGACCATTGTTCAGAGTTACACTTTCCAGGTTCGTACAGTCATAAAATGCATAATCACTGATTCCTCTGATGTTCTCACTCATTGTAAGCGATTTGATATTAGCTTCTCCTGCAAAAACACCATCTTCAGGTCTTACAATTGCATCACCTAACTCCCATTTTCCGTCCTTTCCTGTGACAGTCTCTGCTCCAATGTATGCCACTATAGCATCAATTCTTTCTTTATCTGAACTTCCTCCTGCCGGTTTATAGTTGGCTGGATTATCATATGGAGCATCCCCTTCATAATAATATAGCTGAGGATCTCTCAAATGTCCCCATCCATCCTCCCTATCTCTACTTTCATAATAACAAGGGAAAAATTGCTCTACCATAATCGGATCAACTCTATGAGGAATTTCTTCTATTTTTTCTGCCCCTGTTTCCGTATCCGTAACCGTTTTCCGTTCAATATATGCATGATCATTCCATTCAGGCCATGGTTCTAAGTCTGTCTGCTTAACCACCTTCTTGCCGTTTTCACCATTAGGATCATCTATATCTCTAACGTTATATAACAATTCGCCAGTGTCTCCGTATTCACGCTTTTGCACCATCGCCTTATAATACAAAAAACCATTATCCTTTGATACAAGACAAAAATCCCTTGCTGAAACATTATCTGTATATTTCCGGTAAGCTTCCAAACTGTTCGGAATTACCAGATTGTTATCTTTAATAAAACCGCCATTGTATTGCAAAATGACAGCCACCTTATTCATACCTGAACCGCTGGGATCCATATATACAAATTGATAGTTACCATCTCCAGAAGTATATACAATCTTTTCATTCTCATCATTGGATGTGCTGGCATGAGGTATATTACTTTCATAGGGCGATGTAGCATCAGAAAAGTGATAATTGGCATCCGATATTTTGGCATCTACCACTGCCACTTTTATAGGCATCGTCCCATTATCTGCCGGATTTGCACTGACATCCTGCACCGGAATCGCCGCCACAGTAATTGCAGAGACCATAAGCAGTGCGCCTACCGTCTTTCTAATCTGTCTTTTTAATTTTCTGTTTTTCTTTTTGGTCGTCTTAGCCATTTCTTGTAACACTCCTTTTGGTTACTTAATTCTTTTTGCTACCACCACAAACCTTCCATCCGTCTGTGAGTGGTCACAGGTTGACAATGTCAAAAGACTGTCTCCATAGCTTGCCGTAACTCCTGTATCATACAGGCTCATGGCTGCCATCTCTTTCATGTAAGAATTAAATTCTTCTTCTGAATTTGCATTAATAAACTGATAATACTTAAAAACCAAATCATCTTCATTGTATACCTGGGATCGGAATACATACATGACTTGGTAGGTTGCCTTCTCATAGATACTGTCAAACTGTATCAGTGAATGTTTTTCAGCATATGATTCCTTTGCATACTTTTGAAGCTGACCGAACATCTGCCCCGACTTCATGTGATGCCCGTAAATAATGAGATTCGTGGACCTGGGATAAATATTACAGTCACAGTCAAGAAAAAGACTGCCATTCTTGTCATATTCCTGATTAAAATTATGGTCTAAGTAATACTCATTGTTTGAAGTCTGCATTACGGGGTAATCTATTATTGTATCGTCAATTTTAAGCCATCCGATTAGCTTTTTATTTTTTTCGTATAAAGTTTTATATTCATCCAGCACATCCGGCAACTTTACTGAGGTCTTATGAAGGGAGAAATCATTGGGTGATGACTGGTTTACCGTAAGTGCATCGCTTCCCTTTAACTCTGCCAACTGCTCATAATCCATATTCGTCCTGATACTAAAAAAGTAATAGACCCCAAAATAACTGAAACAAGCTATTGCCACCAGCGAAGCAGCAATCACGATAAGACGCCTTCGCCTCTCCTGCCGTTTCAATTCCTCAAGGATCTGCTTTTGCATATCCTTATCATATTCAGTAATGTTATGTACTTGTTTCTTCTGCTTACTACTTTTTGATTTCCCAGGGGTCTTTCCTTTGCGATTAGTGGAAACTTCTCCTGCATTTTCTCCGGTAGTTCCCTGTTTCTTGAGATTTTCGACCTTATCGTATATCTCATCATCGAAATCCGTTCCCACAGGACTTTCAAAACGATACGCACCAACTTGCAGTTCCCTGTATAATTCCATGAGCTGCTTCGGATCATTTAAATCCTTCTGTGATCTGATGGCATCAATTTTCTTTTGGTCACGCAATGCCGCCTCATAATCTGCCCGTGTACGGAACCGTCTCCCCCCAACCATCAGGCTATTTGCCGTCATGACATGCCTCTCCTCCGTTGCACATATATTCTTATTTTACTATATCTCGAAATTAATTCAAGTATTTTGTCAAGATATTGTGCAATAATTTAAAATTTCTGCCCCTCTTGGCTTTCTATTCCCTCTGAATTATGAAATATGTTCCAGCCTTTACCATAATTTTTCTTATTTTCATTTTACGAATTCAAGAAGCCTTTCCTGATAGCCAAAAAGCAGATCCTGCGACCTGCTTTTTTAATCAATTTCATTTATATGATAACATCAGCCTATCGTAAAAATCCAATCCTTCAAATGTGGAGAAATAATCCTTCGGCGTTTCCGCCCTTCTGATCAAGTCCACACTCCCGTCTTCCCTAAGAAGAAGTTCCGCCGATTTTAACTTCCCATTATAATTATATCCCATTGCATAGCCATGCGCTCCGGCGTCATGAATTACCAGGTAATCGCCCTTCTCAATTTCCGGCAGCATCCGGTCAACTGCAAATTTATCATTGTTCTCGCAAAGCGATCCTGTCACATCATACTTGTGATCGCATCCTGCCTCTTCCTTGCCAAGCACCGTGATATGATGATATGCCCCATACATGGCAGGGCGCATCAGGTTTACCGCACATGCATCCACTCCAATATATTCCTTATAGGTATGCTTCTCATGGATCGCCTTTGTCACAAGCTGTCCGTATGGCCCCATCATAAAACGTCCCATTTCCGTATAGATTGCCACATCCCCCATACCGGCAGGCACAAGCGCTTCCTCATACACTTTGCGGACGCCCTCCCCGATTGCCCGGATATCGTTAGGTTCCTGATCCGGCGTATAGGGAATTCCTACACCACCGGACAGATTAATAAATCGAATCTCTGCGCCAGTGTCTTTCTTCAGTTTTACTGCCAGTTCAAACAGTTCTTTAGCCAGAACCGGATAATACTCATTCGATACTGTGTTACTTGCGAGAAATGCATGAATACCAAAATATTTAACGCCCTTTTCCTTTAAAATACGGAACCCTTCAAACATCTGTTCCGTAGTAAAACCATATTTGGAATCCCCGGGATTGTCCATGATCCCATTACTCATCTGAAATACCCCGCCGGGATTATATCTACAGCTTATCGTTTCAGGAAGCGTCCCAAGTGTTTTTTCCAGAAATTCAATGTGGGTGATATCATCCAGATTGATAATAGCTCCCAGCTTTTGTGCATACCTATATTCCTCCGCTGGCGTGTCATTGGAAGAAAACATGATTTCATGTCCTGTGATCCCCATCGCTTCACTGATCATCAGCTCTGTCATGGAAGAACAATCGCATCCGCAGCCATATTCCTGTAAAATATGGATCAAATATGGATTGGGCGTTGCCTTTACCGCAAAATATTCCTTAAACCCCGGGTTCCATGCAAACGCCTCCTTCACCGCCCTTGCATTTTCCCTAATTCCCTTTTCATCATACAGATAAAAAGGCGTAGGATATTCCTGTACGATTTCCTGTACTTTTTCCCTAGTTACAAATGGTATCTTTTTCATTTTCTCCTCCTTGAAGCTCAATCAGCTTGATTTCATTTCTCAACGCTTCCTTAAACACTTTGATAAAATTTTCTTGTCCGGTATAAAGGCAGGTGTCATCCCTTTTCCCGGTTAATTCTCCGGTCAGTGCATAGGCAGAATCAATGATTAACCTGATACTGCCCCCTCTGCCATCCGTCAGGTAACAAATACTCTTTTTTTTCAGAATGGGATCTTTCGGCACGTTATCCGTAATCAGTACCAACTTGATTTCCTTTTCAAGGGCTTTCGTAAGCTCCTTTCCTAATTGACTGATCATAGAAGCGGAAGCGGAAAGATAGATCCGCATTTTCGCTTCCAAAATCATCTCCGTCACTTTATCCAGAATATTTGCACTTCCGGTAATTGTGATATATCCGATCTCCTGTTCTTTCATAACGGGAATATTTTCTATCAAATAATTTTTTTCCCGTTGAAGCCCCCTGATCTTATTTTCGCAGAATTTCCCGATAGGCACAGCAATATATTTGCTTGCGCTTCCCTGTTCCAAATAGGCTGCACCTTTATCTGCCAGCCCGGAAAGGGCACTGTACACATTAGACCTGGATATTCCCGTGTATTTAGCCCCTTCATAACCAGTAAGGCCTCCGTAACGGTACATGCACAGATAAAGAGTTGCTTCCTGTCTGGTAAGCCCAAACAATCCTAATTTGTTTAATACTTCACTTTCTTCCATATGATGTCCTTTTATAGTGTTTCTTTACAGGAACACTATAATAAAAATTTACTGTTTTGTCAACTAAAAATGAAAAACAGCCACAAAAAGAATCACTCTTGTGGCTGTTAATGTTACAGCTATCCTTAATATTCTTATAAATTTTCGATCTGCCAATCAATGGGTTCTATCCCATTCCTCTGTAAAAATGCATTGGCCTGGCTAAAATGCCTGCATCCAAAAAAGCCTCTGTAAGCAGAAAGCGGACTTGGATGAGGCGCCTTCAAAATCAAATGTCTCGGATTGGTAAGCATCGGGATCTTACTTTGGGCTGGTTTACCCCACAACAAGTAGACAACCGGACGATCCTGTGCGTTTACCGCCTGGATAATCGCATCTGTAAACTGCTCCCATCCCTTTCCTTGATGGGAACCTGCCTGATGCGCCCGGACAGTCAATACTGTATTTAGCATAAGCACTCCCTGATCCGCCCACTTTTTTAAATAGCCATTATTAGGAATAAAACATCCTAAATCATCTTCAAGTTCTTTATAAATATTCTGCAAAGATGGCGGAAGCTCCGGCTGATCCGGTAAAACAGAAAAACACAACCCATGTGCCTGGTGTTCCCCATGATAGGGATCTTGTCCCAAAATTAACACCTTAACCTGGCTTAACGGTGTGAAATGAAATGCATTAAATATGTCATCCGCTGGCGGATAGATTACATGGGTACGATATTCATTTTTTACAAACTGATACAACTCTTTGTAATAAGGTTTTTTAAACTCATCCTGAATACAAGAAAGCCAATCGTTATTGATCATTGCCATTGCTTCTTCCTCCTTTCCATGTAAATTATAGCCTGACAGATATTCCGCTGTTCCTTAAATACTCTTTCACTTCCTTAATTTCCAATTCTTTATAATGGAATAAAGAAGCCGCAAGTACTGCTTCTGCCATTCCGTCCACAAGCGCTTCCCTAAAATGTTCTTTCGTGCCAGCGCCGCCGGAAGCGATAACCGGAACCGTCACATTTTCAGCTACTATCCTGGTCAGTTCCACATCATATCCTGCCTTAGTCCCGTCACAATCCATACTGGTAAGAAGAATTTCCCCGGCTCCAAGCTCTGTAGCTTTCATGGCCCATTCTACGGCATCCATTCCCATATCCACACGCCCGCCGTTCTTAAAAATATTCCATCCCGCACCATCTGCCCGTTTCTTGGCATCAATTGCTACCACCACACACTGGCTTCCAAATTTATCGGCAGCCTCACTGATCAGCGCCGGATTCATAATTGCCGCAGAATTGACAGCTACCTTGTCCGCCCCTTCTCTCAGAATCATCTTGAAATCCTCTACCGTCCTGATACCACCACCTACCGTAAAAGGGATAAAAATCGTTTCCGCCACCCTACGCACCAGTTCTGTCTTAATGGCTCTGGCATCGGATGATGCTGTAATATCCAAAAAAACCAGCTCGTCAGCCCCAGCCTTATCATATTCTTTTCCTACCTCAACAGGATCGCCTGCGTCCCGCAAATTAACAAAATTCGTTCCCTTAACCACTCTTCCGTTATTGACATCCAGACAGGGAATGATTCTCTTGGTATGCATTTACTCTTCCTCCATTCCCTATACAGCAATAAAATTTCTTAAAATCTGAAGCCCTACTTCGGAGCTCTTTTCAGGATGAAATTGGCAGGCAAAAAGGTTATCCTTTTCCACAGAGGCATGAATGGTAACTCCATACTCTGTCGTCGCCTTCACAATTCCCTCATCTGCCGCTTTCAGGTAATAAGAGTGTACAAAATATACATAAGTTTCCTCTTCAATCCCTTTAAAAAGTCTGCCCTCATGAGGAAAGTTTAATGAGTTCCAGCCAATATGAGGGATTTTCAGCCCGTTGCTTTCCGGTATCCTTATAATTTCACCTTGCAAAAGACCTAATCCTGCAACATTTTCACTTTCTTCGCTTTTCTCAAATAAAAGCTGTAATCCAAGACAGATCCCCAGAAACGGAGTTCCCCGGTTTACAATCTCGTGAATGATCTCTATAAGCCCATAAAGATGCAACTTCCCCATAGCATCGCCAAAGGCTCCCACGCCTGGGAGAATCACCCTGTCCGCATGTAATAAAACATTTCTGTCCCTGGTAATTACTGCTTCCTCTCCAAGCGCTTGCAGCGCTTTTTCCACACTTTTAATGTTTCCTGCATCATAATCAATGATCGCTGTCATTCCAACCTCCGGCCAGCCAACAAATTCACAGCCAATTGGCTAATTACTTGCAAAATCAATTACTCATTATGTCCTCTTCTTCGGGAAGGATGTCTTCCGGTAAAAGATCTTCCGAAGAAGTATCCTGTGTTGGCTGTTGTTCAGCAGGTTCTTCTGTCTCCACTTCTGGGTCAGCACTCCCAAGAGGCGTTCCATAAACAACTGACTGAAGTCTTCTTGTGTAAGCCTCACTGTCATAAGAATTGATCTCCATTGCCTCTTCTTCCGTAATTCCGTAGTTGTTTTCCAATATACTGCAGATCTGCTGGTAAATGGCATTTACTTCCTGCCGTACCCCATACTCATCCGCCTCTACAAGGGTTTGATAACATCCTACGCCTTTCAGAAGTGAATCCAACGCTTCCAATTCTTTCCCTAATACAAGCCTGTTCTCATAAGCCTCAACTCTCCGCTCTATGATCCGAATCGTTTCCGCCCTCTTAAAAATCAAATTATCATTAGAAGTTAATTTCTTATCATACAATAACGTATATACTGTTTCATAGTCGCCCTTGCTAAAAGCGCTCCTTGCTGCCATCTTATCCGCATATTCCGGGAGGAAAAAGCTAAGCAATATGACACTTCCAAGTATTGTTGCACAAAAAGCGACTAATACCAATAAAGTTTTGGCTCCAATCGGCTTCCCTGGCCTTTCCATCGGAGTATCACTTTCTTTCGTCTTCTGTGCTTTCTCTTTCTTTGGCTTTTTAGGAGGTTTCTTTTTTACTTCTTTTTTACTCTTTTTTTCCTTCTTTTCTTTCTTTTTCTTTTCTTTTTTCTTTTTATCTTCTTCTGCCAGTTCATTCAGGATTTCTTTATTTTCCTCGGACAGGTTTTCTTCCTCTTCGCTGGTAAGCGCCGTGAACAAGCGTGCAAAAAATCCCTGCTTTTTTTCCTTTGGCTTGGAAGTCTTCTCAGAATCCTCTTCATTCTCTGGCACAGTTTCTATTTCCTTTTCTGCCTCCTCTGACTGACCGCCTGTTTCCTCTTCAAGCTCTTCTTCCTGTGTCACACTTTCCATCTTTTGCCCTTCCATTGCCGCTCTTTTTTCCCGCTCAATAACAGATTCCGCAACTTCAAAAGGCACTATCATTTCTGTTTGGATCTCTGCATCTTCAACCTGTTCGGTACGTTTCTTTTTACCAAAAAGTTTCCTTTTCTTCTCAGGCTTTTTCTTTTCGGGCTTCTCCTTCTTAACACGCTTCTTTTTTTCTTTTGCAGGCGGCTTTTCTTCCGTTTCTACCAAAACATCAGCTTCTTTTTCTGTTTCCTCTATTGGCTTGGAATCATCCTCAGAGACAAGTTCATCCAAAACATTAAAAACTTCTAAAGAATCTTCCTGCTCTCCGCTATTATCAATTCCCTCTAAGAGTGCCAGCATATCGTCATCAACAGCCCCGTCTTGTTCCGCATTCATCAAAAGACCATTGATCTCATCTAATTCATCATCGCCATCACCTAGCTTATCAATAAGATTTTCAAAATTTATCTTATCAATCTCTTCCATTGACTGTTGGATTTCAGATGAATCTTCCTGCCCTAAAAGCGCACTCAAATCATTCATCCAATCATCATCGCCTGAAGAGGATATATCCTGATCTGAAAACATATCGCTCTCAGACAAAACATTATCCTCAAATAGCATATCGCCCTCAGAAAGATCATTTGTGTCTGCCGAGTCAGTCACATGACCCACTTCTTCAAAATCGTTAAAACCAGCAAAAGCATCGTCAAGTGATCTGGCTGGCGCTGCCTTATCATCTGTCATTGATTTCAATAAATTGTCAAGATATTCTTCATCAGTAGCCATAATCAACCCCTACTTTCATTTTCCGTTATTTAACTAGTTTACCATACTAAAATTCATTCGACAATTCCTTTAAAAAAACTTGAGGGCTTTGACATATTCCAAAACCTCTCTCCTTAATTTCTTCCGTCATCTGATACAATCTGCTATGTACCCGAAAAAGTTCCGCCTTTTGATTAAAAAAGGTAATTTTTTCAAAAGGCCATCTTATCACAGTGGGATACTTCATTCCAACGCCAAGCTCTAAAATGCAAACTTTTTTATTGACAGTTCCCTGCAGCCATTTTTTGTAAACGGCCCATTGATCCAAATATCCCTCTTCTAAATAGTTTTCTGCATTCAAATTATTAAACACAAGGTCATTCCCACAATGGGGACATTTAGGAACCTCTGGCAAAACGTCTTCCTTGCACGAAAGCTCCTTTTTCAACGTACTTAAAAAAGTTTCCGGAATCTCATACAGATCATCGCTGCAAGCCTTACCGCATTGAAGTCTCTCATAATTTCCACATGGCTCTACGATCCGTTCCTGATTCAGTCTGGAATTCTTTATCAATCCATCCTGACATAAAGAAACTATAAAATAATTTTTCTCTTTCAGGCATCGTGCAAGATTATCATAAACTTCAAAAAACTGGGATTTCTTCTCCTCTATCATAATTTTGCGGACAAAGGGAAGAAGGTTTTCGTTTTTTTCAAGGTAAGAACTTCTCTCACATACCGGAAACTGCCCTATCAAATCCAATTCTTCCCCTAAACCAACCAAAACCAGTTCTGCCTCATTCATTTTTGAAACAATATATCCTATTTCTGTAGTTATCACTTCCGGTTTCCCTCACATTTACTTAATAAGAGCCGGAAATACTTCCGGCTCTTACCGTAATCATTGACCTTATCATCGTTGATCTGCTATTTTTTATCTACCAGACTATCAATAACCCTTACTAAATTTGCAATTTCCGGTTTAGAAAGCTGGGCATTAGCCCCCAATGCTTCGCATTTTCTCTTCATCTCATCATTGACAAGTGATGAGAAAATAATAACCGGAATATCTTTTGTTTCTTCATCCTCTTTGACAAGCTTAGTCAACCTGTGCCCATCCATAATCGGCATTTCAATATCTGTGATAATACATTGAACATGCTGGTTTAAAGTACCGTCTTTCTTACACTCACAAATAATATCATACGCTTCTTGGCCATTGCCCGTGTGGATCAGATTGGTATAACCTGCACGCTTAAGGGATTCAACAATCAACTTGTTAAGTAAGATAGAATCTTCCGCAATTAATATCGGAACATCACTTCTTCTCCTATCTCCTAATTCATCAATCTCACTGACCCGCAAACCTGTCTCAGGACTAATGTCCGTAACAATCTTTTCAAAATCCAAAATAATGATCAGCCGATCCTCTATCTTTACAATTCCTGTGGAAATGCTTTCTTCCGCTGTAGACACAGTTGCCCCTGGCCTGATAATATCCTTCCATGATACTCTATGTATGCCCCTTACCTCATCAACATGAAAAGCAATATCAAGTTTATTAAAATTAGTGATAATAAACAAACCACCCGGTTCAGACTGTCCACGCTGCAAGCAATTCTTCAAATCTATCGCCGTAATCATAGTATCTCTCGGCATAAATATACCTTCAATACTAGGATGTGCATTTGGCACAGGTGTGACCGTCTGATAAGCAATTATTTCTTTTATCTTGGCAACATTAATGCCATAAGAATTCCCATCTAATACAAATTCTAAAACCTCAAGTTCATTTGTTCCGTTTTCAAGAAGAATCTTACTATCCATTCCTATTACCCATGCCTTTCTGTACTCTTGTAAAACACCTTAGTGCTTTCTAGGACATTATATCATATAACTTATTTGCAAACAATACAATTTTTTACAACATAAAAAAGGATTGCTGTCAAACAATCCTCCAAAAACAAAATAATAACTATCTGCTATTTCATGGGACATGCCCCCAAAACCGAACACCGAAAATACTTCCCAACCTTCCTG
>CAJUCN010000003.1 GCA_910585005.1 uncultured Lachnospiraceae bacterium | reverse complement strand
AACTAGAGCAGGGGGTTCGCTCAATCATCTGATTTGATGATTTTGCGACACCCCCATCTTGTCGGGGAGTACCCCGAACCCCCTTAAAAACTGCTAAATTACAATAATGACGCCAAGTAACATAAATCTGACGCCATCTCTTCATTATTTGACTGCAATTCACCTATTCCCAGCGCCAACTATTTTCTGTATGACTTCATTCCACTATAAATTGACGCCTCCATATTTTTCGTATCTTTCACTGACAGCAGTACACTGTTAATAAAGATGCTTTTGCTGTCAAAACATCCATTTTTGACGCCATTTTTCCTATCTTTTACTTCTTTTACTACTTTTCCACCTTTTTGAACACTTCGCCCCTGAAATGATATTGGAGAGGGCAGCCTGTGTCAAGTATTTTAGTCCTAGCCGAAAATACTTGACACAGGCTGCCCTCTCCAATGAAATCTAATCAAGCAAAGTATCCAAAAATATCGGCTACCCGCCGCACAGTCTACTCATTTATTCAGACGCTTTAATAACCATATCCGTATTGCTTCTCATAAACTCCCTCCTTACCAGCCACCACTCTTCCGGAATCTTACTTCTGCTCCCATGTCAACCACGTTATTCTGCATTTCTCCTGTTGCTTCCGCATTTAACATATCTGCCAACTGCTTTTGTTTATCCGGATACAAATGCCCATAAATATTCATGGTAGTCGTCACTGAATCGTGACCAACACGTTTTGAAATAATAAGCGGCTGTGTTCCCTTTTCAATAAGGAAAGCAATATGCGAATGCCGCAGATCATGTACACGAATATGTTTCAAATTCAGTTTATCTGCTTTCTGCTTCATCTTCTTCTGTACTGCTCTGTCCGTTACCATAAAAATCCTTTCTTCTGCTTTCAATTCATACATCTTATCTGTGTATGCCTTTAGTTCTTCCACAAGGAAATCAGGCATAGTCACAATACGGTTTGAACTTTCTGTTTTCGGTGCTGTAATATAGTCCGTTTTGTTCCTCCGATAATATGTCTTTGTAATAGATACCGTTTTTTCTTTAAAGTTGATATCTCCATAGCAAATTGCAAGCAGTTCACCAACCCTGCATCCTAACCAGAACAGCATTTGGTACATAAGACGATACATTTCTTCCTTCTCATCAAAATTTTGAATAAACCTGTCATATTCTTCTTTTGTCCAAAAATTAAGTTCCCTCGCATTTGCTTTTCCCATTTTATCAATTTTTTTACAGGGATTATCTTTTAATCCATAGAATCGTTCAGCATGATTGAAAACTGCTGTCACTTGGTTTTGCAGCATCCTTAGATAGGTTGGCTTATAGTCCTGATCCATCATATCATTCTGCCATTTCATGATATCTGCTGGCTTAATCGCATTCATCCGGAGTTTCCCAAAATACGGTATAATTCTTGTATCTAACATAATTCGCTTCGTCTCTATGGTTCTTTCTTTCAATCTGGGTGCCTTATCCGTAAAATAAACATCTACAAACTTTGAAAACTCCATATCCATGTCTGCCTGCTGTACCTGAAGAAATTCTCTTTCCCATTCCTGTGCTTCCTTTTTCGTCCTAAATCCTCTCTTCAATTTGGTTTTCGTTTCATCCCTCCAGTCCTTATAATTAAACTTGCAGAACCATGTATCTCTTTCCTTATCCTTATATATTGGCATACCTCTTCCTCCTTTAAATCTATCCTTTATTTTCCGCCTGAAATTCTCATTTACATATTTCTAACACAAAAATATGTGCATTTATTACTCATTTGTATATCCATAACACTTCTTTGCGAAATATGCTTCCGGTATAGAACCTGCTTTTATGAAATATCCCATCTCCTCTAATTCCTTATTCCATCTTCGGATAATTACATAAGCTGTAGATTCTGCCACATGAAGCTGTATTGCAACTTCTTTTGCAGTCAAAAATCTTTGTGCCATAGTCATTTACCCCCTTACACTGATACTGATAAATATAATCTGCATTCCCTCCTTTTTATATAGTAACTTTTATGTTACTGTTTTATATATTACATAGTAACATTATTGTTTCTGTCAATACTTATATATAAATGGTTAAACTATTCTTTTTGATGTTTCATTTACCCTCTTATAAATATAATCGAACTATTATTTATCTCATCAATACAGATAAACAAGCCATTATAAAAACTGTCCGGTAAAAATCATTATATGAACAGGATTTCATTGCCCTACAGAAATAAATATGTTACTGTATTATTAGAAACTAAATCGTTACTGTAAAGGTGGTACAAAACTATGGCTATTGGTGAACGAATAAAAAGAATCCGCACATTCCGTAAAATGACACAGTCTCAACTTGGCGAAGCTGTCGGGCTTTCTGATGTCCGCATCCGACAATACGAACTTGGCAACAGAACTCCAAAATCTGATATGATCCAGCAAATGGCAGATGCCTTAGACTGTAGCTACCGTTCCATTGATGAACCAACATTATATGCTGCAGAAGATGTTATGTTTACATTATTTGAATTAGACGAGCATTATAATATGCCCCTGTATGAAGTTGTCGACAAAAAGAAAAAAAGCGAGAAACATATCTGTATTGGTTTCAATTATTCATTATTGGATGATTTTCTGTCCGAATGGATGAAGAAAAAAGAAGAACTTGCTTCCGGTAAAATTACCAGTGAAGAATACTTTGAGTGGAAAATTCAATGGCCTCATAAAGATAAGAACGCATAAGCAGTACATTATTCTAATTTGGTTTTATCTAAATCAATACGATATTATAAAAACTGCTCATGTGTATCAAATCTGTATCACAGAACCTTTTTTCAATCCATAAAATTGAAAAAGGTTTTTTTGTTCGCTGTTTTTTTCAGCCCATAAGAAAACCGCAACCCCTCATAACAAGGGATTGCGGCACTCATTTTACTTTAAGTCTGATACAAATCCATCAATTACTCAATGATTGTAGCAACCCTTCCAGAACCTACTGTTCTACCGCCCTCACGGATAGCAAAAGTAAGACCCTGCTCCATAGCGATAGGATGAATCAATTCAATTGTCATCTCTACGTTATCACCAGGCATACACATTTCTGTACCTGCAGGAAGGTTACATACACCAGTTACGTCGGTTGTTCTGAAATAGAACTGAGGTCTATAGTTGTTGAAGAAAGGAGTGTGACGTCCACCTTCATCTTTGGTCAAAACGTAAACCTGAGCGGTAAACTTTGTGTGGCACTTAACTGAACCGGGTTTGGAAAGAACCTGTCCTCTTTCGATTTCAGTTCTCTGAACACCACGAAGCAGTGCACCAATGTTATCACCAGCCTGAGCCTCGTCAAGCAGCTTACGGAACATTTCGATACCAGTTACAACAGTCTTACGGGTCTCTTCCTTGATACCAACGATTTCAACTTCCTCATTAAGATGAAGTGTACCACGCTCTACTCTACCAGTAGCAACTGTACCACGGCCTGTGATAGTAAATACGTCCTCTACAGGCATAAGGAAAGGCTTATCTGTCTCTCTCTGAGGATCCGGAATATAATCATCAACGGTGCTCATGAGTTCCATGATCTTGTCGCCCCACTCACTCTGAGGATCTTCCAGAGCCTTAAGAGCAGAACCCTTAATAATCGGACAATCTGAGAATTCATATTCTTCAAGCTGTTCTGTGATTTCCATCTCTACCAGCTCAAGCAGCTCAGGATCGTCTACCATATCGCACTTATTCATGAATACTACGATATAAGGCACGCCTACCTGACGGGACAGAAGGATGTGCTCCTTTGTCTGAGCCATAACACCATCGGTAGCAGCTACTACTAAGATAGCGCCGTCCATCTGAGCAGCGCCTGTGATCATGTTCTTAACGTAGTCAGCATGTCCAGGGCAGTCAACGTGTGCATAATGTCTCTTCTCTGTTGAGTACTCAACGTGAGCTGTAGAAATTGTAATACCTCTTTCTCTCTCTTCGGGAGCCTTGTCGATGTTCTCGAAGTCTGTAGCTTCATTACCAGCAACTCTCTCAGACAGTACCTTTGTGATTGCTGCTGTTAAAGTTGTTTTACCATGATCAACGTGACCAATGGTACCAATATTACAATGGGTTTTGGATCTGTCAAATTTAGCTTTAGCCATTTCTTAAAGTCCTCCTTTAAATAATAGAAAAATAAATAGTTTCGATTCATACTCGGCTATCTTTGATTATAGTAAAAAACACCGATATTTTCAAGCATTAATTGCTTTTATTTGGTCTTTGCAGCCAAGACTTTCTCTGAAAGAGAAAGCTTACTTGCCTTTATTTCGTCTTTGCTGCCAAAACTTTTTCTTGTACGCTCTTCGGAACCGGCTCATACTTTTCAAAGAACATGGAATAGTTACCACGTCCCTGTGTCCTGGAACGAAGGTCTGTAGCATAACCAAACATTTCGGAAAGTGGGACATATGCTTTTACCATCTTGCCGCCACCGATATCTTCCATACCTTCAATACGTCCACGACGGGAATTGATATCTCCGATTACATCGCCCATATAGTCTTCCGGCATAGTAACTTCCACTTTCATGATCGGCTCAAGCAAGATCGGGCTTGCTTTCTGCATAGCATCCTTAAACGCCATAGAACCGGCAATGTGGAATGCCATTTCAGAGGAATCGACCTCATGATAAGAACCGTCATATACAGTAGCATGAACGCCCAATACCGGGAAACCACCCAAGATACCGCACTTAGAAGCTTCCTCGATACCTTCACCTACAGCCGGGATATATTCCTTCGGAATTGCACCGCCGACTACAGTGGATTCAAACTTAAACAGTTCTTCTCCATTGGCATCCATAGGCTCAAAACGTACTTTACAATGTCCGTACTGACCACGGCCACCGGACTGCTTTGCGTATTTGGAATCCACCTCTACTGTCTTGGTAAAGGTTTCCTTATAAGCAACTTGAGGCGCACCTACATTTGCCTCCACCTTAAATTCGCGCAGAAGTCTGTCTACGATAATCTCCAGGTGAAGCTCTCCCATACCAGCAATGATCGTCTGTCCTGTTTCCTGATCGGTATGAGCACGGAAAGTAGGATCTTCTTCTGCCAGCTTTGCAAGGGCCTCGCCCATCTTACCCTGTCCTGCTTTCGTCTTGGGCTCAATAGCAAGCTCAATAACAGGTTCCGGAAATTCCATAGACTCAAGGATTACAGGATGCTGCTCATCACAGATAGTATCGCCAGTGGTGGTAAACTTAAATCCAACCGCTGCAGCAATATCACCGGAATAAACCTTATCCAGTTCCGCCCTCTTATTTGCATGCATCTGAAGGATACGTCCTACACGTTCCTTTTTACCTTTTGTTGCGTTCAGTACATAAGAACCGGAGTTCATCATACCGGAATATACTCTAAAGAATGCAAGCTTACCTACAAAAGGGTCAGCCATAATCTTAAATGCCAGTGCAGAAAAAGGTTCTTCATCAGAAGAATGTCTTTCCACTTCATTCCCATCCAAATCTGTTCCCGTAATTGCCGGGATATCTGTGGGAGCAGGCATATACTCTAAAACTGCATCCAAAAGCTTTTGTACGCCCTTATTTCTGTACGCAGAACCGCAGCACACAGGCACTGCCGTACATTCGCAAGTAGCCTTACGCAGAACTTTTTTCATTTCTTCCACGGAAGGTTCCTCACCCTCCAGATACATCATTGTCAGATCATCATCTAACTCACAGATCTTTTCAATAAGTTCTGAACGGTATAATTCTGCATCATCCTTCATGTCGTCAGGGATATCCGTAACATCAATGTCTTCTCCCTTATCATCATTATAGATGTATGCTTTCATTTCAAATAAATCAATAATTCCTTTAAATTCATCTTCCTTGCCAATAGGCAGTTGAAGGATGATCGCATTTTTGCCAAGCCTGGTCTTAATCTGTTCTACAGCCCCGTAGAAATTGGCTCCTAAAATGTCCATTTTATTAATAAATGCCATTCTCGGTACATTGTAGGTGTCAGCCTGACGCCATACGTTTTCTGACTGGGGTTCAACACCGCCTTTTGCACAGAATACGCCTACAGCGCCATCGAGTACACGCAGGGAACGTTCAACTTCCACTGTGAAGTCAACGTGTCCAGGAGTATCGATAATATTGATACGATGCTCTAACGCACCCGGCTTGGGTTTACAATTTTCTTCCAAAGTCCAGTGGCATGTGGTAGCGGCTGATGTGATGGTGATACCTCTTTCCTGCTCCTGTTCCATCCAGTCCATGGTAGCAGTTCCTTCATGAGTATCCCCAATCTTATAGTTAACACCGGTGTAGTATAAGATACGCTCTGTCAGAGTAGTCTTACCTGCATCGATATGAGCCATAATACCAATGTTTCTGGTTCTCTCCAATGGATATTCTCTTCCAGCCAAAGGTTTTTCCTCCTTATATTAGTCTGGGCAAAAGCTTTCCATCCCCATAAACAAATACATAACGCATCTGCTTACTAGAAACGGTAATGTGAGAAAGCCTTGTTTGCCTCTGCCATTTTGTGCATATCTTCTTTTCTCTTAACTGCTGCACCGGTATTGTTTGCAGCATCGAGAATCTCATTAGCCAGTCTGTCCTTCATTGTCTTTTCGCCTCTCTTGCGAGAAAACATTGTAAGCCAACGAAGAGCAAGCGCCTGACGTCTGTCAGGTCTTACCTCGATGGGCACCTGATAAGTAGCGCCACCGATACGTCTTGCCTTAACTTCAAGAACAGGCATGATATTGTTCATTGCCTCTTCAAAAACTTCAAGAGCCGGCTTGCCTGACTTCTCTTCTACTTTAGCAAATGCGCCGTATACGATCTTCTGAGCTACCCCTTTCTTACCATCCAGCATAATGTTGTTGATAAGCTTGGTAACCACTTTGTTATTGTATAAAGGATCTGCTAATACGTCTCTCTTTTGAATATGTCCTTTACGTGGCACGGTTCTTCCCTCCTTAATTACTTAATTAATTCATCGGTACTCACAGTGTGTCATTCTAATCTCACCTATTGTGTTCGTGCGGGTTAATCTCATTACAAACAAACCTCCGCCCCTGGCGGAATTTATCTCGTAACAGAATTCCAACACTAAATTAGCTTACATTTGTGGGTCCAATCTGCTCCAATGGCTATTTCTTAGCAGCCTTAGGCCTCTTAGCGCCATATTTGGAACGAGCCTGTTTCCTGTTGGCAACTCCAGCAGTATCAAGCGTACCTCTGATAATATGGTATCTTGTACCGGGTAAGTCCTTTACTCTCCCGCCTCTGATAAGAACAACGCTGTGCTCCTGAAGGTTGTGGCCTTCACCGGGGATGTAGCTTGTTACCTCAATCCCGTTGGAAAGACGTACTCTGGCAATTTTACGCAGAGCTGAGTTAGGCTTCTTGGGGGTTGCTGTCTTAACAGCAGTACAAACACCTCTCTTCTGAGGAGCAGAAGTATCGGTTGCTTTCTTGTGAAGGGAGTTCCATCCTTTCTGAAAAGCGGGAGCCGTTGACTTCTTCACTGATGTCTGACGTCCTTTTCTGACTAACTGGTTAAATGTTGGCATTCTGTTTCACCTCCTGTTTATAAATTAATAGTTCTGTCATTTTGGGCAACAAAACCCATGCGCCCATCAATGCACACTAAGATAGTATACTTGCAGAATTTTGGGTTGTCAATATCTTTCCTGATAATTTTCTTGTGTTTTCCGAAAAACAACCCGGCATGTTCCTGACTGCCGGGTCATTTTGATAGTCTTTATTCTTCTACTGCCGCAGATACCAGAGCATCTTCATCCTCTATTGCCTCTTCTTCGTCTGCGAACTCTGCAAATTCTTCCTCAAGCTCCTCTTCAAAGGAAAGTTCCATATCCTCATCCATCAGCTCGTCTTCTATCGCTGCCTCCACACTTGTATCTTCATTCACATCCGTGGAAAGCATCGTACTGCGGTAACGCTTCATACCGGTACCTGCCGGAATCAGCTTACCAATGATCACATTTTCCTTAAGGCCGATCAGCGGATCGCTCTTCCCTTTGATCGCCGCCTCCGTGAGAACCTTCGTTGTCTCCTGGAAGGATGCGGCAGATAAGAAGGAATTGGTAGCCAATGCCGCTTTGGTAATTCCAAGCATCACCTGCTTGCCTTCTGCCAATTCTTTGCCCTCTGCAAAAAGCTGCTCATTAATGTCTTCGTACTCCAGCACATCCACCAATGTTCCGGGCAGGAAGTCTGTATCGCCATTATTCTCGATCCTGACCTTCTTAAGCATCTGACGCACGATAACTTCAATATGCTTATCACTGATATCAACACCCTGCAAACGGTATACCCTCTGCACCTCGCGCAGCATATAATCCTGGACTGCACGGATTCCTTTAATCTTGAGAAGGTCATGAGGGTTGACGCTTCCTTCTGTCAGTTCGTCGCCGGCTTCCAGTACAGCGCCATCAAGCACTTTAATCCTTGATCCATAAGGAATCAGATAAGTCTTCGATTCTCCGGTTTCATCATTTGTGATCACGATCTCACGTTTCTTCTTCGTGTCCTTAATGGTTGCAACACCGCCAAATTCTGCAATGATCGCAAGACCTTTCGGCTTTCTTGCCTCAAAAAGCTCCTCAACACGGGGAAGACCCTGGGTAATATCATCACCGGCAACGCCGCCCGTATGGAAGGTACGCATGGTAAGCTGGGTACCCGGCTCACCGATCGACTGTGCCGCAATGATACCCACAGCCTCACCTACCTGCACTGCTTCGCCTGTTGCCATATTTGCCCCATAACACTTTGCACAGATTCCCACATGGGAACGGCAGGTGAGAATGGTACGGATCTTTACTTTTTCAACCGGATTCCCGTTTTCGTCTACCCCCACACTAAGGATCTTTGCCGCACGGCTGGGCGTGATCATGTGGTTAGGCTTAACGATAACATTTCCATCTCTGTCTTTAATTTCCTCACAGGAATATCTTCCCGTAATTCTGTCCTTTAACCCTTCAATGGTTTCCTTACCATCCATAAATGCAGATACCCACATTCCAGGAATGGTATCCTTGCTTTCCATACAATCCACTTCGCGGATGATCAGCTCTTGTGAAACGTCAACCATACGTCTGGTCAGATAACCGGAGTCAGCCGTACGCAGCGCGGTATCGGACAGACCTTTACGGGCGCCATGTGCGGACATAAAGTACTCCAATACATCCAGTCCCTCACGGAAGTTTGACTTGATAGGAAGCTCAATGGTTCTACCTGTGGTATCCGCCATCAGGCCACGCATACCGGCAAGCTGCTTAATCTGCTGATTAGAACCACGGGCTCCGGAGTCAGCCATCATGAAAATATTGTTGTATTTGTCCAAACCTGCCAAAAGCACATCGGTAAGCTTCTTATCTGTCTCATTCCATGTCTCAACCACTGCACGGTATCTTTCCTCTTCCGTAATCAGACCTCTTCTAAAGTTCTGGGAGATCTTATCAACCGTGGTCTGCGCTTCTTCCAGCATTTCCTGCTTCTGTGCAGGCACCGTCATATCCGAAATGGAAACCGTCATCGCCGCCTTCGTGGAATACTTATATCCAGTGGACTTAATCAAATCCAACACTTCCGCCGTAACAGAAGCGCCATGTGTGTTAATGACCTTTTCAAGGATCTGTTTTAACTGCTTTTTCCCTACATGGAAATCCACTTCCGGCAAAAGGAGGTTTTCCGGCTTGCTTCTGTCCACATAACCCAAGTCCTGGGGAAGGATTTCATTAAAAAGGAAACGTCCCAGCGTAGACTCCACAATCCCTGATATTTCTTCTCCATCGGCATTTTTCTTAGTCACACGCACCTTAATCTTAGAATGCAGGGTACATGCGCCATTTTCATATGCCAATATCGCTTCATTTACATTCTTATAAAATCTGCCTTCGCCTAACGCACCGGGTCTTTCCTGGGTCAGGTAATAAATCCCAAGTACCATATCCTGTGAAGGAACGGCAACCGGGCCTCCATCAGAAGGTTTCAGCAGATTGTTCGGTGACAGCAATAAGAACCGGCACTCTGCCTGTGCTTCCACGGAAAGAGGAAGGTGAACTGCCATCTGGTCACCGTCAAAGTCCGCATTAAAAGCAGTACAAACAAGCGGGTGGAGCTTAATTGCCTTACCCTCTACCAGAATAGGCTCAAAGGCCTGGATTCCAAGCCTGTGTAAGGTAGGCGCACGGTTTAACATAACCGGATGCTCCTTAATAACTTCCTCAAGCACATCCCACACCTGGGTATCCAGTCTTTCCACCAGTTTCTTTGCATTCTTTATATTTTGGGAAATGCCTCTTGCCACCAACTCCTTCATCACAAAGGGTTTAAACAGCTCAATTGCCATTTCCTTAGGAAGACCGCACTGATAAATCTTCAGTTCCGGCCCTACCACGATAACGGAACGCCCTGAATAGTCCACACGTTTACCTAACAGGTTCTGGCGGAAACGCCCTGCTTTACCTTTCAGCATATCAGACAGGGACTTTAACGCCCTGTTACCAGGGCCTGTTACCGGCCTGCCACGTCTTCCATTATCGATCAAAGCGTCTACCGCTTCCTGGAGCATTCTCTTTTCATTGCGGACAATAATATCCGGCGCCCCTAACTCTAGCAGCCTCTTAAGACGGTTATTACGGTTAATAATTCTTCTATATAAATCATTCAAATCGGAGGTTGCAAATCTGCCACCGTCAAGCTGTACCATAGGACGGATATCCGGTGGGATCACCGGAATAGCATCCATGATCATCCAGGACGGTTCATTGCCTGATTCTCTGAAAGCTTCCACTACTTCCAGTCTCTTGATGATCCTGGCTCTCTTTTGGCCTGTAGATTCTTTCAGCCCGGTCTTCAATTCCCCGGCTTCCGTTTCCAGGTCAATTGCCTGCAAAAGCTCTTTGATCGCTTCAGCGCCCATACCCACACGGAACTTATTTCCCCATGTTTCCCTTGCATCCTGATATTCCTTTTCAGACAATACCTGTTTGTATTCCAGACCGGTATCCCCCTTATCAAGGACAATATACGAAGCAAAATAAAGTACCTTTTCCAGTACCCTGGGTGACAGATCAAGAATCAGCCCCATACGGCTGGGAATTCCTTTAAAATACCAGATATGTGACACCGGCGCAGCAAGCTCAATGTGCCCCATCCGTTCCCTACGCACACTTGCCTTGGTAACTTCCACCCCGCAGCGGTCGCAGACAACGCCTTTATACCGGATCTTTTTGTATTTACCACAGTGACATTCCCAGTCTTTACTGGGTCCAAAGATCCTCTCACAGAACAGTCCGTCTTTTTCAGGCTTTAAGGTTCTGTAATTAATGGTTTCCGGTTTTAGTACCTCGCCCCTTGACCATTCCCTGATCTTCTCAGGTGATGCTAAACCTATTCTGATGGCATCAAATGTCATCGGCTGATATACTTCTTGCTTTGTTTCTGACATCGTTATATCATACTCCTTTCAAAGTCTGGGCTGTTTATTCGTCAAATGGCTCAGATTCCAACTCGTCAAACTCATCTTCCGGGAATTCATCCAGGTCATCCTCATCCTCACTGCTTACAAGCTCACCGCTGTCCTCATCAAACTCCTGCTGCTGGTATCCCATCGAGGAGAAGGATCCTTTGTCGTAATCATAGTTCTTGTTTTCACCCTCGATTTCGTAACGGTAATCCGTATCTCCGTAATCAATGGTTTCCATGATCTCAACTTCTGTATTATTATCTCTGAGCACCCTTACATCCAGGCCAAGAGACTGTAACTCCTTCAGAAGAACCTTAAAGGATTCCGGGATACCCGGTTCCGGGATATTGTCTCCCTTTATGATCGCTTCATACGTCTTAACACGGCCTACTACGTCATCCGATTTCACAGTCAGGATCTCCTGTAACGTATAGGAAGCGCCATAAGCTTCCAGCGCCCAAACTTCCATTTCCCCAAAACGCTGGCCACCGAACTGTGCTTTACCACCTAAAGGCTGCTGTGTTACCAGTGAGTAAGGACCCGTAGAACGGGCATGGATCTTATCATCAACCAGATGATGCAATTTCAGATAATGCATGTGTCCGATGGTAACCGGGCTGTCAAAGTATTCACCAGTCCGTCCGTCACGGAGTCTCACTTTACCGTCCCTGGAAATCGGTACACCTTTCCAAAGCTCCCTGTGATCCCGGTTTTTATATAAATAATCCATTACTTCCGGAAGAAGTTCTTCTTTATGCTTCGCCTCAAACTCCTCCCATGACAAATTCACATAGTCATTGGCAAGATCCAGCGTATCCATGATATCGTTCTCATTTGCCCCGTCAAATACCGGCGTTGCAACATTAAAGCCAAGAGCCTTTGCCGCCAAAGAAAGGTGGATCTCAAGTACCTGTCCGATATTCATACGGGAGGGCACGCCTAAGGGGTTCAACACGATATCAAGAGGACGTCCATTGGGAAGATAAGGCATATCTTCCACCGGAAGCACACGGGATACAACACCCTTATTCCCGTGACGCCCTGCCATTTTATCTCCTACGGAGATCTTTCTCTTTTGTGCAATGTAAATACGGACAGCCTGGTTTACGCCTGGTGAAAGTTCATCACCGTTCTCTCTGGTAAACACTTTGGCATCCACAATAATACCATATTCGCCATGAGGTACTTTCAGAGAGGTGTCTCTTACTTCTCTTGCTTTCTCACCAAAGATCGCGCGAAGGAGCCTTTCCTCTGCAGTCAGTTCCGTCTCTCCTTTCGGGGTCACCTTCCCCACCAGAATATCTCCGGCACGGACTTCCGCGCCAATACGGATGATTCCTCTCTCATCCAGATCTTTCAGGGCATCGTCACCCACACCTGGAACGTCCCTTGTAATCTCCTCCGGGCCTAACTTGGTATCTCTGGCTTCCGCTTCATATTCTTCAATGTGTACAGAAGTATAGACATCCTCCTGTACCAGTCTTTCGCTTAAAAGGACTGCATCCTCATAGTTATAACCTTCCCAAGTCATAAACCCGATCAGCGGATTCTTACCTAAGGCAAGTTCTCCCTCGGCAGTAGAAGGGCCGTCTGCAATCACCTGGCCAGCTTCCACATGGTCGCCTTTCAAAACGATGGGCTTTTGATTATAACAGTTGGACTGGTTGCTTCTTGCAAATTTTGTGAGACGGTACTCCATCTTTTCCCCATCGTCACAAGTCATACGGATGATCCTTGCCGATACAAAATCTATGGTTCCTGCCTTTTTGGCAACGATACACACACCGGAGTCCACAGCCGCCTTCGGTTCCATACCTGTACCTACCACCGGCGCTTCTGTGGTGAGAAGCGGCACTGCCTGACGCTGCATGTTAGAACCCATCAGCGCACGGTTTGCGTCATCATTTTCAAGGAACGGAATCAAGGCCGTAGCCACGGAAAACACCATCTTCGGAGATACATCCATATAATCGTACAATGCCTTGGGATACTCGGATGTCTCTTCCTTATAACGCCCGGATACATTATTTCTGACAAAATGGCCTTCTGCATCCAAAGCCTCACTGGCCTGCGCCACATGGAAGTTGTCTTCTTCGTCCGCAGTCATATATACCACCTTATCCGTTACCCGGGGATTCGATGGGTCGGACTTGTCAATTTCACGGTAAGGCGCTTCCACAAACCCATACTCATTGATCCTTGCATAGGAAGCAAGAGAGTTAATCAGACCAATGTTAGGACCTTCAGGCGTTTCAATGGGACACATTCTTCCATAATGGGAATAGTGCACGTCACGCACCTCAAACCCTGCACGGTCCCTGGAAAGACCTCCCGGGCCAAGGGCGGATAAACGTCTCTTATGGGTCAATTCACCCAATGGGTTGTTCTGATCCATGAACTGGGAAAGCTGGGAGGAACCAAAGAATTCCTTTACTGCTGCCTGTACCGGCTTAATGTTAATGAGTACCTGGGGAGAAATCTCCTCTGCATCATGGGTCGTCATCCTCTCCCGGACAACTCTCTCCAAACGGGAAAGACCGATACGGTACTGGTTTTGAAGCAGTTCGCCCACGGAACGGATACGTCGATTGCCAAGGTGGTCAATATCGTCGTCGTTTCCGATCCCATACTCCAAATGAATATTATAATTAATAGAAGAAAGAATATCCTCCTTCGTAATATGCTTAGGAATCAGCGTATGCACATTCTTCTGGATCGCATCAGCCAAAGCCTCAGGATCCTCACCAAATTCTTCCAAAATCTGTGCCAGCACAGGATAATAAACGTGCTCGGTAATCCCCAGCTCTCTGGGATTACAGTCCACAAAATGGGTAATATCCACCATCATATTGGAAAGAACTTTTACATTCTTTTCTTCCGTCTGGATGTACACATAAGGAACTGCTGAATTTTGGATCTCATCAGCAAGATCTGCAGACACTTTAGTCCCTGCCGACGCCAGAATTTCACCTGTTGCAGTATCCACTACATCCTCCGCAAGGATATGATGCCTGATCCTGTTACGGAACGCTAACTTCTTATTAAATTTATATCTTCCGACCTTTGCCAAATCATATCTTCTGGGGTCGAAAAACATAGCAGTTATAAGGCTTTCTGCACTTTCAACGCTAAGCGGCTCACCGGGCCGGATTTTTTTGTACAACTCTAAAAGACCTTCCTGATAATTACTGGAAACGTCTTTGGATAAACTGGCTTCTATCTTAGGCTCATCGCCAAAAAGCTCTCTAATCTCATCCGTGGTACCCACGCCGAGAGCTCTAACTAATACCGTAACAGGAACCTTTCTGGTACGGTCAACACGCACATAAAAAATATCATTGGAATCCGTCTCGTATTCCAGCCATGCACCACGGTTGGGAATCACAGTTGAGGAGAACAGTCTCTTTCCGATCTTGTCGTGACTGATAGCATAGTAAATACCCGGAGAACGAACCAACTGGCTTACGATAACACGTTCCGCACCATTAATGACAAAAGTACCTGTCTCTGTCATAAGCGGAAGATCTCCCATAAATATTTCATGCTCACTGATCTCTTCTTTTTCCTTATTATAAAGACGTACTTTAACCTTTAAGGGAGCTGCGTAAGTGGCATCTCTCTCTTTACATTTTTCAATAGAATATTTAACGTCATCCTCGCACAACTCAAAGTCCACAAACTCCAGGCTCAAATGCCCGCTATAGTCTGCGATAGGAGAAATATCATCGAACACTTCCTTTAATCCTTCATCAAGAAACCACTTGTAGGAATCTTTCTGGACTTCGATCAGGTTCGGCATCTCCAGAACTTCTTTCTGCCGCGAGTAACTCATGCGAACACTTTTACCAGCAGCAATGGGACGTATTCTGTTCTTTTCCATCGACTATTCACCCCGTTCTTATGATTAATTATGCATACCACACCACAATAGTGCACTATCCATTCTACTACAAGTCCCGGGCCAAGTCAACCAGAAATTTCCTTCCTCTCCAATCCCATTTGCAAGGCAGCAAAAAGTCATGTTTCCAGAAACTTTTGACTGCCGTAATTTTTTGAGAATCCTGGATACGCAAAACGACGGCCTGTTCCAGACCGTCGTTTTGAAATGAACTCCACCGCCGATGCCGTGAAGTATCAGTTTTCTTAAAAGACAAATTACTTTAATGTAACTTTAGCGCCTTCTGCTTCAAGTTTAGCCTTAAGATCATCAGCCTCTTCCTTAGATGCTGCTTCTTTCACCATCTTAGGAGCAGAATCTACAAGATCCTTAGCTTCCTTCAGGCCAAGGCCTGTTGCTTCACGAACAACCTTGATTACTTTAACTTTGTTAGGACCTACTTCTGTAAGTTCTACGTCAAACTCGGTCTTCTCTTCTACTGCTGCGCCAGCATCTGCTGCTGCTGCAACTACAACGCCTGCTGCTGCAGATACGCCGAACTCTTCTTCACAAGCTTTTACAAGATCATTTAACTCTAAAACTGTCATCTCTTTGATAGCGTCGATTAATTCCTGTGTGGATAACTTTGCCATTTTCATTTCCTCCATTTAATTATTATTGCTATTGTTAATTGTTTCGTTCACCTGATGCCAAACAATTATTCAGCAGGTGTTTCTTCCGCTGCAGGAGCTTCACTCTCAGCAGGCGCTTCTTCCGGTGCTGCCTCTTCCTTAGCTACAGGGGCTTCGCATGCTGCTGCGCCGCCTTTTTCTGCAAGCTGATCCATAACACGGGCGAAGTTTGCAATCGGGGATTGGATACTTCCAAGCAGCTTGGAAAGCAGTTCTTCCCTTGAAGGGATCTTGGCGATCTCTGCAATTCCCTGTGCATCGTAAGAAAGACCTTCCACGATACCGCCCTTAACTTCCAGCTTCGGTGCATCTTTTGCAAATTTGCAAATCACCCTTGCCGGAGCTGTTGCATCAGTTGTGGAAATTGCAATTGCACTAGGTCCTTCAAGATACTGTGTAAGGCTTTCGCAGTCAGTTCCCTTGAATGCAAAATTCATCATGGTGTTCTTGTACACTTTGTAAGTAATCCCTGCCTCACGGAGCTGCTTACGGAGATTGGTATCCTGCTCTACGGTAAGTCCACGATAGTCAACCAATACAACCGACTGTGCATCCTTGATATTTGCAGAAATCTCTTCCACGATAGGCTGTTTCAATTCAACTTTTGCCACTTTCTTTACCTCCTTATAGATTATTTGCCGAAAGGAGTTTCTATAGGGATTTCCCAATATAAAAACCTTCCTTCTTAAGGCACGCCCAAAGACAGAAAGGTTTCAAGTCATCACAAACAAACTCTTTTCCTCGGTAGGCGGTTTCACACTTACGCTTGGATCCACTGTCTCCAGATTTCCATAGCACCTACTGTCTTCGGCATGGTCATAACGACCTTTATTAAAATAGCATACATCTCCATCCCTGTCAACACTTTTTACAAAGGTTCGGCCCTTCCCCCTCTCTACTGTCTGCCCACATACCCCTCCTGATCGATGGTTACCCCAGGCGAAAGCGCTCTCATTTCAGACAGTATCCGTTCTTTTTCTGCATCATAGGCCAAATCTACCCGGCAGTCAGACTGCAATGCCGGAACAAACTGGAAAGACCGCATCCCCTCCTGTCCAATCGTGATCCGTACCATGCCTGTATCCAGGGTTTTGGAGTTAAACCAAAAATTCCCCAGACTGTAAATGACCGGAGTTTGGCCATAATATGTGATCCCCTGGAGACAGTGGGGATGATCGCCTATAATCAGATCCGCCCCTGCTTCCGCGATTTTCGGCGCCTGGTCAAGCTGTGCCCAATCCGGTTCCGTCACATTTTCTGTCCCCCAGTGTATATACACAATTACAAAATCACTGTTTTCCTTTGCCGTCTTTACCACTTCGCACAGTTTTTCCGGGTTCAGACAACGGAATACCCCCGCGCTTTCCTCCGTTGCTCCTTTTGTATCCGGATTCTCCAGCCGTTCGATCTGGGTTGCCGCCACCAGGGCAATCTTTATGTCATTCACAATATAATAAATAGGCGCAGATGCTTCTTCCAAATTTCTTCCTGCTCCAACATACGGGATCCCTGCTGCTGTCAGCGTATCCAACGTATCCAAAAGCCCCACTTCCCCAAAATCATAAATATGATTATTGGCAAGCACCGCAGCATCCACCCCCATATCGTGAAGATAAGAGACGGTTGCAGTATCTGCCCGGAAGGTAAAGGTTTTCCCTTCCGTAGGTATTCCTCGGTCTGTAAAAGGAAATTCATTATTGGCTACCAGGATGTCCACTCCCTGCATCATAGACAGCATGTCTGTCGAAATCCCATGATCAATCGTAACACCCCTTCGTAGGAGATTTGCCATGATGGCATATTCATCATCCAAAAGAATATCCCCCACAAAGCCGATAGTCACTTCCTCCTCACTGCCAGCTTCCCACGCATAGATCCTGTTTGCGCTCCGGTACTCTGCATCCGCCAGCTCATCAGCATATCTGGATTTCTCCGGTACTGCCATAGTCTCCTCTACCGGCTCTTTCTCATCCGGTATGCTCTCCATCGGGATAATATTTTCCTTTTCCTGCACGGCAGAATCTTCCCGATCCATCTCCTTAGAGGATCCTGGCATAAATTTGGCCGCTATAATCCCTGCCGTTCCCGTGAGTACCACCAAAAACAAGGTGAGTAAAAAGGCATAAACAGGCGTGCTGATTGTCCGGCGTTTATTTACTTTTTTCTTTTTTCCGCTATTGTCCTTTTTCATACTAACAGTATAACATAAAAACCGCCTCCCCATAACAGGAAAGCGGTTTATTTCCATTAATATTTTGCTACGCTTACCTTAAGGCCAGGCCCCATGGTCGAAGTAAGAGTAATACTCCTTAAATACTGGCCCTTGAGCGCTGAAGGTCTCGCTTTCACGATTGCTTCCATAAGAGCGTTAAAATTCTCCTGAAGCTTTTCGTCTGTAAATGATGCCTTTCCAATCGGAACGTGGATGATATTGGATTTATCAAGCCTGTACTCGATCTTACCTGCTTTGATATCATTGATAGCCTTTGTGACATCCATGGTAACAGTACCAGCCTTAGGGTTTGGCATTAAACCTTTCGGTCCAAGGATCTTACCCAAGCGTCCTACAACACCCATCATATCAGGTGTGGCAACCACAACATCAAAATCAAGCCATCCGTCCTTTTGGATCTTCGGGATCAGCTCATCACCGCCAACGTGATCTGCTCCGGCAGCTTCCGCTTCATTTACCTTATCACCCTTGGCAAATACCAGAACCTTAACTGTTTTACCTGTTCCGTTAGGCAGTACCACCGCACCACGCACCTGCTGCTCTGCATGACGTCCGTCACATCCTGTCCGGATATGCACTTCAATTGTCTCGTCAAATTTAGCAACCGCAGTTTTCTTCACCAGTGCAACTGCATCTGCCGGCTCATAAAAAACTGAGCGGTCAATCTGCTTTGCAGCCTCTACATATTTCTTCCCATGTTTCATTATTAATTCCTCCTATGGTTCAAACGACATATTTTATGTCTCCCACTCATCATAATTTATTGGTTAGTCTTCTACTGTGATACCCATGCTTCTTGCAGTACCAGCGATCATGCTCATTGCAGCTTCAATGCTTGCTGCATTCAAATCAGGCATTTTCATCTCTGCGATCTCCTGAACCTTTGCCTTGGAGATCGTTGCAACCTTAGTCTTGTTCGGCACAGCGGAACCAGACTTAATATTACATGCCTTCTTGAGAAGTACTGCTGCCGGGGGAGTTTTCGTAATAAAACTGAAACTTCTGTCTGCATATACCGTGATTACCACCGGGATGATCACATCACCCTTGTCAGCCGTTCTTGCATTGAACTGCTTTGTAAATTCAACGATATTTACCCCATGCTGTCCAAGTGCAGGACCAACCGGGGGCGCTGGTGTAGCTTTACCAGCAGGGATCTGTAACTTAATGTATCCTTCTACTTTCTTTGCCATTGTGGCACCTCCTATTAATAATGCAATTCCTTCCGCATCCAACCGGCAGTCCAGCTTTCCGGCAACACACGGTTGCATCGTGGTATGGCGCAGAATCTCTTCTGCTCCCACAGCCTGCATGATTCTTACAGGCTTTGTGTAAAGTGACTATATTTAAATACAGATGCACCTAAGCAATCCGTATTAAATAACTGAATCTAAGCCCCAAACCTTCTCCAAGGTTCTATGACATCTTTCTTACTTCTGCAAAACTGATCTCAACAGGCGTTTCCCTGCCAAACAATTCTACATTAATGGTAGCCGTCTGCTTGCCAAAATCCATCCTCTGTACCACGCCTACCGTATCTTTCCAGACACCGGCAACCACAGCAATCGCATCTCCTTCGGCAAAATCAACCGAAACATTTTCCGTCTTAATCCCTAAAGGCTTCATCTCCGCTTCCGAAAGAGGAACAGGCTTGCTTCCCGGCCCCACAAATCCGGTAACGCCTCTGGTGTTGCGGACAACATACCATGTATCATCATTCATGACCATATTGATCAGGACGTAACCTGGAAACATTTTTTTCTGAACCGTCTTCCTGGCGCCATTTTTCAATTCCACCACATCCTGCATGGGAACTCTGACTTCCAGGATCTCTTCTTCCAGATGTCTGTTTTCTATTGTCTTTTCTATATTGGCTTTTACCTTATTTTCATATCCGGAATAGGTATGCACCACATACCAATTTGCTTCTGCCATATAAATAGTCCAACCTTTCTCGCTTTACAGACTTGTCAGGAATCCCACGCCATACTGCATAATAAAATCAAGTACCGCGATTACGGCGCCTAAGACTACTGAAATGCAGATAACAGCCACAGACTGCTTGATGACCGATTCCCGGTCTGGCCATGAAATTTTCTTGAATTCCGCCTTTACGCCCTTAAAAAAGCTGGGCTTTTTTGCTTTTTCCTTTTTTTCTTTCTTTGTGGAATCTGCCATGATTAACTCCTTTCAGGCACCTGTAAAATTACTTAGTTTCCTTGTGCAATGTATGAGTCCTGCAGAATCTACAATATTTCTTAGTCTCCATCCTGTCCGGATGCGCCTTCTTATCCTTTGTGGTATTGTAGTTACGCTGTTTACATTCTGTACATGCCAGTGTGATCCTTGTACGCATGATTCTTCCTCCAATCTTTTGCCGGATTTTGAGCATAAAAAAAAAGACCTAAATCTCATCTCGCTTGATTACTATAACATATCCTCTCTGTCCCGTCAACTGATTTTACGATGTTTTCCTGCAAAAAGTTTGCATTAATTAAGGAAATCCCCTTGAAATCTGCCCCTTTCCGTGCTATTATTATCGTATGAAAGTCGTTTATTATGCCCTGCTACAGGAAAGGTATCGGTTATTGCTTTTCCCCGTCAAACGGTATTGACGGTATGTAGGAATTCACGGAAGAAAGGAGGGGCTAATCTATGGCGTATGGTATTGCGCTTAATAATGTATATAACCATTATCTCACCACTTATGCACCTATGGGTACTTCCCAATATGACACGCATAAAAAAAGTGAACTTCGGAACATCTACAATTCCATTGTCAAACTGAATAAAGAATCCCCTCTGTATATGTTGGATACCAGCCGTGAATCCCGTGCATTTGCTGTGGGCCTAAAAGAAAACGCACGGACGCTCCGTAATACGATTGCATCTTTAGGCGGGCTTGACGAAGCGGAAATGTTCAACAAGAAGGCCGCTTATTCCAGCAATGAAGATATTGTAAGCGCTTCTTTTGTAGGGGAAACCTCCGCCGGCAGCAGCATTCCTTCTTTTAACATAGAAGTGACTGCTTTAGCTTCTAACCAGGTAAATTTAGGGGAGTTCCTCCCTTCCGGGGATAAGACCGCTTTAAATCCAGATGCTTATTCCTTTGATATCACCATAGGCGATTTAAGTTATGAATTTCAATACAATATCCATGAGGGTGAAACCAACCGGGAATTACAGGATCGTCTCTCACGCCTGATTACCAATGCGGATATTGGAATTACGGCTGATGTCATTGAGGATGAAGACGGAAACAGTTCCCTGCGCCTGACTTCCACAGCCAGCGGCCTAAAGGCAAATCAGGATCTTATTTTCCGCATATCCGATGACAAAACCACAAAAAAGAGTGGTACAGTGGATTATTTGGGGCTGGGTTTCGTATCCAGGCTTCCTTCCAATGCCGAATTTAAAATAGACGGGGAACTCCGCAGTTCCTCCACCAACCATTTTACCGTAGGACGGATGTACGAATTGACCTTAAACGGGTTAAGCAGCCAGGACGGCGAGACCGCCACTATAGGCCTTAAGACAGACTTAGATTCCCTTACGGAAAACATTGGCAACCTGGTAGACGGATACAACTCCTTTATCAAGGCAGTTTCCGAGTACCTGGATCTCCATCCCAAGAGCCATAAACTTTTAGGTGAAATGGCTGGCATGACGCATTTTTACCGTCCAGGTCTGGAACATCTTGGATTTGGCTTTGAAAAATCCGGCGAGATCACCTTGGATCATTCAACATTCCAAACATCCCTTTTAAACGGGGAGCCTCGGGAACAGATTTCGTCCATTCGGGATTTTACCAATTCAATCCTGCGGAAAACGAATCAGATCTCCTTAAATCCCATGGAATATGTGGATAAGACTCTCGTGGCATACAAAAACCCGGCACGGGTTGGACGGAACTATGCAACGCCTTACATTACCAGCAACTACAGCGGTATGCTATTTAACAGCTATTGTTAATATGTGTATCAACAGCTTTCATGCCAAATATTGATTATAAAAGCATGCCCTTGCAGTGTTACACTGCAAGGGTTCATTTTTATACCGTACTCCTTATTTCTTCTTGCGCCATTAGAAGCGCCGCCTTTATCACTTTATCCATATCATAATAACGGTACTGTCCGAGCCTTCCTCCAAATAAAACATTTTTTTCCTTCTGTGCCAGTTTCTGATATTTTGCAAATAGCTGGTTATTCGCCTCATCATTCACAGGATAATAAGGTTCCATCCCCGGTTCCCAATCTGCCGGATATTCTCTGGTGACAACTGTCCCTTCCCCTTCGCCGAACTGAAAATGTTTATGCTCGATGATCCGGGTATATGGGATTTCTCTTTCTGTGTAGTTGACCACCGCATTTCCCTGAAAATTATCCACTTCCGGCATATCCTCTTTTTCAAAACGCAAAGACCGGTAGGCAAGATTTCCCAGACAAAAGTCAAAATACTCATCAATCATTCCCGTATACAATACTTTGTCCCAGGAAAAGCAGTCTTTTCCCTGCTCCCGGCACTGCTCCTGTTCCCTGCAAAAGTTCCGGTAATCTGTACCAAGAAGCACTTTCGCCCCTTCAAGGAGTTTATCAACAATCGCTGTATAACCATCCACCGGAATGCCTTGATAAGGATCCGTAAAATAATTGTTGTCATAGGTATACCGGAGAGGAATTCTCTTGATGATAAAAGCAGGCAGTTCCACACAATCTCTTCCCCACTGCTTTTCCGTATAGCCCTTGATCAACTTCTCATAAATATCTCTTCCCACAAGCGCCAAAGCCTGCTGTTCCAAATTTGACGCTTCCTTGCCGCCGGGAAGGGAAACGACCTGGCTGCCAACCTTCGCCTTTGCCTCTTCAGGTGTCTTAATCCCCCATAACCTGCTGAATGTATTCATGTTAAAAGGGAGATTATAAATTTCCTCTTTATAAACTGCCATCGGCGAATTCACAAAATGGTTAAACCGGGCAAACTGATTAATATAATCCCAAACTTCGCGGTCAGAAGTATGGAAAATATGTGCGCCAAATTCATGTACATGAATTCCGCGCACCTTACTGGTATAGATATTTCCTGCAACACAGGGCCTTTTGTCAATAACCAGACAGCTTTTGCCCTGCCGCATTACTTCATGTGAAAAAACCGAGCCAAACAGCCCGGCTCCCACGACTAAATAGTCAAAATGCCTTTGAATCACAATTACAGCTCCCTATATTTCTCCAGTTGAACATAATCTTCCATCATCTCAAGAATTCTCTTACGTCCCTTTTTATTTAACTGGATATAATACTGCATTACTCTGTTCTCAAGAATCTTCTCTCCCAATACTTCACCTTTTTCAAGTGTAGAGAAATCCACCGGGTTCAGGCTCAGCTTATCACACATCCGAATCACGGTGCCATATGCCATACCTTCAATACCTCTGTCCAGAGCAGTAACCAGCGTACTATAAGGGATTTCCATCTCAAGAGCAAACTGTCTCACGCTCTTGTACTGTTTCAAAATCTCCTGTTTTAATATTTCTGCTTTAGTCATGTTTGTCGACCCTCCTGATACTTAATATTGACATAAAACATTTCTGCACTGCATATTCTATAGTATAACATATCCGTTTTTTCTAGTCACTTAAAAAAAAATAAACTTTTTCCATTTTCATACTAAAGTACTAGATGAATATCATTCATAATGTCCCATATCATCGAACTCCGGAGAGTCAAAGAAATCCTTTAATGTTATCCCTAACCCATCACACAATTTACCAATGGTCAGCACTCCCGGATTCACTGTTGTCTTGTCAACGATGTGCATCAGGGTAGTCATTGGAACTGCTGACTCATAGGATAATGCATAATAGGACATTCTCCTTTCCTTACACAGATTATTGATTCTCTCTACCAGCATGTCTTGTGCTTTCATCTTTTGTCCTCCCGTATATGGTATTATTATAGCTCAATGCATAACTCTATTATTACCGTATATGGAAGTAATATCCAATTATTTTATTTTTTTCCGGAAAAAAGGCTGTACTCTCCGGTCATAGCTTTCCTGTTTTCAAAGAAAATGATTGTGGGAAACAGCCAAATTGCTTATAATAAAACAGTACCACATTCTCATTTATGACAACTGACAGAAATGGATTTTAAGATGAAAATACTTATGCTGGAATGGAAAAGCTTTGGAAATGAAGACCTCATATCCGCCTTCAATGAACTGGGGCATACCGTAAAAACCATCCCCTTTTCAAATAAAGAGCTGCATCACGATGATGCGGCGGAAAACTGCATTGTGTCCGAAATACGAAACACGGCGCCGGACTTTGTATTTACTTTTAACTATTTTCCTATTGTATCCCTTGCCTGCAAAAAGGCGGATGTACGTTATGTCTGCTGGGTCTATGACAGTCCCTATGTGATGCTGTACTCTTATACCGTCATTTATCCTGGTAATTATATCTTTGTCTTTGACAAAGAACTTTATCTGGAATTTCATCGTGCAGGGATCCATACCATTTACTATCTCCCTCTGGCTGCAAATACTGACCGTCTATGCCAAATGGAGGCCTCTGCCCATCGCGGCGCTTTTCACACAGGCAAATGGTTTAATAAGACCGATATTGCTTTTGTAGGCTCTCTTTATACCGAAAAACACCAGTTCTATCAAAGGCTTACGGGGATCACGCCTTACACCAGAGGATACCTGGAAGGAATCATGGAGGCGCAAAAACATGTATATGGCTACAATTTTATCCAGGAGCTGCTCTCACCTCCTATCGTGGAAGACCTTATGCGCGTTCTTCCTATGCAGCCCGATCCTACCAGTGTAGAAAGTGTGGAATTCCTATATGCCCAATATGTCATCAACAGACAGATCACCTCAACAGAGAGAATAGAGCTTTTAACTGCTATTGGTCAACACTTTCCCTATGACCTCTATACTCCCAACGAGGCAATCACTCTTCCCGGATGTGTCAACCACGGTCCTGTGGATTATTACGATATGGCTCCCTATGTGTTCAAACACGCACGGCTCAATTTAAATATTACGCTCCGCAGCATCAAAAGCGGTATTCCCTTGCGTGCTTTTGATATCTTAGGCGCCGGAGGGTTTCTCCTTACTAACTTTCAGGCGGATTTTGAAGATTGTTATATACCCGATGAAGATTTTGTATTTTTTGAAAGCAAGGAAGATCTTTTGCAAAAGATAGCATATTACCTGACACACGAGGACGAACGGGCAGCTATCGCCCGGAACGGTTTCCAAAAAACGACCTCTTACCATACCTATAAACACCGGATAGAAGAAATACTGTCCTGCCTGAAAGGCTGAACAGACCTTTTATCCTATAACTTCGATTTGCATGAAAGGAATGATCATGACCCCAATTTCCATTTGCGTTATTATGAAAAATGAAGAAAAAAATATGAAGGCTTTCCTTACCTCCATAAAACAGGCTTTCCAAGGTTATCCTCACGAAATTGTATTGGTGGATACCGGTTCTACCGACAAAACCCTGTCCATTGCCCAGAAATATACCGACAAAATCTTTCATTTTAAATGGATTGGCGACTTCAGCGCTGCAAGGAATTTTTCTTTATCCTGCGCTTCTAATGACTGGGTTCTCGTTCTGGACTGCGACGAATTTATCACTGCCCTAGACTTAAACGGATTTAACGCTATGATACGCCAATACCCTAACGCTGTTGGTATGCTCTCCCGCCAAAACCACTATGAACAAAATGGAACCGATACCATCTACACCGATGACGTGGAACGGTTTTTTAACAGAAAAAAATTTCACTATGAAGCAATCATCCATGAGCAAGTCCGTGCAAATGACGATTCTGACTATATCCGCGTGTCCGTTCCCCTTACTGTAGACCACTGTGGTTATAACGGCACTATAGAGGATCTTCGCCGGAAGGCGGAGCGCAACAATGAGCTGCTCCTTCAAATGCTGAAGGAAAACCCGGACGACCCCTATATTTATTTTCAGATCGGTCAATCTTATAATATGCTCAGAGACGACGAAAAGGCATGCTATTATTACGGAAAAGGGCTGGAATATGACGTAGACCCACGGGCTGAATATGTCCAAATGATGGTCATTGGCTATGGTTATGCTCTGCTCCATCTGGAAAAGTATGAAGAAGCCCTGCAATTCCAGAACATTTATGAAGAATTTTCCACTACTGCCGATTTCGTATGCCTGATGGGCCTGATCTACTTAAGAAACGGCATGATCGTCCAGGCGATGACTGAATTTTTAAAGGCTACTACCTTTGACACAGCCCGCACGGAAGGCGCAAACAGCTTTATTCCCACCTTTAACATGGGATGCATTAACGAAGTTCTCGGCGATATAGGTACTGCAATCACCCTGTATCAAAAATGTGGAAAGTTTCGGCCCGCCCTGGAGCGGCTTAAAGAATTGGAACAATAGACGAACCAAAATAGGGAGAACGGAAAACCGCTCTCCCTGTGATAGTTTGTTTCTAAATGGAATACTCTTACATCAATCAGCTTATTAGCCAAGTAAGGAAAGGACTCCCTGATTGGACTGGTTAGCCTGTGCAAGCATTGCCTGGCCTGCCTGGGTAAGGATATTGTTGTTGGAGTATCTAACCATCTCTGTAGCCATATCTGTATCACGGATCTGGCTCTCTGCTGCTGTGGTGTTCTCAACAATATTATCCAGGTTGCTGATGGTGTGCTCAAGACGGTTCTGGATTGCACCAAGGTCTGATCTCTGCTGGGATACTGTCTTAAGTGCGCTCTTTGCAAATGCATTCAGTGCTGCAAAATCTGCTGCTGTAGGCGCATCGGCAGTATCCAATGTCTGATCCGCATCAGGAGCTGCAGGCAACTTATTATTTACAACTACATCGCCTGTCTGGTATGCATAGAACTTATCAAGCATTTTTGCTTCCAAAGCTACATCCGTTGCTCCCTTACCTGAAGCAGTCGCTGTACCGCCATCAATATACTCCTGATCATGAGCTGTTACAGCTCCTGTGTCATCTGTCTCAAGATGGTCTACGTTAAATGTAGTCTTATCATTGATTGCCTGTGCAATTAGCTGATTGGTATTCATATTTGCAATGGTAATTGCAATATGCTGACCTGCCTCTGCACCAACCTGCAGACCCTTGTTTGAGAATGTACCGTCAAGCAGACTCTGCTCATTGAATGTCGTGGTGGACTGTACACGGTCGATTTCGCTCATGAGCTGCTTTACTTCTGACTGGATGTAAGAACGGTCTACTGATGTCAATGTTCCGTTTTCACCCTTTACCGCCAGCTCGTTGATACGCTGTAACATATCGTGAACTTCGTTTAAAGCGCCTTCTGCTGTCTGTACACAGGAGATACCGTCTGATGCGTTTGCAGATGCCTGGGTAAGACCCCTGATCTGACGTCTCATCTTCTCGGAAATGGAAAGACCAGCCGCATCGTCTGCTGCACGGTTTACCTTATATCCGGATGATAATTTCTCTGTGGACTTCGCCTGAGTCTTAGTTGTCAGTCCTAACATTCTGTTTGAGTTCATTGCTGTAAGATTGTGTTGTACTACCATTATTTTTTCCTCCTTGAAATGAACGTCGCTTCCTTGCGTACGTTTCTTACTTATTTTGCAGCCAAGCCTTCAAATTCGTACGCACCTGAAAGCTTAACCGCCTATTTTCCTTAGAAAGCATTTTCTTTTGCTTTACTTGCTTATTATATCGGAGTTTTTCTTTGATACTTTAGGCTTATTTTAAAATTTTTTTCTAAAAGCCAAAAAACAAGGAGACCAAAAACCGGTCTCCCTGCAATCGTTTCTGTACTTCAAATATTTTCTTACATCAATCCGCTTATTAGCCAAGTAAGGAGAGAACTCCCTGATTGGACTGGTTAGCCTGTGCAAGCATTGCCTGGCCTGCCTGGGTAAGGATATTGTTGTTGGAGTATCTAACCATCTCTGTAGCCATATCTGTATCACGGATCTGGCTCTCTGCTGCTGTGGTGTTCTCAACAATATTATCCAGGTTGCTGATGGTGTGCTCAAGACGGTTCTGGATTGCACCAAGGTCTGATCTCTGCTGGGATACTGTCTTAAGTGCGCTCTTTGCAAATGCATTCAACGCTGCAAAGTCCGCTGCTGTAGGCGCTTCTGCCTTTTCTGCATCAGTAAGGCTCACGTTACCATTACCGCTTGTTGTTACATCTTGCTCTACATCAGGATCTTTCACTCCGGCAACATCAAAGTCATAGAATTTTGCCAGCATATCAGCTTTCAGTTCATTCTCATCGCCGCTTTCATCAAACTTCTCGTAACCAATTTTGTCGTCTGTTCCATCATCCTCAATATGGTTAGTTTTGAAAGTCACCTTATCCCCAATTGCCTTACCAATCAATTCATTGGTATTCATATTTGCAATGGTAATTGCAATATGCTGACCTGCTTCTGCACCTACCTGAAGGCCTTTGTTCTGGAAAGACCCATCCAGTAAGCTCTGCTCATTGAATGTTGTGGTGGACTGTACACGGTCAATTTCGCTCATAAGCTGTTTTACTTCTGACTGGATGTAAGAACGGTCTACTGATGTCAGTGTCCCGTTTTCACCCTTTACTGCCAGCTCATTGATACGCTGTAACATATCATGTACTTCGTTCAAAGCGCCTTCTGCTGTCTGTACACAGGAGATACCATCCGCTGCATTTGCGGATGCCTGGGTAAGACCTCTGATCTGACGTCTCATCTTCTCGGAAATGGAAAGGCCTGCCGCATCGTCTGCCGCACGGTTTACCTTGTATCCGGATGATAACTTCTCTGTGGACTTTGCCTGAGTCTTGGTTGTCAGCCCTAACATTCTGTTTGAGTTCATTGCTGTAAGATTGTGTTGTACTACCATTATTTTTCCTCCTTGAAATGAACGTCGCTTCCCTGCGTACGTTTTTGCTTATTTGGCAGCCTTCCTTTCAGACTCGTACGCATCCAAAAAGAGGGCTGCTTATCTTGTTGAAAAGCATACCATTTTGCTTTACTGATTATTATATCGGCCGCCTCCCAAAAAACATTAGTGTTTCTATATCCAACTTCTCATTCCTATGATATGATAATACCGATGATATAGGAGGGACATATGAACATACTATTCCACCGCTATGGCAGCATCTGCGAACCTGATATAATAGCTGCCTTTCAGGCGTTAAACTTTACCGTTATCGAAGAAGATATGGAAATGAAACATAAATTGATAGACGGAGAAAAACGAGTCAGCATTCTTGCTGAACAGATCTTAACGCAAAATCCGGTTTTTGTATTCAGCATCAACTATTTTCCTTATATTTCCGAAGTCTGTAAACGGCTCAACCAGCTTTATGTCTGTCTGAGCGTAGACTGCCCTGTATTAGAGCTATTTTCTGTTTCTATACGCAATAAATGCAACCGGATCTTTTTATTTGACTATAACCAATACTTACAAATAAAAGAAGAAAATCCTGATTGCATTTTTTATCTGCCTCTAGGCAGCAACGCTGACCGGTGGGATCGTGCACTCCTGCCCTTAAAGCAATGCACTGACGCAGAGACTGACAATTTTGCCAACAACCGCCAACTTTCCAGGTGGAGATATGACCTTTCCTTTGTAGGCTCTCTTTATACCGAAAAATCGGTTTACACTAAGCTTCCTCTTTCTGATTTTGACCGCGGCTTTGCCGATGGGATGATAGAAGCACAATTAAAATTGCCCGGACTCAGCCTTATTGAAGATGCGCTCCCCTCTTCACTAACGGAATCCATCAAAGCAGCCTCTCCGGAATTTCATTTCCTGCCGGACGCTCTGTGCAATACAGATTCTTATGTGACCGCTAATTACTATTTTGGAATGCGTATTTCAGAACTAGAGCGCATACGGACACTAAATGCATTAGCCGAGAATTTTCAACTGGATCTTTTTACCCGAAGCGATACTTCTCCTTTAAAAAAGGTACACTGTCATGGAGGTGTCTCCACTCATACACAGATGCCGGAAATTTTTTACCGCAGCAAAATCAATTTAAATATCACGATACGTTCCATTCAGACAGGAATTCCCCAGCGTATCTGGGATGTCCTTGGCTGCCAGGGATTTCTTCTAAGTAATTACCAGGCGGAAATCCCTGAACATTTGGAAATCGGATCCGATCTTGACTGCTATGAAAACCTGGCAGAATTGAAAGAAAAGGCTGCCTTTTACTTGAAACACGAAGATATCCGGTTGGCAATCGCCGAGCATGGTTACACTTCCGTAAAAGAAAAACACACTTGCCTGCACAGGGTCATTTCCATGTTAAATACAATTTATCCTAATAACAAATAATAATGTCAAAAACACTCCTGCAGGTTTTCCTACAGGAGTGTCACTTGATCGTTTCCTAAGTTTATTTCTTTTTATCTAAGAAAACAGAATCGGTCTGTTTTCCATTCATATTCTTGTAATAACCGTAAGCGGCATTGGAGGATTTGCGAACCTTCCCCAAGCCTTGGCGCTCTTTGGCAAAATAGTTTTCCAACATAGCCTTGTTACGGCTTTCTTCCGCTTGGATAGACACATTCTTATCCGTAATCTCGCTGATCAATTTTTGCAAATGCTTAATCTGCCCAGCATAACTGCTTTTGTCCCTGGCAAGTTCTTCCTTAATCCTGTCATACAGCGATTCAAAACCTTCATCTAATTTGATCAGTTCCGTGACAAAGGCATCCTTTTCATCCACTGTCCGGTCAAAAGCTTCCATATCAAATGTTTCTTTTTTCAGGATCTCCGTCTGCACCTGTCCAATTTCCTCAATATGACCAAGCACATCCAGTTTCTTTTCAAGGCTCTCCTGCAAAATACTCAAATAACTACCTAGCATACGACTCCTTTCTCGCGGTTGATACGCATGACTTCCTTCCAGGTATCTCTCATGGAACGCAGGTGCTCTAACACCTCCGTAAGAATTTCCTCATCTTTTTTTACATTCGCCTCAACCAGTCTTCTTGAAAGGTACTCATAAACCCTGTCAAAATCCTGAGCTACCGGATATTTCATATCCAGTGTCATCCTGAAATGCTCAATAATTTTCTGAGTCTTCTGAATATTCTTATGGGCCTTTTCAATATCCTTTTGCTGTATGGCAGCAACTGCAATATTACAGAATTTGATTGCGCCTTCATAAAGCATCAGGGTAAGTTCAGCTGGCGTTGCCGTCAGGATCTTGCTATTATTGTACTGTGCATAAGCATTTGGTAATGGCATATTATCAGCCTCCTAATAAGCTTGTCACCGCATTTGCATTGGACTGCATTTTTGCCAAAGCCGTCTCCATTGCGGAAAACTTTTTGTACCACTTATCTTCATAAGCTTGTAACTTCTTTTCAGCATCCGTGATTTTAGACTTATAACTGTCGTAGTCTTCTTTCATCTTCTTATCATCGTACACAGTATTGATACTGCTGTAATCTGTCCTGGCCATCAGTTCCTGCATCTTGCCATGGAGGCTCTGGGATAACTGGGTAAAGAAGCCGATAACCGCATCAGGATCAGTCTGGATCATATCCATCAGTTTGTTATCCTTATTCTTTAATAAATCTTCATCCTCATCACCATTGATATGATAAGCATTCTTCTCATTATCCGCCGCATTGAAATACCCAAGGGTTTCAATACCAAAGTCAGATAAGTACATCATCTTCCCGTTTACGGAAAAACCGGATAACATGATCTGCTTCATAGCGCTGGAAACAGAACTCAATGTAGAGTCACGACGGAGCAGGGAATCTTTGATCTTACCCTCCCACTTCTCTACCTCTGTATCGCTCATAGCGTCTTTTTCTTCATCGGTAAGTGGCTCATATCCTTTTGCAGACTCCGCATTATAAAGTTTATCCATCTCATTGATCACAGAACTATACTCTTTGATAAAGTTCTTGATCATATCATAGATACCGCTGGCATCATTTTCCGTCGTCAGAGTGATCTTTTCTCCATTGGTTTCCCCTTTGCAGGTAATGGTAAGGCCATTGACTTCAAAAGTATTTTTGTCAGAAGTATACGTCGCGCCGTTTAAAATAATCTCTGCATCTTGACCGGCAATTTTGGTACCGTTCATATCCGCCTTTAACGTATCCCAATTATTTATGGTCTCAACAGCCCTATCGATCTTTTCCTGAACATATGCATCTGCCTCTGCCTGAATCTTTGCCCCCGCTGTTCCAACCTTCCCGTCGGCATCCACATTCAGATAATCTGCACTATTCAGTTCCGCAATCCTGTCGTTGCTCTCCTTAATAGCCTTCTCATTGGCATCATATCCATTTAAATAAGAGAGTTCGCTTTCCGCCTTGGTAATTTTCTCTCTCAGGGCATCCTTGTCAGCATCTGTGAGCGGGGAACCTTCCGCTTCTATATCTGCTTTCCACTTCTCAACATCAGCTTTCAATGCACTGATCCTGGCTGTTCTGTCTGCTTCGTCTGTGATGTCAACGCCATCACCAAATTCCTTTTTATATGCCTCTGCTACGGTAGGCTGTTTCTTGGTCAAAGTCTCAACTTTCTTAGTCAGGCTGTCCCTCTCTGATGTATAAGACTTAAGAAGCGCTTCTATCCTTGCCTGAACTGCTTCATCTTTCTTTGCCGGATCCGATGCCATATCTGCATACTTCTGGTATGCTGCCTTTGCATCCTCATCATATACTGCAAGCCCTAATTGCTTAAGCGCCTGAGCTCCGTCATCATTGGTGGCCGTAATCGTAAAGTCTTTGTTCTTGCCTGTTCCTGTGGAACCTATATAAATTCTCTGGTTTGATGCATCGAAGTTAGCCTTAACCCCTGCAGATTGTAATTTTTCCACAAAATTGTTAACGGTCATATTTTCGTCAACAGTGATATCTACCTTCTTACTGCCTACAGCAATCTCGATCTTACTCCCCGCTTTGATTCCAAGAGCATCTACCAGCTTGCTTCCGGACGTAACTCTCTTCTCTTTGCCATCAGCATCTGTGATCGTACCACCAGTCATATAGCCAGCCTTTGCCATCTTTTTGATCTCTAATTCCTGGACACTGTCCATGGCATTGTCCTTCGTGGATACGCTTACCAGGTTGCTGTTGGATACGTTTGTCTTCTTTTTCATATAGGAAGACTGATAAACCAGATTATCCAGTGTCCCGGTGTACAGCTTATAGATTTTGCTGTTCAACTCTTTCCACACATCCTGTTTCCATTCCAATCTGGTTTGTTCTTTTTTTAGCTTATCTACCTTCACCCTCTTAGCAGATACCAATTCCTGAATAATTGTTTCTGTATCAAGTCCGGACATCATACCGGTTACACGCATTGGCATAATTCAATTCCTCCTATCTCTTTTCGTCTACAAGAATACCTGCCAGTTCCCATGCTTTAGCGATCATATCCAGAGTCTTCTCTGGAGGGATCTCTTTAAGGACTTCTTTGGTTTCCTTGTCAACAATTTTAATCGTTACCCTGTTAGTCGCATCATGAATACCCAAAATAGCTTCCGAATTGGACATGCTCTTATTCATCTTTTCAACAGCCTTCCTAATCTGCTCATTATTAGTTGCCTGCTGGTCAGATGCATTATTCTGGCTGCCGTCCTGTCCACTACGGCTATCCTGCTTTTCTGTCTCTGCCACTTTGGCAGTTGTTGCATCATAAGCATTTACCTGCTCTGGTGTAGCAACATCCGTGTTCTCTACAACTGTCTTTTGCACAGGCTTAGCCTGCTGCGTCGTCTGTGCCTGAAATGCCATGGCACTTCCTAATGGTTCGATTGCCATCGTAATCACCTCCGTGTGATATAAAATATTCTCCTGCACCCCACATGCAGGGCATTACGTTTTGTAACTTAGAGTTTTACTGTCTTCCTATCTATATATCGGAGTTTTCAGCTAAATATTTATAGTCAACACAAAAAAAGTGCTGCTCCCAGGCAACACTTTTTATCTCATTTTCATTATAAATTTTATTTAGACCCTTGGCCAAGAAGGTTTCTTAATGCTTCCATCCCTTCTGTATTAACCGCATCCGCATTGGCATCCTGAATCTGTGCATAAACTTCTTTCCGGTATACCGGAACTTCCTTCGGCGCACTGATGCCCAATTTTACCTGTTCCCCTTTAATTTCAAGGACTGTGATCTCTATATTATTATTGATAATAAGAGCTTCATTCTTTTTTCTTGATAAGGCTAACATTTACTCACCTGCCTTCTTAGCATTCAGGATATCATAAATCGGGAACTTCACTGCATATTCATCCCCTTCAATAATCACCTGGCACGCTTTCTTCTCTGCCGCATTTACAATAATGGGGCCTTTTAGATTTACAGTCATCTTTGTCAAATCACTGGGAACAGAAACCGTAACCAGCACCAGTAATTCCTCTTCAACGATCTGTCCGATGGGTTCAAGAAGCTCATCATCCACCTCCGGGTTGTATGCCGGCTGTACAAGAAGCGGATCCATTACCGGGAGGGCAAATGCCGGTTCCTGAACAGATTGCAGCCAATGAATGGCTCCTACGCCTTTTTCCTCATCATGTACAAGTGCAAAGTCTGTCAGATATGGAAAGCCGATGATCCCTGACGGGAAATGGATGATCTTGTCATCTTCTATTTCAATTTCTCCAAATACTTTCGTGTTTATTTTCATACCCTCTCCTATCCGCGCATTCCTACGCCCATATTAAATATAATTCATCAGTGACGTCTGCATGATCTTTCCCGTTGCCATCAAAGCCGCATTGTACGTCAATTCTGTACTGGTAAGCTGGATAGCCACCTCTGCAATATCCGCATCCTCATTTTCAGACTGCAAAGTCTGGAAAGTTGTTTTCTGATCCATAAGCCGGTTGCTGATCAGGTCAAGCCGCTGCCCTCTGGTACCATTATCCGTAATTGCAACATTCGCATCATCCAAATATCCCTGTGCATCGGAAATCGTTCTCTCAAAAATACTGTGCACATTCTCACGGATATAATCATAAGACTTTTTCGTTGCATCATACAAATTCTTAGTCCTGATATATTCCGGATCCGTTTCATCAATATTCTTCGCTTCCAGTTCCTTCATAATATTCTTCAGATCCTGCTGGCTGGCGTCAATCTTAGCAAGTTCTTCCAGCGCCCTGTCCAGATCATCCATATCACGATCCAGGCTGTGCGTAAACACTTCGTCAGCCGTTGTATTGATCTCTATCTTTTGATTATACCCTACATCATATTCAATCGATGATTTGCTCTTCCCTTCCGTGAGATAATCCTGGTTATATAAAACGGTCTTGTCATTACCAGCAGCATCTTTCGTTGTTCCCGTACAAGCAAAATAATGTTCAGGGCGTAAATCACCTTTTTTCCACTCATCCTTGGTATAAGAAACCCGGATCTCCGTCTTGGAACCATCCGTATTTACATTCCCCACCTCTTTTTCCATTTGGGAATAAAGGGAATCACTGATAAGGATTTCTCCCGTTTCCGGAACAAAGATGGCTAAATCCGTCCCTGCTTCATTTGCATCAAGAAGCTGGTCGTAGGGTGAAGGGGCTCCTGTAAGAGAAGCCTCCGTTGGAGTAATGGTGTTCACAGGTTTTCCATCCTTACCCATGATCTCAATCTTTACCCCGCCGCTTTTTACATTGTCATAAGAAAGGCGCAGCCTGTGAATATCTCCATTCTTCACATCTTGCTCTACAATACCTGCACCTGTGCCATCATACTTGGGATCCGTATAATTATGTTTATTCAGCCCGCCAAGTCCACCGACATTGGTATAATTAATGGTGTCAAACGCATTGATATTGGTCTGCTCTGTAATGTTATAACTGGGATACCCTTTTCCCTGCTGTTCCACTTCATCCGTAAACGAAAGAGGCGTTGTGGTCCGATAGCCGGTAAACACATACCGTCCGGCATAATCCATGTTCCCGGTAGAATAAAATTCATCCTTTAAAGACTTTAACTGTTCCGCAATGATTTTCAGGTCATCCACACCCTTTTCTTTATTGGAACCCTTATTCGCTTCCCTGGACAGTTCCGTCAACACATCGGCAACGGTACTAAGCGCTTTACCGGTAACAGTAAGCCAGCTTTCTGCATCCGGTGCGTTCTTTCCATAAAACTGGGTCAGCTCTGATACGTTCGTACGCAGACGCAGTGCACGGATCGCAATGACCGGATCATCGGAAGGCCTTGTAATCTTCTTTTGGGTGGACATCTGCGTGCTCAGTTTATCCTTCAATAGCTTATTATTGTTGATATTATACAGGGAGTTATTCTGCATAATCTTATTGGTCATTCTCATAGGTTTTATTCTCCTTTTATATGCCGGTACGCAAAATCAACTGGTCATAAATTTCTGTCAGGGTCTGTATCATCTTAGAAGCCAGGGTATAAGAATTCTGGAATTTTACCAGGCTTACCGCTTCTTCATCCTCATCTACACCGGAAATAGCGCACCGCTGATTATCAATGCTATTTCTAAGTCCTTGATAATTGTCATAAAAAGTATTGGCTTCACTGGCATTTAATCCTACATCCGCCAAGATAATCTCCAGCATTTGATTGGCGCTGCCGTTACGGAAACTAAACTTTTCCTTGCTGTTAAGTAAGGTGATCAGTTCCGTAATCTGCCCGAACTCTTCCACTTCTCCCGTTTCTGAGTTCGTACTCCTGGTTCCTAATCGGTCAGCATTGTCGAGCAATTCCTGATTTATGGTGAAATTTCCAGCGGTCAGGTAATAATATCCTTTGGTGCCTGCAAAATCCGCCTCTTCGTACTGCCCATCCCCGTTTGGCTTAGATCCGGTAAAAAAGATACATCCAGGATTCTCGTTTGCATCTATCCCATTTGTAAAGATTTCATTTACTTTATCTGCAAACCCACGAATCCATGCATTCATCTGCTCAATATAATAGGGAATTCCCTGATACTTTATTGCAGAGCTGACCTTTGCATTGGTCCCCTGCTGAGGCATCCCACTTGGCGGCAGACGATCCGGATCCGTATCTAACGTAAAAGTATAAGTATCCGTGCCGTCAAATTGCCAATCCTTATAATAATAAATGGCATTGCCAATGTTGATCTCACCACCCGTTTCGGACAGGGAACATTCCTCCATCTTCTTTAAGAACTCCGGTGTAACTTTCACCTTTATGGTATCAGTCCCCACATCGGTTACTTCCCCATGGAAATAATTTCCATTATTCCCGTCCCGCATTTCAATTAAGCCTTTCAGCTTTCCACCGATCGCAGAACTCATGGTCTTAAACTCATTGCCGTTTTCCCACATGATTTTGTACAGGCCATCCACATCTGTCTGATTGACCTTTTCGGCAGATGACCTTGCCTCGTAAGTCAGGGAGCGGTAACTGTTTCCATCCACCAGAAGCTGCCCGCCTCCAATCCGCACCACATACCGGTTGGCGCCGGTCACCCGGTTAGGATCATTGCTGTCATAAATCGGCATTTCATCCACATCTACATCAACGATCTCTGAAAGCTGGTCTACCAAAAGCTCCCTCTGATCCCTCAGCTCATTTGCCGTAGTTCCTGAAAGCTCGATCACGTTGATCTGTTTATTTAAAGTTGAAATTTTTTCTGCAATGGCGTTGATCCGATCCACACTCTGCTTAATTTCCAAGTTCACGTCTTTTTGCAGTTCCTGCAGATTTCCATACATATTATTGAAATAATCTGTCAGGGATTTGGCCGATGCAATAAACTGCTTCTTGGCGCTGTCACCGCTGGCATTCGTCGTTACAGACTGAAGCGCCGCGCTGAACTTATTAAATATCGTTACAAACCCACTGGTACCATCATCGTTAAAATAATCTTCAATTGTCCGCATATAATACTGCTTTGCAGAAAATTCACCATACTTACAATTATTGTTCCAATATTTAACATCGTAAAAATTATCACGGACTCTTTCGATCGCAATCGTTTCCACACCAGCTCCTGCACAGCCGTAGGTAGTAAACGTACGGAGGGCCTGATACGCCTGCTGTGTCACTTGCTGCCGGCTGTAGCCTACAGTCTGTGAATTTGCAATATTGTTTGCGGTTGTATTTAAAGCTGCATTGGAAGCCCGGAGCCCGGAACCTGCAATCGTCAAGCCAAAAAATTGTGACGGCATCCTTCTTCCTCCCTTTCTATCTGCCTAACGTGCTGATGATATGTTCTAACAATTCGCTGATCACGTTGATGTACCGGCTGGATGCATTGTATGCATTCTGGAACATGATCATATTACTCATTTCTTCATCGGAGGAAACTCCATGCACCTGTTCTCTTGCTGCATAAGTATTATCCACCGTCATCTGCTGGTTCTCACTGATCCCCCGCAGTACATCACCTGTATTTCCTACCTGGATGATCATATTATTATAATAATTGATAAAGTTTGTGGTTGTCTTGACATTCGGATTTAGCGTAAGCTGATCGTCTTTGCTAAAAAGCTCCTTCAGTGCATCCGCCGTCTCCTGGTCAACTTTTCCATCATCTTTTACAAACCCCAAAAGGGATGGCGCCTGCTTGATCACACTGTTAATCGTAAGGTTGGTAATGGTGAAATCAGGAGATCCTGTAACGGTATCAAAGATCTTGTAAGGGTCACCATTTTCATCCCTCATGTAGTTAGAACCTGGCTGCTCATTAGCCGCTTTCGCTGCCGCATCTGCAAAAACTTTATTGATCCCTTCTGTCACTTTGTTAATCAACTGGTCAAACTCAGCCTGGATATTCATAATAATCGAAGGTGCAATTTCTTTATTATACTGATCGGCATCTGCCATATCCTTATAGGTCGCTCTTTTATTCCCTCTTGCCAATAGCATAGCCTTAAGGGAACCAATGTCAGAATTGGCAGCCGTAGAAACCTCCCTGTCAAGCCTAAAAGGTTCTGCCCCTTCAATACTGACTACCTCCCCATTGGCATCTCTTGTGGCAAGCTGTGACCAATAAGGCGTATAAAACCCTGTGGCCGGATCGGTCAGCACTTCCATCTTGTTATAGGAATCTTCTTTGATGAATTCCCTGCCTTCCATCTTAACGATCACATTCCCATATACATCTTCTTTACAGTCGATACGGGCCATAGTGGAAAGCTCGTCGATTAACTGGTTTCTCTCATCCCGAAGGTCATTGGCACGTTCCACCTTGCCTGACTCAATCTTTACGATCTCCTTATTCAGTTCACAAATGCGTTCTGCATAGGCATTGATGGTGTCTACCTGCCTGCCAATCTTAAAATTCATATTATCCTGGTACTCACAAAGACCAGTATACACTGATTTAGCACGGCTCAAAAACTCACCGCAGCGCTGTACAAACGCACCCTGGTTCACAGAATTTTCAGGATGTTTGGAAAGTTCCTGTATAGACGCCCATAAGTTTTCAATGGATTCGCCAAACGCCTCACCCTCAAGTTCCTGGAACAGATTTTCAATCTCCTCCACTGATGAGGTCCATGTATCATAAAAAGCGCTCCGCCCTGATTCCCGTCGGTAAGTTTTATCAAGGAATTGATCTCTGATCTGCTTTACCAGCGTATAATTTACGCCAAGACCGGTCTGCGTATATGCAATCGCAGCACCGCTTGTAGAAAGTGTTTTATATATACGGGTGCCCTGCTGTACCTGTTGCCTGACATACCCGGTAGTGTCGATATTAGACATATTATGTGCAGTGGTATTCAGGGCATTCTGGCTGGTCTGAAGCCCACTTGCACCAATGTATAAACTTCCCATTAAAGACATCTTATCACCTCATGTTTTCAAGGATTATTTGCTGGAATAAAATCACTGAAACTTTCCTGTCGTCATTTTATTGCTTTGCATCAAAGCCGCTTACTTCCGCGCCCATATGAACGCCTGTATTATAGGCCCCTTTGTTATAATTAGCTGTTTCCGGCGTTGATTTCATCGCTTGCAGCATATTCAAATCAAACGCAACCATCTCAAGCGCATTTTCAATCAGTATCCGGTTCTGTTCGTTGACCCTCTTTACCTCATGGACAGCGCTCTTTAATCTGTCGTGAACCCTAGCCAGCTTCTGCTGTTCTTCCGTCCTGGCCTTAAGCATTTCGATCAAGTCCGTAAGCATCAGCGTGTTAACATCCTTGTTAATTACATTGGCGATATCAGCAAATACTTCCTGTCTTTTTTGTTCCAGTTTATTAATCCTGCTGACAGCGTCCTGTTCTTCCTCCGTGACTTTGGCTAATTCTTCCATATTCCCGGCTACAATAACCGGTGTCTTCTTCATAGATAATCCCAGCAAGTTTTCATATTCTGAACTTTCCCTATCAAGAACTTCAATCAGATTTTCCATTAAACTTGCCACGGGATTACCTCATTTCTTCGTATTTTTGCATCAGCCTGTCTGCAAAATTCTCTGCACTCACCTCATAAGTTCCTGCCTGAATCTTTGCTTTGATTGGAGCCGTCACATCTTCCCTGACATCACTGGCGCCTGCTACAGCCTGCTTTGCGCTTTGGATATCCTTCCCAATGCTGGAAATCTGCAATTGGTCAGAAAAATTCACATTGCCTTTTGATTTCACATTGGCAGCCTTTTTTGTTCCGTACACCTGCTGCACCTGTGTATAAGCATTAATACGCATATAAGCATCCCCCTTCCGTGGACAATTTTGATTTACACTATTTGTATCGGATATTTTTCCCAAGACTTTAGAGAAAAAAACAAAAAAGGGATCACCGGATGGCAATCCCTTTTTCTTTATTTAAAATTGGGTTTCATATCCAGTCCCCGGTTCTGATCGCCCTCCGGATTATCTCCAAAGATATAATCATTTCCCGGCAGGACTGCATTTAATATGATTCCTGCAAGCGCGGCGATTGCCAGACCGGTCAGAGTTATGGCCGTACCTCCTACATGGAAAGTCAGCCCGCCCGAAAACCCAAGCCCGCTGACCAAAATCACTGCTGCAATGATCAGGTTCCTGGATTTCGTAAAATCGACTTTATTTTCAACCACATTCCTCACGCCAATTGCGGAGATCATCCCATAAAGCATGAAGCTTACCCCGCCAATGATCGCCGAAGGAATGGAACCAATCACTTCCGCCATCTTGGGAATAAAACTAAGCGCCACTGCATAAACTGCTGCCAAGCGGATCACTTTGGGATCATACACTTTACTCAGTTCCAGTACCCCGGTATTCTCACCATAAGTCGTGTTTGCAGGGCCGCCTACAAGTGCCGCCAGGGCTGTAGCAATCCCATCCCCTGCAAGGGTTCTGTGAAGCCCCGGATCTTCAATAAATTTTTCGCCTACCGTTGCAGAGATCGCAGACATATCCCCAATATGCTCCATCATTGTCGCCAAGGCAATCGGCGCCATAACTAAGATTGCCGTAATATCAAACTTGCAGATCTGGAAAGGCGGAAGGCCCACCCAGTTTGCAGACTGCACCCCGGCAAAATTTAAGATCGCACTGCCGTCCGCATTGGTTATGCCCACAGCATTTAAAATAATTGCCGCCACATAGGAGATCACCACCCCCATCAGGATCGGAATGATCTTAAACATCCCTTTTCCCCAAATGTTAAATAGAATGATCGTTCCCAGCGCAATGACTGCAAGCAGCCAGTTCGTGGACGCATTGGAAACTGCCGAAGGCGCCAGGGAAAGCCCGATACAGATAATAATAGGGCCAGTCACCACAGGGGGAAGAAATTTCATAACCTTCTTCACTCCGATCAGCTTAATCACCAGCGCAAGGAGCAGATACAGCCCTCCTGCCACAACAATGCCGCCACAGGCATAGGGAAGTTTTTCCCCCATTGACATTCCTGCAAAGATCCCGGAGTCAAGCTGTGCCACCGTTTGGAACCCGCCCAGAAAAGCGAAAGAAGAACCTAGGAATGCAGGTACCTTCAGCTTAGAACAAAGATGGAAAAATAGTGTTCCAAGCCCTGCACAAATCAAGGTAACCTGAATCGAAAGTCCTTCTCCTTCAAAATAAACATTAACTAAAATTGGAACTAAAATCGTTGCGCCAAACATGGCGAACATGTGCTGCAATCCAAGGACCATCATCTTGGGAATCCCAAGGGTTTTGGCGTCCCGGATCACTTCTTGCTGTTTCAACATCGCAATCTCCTCCTCCTGTGATCTTCAACCGCTTTATTCATTTTACCAAATCAATAGTATACTGTCTCCGAGCCGTAAATACAAGAAGAATTTACGCTCTGGCCAAGCTGCAAAACGGAAATTTTTCTTCTTTAGTTGACTTCAAGTCCATCTTGCACTAAAATTTTAATTAACGTAACAAAAGATTGCCAGACTGCAAAAGAAAATATGAGGAGGGTTCTTATGGAACATTTACAAAACATGGAAAACGTATTTGTGTTAAATCATCCTTTGATCCAACACAAGATCTCACGTCTCCGTGATGAAAACACAGGCACCAACGAATTTCGCAAACTAATCGAAGAAATTGCAATGCTGATGGGATATGAAGCGCTGCGCGACCTGCCTACCGTAGAAGTTGAGATCAAAACCCCTATTGAAACCTGCATGACTCCTGTCATTTCCGGTAAAAAAATGGCAATTGTTCCGATTCTCCGTGCAGGCCTTGGCATGGTAAACGGCCTGCTTGCCTTAGTTCCCTCTGCAAAAGTTGGCCATATCGGCCTTTACCGGGATCCGGAGACCCATGAACCCCATGAGTACTACTGTAAGCTTCCTGAGCCTATTGACCAACGGACCATTGTCGTTCTTGACCCCATGTTAGCTACCGGCGGTTCTGGCTCTGAGGCAGTGGATTTCATCAAGGAGCACGGCGGCAGGAATATTAAATTTATGTGTATCATCGCTGCACCGGAGGGTTTAAAGAAATTAACCCAAACCCATCCCGATATTCAGGTTTATGTAGGCCATCTGGACAGATGCCTAAATGAACATGCCTATATTTGTCCGGGCCTGGGCGATGCCGGCGACCGGATCTTTGGAACGAAATAGTTAAGAGCTGCCTGATCGGCAGCTCTTATTTTACTGATCCCAAACGTTATTCTTTCGCCACCTCTTGCATCTGTCCTACGATCTTCTCGAACAACTCTTCCACTTCAAGGGTCTTGGCAACAATTTCCTGACTGCCCGCCGCCAACTCTGAAAGCTTATCATTGACTGTTGAGATATTTTCCACAAATTAACCGGATTCCGCATTCAGCTCTTCCATTGCCGGGATGATCGTGGCGCTCTGCGCCCTTCCGTCCGCGATTGCCGTCTTTGTCTGTTCCGAAAGATCCCTTACTCTGTTTGCTATGACTGCAAATCCCCATCCGGCTTCACCGCTTCTTGCAGCTTCAATCCCAGCGTTTAACGCCAGCATATTGGTCTGGTTAGAGATTTTAATGATTGCCTCGTTCACTTCATCATACCCATGTACGGACTTCGTCACCTTTTCAATGGAATCCTTAAGCATACTGCTGAACTGGGCTATATCAGCAGCCGCCTGCGCCAGGGCAATGGTATGCTCGGCAGAAGACTGATTTCCTGCTACCAGCTCGCTAATTGCATGCCGGACATTGACAAATTCAACGGCAATCTCCTGATACTGTTTCTCTTTTAATTCCTGTCTTTGACGGAGCTTTTCCGTCAGCCGGGCAATTTCTTCCTTTTCCGTTTCCAGTTCGCTCTTTACATAATGAATACAATTTTCTACCCGGTTCACTCCGGCCGCAATCGCTGCCGCCATGGTCTTGCAACTGTCATATCCGCAGGCGCTGCAGTTGATATTGCGCTCCTGTGCAGTTTTTTTGCCCATAGACATAAAGACTGCCTCAAGCGCCGCGCCTCCCACCGGCTCCATCCGGTGATATCTGTTGGTGTAGGTACACAAAAAATCTTCCAGCTTCAATTCCTTAAACTGTTCATTAAACTGTTTCAATCTTGCGGCATAATCTATCTTCCTGTTCCATGGATCCTTTTTGTTCCCACTATGATCCACGCATCTTTGCTTATGTATCTCAAATAAAATATCGTCATTATCTACATTTGCGGTTCAGCAGCGGTTCCGTAAATGCAGCCTCCCCCACAGTTCAATGCATCATGCATCTACCATAAAAGGAAGCTTCTTGCCGCTCTTTACCCGTTCCGCATAAACCTGCAGGAAATGATAAGCATGCTTTTCGCCTTCTATCTGACGAACCATCACATCTTTTCCCAAGAAATGCTCTACATTCTCCCTGAGACCGCCGGGCTGCGGGTATATACTCCCCAAACCATATTCTATCTCATCGGAAGCGTCATAGCCGCTAAGATCCACGCCAGAGAGTCGTTTCATCAAATGGTCAAACGTTACGTTGAAAGTCACATACCCTTCGTTCTGCGGCCTGGATATCTCAGACTTTTTGGCAATGCAGGGGCTGATGAAAGCCAGCTTATCCGAAACATTCATATATTTTTTTACATAAATTGCCCCGCACATTAAGGGACTATGGATCGGCACCAGTTTGGGGATCAGCTCCGGCACATACATTTCAATATAATCCACGATAGCCAGGCAAGGCTGCGAGATGCCTCCCTCAAAAGAGTTTTGGGTCATATAATTTAAATATCCCCATGTGGTGATATCGGCTCCAAAGCTGATGCTGATGATATGATTTACACCAAGACTTTTCAGATATCCAAGCACCTGCTAATACCGGTTTGGATAGTTGCCAAGAAAAGCCGGCGCAACCAGAACGCTGACCTGTTCGCCTCCCTTCAGCGCTTCCAGAAAATCATCCGTATCATCCCGGAAACCTCTCGCCTCATGCTTGCAGGCGTCACCGTCCACCATTACACAGCTCTATCCATCCTCCTTTACCGCAATATTCGCCCCAATCGTTGGGCAGACGGAAATACATCTGTTGCATCCTGTACATTTGTCGTCTGTAAAGACCAGACCCTCGTTTCGTTTTTTCAAAAATATCACCCCGCGTCTTTTTCATCAGTAATTTAAATTATAAAATCATATGTTTACATTTTTCTATTTTCTTTATAAAATACTGTCCAATTTGAGCAATAAAGCTTAGTACTGTCTCTTTCATTTCTTCCGGAAACGCATTTAGCACTGGTGCTGTTTCAAAACTCAACACTTTATCAAACCGAATATTACAAATACCTTTAATAAATGCTTCCCAATCTGTAGAAGGTTCATTCTCGCGATTCAGCGTAAAAGTAAAAGGTATTTGATGTAAATCCCCTTTTCCATCATTATCATGGATGTGAAGCACTTTTAATCTATGACCAAGCTTGGTCATAAAGTTCTCAAAATCTATTCCTACCAAATTAGCATGTCCCGTATCAAAGCAAAATCCTAAAACTTCTGCATGATATTTTTCGTTAATCCTGTCAATCCTCTCCGTTAATTTAGCCGCATTGCAGCATGAACCGCCGACTATATGCCCTCCCACATTACTATATAAATTCTCAATACAAAGAGTAATGCCCATCTCTTTTGCCATCGGAGCCAAAAAATTAATCAATCTCTCTGTCTGATCCCATTCTTTCTCCTCTGAGCCAACATACTGGACAGTTTTATATCCATGAAGCACAATATACGGGCACCCAAAAAAAGCACACACCGCCAAGCTTTTAGGCGCCACTACTTCACGAAGATAACCATTTAGTTCATTGCTTCCGTTCGGCATATATATTGGGTACGGCATATGCATTTGGTTAATGAAGATCTGCTCTCTCTCTGCAGCTAATTTATGGGAAGAAAAATGCATCTCTAATTCCTGTATTGACTGTGAGAAAAAATGATTTATTTCTGACTTGTAAATGTTACTGTTTCTCAAATATCTATTTAAGGAAAAATCTACACAGGAAAATCCTGTACGCCGTACAACCGCAAATCCCTCCTGTGGGTTTCCATCTTCTATCACGTTATCCGACTGTACTCCTATCTTAAGCATTCTCTTCTCCTTTTTCTAATACTCTCACTGCTTTTAAAACGTTTAATCACATTCCATATCAGCCTGTACTGGTAGATACTCATCGCTAAAATATACAATTGGATTGGTAAGTTTCATATTTTTTATCTGACATGTAATCTCCTTATAATAAATATTACAGATTACAATTGCACAATTCTCTGGAAGACCCTTAAGATATTCTGGACTATTCACCTTTAACCCGCAAAAACTTGTTTCCCATAACTTAGAATTATTATCGCAGGTAAATAATGGTGGAAATTTCTCCCCATAATATTTCATATAATTTCGACACATATTCCCTGCACCAAATAATACACGTTGATCATATTTTTGCAAAAACTGTTCCATCTCTATCTGCCAGCCAAAATAATCACCTAAGGATTTTGCTATCTGCAAAATTTGCGGACGGAAAAGTGGAGAAAACCCTGCTATTGTATCTGCAAAATCCAGTATTAACGAACCCTTAAATTCTATTTCCCTTAATCCCCATATTAAACTACGCCAATCAGTCTGCTGCAACCCTTTATTCGCACAGGTAAACGGCAGTAATGAAGAATCCTGCATTCCATCACAATCACGCATTTTAACAGTTTTGATTCTATGACCCAAACTACATACAAAATCATACATATTCTGCCCGCATATATTACAGACCCCTACATCCAGACAAAACCCAAAGCGCTCTTCCCCTACTTCCTCATTTAACGCATCGACCCATTTTACCGCTTCTTCCGCCTCTGCACAAATCCCCCTCACCAAATGACCATGTATACTCTTACATTGATTTTCCAGTAATATTATACTCTCCTGTTTTTTTGCCATTTCAGCCAAGGACAAGTAATAAGCACGGTTTACTTCCCATATCATCTCCTTCAATACCCCTGCAAAAAGCGGTTTTATAATAACACCCACGCACCCTGCTCTCCCGCCAAACTCTATAGCAAACAACGCAAGTTTGAACAATAGTTCTTGTATGTTCTTTTGCTTTGTATCTGCAGCCAAATAAGGCATCTGTACGATTGAAGACTTTAATCCTCCTTTATCCTCTTGAATCAACACATCCTCTAAAAAGCCGCTAATGTCTTCCATATTCTCAGACAATACGGATTCCAATTTCCAACTTGGAACATATGCTGATAAGTCCCAAAAAATATCTTCAAATCCAGCACTTTGAATATGCCGGATTCCTTGTTGTGGATTCTGTTTACTTATAATTTTATGTGAAGTACACAGTATATTCAATGTTATATCTCCATTCTCTTTATCTCTTTCTAAATTGCATACAAAACTGTTTCTGATGAATAGTTACTATAATGTCTTATATACAATTTATATTCAGGTACCAGCTCTTTGACATAATATGGTATTTGCCAATAATCCTCTTTTTTATGATATAAGCATATTGCAAGTTTCGGTCTGTATGAAGATATAATTCCTTTCGCACCTTTCAATGCTTCCAGTTCTGCACCCTCTATATCAAACTTGATGAACGTAACTCTTTCATTTTTATTAATATAAGCGTCAAGTGCAATTGCCCTCGCATTACACACTTCTTCCCCTTCTGATTCTTCTATGTACGCCCCGGCAGTTGCAAGATTTTTCACCCGGACAAACGTGTCTTTATTCCATAAACCGGCATTTACAATATCAATATTATTGTATCTGTTTTGGGCTATTTCCTTTTTGCATCTTTCAAAATTTTCCCTATCAGGCTCAAACGCATATATCTTTTTACACATTTTCCCCGCCTTAGCTAATTTGCTTAAAAAACGCTTTGTTGTTCCTAGGTCAAAGCATCCGCCATCAATAAATATTTCCTGTTCTTCAAAAGAAATAATTTCATCGTCAAAATATTGATCATCTGCAAAATAAGAGTAATAATTATTCAATATCTCTACATATTCACAATGATATTTCATCAATTCCTGCCGAATTTCATTGACATAATACATCGGTGTAATCAAGAACATGCATTCCGTCACATCTTCCTTTTGGGCAATATTCTCCAAAGAAGTTACCAGAACCCCGTCTATGAAAGTTCCATGCTTTTCAATATCACTATCTACAATGTAATCCACTCTAATGCAGTTGACATTACATTCCTTCAGGATTCTTCTTCCCCTAAATCCTATTCCCCACATAATTACTTTTCTATCGCATTTTTTTAATTTCTCATATAGTCCTTTTTCTTTCCCGCTATAGTATATGTTATGGGTATATTCAGGTAGGCCAATACGAACTATATCTTCAATATATTTTTCCTCCCCGCTTTCAACATAATTTTTCCTATTTTGAAAAATCATTTTAGATTTATTATCTTCCAAATTATCATATACCCATTGAATTTTCTCAGTCATATAAAATTCTCCTCTGCATCATCAATAAATACTGCCTGCGGGGACACGCAATTTTGCATTTCACCATCTCTAAAATTCATCTGTTCTGATACCTGTCATACCACTGTTGGAACATAAAGTACGCCCATACAAATGATGAATAATTATGTCCTGACCCCGGCCCTAAATCTCCCATTTTCATATAATTATCTATAAAGTTTCCAAGCATATCCGCATCAAAGATTCCCTGTCTTCTAAGATATTCCTTGTTCGTCCAGTCCATAACCTTTTCCTTTAAAGCAGTCCTTAACCATTTATCCAAAGGAATACTAAATCCGGCTTTAGGTCTGTCCATAATCTCACGCGAAAGGTATTCATAGGTAATATCTTTTAAGATCCTTTTTTGATTTCCATGGTCATCTTTAAAATCTGCCGGAAGCCTAAACGAATATTCTACCACGTTTTTATCTAATATAGGACATCTGCACTCCAGCGCATACCTCATTGATGCCCTATCTACTTTAGTTAAAATGTCATCCGGCAAATATGTATCCATATCCAGCAACATTCTTGTTATATCATATCTCTTTTCCTGATATCTCGATTCAAACTCATAATAGAATCTGGAGTTTCCCTCCAATAATAAACTATTAATGATATCAAAATATGTATTTACACCTCCTTGCGTCCTGGCTTCTTTATTATTGTCATCTGATACCAGTCTCCAAACACGTTTCCTCTTTTTCCACATAGCAGACTGTTTGACACCTGGTATGATTGTACTAAGCATATATAACATCCTGCCCCTGTATTTGCGTTTTTCTGCTTCCTGCATGAATGTATATATGTTATATCCCCCAAATAGCTCATCCCCACCATCACCTGATAATACTACAGAGACCTGGGTCTTAGCTAATTGCGAGAGCAGCATCGTTGGTATCTGGGATGCATCAGCAAAAGGTTCATCATAATATTGCGCTATACTTTCCACCATATCCAATGCATTCTTTTCTGAAAGGTACATCTCCGTATGGTCAGTCCCCAGTTCTTTTGCTACCTCCTTAGCATATACCGCCTCATTATACTTACCTTCATAAAACCCTATCGTAAAAGTTTTAATTGGTCTGCCTGATATTTCCGTAGCAACGGCACATACAAGTGACGAATCATATCCGCCGCTCAAAAATGCTCCCAAAGGAACATCCGATATTAACCTTTTCTTGATCGATTGTCTAAGCAACTCTTTAAGTTCATACTTTGCCTGTCTGTAATCAAGAACCAACCTTTTTTTATGTATATTATACTGCTGTCCAATATCCCAATATTTTTTGCGGGTAATCCCTGTTTCCGATATTTTAAGGATACCTCCCGGCTCCAGTTTATATATGTTTCGGTATATAGTATCTGGCGAAGCAATATAACCTTTGTAAATATATCTTCCTATCACTTCCTTGTTTATCTCCGGATGAACCAGCTCTGACTGGCATACAGCCTTTAATTCTGAAGCAAAAACAATATTGTTTTCAAAGTCCTGATAATAGTAAAGGGGTTTCTTGCCAATGCGATCCCTTATAAGATAAACTTCTCCCTTTTCTCTATCTAGTAAAGCAACCGCAAACATTCCATTCAGTCTATTGACAAAATCAATACCCCATTTTAGATAAGCGGCTATCATCACCTCAGTATCACAAGTAGAAGAAAACGGATAACCATCCAATTGTTCCTTAAGTTCTCTATAGTTATAAATCTCCCCATTAAAAACAAGGCTAATACGATGATCTGGTGAATGCATTGGCTGATGTCCCCCAGCGGACAAGTCCAAAATGGATAGTCTGCGCTGAGCAAACCCTACATATCTTCCATGTCGTATTTGATAAATTTCTTCTCCATGATCATCAGGGCCACGATGTGCAAGAAGAGTATTCATTTTAAATAAGTTCTCCAATGTATCCGGTTTTTTTGCAATAAATCCACATATGCCACACATCTTAAATTCCCTCTGTACATTTCCTATTCTATCCGTCCATCCTAAAACATTCTATAACAAGTTTTTATTAATCAGTGCCTTCAATTTTGTAGAACTTGTAGATTCAGTATATGGAAAAAAGACCATATCCGATCCCTGTTTCCTCAAAAAATCCTGTTTAGCCAGCCAAACAGGATTTTTTGCATAATCACTTCCCGAAAACTGTACGTCAAACTGATATCTACGATATGCCTCATCAGTATTATTATATTCTGTCGGAATTTCTACTACTTCGTCCACATAGCGGCATGCTTTCACCAACTCCATCCGTTCCTCAAACGGCATAAACGGCATAGTCTTTTTATTCTTCACAACACTTTCGTCATTCACTATACCCACTATTAAATAATCACACTGTTCCTTAGCACGTTTTAACAAATTTAAATGCCCCATATGAAACAGATCAAAGACTCCTGCTATATAACCCACATGATATTTTTTTGCCTCATGTGAAACAATACTTTCCCCTGTCGCCACTGGTTTTACTTTTCTAGGATATTTCAAGTTATTGTCAAAAATACTATAATTTTTTATCCCCATCTGATCCAATTGCTTTATTACGGAAACATAGTTTTTAATACAAATAATAACTTTGTAAGTACCTTCCGGGATCATTTGCAACACTTTGGGCGATAAAATATCAATGTGGTTCCATTTAGTTCCCCACTTTTCAGGATTATTATCTAAGATGCCTTCTATCTCATAATCATTCCCAAACCTTGACAAGAATGCTTTGGCAAAATTACCTGACCCAAAAAGGTAAATTTTTCTACCCTCTACTCCCCTAAAGATATCGCGGAATAACTGATCGAACCGGTCTGTCGAAAAGTTCATTCTTTGTCGGTTCGAATTTACAATTCCCACGTCTCTTCGCACATTATTATGATACGTTCTAAGTAAATCGTCATTCCTCAAATGATTCAGATATCTATCTGTAAAATAATCAAATAAGTTTTGGAATCGATCCAGATTAAACCGTTTTTTTACAAGATAAGAGGGCAATGCCCTCTCCAATTGGCAATTCTCCCGGTATATCAACCCAATTGTCCGTAAAAGAATTGTCTTAGCAGGTAAATTCTCTACATACATCTCCTGATCATAAAAAACAAAACCGTCATCCGTCCAAAAACAATTTAGAGCTACTAAGTCAATATATCCTCTCTTTAAAATGACCCCAAGTGCCTCCCGATCCTCCTGTGAACCAAACGCAACTCTCTTCCATTTTTCCCTTTCCGGATCATCCAACTTCCTTTTTTGCCATCCTGGCTCAAATTGTTCCCAATTAATATCATCGTATGACACATGTTCTGATGATTTTAAAATAATCTCCCAAAATTCTTCCAGCCTTCTCAAAAAAAGCTTCTGATCGCTGTAAATTAATGTCCTAAAATATTCCAATGCGGAAATTCCCTGCTGATAGGCCATCAAGAAACTGCCTTCTATAATACTACCCTCCACCATTTTAACTCCATGCTCTTGCAAAAAGATGTTATTCTCCGCAATTTGTTTTATTTTATCTCCTCCTTCTGTATAGACAGGCTTCTTTTCAACACTTTCATTTCCATGGATTATTGTATACATTGCATTTTCTTTTCCACGCTCCATGGAAACCGTAACCTGATTGACGTCAAGTAGGTCTTTACTTTCTGCCTTGGGACACTCTATCAAAAAACCATTTGCCATTGTATGAAAGATATGATTCTCAATCAACGCCGAGTACAATTTTTCCTCCTCAAGAAAAACCGTACTGTTATCATTATATTGTGGAAATATCCGTACATCCAATTTCTCCTGGGGCGCATAGTCTTCAGCCAAAATAATTTGCGGATTCATAAGTACCGGAAATACCGAATAAAACTTATGTATTTGAAATCCTGCCTGTTCCAACATCAACGTAATTTCTGCCTTTGAATAAGTACGTCCTCCCAAATTTGACAAATCCTCTGGTCGTATATGTGCATAATTTTCTATACTATCAAAATTTCTGCCTGTGAAAATATCTTTATCTCCACAAAAATATCGTATACCAAGCCGATTATCCATTCCAATAATCAGCTTGCCATTCCTTTTCAGTACAGCATGTATTGAAGCCAATACTTTCTTGACAGTCAAAATATCTTTCATATGCTCAATCGCTCTCATAACGACCACATAATCAAATTCCCTATTTTCTATTTCTTCTATCTCTGATAAATTTTTTACAAATACTTGTAAATCGGCCTCCGCTAATGCTTCCACCATTACATCATCAGTTTCTTCTCCGCCACCAAGAAACAGCACGCTGCTGCCTTCCTTGAATTTCTGCCATTTTATTAATCCTTTAGGCAATTCTCTTATAAGTTCCTTTGCTGTCACCATACTCATCCTCACAAATTTATAATTCCATTAAAAATAATCTCATTTCTATTTCAGGCGTATATTCAAAAAAACAGATATCTGCTTTTGAAATTTGTTTCAACTGCCTTTTCATATCTTCGGCACTTCTTGTCCCCGTAATGATAAAGGCAGCGTTCGGATACGCTTTCACCGCTTCCGCCGGCTCCATCACCTTTACTCCCTGTATACTGCTGCCACATAAAGCACTGTTGTTGTCACAAAATGCCACCACCTTACCCTGCATTTTATTCTCAAAGAGCGCATGTACAAATCTTCCTGTTGCGCTACAGCCAAAAACTACAATACTTCTGTCTTTGATCTTATCCACTAACCTAAAAAACAACTCTGCTTTCGAATATGTTTCCGCCAAGAGATATGTAAACAGCTTTCTTTCATCTTTCATAAATATTTCTAAAAGCTCCCTATCCTTTAGTGAAATAACATCTTCCTGCAAGAACCCGTTATTATAAGCTTCTAAAATCCATTGTTTTAATATCCTTATATCGTCCAAAGCATCTTCCCAAAACTCTCCTTTTATTGTCATACTCCTATATCGTCCAAAGCACTGTTTCAACATTCTAATATAATACATTTTTGTCCAAATTATTTCCTTTTTCGGCAAAAATTGTTTCATATAAGCATATTCATTTACTAAAAAATGAAAACCATTGGAATTTACCACAGATGAGCCACTATTATCCTGCCGATAATAATAAACAACTTTATCAAGATATACCGCTTTTCCAGCACTGCTAATGACTTGAAATAAAAAACCCTGATCCTGAAAAGCCGCTCCCTCTGACTCATTGAAACGTATATTTTTCAAAAACTCTCTTTTATAAAGCCCATTCCATAGAAATACGTCATATTCCAGTATCCCCGGCTTATCGCAAGGCACGATCACTTTCCCAATCTCATCATCGGATAATGGCAGCCAGATTGGCGTCTGCCATTGCGATCCATTCTTCAAATCAATAAAAAACATTCCCCTGCCTTTTACATAATCTAAATTCTGGTCTCTGGCAACAGCATAAAGCATTTCATACATGTCATCTGCAATTCTATCATCTGTTTCAACAATGCTGATATACTCTCCCTGTGCTGCTTCTAAACCAACATTCACCTGATAGCCATAACTTCTTTTATCAGACTGGATAACCGAAATTCTTCGGTCTGCAGCCACATATTCCTGCAATATTTCTAAAGTTCCATCTGTTGAACCTGCATCTACGGCAACCACTTCGATATCTTCCAAGGTTTGCTCCAAAACACTCCTTAAACACTGACGCATATATGACGCAACATTCAGCGATGGCATGATTACTGTAATCTTTGGCACGGTCTAACCTCCTACCTTAAATTGTGTGTTCTCATTTTATCCAAATACCGCTTCGTACTCTCCGGCACAAGCATATACGCATTTTGTTCTTTCCCCTGTTCTATATACTGACGTACCTTGGATGCACTAATGCAGACACCATCTTGCACCTTACGCGGTATCTCTACCAGCTTTATTCCATACTCTGGCAAAATGCGCTTCATAGTTTCATTATATTTTTTCGTAACTGCGTCAAATGGTTCTTCACCCACGAACCGACAAGTAATCCCCAACATATCTGCCACTATTTCTCCAAAGATATGCACGTCATAATCCATATCATCCACCTGCACAACAATTTGATCCTTCTCAAAATACTGTGCAAAAGTTTCCTTCGAAATCATATACTTACCCGAGGGAACTACATGTACCTTTTTCAAATCCTTTGTTCCCTGTATCACCATTTCAATCCTATCTTTAAATCTAAAATACGATCTATCCTCTTCCACTACAAATACATAGAGAATATCCACATACTTACATGCCTCTTCTATCAAATATCGATGTCCTAATGTAAACGGATTACAATTCATTACAATCGCACCGGCTTTTTTGCCCACTTCTTTAGTAAGACTATATCTTTCCATATAGCATTCAAAATATTCTAATACATCCCAAGAGACAAAATACTCCTGCAAAGCAACCGGCTGAGTCACATACGAACGATCAACGCGTAGGCATGGACAAAGGTCAACAAAAATTTTTTCTGCAATTTTTTCATTCATTAAATAATTACAATGAGCCGGGGTATCAAGCATACACTCTAACGGCTGCTCTAATTCCATGCACAATACGCTCAAATCGCCTTTATATTGAGATCCCAATATTTCATATACGCTTTTACTCTCTATCTCTCCCCAACGATTATACAAATCGATCAAATTGGTTACGACAATTGCTATATCATCGGATGACATTTTTTCTGTAAAAAGAGCCGAACAAACCTCCTCTTTATCCCCTACATTAATAACCTCATAATTATCGTACCCATTTCTCAAAAGACAATTTTGCAAATAATATTCTATCGTTTCATCATCTTTCACATAGGATCCAAAAACAGTGCATGGACCAAACATCCAAATCCTTTTCTTTGCTGCTTTGGGCCTATTAGAAATTTGTCTGTATCCATTAATTATATGAAATGACTCATTACAGCACTCCCCCAATCTGCTAATTCCATTTTTTTGATACACTTTTAAATTTTCATAATCCCTCAAAAAATCTTCTACATATCCTTCATAATAATTTTTCCCAATAAACTTTTTTTGTTCGTCTTTCGACATTTTCTTCAAACATTCTACGCCCGAACTAATATTCAAATTCTTCCTTCTATGATCCAGCGCCGTTCTAAGTTGCTCTGAAACTCTTTCTCGTTGTGGTAAATTGTAATAGAAAACCTTCATAGACACAGCCTGATCAAATTGTCTCAGTTTCTCTCTCTGCCATCTGCCTCTTCGTTCGGTTCTTAACCGCTGCTTTAAAGTTTCTCTTGATATTAACACATTATACTTATTCTTTCGTATTATGCCCAGTAACAAATTGTTCTGTATCACCGGGATTTCATGGATTGTATCTACTTTACTAAAAAACGTTTCCGCCCCTTCATAATCCGATGCATCCTGTACATAACTGAACTTTAAATTAATTGGCAGTTTTTCTTCCTCATTCCTATAATAACGATACATGTCACCAATAGATATTAAGCCATAAACTGTTCCGTCATCATTGATTATATAAAGCACCTCCGCACTGCTTTGCACAAAAAAACTATATACTTTATTGGGTTTATTCTTTACCTCATTAATGGAATACACTGACTGTAAATCATCTGCTTTCGTGAATTCATAATTCAATACTTTGTCCATAATCACTGCTCCTTACATGCTTATTTCAAAATAAGCCTTATTCATTGAGGCATTTTAAAATAAACTCTGAAGCCCTTTTACTTGCATGCCCATCTTCAAAAACTCCATATTTTTTCATAAACAAATCCAAAGTATAAATATATTTACTGTAATCAAAATTTCGTATGCAATCGTTTAATTCCATATTTGTCACTGCAATAGGAAAAGGCAGCGTATCATACTCGATAAGCAAATCTCTTTCCTTCTCTATATATTCCTGTTTATCAGGCGCATATAAAAACACTGGCTTTTTTATAAAAGCAGGCTCGAACATAATACTGGAATAATCTGAAATCATTATATCACATGCAGCTACCAATTCTTGACTGTCATAATAATCACTAACATCTATCACATAGTCCGCCGCCGTGGCAGTCATGCCGTCCAACATTGACGGATGAAGTCTTAACAATATACACCACTTGCCGCCATAGCATTTTTCTAATGTCTCTTTCAATTGGTAGAAATCTAAAAAATCCCCCTTTTTCATTTCATTTCCAACTTTTTGGATTCTAAACGTAGGTGCATACAGTACCGTATGCATCTGAAGATTTATATGATATCTTTTATACACTTTTTCTCTATTGTCTACATCAAAAAGCGTATCTGTCCTCGGTGAACCGGTTCGTATAAATTCACCCTGAAACGCAAATCCACTTCTACATGAACTTTTATCAAATTCACTTCCACAAAAGATATAATCCATAAGTTTTCCATTTCGTTTAATGAGCTCAACCGCTTCTGTATGACTTGTTGTAGACGAATCGTCAAGGTAAAACTTTTTTAATGTAATACTGGACCAATGCTTTGTTTCAATATAAACCTGCCCTGGTCTCTTTTCTATATATAATGGTACAATAATATCATAAAGCCATATATGAGCCGTTTCCATTTCAAAAATATATCTTTTCCAGTTATCAGCATAAATCAGACGAACGCCTTGTGGTGCATCTACTCGTAAATCATCTACAATCCACACAATGTCCAGATTCTGTTGTAAATGCATCAAAACTTTTGTAATATTTTTTCCATGGCTGCCATACTTTCCAATAAAAACAAGTATTTTATTGTCACAAATCCTCTCTTTTCTGCAACAATGTTCTACATAATCCTTCCTTCTTTGCTCAAAATCCGGTATAATGATGCCTTTAGGATTTTCTACGCCTTTTCTGGACATCTCCATCCGAGCCATCGAAAAAAACTTAACGCCATATAAGCATAATTGTTCCTCAATTTCCTGATACTCATATATGCTAGTAATCAGTACAATCACATCTTCAGGTCGATACAAATCCAGAATGCTGATATCACAAATTAAGATATTTTCATACACAGTGTCTACTGCATCTCCAGTAAAATCTCCTATATGAAACCCCTGTTTTTGTTTATCATTATCAATTGCACCTAAAAAATTAATATTATCACATTTTCCAATCAAATATCTCACAGCCTTGCCTGTTCCAAAAAGAAATATCCTCTTGCCTTCTATTTCTCTATAAAAATTTTCCCATGTCTGACTTTCTTCCATATCTCTATATCCTCATAAGTCAAAATAAATCCACAAGGTCAATATTAAAATAAATTTGCAGTCTGCTCAGGTATTCATCATTTCTCTTGTTGTCTGCATTTTCCATGTAAAGTGCATTTTTTTGAGTCCCTTCTATCACCCTCGCCGGCACCTCTCCAATAGCAAAAACCTCTATCCCTTCCATTAGTTCCACTGTCTTTAGCCATAAATCATCCCCACATAGGGAAGTCTCCATAATACCCCTTTTATCTAAGAACTTTTCTCTGTATTCACCACAGGGATATAAAATGCCTCCAACGCCAGTAGCACATATTCCTTTCTCTGGAGTTAAACTCTCCACGCACCCCTCCCACAAATCGTAAGGAGCTATTCTTCCATCCTTTTTCACCATTCTATGCCCGCGTCTGCAAATAACAGCTTTGGGATATGTTAAATGCCTCTTATACAGATCTTCAAGCAGTCCTTCATCATATATTACATCATCATCAACTGTGACTATCGTATTTTGTGGATACTCCTGCATAGCATAAAAATACTTTTTATGAGGTTTTAAGTCTTCTACATTCCTCACAATCCTCAATCCTGCCTTAACAAGTTCTTTTTCCTGCTGAATGACTCTGTCAGAATCTTCCTTTGCTATATAAAGGACTATGGAATCAGCTTTCAAACTCTGATTCATAATACTTTTAATTGCAATATGCACAGTATTTATTCTACATCCGAAACTGGTTAAGGATACAACGACCTTTTCTGTACGTTCCTTCTCCGCATTAATTCCACACGGTATATCTAAATCCTCATAATATGCTTCGACACTCCTTACATACTCATAGAGCAATTTCCCATTTCTATCTAACACCGGGAGCTTTCTAATTTTAGAATTATCTGTAAAAATTTCCGCTGCTGCCTGCTTTTCACCTTCTCCTGCATATATGTATAAGAAATCTTTTTTGAACATCATCTGCCCAGTCTCGCAAATTTTACTGTACTCCCTACTACCAATACAACCTGCAAGTGTCCCATCCTGCTGGAGTATATACCAAAACTTGTCGTCCGGTAAATTGATATCCAATATACGATCTACACATAAATTCTTCATCAATATTGTTTTAAAACAAAAGTTTTGCTTTGCTCCAAAATGTTCCATATCGCTACCTTCATTTAATTATTTCATCTGCGCCAAATATTCTTTTGATATCCGGTCTTCTTCTTATAATCTTTCTTTTAATAATCTCAATATCACAAAACGGAATGACAATAACCGTATCAATTTCCTCCGGTATCTCATTTACCGAATATACCGGTATCCCTCTATATGCTTCGCTGGTAGGATATGTCTCTAAAATACATTTCACCTGCATTTTTTCGCCAAATTCTTTTTGCAGCAACTCTAACAGCCACCCTTTCCCCCAGACGGCAACCTCCCTCTCGCAAAATTCATATTCAATGGATCGTTTTTCCTGTTTTAATTCCACCCACCTACACAAAAGTTCTTTATAACTCCTATCCCTCTCTACACGCGGCGTTATATGCAGCATATCCATGTATCCCATTTGCGCTGATTCTGTTATCTCTATTTGATTGGGAAATATAAAATCCTCCATATTGTCATCAGCTCTATACTCCCTGTCAATCCGTTCAATTCCTGAATGTACGCCACTGCCGTCAAATCCAATGTTTGTAATCAGGGATTCATATGGACATAAAAAATAACCATTTTTCTCAATCAACTTCAGCGCCCAAAAAACTGCCCACGAATCGCATTCTCCTGATATATTGCCTAAAAGATGCGATTCTAAATCGCTCCCCCACACATGAAGGCGCTCCCGGCAGTCCCTGTTAAGTTTTATTCTCTTAAGAATGGAGTAATCCCTTTCATATTCCCTCCATCGGTCTTTCCATGTTCCCCAGCCAAGTGATGAAAATCTGCCGCAAAAATACACATCAACTCCTGGCACTTTATCGAGATCTATAGGTTCAGGACACCCTCCAACTGAATATACCCTTTTTTCTCCTTGATACCTTTCTAAACATTGATACATAAAACTCATAAATTTGCAATGGGGTACACAATCATCTTCTAAAACAATCACAGCATCGTATGTCTGAAATGCATAATCTATTCCTTGAACAATTGAATTGGCAAGCCCTTTATTTTTTTCAGTAATATGAATTTCTGTTTCACACCAAGTAATATTTTTTATAGCTTCCCCGACCGTTTCCCAATCTTTTTTATCCGTCGCAGAATTCATTCCATCCTGAAAGATAATCAACTTCTGCGGCCTGACATCATTCTGAGATAAAGCATACAATACTTTTTGTGTATGGACAGGCCTGTTATATGTAAATAAAATAGTTGCTATTTTCATCGTACGATCCTTTCACTACATAAATAATAGGTGAATCCTTTTAACGCCATTTTGTAATAGATACCTTGTCATATCATTCGCATAATCGCCACTAACAAGAAAATGATACTCTGTTTCTGACAATATTACCTGCATGGGGTTTACCACTTCTATGTTTCCAATTCTTTTTCCCCACAAGTCTTCATTTCTATCGCAAAAATATTTTACATTCTGTTCCTTATCATTCCTACACAAAAAATCATACACTTTTCTGCCTGACCTGCCGGCTCCAAAGATCACCAGTTCCATATGATTTTTCAACAAACATATGTCATAAATAATATTTCCGATATATTCCATACGACTTTCCTTTTTACTTTCTCCCTCACGCTCTATTTCGTTTACCTATGCAACACTGCGCCTATAATAAGCGGATAATCCAGATCATTCATCTCGAAATCACTTTCTGCTAAGTCCTCACAGCATAATCCATATAATAGAGAAACCGCAGTTTTTACATTCCCATATGATATAATCTCAACATGATCTTTTCCAAAGAGCGGCTCAAAAAGCTTTTTAACCAAGTCTACATGAAAGCTGTAATAGCTACCCCAATTATCCGCATCGTATCGTGAAATTTGCGAAATACCTGCCACTGTAACAAGCGCCGTTCCGCTGGGCTTTAACATCCTATATATATTCTGTGCCGCGCTTTGTATATCATAAATAAACATTAATGTCTGTGTAATAATAGCTGTATCAAATCTTTCCCCTTCAATTCCTTCCCCTGTTTCCAAATTTCCCTTAATTGTATTTTCTCCCCATCCTTCCACATGTAATATGTACGTCTGCCTGATCCGATCCTCACCATACGTCATTGAATACGTTGCATCTGCAATTTCCAAAATATCTCCTTTGATGTACTCCTTATGTTCTTCCAAAAACTTCTCTATATAATATCGATCAATGGGCTTTCCTCTTTCACTTCCGAACAACCGGCTTGCAGGGACTAAAGGCATGTTAGAAATCATTCCGATCATAGGATTTCTTTCTTTCTCTTTTTCCCTTGCACATTCTGCTACTATCCGTTCATACTCCTTACCGCTTCTGATAACATGCTTTCCACTGTTTTTTAATTGAAGATAAACTTCTCCATCCCTTATCTTCAATCCCTCTCCATCGCTAAACGTTATTTGTTCCGAAGCGCTCCTGGGATACAAGGAAATTCCAAATAGTATACGCTCTTCGGCAATCCCTATTTGCAATAACTGTTCGCATACCTCAATGAATTGCCTTGTCATAATAAGAATCGGACAGTCCTCCAATGTATTCGCATCCATCGGGTTATATATCGGCACTAAAGTATCTTGATAATATATCTTCCTGCCCGCAACAATCTTATTATCCAAAAAAGCGACAATCTCATATTCCTGTTTTATCTTATATTCCCTGTCTTGATAAAACTTCCCCGTTCCAAATACAATAACCCGTTGCATACCCATTCTCCTTCACACTCAATCTTATTCCCTCACGCCGGTTTTCCAATAGTTGTCTATCATATACTGAAATTCGGATATCCCCCAGTTCCTAACTATGTTACGCGGTATCTCATAATTACTACATTTCGCTGTCCATATCCCTGGAACAGTTGAAGCTGCTTTCCTTATTCCTGACTGCTTACAAATTTCTACAGTTTCTTTATTATAATCGGTTTCCCTCATTCCGAAAGGATAAGAAAACATATCTATCTCTTTTTTGAGCAATTTTTCCAAGTAATCTTTCGAACTTAAAACTTCAATCTGTTGATCTTTTGTACTCATCTTCGCTAATGACGGATGTGATACCGTATGTGCACCTATTGTAATATACCTTGACCCAGCTAATTCCATACAGGACTTCCTGTCTAACGTCCGAAAATGCTCTCTTGCATATCTATCTACATTCTGTTGTTCTCTGAGCTGCTCAAACCACCCTTCGCGCACTTTAACATCGGCAAAATTTTTCATCAAATAATAAATAGCGTAGTAACAGTTCAGTCTTAATTCATAGGTTGACACATCCCATCTGCACCCATATTTCTCGTCTTCTATACTGATAGTGCCTGAGCAATTCTCAACACATAGTATTAATTTTTCCAGTTCATCCCACCAAAGTTCCCCATTATTTTCAAGTGTTCCAACACTAACAAAAATTGTTGCCGGTATCTCCAGTTCTTCAAGAATAGGGAGCGCATATTGAAAATTATCCAAGTATCCATCGTCAAAAGTAACAACCATTCCGCCACTATCACTATTATCCCAATTCTCCTCAAAACGAAGAATATCATAATTCCTTTTCAGATATCTCATTTGCTGCTCAAACTTTGTTGGTGTCACACATAGTAAATTGATATCGTCTTTTAACCCATAAACGCGGTGATAATATAACACATTGACTTTTTTATTCATGATTTCCTCATATTATTCTTTTAAACTTTACCAATACCTTGGCGCCAATAAAAAATAATCTTCTAAATATTTCTTGTTATGCATTACCAATTGTTTTAAAATTTCGCTCTGGCCGTTCACTGTTGCAACCAGTATAATATTGCTTTTCTTATCTAAAACCATACCAGGTGCGTAAACCGGCCTTTCTATATACGAACCTGATTTATAAGAATCAAGGAACCCGACAACTTTCATACCTGCAAAAAAAACTGCTGTCAACTCATATACACTTTTCCCGTACTTTCCGGTTCCCCAGATATAGAAAGATCTATTTTCATCAATATGCTTCTTTATTTTATCTTGTATGTGATATAAGTACCAAAGTTTTTTCCGTATCTTTATTTTATCCGAAAACACCACTTCATTTCGAAAATATAAATCAAAAATTCCTGCAAATTTAAATTTAAGTTCTTCAACACTTACTTTCTTTTTCCCTTTAAAATTATCTGTTAACCATTGATAATATTTCTGAAGCTTATTACTTACGCTTTCAGGTGAATGCACTTTTTCATATGTCTCCCCTGCATTATGCATAATCTCGTATATCTTCCCGCTTTTCATGTCTCTATCCAATTCCATAATTTTATCATAAAGATCATCCGGTTCGTAGCCCTCACAAAGATATCCATTTTCCCTGTTTCTGATAACTTCCGGGACGCCAGCTACCGGTGTAGAAATCACAATCAGTCCACTTGACAATGCCTCTGATATAGCATTGGGGTAGGATTCTCTGGTACTGCCGCATAGTAAAACATTACTTTCCTCATAGACTTTTAACATATCGTTACAGAACCCCTTTAGTTCTATGTTACCTGACAAATTATTCCTCCGAATATAATCGGCACATTCCGCACCGTAGGAATTCTCTGCATAGTTCCCGTAAATATGTAGTCTGAGAAAAATCCCTTTTAGTAATGCCTTATGACAAGCCATAATGACCGCTAACTGATTTTTCTTCTGATATACCGCGCCTACACAGATACAATTTATAACATTACCAGCTTTTAAATGATTTATTTTTTTCTCCACCCTATCTGCTACCGTTCTTATACATACTGATTCAGTCCCAAAATACTTCGCCCATATATCCGCATAATATTGTGAATCACAAATATGATATCGTGGAAAAATATCTATATAATTAAGTTTAAAAAAATCCGGTACTGCAGGATATATATTCATCACATGGGGAATACCTAACTCTCTGCCCGCCAATTCTACCAAGGGGTTGATCTGCACTGAATGAAGAATGTCCGGCTTCTTTTCCGCTATTTTCAGTCTCGTATCCTCAAAATGCTCCAAAAGGAAAAAAATATCTATATCCTCCGGCTGATTTACTACATGCAAAGGCATGTACAACATTTCCATATGCCTTTGCACACAAAAAGCTTCGTAAGCTTCATTCCGTCTATCTGTCACAAAATCCAACACAATAAGAACTTCATGACCAACATTTTTCATTAATTCCGCCTGCCTTAATAATGTATGGGCGGCTCCTCCTAATATTTGATTATTATCCATAAAATACATTATCTTCATTTGGGTATTCCATCATTCCTATTCGATATGCCTTTACAAGCTGTATGAAAAGTTCACTATACAAAATATAATCTATGTTTTTCGAAAATCCCATTTTCTCCAAGCAAGAAACAATTTCATCTTCATACTCTGTGGATGCTACAATTACTTTTTCCCCCTGCCTGACTGCCTGTGGTGGTTTTACAGGCAATTCATGAAAACTTTCTTCTTCCGTCTTAATATAACTATCTATAAAAAAATTTACACTCAAGCTAAGCTGCAATAACAAAGAATATGCTTCTTCTCCGATAGCCCCTCTGCCCCAAATTACATATGCCTTTTCTGTAAAACAATCCAGCATTTTCATTTTTACATTTGGGAAACACCTTATTTGACTGTCCCGGATTATATTTTTAACTTCCAAAAACTTTTGTTCTCTATCATATAACTCATAAATTTTTTCTCTCCACGCTTCTTTTTCTTCTAAATATAAATCTTTATTTTTTTCAAGCGCCGACAATGCAATCTGCCTGGCCTCTTTAATTGTCAATTTCAAATTACTAGACGAAACGCCCTTGGTACTGAAATTGGTAAAAACATCATCTACTTTCAGAATCCTGATACCTTCATCATACATCCGAAGCAGCCATTCATAATCAGCAGCAATCTTATATCGTGTATCAAATCCTCCAAACCTATCAAAAATTTCTTTTCTTACAAATGTTGCCGGATGCCGACAGTTCATACCTATTCTTATGTTTTCTTCTTCGTTGTCAAATTCCAATACCTTTTTCTTCCACTGCCCTTTTTGAAGCGTATTAATCATTCCACTCAAAATCATAGGACGAAACTGTTCAAAATAAGCAGCAACCTTAAATAAAATATTGTCTTCATACCAGTCATCACTATTTAAAAAGGCAACGATATCCCCTGTTGCCTTTGCAATCCCTTTATTCATTGCATCATAGATCCCTTTATCCTCCTCACTGACCCAATATGCCAGATACTCCTCATACTTTCTGATAATATCTACTGTTCCATCAGTTGATCCCCCATCTATTATGATATACTCTATCTTATCGTAACCCTGATTTATTACGCTCTGTATCGCTTTCTCGATGGTCGCAACACGATTCAAGCATACTGTAATGATTGAAATTTTCATATATTTTCTCCAAAATGAATTTTATAAAATATTATCTTTTCTATATTTCCGTATCCAAAACTTTTAATGGTTCCTTCCATACAATTTTATTTTCGGCAATTCCCATATCTATAAATTCCTTTTTTACAGACCCGGCAACCGTCTCATCCAATAATGCTATGATCAACAGATCAAAATCAAAGTTTAATATCGTGTCTTTGCCAACCACCTCTTTATAGTTATAATTAAATTTTTTAAAGTCTCTATCTGCCCAGGCTACAATCTTTATCTCATCATATTTACACATTTGGGCATAATAATTCTGTCCTACCTTTCCTGCTCCATACAATACTATTCTTTTTCCCCTAATACTGGCAATATCCGCAAACTCATATCTGGGAATAAGTACACATTTTGACACTTGGGATAAAAGATTTAAATATTCATTCTTAAAATATATTGTCAATTCCCTTCTAACATCATCCAAAACGTTATATTTTTTAAACAAACTTATAAGGCAATCATACAACACGCCGAACTCTATAGCGCTTTCCATATGATAACAATGCGTTATGGAATTATCTCTCATCACATAGTGATAGCCTGCTCTCGTATCCAAAAAAACTTTATTACTATTTAATATACAGCTACAAACCAATAACAAATCCTCTCCTCTTTTTTGAGAAGCAGGCACTATTTCATCGCTTACCTTTACCAAGTCAGTTTTAAAAAGCTTTGAAAAAACATTATGATCCATATGTACATTACTATTCATTTTCAAAATATATGTTTTAATAAACTCAGCGTGGGAATCTGCCAAATCATAAATACCGGTTTTGTACTTATTATTTTTTCTTATCAATCCATTATTTTCTATAATACATCCGCTATGTACTATATCGGCATCACTGACTAGAATATCCTCCAATAGCCTCTGGTAAAGTTCTGCATCAATATAGTCATCTGCATCTACAAAACTTACATATTCTCCTCTGGCCAATGCAATTCCTGTTTTTCGCGCGCTCGCCGGTCCTCCGTTCTTTTTATGGACAACCTCTATTCTTCGGTCCAGTCGTGCATATTCTTCACAGATATTCCCCGATTGATCAGAGGAACCGTCATCTATCAATAAAATTTGCAAATTCTGATACGTCTGACTCATAATACTATCTATACATTTTCGTAAATAACGTTCTACATTGTATATGGGTACTATTACCGATATTAAATTATCCATATCTGCAAATTCCTCCTCATAACGATTTTATTATATTAAATATGTCCTTTCCATCCTGTTGTCGGTTCAAAAGCAAAGTTATCCTTTATCTCCTCAACTGCTACATTGTATCTTTCAACGTTACTACGCAACATCATCTTTTCATTATCCTCTTCCATCAGCAACTTATCCTTTAACGCATTTACTAATACCGGAAACTTCTTATAGTGAAATCCCATCAGCTTTACAACACAATAATCAAACATAATAGGATGATCTGAAAACAGGATACCTCCCACCTTTTTATAGCTTGGCTGTAATGGTCCTTCTTTTTCACCACACACAATCATATCTCCAAAATGTATAACTTTTCTTTGTTTTTCCTTACACATTATTCCATTTCTATTGCAAAAGTAAACAATATGATTGACGTCTAAAATGCTCCTCCATATTGTATCATTTCCATACCACATCCCAAATTGCTTTCTATTTTCTTCCTTACGGTTCAATACTCTTCCAATCCGGCGTGAAAAATCATTGGCAATCTTCGTCACATGTGCAAACTGATACTTTAAAGCCCAGTTCTTGACATCATTTCCTTTCGTATTCATATATTTTAATATCTGATTTGAATCAAGGTATTCGTCTCCCCCACTTTTTTCCCCACCCTGGCGATGGTGTGGTAAATATTCCTTTCTCGTATTCGTTCCAATCATATTTTTTAATGCTGCCGTATATCCGGCTATCCGATGTGTCTTTGGCTTCGGAATATTAACTATGACATCTGCATCTAATAACGCTTCACTCACACAATATTCGTTTTTTCCATTAATATGATGCGTTATGGTATCTCTTGCAGCATAATTCGTAACTCTTAATTTTTTCTTATTTTTGATATCATAAAAAAATGATTCTTCACCTAAGTCCACTACTACACTCTTATATTTTTTTTTAGGATTTTCGCATTGCCGCATTTCTCCATTGCTCCAATACAATACCGTTTCCCTCAAATCAGCAAAATCAATTGACAAATCTAGTGTCTCTTTCCTCTTAAGATAACAAAACAATTCTTTATATCCACTATCTTTCAAAAGTATTTCGAAATCACAATTTTGCACCGGAGCATCTGCAATAATAATTTTTCCTCTTCCCTGTAACGCAATATACACATAATCAAAAAGACATCTTACAACTGAAGGATGCGTAATAAGGCAGTCTAACCCCTTTTTTTTATCTTTCTCTGCTATATTGACATGCGAAACCATATTAGGCTTTATCAGTACTACGTTGCCGGGAACAATATATTCTCCTAGCGGATTCCATTTAGCTGTATCAACATTTTCCCGATCCATATCATTTGCAATAAATATCTCCCGTATCATACGATATATATCGTTTTTTTCGCTGCTGCTCACAGCAAATTCAAAAGGACATTCCGGATATTTTACCTCAGGATCATAGGGTAATGTTCTAGGATATTCGCTTTGTTCTAACCATTCAAAAAAAACTTTAGGCATCTGAAACCTCCTGCTTATCTCTGTTGTCATGTTTTAACCCTTTTGGAAGGACAATCCAGTCTCCTAAAATTTTGTCCCATTCCCACGGTTCAAATTCCTCCATACCTCCTCCAGGAAAAAAAGTCATTTCACCAAAATAAACTTTATTTTCTATTTCATAAAAGTCTACTCTGACAAACGGAATTCCTTCGCTCATTCGTTCCGCCAGATCAATCATAAGTTTTAAATTTTCAGGCTTTACAATTTCTTTCTTGCTTGATGGATAATGTCTTTCGAATGGCATTCTCCTCCATTCACTGTCAAAAAATGTTACTTTTAAACCTTCTTTTGCATGTCTTTCTGTACAAGTAAATATCATTTTTACTCTGCCATTAAAGCAAAGAAACTTGTAATCCTTAATTTCTTCCTTAGATAAACTACCTAAATATTTTTCAGCAATAATCTTTCTCGGCACATTTTTATATGGCCACTCTCTTTCTATCCAAAAATAATTTGTTTTTAGCGCCGCATCAAACTCTTTTTTCGTTTGCTCTATGTCAAATCCATTTTTTCTGTCTATGATGGCCACGCTTCCCGAATCATGGGTACACTTCAAAACAAATTGATCAGGGAGTTTATCGAATGCAATCTCCCCAAAGCTCCCCCATACTCCTAAAGTCGGTATTATATATTCTATCCCTATTTTCCCTGCTGCATATTTTTTTGCTTCGTATTTGTCTACCATTTGTGTATATTGAGGATTACGATCATAGATTTTAAGCCATTGCAACTTTTCGTTAAAAGTAACCGGATTATCAATATTGAGCCTATACCCAGTTCTCCACATAAACCTTTTTTTAAGATATTCTATATCATTATAGATTGCATAGTACCGATGCTTTACTTCTTCCTTACCTGAAACATCTATGCTATCAAGAATTTCAATTAACAGGTTATAATCTACAATAATTACATCACTGATACCATGTTCCTTCAATTGGCTAATTATGTTTTTCTGATATTGCTGGCTTACTGTCAAAAAGACCTGCACTTTTTCTTTATTTCTGTATAAGTACTGCATGTCACAAACTTCTACGCCATCGCGAATTTTTGTTCCGGAAGTTATCTTATTATCACAGAAAAAATTCACTTTAGCCCCAGAAGCAGTTACTAAATCATATCCCCACGTTCTCCCAATTCTACCGGCTCCAAATAAACAAATTTCACTTTTCCGACTCCCCCATAAATTTTCAAACTCCAGATATGTCATACCCTATGTCCTTAAGAACTGTTTCATAAATTACCTCTTTAATTTTTCCAGCAACAATTCTGTTTCCTTCTTCATTTTTTACATGGCAGCTATCCATAAAAACATCATCTACATTATCAAAAATATTTGTAAAATTAAAAATATAATTGGGGATATCCTTTCTCTCCATAAAACATCTTCTAAAATATTCTTTTTCCTGAAAATCTGCCTGCCCGCTCTGCATAGACAACAGCATATTTTTTTCTTTTTCTGTCTTTCCCTCTTTACAACTTAAAATGGGCTGACAAAAACTAAAAAATCGTATATTATGTTCCTTGGCAATAGCATGCATATTTCGAATATTGAACAACCATCCATCAAATCTATTCCCTTTACTAGCAACTCCTTCACATACCTTATCAGTAAAAATCGCATTGCTGTCTTTCACCATATGTTCATTTGCAAACTCATATATCTTTTGTGCGTATGAAAATGCAAAGGGATGTTCAATATCAATATTCAACTCATTGCCCCCATCATATACAATTATCATATTCGGGTTCAACAACAACACATCCCTTACAAGTTTTATCAATTCCTGCCCTGATGTATACCCACTTACTCCGCAATTATAAATCGTTATTTCATCTTTTTTCAAATCTTCGCATAATTCTTCATATAATAGTTGCGGCCAGGATTTAAATGAATACACCGTTCCATCTGCGGTCGATCCGCCTATCACCGCAATCTTATAATCTGCTTGTCTGTCCCGCCCATAAACAACAATTCCCGGATAACCGCTTTCCGTTACTAAGGTAAATCCCAAGTTGATATCTAATCCCTGTTTCCTATCTGACGTAACATCCCATAAATAGCCATTGCATTCCCACTGCTCAAGCCATTTTAATCCTAATTCATTTAACTTTTCTGCCTTATACTTGTCATATATCCAAATATAATAACCCTCTTCATATAATATTTCTTCAATGTATTTACATCTATTAGCTTCTTCCTCATCGCAATCAATCAGAAACCCACAAAAATCATAATCCATCAATCCTAAATACTCAGCAAATTCTTTTTCAATAGCCCCATTTCCATAAATATACACTTTTTTATCCACAAAATGATTAAACATCCAAAAAGATGCAAGGCTAAATAGACTTTTTTTCTCCCCATTTACGTCGCAAACAATACCTTCCAGCAATGCCTCAAAGTTAAAATGAAATCTCTTCCATTTCCGCTCTTTAATACTATCATCTAATAATTTCCAATTTTCCATTGCCTCAATAACAACAATATCCTCTTCAAAATCCTCTAAATATTCCGGCTGATAAACTGGCAGGCCAAATTTAAAAGTATTTCTTTTTGTTATTGCTGAGTCTATAAAGAACTTAACAGTATAACCATTTTCCGCCAATATTTGATATACCTTGTCCCCTGTAATGCCGGCCCCCCAGATAACAATCTCCCTTTTGTCCAAATCAGGATTAATTATTCTTGCATTTTGTATACCAAATTCTTTTTCTGAACAATAAGGCCGGAAATAAGTATCAGAAAAAATCAATTGCTTTTTATTCAGCATACAGGAACCCAGGATCTTCTTGTTATACATTTTCAATCCTGTTAGCAATTTAGATTTTGATACAAATCCATTTACATAAATTTTCCTTTTCAACAAATAATCGAATAAACATTGTGCATTTCTACGTTCATCAATTGACTCATCAATCCAAATATATTTCTCTTCTGCACTATATAATAAAGGATTTATAACCAATAATTCTTGTGCTTGTGTACCAGCCATTTTCATTCTTCCTATTATGCTAATTTTTTACTGAAAAATATTACCTTAAAAATTATAAATAAAAGCAGGTAATCTATCTTCCGTTTCCTTTTTTATTTCATGATTACTCTCTTTAACTTCACTCAATATCACTTTACCGGGTTTATTCTTCAAAACGGCAATACCAATAATTTTCTTAATCTGCGCCATTATTTCTCCTAAATCCCCCCCCCACAGAGAATCTAATTCTTTTGTTAGTTCTGGCAGCGTTTCAAAACCATACTCTCTAATATAAGGAGTCTCATTCCCCTCTCTACTAATAAAATAGCTCTTTCTCTCTTTATCAATGTCAGTAAAGCAATATTTTACATTATTCTGTGTTCCCCATTCCTGTAAGAGATTTTTTTCTTTATCATTTTTACCCATTTCTTTTTCTCCCTTCATCTAACGGATAATATTCTTTTCCTTCTTGCAGCCAATCAGGCAATTCTGGTAAAATCACCTTTTTTATTTCTTCCGCAATAATCCTGTTCCCTTTTTCCCATACATGGCATATATCCATATAAACATCATCTTCTTCATCAAAAATATTTGACAAATCATACATATATTGGGGTTTACATGACATTTGCTCCATACGGTTTCTAAACGCTTCTCTTATCTGGAGTGAAATTGCAGTACTCTTAATAGAAAGAAGCATATTCTTTTCCCGCACAGTCATTACTTTTTTACTGGTAAGCACCGGTTGGCAAAAACTGAAAAAACAAATATTCCTTTCTTTTGCAACTGCATACATTGTTTGTATATTGGTTAGCCAATTTTCAAACCTGTCATACTGTGATTCTATCCCTCTGCATAACGGAATATCGTTTCTGTCAAAATTATTGTCATTCTCTTTCAAATGTAGCTTTGCATATTCAAATGCTTTATCTAAGTAGACGTTCTTAAAAGGGTACTGAACATTATTATTAAGATCATTAATGCCATCGCACACAATAATCATGTCGGGTGTCATCCATAGCACATCTCTAATTAATTTTATCAGCTCTATCCCCGATGTATAACCCCACACACCTCCATTATAGACGGTTATACTTCTTCCTCCAAGCTGTTCGTAAAGCAATTGCGGCCATGATTTAAACGGATGCGACACGCCATCTGTTGTCGAATTTCCCAGAACTACAATTTTAAAATTTTCCTTCCGCTCCTCACCATAAACCTCAAAGCCCGGATATTTACTATCTGACAAATAATTATGCCCTAAATTTATATCTAATATATTTTTTCTCTTTCTGGTTATATCCCAAGTATACTCCTTCACAAAGTAATCCTTAAAATAACTCAGACCAAGTTCATCCAGTCTCTTAGCCCTTTCCCGATCATATGCCCAAATATACCAGCCCTCTTCATTCAATATTTCTTCAACATATTTAATTGGATATTCCTTACACTCTTCATCAAAATCATCTGTCTCATCTATAAGAAAACCTGCAAAACTGAAATCCAATAATTCCAAATATTTTGTAAACTCTCTTTCCGCCCCACCAAGACCGTAAATGTATACCTTCTTTCCCGCAAAATGACTGAAAAGCGCAAAATTTTTTAAACAAAATAATTTTTTCTCACCTACACCGTCATTAAATGTAACTTCCTTGCTAATCTCATCTGAATTTAAACTAAAATAATACCTTTTTTTATACTTTTCACAAATTGTACGATCTAACTCTCTCCATTTTTCTAAAGCCTCAATAACAATAACATCCTCCTTGAGAATATCTATTTTATCCGGCATATATATAGGCAGTCCGCACTTCTTTTTACCCTCTAACCTCTTATCAGAATCCACAAAAAATGTTACAGGTATCCCGTAATCCGTTAATATTTTATATACACGCTCTCCCGTTATCCCACTTCCCCAAATAACCACACTCTCGCCTTTCATATGCAAATTAATCACTCTGGCTCTGTGTGCCTTGCCAGAAAGATCAATATCTGAACAGCCAAAATAAGAATCAAAAAAAACAGCAGAATGTGTTTTATTCAATGTCTCTATATCATAAATTTTTTTGTGATACATTTTTAAGGAAATTAAAGATTCCGCATCTGTCGCAAACCCTCTAATATATATATTCTTTTTCATCAGATAGTCAAAGAGCCTTTGCGCCTCTCTATGTTCTTGAAATGTATCATTTATCCATACATACTTATCTTTTTTATCATATATCAGTGGATTAATAATCAGGAATCTTTCTGCTTCCATTAATAAAGTCTCCCTTATCTATGTATCCATGGTAATATTACCTTTTTTATCTCCTTTGCAATAATACTGTTCCCCTTTTCCCATACATGGCAAACATCCATATAGACATCATCTTCCTCATCAAAAATGTGTGATAAATCATATATGTACTCTGGTATATATGCCATCCGTTCTATATGTTTTCTGAAGGATTCATTTGTAAAAAGTTCTAACGTTTCACTTAACATCGAGAGAAGTATATTCTTTTCCCGTATCGTATGTTCTTTTTTGCTGCTGAGTACCGGCTGACAGAATCCAAAAAAACGTATATCTCTTTCGTTTGAAATTGCATACATGGTACGAATATTTGACAACCAATTGCCAAACCAGCCCTGTTGTGATTCAATTCCCATGCATACGGGAACATCCTCTCCATCAAGATAGTCCGTGTCATCATTTTCTTCTACATGTACCCTGGCATAATCAAATACTTTTTTTAAATACAGAGACGTAAACGGATATTGAACATGAACATTAAATGCAAGATCATTATATCCATCATATACAATTACCATATCAGGCTTTAACTGCAACATATCTCTAAATAACTTTATCAATTCCTGTCCTGACGTATACGAACAAACACCACCATTATAAATTGTAATATTCTTTTCTCCAAGCTCCTCATAAAGCAACAGCGGCCATGATTTAAATGGGTACATCGTAGCATCCGTCGTTGAACCGCCTAATACCGCAATTTTAAAATCCGACTCTTTTTCATCCCCATAAACCGTAATTCCCGGATATGTACTATCCGATAAATAATTGTGTCCCAAATTAATATCTAACATAGATCTTTGATTTATAGTAGGATCAAAACGATAGTCCTTCACATAGTAATCTTTAAAATACACAAGTCCAAGTTCATTCAATTTTTGAATCTTTCCCCTATCATATGCCCAGACATACCAGCTTTCCTCATATAATATTTCTTCAACATACTTAACCGTATCCTCTTCCTCATCCACATCAGAAAATTCATCTGTCAGGAAGCCAGCGAAATCAAAATCTAACAACTTCAGATATTTGGCAAATTCCCTTTCAACTATGCCAGTACCATAAATATATATTTTTTTACCCACAAAATGATTAAACATCCAAAAAGTTCCAAGACAAAACATTTTTTTCTTTTCTGTCCCATCATAGCAAAAAACCTCCTTGCTAATTTCATCAGATTCCAGACAATAATAAAAATTTTTATCTACATTCCTCCATTGATCCAAAGCTTCAATGACCGTGACATCTTTATGAAGTTCGTCAATTTTATCTGATTTATATATAGGCAAACCGCACTTCATTTTCCCTTCCATTTTTTTATTTGAGTCTACAAAAAAATTTACAGCTATACCGTAATCTGCTAATATCTTGTATACATATTCTCCTGCTATCCCACTTCCCCAAATGACAACATTCTTTCCTGCCATACCTGGATTAAGGATTCTGGCTCTATGCACTTTATCAGGAAGATCCATGTCCAAACAATCAAAATAAAAATCAAAAAAAACCATAGAGCAAGTTTCGTCCAAGGTGTCTATATCATATATTTTTTTATGGTACATACTTAGAGAAAACAAAGCTTCTGCATTTGTCGCAAATCCTTTGATATATATGTTCCTTTTCATAAGATAGTCAAACAGTCTTTGCGCCTGTCTATGCTCTTCAAAAGAAACGCCTATCCATATATATTTATCCACTTCGCCATACAATAATGGATTAACTACTAATAGATTTTTTTCTTCCATATCCGAATCACTCCTCTTGGCTTTTATGTTTCAATCGTGTTGAATAAATCCGCTATGGACAAAATCGGACAAAAAACTTTTTGTTCCAGATTACTACGGATACTTTCGTAATCCAAAATTGCCGTAACAATAATTGCGTCCACATTGGGTAGTTCACTATCCGGTAAATACACATCCAAATCACTAACTGCAAAAAAGGATCTGTCAATTGCGTACTTCACCGTAATTTTTGCATTGGTAAGTTCATACACCAAGTGTTTACCTAAATCTCCCATTCCATAAATAGCTACCTCATGTATATTCTGCCGCTCTAACTTCTCCGCAACAGAAATTCCCTGTTCCTTTTGCTTCATCCATTTATTTAACACATCATAATATAAAAAATACTTATTACCCTTTGTGTTATTTGCTTTTTTTTGTTTATATCTATTTAATAGCAGGATTGCACCTGCCCCCATGAAAAATGCAGCATATTTATCCCAAATTCTTTTCTTCATTTTTATTCCCTCATACAAATGAATATTATGTTTTCATTTATCTATAATCAATAATTCTTTGATAATATTCTATCATATACTTATAAAAATTCTCTGGATTCATTTTTTTTGTTCTTTTAACTGCATGATCTGATATCCGCTTTTTTTCCTTTTCAGGCAAAGCCAAAACTTCCTGTATTTTGTCAACAAGCGCCTTGGGGTTGTCCTGCTCTACCAAAAAACCATTATACTTGTCTTTTATTAACTGACTTACTCCTGATTTAAATGTACTAATTACAATTCTTCCAAGTTCCAACGCTTCCACACATGTATTTGGCAAATTCTCAAATCGAAAAGGAAGGATACATACCTCTGCATGATATATAATTGTATTAAGAAGGTCTCTGTCTGCAATAGAGGGAAAGTAAATAATTCTATCTTGATATTCTCCTGCCTCTTCCTTAATTTTTTTAATAACTGGCGTTCTCATACCTTCACACATGCTCACACCACAATCTTTTCCGATAAGCACGAAATAATGACAAGTATTCCTCTTTAATATTTCATATACTGACTGAACAATCACTTTTAATCCCTTTTTGTTATTTAAAGTACCAAAAAAAAGTAAATACTTTTTGCCATTTAAAATATCTGGCAGACAACTCAAGCGGTTGAAGTCTACCGCCATAGTTGGTGTTTCAAGTACACTCACTTCCTTTTTTATAAACTTCTTTAATACAACGGCAGTTAATGCGCTTGGAGCAAACACCGCGTCCGCACGATTCAGTGCGGCGAAACTGATCCTATCTGATAGTTCAATTCTTGCATTTTTTAAATCAAAGACTGACTTATGCGTTTCCCGGTCAATGGGACTAAAAGACGACATTCTGACAACGCTGGGAATCTTCTTTATTCTAAACAATCCCAATGCATTTAAATCGCAATATTGCACAATGTCCACTTTACTTTTTCTGTCTATTTTTTTAATCGTCCTTCTAATCAAATAACTATGCCAACAATATGCAATATTCCTTTTTATTTCCATGTTTTTCACAAGACTAAGCGGAACTGCAAGTTCCGACTCGTCTCTTAACACGCGGACAACAGTAACATTTGGGCAATATTCAAAAGTGTCATTTCCTTCAGAAAGAACTATAATTGTAACTTTATGCCCATGATCCGCAAATATTCGGCTTGCCTTCGCCAGATAATTAGCCAGGCCTCCATCAGCTACTCTTTCTGTAACAAACTCAATTGTCGCAAACGCTATATGCATTGTTTCCTCCCAAATTCTACTTTACTCTCCATCTTTTCTCAATATTTAAGAAATCCGTCAATCTAACGTATATAAACTTCTCCAGTCTCCTTCCTCCTTATATTCCGGCTGCTCTTCTTTATATAAGATACAGTTTTCCAAGACAAGCACATCCATATCAGTCCGCATAAAACACCTATATGCATCATTCGGAGTGTTTACAATAGGCTCTCCCCTCACATTAAAAGACGTATTTACAATTACACTGCACCCTGTTTTCTTTTTAAATTCTTCTAGTACATGATAATAATATGGATTTGTACTTTCAGTAACCGTTTGAATTCTAGCGCTGTAATCCACATGCGTCACCGCTGGAATATCCGAACGTTTCTGCTTTACGATCTCAAGCATATTACAATTAAATTTTTCTAAGTCCTGTTTAAGGTATGTCTCATTCCTAAGATTCTCTTGCACCTTTTCTACTAATAACATATAAGGGCTTTCATCCTGCAGTTCAAAATAATCATATACATCCCGGCGAAGTACGGAAGGCGCAAATGGCCTGAAAGACTCCCTAAACTTTATTTTCTGATTCAGCTTCACCTGCATATTTTCTGAGCGTGCATCTGCAATAATACTGCGGTTTCCAAGCGCTCTAGGCCCGAATTCCATTCGTCCATGAAAAAGCCCTATTACTTTCTCCGCTGCAAGAAGCTCGGCTATTTTTTGATAAATATCCTCTTGAAATACATGGTATGGATAAGAATTCTCAGTCAAATAATCCTCTATTTCCTTCATAGAATATTCCGGCCCAAGATAACTTCCTTTTTGAGCATCTATTGAACCCACTTTTCTAATTACATTGTCATATTGATATGCGGCATACAATGCACACCCTAAACTACCGCCCGCATCTCCTGCGGCCGGCTGAATCCACATATTCTTAAATATACCACTATCTTTAATTTTACCATTTGCAACACAATTTAAAGCAACGCCTCCTGCTAATACCAAATTATCAATGTCTTTTCCGAAACTTTCTTTTGCGTGTCTCACCAGCTTTAATATAATATCTTCCACTACTTTTTGTGCGGAAGCTGCAATGTCCATTTCTCTTTTCGTTATTTCTGTCTCAGGCTCTCTTCGCGGTCCTCCAAATAAATTCGCAAACTTATCATTAGTCATTGCACGGCCATTCTGATAATCGAAGTACTCCAAATTCATACAAAAGGATCCGTCTTCTTTGATATCAACCAGTTTCTCTCTAATCAGCGTTTCATATATTGGCTCCCCATACGGCGCAAGCCCCATGAACTTATAATCTCCTGAGTTGACCTTAAACCCGCAAAAGTATGTAAATGCACTATATAATAAGCCTAAAGAATGGGGAAAATGCAGTTCTTCCTTTATATCAATATCCTTGCCCTTCCCAATACTAATTGTTGTTGTTGCCCATTCCCCAACCCCATCAAGTGTAATAATGACCGCTTTCTCATAAGGTGACGGATAAAAAGCAGATGCAGCATGTGAAATATGATGTTCACACACATAAAATTTTCTTTTTTTGTTCTCGCCCAATATCGCATCTACCACTTTATGTATCCATATTTTTGATCCAAACATCGAATCAAAACTTCTTTCAATAACCTCTCTGGAATCCTCGCCTGCTGCAAGTATATTCTTCATATATCTGTCAAGCGTCAAAAAGGGATTATCATAAAACACTACTATATCTATGTCCGATGAAATGATCTTTCCCTCTTTCAAGCAATATTCGATTGCATTTACAGGCATACTGAAATCATGCTTGACTCTTGTAAATCTTTCTTCTTGTGCTGCAGCAACAATTTCCCCATTTATTACCAAACTCGCCGCTGAATCATGATATAATGCTGAAATTCCCAACACATTCATATTTTTCTCACTGCCTTTCCTTCTATACAATATGTCAAATTGTTAATGAAACCACCATTTATCTATCTCGAAAACAAATCCGTCATTGGAATAATCTTCATTTCACCATACTCAATCAGTAAGCTTTTCCGAATTTCATTATACTCATAGCACGGCGTAACAATAACCGGAACTTTATCCTGATAATCCAGTTTCTCTCCATATCGGAAAACACGTTTTCCTTCATAAAAGTTTTCTTTCGGGTCTTTATCTATAAAATAAAGTACATCAGTCTTTTCTTTTATTCTCTGATAAAAATGTTTTCCTACTCTTCCACATCCATAGATAATCATCTTTTCAGGTATTTTTTTGTCCATAACAATACTGTCAATTTTTACCATCAGGCCATACCGATATGCCAGCATCTGATTCTCTTTCTGCAAATCAAAAACTTTATTTCTGTACCTTTTATTTTCATCATAATTACTGGTAATAAAAGTTACCAATTCCTCACTGCTATCAAATAATTTCCGTAATTCATCTTTTATCCTAGCCCCATAAGAAGAATTTGATCTATAAAAAGGCGCTGATAAATTTCCTCCGCCTTCAATTTCCTTTCCAAGAATATATATAATTTCATTCTCTTTATTCTCTTTTTTTATAATACTGTTAATACGACTTGTATTGTATTGTATATATGCCAATTCGTCATTGTTATAAACGGCTCTTATAAAGCATGTTTTCTGTTTAATTTGGCTCCTGAAAATATCAATCCGGCGCATATATTTTTGGTATATTGAATCATACTCCTCTTCAAAGGAAAATTTTATCTCATGCCCCATGCAAAACTCATACTGGTTATCTAATATCAACGTCTTACCATATTTCAACTCTATATTTTCTTTTTTTAGGAAATTACTGAAATCATTTTCTAAACAGTCTAGTACCTTTTCAAAATTATTACTAATATACCAATCAAAAGGCCCTGAAACACTCCTGATCCCCAGTTTCGACATTGCAGCGGCAACACCGCAATAATATCCAAGTGAAATAAAATTTTCGAACATATAAAAACACTTTCCTTCCTAATTTTAAGATTTAGTATTCCTATTATTCTGTTTATGTCCTTCGCACCACTTCACAACTTCTCCGTCCTGTAAACCAAACCTGTCCATTACCACTCCAACCTCAGATATGGTATAGCCATTCTTCCACAACACATACGGCAGTGAAACCTGATCTCTTTTAGAAAACTGTACTAATTGCTCCCACCATTCTTCCATTATTTTTTTACAAACGGAATTATTATGCTCTCTAATCAACATACAGCATATCACGGATCCAAAATCTTCCGGCATTCCTTCCAACCAATACTTTTCTGCTTGCTCCAAAAGGATTCTCTCATCATCGCGCTTATTCTGCAGTACGCTCATCACTTCCCGGTAAATACCTTTCCAGGGATTAGGACAATAAGCAATAAGCCGTGTTTTGGGAAGCCTGTAAATAAAATCAACCATGGAATTTTTAAGCTGCATGCTCCCGTCAAAATATACCGAATATCTATATTGTGGAAATATCTTATGCACATTAATCTTACAATATCTGTTTTTTCTTGTGTTGTCAGTAATATCTGTAGGAACAATTTCCTTTATATCAATATATTGAAAAGCAGTCTTCCGTTCCGGTTTCTTATCCGAAATAATAAAGTAATCGCACTCTGGAGAAATTACCAATGGCTCCTTCAAATCATCATAATCACCAATAATACATGTATAAACTACAATTTTCTTTCTCCTCATGAAAGGAAATATATTTTCTGTTTCCTCTTCGTACAAATCATTATAACGGATAACCCTCTCAACACCCATCGCTTTCAACTGGCAAGCCACTTCATTACAATGCCACAGCCCCACCATTAAAAAACATATAACTTTATCCTTCCTTTGCCTAAGTTCTTCAGGCGATATGCATTTTATTCCGTTTATAATCTCTGTTCCCCAAAGTGAAGTATTATTATCACAGTAGTAATCTACGGAGATGTCTCTTTTGGTAAGAAACTGTAATCCATATTCCTTTCCTACATAACCAGCTCCCCATACACATACTTCGTACTCCTTGCTTTTGGCTAACTCAATATTTTTTTTATCTTTTTCGCTTAACATATCTCCATCCATTCTAACATACGATATTTATTATATAGTTACTGGTCCTGCTGGGTTCTACACTCAGAATAAATCTTTTCCAATACCTTAATTTCTTCCGTTATATCATACCCTGCCTTCCTGATTTGATCATCCGTTTTAACTCTTTTGTATCCCTTACTATACGCCAAAATTTCATCTACCCATTTTTCTTTTTCCAATTCCAAGTATTTAATGTTTTCCGTCAGCTTAGCTTCCTGAGGAACACCGGAACTGCAAATGCACTTTAGGCCAACAGCCTGCGCTTCAATAACCACAATGCCCAATCCCTCAAAAAGAGTGGGGAATGCAAATACATCCATTGCCTGCATATAGTCTTCAACATTATCCACTGCTCCCGTAAATATAACCTTGTTCTCTATTCCATATTCTTTCACAATATTTCTTAATTCTGGTTCTAAATATCCGTCTCCTATCAACAATAAAACAGCTTTCTCTTCTCTTTTCTGAACCTCGTAAAAACATTCTAACAAAAATTTCAGATTTTTTTGGTAAGACATTCTTCCAACATCACCAATTACAAATTTATCACTTATATCTAATTCAGCACGCATTCTCTCTCTTTTATCTTCATCATATGTATATTTATTAAGATCCAATGCATAATGAAAGATTGTAATTTTGTCTCTTGGGATCTGCGGTCCAAACAAAAAGTCTGCAGCCGGCTTGGAGCAAGCAAGAAAATGTGTTGCCATATCCTGTGAAAATTCTTTCTTGCATTTTTCATGTATTTCCATTTCTTTTTCTCGCTGCCCATCATTACCTACATCGGCAAAAGTATTATTCGCATGAATCAAAATCACCTTAACTCCTGCTTCCTTTGCCATTCGCTCTGCCTCAAAGCTTTTCCACCAGCTAGTATTTAAATGAATAACATCATAGCCTATTTCCAATATTTTTCTAAACTCTTTGCGGAATTGCACTGGATCCTCTTCTGCATAACAAGAAATATAATGCACTTTGCATCCCGCATCAAGAATATCTTGTTCAAAATCCAACTTCCTGCTACATGTAGCAAAGTCAAACTGGAATTTATCGTGATCTATATGCTTCCAAAGCTTTATAGCTGTTCTGGTAACTCCTCCATTGGTATTTCGAATAGGAAATTGTAAAACTTTAATTTTTTCACTTTTCATCTTTAATACCCTCCATTATAAATTATTCCAATACCTTTTTTATATAATTATGTATCTTCTCTCCACATCTTCCATCAAAATTCGATGAAATTTCCCGATATGCCCTAAGTTGCCTGCCGCAGTCAAATTGATTCCCCGATATATTTCCATTGAGAAAACAATCCAATGTATTGATCTCATTTTCCATGCATACATACCGTAAATTCCCTGAATATTCGCAAAATCCTGGCTCATGATTCTGAAATTCTTCTTTATCTAATTTCAGTTCAATTTCCTCACATGTCTGCGTCTCCATATTAATGTTATATAGCCTGCCTTTAGCAAATGAGTACATTTTACATCCACTACCTGCCTCCTTAGGATTTTGTCTCAAAAAGAAACTATTTACTTGTTCCATTTCTTCTTCAAATGGCGGTTTCCAGCGTGTAAATTCTCCAGTAACCAGATTCAACTCCAAATACATATTTGCAAGAACAGGTGAGAAATAAGCATGATCACCGTAAAAATATGGAACATTAAAAAATATATTTTCGCATTTAGTTTTGCTTTTTCTGTTTTGATTAGTAAAATCACCAGGAAGTCCAGTATATTCTCTCGTATCGCCTGTTTTTGTATTCCAACGCAAAATTACCGCCCCTTCATAGGGCAATAGCCACAAGTCTTTCTTATACATGGCTAAACGGCCAAAACCGCATTTATTCTTCAACGGAAGTTTAATAACTTGTGATTCCCCACTGTCTATATGAAGCAAATATAACAAGCTGTCAACTGATGAAGCTATATATAATATCCCTTCATACAAATAACTACCGCCTATTGCTCCATTTTCCTTTGTAAGCGAATCTATTTTTTCATAAAAATATTTAATCTCACCAGAAATAGTATCATACCGCACAATAGCCGGATAACCGCTGGGAACAAGAAGCAAATAATTCTCATACTTCCACGCCGCTCCAAAAGCATTACCTTTTACAACCTCTTTTCTTAATTCAATCCTTCTCTCTACACCTGCCTCCCCCAGCACAAGAATGTTCTGGGCGTTCAATGGACAGATATATTCCTGACTGTTAATTTCATATACTGACAAATAACTTTCATCGCATAGAGAACCCGACAAATTGCAAAAAAAATGATAATCAAATTGGTATGGTTCCGATTTATATAAGTTATTACTTTGGGCAATCATATATCTATATCCGTCTTCATCCGGTTGATCAAATGATAGGTGATTTTTTTTCCGCCAACTATTTTCTTCCGGTGCACAATGAATGGTATTATCTAAAATAAAACTCGGTTTCCCTGCTACTCCAAAAAGAGAAATAACCGATGTACCGCTGTCCCCTATATATGCATCGCTCCAAGCAATACTATCCTCAATATCTGATGTATCATCAAATATTCCGATTTGTCGGTTTATAAATTCTTTTTTAAGCTCCTCGTAATGAATACGATATTCAGGACGCATGGAATCAAATGTAGTCTCCAGCAACGGATGTGGCCGCCACAAAAGGCAGACATCCGTTCTATCTGCAAAGCATTTAAAAACATATTCCATTTTTTTTAAAAAATTTTCTGTATTCTCTAGCATACCTGTAATGCTCGTATTATAAAAATATACCTTTTTGCCAGACATTTTCTCCTTCCATTCCTTTGGTATTTTCGGCGGATTTTGACACTTATGAATGACACTGTCAAATTTAGGAGAACCAAAGGGCAAAAATTTCTCCTGTGCTATCACTGGATTAAAATATTTTTGAAATTGGGGTGACTGTATTACAATATAATCTGCATACAGGTATGCAGGACACAGACTCTGCGCCGCGCTCATTTTTCCTGAAGAACTATAATATGGAATATATACAAGTACATCCGTATACTTTTTCAAATTTGAAGAATAATATCGCGGATGTATACTCGTCACTAAATTATACTCGTCATAAGGATTATGAATATAAATCACATCCGGTTTCCTCTCTTCAAAATTATAAAGTTTCCAGTCAGTAACCTCTATATTTTTCGGGTATTTTCCCCCTTCATAATGCATCTGTCCCAGACTATGACCTGTCTGTAAATCATAGTAAGGAATCGGCACGCAATACACATCACAATCAAGGTCTTCCTTTGCAGCCAGGTAAACACTTTCCAGGCTATCCCACATAGATGCCTTATATGGGAAAAAAACGACTTCCCTCCTTAACTTGATATCGTTTTTTATGCTATTCTCTACTCTTATCAATTGCTTTTTTAAAGATTTAAAAACTTTGTTTTCATCAACGCACTGATTATTAATGCTTTCAAAGATATGAAACAATATCTCACAATACTTTTCAATATAAGATACCGTAATATGCCCTTCTCCCTCTGCTCTTTCTACAACTTCCCCCAAGGTCATCGCAAACTCCTGGCACTCGCTAATCATATTTTGCGCCAAAACGTTATTTTTCTGATGAAGCGCTCTTTTAATTTCTAAATGAGCCTGTCGAAGACTATCTACACATTCCAGCACTTCCCTTTGTTGCCTTATTCTCATTTCCGGTCTTCATGCTCCTTCCTGTTTCACATTTAGCCAATCAAAAAATCACTCACATGTTTCTTCTGTTCTCCGTTAAAAACCTCTCCATCACGCCGGCAATAGCAATTGACTCTCCACGCGTTAACTTAAATCCACTTTCCTCCCTATCGTTTATCATTGTCAGGAAATCGCTAAGTTCATATCTTAAACCATCTCCAAGAAAAGTTTCAGAATATTTATCCACCTTACCTGCATCTTCATAATGAACTTCAAAATAAGAAGTTTTCCACCATGGAGCTTCCGCAACAATATAACCTTGTGTTCCTGAAATTAGAAGTCTTCCCTCTGACTTCACACCAAGCCCACATGTCGCAGTTGCAATTCCCATAGGATAACGCATGGAAACTCTGGTAAACAAATCCAATCCGTTATCCCCTTGTATTGTATCAAATTCCAACTTTTCATATTCGTTTCCAAAAATCTTCATAATAGGTAACATCACATAGCTGCCCAGTTCCAGAAAGCTGCCCCCATATATCTGATCAACCAACTCTCTGCTGCTAGTTTTTTCGAGCTTCGTAAAGCATGCCTCGACATTTCTTATACTTCCAATGCTTCCACTGCACGCAATGCCAAGTAATTTTTGAAACCCTGGACAATATGCTGTTTTAATTGCTTCAAAAAGGATAAGCCCCCTTTGCTTTGCTTCTGCATATACCTCCTCCGCCTGTTTCCTATGCAGGACAAGCGGTTTTTCACATATAACATGCTTTCCGTGCAATAGTGCCTCTTTGATATACTCATAATGCGTTTCATGAGGAGAAGCAATATAAGCAACATCTATTTCATCATAAAACCTGTTTTTTTCTGTATATGCGTTAATGTCCCATTTCTTTGCAAACCTGAGGGCACTCTCCTTATGCGGATTGTAAACTCCCTGCGTGCTTATACCACTAACAAGCTTCGCTTCCGGCACAAACCGGTTTGCAATTCTTCCCGTTCCAATAATCCCGATTCTCTGTATATGTTGTTTTTGCTCTCTGAGCATGGTACTAGAAATATCCTTTGTCCGCTCCAAATAAACTACTTGACAATAATCTTTCAGATAATCAAACTCTCCTAACCAATCTGAACCAATTGCAAAAATATCAATATTATATTTCTTAATGTCACTAAATTTCTGGCCTTTAGATTCTTCTATGATAATTTCATCTGCAAACCCACTTTTTTTTACGTTCTCTATGCGAGTGATCAAAGAGTCCATTACCCCAAGCTTACCACGGGTTTTATCATAACTCTCGGTAGTGATGCCCACAATTAAATAATCTCCTAATTCTTTTGCTCTTTTTAATAACCTATAATGCCCTTCATGAAAAAGATCAAATGTTCCATATGTAATTACTCTTATCATATTTTTTCCCTCATAACCATGAAACTCTTTTCATGCCTTACTCTCAATACAAAATAGTTCCGTATAAACTTTTAATGAAAGATGCTTAGCAAATTAGCCTGTTACAATATCACTCACTGTCAAAAAATTAGTAAATACACCTGTTACATTCATCTTCCGCATTGCGGAATATTCATCAATAGCATCCGTGCTATAAACAAATAGCTTTATGTTCTTATCCGTAATAATGTTCAAAAATTTCCTCATGTCCCAAAACCATTCTACGGGTATGCCGACTGCCTCTATGCCATATTTATGGCAAAGACTAACCGTATCCATAAAACATTCCCCTTGAGGATTCCTATACTGAGTAAAAAACATTTCAAAATCTTTTTTCCTGGCAATCTTTATTGTTTCTTCATCATATACTTCTATAACAATTTGCTTTTTTAAAGTAATTTTTTCCTTATAATTATCTGTAATATTTTCAATAAGTTTTTCAACTTCATTCAATAAAAATGCATATTCTTCATAACTGTCCCATTTGACATCTATAAGGCAACTAACCATTTCCTGTTCTCTTAAAAACACTAACACTTCTTCCGCTGTCATCCTTGTATACTTTTCCTGCTCTAATTCATAGAAACGTTCATAATCATGGGCAAGTATTAATTCATCATTCATCCGCATTAGATCGCACTCGATAACTCTAAACTTCTTTTTCATCGAATAATATAAAGCCTCTTTGGAATTTGAATATATAACTTTTCTTCCGTCAATATTTCCTCCACATGCATGAGCAATCAAATTGCACTTATGATACCATTTTTCCGTATTCTCCTTACATACCGGAACTGCCGAATACCTGTCATAGGCTTCCTTATATTTGGCAACGATATCCAATCTCTTGTGCGGTTCAAAATATATGCACTTAATAAAATCAGTATTAATGTTAACGACCGCTCCTAAACAATACTTCCATAAATCATCTGCAACAAATACTTGAATCTTATCTTGTGAAATCCCCATACTCAAAAGTTGATTTTCAACACTCTCATATGCTGATAACGCTGTTACCACAATATAGTCTATCGAAAAGGTTTCAATGATTTCCCGTGAAGGTTCTAAAATAGGAATATCCATATAGCAAATTCCCAGCTTCATCTTGTCATTATCAAAAAATAATACTATCTCTGCCTTCCTCGGATCAATGGCCCTTTTTATAGCGTGTAAAATACCATCATTTATACCAAATACCGCAATTCTAAATCTTTTCATAGCTATAATTCGTTTCTCCCCCAGACCATTTTCATCATTTTGGAACTCTATTATTACGTCACTTCACTAATTAAATATAACTCTTTCCGTCAGGCTGTCCTAAAATATGCAATTGTTTTTCTTAGCCCATCTTCAAGCTTAACTATCGGCGCCCAATCCAGCTCTTTCTTAGCTAAGTCAATCATCGGTTTTCTTTTAGACGGGTCATCCATTGGCAATGGCTGATACACTATTTTGGATTTTGATCCTGTTAATTTAATTACCAATTCTGCAAGTTCAAACATGGTAAATTCTTCTGTATTACCTAAATTTACCGGCCCGGTAAATCCATCGCGACTATTCATCATTCGGATCATACCTTCTACTAAATCACTAACATAACAAAAGCTTCGTGTCTGCATACCATCTCCATAAATGGTAATATTTTCATCGTGCAAAGCCTGTACAATAAAATTGGAAACTACACGTCCGTCATCAGGACGCATTCTTGGTCCGTATGTATTGAAAATACGGGTAATCTTGATATCCACATTATGTTGCCTATAATAATCAAAAAAGAATGTTTCCGCCATCCGTTTACCTTCATCATAACAAGAGCGAACACCATTAGGATTAACATACCCCCGGTATGTTTCAGGCTGCGGATGCACTTCTGGATCTCCATATACTTCACTGGTGCTCGCCTGTAATATCCTTGCATGACAGCGTTTCGCAAGCCCTAATGTATGCAGCGCCCCAATTACACTTGTTTTTCCTGTCTTAATTGGATCATATTGATAGTGTATCGGACTTGCCGGGCATGCAAGATTATATATTTGATCACATTCTACATATATATCCTCTAAAACATCCTGTCGTATAAACTCAAAATACGGATTGTCCATTAGATGTCTAATATTATCTTTTTGCCCTGTGAACAAATTGTCCATACAAACTACGTCATTTTCTTCTTCAAGAAGCCTTTCACATAAATGAGACCCTATAAACCCAGCCCCTCCTGTTACTAAAATTCTCTTGCGTTTCATCATAATACCTTCCTAACATTCATTTTAACTATTTGGATAAAAATAGTCCTCATACTCCACATAATCATTTTTCTTCAAATACTCCACTACATCGTAATACACTGTATCCAAAGCCACATATACAAAAAAACGGTCTTCTTGCAAAATGTTTTTATCATACACTATATGATCATTATAAGTATTCATCATACCTGATTTCTGATCAATATAACCATAAATATCTATTCCCGCCTTCTTAAGTTCAGCAACGACCTTATCCGTTTTATAGCAGGCACTCCATACCAATACTTTCTTTTCATATCCTTTTTTCGCAATCGGCTCCAGCAGACATTCGGAAATATCTATCGTTTCAAAGTCATCTGGCTTCATATTAAAAAACCACTTTAAATCATCTCTCACTTCATTATATGTATAATTCCTATGAATTGTATTTAACGTATATTGCAACCAACCAGAATTAAAGTTTTCATTGAGCCTGTACTGCATTTTCAAATTTGACTTTTTCCAATCCTTCTCATCATAATAGAATCCATATTCTTTCGGATCGCATCCTTCTGCATAAATACCCAACATAGTTTGCAGACACTTTGCACATTTACAACAATTAATCGTGCCATTAGGCTTGTTTTTTGTCCAGCAAACATTTAACAACACTCTTCTATGCTTTTCCCTTGCATCCGTAATAATATTATGTATCTTTTCCTGACGCATTAGTCCCGAAGCATCGTGAACCACTTTCGCACCCCAATATCTTACCTCTCCATCAATACTAGGTACCGATGAGCATCTCTCATCAATATTGGTAGATGCAATGTACACCGTAGAAATACCGTTGAGATATGCTACAGGAGCGGCAAGTCCCAGTATTCCTATTCCATTCTGAAAACCATAAAACCACAATGTCTTTGTCACATCTACCAATTGATTTAACTGTGGAACATTGATAAAAGTTCTAAAATTACTTTTAACTGTTATAAAATTGAGCGAGTATTCTTTCTGTATATTTTTTAATTGCACAAGAATATTATTCCAACCAGGCTCATCTTCCAGTAAAATATTGAGCCCCCATATGGAAAGCAACAATGGTTTCTCAAGAATATGCCTAATCAGCATATCTGTTGCATCTACGCCACCACTATAAAAAGCCACGCTTCTTCCCTTCTCAAAAACATGATTTTCTTTAATGGCTCCTACACTCATTGTTCCCTTAAATTCGAGCATAGGATACATATTTATATATCCTTGTTTAAACGATTCAACACTCTCATAAAAGTCTTTATCACAAATTGGCACAACCAATTCAGCATCATATAGCCATACAATTGGAAATATATTGGTCAACAAAGGAATCACAGCTATTGATATTGGGATATTTGAAACGTCACAATTATATTCTACAAACATATGCATTTCTTCCGAAAACGCCTTTTTAACTCCCCCTTCAAGATAAAAATAGTAATCAATACGATTTTTACTAATTTGAGGTAAACTCACCACAATTTTATTCTTCATTACATCTCCCATATTTGGTCATCTTCACTCCGGCCTCTATTGCGTCTAACATACTGTCTGCATTGGCCTTTCCTTCACCTGCTTTACCAAAAGCGGTTCCATGATCCACTGAAACGCGTATAATAGGCAATCCTATTGTGCAGTTGATTCCCCGAATAGATTTATATTGTCCTTTCTCTTTGTCCCATTGAAATGCATTTAATTTCATCGGAATATGCCCTTGATCATGATACATAGCAACCACTATATCATACATACCAGCCTTACACTTCACAAATACAGTATCTGGCGACTCCGGTCCCTTTACATTAATACCCATTTTTTGCGCCTCCCGGATTGCGGGAATAATTTCACTTGCTTCTTCAGTTCCAAACAACCCATCTTCAGAGCAATGGGGGTTTAAGCCAGCCACGCCGATCTTTGGATTAGAAATCCCTAACATTCTACATCCTTTATCCGCCAGCTCTATCACTGTCATTACTCTATCTTTTCGGATAAGCCTACATGCTTCAATCAAAGCACAATGTGTCGTTACATGTATTACGCGCAAGTTTTCACTTGCTAAAAGCATGGCATAATCCTTTGTTCCTGTATACTTTGCAAAAATTTCTGTATGCCCGCTATAATGATGCCCCGCCATATTGATAGATTCCTTGCTAATCGGCGCGGTAATAACCGCAGCCGCCTTACCATCCATAGCAAGACGAATGGCGTAAACCACATACTGAAAAGACGCCTCGCCGCACATAGCGGAATTCACCTTATAATTCCAACTATCAGCCTTCAAATAATTAAGATTAATAAAATCTACAACCCCAAACTTGCCAACAGCTTCTTCAAAATCTTGCACCTCATTTAGCATAAGATGATCCAAATTGCAAAAACGGATCGCATCCTTAAGCGCCTCATAGTCTCCTATCACAACAGGTATACACTTTTCATATACTGCCTTTTCATTCAGAGCTTTAACCACCACCTCTGGCCCGATTCCCGCTGGATCCCCCATCGTGATTGCAATTCTTTTTCTTTCCATTGTTCCATTCCTCCTTAACATTAAGAAATATTCATAATTTTCTTCTTAATATCAGTAGTTGAAATCCCCTTGGTGTATGGAATATAAAAAACGTCTACATTCTGCTTTCCCAAATGCTTTTCAAAATTATTCCATCGTTCAGTACCCTTCCAATCATCTCCTATAAAAACAACGTTAAAATGATACCGTTCCAACAAAGTCAATTTATCTCTAACTTCGTTTATTACAACCTTGTCCACCCCTCTAATGGCACCTACAATACGAGCGCGTTCAGCTTCCGGTATAATGGGATAGCGATGCTTATATTGATAGACGACTTCATCACTATGCACACCTACTATCAAGTATTCGCACCTTTTTTTTGCAGCTTCAATCATATTTAAATGCCCTACATGAAATAAATCATAAACTCCATCCGTATAACCAATTTTATATTGTTTTGTCTCCATCAATTCCATTCCTTATTTATACACCAACGATTACCCTTCTATTTACTCATGTCATCCAACAATTTAAGTCTTGAAATAGGATGAATTTTTCTTTTTTTTATTGGCGGTATGTCCATATAATTTTTATATTTCACCGTCAAATAACCGTCAAAGTCCTTTGCACCAGGGAATTTACAATTTTCAAATTCGTATAACTGCAACTCTGTATACCATTTTCTATCATATCCATACACACCTTTCGGAGTAGGGAATGTAAGAATCCTTACCTGCTTTGTGTGTCCTAGTCTAATACAACTATTTATCCATCTTTGATAACCCTTAACAAGACGTTTTTCTGGAATCAAATATAACAATCTATATACGCCTTTTTTTAATGCATTTTTCTCAGTTTTTCTACCCACAACTGACCAAAACGCCTTTCTGTAAAAAAAACAAATAAAAGAATGTATTTTTCTTAAAAGGTACAAATCAGGCACATTATCAAACGGCATGATATCAATTGCAATCCCCTGTTCATAAGGCATAAACTCCTGATTTAGACGGATAAATTCCGTATTTTTACGACGAAGCTTCCCATACCCCCATCGATACCCCACAGTATCACGACAATCCTGAAAATAATACTTTTCCTTATCTAATTCCGTTTTACAGGCTTCACGAAATTTTTCGTACTCTCTACGCAGAAATCCTATATCGGCATCATCGTCCCACGGTATATATCCATGATGCCTAACCGCCCCCAGCATAGTGCCGCCGACCATATTATAATGTATATTGCATTTTTGGCAAATTCGCTTCACTTCTTGGATCAATTCAAGCTGTACTAATTGTATTTTTCTTAATTCTTCTGGCATAATTTGATAGCCATTCCTATTTGTCGAAATATCCATATTCTCTCCAAAAATCAGTCTCATATATTAGGCAACAAAAATTTCAGATTGATACCAGGCAATAACCACATCAAGCATTTCTATTTCACCTAAAATAATTAACATATTATATATCTTCCTATTCAACAAAAAACTGTTATTGCATCTACTACAATAACAGACAATGAATAACCTATATCTGCCTCCATGCAACATTAACGCCATCCTTGCTTTTTATAACTACTTATAGTTTCTCTATAAGTATATCGACATTCCACTGTGAAATATTAGATATATTTTATTTTTTCTATTCAGCCTATCATGTCCCTTTCATAAACAATAAAATGTGGACAGAAATCAAATCTTACATAATCCTGTCCACATTCTACCTCTACACTACTTACAACATTTACTTTTATCCTAACAAACTAAGCACTCCCTGATTACTCTGGTTCGCCTGGGCCAGCATAGATTGTCCCGCCTGGGCCAGGATACTATTGTTGGAATACCTTACCATTTCCGTAGCCATATCCGTATCCCTGATCGTGGATTCCGCCGCCGTGGTGTTCTCCACGATATTATCCAAATTGCTTATCGTATGCTCCAGCCGGTTTTGAATCGCGCCCAGGTTAGATCGGGCTTCCGACACATCGGAGATCGCACTTTTGGCAAAAACATTCAACGCCTGAAAATAACGGGCGTCCGCAACCTTATCAAGCGCCAAAGCTTCTTCACTGCCTCCCGTGTTTCCTGTGACCACTCCTACACCTGGTATATTGTCGGCCTTATTTGTCAGCTTTTCTTTCACCGTTTCATCCGTGATCGCATCAAAGGAAAAACTGTGGAAAATATTCAGATCCTCTGCCCCTAAGAGATGTGAGTGCCCCTGTGACCCCCAAGGCGGAATCGTACTCTTATTCCAATATTCCTGCTTTGCAAATGTTGTGCCATTTCCCGGAATCCAATAAGCCGTTGATCCCTGGGGATAAGGCGCAACCGAAGGATGTGGCTTATCCGATCCTTCACAGACAGGGCTGTCGTTCCCCATATGATAAAAAAGCCCTTTGGAAAGCGCGCTGGCAATCAGATCATTGGTAGACATATTGCCTATCGTAATGGCAATGTGCTGCCCGGCTTCCGCGCCTACCATCAGGCCTTTGTTTTTGAAAGAGCCATCCAGCAGGTTTTGTTCATTAAACGTAGTAGTGGACTGTACACGGTCAATCTCACTCATGAGCTGTCTGACTTCCTGGGTAATATAACTCCTGTCCACCGAAGTCAGCGTTCCATTCGCTCCCTTCACCGCTAATTCCTCCATACGCTGTAACATATCATGGATCTCGTTCAGTGCGCCTTCCGCCGTCTGCACACAGGAAATACCATCCGACGCATTTGATGATGCCTGGGTAAGCCCACGAATCTGGCGGCGCATTTTTTCTGATATAGATAACCCTGCCGCATCATCAGCCGCACGGTTGATCTTATATCCAGAAGACAGCTTTTCCGTAGATTTGGACTGGCTTTTGTTTGTCAGATTAAACATACGGTTTGAATTCATTGCTGTCAGATTGTGCTGTACTACCATAAATTTTCCTCCTTGAAAAAGATATTTCTTCCGTGAAATATAAATGTATAGATTTTGCTATCGAATATAGTATCGGCTACTTTCTTTTACTACTTTACCTTAACCAGGATTTATTCTCTTAATTTTTTAAGCCCCCCAGCCTTTCTGCCAGTTTTGTGTTGCGCTCCGCCGTCTTTTCATTCCTGATCGCGTAAGATACCGCCTTCTTCTCCCCGATCAGCACCAGGATCTTTTTAGCCCTGGTTACCCCCGTATAAAGAAGATTCCGCTGCAGCATCACGAAATGGCTCATGGAAAAGGGCATCACAACAATCGGATATTCCGAGCCCTGAGCCTTATGAATTGTGGTGGCATAGGCCAACGCCAGCTCATCCAGCTCTGTCACGTCGTAAACCACATCCCTGCCATCAAAGTCCACAGTCAGCTCCCTCTCTTCCAGATCCACCTTCACGATGGCGCCGATATCACCGTTAAAGACCTCCTTATCATAGTCGTTGCGGATCTGCATGACTTTATCCCGGATGCGGTAACAAGTGCCGCCCCGGCGAAGAGATGGCCCCTCCGGGTTCATAGCCTCCTGAAGCACTTGGTTTAAATTGGCTGCACCTGCCACGCCACGCTGCATAGGTGTGAGCACCTGGATATCCCGCAGGGCATCCACATGGTAATACCGGGGCAGGTTAACCGTACAATACTTCACCAGACGTTCCACAATCCCTTCATTTGTCTCCTCTACGGCAAAAAAGAAGTCAGATTCCCGGCCTCCCCGCATGTCGATGGGCTCGCCTTGGTTGATCCTGTGGGCATTCATGATGATCCTGCTGCCCTGCGCCTGACGGAAGATCCTCTTAAGCCGGACCACCGGGATACATCCTGAATCAATAATGTCTTTCAGCACATTCCCCGCCCCTACGCTGGGAAGCTGGTCTGTATCTCCTACCAGGATCAATGTCATATGCTCCGGAATTGCCTTCAGCAGGTTGTACATCAGCAGAATATCGATCATGGAGCACTCATCTAAGATCAGCACATCACCTTCCAGCGGATTTTCCTCCTTGCGCTGATACCCTTCCGGCGGCTTATACTCCAAAAGCCGGTGGATGGTCTTTGCTTCCATGCCGGTAGCCTCACTCATCCTCTTAGAAGCCCTTCCCGTCGGGGCAGCCAAAAGCACTTTACAGCCGGCCTTTTGGTACGCGGAAATGATCCCCAAGGTGGTGGTGGTCTTACCGGTTCCCGGTCCTCCGGTGAGAGCCATGACTTTGGAGGACACCGCCATGCCAATGGCCTCCAGTTGTATCTCATCATAGGCAATTTCTGACTGGGCTTTCATCCGTCCTATCACAGTCTCCCTATCCACGACAGTTTTGCGCTGCGCCTCCATCAGCTTACCGAGACGTTTGGCACATCCCACTTCCGAAAAATAAAAAGGCGGCAGATAAATTGCCTCTCCATCCCGGATCACATCCTCTGTGCGAAGCATTTCATCCAGGGTGATCTCTAACTCCGGCTCTTCCACTTCCAGAAGTTTTACCGCCGTATCAATGAGCTGCTCCCGGACCGCAAAACAATGGCCGCTCTCAGAAAGCTTATTTAAGGTATAAAGGATCCCGCTACGCAGGCGGATAAACCGGTCTTTTTCTATTCCAAGCTTACCTGCAATTGTATCCGCCGTTTTAAACCCGATCCCCCAAATATCATCCGCCAGTTTGTACGGGTTTTCTTTCACCACTGATATGCTTTCACCGCCATAAGTCTTGAAGATCTTGGTGGCATGGCTGGTACTGACCTCATGTCCCTGCAAAAAGAGCATGATGTTCTTGATTTCCTTCTGTTCCTGCCAGCTATTTTTGATCCGTTCCACCCGGACTTTCCCGATACCTTCTACCTGGATGAGAAGATCCGGCTGTTCCTCGATTATGTCAAGAGTGTCTTTGCCAAATTTCTGTACAATCCGCTTTGCAAACTTCGGCCCAACGCCTTTGACCAACCCGCTTCCTAAATATTTTTCAATTCCATAAACCGTAGCAGGCAAAGTCTCCTCCCACCGTTCCGCCAAAAACTGCCTTCCGTACTTACTGTCCACTTTCCAGACCCCCTCCAGGGAAAGGACAGAACCCACATGGACATCCGGCATCGCACCTACCACCGTCACTAAATCCGAATAATTTTTGGCCTTACATTTAATTACACTGTAACCGTTTTCTTCATTCCGGTATGTGATCCTCTCCACCACACAGCGCAGATGCTCCATCGCTGCCCTCTCCTTCCCCGGCATGATCTTTCGTTCCCCGTTCTCCCGCACTCCTTAGCCAAACCTGTGACCTATCAGTATTCCTTGGAGATATCGCTGATACCATACTGTTTCATAAAACTGTTAAGATCCTTTTGTCCCCGGATCAACATGACTTCCTGGAATTTGCCGGTATGGATATTTTTGAATCCCGCTACTTGTTCCCCGTTGCAAATGCTGCATTTTAGTACCGGTTTGTCGTTTTCCCTATCATAGGATTTTCTTTCACAGCTCCTTCTCATAGCACCACCACTCTTCCCCAAAAACCTCACACTCTCCTACCACATTGAAATTTAATTTCTCATAGGATCGAATTGCTTTCCGGTTGGTTTTACAGACCAAAAAATGTACGCTTTTTTTGCCCTGGCGCTTCAACTCTTCCATCCCGCACTTCAAAAGCATTCTTGCAATCCCCTGATTTTGATAATCCGTACGCACGCCCAGCCTGGACAACTCCGCAGCCGGCATCAATTCCCTGCTCCAGCAAGGCAGGTTTTCCACCTGTTCGTCCTGGTCTATGGAGATGGTTCCAATAACAGTTCCCTTGGCATCCTTCAGACAAAACAGCCCGTCCCTGGCAAGATCTCCATCCACATCCTGCTCCCCGGGATAATCCTCCGTCCACGCGCAAAACTCCGTCCCGGCCAGAGAACGGTATAAGGCCAATATCTCCATCTTATCTTCTTTTGCCGCCTTTTCAAATTTTAGTCCGGCATAGATTTCTTTCTCCAAAAAATATCCCATGTCAATACGCACCTCTTTTCTTTCCAGGTCACGGTTTGAATAGCAGCAGCTATCAAATCCAATCACTTCAAACCCCTCCTGTTGGTAAAAGCTGATTGCTCCCACATTGCAGGACTGGGTTTCCAGGATGATCGCCCGGCGCTGTTCCCTGGCTGCCTGTTCCTTGGCAATTGCCATAAGCCTATGCCCTACTCCCTGCCGCCGCAGTTTCTCTGATACCCACAGTTCCGTGACCATCAGCCGGTTACTCCATTGCTCCGGACAAGTTTCGATACAGGCAAGCAATTCCTTCCCTCCGTCCTTTTCCTCTACCACTCCCCAGGCGCAAGCATTTTCCCAGTGAGGCTGATACAATTTATCCGGGAAATCATACTCTTCCGGGTAATGGGATACCGGCTTGTCAAACCTGGATCTTTGCAAATCTATCTGATAACCTTGAGTCCCTTTTTCAATTCTTACATCAAAATACTCTTCTGTTGTATACCGCATGGGAATGACCGCGCCCTCCCATTGCTCCTTGGGAAGCAAAATAATAGCTACATCTGATTTTTTACTCATCGTACACCTCTCTCTGTTTAATACATTAAACAGGAAAAGGCTCCATGTCAACTCCCTGCCTTTGTTTCAGGAATAGAATTTCCTTTCCTGGGAAAGCTTATGTTATCATAGATATCATTTTATTAGCACTCACTATTGACGAGTGCTAATATGTGTGTTATAGTACATCTATAACAAGAATCAAACAAAGTATTTTGAAAGGAGATATGACTTATGATGATGCCCAGTATTTTCAAAGAAAATTTATTTGATAACTTTATGGAAGATTTTGCTTTTCCTGCATTTCCGGACGTGGACAAAATTTTGTATGGAAAGAGTGCAAAGAATCTGATGAAGACCGATGTAAAGGAAAACGGCGAAGACTACATTGTTGACATTGACCTGCCTGGATTTCAAAAAGAAGAGATCCAAATGCAGCTTGACAATGGTTACCTCACCGTCAGTGCATCCAAGAGCCTTGATAAAAACCAGTCCAATGAGTCCAGCAACTATGTCCGCCGGGAACGTTACGCCGGAAGCATGAGCCGCAGCTTTTATGTAGGATCCCATGTGAAAGAGGAGGACATTCATCCCAGATACGAAAACGGGATCCTCACCTTCAGCCTTCCCAAAGAAAAGAAAAAAGCAGTGGAAGAAACGAAACGCTACATTGCTATTGAAGGGTAACCGATTAGCCGCGCCAATCAGGAGCAGACTTCCTTAACTGGCGCGGCTTCATTTTCTCATCCTCTGACGAATCCCTAATGGCTAAGACGCCCCTTCTTTCTCTTAAATATCCGGTCCGGCGCCTCAAATACCAACACGATTCCCAGCACGATAGCAAAAGCCGCTTTCATTGCCGCAAACCCGTTGTCGGCCGCTTCCGCCGGACGATCCGTCACCAGGTAATAGGCCGTCCAATAAATTCCCGCCCCCGGCACCAGCGGAAAAATTCCGGTCGTTAAAAACACTGTGACCGGGCACTTCTCCCAAACCGCCAAAAAACGGGACAGTAACACTACAAGAAAGGTTGCAAAAAGCGTTGCCTCCGTAGTTGTACACGGGGTATAGGAGGCCAGCACCGAATAAAGACACCATCCGGCTCCTCCCACCATACCACAATAAGTATAATATTGCCGTGGCACACCAAAAAGGACCGAAAACGCTATGGTACCCAAAACAGCGGCGATCATCTGGCCAATCATAATAGTATCCCCCCAAAAACACGATGGTAAATAAGGAACATAGCGCCCACACCGATTGCCACGCACAAAAACACCAGTACCGCATCCAATAGGCGCACCGCGCCGGAAATATAATCCCCATCCGCAAGATCACGGATCCCGTTGGTAAAAGCAACCCCAGGAACTAAGGGGATAATAGAACCAATGATCATATGGCTGATATCCTCCCCTGCCCCTAACCGGTAACAGCAAATACAAACCAATGTAACCAGTGCGCCGCCGCAAAGGTTTTTCGTAATCTTAGATATATGGCTCTTGTCGGTCAGCAGTACAAACATATACAACAAAAAACCCGCTCCAAAAGCCACCATGCTGTCCACTAAGCTTCCGCCAAGAAGATAACAAAAGCACGCGCTGCCAATACCGGATGCCAAAACCTGTACAAGGAAACCCTTTCCCGGCATCTGCCGTATCCGCACAAGTTCTTCCTTTATCTGTTCTATACCATAACGCCCCTCTTCTATCTCCCGGGAGAGCTGATTGACCGCCACCACCTTGTCAAGCTGTGCCCCTTTTACCGGAATATGCTGGACTTTTGCATACTGGCCGCCTGTGCCGTCCCCACTCCTGTTTCCTGTTGTGAAAATACCATTGCTTAGCACAAAAAAATTTTCGTATTCCACCCCGAAATGCCGGCAGATCCGCTCCATAGTTTCTTCCACTCTGGCAATCTCCGCCCCGTTTTCCAAAAGGATATGTCCGGCTTCCATAGCTATTTCTAAAACCTGACTTTCGTCCTGGCCTGATTCCATCTTTTTCATCATCCCATTTGACCTTTACAAACTCATAACTTTCTGCATCAAGGTATCAAAATTGTTCACAACATCATAAACGATATTCCCATGGCCAATCGCTTTAAAATGTTCTTTTGCACAATGAATTTTTGCTTCCTCTATCAGCCGCATCTGAAGAGAACTCATAGAGCCTTTCGTTTCCGCTACAAAACAAACGTTTTTTATTGCGGAGCTTTCCCGAAAAGCAATTGCCCAATCGGGAGTATAACGTCCTACTGGAGTAGATATGTAAAATCCATCAGGCAGTTTCACATAAATCGCCACCTCATCAGCAATATCCAATGTTTCTACAAATTTTTTTTCGTTCACCGAATCATATACCACATAATCATAAAGATGTTTATTCACCTTTATTGCATTTACGCCAAGTCTTCCCTTAATCGCCGAATGCGTAAATATTCCTAAATCATGTTTTTCCTCCAGCTCATTATAAGTAACATGTTCAACGATCACTGCCGCCTTCTGTTCATTAATTAAAAATGCTGCTTTTATGATAAAATCTTCAGGATTATCTTTAAATTGATCAAACACTGGTTTTTTTATACCACATAATATCTCTATTATCGTTTTCCGTACAAGTCCTGTCTCTTCCACCAGCCTTCCAACTAAGTCGTATTTCATTCTATGGTTCACCAATTCCCTGCAATGGTCACTATAATTTACTGAGATATCCTTACTCATAGAGGTTCCTTTTTGCAAATCTTCTTTTGACTTTATTTCCCGCATTTGGCCCAACTCTACTTTAAAATATATCTGCGACACTTTTAATTTGCTATTTAGCGAATGAATACTTTGGGAAATCAACTCATCTGTATCAAAGTCAACAGTATATGCAGATTTTGAATTGATGAAAGACCAGAGCTTTTCAAATTCCCTGCTTTTTAGTTTTTCCTGGTCAACCTGAAGTTCTATATTATTATTTCGGGCATTTTCCGGCCTCATCTTATTATGATCATAAACAGAATCAATGATTTCAATGATTCCCGCCGCATACTCTTCAACTTCATCTGCAATTTTTATTACATGATCTCTCCTGTCACAATAATATTTTTCCGTCAATTCTCCAAATTTATTTACATATCCGTTCATAATCAAACCAAAGTGAATGATAGACGCTACATCAGAAGTAATGAAAAAATCATTGCCTTTATCATCTTTAACTATGTGGTCAACAAATAGTTCCTGTTTCACTCTCCTGGGCCTATCAACTATGGTTTCCGCAATTTCCATCTGAAGCCCTCTGGAAAAACTGTCATAACTTTCATTGGCAATAACTGTAAGTACATTTACATTATGGACATCACTTCCTAAAGCATTCCAATCCATACGTTCGCCATTCTGATTAACACAGAGACGAAGGCCACGGCCTACTTCCTGACGTTTACGAACATCGCTGCTGCTTTGTTTTAATGTGCAAATCTGAAATACATTCGGATTGTCCCATCCTTCACGCAGGGCAGAATGTGAGAACAGGAATCTCACTGGGGATTTCTCCGGGTCACGTTCCAAGAGTAATTCTTTATTTCTCATAATTAAATCATACGCATCTGCGTCATTCGATATCTTACCGCTTTTATCATCCCCTGCAATCCGGTTAACAAGGCGTCCTTTCTTATCAATAGAAAAATAGCCGGCATGTGTACACGACGGCAAAATAGAATTTAAATATTTCATATATTCTATATCCCCACCCTCAACCTGCATATCCTCTATAATATCCTGGTATTCTTCCTCAAACATTCTTGCATAAATTCCCTTTTGCATTTCCCCTGCTAAATCATATTCTTTGTAATGGGAAACTTCGTCAATAAAAAACAATGATAAAACTTTAATCCCTCTATGAAACAACTGACGCTCCCTCTCTATATGGGATAATATCGTTTCACGGATTTGGATTCGGCGGAGCTGTTCTTCCGTCACCCTCCCGATTATATCACCAGCATAAATTTTAATACCATTCACAAATTCTATCGAATTATCGCGTCCGTCAATATCTTTCACTACATATCCGTTTTCATATTCAGAAAGGCGCCCTGAATCATTGTATAAATTACTTCCCACACTAACTCTTTTGGATTTTTTCCGTATACCCGAAGGGCCTTTATAATCAAACTGTATGGTTGCCATTGGCGCTGCTTTTGACAAATGAATACTTTCCAAGTATACATAGCTGTCCGTGGCAGTCGTACCGATCTCCGAAATGCCCTTCACTGCAATCTTTTTTACAAGACGTTTATTATAAGCATCCAAGGCATCCAAACGATAAACCATATTATAGATACTGTCAGATTTATGAGTTGCCGAATAACGCAGCGTTATCAACGGATTAAATGCTTTCAAGCTTTCCTTTGTCCGCTTTCCTTCAACCGACTGTGGTTCATCAATAATGATTATTGGATTTGTTTTTGCAATCATATCAATTGGCCTGCGGCTCCGAAAGCTGTCCAATTTCATATAAATCCGTCGGGCATCTTTTCCTTTGGCATTAAATGCCTGGGAATTAATAATCATCACATGAATCTCGTTATCCGATGCAAACTGTTCAATTTCCGTTAAGCGGCTAGAGTTATAAATAAAAAAACGGATTTTTTTACCGTATTCCTCCGTAAAATGATCCTGTGTTACCTGAAGGGACTTATACACCCCTTCACGAATTGCAATGCTAGGGACAATAACAATATACTTACTCCAACCATATTGCCTGTTTAATTCATACATCGTTTTAATATAAGTATAAGTCTTACCGACACCTGTCTCCATTTCAACAGTCAAATTGTATTTTCCCTCAAGCTTATCTGATAAGGCAATCTTATTATTCTTTTGTATTTCATTTATATGCCCTAGTATTATACGATCCGTGAGCGACGGAACAATCTTTGCGTTTGCCCATCCCATTTCATTTTCTGACTCCGTCAACGTGATCTGATAATTACCAGTTCCTTTATCCATTAAATAAGGTGAAGCCATATAAGGTTGTCCCGCAAATACATCCACAACAGCTTTTGCAGCATCCGACTGAAATTTCTGATGTTTAAATTGTAATTTCATGAAATCATGCTCCTTATATTACCTTTATCCTTGTATCTGGCGTCAAAACCTTAAATAATTCACTTGCATTAATTTTCATAGAGTTATTCAAAAAACTATTATCCCGGAATACCACTCTTTTCGGCCGCATTTTCGCCATGTACAGAATCACTGAATCAGGAATATTTTTGTCAAAACATGCGACTAAATCGCCATTGTTATAATTGTGCAGCGTACATCCTTCCTGTTTCACTGAAGAATACGGCAGCGATACACACAATCCGAATTCGAGCAAACAGCCGAATAGCAAATCTAAATCCGTTCTATCTTCTTTTATATTTGACTCCAGCGCCTGCAACATTTCCTGTGAATATTCATCCGTCGAATAATACACATCGTTCATATTGGTACTATCCAGCTTAAATGTTCGATACCCACCATCTACTTTATTTCCCAATACGTTGTTGACACGTTTGATTCTCTCCCGTCCTATATCGCATATCGTTTCATACCCTGCCTTACGAGCAGCGTTTCCTGATGCAATAGGCTCTGGTATCTGAACCATTATAAATTTCCTTCGTCCGCCATCCTCTGCGTTTTGCTCCATAACTGCCTGCGCTGTCGTTGCGCTTCCAGAAAAAAAATCAAGGACAATAGCATCCATATCCGTGGCATACTTAACCAATTTTTTAATAAATGCTACTGGTTTAGGATAACTAAACACGTCGTTGCCAAACAACTTTTTTACTTCAACAGTTGCCGCTTGATTCATATAAATATTTTCTATTCCAAACAGACTGTGTACGGGTTCATATAAACTCGCCGCATCCTTTTTATAACGCTTAAAAATAAACCCTCTTTCATTATCACGGTAATCTTGTTTAAACTTAATCTTTCCTTCACGGATATATTTTTCTAAGGTTTCTTGCGAGAATGCCCAATACCTCCCCAATGGCGGAACGTCTTTTTTATGTGTATATGGATTCTCAATCTCGAAATATGTTGACGGCCCTCCACTTCGAGCGCTTGGATCACCCGCACACCAATCACCATTAGGATCCTCATCAGGATTTGAATAATTATCGTACGATTTTGCTTCTCCTTTCAGGGTAACTTTGCTGCTGTCTTTCGCATACACTAGCAAAACCTCATGCTGCAAATTAAAACCGCACCCATTATCGGCTGTCATCGATTTCGTTTTTCTTATAATTTCACCAATACAATTTATTTCTCCAAATATCTCATCACAAATTTTCTTTAAATTTACTTGTTCATTATCATCTATAGATATAAATATAACCCCGTCATCCGTTAAGAGATTTCTGGCTAACATTAACCTCGAGTAAATCATAGAGCACCAATCTGAATGAAACCGACCATTAGACTCTGTATTTCTATATAATTTTAGCCCTTCCCCATTATACAAATGAACCGCTTTTTCGTACTCCGAACTGGCTACAGAAAAATGATCCATATAGATTAAATCACTTCCGGTATTATATGGAGGATCAATATATATCATCTTTATTTTACCCAGATAACTTTCCTGAAGCAATTTTAATACTACAAGATTATCACCTTCAATATACAAGTTTTCCGTATCATCCCAATGAACACTTTTATAGAGGTCCGGACGCAAAGTCATCCTTGTCGCATGATTCGCTTCTACCATTGCTCTTCTTTTTCCCGGCCATGTGAACTCATAATGTTCTGTCACATCAATCATTTCATTTGACAACATTTGCCGAAGCATTTCAAAGTTGATACCCTGTTTTATTTTTCCCTCTTCATCGATTCCCTCGCAAATACAATTCGGAAATAATTGCCCTATTGCTCTCAAATTTTTTGCTGCTTCCGTTTCGGTTTCAAAGTGCATTTTTTCCATTTTTTCCATTTTAGTCTCCTACATCACCTACTATCGGGAACCCTGATACCGATTCAAATATTTTTGAAGAATAGATCCTCATTCTCATCGCATTTGCAATCATAGCTTTAAATATATTTACCTGCTCAAAACTATAGATCCGAAACTTTTTTGTATACCTTATGGTTCCCCTTTCCCGTACAATCGAGTCGGTAAGCAGGGAACGCATTTCTTTCCTTTCTGATAGCCAATCCTCATGCCAGCCGACGGCAATTCCTGTTACTGTTGAATCACATTGTATCGACAACTGAATGGAAGGTTTTTGTAATTTCCGCTCATATTGCCCCAAAGAATTAAAATCAAAATGACAATTTGCAAAATGAGCGTCCCTATATTCCCAATCAAATCCTATGGAATTATTCGTATTGACATCAACGAAAACCCCATCATTATCAAAAGTTTCTTCGGGATTTGGACGCATTAAAATATGCCTGTGCTCATGGCAGTTATTAAAAAGCTCCGCAAAATGCAACATCGTTTCATCGTGTTTCTGATACATTGATGGTCTGTACATCCCCTTCCCTCCACTTAAAAATACTTAATACTTTTTTATTATAAGCTAAAAATGACCCGGACACAACACAATTAGTCCGGACGTGCGTTCCTCCACTTCATAATTTACAGCCCCCATTGTTTTTGATAGAATACAGATATTAACTATGGCTCGCCCATGATCAAAACCATCAAAAGGAGGAATGCAATCTATGCGGGAAACACTTAGCATCAACGGAACGAAACCAACTTATTATGCCATCACCGGCATCACTTTTTCACAGGTTGATTGCTGGTTCGGACACACCAGAAGAGACTTAAAGCTGGATATCATATATCCGGAAGATCCAAAGAAGCTTTATCCCTGTATCCTATGGATCTGTGGCGGCGGGTGGCTGCAAATGAACAGATCCGTCCATCTGCCTTATCTTGCCGCCCTTGCCCGCAGCGGCTTTGTCGTTGCCAGCGCGGAATACCGCACCAGCAACGAAATGGCTTATCCGGCTCCATTAACCGATATCAAGGCCGCCATCCGCTACCTTCGGGCCTACAGCAACCGTTACCGGATCGACTCCGATCATTTCGGGGTAATGGGAGAATCTGCAGGCGGCTATTTGACGGCAATGACAGCCCTTGCCACGGATCCTGCCTTTGATGTAGGGGAACACCTGGAATATTCCAGTAAGGTGCAGGCAGCATGTCCATGGTATCCTCCCACGGACGTGACCGGTTTTCCTTACCCCTCTGCTATGGAGGCTGCTGCTTCACCGGAGTCTTTGATGCTGGGTATGAACGTAATGCTCCATCAGGAGGATGCCACCAAAGCATGTCCCGTATCCTATGTGTCCAAAGATGCGCCGCCGTTTATGATCATCCACGGAACAAATGACCATACGGTACCTTTTTCACAAGGTGAAATCCTGCATGACAAACTGGAAGCTGCCGGATGCGATGTAAAGATCATCGCCATAGAAGGGGCAGACCACGCGGACAGCCAGTTTTTCCAGGAAGAAACCTGGAAACGGATTACGGACTTTTTCCACGATAAACTGGACTAATCATTCCTTGATTTTGGAGAACAAAAGAGGAGCAAACAACGCCTGGCGTCATCTGCCCCTCTTTCCTTTTGTCATTTATCTTTTTATGAATCTTTTTCCATCGCCTCTGCCACATCCGCCTCACAGCTTCTCATTGCCTGGATCGTCTTATCAAACAGGTCGTCCAATTCCCATCCCAGCATCTCTGCTCCCTGGGAAATGATCTCCCGGGAACAGCCTGCCGCAAACCGCTTATCCTTAAATTTCTTTTTCAGGCTCTTGACTTCCATATCCGTCACACTCTTGGACGGACGCATCAAAGCACAGGACCAGATCAGGCCGGTAAGTTCATCCGCTGCAAAAAGAACCTTTTCCATCTCAAGCTTCGGTTCCTCCTCACTGCAAATCCCATATCCATGAGAACAGATTGCATAGATCATGTCCTCACCCACCCCTGCTTCACGAAGAAGCTCCGGCGCTTTCTTGCAGTGTTCCTCCGGGTAAAGCTCAAAATCGATATCGTGAAGAAGTCCGGTGATTCCCCAGAATTCCTCTTCCTCCCCATAGCCCAGCTCTTTGGCATACCAGCGCATCACCCCTTCTACTGTCAGGGCGTGCTGGATGTGGAAGGACTCCTTATTATATTTCTTTAACAACTCCAATGCCTGTTCCCGGGAAACCTTACTGCGCTTTCCCTCGCCAGCCACTTCCTTTTTCTCCGGTTTTACGCTATCGGAAGTCTTTTTATCCAAACTTTTCATGGTGGGGAAAAGCAAAACATCGCGAATAGCCGGGGAATTGGTAAGCAGCATCACCAATCTGTCGATCCCATACCCGATACCGCCAGTGGGCGGCATCCCGATCTCCAACGCATTCAGGAAGTCCTCATCTGTGGTATTCGCTTCTTCATCCCCTGCTGCCAACGCCGCCTCCTGAGCTTTGAAACGTTCCCTTTGGTCTATCGGATCATTTAATTCCGAATACGCATTGCACATTTCCCTTCCGGTGATAAACAACTCAAACCGCTCTACATAATCCGGCTTATCCGGTTTCCTTTTGGTCAAAGGAGAAATCTCTACCGGATGATCCATCACGAACGTAGGCTGCACAAGATGTTCTTCCACAAACTCCTCAAAAAACAGATTCAGGATATCCCCTTTACTGTGGCGTTCCTCATAGTGGACTTCCTTTTCATCCGCCAGCTTCTTTGCCGCTTCAGTATCAGCCACCTGGTCAAAATCAATGCCTGTATATTTCTTCACTGCCTCAATCATGGTCAATCTCTCAAACGGCTTGCCAAGGTCGATGCTATGTTCGCCATAAGGAACTGTGGTTGTCCCGCAAACTTCCTGCGCTACATAGCGGAACATATTTTCCGTCAAATCCATCATTCCATTATAATCCGTATACGCCTGATAAAGTTCCATCAAAGTGAACTCCGGGTTATGCCTGGTATCCAAACCCTCGTTGCGGAACACGCGTCCAATCTCATAGACACGCTCCAACCCTCCAACGATCAGCCTTTTTAAATACAACTCAAGGGAGATCCTAAGTTTCACATCCTCATCCAACGCATTAAAATGAGTTTCAAAAGGTCTGGCTGCAGCGCCCCCGGCATTCGACACCAACATAGGCGTTTCCACTTCCATAAAGCCCTGCTCATCCAGATAACGCCGGATGGCGGATATGATCTTTGATCTCTTGACAAAGGTTTCTTTTACCTCTTCATTCATGATCAGATCCGTGTACCTTTGGCGGTAACGGATATCTGTATTCGTCAGCCCGTGATACTTTTCCGGAAGGATTTGCAGGCTCTTTGTAAGCAGGGTCACCTTAGAGGCATGGATGGAAATCTCACCGGTTTTCGTCTTAAAGACCTCTCCGGTAACGCCCACAATGTCGCCTACATCATATTTCTTAAAATCCGCATACGGCTCTTCCCCCAGGCTGTCCTTTGCCACATAGCACTGGATATCCCCTTTGAGATCCTGGATATTACAAAAAGATGCCTTTCCCATCACGCGTTTTTGCATAATACGTCCGGCAGCCGATACTACCTGGCCTTCCATCTGTTCAAAATTCTCCTTAATATCCCTGCTATGCGCCGTCACATCATACTTTGTAATCTGGAAGGGATCCTTTCCTGCCTCCTGCAGCGCTGCAAGCTTTTCCCTCTTAATCTTTAAAAGCTGATGAACATCCTGTTCCTGCTGTCCTTTATTATTTTGCGGTTGATTATTCTGCCCGTTCGCCACGTCATACACTCCTTATCAAGGCTTATACCTTTGTCAATATGCTCCTTAGTTTCTATACTTTCTTTTCCTATTAATTAGAACGCTGGATCTCCAAAACTTCATAACGCAGAACGCCAGCCTGTGTTTCCACTTCAACAACATCGCCACACTTTGCACCCATCAAAGCTTTTCCTACAGGGGACTCGTTAGAAATTTTCCCTTTCAGGCTGTTCGCTTCTGTAGAGCCAACGATCTTATATTCCAAATCCTCATTATATTCCAAGTCACGGATCTTAACGCAGCATCCAATGTTGATCTTGTCGAGATCCACTTCATCTTCGACTACCACTTCCGCGTTTTTCAAGATCTTTTCCAGCTCATCGATCCTGGCTTCGATATCCCGCTGTTCATCTTTTGCTGCATCATACTCAGCGTTTTCGGATAAGTCGCCCTGCTCCCGCGCTTCTTTGATTTTCTGTGCGACTTCCTGCCTTTTTACTACCTTAAGTTCATGAAGTTCATCCTCATATTTGCGAAGGCCTTCATAGGTAAGTATGTTCTTTTTTTCTTCCATTGCTTTTCGCCTTTCCACCCATATTTGCTTCTATCAATTGAAAACTCCTAATTAACTTCCGTATTATACCCATTTTTCACCGCAGTGTCAAGAAAATTCCATGTTTGGGATCTATTCACGCTTTTTCCCTTAAAACCTACTCTTTTTCCTATTCCTTCCAGTGTCTCTTCCTCCCGCAAATCCAGCCAAATCATGCCCGGCTCCGGTTTTTTGATCTCCATTAAAACAAGGCCAAACTCCTCATATAGCCGCTCTCTGGCCTTGTCCCCATTTTCGTTTTCCCCTCCACAGATGAAAGCCTTCCTCATCCGGGGAAGATAAGGGCGCAAAAGCCACATAGCCTGCTCTGCAAAATATTCCCCTTCCTCCGGCAAAGAAAGGCAGATCTGATCAAAAGGCCTGTGCTGGTACAGACATACCGCCATCAATTCCGGCGGAAGTTCCGTCCTTCTTTTTCCAAGAAGCGGGGTTATGGCCTGTTCCCGGCATTCCCACCTAAGCGCCGCATTTTCAGCCGTTTTTTCCAAGACCTTCTCTACCGTCTCCCCTTTCCAATCTTGTTGGCGCCAAAATCTTTTTTCTTTTTGTGGTAAAAGGGCAAAGTGAACCTGTAAACTGACAGTCACATTTCTCCCCTCCCACGAAAGATAAGGAAACTTCCGGCCAAGTTTTCTGATGGGAAGCCCCCTTGCAAGCAGTTCTCTTTTTCCGGCAGCCTTTCCCTCTTCAATCCCGATATAAAAAATATTTTTTTCTTCCCTTCCCATAGCAAAGGATATGCAAGGAGCCTGTTTCCTATTCCGAAAAAATAGCCGCCACAGCCGCCTTCAGCCCGTCAAAAGATTCTATCTCATTGATCTGTCTGCGAAATGCCGCCGAGTTAGGATATCCGGCAGTATACCAGGCAATATGCTTACGCATTTCCCTGACCGCCGTATATTCTCCTTTCAGCTCCCGCTCCATATGGGCATGCCGAAGGATCACATCCCGCACTTCACAAGGACTTTTCACAAAATTTCCTTTTCCAGGGCAATTTTGCTCCTCTCCCCCGCCTTCCTGGTCAGAAGATCCAAGATAACGGGAGATCTCCTTGAAGATCCAAGGATTTCCCTGAGCTGCCCTGCCAATCATAATCCCGTCACAGCCCGTTTCCATAAACATGGCCTTGGCTGACGGTCCGTCTGTCACATCCCCATTGCCAATGACCGGAATGCTTACCGCCTCTTTTACCTGCCTGATGATATCCCAATCCGCCTGGCCGGAATAATACTGTTCCCGTGTCCTTCCATGTACCGCAACTGCCGCCGCACCACTGGCTTCCGCAATTTTAGCGATTTCCACCGCATTGGTTTCCTGCTCGGAAAACCCTTTGCGGATCTTGACGGTCACAGGCTTTTTCACTGCTTTCACCGTCTGCGTTATGATCTCCTCTGCCAGCCTTGGATTTTTCATCAGCGCGGATCCCTCTCCATTATTCACCACTTTAGGAACCGGGCAGCCCATATTTAAGTCCAGGATATCAAAGGGCCTGTGTTCGATCTGCTTTGCCATCTGGCTGATGATATATGGATCTGAACCAAAAAGCTGTAAAGAAACAGGCCCCTCATCCGGGTGGATCTCCAACAATTCCTGGGTATTTTTATTCTGATAATAAATGGCCTTGGCACTGACCATTTCCATACACACAAGCCCTGCCCCCTGTTCCTTGCACAGCAAACGAAATGGCAGGTCTGTTACGCCTGCCATGGGTGCCAATATCAAAGGATTTTCCAAAAGTACATTTCCGATCTTTAACACTGTTTCTGCTCTCCTTCCGCCATCAGATTTCTGTTCTATCCTCTCCCTCTTCAAGCAGTTCATTGACATCTCTATGGAGAATGAAAACCCGGTAATACAGGCTCAAAGATTCAAACATTTCCTGTCTCTTACGGCGTACTTCCCCCACAAGAAGGCCGCTTCCGATCTCATCGTATAGGTAGTCATCATCGGCATATTCCGTACGCATGGATACACGGCCGTCCTCCTCAAATTCTATGGTAAAGATTCCTCCTACTTCCTGTGTAAAAAGCACACAGATTATGTGAAGTTCCTCCTTAATGGAATCGGGTATCCCCGCAAACTTCTCATTAAAGTAATATTTTTGCTCGTAGGCATTGGCCCCGCACAGCACCATCTTTCCTTCCCTTATTCCCTTATCCATTTCCATCCGCCCTATCCGTCAAAGGCGGCTACAAAGTAGCCGCCATCACTGCCTTAATGGTATGCATTCTATTTTCCGCCTCATCAAACACCACGGACTGGGGAGATTCAAAGACTTCGTCTGTCACTTCCATCTCCGTAATGCCAAACCGTCTGCTAATTTCCTTTCCTGTCCTGGTATTCAGGTCATGAAAAGCAGGAAGACAATGCATAAAGATCGCTGTTTCCTTGGCATTTGCCATCACTTTTGCATTCACCTGGTAAGGAGAAAGATCTTTGATCCTCTCTTCCCAAACCTCTGCAGGTTCTCCCATAGAAACCCATACGTCTGTGTAAATCACATCTGCATCCTTCGTTCCTTCCGCCACATCCTCTGTGAGGGTAATCGTCCCGCCAGTCCCGGCGGCAATTTCCCTGCATTGCTTAACCAACCCTTCTTCCGGGAAATATTTGGAAGTGGTACATGCCGTAAAATGCATCCCAAGTTTTGCACACGTCACCATCAGGGAATTGCCCATATTGTAACGGGCATCCCCCATATATGTCAGCTTCACGCCCTGGATCCTTCCCAGCTTTTCCCGGATCGTCAGGATATCCGCCAGCATCTGGGTGGGGTGGAATTCATTGGTCAGCCCGTTCCACACCGGAACCCCTGCATATTTAGCCAGTTCTTCCACAATCTCCTGCTCAAAGCCGCGGTATTCAATGCCCTCAAACATCCTGCCAAGCACCCGCGCCGTATCCTCAATGCTCTCTTTTTTCCCGATCTGGGAACTTGATGGCTCAAGATAGACCGTCCCCATCCCCAGATCATGGGCAGCCACTTCAAAGGAGCACCTTGTTCTGGTACTGGTCTTTTCAAAAATCAACGCGGCGTTTTTACCCTGATGCATTTCCTTTGTCAAAACTCCGTTTTTCTTTTTTTCTTTCAGTTCTGCTGCCAGATCCACCAGATAAAGAATCTCTTCCGGTGTAAAGTCAAGGAGCTTTAAAAAACTTCTGCCTTTTAGATCCATTGGTTTATCCTCTCCATACTGCTTTATTTGTCACTTACCAATTCTTTCACGGATGCAGCAAGCCCTGCCAGGCCCTGGATCTCAGAAGGGATAATGATCTTGGTCGCCTTGCCGTCCGCCGCCTTTTCAAATGCTTCCAGGCTCTTGATGCGTAACACAGACTCATCCGCCCCTGCTTCACGGATCATACGGATACCGTCTGCCGTTGCCTGCTGTACTTTTAAGATTGCCTCCGCTTCACCTTCCGCCTCACGGATCATCTTTTCCTTCTGTGCCTCTGCACGAAGGATCGCGGACTGCTTCTCCGCCTCCGCTTCCAAAATAGCGGCTGCCTTCTTACCTTCCGCCACCGTCACGCTTGCCTTTTTCTCACCTTCTGCACGGGTAACTGCCTCACGTCTCTCACGTTCCGCCTTCATCTGCCTTTCCATGGCATTCTGGATCTCTGCAGGTGGAATGATATTCTTAAGTTCCACACGGTTTACCTTGATTCCCCAAGGATCCGTTGCCTCGTCAAGGGATGCGCGCATCTTCGTGTTGATGGTCTCTCTGGAGGTAAGCGTCTGATCCAGCTCCAGATCGCCGATAATGTTACGAAGTGTGGTAGCCGTCAGGTTTTCGATTGCCATAATCGGGTTTTCCACACCGTAAGCAAACATCTTCGGGTCAGTGATCTGGAAAAATACCACCGTATCAATCCGCATGGTTACATTATCCTTGGTGATAACCGGTTGGGGAGCAAAGTCAACTACCTGCTCCTTTAAATTGATCTTCTTAGCCACCTTATCAATAATCGGCAGTTTGATATGAAGTCCCACGGACCATGTCCCCTGATAAGCGCCCAGTCTTTCCACCACATAGGCAAAGGCCTGGGGTACAATCTTTACACAGGATGCCGCAACCGCAAGCAATAAAATAATGACTACAACAACAAAATATCCCATAGTTACCTCTTCTTTCCGGGTTTCCCCTCTACATCCATGCGCCGCTTTGCAGCGCCCTGCAAACATGACACGACAATTATGACGTTTGCTGTTTCTCCTCCACCATCAGCTTTACACCACTGATCGCACGGATAACCACGACGCTTCCCACAGGCAGGCTGATCCCTTCCTGGGTCGTGCGTGCCGTCCATTCCTGTCCCCCTACAGTCACCTGGCCGATGCCCTGTAAATTATCAATCTCACTGATCACAATTGCCTGTTTTCCCACCAGGCTTTCCGCATTCGTCTTTACCCGGTCTTTGTTAAAATATTTTACCGCAATTGGACGGGTAAAATACAAAAGCACCAGCGATACTACCGCAAAAAGTGCGATCTGGAGCCATAACGGCGCACCAAAAGCAGATACGACGGCAGCTACCAGCGCTCCCCCTGCAAACCAGATTGTAGTAAGCCCCATGGATATGATCTCTGCCACAATACAGACAACAAAGACAATGAGCCAGATCGTTGTCAGATTCATACGAAACCTCCTTCTCTTATCCCTCACTATGCAAGACGCACAAAACTTTCCGCATATTATTGTTAAAATTCATTTTACTACACAATGAAAGCAGACGCAATGAATAAAAAAATTTCACGCCATCTTCTTGTGCAATACCGCTTTTACCATGCGGCAGACAACCGAAGTAAATGCAAATCCATATAAAGCGCCTGTTATGACTCTTTTACAATTATTGGACTGGTAAGAAGTGAAATATTGCACAGTTCCATCTATGGCCAAAGGAAACAGTAAAAGCGCTATCGAATATTTGAAGGTATGGAAAGGCGCCGCAAATAAGGCGGTAATATGACCGATTGCTATGCCAGTGCACCTGGCACATAAAGGAAATTGATAACCACAGATAAAAAAACTTCGTTCCGGCATTTGATGACATCTACAGTATTTCGCACATAATTCCATCCCCTGTATCCATATAGGATTTACGCTGCTCATGCTTTAAATTTTTTCCCACAGCCAGGGCAAACCCAATAGTTGGTTGAACGAATCTGTTTTCCTTTTCCGCACGCTCCACAAAGGATTCCAATCGGCCCAAGCAGCAGCGCGCCGCAGCACCCTTTCCCCGCCGAAAAATCTTTTCCAGTGGAAGTCGTTTCTGTAGTGATCTGACAATTTTCATTTCCGCATTTAGGACATTTCATATGCATTTTCCTCTTTTCTTCCGTTTTTCATTACGACAATTTTATTATAAGGATGATTCCCGCGCCGCGTCAAGAAATTTAACCAAAAAAAGAACAGCCCCACCTTCATGGAATGCTGTTCCTTTTTGACTAATCTAACATGTTTACCAGAATACATGATCTCCCAGCACATATCCTTCCCGTTTTCCCGCACGCCTGAAATGGGTTGCATCTCCCACAGTCGTCTCCCCATTGATCGCCGCCTGCGCCGCCTGCATGCAAAGATCCGGAACGTTCCCATCATAAACCCTTGCCACTTTTCCGGTCATAGCAGGGGTAAACTGCCCGGATGCGTAAATTACGGAATGAATGGTATTGGGATAAGCGCCGCTCCTGACACGGTTCATGACCACTGCCCCTACGCCTACCATTCCTTCATAGGATTGGTTCCCTGCCTCGCAGTAAATAAGCGCTCCCAAAAGACGCAGTTCATCAGCGTCAGCCGCTACCGCGCCACGGTTCGCCTTCCTCTTGCGTTCCGCCTCCTCCCGCTCACGGATACGGATCACATCCATCGTCTCTCCTTCATCAATGTGGAATTCCACGTTGATGTAATCTGTATTGACATAACCGATTTCATCATGATACTCTACGCTGATCCATTTATCGCTTACCGTCTCAATAAATTCCACGGAATCTTCATAGGCAAGAAGACCGTATATATCCGCCTGCTCATTGGGTTCCATCCTGACACGGACTGCTCCTGCATCCAGGGTGACGATCCAGTTCCCTACATCCTGAGCCATTTCCTTGGCATCTTCCCCAAAAAGGAGATATTCATCCTTGGCCCAGCCAATCACATTCCCCGACTTGATCTTTGTCCAGCCGTCCTTTTGATCCAGGATTTTCCCACCGCAGTCCTTATACAACAGCCCTACCTTCTCGGAATCCTCGCTGGCCTCTGCACGGATGTTCAATGCATTCTGCACGTTTGCCATGGTCAGTTCCTGCTCCATCCGTTCCTGCTCCGCTTCAAATTTTTCGTTGATGTCCAAACAGGTCTGTACTTCTACACTGGTGTCACTGGTAAGCACACTGGGATCTAACACCTCCGCAATCCCTGTGCTCGGAAACTCATAATTTTCCCTCTCACTTGCCTGAACGGTTATTTCCCCTGCCGGATACCAAAGCGGGCTTAAAAGAAATCCCACAGTTACCACCAGCAGCCTATTTCTCCGGTTCATTCTGCTCCCTCCATATACATGATGTTTTCTTTTCAGATTCGCCAAACATGTTAAGGGGCACACGCGAAAGCCATCCGCTTTCCCATCCTTGGCTCCCCTTAAAATGTTACAACTTTATTACATCAATTATGGCAATTATATTAGCAAAACATACCATTTTTGTCAAGTTTAAGCTAAAATCATAGTTAATTTCCTACTTTAATGATCCAAATTTTCCCTTATATATTACATTTATTTTACATCTTTTTTGATTTTTCTACACAAGCTTCCACTGCCCCCATTACGCTGGCCCGAAATCCCATTTGTTCCAAAACCTGTACCCCTTCAATGGTGGTTCCGCCAGGAGAACATACCATGTCTTTCAGTTCCCCGGGATGCTTCCCGCCCTCCAGCATCAGCTTGGCGCTTCCAAGCACGGTCTGGGCGGCAAAACGGTATGCCTGTCCTCTGGGCAGCCCAGCCTTCACACCCCCGTCCGCAAGGGCTTCCAAAAATAAAAACACAAATGCCGGGGAACTTCCACTAACTCCTCCTACTGCATCGATCAGCCCCTCGGGTATTTCTTCAGCCATGCCAAAGCTGCCCAGCAGGTTCATGCAAAGATCCATCTCCTGATCGTTTATTTCTGCGTTTCTGCACACGCCGCTGCACCCCTCCCCAACCATAGCCGGGGTATTGGGCATACACCGCACCAGCTTGATCTTCCGGCCAAATGCTTCTTCCATCCAGGCCATATCCTTCCCGGCGGCAATGCTGATAACCAATGTCTCTTCTTTGACCTGGTTCTTAATCTGAGCGATCACCTCCCCGAGCATCTGGGGTTTCACGGCAAGAATCAGCACATCCGCCATTTGCGCCACATGACAGTTATCCTCATACACCTGGATTCCATACTGCTTATTTACTGCATCCCGGGTCTTTTGCGTCCTTGCAGAGCCAACGATCTGCGAAACTTCCGCGATCCCCTTACCCAGGATTCCGGCGATCATTGCCTTGGCCATATTCCCCAGCCCAATAAATCCTATTGTCATTTTCCTTTCTCCTTCCTGTGGCATCCGGCCGCCTGATAAAGCAAAAGCGCAGCCGCCACTGCCGCATTTAATGATTCCAGTTTCCCCTCCATGGGGATCTTAACGTAAGCATCCGCCAGATCCGCAGTATCCCGCTTAAGTCCCTTTCCTTCATTTCCAATCAAAAAGGCGCTTCCGAGAGGATAATCTATCTGGTCATAATACCGCTCCCCTTCCAGATGTGCCGCATAGACCCTTATCCCATGGGCTTTCAGCTTCCCTGCCGCCGCTCCTAAATCCTCCTCATAGACAAAGGGAACACGGAACAAGGATCCCATGGTGGCGCGTATCGTCTTAGGATTATAAATGTCTACACATCCCCGGCTCATGATCACACCGCTGACCCCCGCACCCTCCCCGGTCCGCAGCATCGTACCCAGATTTCCCGGATCCTGGATATCTTCAAGCGCCAAAAAAAGCCGCTGTCCTCCCGCCTGCAAAAGCATCCTGTCCAGAGAATAGGTAAATTGTTCCATAACAAACAAAATCCCCTGGGGAGAACAGGTATCCGAAGCTTTCCGAAACACTTCCTCACTGACCTGCTCTGTAAAAATCCCCCTTTCCCGGCACAGTGCAAGTTTCTCAAGGTTTTTTTCATGACGGAGGGATTCTTCTTCCGTCCTCCGCCCTGTCGTTTTCAAAAAGGATTCGGAGTAATAGATCTCCCGAATCTGCCCGACCGGCGCCTCCTGAAACATTCTAACGCCCTCCGCCAAAAAAAGCCCTTCCCGGTTCCGTTCACGGCCTTTTTCCCGAAGAGCTGCCACATGCTTTATGCGGTTGTTGCTTAAACTGGTAATCATTTTTCCTCTCCCGAACACGCTTCTTGAAAGAGCGGAAAAAGCGGCTGCCTTGCCCTCCGGACTCACGCACCCGCTTTTACACGCTTACTTATTGTGATAATAACTTGCTGACCTGGAACTGATACTCAGGAATTTCTTTCTTCATCTGCAAAGCCTCTTCAATGTCAAAATCCACAAATTCCGCATTTCTGTAGCCAACTACCCGGTTACTCTTGCCGGCACACAAAATATCCGTCGCATAAGCGCCCATAATGGAAGCATAAAACCGGTCCTTACAGGTAGGCGAACCGCCCCGCTGCATGTAGCCCAGGATGGTAGCCCTGGTCTCAATGCCGGTGGCAGCCTCAATCCTTCTCGCCATGGAAGTAGAATGTCCAATTCCTTCTGCATTGACAATGATATGGTGGGTCTTGCCAAATTTCCTGTTTTTAATGATATTGTTAATAATGCTCTGCTCATTGAAATCGTATTTCTCAGGAAGCAAAATGTCTTCCGCACCATTTGCCACGCCGCACCATAAAGCAATATAACCTGCATTCCGCCCCATAACCTCGATGATGCTGCACCGCTCATGGGAAGAAGAGGTATCTCTCACCTTATCAATTGCCTGCATAGCTGTGTTGATGGCCGTGTCAAAGCCAATGGTATAATCCGTACATGCAATATCCAGATCGATGGTTCCCGGAATCCCGACCGTATTGATTCCCTGCCTTGCAAGCGCCTGGGCCCCGCGGTAGGAACCGTCGCCGCCGATCACTACAAGCCCGTCGATTTCATGGGCCCTGCAAATCTCAGCCGCTTTCTGCTGAACCTCTTCAAACTTAAATTCCGGGCAGCGGGCCGTTCCAAGTATGGTGCCGCCCTTTTGGATGGTATCAGAAACATCCTTCTTTTCCATATCCACAATTTCTTCGTTGAGAAGCCCCTGATAACCCTTTTTGATTCCTTTGACCTTCACGCCGTTTCCGATTGCTTTACGCACCACCGCACGGATTGCCGCATTCATGCCGGGAGCATCCCCTCCGCTGGTCAGTACGCCTATGGTCTTAATTTCTTTTGCCATATCTTGTCACGTCCTTTCTTTGCTGTTTATTTTATACTTTTTCCGCTATGTTTTCAATCCTTTTTCACGTTCCAGACTACTTTTATATTTTCTTTACCGAATCTTTCCCCTAATTTTACACACAGCGCCTCCTCTGCATTGACGTTCCTGTTAGGCGGCAGCTTTTTCATCACCTTTTCTTCTTCTATGTATATTATCACGCTGTCCTTTCCATCCGAATCCGCCATAAGGGTAAATAGTTCTTTTTCCGCCTGGTCATAGCTTTCCTTCGTTGGAAATTTCACCCATAATTTCCTGGGAATCTCGTCAAATGCCGTAATCCTCTCACAGATCAGTTTCCCGTCCTTCTCCTCTTCCAGCGAAACCCTGCCCCGGATAAAAACTTTATTTTCCTCTATCAGCTTCTCACTGTATTTTTCGTAATCCCTGGGAAATACAATAACCTCCACGCTTCCTACCAGATCTTCTAATTGAAGAAAAGCCATGATCTTGTCATTCTTGGTATATTTGATCTTTTTATCTGCGATCATGCCTCCAATCGTCACTGTGGCAATATCCCGGACCCTGGCAGTACCAGTCTCTTCATCCAGCATAAAATCCGCCGTAGTATTCGTGATCCCTTTCTTCCATAGTTCCTCCTGCTCTTCAAGGGGATGGCCACTGATGTAGATCCCCAGCACTTCCTTTTCAAAGGCAAGCAGCATTTCTTTGGAGTATTCGCCCACATCGGGAAGTTTCACCTCAAACTCTTCCTTTTGGCTTTCATCTACAATATCAAACAAACTGATCTGCCCCGCCATATTATTCTTTCTGTCATGGACAATGTGATCCATGATCTGTACATAAGCGCTCATAAACTGCTTCCTGGTACCAGGCAGGGAGTCAAAAGCCCCCGCTTTGATAAAGTTCTCAATGGCCTTCTTATTGACTTCCTTATCCGACATTCTTGTGATGAAATCCTTCAAGTTCGTATAAAGCCCCCTGGCTTTTCTTTCTTCCACCACCGCATCGATCACCGGACGGCCTACGCTCTTAATCGCAGTCAGGGCATAGCGGATGGATTTCCCGTCTACGGAAAATCCCCGTTCCCCCTGATTGATATCAGGAGGCAGGATGGCAATCCCCATGTTCCGGCAGACCATGATATATTCCGCCACCTTTCCCGCATTATCAATCACCGAAGTCATCAGGGCCGCCATAAATTCCACCGGATAATAATACTTTAGATATGCGGTCTGGTAGGAAACTACTGCATAGCAGGCCGCATGGGACTTATTAAAAGCATATTTGGCAAAGTCCATCATATCGTCATAAATCTGGGTCGCCACCTGCTGGGAAATCCCGTTGGCCACGCATCCCGGCACCCCCTCCTGCTCATTGCCGTATATGAAGTTCGCCCGTTCCTTTTCCATTACGGACTGCTTTTTCTTGCTCATAGCCCGGCGCACCAGATCGCTTCTTCCCAAAGTATATCCCCCAAGATCACGGACGATCTGCATTACCTGCTCCTGGTAAACGATGCAGCCGTAGGTGGGCGCAAGAATCGGCTCTAACTGCGGACAAGAATAAGTGATTGTGCCGCTTCCTTTTCCCTTAACATATTTGGGAATAAAATCCATCGGCCCCGGACGGTACAGGGAAATGCCGGCTATGATATCCTCCAGGTTTTCCGGCTTTAACTCCTTCATAAAGTTTTTCATCCCGCCGCTTTCCAACTGGAATATCCCATCTGTCCGGCCGGTCCCGATGGAGGCAAGTACCTTTTTATCATCAAAATCGATCTGGTCAATATCAATATGGATCCCTTTATCCTTCTCTATAAGCGCCACTGCATCCCGAAGCACCGTCAAAGTCCGAAGCCCCAGAAAGTCCATTTTTAAAAGTCCCAGCTCCTCAATGGTGGTCATGGTAAACTGAGTGGTCACGGAACCGTCCGCCCCTCTGGAAAGGGGAACCAGTTCCTCCGCAGGCCTTGAGCAGATCACCACTCCCGCCGCATGCATGGAGGTATGCCGGGGAAGGCCCTCAAGACGTTTGCTCATGTCGATCAGCGTATGGACTTGTTCGTCCGTCTCATAAAGCTTACGAAGCTCCGGATTGATCTGCAACGCCCGGTCTATGGTAATATTCAATTCATTGGGAATCATTTTGGCAAGATTATCCACATAAGCATACGGCAAATCCATCACCCTGCCTACGTCCCGGATCACACCCTTGGCAGCAAGGGTACCGAAAGTTACAATCTGTACTACCTTTTCCGGCCCATACTTCCGGCTCACATAATCAATCACCTCCTGCCTTCTTTCAAAGCAGAAGTCTATATCGATATCCGGCATGGAAACACGCTCCGGGTTCAAAAAACGCTCAAACAGAAGATTGTATTTGATGGGATCAATATTGGTAATCTTCAGCGCATAAGAAACAATACTCCCGGCCGCTGAACCACGGCCTGGCCCGACCATGATCCCATTTCCCTTGGCATAATTGATAAAATCCCACACGATCAGAAAATAATCCACATATCCCATAGCCTGGATGACCGAAAGTTCATAGTCCAGACGTTCCTTCAGGCTTTGTCCGGCGCTCCCTGCAGGCGCTTCCAAGTCTTCCCCGTAGCGTTCTTTCAATCCGTCAAAACACAGTTTATTCAAATAGCTCCAGGAATCATACCCCTGCGGCACTTCAAATTTAGGCAGTTTGGTCACGCCGAACTCGATCTCCACATGGCACCGGTCAGCAATCCGCTGGGTATTTTCTACCGCTTCCCAGGCATAGGGAAACAACCCTTTCATCTCTTCCTCACTCTTGACGAAATACTGGCCCCCTTCATAACGCATCCTGTCCTCGTCCGCAAGCTTCTTGCCAGTCTGGATACAAAGCAGGATATCGTGAGGTTTTACATCATCGGCATAGGTGTAATGCACATCGTTGGTAGCCACAAGGGGAATATTCAGCTCCCTGCTGATCTGCAGCAGGCTGGTGTTCACCATCCTCTGTTCCGGCAGCCCGTGGTCTTGCAGTTCCAAAAAGTAATTTCCTTCGCCAAAACAGTCCAGATACCTAAGGGCTGCTTTCTTCGCTTCATCAACCAACCCCTTTTGAATATATCTGGGCACTTCCCCTGCCAGGCAGGCGGAAAGCGCAATAAGCCCCTCATGACACTCTCTAAGAAGCTCCATATCCACACGGGGCTTGTAATAATAGCCTTCTGTAAAACCACGACTGACAATCTTCATCAGGTTGTCATAGCCGGTATTATTTTCCGCAAGCAAAACAAGGTGGTAATATCTGTCCTCACCACCTGTCAATTCTTTATCAAAGCGGGAATTCGGAGCCACATAGACTTCGCAGCCAAGAACCGGGTTGATTCCTTCTTCCTTGCAGGCTTTATAAAAGTCGATCACGCCATACATCACACCATGATCCGTGATAGCGGCGCTGTCCATGCCAAGGTCTTTTACCCGCTTTACATATTCTTTAATTTTGTTGGAACCGTCTAACAGACTGTATTCTGTGTGAACGTGAAGATGTGTAAATGCCATTTGCGTGCTCTCCTTGAAACTGCCCTGTCCCGTACCCGAACGCCCATGCAGGCATGGCTCTTTTGCAGGCTTCTTGAATGAAAGCCGGATTGCACAGCCGCTTACCGGAGCTTTCATTCATCATTGTAACACGCTCTTTTGATACTCTGCAAGGCGCTGATTCATCTGCCGGGCAATTTTCTTGCCCCGCCTCCATTCTATTGTCGAAACGATGAGGAAAATCACATTGATCAAGACCAGCATCCCCAGCACATGAGGCAGGTATTGGATGGAAAACCACTCAAAATAAAACCCAAATCCCAGAACAACCACATTTACCTCCACATAATGCAGTCCCACCAGCGCCACCATCCATTTCCTGCTTACGGCTTTTTCCGGGTACATCAATGTCCCAATGCTGCACAAAAAAGAAACCAGCATCATCTGCCACAAAAGCTCCACTCCCAGTTCCATCCCGGGCATAAACACAGTAATGAACACAGCCGTGGCAAGTATCACGCCAGACATAACGCACACATAAGTGTGCAAAAGGCTTTTTAATTTAAGAGCTAACATCTCTTTCATTCCACACCTCCTACAGGCCAAGTTTTTCTTTTAAGGCCGGAACATACTGCCTGGATATCATCAACTTCTCTCCATTTTTCATGTCCGCTTCAAATCTGCCGCCAATAGCCGGGGCAAAGCTTTTTACTTTAGAAAGATTCATGATAAGGGATTTCGACGCCCGGAAAAAATCTGCTCCGCGAAACAATTCTTCCAGTTCGTAAAGCCTGTGCCTGGTTTCCAGGACGTCCTTTTCCCTGTACAAGAATACCCGGTTATCCACCGCTTCAAAATAATAAACTTCCTTCGGGGAAATCTGCATGATCTTCCCTTCCTTCGTTGCCAGGATGCGCTCCTTCCCTGCTTTCACAGCGCCGATCATTCTCAGTAGCTGCTCATCCATCTGCCGGCATTTTATGATGATCTCATCTTCTTCCCCTTCCGGGCAATCTACGATCGTAATTTTCATGACTGTCTCCTGTTTTCTGGCTGTGCTTTACCTGTCGCGGAGCCGCCGCCTTTTCATGATCGTGGCAGAAACCGCCACTGCTATCATACCATATCCAAGAAGAAAAAGAAGCTGCTGCCAAAGCTGGGCTTTACCTTCTCCCACCATCACCGTAACACCCATCTGCTCTCTAAAGATATCCTTTGCCGCCTCCGGCAGCCCGGAAAAGGTGGTATCCAGTGCATCCCGGATACAGATCTCCCGCATGATTGCCGTTCCATGAAGCACTGGCAGGCACTTAAGCGCTTTCATCACACTATCCGGCAGCATGGAGACTGGCAGATAGATGGCGCCTACAAACCCCACCAGCGTTCCCACGATTGACTGCAAGCCGCTCCACGCACTGTTGCTGTGGATCAGCAGCGCAGCCAGATAAGAAAGGGCAGCGTACACAAACCCATTTAACAGGATCATTCCGGTCAGTTTCCCCAGGGAATCCGCCGGAAGCAGGGGATGGGAGCAAAGAACCATATAAATTTCTCCGGCTGCCAGTGTAAACAGGCTCATCAAAGAACCTACAAACCACGCGGAACCAATATAGCCCAGGGCGATCTTGATTTTTTTCACCGGCGTGACATAAAAGCTGGCCAGCTTATGTCCCACCTCATCCTCCACCATTTTCCCTGTCACCGTAAGAGTTACCGTCACTGTGTTTACCACCAGAATTCCCGCCAGCGTCCACATCTGGATCAGATAATCCGCATGGGCCTTATCCGCTGCCGCATCCCGCACACCGCCAAACTGTTCCAGTGCATATACCACATTTTCGCTGTTCATGTTCCCCAAAAAGACCACCATAAGCGCCAACACGATCAGCATAGACAACAGCGAAAAAAATACCGCTGTACCATCCCTGAAATACAAAAGGACATTCCTTCGTAATAGATAAAACGTTTCCCTCATTTCTTTCCTCCTTTTATGCCTGTGCAAGTTTTTTGCCCGTTACATTTAGAAACACATCGTCCATAGATCCTTGTACCACTTCAAACCCGTTGATCCACCCTTTTATCTCATTTAAGATAGGCAGCGCTGCCATACTTTCAGGCAGATCCACGATCAGAAACTCTTCCCGTTTCTTAACCCCCGCCTTTTTTTCTGCAAAATATCGAATCAGGTGATCCGCCGTCTCCTGTCTGGGGATTAGCTTTAATTGATCCTTTGCATAGGTTTCTTTTAAGGAAAAAGGAGTCCCATACTCTCTTAAAATGCCCCCGTCAATAATCGCTATGTGAGATGCTTTGGCCGCTTCCTCCATATAATGGGTGGTAAGGAAGATCGTCATCTTTTCTTCCCGGCGAAGCCTGTCAAGACACTGCCATACCTTTTTCCGGGTTGCCGGATCCAGTCCTGTGGTAGGCTCATCAAGAAACATGACCTTGGGCGTATTCACCAAGGCCCTGGCAATCTCACACCGTCTTTTCTGCCCGCCGGAGAGCTTTCCAACCCTTCTGCCGTACACTTCTGTCAGCTCCAGGATCTGGCAGATTTTTGAGATATTTTCTCTCAGTTTTTTACTGTTCTTTTCATACAAAGCCCCCCTTGTGAAAAGATTTTCCTTCACCGTAAGCAAGCCATCCAGACAATGATCCTGGTAGACCACGCCGATCTGTTTCCTGATCTGCTCATTTTCCCTGCCTGCCCTTAGTCCACATACCATAATCTCCCCTTTTGTAGGCGGAAGCACTGTACAAAGCATATTGATGGTGGTAGATTTTCCCGCACCGTTCATGCCCAAAAAACCAAACAATTCCCCCTGCTCCACCTCAAAACTGATATTGTCCACCGCTTTCACATCCCCAAAATATTTTTTCAGGCCTTTTACCTGAATAACCGTATCTGACATTTTGCGATCTCCTTCCCACTTACCCTCCCAATGATGCCGCCAAAGGTAAGATTTTTTCTGCTCCCATATTACGCAAAAAGGCATCCTGCCGCAATAGATCCTGCGGTAAGATGCCTTGTAAGGAATGTAAGATACCATTCAGAACGTGTAACATTATCTATGGCCGATGACAGGCCTTACCCCTTCCGCCTTCTCGATCTCATCCAATAACTGCCTGGACAGTTCTTTCCTTATTTCCGTATATTCTGAATCGTACACCAGATTTTTTAATTCATATGGATCCTTTTTCAGATCGTATAAGAAATCCTCCTCATAATAATCGCTGCTTCCCTCCTGCCATCCATCCAAGCCCGGAGCATATACACTGTAGAGATAATCTTCTGTCCGGATACATCTTCCGGTACGGCTTTCGCTGATCTGGGCGAAGACTCTGTTTTCCCTATGATGGGTTTTTCCATCCGCTATGTCTTTTAAATTTTCTCCCACCATCAGATTTCCAATATCTATTCCTGCCATAGCAAGGAACGTTTTCGGGAGGCTGGCTGTACTTACCAGATCTTTCACCCTCTTCCCTCCCCGGAATCCAGGCCCTGAGATCACAAGCGGCACCCTCAGGCAGGAATCATGGCAGGAGCGTTTATAGTCATCCGTTCCCATAAGATGTTCATCCCTATTCCTCGTTTTAAAATGACAGCCGTGATCCGACCCATAAACAATCACTGTGTTATCATAAAGACCTTTTTCCTTAAGCTTTTCTATCATACGCCCTAAGTTGTCATCTAAACTCTTACAACAACCTAAATAATCAGGATACATTTCGGCACTGTCCCCGCCAAGCGCTTTTAGATCCTCCGGCAACTCACAATTAGCAAACCGCTCTTTTGAACCCTTCGGCCCCTCGTAACAGCCCCGGTCATTTTGATGATGAGGCTCAATGTGCGATATGGTTAAAAAAAATGGTTTTTCACCGTTGTATTGATCCAAATATTCCATCGCAAAATCAGTGATGCAATCTACACGGTACCCTTTAAATTCCCTTTTTTGCATTTCTTCATCAAAAACATACCCGTCATACCCATGGGAAGTGGCTTCCAACACATCGGCCACCCTCCAAAACCCACGGTAACCGCCTCGTCTTTCCGGGGGGATCGGAGCCGTCTCATAATCTATGCTGGGGGGAACCGAATAACTGTCCCTGTAACTTGCCAGATGCCACTTTCCCACATAGGCATTGTCATATCCTGCTTCATCCAGATAATCCGCCACCGTTTTCACGTTGGCGGGAAGAGGCTGGGCATTTCTATAGCAATTAATCTCAGTGGGGTAACGCCCCGTCTGAAACAACGCCCTGCAAGGACCGCATACGGGTTGGGCGGTAAAGGCATTTTCAAATAACACCCCCTCTGACGCCAGAGCGTCCAAATTAGGACTGATATCCAGATTTTGTCCGTAACATCCTAAAGTGTCTGCACGTTGCTGATCAGAAAAATAAAACAAAATATTAGGTCTATTCATTGAAATATTCCTGTCCTTTCTCTTTTATAATGTTAAGAAACGTCTTCATTGTGTTTGATAAAAATTTGTTTTCATGCCATACCACATAATTCTCTCTCTCAAAACCCTCCTCCGCCATCTCCCGCAATACAAGCCTGCCCTTTTTTGCCGGCTCCCTTACCCACCGCTCCGGCAAAAACGAGATGCCAAGCCCGCATTGAACCCCGTAGATGATCGCCTGGGGATTACAACTTTCCAACACGGGAGCTGCCTCTATGTGGTGCAAAAAGAAAAAATGTTCTAACAGGGAACGCGTTGTACTCCCCTTCTCCCGAAGAAGCAGTGGGTATTTCTCTAAATCGGAAGGAAAAATTTTCTCTTTCCCCACCAGCTCATGTCCTGGCGGAAGCACAAGCAGCAGCTTATCTGCGGCAAACGGCTGGGCATGCAGCCCCGGCACACTGACATTTCCTTCCATCAGCGCCAGATCATACTGATTGTTTAAAAGACCGCTTTGAAGTGCGTCCGCATTGGTGATGGTAGAAATGATCTCCAATTTGGGGTACCGTTTCTGAAATTGAAGCAACAGATCCGGCAAAAAAAAGCAGCCCAGCGTATTGGTCGCCCCGATCCGGATTCTTCCGATCTCATCCCAATCCCGCAATTCCTTTTCCATTCTGTCAAAAGCTTCCACAATGTGTAAGGCATGTGCGTAAAACTCCTGGCCGGCAGCCGTGCGGCTTAACCGATGGCCGATCCGCTCGAACAGGCAAACGCCATAGTAGCGCTCCATTTCCTGGATGGCGCGGGTAACGGCAGGCTGGGTCATATTCAAAATTTCTGCAGCTTTTGTGATGCTTTCCAAGGAATAGACCTGAAGAAAGATCCTCATATGCCGGATTGTCATATCCTATCTCCGTTTCACTATTAATACCAAAATCGATATGATTACCATAAAATAATAGCATTTTACATATGTCATTGCAAGTTTTATAATCAAAATAAATTTTAAAACCTCAGGAGACAAATACATGTCGGGCAAAAAAATACCACAACTCTTTTTCAGTATGCTTTATATCAGTACCTTTACCTTTGGCGGCGGCTTTGTAATCATCACTCTTATGAAACAAAAGTTTGTGGATAAGCTGCACTGGATCGATGAACAGGAAATGCTGGATCTGGCCGCACTATCCCAATCTTCCCCGGGGGCAATTGCAGTGAATGCGGCAATCCTTGTGGGCTGGCGCACTGCTGGCGCCGCTGGGATTGCCGCCGCCGTTGCCGGGACTATCCTTCCGCCCCTGGTGATCCTTTCAGCGATCTCCTTTTTTTATACCTCCTTTACTTCAAACCCCTATGCCGCCCTGGCATTAAAGGGAATGCAGGCCGGGGTTGCTGCCGTAATCTTTGACGTGGTATGGAGCCTGGTGCAACATGTATGGAAGGAAAAATCAATCACCAATATCCTCCTTATGGCTCTTGCCTTTATTGCCGCCTTTTTTTGTAATCTCAATGTCATCTATATCATTTTGGCCACGGTTTCCTTTGGGATCCTCCGGGAAATTTTTCGCCGAAAGAAAGGAGAAGCATGATTTACCTGCAATTATTCATTAGTTTTTTTCAAGTAGGACTGTTCAGTATCGGAGGTGGGTATGCTGCCCTGCCGCTGATCCGGAACCAGATCGTAGGACAACACTCCTGGATGACTATGAGCGAGTTTACGAATCTGATCACAATTGCCGAAATGACCCCAGGGCCTATTGCAGTCAATTCCGCCACTTTTGTGGGAATCCGCATTGCCGGAATAGGAGGCGCTTTCGCCGCAACCTTGGGATGTATTTTTCCCTGCTTAATCATTGTGCCTTTTCTTGCCTTTCTTTACTACCATTATAAAGGCGCCTCTTTGATCCAAAGCGTACTTTCCGGCCTGCGCCCTGCCGTAGTCGCGCTGATTGCCTCAGCAGGCCTTTCCATCGCGCAAACCGCCTTGTTCGCCGAAAAGGATTGTAACCTGCAAAATATAGACTGGGTGGGCGCTGTCCTTTTGCTTACCGCATTGGTTATCCTGCGTAAACGAAAAAGCAATCCCATCCTTATCATGGCGCTATGCGGGGTCTCCTATCTGGGAATCCACCTGTTATAAAGAAAAGGAAAGCGAGGACTTTTTATGCCACCGATCAGCGTATTAATCAAACCATCTTCCGGTATGTGTAACATGACATGCGATTATTGTTTTTACTGTGACGAAACCCAAAAGCGGGCTCAGGAATCCTACGGGTTCATGAGTGAGGCAACTTTAAAAAATGTGATCAGGAAAACCCTGCTTCGGGCCGAAGGTATGGCCAGTTACACCTTCCAGGGAGGGGAACCAACCCTGCGGGGACTGGATTTTTTTGAAAAAGTCCTGGCCTGCCAAAAACAATATAATAAAAACGGAGTCCAGGTGTATAATTCCCTGCAGACCAACGGGCTTTTAATAGACGAAACCTGGTGCCGTTTCCTTCGGGAAAATCACTTTCTGACAGGAATCTCCCTGGACGGGATTCCAAAGACCCACGATGCCTGCCGGCATAGCAGAAAAGACAATACGCCCACTTTTGACCGCGTATATCGATCCATCGCATTACTGGAAACGCAGCATGTGGATTTCAACATTCTTACAGTAGTCAATCAGGCCGTAGCCCAAAATATCCAGGAAATCTATGCCTTTTATAGACGGCAAAAATGGAACTACCAGCAGTATATCGCCTGCCTGGATCCTTTTAAGGAACCTCACGGGCAAAACAGCTATTCCATAAACCCGGAAAGTTACGGACGGTTCCTTACGGAACTGTTCCGTTTGTGGTATCAAGACTGGAAAAAGAACAGGCAGCCCTACATCCGCCAATTTGAGAACTATATAGGCATTTTGCTGGGGCATTTCCCTGAATCCTGCGACCAGCGCGGCAGGTGCAGTATCCAATATGTGGTGGAAGCAGACGGCAGCGTATTTCCCTGCGATTTTTATATGATGGATGAATACTGCCTGGGGAACTTTAACGAAAACCGATTGGACGAAATCGACGCAAAGAGAAGAGAAATCGGCTTTCTGGAGCGTTCCCTCCTTCTCGATCAAAACTGTAAGCTCTGTAACTATTATCCTTTATGCAAAGGCGGATGCCAGCGCTGCCGCGACTGGAACCCGGAGCTGGAGGCGTACCAAAATTATTTCTGCCAAAGCTACCGGATGTTTTTTGATGCCTGCCTTCCCGGGCTTATTGAAGTTGCCAGGTCTTTTCCACCATCCGCCCATGGATTGCAGCGTCCGCAGGGGCTATAACCATTTCCAATCTCAGCAAATGTAAAAGGAGATGCCCATACTCCATTTGACAACACAAATTGCCCCCAGCACTTCCCGCCAGGGGCAATCTGATAAATCTGCAATGTTTTGCTCTTTATTGCATACGCTTAAATTCCGGTATCCTGACCACTGCCCCTCCTTCCATTGCAGACTGATGGGCGCATATCCCTGTTCCCGTCCAATAGGCGCCGGTCACATCGTCACATACCGGCTTTCTGTCTTCTACAATGGCCCGGACAAATTCATGGATCATATGTGGGTGGGATCCTCCATGGCCGCCCCCCTGCTTAAAGGAAAGATGGGTATTTTGATCATTATATACCGTTTCCGTTGTAAATCCGGCGATACTCTTTGGCAGCCTGTCTCCATAATCCGGAACCTTTATTCTCTGTTCCATAATTTCCCCTCCTCTGCCATATCTGTCCGGATCGCCGTCGATATCCACAATCTCCTGCTGGATCCCTCCAGTCCGGGTAAAGATAACCGGGTCTTCCGATGCCAATTGCTGCCACTCAAAGCTCATATCCCGGCCATAAATCCGAAAGCACTCCGAATAGCTTCTTGCAACGCCGTACAGGAAACGTTCCATCTCTATGGTCACATCGCTGTGTTCCATCGTCACAAAAGCCGCCTCAAACGCAAAGGGAGACTGATACCGGGCAATCAATTCATCCCTGATCCTGCCAGAACCCTTTGCATACACTTCTTTCGGATAATCCTCCAGCAGCATGAGACATGTTCCTACCGCATGGGTGGGATGCATGAGCGGGGGAAAGCCTTCCCAATAAGACGGCCACCCTTCCATATCCTGGTAATGGGCGCATGTCATATACTGCACCTTCCCAAACTTTCCCTGGTCCAGCAGTTCTTTTACATAAAAATATTCTCTCCCGAATATGGTGGTTTCCATAAACATATACTGCTTTTTACTTTCTATCCTCGCCCTGATCACCGACTCCAATTCTTCAATGCTCATCCCCATAGGAATTGTACAACCGCAATGTTTCCCCGCCTTTAACGCTTTTATGGAAAAGCTGGCATGGGTAGATGGCGGTGTGACTATGTGGACTGCATCAATCTCCTGATCCTTTAACATCTCCTCATAATCACTATAACAATCTTCATCGCTGATCCCGAATTTCTCCCTGGCTGTTTTTATCAACTTGGAATTGGTATCTGCAACGGCAACCTGATAAACCTCCGGATGCCTTAAGTAGATGGGAATGAACTCCATCCCAAAGCTGATCCCAACAATCCCAACTTTAATTTTCCCGTCAACCATTCCAACCTCCTTCTAGCGGAAAAGCGGCATTTCCTGTGGGTATTTCCCCATAAACCCGGGCCGTCCGACTAAATCCACCGTCCTGGCAGCCACGTCCATTAAATCCGGCAGAGAGTTTTCCGGCCTGTCCAAATAAAAATAGGTACAGCAGGACCAGTCGTCTTCCCTTTCAAACAAAAGCGGCCTTCCATCCAGCATGGGAATATCCGTAAAATCCACAACCTCCCCATCTACGGAAACCACTTGGCTGCCAGCCATTTTATTTTTATAAAGGAGCTGGGCATGGTGGAAATAATCATCCCTGTCAACACCGCCGATCTGCTGGATTGTTGCCCGGAAATTGCTGTTAAAATAAATGGGGTCGGGAATATGGAAACGGTAAAAGCACAGCTCCATATTTTCTTTGTCATAGACCGGACATCCGCAGTACAGGTCATAATAATAATCCTGCCCCCAGGCGGTTCCAATATAATCTTCCACCCCTGTTCCGCATATTGTGGGATAATCCGTATCGCCATCAATATACGCTTTAAATTCCCCTTCTCCCCACCAGGTATCAGAGTACCACTTCGTATTACAGCAAACTCCCATGTTTGTCCCCAGGAACCTTCCCCTTCCTTCAATATAAGGGAGCAGTTCAAAGTCCTTTTTCTGACTTGTACGGTTTTCTCTGTTAAAAAACGCATGAAAATATAAAGTATCGTCCGTAAACTGATCTCCCAGCGTATAATCAATGTCATAGTAAAAATGCTTGATGGGTATGGACGATTCATTGGTGACAACCACCTTCATAGCCGTCTTAAAAGGCATTGGGATATAGGTACAAAAGTTTCTCCCTTCCGGGTTTGAAAACAATGCATTCTTAAATACAGCCACTTTCCCAAGGCCCACACAAAAGAAATCCCCCAGAGGGACGCTCACTGCCGGTTTGCTGCAATGATCCCAAAACATTTCTATCTTAACGCCCCTTAAAGTTTCCGGCGTTTGATCGTTTATAGTGATCCAGATACGGCGGATCATACCGCTTGTATTTTCCGCATGGGCCAGGACATGGCTTTCGCCCGCGCCCAAAGAAAACCAGGGCGCACCCTTTCTGCCATTTCTCTCCTTTCCTCCGGCGCCCTTCTCCCCATGAGGATTCTCATGGCTCGCCCATCTTGATACCACCCCTTGGGGGAACTGAAACAACATTTCATTTCCTAACATATAAATATTCTCCTTTCATGTAAGTTACTCTTTGATTCCTGTCATTTTGATTCCTTCCAGATAATACCGCTGGAGTATGGCAAAAATGATGACGGTAGGTATTACTGCAATGACGGACGCCGCCAGAATATGGTTCCATGTGATCCTAAGGGAACCCATCAGCGTTGCAATCAATATTTGGACTGTATATTTACTTTGGTCCTGGGCAACGATCGTCGGCCACAAATAGGAATTCCAGTTTGTTACGAAAAATGAGACCCCTAAGGTTATGAACATCGGCTTAGAAAGCGGGACATAGATCTGGGTAAATGTCCGGAAAATGGAACACCCGTCTATTCTGGCCGACTCATATAACGCATCTGGCATTTCCATAAAATACTGTCTGAACAGGAAAACCCCATAGGCATGAGGAACCATCGGCAATATCATTCCCCAAAGCGAATTTACCAGCTTCAAGCTCTTTATCATAAAAAACAGGGGAATGATAATCACCGGAAACGGAATCATCATCGTGCTTAAGATCCACAAAAAGATCTTCTTTTTCCCCGGAAAATTTAACCTGGCAAATGCAAAAGCCGCCATTGCATGGATAAATAGCGCCAACAGGGCCACTGCAGCCGCAACCAGAAAAGAATTGCGGACGCCCGTAAAGATATCCAAGGTCTTAAATACTTGTTTATATGCATCAAAAGTAATGTGCCTGGGAATAATCCGGTAATCAAATACTTCCGTATCTATTTTCAGCGAACTGCTGATCAGCAAAATAATGGGAAAATCTGCAAATACCAGAAACGCACACCCAGTCAGAACCTTTAAAAACAACACTCCGTATTTTTTCATCCTATCACCTACTTAAACTTCAACAGTTTCAACTGCACAATAGTTACCAACATAAGAATCAACGATAAGGATACTGCGATCGTCGATGCATAACCGAACCGGTACTGTTCAAAGGCAAGCTGGAAAATATAGTAAACCGTTACCTCTGTCGCTTTGCCTGGCCCACCTGCAGTCATGACCCTGACCTGGTCAAACACCTGGAATGATGCAACCAAAGTTGTGATCAGGATGAAAATACTGGTTCCTTTTATTAAGGGAAGCGTTATCCTGAAAAATCTTTGCACTGCATTTGCGCCGTCTATCTTAGCCGCTTCATAATAATCTCCCGGGACATCTTTTAATGCCGATAAAAAAATGATCATATCATAACCAAAAACTACCCATATGCCTACAATTGCAACACAGACTAATGCCTGCGACTGTGACCCCAAAAAAAGCTGCCTTTTCAGTCCTGCTTCCGTCAGCAGTTTATTGATGTATCCGTTTCTCGAATTAAACAGGAACGCCCATAAGGTTGCAGCAACGATCGTTGAAACCGTATTGGGTAAATAGATCCCCACCCTGCATACCTGCTGCCTTTTCTTTCCCTTTATTGAATTCACGAACACTGCCGCCGCCAGGGAAAGGACATAGATCGCCGAAACATAAATTACCGCATACTTCCCGGTGATCAAAATACTGTTTTTAAAAGTAGAGTCCTTTAGCATTTTCATGTAATTGCTGATCCCCACAAAGGATTTTGCCCTCAATGCATTCCAGTCAAACAGGCTGATATAGCACGCATGTACAATAGGGATAAAAATGAAAACCAGCATTAACAAAATCTCCGGCGCAATCATGAAAACAGCCGTCATGGTTTCCCTTCTTTTGCCGCCCTGCTTTTTCTTTCCCATACCTTCCCACCTCCCGTCAATCTGCTTTCTCTGCTTATGAGCCGGACACCCTGCATCGGTACAGGATATCCGGCATAAACTTATCCGGTAAACTTAGCGCCGCTATCTTTTTGATATTGCAGCATACTTTCCTGTGCAAGATCTGCTGCCGCTTTCGCATCCATGTTATAAAGCGCATCCTGGATCATAATGGAAACAATCTCTTTTGCCTCGCCGGATAATGCAATTTCAGGCTTTGCTGTCTGTAACACCTTGTCCGAAAATGTGATCGCATTATCGTTGCTCTGATATACTTCTTTTCCGGCCTCAATAACCGAATCTCTCATGCAATAAGAGAATTTAACCTCTGTATTAAATTCTGAAACATGGTTCTTATCAAGCCACATCCAGGAAACAAAATCTTTTGCTCCGGCTATTTTTTCTTCGTCCCCCTGATTGCTTATTAATACATTCCATCCGCCGGCCACACTGGCTGAACCGGTATCAGGACTTGCTGCCGGCAGCGGCACAACACCGTATTTGTCCGGATCCGCCCGCAAAACGGACCAGCTTCCGTTGATCTGCATAGCCGTCTCTCCATTGGTCAAAATCGAAATATCCGAAACGGACCTTCCCGGCGTCTCATTACAGTTGCCGGAATCCAAAAGATCTTTCCATAACTGAAGGGCGTTTACTACCTCTTCTGAATTCAGGTTAGCCATACCGTCTTCCGTAAATAAATTCCCTCCCTGCATCCAGACAAAAGGATAAAAAGTGAAGCACTGCCAATCGCCTTTATCAACCTCAAACGTAAAGCCGGAACAATTCTCCGTATTTAACTTTGCTGCCGCCTCCTTAAGTTCTTCCCATGTTGACGGAGGCTGCACGCCTTTTTCCTCAAGCATCTCTTTATTGTAATACAAGGCAACCAAGTCACTATCCAGCGGAATCCCGTATATTTTCCCGTCTCTTGTAACCCTGTCAAAGGCTGCTTCGGTAAAATCACTTCTGACCTGGTCTGTCATAATATCGTCTAAAGGTTCGCATACCCCTGCATCCAGGTACTGGTTGATAATTGCCGGGCTGCACTCGAAAACATCCGGCGCTTCATTTGTAGCAAAAGCTGTTGCAAGCTTTGTGGTGGTGTATTCCTCAAAAGGAACAGCCAAAAAAGTAACATGGTACTTGTCCTGGGAATTGTTATATTCCTCCACATATTTTTCCAGAAAATTGATTTCCGTTTCCTGGGTCCACTGATTCCAGTAAACGATTTCCACACGTTCGCCCTTTTCCTCCGCCTTTTCGGATCCGCCTTGGGCGCTTTCTTCTTTTGTTCCCGCTTCTTTGCTGTCTTCAGCCGGTACATCTTTCCCGCATCCCGCCAGTCCCATACTTACGCCAAGTAATAAGGCCACTGTAAGACAGCCGGACAACCCCTTTTTTAGATTATTTCTCACGATACTTTTCATTATTACCTCCTTTGTATCCAGGTACCTTGGATCGCTTTTTGTGACCCTATTGTACCGTCTGCAAATTCCCAATAAAATACTACTTTTTTTGAAAGGTGCAAATTTTTTTTACTGATTAATCTTTTACTTCTGTATATAATATTTTCATAAACCTATTCATTCATAAGTGGAAGGATCATAAAAAATGAAAAAACAACTATTGATTATCTTTTTATTTGTAGCGTTTCTTCCGATGACCATTGCCGTATTACTGTTTTACCATATACAATCAAACCAAATACTGAGTCTTGAGATTGCATCCCAGACCCAGACTTTGAATCTGGCCACGTCAAATATTTTTCAAAAGCTGGTTTACTTTAACAATCTCACCGCTTCTGTTTATTACAACGATAATATTTTAAACTGTCTTGAAAAGGGCTGTAGTGCGCCTCTTACATCTTATGAAAAGAAACAGATCCAGCCTGATATTGATTCTCTGATGAGAACCGATGATACGATCTTGTCCTTTTCCCTTACCACCATGGCCGGGGATATGCTGTATTGGAACGATGGGTATAGTGACATTGTAAACATACATACCTTTGATCAGGATTTTATCAGCAACATATATTCCAAAAATGGCGGCGGCGTTTTTTCAAACCCAATCACACATACCGGGAAACGAAAATACCCTTCCTCCAACACGTCCATCTATTACGGGCGCTTGCTGCGCAGCCTCACCCATAGTTTCCGTCCCATTGGCATCTTGCTGGTTGAAATTGATATTATCTCCTTTGAAGATATTATTACCTCCTCCGCTTTTAATTCCGATGCGACTCTGTTACTTACGACCCAAAACAATACCTTGGTGTGGGGATACCGGGAAGATATGCTAAGTTACCAAATCGGGGAGGTACTGCCCGCCGAAGTCTTGACAATGCCCCAAACCGAATATCCCATTATCACCATCAATGGCAAAAAATACTACCGGTTTCATTCCCGGATAGCATCTCTTGATTATAACTGCTACTCTTTTCTCCCGGTTTCCATCGTGGCCAACAAAGCCCGTTTTATCCAAATACTGCTTTTTTTGATCTGGGGCGTAAATTCTACCTGCTTATGCCTTATTTTCTTCCTGCTCATTCAACAGATCATCACACCAATCCGCCAGCTTTCCGTCATTATGCAGGAGCAGGATTACCTCCATTATTTTCCTGCGCCAAATTATCCTGCCCATAACGAAATCGGCCTTCTCTATGACTCCTTCCAATCCATGAGCCAGCGTACGCTAGACCTGATCAGCCAGCTAAAGGAAGCTTCCACCAAAGAAGCAAAGCAGCACCTTGCATTGCTCCACGCCCAGCTAAACCCTCATTTTTTGTACAATACGTTAGATTCCATCAGTTGGATGTCACAAAACGGAAGCGCCGAAAAAATCCCGTATATTATCAATGCCTTATCGAAAATTCTCAGATACAGTATCATAAAAGAAAAGGATTTTGTCACAATCGCAGAAGAATTAGCCTGGCTGGAAAATTATATCTACATCCAAAAGATCCGCTTCGGCAACTCCTTTACCATAAACTATCGCATTGACCTGGATGTGTTTACTTATAAAATACCCCGGTTTATTTTACAGCCCTTTATAGAGAATTCTTTACTTCATGGCTTTTCTGAAATACATCAGGGCGGCGTCATAACCCTGAATATGTTTTTAAAACAGGGGGATATTTTTATCACCATTGAAGATAACGGAAAAGGAATGCCGGATCATACCATATCTTCCGCGCTATATGGTAAAAACGATGGAATAGGAATACAAAATACAAATTCTTATTTAAAAAAACGGTTCGGGGAAACCTATGGAATACACATTAAGTCACAGGTTATGGAAGGCACCAAAGTAACGATCCATCTGCCAATCCAGGAATGAGAGGTGTATATGAACCAGGTAATCATTATTGACGATGAAATACAAAGCCGAAATGGAATTGCTGAAATTTTTAAAGAACATTCTCCCCGGTGGGAGATTTCCGGCCTGTTTGAAGACGGCGGGCAGGCATTAGAATATTTGTTAAATCACCCGGAAACTGACCTTATCGTTACCGACATACGCATGCCGAAATTTGACGGCTTTCGCCTGATCAAAGAAATCCGTAAAACCAACTGTATGATCCCCATCATAATTATCAGCGGGTATGCAGAATTTTCTTATGCCAAAAGGGCAGTCGACTATCAGGTATTCCGTTATGTGTTAAAGCCCATTCTTCCCTCTGAATTTGACAAAATCATCACCAGCGTGGAACACTTTTTCCACCTGGACGACCCCCTTGCCAGACGGAACATCGCCCAATCCGAATATGACCAGTTTATGGATCTCTTATTCCAGGAAGCCCTATCAACAGGCAAAGAAGAAACCATCCATATGCTTGAAAAACAATGCGGCTTTTCCTTTCAAAACACATGGTTTTTACTCTTAGGCGGAAATGACAGTTTCCAAAACCAGGCCGACAGCTACAGACCCATGCTAAGGCATTTTGCAGGCGGGATTTATCCAGAATACCACCTATTTTTATTCGCTCATAAAATTTATTGTCTCCTGATAAAAGAAGGGGATAGCAAGGGCAATCTCATAGAAAAGCAAACCAAAAAACTGCTCTGGAAGTTTGACTCTACTTTAAACGTCCATGCCGGAATATATTTCAGCGCCCAAGAAGATACCTTAAAGAGCGCTTTTTACAATGGCATTTCCGCTTTAAAACAGTTTTTTTATTCGCAAACGCCTATACACCTATATCAAGACCAGACATTTTGCCCCTTTCCCTATGCCTTATATAGCAGCCTGCAGCTATGTTTGGACCATGGCGACCTGCTGGATACCAGAGATGCCGTCTATTCATTTATGGATTATATCAGGGACAAACAGCCGCCATACCACACCTTACAATCATGGATTGATAAATTCACATTACTGATTGTCAAATACGGCAACGACCAAAAACTGCCATCATCTTGTTATATTGATGATACGGAACATTTGGAATTTCTCTATAATTACTATAATTTAGAAGATATTGAATCAACCTTATTATCCGTTACCGATCATATTTTTGATGCACTGCTTGAGCAAAAAAGGAATACCAGCGCCTATCTTATCGAGCAGGTACAAACCTATCTCTCACAGCATTTAAAAGAAAATATCATTTTAGCCGATTTAGGGGAAATCCTTGGAATCAATTATACGTCCCTTAGTAACCTATATAGTTCCGCCACGGGACAGACTATCATAGAATATTTGACCTTACTGAGGATTGCCCGTGCAAAAGAATTACTGATAAATACCAACAAAAAAATATATGAGATCTGCACCGAAGCCGGGTTTACGGACACAAAATACTTTATCAAACGTTTCCGCCAAATTGTGGGGATCACTCCAAAAGAATACCGGAAACTATACGGTTCCCAGCGTTAACTGTCCTGTTTTAACCATACTGTTTCAGGCAGAAGATGCCGGCATTGCTTTTGGGAAAGAAAATGGATATAATTTTGTCTTATAAGAAACATACGAACGAAAACACTTATGAAGGAGCCTTTATGAAAACATCTGTCACCTTAAAAGCAACCGGCCACCTGATCAACACAAATATTTATGGCCAGTTCATCGAACATGCACTAAACTGTATAAACGGCGGCATCTATGATCCTTCCAGCCCCTTATCCGGGCCAGACGGAATCCGAAAAGACGTCCTCGAAAAAGCAGCACTTCTTGCACCGCCTATCCTCCGGTTCCCAGGCGGTACTATCATGTGCCAGTACCATTGGGAAGATGCCGTCGGACCGAAAGAAAAGAGGATCCGCCAAAAGAATTTGATCTGGGGAGATGAATTAGACCCGTCCTTTGGAACAGCCGAATTCATCAACTTTTGCCGGAAAATAGGGGCAGAACCAATGATCTGCGTCAATATGGCCTCCGGCACGCCACAGGAAGCTGGCAACTGGGTAGAATACTGTAACGGAACCGGCCACACCTACTATGCAGATCTTCGCCGAAGCCATGGATATGCCGAACCCTTTAAGGTAAAATACTGGTGCATCGGAAATGAAAGCTACGCCCAGCCGGACATCGGCATCCACCATGATGTACAGTTATACATCCGGGACGCCCTTGAGTTTATTAAGTTTATGAAGTTGACGGACAGATCCATTCAAACTGTTATCGTAGGATGCGATCAGGATGAATGGAATAAGCCTGTACTGGATGCCCTGCACACCGTAACGGACTACTTTTCCATCCATCATTACTCCGGAGAAAACCAAAAAGGAATTTACGGTCCCTTTGAAGGGGAAAAGAACTTAAAAGACCTGATCACGCGTATCGAAAAGCTTCTTAACAACTATCCCAGCCAGGTCACGGACTTTAACCCCTGGTACCGCTTTCCGCCACGCCAAAAGAAAATCGCCATCGCATTAGATGAATGGAATATCTGGAATTTTAAAGACGATGAAACTTACGGCCTGTTAGAAACTTATTGCTGGAGGGATGCTTTGTGGACGGCCAGCATTCTCAACCTGATCCTCCTAACCCCCAGCATCCAGATTGCAAATATGGCACAGATGGTCAACGTACTGGCGCCCATCATTTCCCAAAAGGAAGGATCCTGGTTTCAGACCACCGCTTATCCTCTTATGCTTTACAGACAGAATATGCAGGGGGAACTGGTTCAGACCGCCTTCCGCTCCCCTGCCATCAAAGACACGCCAATGGGGGAGATAGACGCCCTCAGTATTTCCGCCGCCATACAAAACGGCCAGCTAAATATCGCCGCTGTAAACAGGGATTTTGACCATGACCATGTTATCTGCCTAAAAGGGGAAAGGCTGGCTTTCCGGCAAAAGGGAACCATGATCTGCTTAACCAGCGCTTCCCCCACTGCTAAGTGTTCCATAAACCAAAACTGTGTTCAGGAACATACTTTCCAGGCGGATGCAGATCATATCCTGCTCCAAAAAGGAAGCATCCATTTGATTTCCTTTCCCCTGTGACATCTTCCGGGAACAAGGGAACCCCCTTCCGGCATCAGCCGGGCGGGTTCCCTTGTTCTGTTTCCTCAAACTCCGGCTGTATATATTTCCCGTTCCGGCTCACTGCAAAATGCAGGTGCGCCCCGGTAGATTTACCTGTACTTCCCAGGGTTGCAATCTGCTCTCCCCTTGTTACCGTATCCCCCTCCTTGACCAGGATCTCCTGACACTGGCAGTAATAGGTAGCATCCCCATTTTCATGAAGCAAGATCACATAATTGCCGCTGTTATCCTCAAATCCCGTCTTCGCCACAGTTCCGTTTGCAGCCGCTTTAACAGGCGTACCTTTCTGGGCTGCAAAATCAATCCCCAAATGATACACGATATCGCCGCTTACCGGGTGGATCCTGCTGCCAAAAAAATCACTGATCCGGGCATCCTCCACCGGGTAGGAAAATAAGATGCCAAGGTCATTAAATGCCTCGTCCTGTTGGGGAAGCAGTATCGTCTCATACTGATCCCTTACACGGCTGGGGTCATAGTTCATAATCGTTTCCTGCCCGCCTTCAGATTCTTGCATATATGTCAGGTTACTGTCCTTAAGCAGTTCGTCACTTGTGTAGTATTCCTGCATGATTAAATCCGGTACCTCCACATCACTTTCTGTTTCCTGATGTGTTCCGGGAGCATCCTCATTCTTTTCCGGCAGTCCCTTTCCATCCTCCTGATCATTCACGGGCGTTTCCGAAGTCTCTGTATCCGGGACATTCGTCCATCCCCCGGTTACGGAATCCTCTCCTTGTGTTGTAATTTGTTCCACTTGCACCACCTCCGGAGCATGTTCCCCAGGCCGGCTAACCAACAGCAAAACTGCCGCCGACAAAAGCAAGAGCGTTGCCCCTGCGACAACCCAGATTCCTGCCTTTTTCATTTTCACCACCCTCTTGATCCTATTGGTTACATGGTTTTCTCCAAATGCAATGGGATATCCGGCCTGCCATCCTCTGTTCTGGGAAAGCCCAAGCAATGTATTGGCATAATCCTTACGCTTGTCATAACCAATCTTTCGTATCACCGCCTCATCACAGGAAACTTCCATATCTCTTTCCATCAGAAAAAAGGATACCCATACCAGGGGATTGAACCAGTGGACACAACACACTAAGAAAGCGGCAGGCTTCACCAGATGATCCAGCCGTCTGATATGGATTCTTTCATGTTCCTGCACCAACTGCTTCTGTACATCGTCCAGATCATCAGGCAGGTAAATTGCCGGGTGGATCAGCCCTGCCACAAAAGGCGTAGAAATTTTTTTCCCGGCGATGCCACGCATAAAAAGCCCATAGCCTGTCACGGCATAAGCCATAAGCCCAAAGGCGGCTAAAGCCCAGCCCATTGCCAAAATATGGATTATCCTGCCGTATGAGTAGGGAGGAACATGATCTAAAAAAAATTCTTCTTCCGGGAGATGGTTCCCGTCCCCGTTCTTTTGAGGTACATTTCCTTCCGAAATGGCCACCGTTTCCCCTCCACTTCCGGCCCTTTGCCATTCATTATGGAACATGCCAAGACTGCACTGGCTCATCTTCCTCATCTGATAAGCAGCAAACTTGGCTTCCTTCGGCGTCGGCACGGCCTCCTCATATAGTTTCATATCCGGCAGCAGGCCAAAATCCGCCTCTGGCAAAACCGGGCACACCAGCCGGATCAGAACCACCACCCACAAAAGATACGAAAAGATCTTTGGCGCCGACCGCAAAAGCAGCCGCAACAACATCACCACCAAAATACAAACCGAAGCCCCAATGCTCATATTTAATATCGTTATAAATATTCCGGTCATATCGCTTCCCCTTTCCAATCAGGTATTTTCGTCAACAAATTTCCTCATTTCTTCCACTTCCTTCTCCGAAAGCTTCTTGCCCCCGCAAAAGGCCGCAAGAAAACGGGGCAAAGATCCTTCAAACACATCATCCACATACTTCCTGCTCTGTCTCCCGTAAAATTCTTCTTTAGACAGCACCGCTTTTACCACCGCATTTTCATTGCGGAAGATCCCCTTTTCACACAATTTCTTTAATACGGTGTATGTAGTAGATTTCTTCCAATTCATTTCCCTTTCGCAGATCTTCACCAGTTCCGGTGACGCAATCGGCTCTTTTGACCAAATGATATCCGCAAACCTCGCCTCTGCATCAGCCAAATGATAATCTCCCATATACTCCTCCTCTTCCGGTATGCCTGGCCCCGATAAACCAGGTGCCTGGCTCCATTATTTGGGTCTATAAGGAATAGACCATTTTCTTTAGTCTATTACATATAGACCATTATGTCAATAACAAATCATGAATTTACAAATGAAAAAGAACCGGCTTCCAGGAGGCCGGTTCTTTCAACAATCCTAACTTATAAATATTTTTTCAGAGCATCCACCTTGTCCAGTTTCTCCCAAGGAAGATCCAGGTCGTTACGCCCAAAGTGGCCATAAGCCGCTGTCTGCTTGTAGATCGGACGGCGAAGGTCTAACATCTTGATAATCCCTGCCGGACGCAGATCGAAGTTCTCCCTGATCACCTCCACCAGCTTCTCATCAGAAAGCTTACCGGTACCATAAGTATCTACCATAATAGAGGTAGGCTGTGCAACCCCAATGGCATAGGAAAGCTGGATCTCACATTTATCCGCAAGCCCTGCTGCCACAATATTCTTTGCCACATAACGGGCTGCATAAGCTGCGCTCCTGTCTACCTTTGTGCAATCCTTTCCGGAAAACGCGCCGCCGCCGTGACGGGCATATCCGCCGTAGGTATCCACAATGATCTTACGCCCGGTAAGGCCTGCATCGCCATGAGGCCCGCCAATCACGAAACGCCCGGTAGGATTAATGAAATACTTGGTATTTTCATCCAACAACTCTTTCGGAAGAACCGGATCGAACACATATTGCTTGATATCTTTATGGATCTTCTCCTGGGTCACATCATCGTCATGCTGGGTAGATAATACCACTGCCTCCAAACGTACGGGCTTGCCTGTTTCATCATACTCTACAGACACCTGGCTCTTCCCGTCAGGTCTTAAATACTTTAAGGTTCCGTCTTTGCGGACTTTCGTAAGCTGCCTTGCAAGCTTATGTGCCAAAGAGATGGAATAAGGCATGTATTCTTCGGTCTCATTGGTGGCATACCCAAACATCATCCCCTGATCGCCAGCCCCGATCGCTTCGATCTCCTCATCAGACATTTTATTCTCTTTTGCTTCCAGGGCCTTATCAACGCCCATTGCAATATCGGCGGACTGCTCGTCAATTGCAACCAGCACCGCGCAAGTATTCCCGTCAAACCCGTACTCCGACTTGGTATAGCCGATCTCTTTCACGGTATCGCGAACCACCTTCTGAATATCCACATACGCATTGGTAGTGATTTCCCCTGTCACCAGAACAAATCCTGTACAGGCAGCCGTCTCACATGCCACACGGCTCATGGGATCGCTTTCCATACATGCATCTAGAATCGCATCTGAAATGGCATCACAGACTTTGTCAGGATGTCCTTCTGTCACTGATTCTGAAGTAAATAACCGTTTTTCCATTTTCTTTCCTCCTGTTATGCATCTTACAAAATTTTCTGCTAATCCGCCACTGTGCAGTGATTTTATCACATAGAAATCTAAAAACTTTCCATCCAATAAAAAAAGCCGCTCATAAAGGCGGACTTAAAATTGATAATCAAATCCCCTTATTGTTCGATTTACTCGCTCAGGCAGGCACCTTCCATATCTGGGGTTGCCGTGGCTTCACAGGTCCTATGTACCTCCACCACTCTGAATAAGAGAGTTCCAATATTGAGTTTTCATATCTGTTAATAAGGCTACACCATATATCACCATTTGTCAACAACTATTTTCCGGCATATGGCACAAATCACCCATAAGTCTGATTGACAAGAATTCCCGGAACCCCTATAATTAATAAATACTTAAAATACGATACGGAGCAGGAACATGAGACGAGTTAGTACCTCTGAATTAGTTCCCGGCATGATCACGGCAGAAGACGTTTATTCTTTTAATAATCAGTTGATTTTGTCTAAGGGACTTATTTTAAATGACAAAACCATAACGAAACTGGCATTTTACTCTGTTTTGCAGGTACGGGTGGAAGACCAATGCATCGAACCTGTTGTAGACGAATCCCCTTATGAACTTTCCTATTCAGAAAAAATCCAAAACAGCCCTGAATTTATCCGTTTCCGCAAGGAATTTGAAACCGATGTAGACAATTTTAAAGGAGCAATCAACGATGTGGTGGAACGGGGCGCTTGCCTTGATACGGACAAGCTGATGAATTACACCCTGAATATTCTCGATATAGGCGCCACCACTCCAAATCTGTTTGACATGCTCCACAATATGAGGCAGTATGATGACGCAACCTACATACACAGCATGAACGTGGCCCTGATCTGCAGCGTCTTTTCCAGATGGCTCCGTTTAAGCGAAGAAGAGACACGGCTTGCAACCATAAGCGGCCTTCTCCACGATATAGGTAAAACATGCATTCCGGACGACATCATCAAAAAACCGGGGAAACTCACGAAAAATGAATATGACGTAATCAAACGCCACTCTCAGGAAGGTTACCGCATTTTACAAAATTCCAACCTGGATCCCGCAGTTTTGAACGCTGTTCTGTTACACCATGAACGGTGCGATGGTTCCGGATACCCTCTTGGAGTAAAGGGAGACAAAATCGGCTTTTACGCCAAAATGGTTTCTATTGCAGACGTATATGACGCTATGACCAGCGCCCGGATCTACCGTGGCCCCTTATGTCCCTTTAAAGCCATCTCCCTGTTTGAAAGTGAAGGGCTGAACAAATATGACACACGCTGTATTATGACCTTCCTGGAAAATGTAGTCAACACCTATCTGCTTAACGAAGTGCGGCTTACCAACGGCCTGCGTGGGACGATCGTTTACGTCAACAAACACCGGCTGTCCGCTCCCACCATCAAGACGGCGCATGGCTATATAGATCTTTCTATTCATCCCGATATCGAGATTGAATCGCTCATTTAATGAAAGGACTGCCTTACGGCAATCCTTTTTTATTCTCCACAATTATTTAACCTGTCTTTAACCGGAACTTCTGAAGTTCTCTTTCGCTATTCACTTTATCAATGACTGCCCCCAGCCCTTGAAGTTTTAAATGGAAGTCTTCATATCCTCTCTCAATGAATTTGATGTCATCTATCACTGTCGTCCCCTCCGCCGCAAGGCCTGCCATCACAAGAGCCGCTCCTGCCCGCAGATCCGGCGCACTGATCCCTGCTCCGGTGTACTTGGAAACCCCGTCAATAATCGCGGTGTTCCCTTCTACCTTAATGCTGGCGCCCATTCTGGTCAATTCATCCACATATTTAAATCGGTTTTCAAATATGCTTTCTGTCACGATGCTGGTTCCTCTTGACAACCCAAGCGCAACTGTAATCTGGGGCTGCATATCCGTGGGAAACCCCGGATAAGGAAGGGTTTTCACATGGGTATGGGTCAGGGGCTTAGAAGCCACCACGCGCACCGCATCATCCGACTCCTCCACTTCACAGCCTATCTCCATCAATTTTGCACTGATGGATTCCAAATGCTTCGGAATCACATTTTTGACTGTCACATCTCCTTTGGTGACAGCCGCCGCAAACATAAAGGTTCCCGCTTCGATCTGATCCGGGATAATGGCATACTCCGTACCATGGAGTTTACTTACTCCTTTGATCCTGATCACATCCGTACCGGCTCCTTTGATGGAGGCTCCCATGCTGTTAAGAAAATTGGCAACATCCACCACATGGGGCTCCTTGGCAGCATTTTCAATGATCGTCTGACCATCCGCCATGGAAGCAGCAAGCATCACGTCAATGGTCGCTCCCACAGTGACAACGTCCATATAAATATGGCCGCCTCTTAGCTGCTCTGCTTCTGCAATAATCAGCCCATGTTCAATCCGCACGTCCGCACCAAGGGCACGGAAACCCTTGATATGCTGGTCTATGGGCCGAAGCCCGATATTACAACCGCCCGGAAGGGCAACCCGGGCCTTGTTATGTTTCCCTAAAAGGGCACCCAGCAGATAATAAGATGCCCGAATCTTCTTAATAAAATCATCCTCAATCGCAATATCCCGGATTGCCTTACCGGATACTCTCACTGTATGTCTGTCTAACCGTTCAATGATAGCGCCTATGCTTTCCATGGCCTGCATCATCACATTCGTGTCCCGTACATCCGGAACGTTTTCTATGAGCACAGTTTCATCCGTCATGATAGAAGCTGCCAAAATAGCAAGAGCCGCATTTTTCGCCCCGCCAATTTCCACTTCTCCTACCAGAGGATTACCGCCCTTAATCGCATATTGTTCCATAGTAACCTCTATATATCATAATCCCGTTAATTTACATAAACACAATAAAGCACATTAATTAATTATACCACACTATGGCTATCTGTAAACACCAAACATTAGTTCAGATACTTCAACGGGTTAACCTGGGAGCCCCCGATCAAGATCTCGAAATGTAGGTGTGGTCCTGTACTAATACCAGTATTTCCGCTAAGCGCAATCTTTTGTCCCTGTGTCACTGTCTGTCCTGCCGATACAAGCACCTTGCTCAAATGCCCGTACCTGGTCTGTCTTCCGTCGGGATGATTGATATAAACAACATATCCGTATCCGCTTCCCCATCCTGCCTTTGCAACCGTGCCGCCGCAGGAGGCAACCACTGTCGTGCCGGTAGGCGTTGCCCAGTCCACACCCTTATGATATGTGCTGGCGCCCCGGGTAGGCCTGCTCCTTCTACCGAAATTAGAAGAAAGACGTCCCCCGGAAATAGGCTTGATATAAGTAGGCGGAATCTTCGTCCCCCGCTCTACGATCTTCGGGACAGCTTCATATGTGACTTCTTCTTTGATGATCTCCCTTTCCACTTCCTTATCGTTCATAAATGTAGAAAGAGCAATAACCCTCCTGTGTCCGGCGGAAGGCTCCTGCCGGGTAACCCGGTCTGTCGTATACCAGTCATCATTGTCAATGTAAATGATTTCCGCTTCGTAATCCTCCTCATAATAGGCCTCTTCCTGACGCATCACTGCCAGCTTAGGCTCCGGTACCGTGATAATCAGTTCATCGCCCACCCGGATCATAGAATTCTCATCTTCCAGGGAGTCATTCATTTCGATCAGCTTGTCCATGGGAATGTTGGTCTTAATGGCAATTTCAGAAAGAGTATCCCCGGATACCACCTCATAGACATCGTTCTTTTCCTCATCCTGGGTCACTTCCCTGATGGCTCCATCTACGTCCATCAGCTCCTCCTCATCAAGATAGGCTTCCACGACCTCAATCTCATCCCCGTACTCCATATAAATCAGGCCAAGCTCATAATCCTCAAAATCCTTTTCTACAGCAGGCTCAACCTCCTCAAACATTTCTGTCAGGTCCGCATGGATTCCCGCCTCCATACTGATCGTTTCCTGGGCTTCTTTCGTCACCTGCTCCTTCGTCGTCACATGGGTGGTAAGCACCGTAAGTTCACGGGAAGGATCCGGCTGCAATTCCACCTGATAGCTTCCCGTCCCGTCATACTTATCAAGGGCTGCCTGCAGCAGCTTTGTCACATCCGACTTATCTGCAAGATTCACCATGTATTCATTGATCTTGACCACATAAGACCTGTGAAGCGTCTCCCGCACATCCCCGGAGAGAACCGCTGCCATATTATCAATGATCTGCTCCGGTTCATCTATTTTCCCGTATAAAACCTCCTTGCCCTCCGTAGACAGATCCGCCTCTACCAAAACCAGTTCCTGGCTCTGCCCGGCAACACGCCGCCTGGCCTCTACGGCATATTCCTGTGCCTGTCCGGGATTGGCAACCATCCCTACTTCCTGGTCATTTAAAAAGACCTTGAACATATTATTACCCGTTTTTTCAAAGCTTACGAATGTTGGCAGAAAAAAGATACTGACAATAACTGCCAGTATTGCAATTTTTAAGTTTATGATGTTTAATCTTTTATAATAGCATGTAATCCTTTTCATTTATGTTGACTGCTCCACTGTATTTTTTCTTATTTGTAACATTTTTGTAACAGATTTATTCTAACAGCAATTATTTTACTTGTAAAGGCAAAAAGCGCATACCCAGCACTTTCCTGTCAAAACGGGAGGAACTTTCCAAATGAAGACCATCATCTTTCATATTGACGTAAATTCTGCCTATTTAAGCTGGAGCGCCCTCAAACGCTTAGAAGCAGGCGATACTACCGATCTGCGCCAGATACCCTCCATTGTAGGCGGCGATATGCAAAAACGCCATGGGGTAGTTCTGGCCAAGTCAATCCCTGCCAAAAAATACGGCATTACCACCGGAGAACCTATCGTGAACGCTTTTCGGAAATGTCCCTTTCTCGTGCTGGAAGCTCCTGACCATCAGCTTTACCACCAGCGCAGTCATGAACTGATGGAATACCTTTCGGGAATCTGCCCGGAAATAGAGCAGCTCAGTGTAGACGAATGTTTCATGGATTTTACGCCCATCCAAAAACGTTTTCCATCACCGGAGGCTGCCGCTTCCATGATCAAAGACCAGATCAGGGAGCGTTTTGGCTTTACAGTAAACATTGGGATCTCAGACAAAAAAGTCCTTGCCAAAATGGCGTCCGATTTCAAAAAACCTGACCTGGTACACACCCTTTATACGAACGAGATCCAGCAAAAAATGTGGCCTCTGCCTGTCTCTTCCCTGTATATGTGCGGCAAATCCAGCGTTCAGTCCCTATTAAAATTAGAGATCAAAACTATCGGGGACCTGGCCCAGACCGATAAAAGTATCCTCTACTCCCACATGAAAAGCCACGGAACGCTTCTTTGGGAATATGCCAATGGCATCGACAATTCCACCATCTGTTCCGCTCCCACAGAAGCAAAAGGCATCGGCAACTCTACCACTTTGCCCAAGGATGTGACAGACAGAGACAACGCCTGCCACTGCCTGCTCTCCCTTTCAGACAGCGTGGCAAGCCGCCTGCGGGAAGCCGGGCAACTTGCCGGAATGATCAGTGTCGAAATCAAATACAGTAATTTCCAAAGTGTCTCCCACCAAACGGCCCTTCTGTCCCCTTCCAACGTTTCCGGCGTCATTTATGAAACCGCCTGCCGGCTGTTTGACGAACTTTGGAATAAAGAGCCAATCCGGCTGTTAGGAATACGCAGTTCCAAGCTGACCGATTCCCTGTCGCCGGTACAGCTTTCTTTGTTTGACCTGCCCCAGGACAACAAGATTTCTAAAGCATTGCCAGAGGTAAATCATGAATCAACTAATCGGCCCTCAGGCATGACAAAGGGCAGCCATGTCTCTCCCTCCCCGGAAAAGCTGTCTGCCCTCGATAAAACTTTAGATTCTATTCGTAAAAAATACGGAAATCATGCTGTCATCCGCGGCAGCTTTCTTTCCAAGGATTCCTGAAATTTATTTCTTTCTTTTCACACTATAGCCAAAGGTTCCCAGCTTTTTTCCCAATAAGTAATATCCGCCATGGGAATAAGCGATGGGTTCCGCTTTGTCAAACACAAACCGTCCACTGCTATCCATAAAGGCTTCATCCGCATGTACAGCAACCACCTGTGCAAGATACATATCGTGCGTCCCGAGACGTAAGGTATCCGTCACCCTGCATTCTAAGTTTACCGGGCTTTCTGCAAGCAGAGGTGCGCCAACTTCCTGACCGGATACGAGATTTAAGTGCATATCCTTGATCTTATCCGTATCTCTTCCGCTCCTGACTCCACAATAATCTGTGGCATACGCCAGCTTACGGGTCGTCAAGTTAATCACGAACTCCCCGGTTTCTTCTATCATCTGATGGGAATATCTCTCCGGCCTGACGGAGATCGACACCATAGGCGGGTCGCTGCAGACCGTTCCCGTCCATGCAACGGTAAATATATTGGGTTTCCCTGCCCGATCTGCTACTGTGACCAGCACTGCCGGTACCGGATAAAGCATATTTCCTGGTTTCCAACTCTGCTTTCCCATACGCCGCCCGTCCTTAAAAAAGATTTAAGATCCTGGCAACCGTAATTGCCAGATTAGCAATCCCTATGATCATTGTAATGATCAAAAAAGGAAGAACTACTCCCGTTTTTGCGCCTATCCTTGTGCAGATCTCCTTTAACTCTGTCGTCTGCTTTTCCAGCTCCTCCTGCATAGCTGCCTGCACATTCCGGTACACCTTCACATTATCCGTATGGAGAAAATCTTCCAGGTTCCTAAACAATTCCTCCTGTTTTTCCTGAAATCCTGACATATTCTCCGTAATACGGTCCAACTGCTGGGAGCTTTCTTTAATTTCTGCAATTTTGGCAAGGCTTTCACTTAAAGTCTGGTTGATCCCTGCAATGGAAAGATCGGAAGTCTGTTTAATCCTGGATACGGATGCAGCCTCCACTTCTTCTGCTGTCTGCCCTAATTTTTCACTGGCTTTATCAGCAAGTTCCTGCACCTCCTGGGCGCTTTCAATATTTTTCAGGTTCACCTTTCTCATTTCCTGAATGTAATCATCATATTTTTCCATTTGCTGTTTGAAAACAGTCAATTGGTTTTCAAGACTTTCCAACTCTGCTGCATCTGCTGCTGCATTTGCCCGGATAATATCCTGGGAACTCATTTTCTGTGCAATCTTATCCATAAAGTTGTCCATATCTGTAACCACGCCTTTCTCAAAACATATTATTGCATAACTATTTGCATTTTAACATTTTTATCGTCAATTTACAACAAACTCTGCGCCAATCTTACACTTGATTTCTCTTTGCGGCATTTTTTGTGCATTTTGCATATTTTTTTATAGTTCACATCCTTGTCGTTGTAAACATTAACGATAATTTCATTTTGTGTTCATAGTTTGTTCATATTTATGGGGTATATTATATATAAATCATTCAACTGATTAATGTAATGTTTTCATTACACGCATAGATAAATTTTTTCATAATAGCCCAGGCGCAGAAATGTGTCTGGGCACTCCTCATTTTAAAGGTTTCCTTCCCTGTTCAGATCATCTTCCGGTATTTTCCAGGATCCCGGCAACTTACCGGAAAATAAAAAAGCATACTGCAAATTGAATTACAAGTACGCTTTCTTTTGAGTTCCCTGATAATCTCTTAGCGGCTAGTACATACCGCTGCGCTCACTGATTCCTAGCACTTCTTCATTTAACGACAACATCTTTGCATCCAGCTCGGAAACCATTCTTGCACAATCGATCAATTCGTTTTTAATGTACGCCGGAGCATTCCCTTCAAATTTATAATGGATCTTGTGCTCCAGGCTTGCCCAGAAATCCATTGCAACCGTCCGGATCTGTATCTCCACCTTCGTATCGACAATCCTGTCTGACAAATATACCGGAACAGACACAAGCATATGGTAACTCTTGTATCCGCTGGATTTAGGGTTTACAATATAATCCTTCACCGAGATCACTTTAATATCGCTCTGGTTGCGGATCATCTCTGCAATACGATAAATATCTGATGTAAAGGAACAGATCACACGAATGCCGGCAATGTCATTCACATGTTCAACCATATTCTGGATCGTTGATTCATATCCATGCTTTTTCAGTTTTTTGACAATACTCTCTGATGTCTTGATCCTTGACTTGATATGCTCAATGGGATTGTACCTGTGCACATGCTGAAATTCATCATTGAGTATTTCCAGTTTGATATAGATCTGCTTAAGTGCAGAATTATAAATCAAAATGACTTCCTTCCAGCTATCAACATCGCTGTCCCGTTCTACTCTTAATTCCATGAAGCTACCACCTTGCTTATGTATTCTCCGCCATGCAGCCCTTTGCACGCCTTACAAAATCATTTTAGCATACTTTCACATAATAATGCATCTTTTTACCAATATTTTAATTGTTTTTTAATGATTGTGTAATAATATGCACTCTGTTATAATAATATGCATAAAATTGTTCAATATGGAGATTCGTATGTTTCGTTTATGGGGTAAGATTTTTAAAGACAATCATCTGTTAAAAGACACCGTAATCTGCAATGAGAGCGCCGACACCCGGACACATAAAGTATTTCACGCTTTAGACGAAATCTGTTACCAATTCGATTTAGGCAAACCCATTTGGCTTGATGCCACCATTGCCGAGTTTAAGCGTCATGCCAAGGTAAGATTTTCCCAGGATAACTTTATGGAACCAATTGATTTTGATTACCTGGAGATCCATGTAATTGAAGAAGACTGACGATCCGCAGCAACTCACCTGAATTGCTGCGCTTTTTTTGCATAAATTTATTTGACTTTCGCAACAATAAGTAGTAGTATCATAATATATAACATGTAGTTTTCTAAACTATGTGATGCGTTTTATAACGAGGAGGTCTTTATTATGCAAATTACAATTCGGGAACCTGGCAGTGCAATCACCCATTTTATCGGAATGTTAATGGCAGTATTTGCCGCTGCCCCACTATTAATAAAGTCCGCGCTTACATCCGGCGGCAGAAGCCTGGCAGCTCTCAGCATCTTTTGTTTGAGTATGATCCTGCTTTATGGCGCAAGCGCCACCTATCATTCACTGAACATTACAGGAAAGGCGCTCCGTGTCTTTCGCAAACTGGATCATATGATGATCTTCGTCCTGATCGCCGGCTCTTATACTCCGGTCTGCCTGATCATCCTTGGCGGAAAGCTTGGCTACACACTTTTGGCCGTGGTATGGGGAATTGCCCTGTTCGGCATGACCCTGAAAGCCTGCTGGGTCACCTGTCCCAAATGGTTTTCTTCTATCATATATATCGCTATGGGCTGGGTATGCGTAGCTGTCTTTGGGCCACTATGGAATGTCCTTCCTCATGCCGCATTTGGCTGGCTTTTGGCTGGCGGCATTATCTATACCATAGGCGGCGTCATCTATGCCTTAAAGCTTCCGCTTTTTAATGCAAAACATGAGTTTTGGGGCTCCCATGAGATCTTCCATTTGTTTGTCATGGGTGGAAGCATCTGCCACTTTATATTCATGTTCCTCTATGTTGCCTAATCAGTTCCCATCTCATGTAAATAATATTTTTCCGTATTCAAAAAGCGCTGCCAGTGAGCAACGCTTTTCTTTTTGAAATAAGTATCCCCTTTCCAGTCCCGCAGTATCCGTCCTTAATCCTCATATCCATTAGGATTCTTGTTCTGCCATCTCCAGGAATCTGCACACATATCCTTGATCCCATACTGCGCTTCCCATCCCAGTTCTTCCTTGGCTTTAGCAGCATTGGAATAACAAGCTGCAATATCGCCAGGGCGTCTGTCCTTGATCACATAGGGAATCTTCACTCCCGTCGCTTCCTCAAAGTTCTTTACAATATCCAAAACGCTGTAGCCCACACCCGTTCCCAGATTATAAATACAAAGCCCTGCCTTTTCCTCTATCTTCTTCAAAGCTTTCACATGGCCGACCGCAAGATCTACCACATGGATATAATCTCTTACGCCAGTTCCATCCGGCGTATCATAATCGTTGCCAAATATCCCAAGTTCCTTCAGCTTTCCTACCGCTACCTGTGTAATATATGGCATAAGATTGTTGGGGATCCCATTAGGGTTTTCCCCTATGGTGCCGCTTTTATGTGCACCGATAGGATTAAAATACCGAAGAAGGATCACATTCCATTCCGGGTCCGCCTTCTGCATATCCGAAAGAATCTGTTCCAGCATAGATTTCGTCCAGCCATACGGATTCGTGCACTGGCCTTTGGGGCATTCTTCGGTAATGGGAATCTCTGCCGGATCTCCATAAACCGTTGCTGAGGAGGAAAAGATAATGTTCTTTACCCCGTGCTTTTTCATCACATCTACCAAGGTTAACGTACCTGCAATATTGTTCTCATAATATTCCCAAGGCTTCTGTACGGACTCACCTACTGCCTTCAGCCCTGCAAAATGAATGCAAGAGTCAATATCTTCCTTTTCAAAAATGTGATCAAGCTCATTTCTGTCCAGTATATCCGCCTTATAAAAGGTAACTGGCTTCCCAGTAATCGCTTCCACTCTCTTAAGACTTTTTTCGCTGGAATTGCTTAAATTATCCACAACTACCACATCATACCCTGCATTCTGTAACTCTACCACCGTATGGCTGCCGATATACCCGGCCCCGCCTGTAACCAAGATTGACATTTTGTTACCTCCGTTTCCTTCTAAGCATGTACTCTCAATTTACGTTTCCTGTTTTGTACTTAAATTGTAAACAAAAATGCCCGCTCCCTGCAAGGTATGAATGTTACCAAGACCTGTCAAAATGTTAAAACCATTCCCATTTACAACTGGATACCGTTCTCCGTGCAAAGAGCCCGCGCACTTTCCACAGAATCAACCCCCGTTGCATTTTTGATCGGGGCAAATTCTTTCTTACGCTCTACCTCATAGGGCAGGCAGCTATCCAGTTCATGGATCATATCGAGCACCAACTGTTCAAACTTGTATCCATTTGGCTTATCCGGCTTACAGTAATTGCCTTCTTCATCCATATAAGGGATCTTCTTATCCACGACATGCAAAGGCAGCGCCTTCTCCCTGATCTTTTCCAGGTCGGTAATCCGGAACAGATAGTTCAGGATCACACCAAAATTGTACGCCGGATCTCCGTTTTTGTCCTTGGCATCCATCAGCTCTTCCGTAAGGTCATAATATTCTACAATGGAAGGTCTTCCATCTTCCAGACATATCACGCCCACCTTTTCATCCGGCGTACACTTACGCACTACCTTAGCTCCTACTGCACAGTCATTGGCCACGACTGCGCCTACAAAGCAGGGATCAGCAATCCGTTGAAGCACATTGTCAACTGCAAACACATTCAGCCATTCCACCCCATCTTCAAGGGCCTTTTTAGCCACACCCCATTTATACATAGAAGAGTACCACCCTCCATTACCATTTGGCGAGGTCGCCATCTTCCATTTCTCCTCCATATAAATTCTACCTTCATAGTCACATGCCGGAGCCATATCCTGTACAAAAAAGGTAACATAATCACTATTATATCCAAAATAACCATGTTCTTTCAAAAAACGCGTAGTAGCCTCATGGCTTTTATCACTGGTCATCACATAAAGGGGAATCCACGCACCTGCTTCCCTCACCACATCAAAAAGGTTTTCGATCAAGCGTTGAAAAATATAAACCTCTTTTGTCAATCCAATATTGTACATTCCCTTAGGATTGTCAGAGCCCAGCCTGGTTCCCATCCCGCCAGCCAAAAGCACGGCTCCAACTTTTCCGGCACGGATCGCTTCAATCCCTATTTGCCGGAATTCCTGTTCCTTTTCACGAATCTGTGGAAGCTGCATTGCCGCAAGAGGTGTGATTTTCCCTCTTTTTCCTGCCCCATCCTTCTGTTCCAGAGAACCCAGCACAGAAAAATCCGTATTTTCGATCTGGGTGAGCAATGACTCCTTTTGCTCCTCATTTAATGCCCCGTAGTATTGCATCACATGTTCCTGCCCAGCGGCAGTTAATTTTGAAAGTGCCTGGTCATAGTTCATTTTGGTTCCTCCTGTTACGAGATTACTGTTTTGGCAATTTTCATGCGAACAATCAGCCAAATGTTGTGCTTGCACGCACAAACATCATTCGATATGTTTGGCAAATGCCGCATTGCTCAATGCCTTACTGTTCTGTTGTATTGCAAGTTTGCCCTGTTGTTTACAGCGGGGCTTTGACTAATGATTATTATAAATTTTTTCTATTTATTATACAACACCCAAAGTTTATTTAAATTATTTTCCCAATTTGAGCATGTACATTTTCATCATAAATATGTATTGCATGATTGCCATTAAAACTTTAATGGTACCATACATAGTTTGTTTCCTAATAACTATATACATTCTTATGATTTAGGATACATCTCATGTTCTTATTTATCAGTTTTGTCGTTGCAGAAATGGCTAGGAAGATTGCATTCAAATACATCTCATGTTCTTATTTATCATCCTTATCATTCTTCTCGTGGGACTTTTGTAGTATTCAAATACATCTCATGTTCTTATTTATCAACTGGACGAATCAGTATGTGAATGAGCCACGGGCATTCAAATACATCTCATGTTCTTATTTATCTGCTAATGCCCTCCGCTTCTCTATATTCCTTTTGATTCAAATACATCTCATGTTCTTATTTATCTAGAACCCCAAAGGCATACAAAGAATTTACGGAGTAATTCAAATACATCTCATGTTCTTATTTATCTCCTCTGTCTCCCGTTAGAGAGAAATCTTATATATGATTCAAATACATCTCATGTTCTTATTTATCGGTTACTAATGTTTCTATTACCTGGGATTTGGAGAAATTCAAATACATCTCATGTTCTTATTTATCTGCCATCTTCAGAGCCGGGCGGCTATCCCTCGGCATTCAAATACATCTCATGTTCTTATTTATCTGCTGTATAGTTTCCACTGATTTCAACGCCAGTTAAATTCAAATACATCTCATGTTCTTATTTATCCTGCATAAGTCTCCTATATCCATCCTCGCCATATCTATTCAAATACATCTCATGTTCTTATTTATCGGAAAGCCACTGGAATAACTGCATACTGACGAATGGATTCAAATACATCTCATGTTCTTATTTATCAAAAGGCTTTTTGTAGGTTTGTTTACGCCCGTCTGGAATTCAAATACATCTCATGTTCTTATTTATCTTACCACGCTGTCCCTCATGCGGCGCGGCATTGGGATTCAAATACATCTCATGTTCTTATTTATCGGACTGTCCCGTCTGACAAAGTAATGTCTGCATAGTATTCAAATACATCTCATGTTCTTATTTATCCATTATCCCTATTTTCCATTCCCAAACCTCCGCTCATTCAAATACATCTCATGTTCTTATTTATCTTGTTAGACCATATAGAAGACGAACTCACAAAATAATTCAAATACATCTCATGTTCTTATTTATCGGGGCAACGCACATTCTTATGTATCTGGAATCTTCATTCAAATACATCTCATGTTCTTATTTATCTTTTAATCTGTCCACCTGTAATATAAGCATTTTCATTCAAATACATCTCATGTTCTTATTTATCGAAAGTCTGTCACAAGATAATTTTTCTTATCTCCATATTCAAATACATCTCATGTTCTTATTTATCCGGTAAGATACTGTGCTTTATCTGGATTATCAAGGATTCAAATACATCTCATGTTCTTATTTATCACCGCTTCTGCCCTCTCTGCCGTCACGTCTTCCGCCCATTCAAATACATCTCATGTTCTTATTTATCGGTATGACAGGAAACCTTCGGTAACTTATCTTCGTGATTCAAATACATCTCATGTTCTTATTTATCCTTAAGATCGAAGGTATAAGCCGGCCAAAGCTGCATTCAAATACATCTCATGTTCTTATTTATCGGATAATGGCCCTTACGGAATTGTTTTCTTCCTGGAATTCAAATACATCTCATGTTCTTATTTATCGGTTACTAATGTTTCTATTACCTGGGATTTGGGCAAATTCAAATACATCTCATGTTCTTATTTATCCGGTAAGATACTGTGCTTTATCTGGATTATCAAGAATTCAAATACATCTCATGTTCTTATTTATCGTATCTTACCGATGATGTTCGTTGTTTTTCTGGTGCATTCAAATACATCTCATGTTCTTATTTATCTTCTGAATCGGAGTCTATAGGGACTTTTGATTCCTGATTCAAATACATCTCATGTTCTTATTTATCATCAGGAGTCTTAACACTATCATACATAATCACAACAATTCAAATACATCTCATGTTCTTATTTATCAAAGATTTCAAAAGGAGGTTTTTTATGAAACGTTTATTCAAATACATCTCATGTTCTTATTTATCCTCACGGAAAGGTTTAGCAAGTCGAGCAAAAACCATTCAAATACATCTCATGTTCTTATTTATCTTAGAAGGTTTACAAGATATTTTTTTTAATTATATTATTCAAATACATCTCATGTTCTTATTTATCTTAGGAAAGGGGGGGGCACTACGACTCCCCCCCTTGGATTCAAATACATCTCATGTTCTTATTTATCCCTTGGAATCCAAGGGTATGGATTCGAACATTTTATTCAAATACATCTCATGTTCTTATTTATCAAAGTAAACGAAAAAACATAAAAAAATTAATTTGCGATTCAAATACATCTCATGTTCTTATTTATCCAGGAGTCTTAACACTATCATACATAAGCAGAACAATTCAAATACATCTCATGTTCTTATTTATCTTATGATTTTGGTACTCCTGTTACTGTTTCGTTATTCAAATACATCTCATGTTCTTATTTATCATTTTGCTACTGTAGTTTATCCGGAAAGTGCACCATTCAAATACATCTCATGTTCTTATTTATCTGGTTACTAATGTTTCTATTACCTGGGATTTGGAAAAATTCAAATACATCTCATGTTCTTATTTATCGCATAATGGCCCTTACGGAATTATTTTTTTCTTGGAATTCAAATACATCTCATGTTCTTATTTATCACCACCTTTCAAGAATTAACATAAAAAGTAACGCAAATTCAAATACATCTCATGTTCTTATTTATCCGTGAAACTCTCCTAAACTTTCGTACCTGATACATAATTCAAATACATCTCATGTTCTTATTTATCCAGCGTTTTATCGCCTTTTCTATTTCCATTATATTAATATTTGCCCCATAAAACAATCTTTTTTCCATTTTTTACCAGGCAAATTCGTTCCCCGAACCTCCTTCCACATTTGCCCCTTTATTGGCCGTATTTTCAAAGAAAATCCGCATTTCCCCGGCATTTTCGCCTGGTAATTAGCACTCCATATCCAAAAACCTGATGGAAATATGTCCTATTTTCCCGATTACACAAATCCAGAGCACTCAGTGTACACGCTACGCCCCCGTTTCTGAACTTACACACTTAAAATAATATCCTCGAAAATTTGCATAGGAACTTCAAGTACAAATCACTAGATGATAAGGCTTTCCCCATTTTCCTTATCTTTTTTCCCAAGCACCTCCTCTCCAAACACGCTATCATTCATTAATTTTATAATACATACAAAATCCTCCTCATCATGAATCACTGCCCGCAAATCGGTTCTTAACTGGATTAGCTTTGATGGGGACATTTCACCCCTGAAAACCGAATTTTGATAATGTGATAAATATCTCTTGCATACCTTAAAAACCTTTTGCACCCTTTTTTCATTGACATCATAAAAGACAAATGCGTAATTATAATTCAAATTCTTTTTATTAGCCATCACATTCCCTCCTTCAAAGAAAAAGGCACAAACTCCTTCCCTTCCAAAATACATTTTATCAATTTATATCCGTCCAATTTTATAGCTGTCCTGTATGAAACCTTCCTTTTTAAGACCGGATGCTGGAACACGGACTCCATTCTCCCCTCAAAAGCTTGTATAAAAATATTACGTCCTTCATCATTTAAGAGGCAATAATTGACCTTTTTATCAAAATGCTTTGCAACCTGGATCTTCCGGTTATTTACCAAATCAAATATGGTACGGAACACAATGACAGGTTTAAATACCTCACTCAAATCCAGGCTCAAAGAAAACCTTCCTTCCGATGGCTCATGTAAAAAACTAATCCTTTGGTCTAAGTGTGTTTGGTATATGGCAGCTATTGTTTTACCGTACAGCAAAGTATTTCCAAAGGATACCATTGCATTCATTGGATTATTAGGAGGCCTTCTTACCCTTTTATTCATCATAAAGTCTTCCGGCAAAAAATACTGGAAACTTGCATAAAACCTGCTCCATAGTTCTCCTTCCAAAGTCATTAACGTCTTTACATTGCCTACACACTGCACTTTTTCATAAAACTCTTTCCTGATCCAATGAAGGGTTTCTATCACTTCTTTCTTATCATGTTTGTAATAATGGTACAGCGCCTCATAGATATTTTCCCCTATCCCTTTCACAATGGCCTTTGCGATATCAGAACGGTGATTTTGAAATGTCTCCACCTGCTTTACCAGCAGTCTGCCGCTCATATATTGTTCTCTCGGGTAAAAGGTTCCGCTATATCCCTCATGGTAATTAAAAAAGTGCACGATCACATGATTTCTTGACAAAAAATCCAAAAGCTTTGTATTTATGGACACTTCATTCAAACAATAAATTTCTTTCGTATTTGCAATCGGGATATAAATATTTTTCCCTTCCTTGCGAAAGCAAAGCGAATTATCCTTCCTGGTTAGTTCCCCCATTGATGTTATGTATCTGGTGCTTCCCATACTCAGCCCTCCCTCATATATAGCAATATTCATAATAGGCACATTTTTTACATTGCGCCTTATTCACTACCTCAGGAATCTTTTCCTGACCCAACAAGTTTTGAATTTCTTCTATATACTTTTCCAATTCCGCTTCTGCCTCCTGTGTAAGGTCAAAATACAATACTTTTTTATTGCTTTTCCCCTTTTCCACAAACTCAAGTTTCCCTTTCCGCAAGACCCCCATGTCCTTCAACACCTTTAAGTAGAATAAAAGCTGCCATTTTGCAGCATTTACATCTGCATCAGACTTCTTTACCTCTGTAAGGTACTCATCACTCAGCCTGTCTAAGCGGATATTGTCCAACGCAATTTCCGTTTGACCCGAATCATTCTTTTCTTCATGAATCGCCTTTCCTATCTTTACCTGTTCGCTATTATCCTCCAAATTAAGACGGTTTCCGTGCATATAACACTGCCGCTTACAATGGAAATAATAATTGACCAGAGTTCCGTTTACCCGCATTTTATCCACCCCCTATATAAATTCCACAAATTCTCCTAACTGCCCCGTCAACTTTTTACGGTTTAACCTCCCGTCTTCAAAATAGTTTTCTCCATCAGCTATATAAAATAATTCCCCTATCTGATCATCAAAGCTAACATCTAATTCTTGATAGAGCTGATAGATGAAACAGTTCATCTTCGCCATAATATTAGACATTTTAACTTTCTTCTTTGCATACCCCATTTCCCCGTTTCGCAATAATTTTTTATACTCCTTCCACAGGGCATTTCCGTCTATCACTTCTCCGCTTTCATCATCTACCAGCTTTCTCCCAAGGAAAACGGAAATATTCAGCCTGTCATCATCAATCAACTGCATATGCTTTTTTACTTGCGGGAAATCCAACTCCCCTACCTGTTTCCCAAAAAAATCCTGCCCCATCACTTCCCCATAGTTTCTTTTCCATATCTTTAATATTCTCCCATAATAGGATTCAAAATCTTTATTCTCCAACATATCCCAAATTTCCGGCTGGGTTATCATGAATTCCCGCTCAGTGCGTATATCGTTCCTATAAATCCCCCTGGGCGTGTCCAATTGGAAAAAGTAGACCACCCCATCCCTTCCCCCGCTATAAGAACGGTTGATCCTTCCCAAAAACTGTTCTTCACTATCCATTTTGGCAATGTTTTTGTATCCAATATCCATATCAATATCTACACCCGCCTCCACAACCTGCGTGGATACCAAAATGGCCGACTCACTCTGTTTTTTGATTTCCCCAATAATCTTCTTCCTTTCAAGGATGCTGTCATCCCCGGTCATACAAAATATTTTTTCTTTTATCCCATCCTTATTTTTTAAGATATGATAAGCTTCCTCCGCATGGGATTTCGTGATAAACTCCACCAGGATCTTTTTCCCTTTTCCACAGTTTCCTTCAATGTGTTGGCACAGTCTTTCCATACTCATATCCCCTGCCAAAAGCTCCCCGTTAATTTTTACTCTCTCTTTAAAACAAGGGTGGCAAAAATACTTCTCCCTGTTTTGGATCAAATATCCGGTATGTTCCGATTTGTCTTTTAACTGTCCCAAATCAGGTAGTGTGGCAGACATAATAATTATTTTCATATGCATAAATTTTGCCGCTTCTGTCAAAAAAGTGATAATCTCCCCCCAGAGAGAATTTTTATAACTTTGGATCTCATCCAGCACAATAATACTTCCCGGCAGTTGGTAAAACGCAAACGCTGATTCCTTGGTATCCCCAAACAACGTATCAAAAAGGCTCACATGAGTCGTCAGGATCATCGGATAATTCAAAAACTGCCTGTTTAGCAAAGCCTGTTCATAATAACCGTTTTCCTCCTCCTCCCCGCTTATCTGCCTGCTTTTCTGTATGCATTTAATCGGCGCAATGGAATTGACCACCGCAATGTCCGATAAAATCTCTGGATTACTCTCAAAAACATTTTGCAAAATATCCTGGTTCTGCTCTACCAGCGTATTAAAAGGATATACATAATATATTTTTTTTAACTGTTTATCCTGCATTGCCAACTGTAAGCTTAAGTTGATGGAAACGTTACTTTTTCCACTTCCTGTAGGCGCCTCCAAATAAAAAATATTTCTCTGTTTTTCCTTGAGTAATTGCCTTTCCGCATCCAAAAAAATTTCATTCCGCAAAATATTGATCTGTTTTTCCTCCTTTAAACGTACCGGATCTAACGGATAACGCTCCTTTTCATAAGCCCGTATAGCCCGGTTCACTGAGGTATTCTGGTGGGCATCACAAAAATCTTCAATATGTTCTATCCCTCCTAAGCTTTCTATCCACACATCAGACATAAAACCCGAGGTAGCATAATAATCGGCGGCAACCAGCATAGAATAAGTAAGTTTCCCATAAAAATACAGCCATACTCCCTGTTCCCTGGTTAATGCCTCACTCGCTTCTCCAGAAAACCTTCTTAGTTTCCTTAAATTTTTTTCGTCCAACTCAAAGGTTTCCGCATATGCGCCCTGCCGCGCCTGTAAAAAAATCTTAGTGATTCCCCTGTCATTCCCGTCTATCAGGCCACAGATAAAACTCTGTACAGATGTCAAACCACTATGGTGCCTTGCAATTGCATGGGCATTGCACAACATCAAAAGACACATCTTTTTCCCCTGAACTCCGCCTATTTTTCTAATTCTTTTCAAATAGTAATCCATGTAAAGAACTGCTGACAAGGCAGAATGCCTGTTTCCCGCCGGCCCATACGCCGGATCCTTCCTCACTTCCTTCCTCCCCAGCACATTCCTCTGGAAATTGGGATTATGCTTCCCCACATCATGAAACGTGACCACATTACACCACATTTCTCTTACCAATTCCCTCTCTTCTTCCCCGGCCGTTCCCATATAGGTATCGAGAAAACGCCCGATGCATTCCCCGATCCCTTTCTTTTCAAAGATCCAGGAAAAATACTTCTGGCAAAGGATCGTATGTTCCTCCAACGTTTCAAACCCTTCCCTATTTTTTTCCGGGCTGTTTTTATGAGCAAAATACAGTTCGGGATTATTTAATATCTTTTCAGCGGATATAAAATTTAATTCCATGATACCCTCTCTCCTAAAAATAAGGAGCCGGATCTATCTCCGGCTTCCCATTGTCAGTATGCTAATTAAAAGAACATGATATTTTTACCATCTATGCAATACACCTTCTGATTTTCCCATGAAATAACAGCATCCGTATAAAGAAAACTCTGTAAAACATAATTATTTGTCCACGGATCCAATTGAATGGGCAATTTTTCCTCATAGCGGAAGGTCGCCTGCTCATCATCCCAGGAATCCCCGCTTGCCTGCGCCACTCCGCTTTCCCTTGGAAACAGCGATGATATTTCTGCTATTCCACAGCTTAATTTATCTGCTTTTGTCACACGCACAGAAGTGATATCCGCAAAATGATCATTTTTCCCAAGGTACGGTATATAGGTACAGCTTTTCCCCTGAATTGCCTTGCATAGTCCTATTGCCATATCACAATCAAGTAGCACATAAATCTCCCACGAAGGTTCTTCCAGCCATTGCTCCTTCACGATCAGGTTTCCACCCTGTTCCTTTGACGCATACCCCACTGAATTGTTAAACACCTGGATCTTTTTACGGATAAAACCGCTTGGCGCATTAGGAACCACCGAAACATTCAGCCCCCGGAGATTTTCATAAAAGTCCGGGCAGCCTTCGACCAATTTCTTAGTTTTACCAGTTTCATTATATTTCTGTGTATGGCCGCCATAGCCAAGGATAGCGCCAAATATCCCAAGCAAAGCAATCTTATGGATGTTTCCATATGTAAAATAGACATAAGTATTTACTTCCGGCTTTTTAAAAAAAGCCGTTTTCCCACTTAACGTAAAACATAAAATTTCCATACACTATACCTCATTTTGTGTCAGGATGTTAAAGATTTTCGCCCCTTCTATATCTTGTTCCAGTTGTACTGTATCCGGGTTATAATAAATTTCCACTGCTAAAATCCTTTCTCCCAGATCCTTAAGTAACTTCTCGCAGGATAAAACAATTATATTTTTATCTTCTTCCTTTCGGAAAGAAAGATAGGATGTCAGGTTTGGCAGATACACATCCGGCTCCGTTTCCACAAACAGGGCAAATTCATTTTCGCATCCTTCCTTGGAATTGGTCGCATAGGATGTTGCACATACAAGCGAAGTACGTTTAAAATTATTGTAATCCTCCTGTGTATATCCATCCGTCACCCCCAGCTCTACCAGCTCCTTATATGCAAGCGGGTTTATTACAAACGGATACATATAGTGCGCTTCGTCGCTGACTATCTTGGTTCCCAGTGTAGAGTTTTTTGCTTCCCCCTTTTCCCCTTCCTTGGAAGTATCTTTTGAAGCATCCCGGAACGGAGACAGAATCTGCTGTTCCTGAGGCTCTGTCTGGTCGTAAACATTAAATCCCTGTCCGATCTGCACTGCCCCTGTAATGGCTATATTGCTTCCGGATTCCGCATACGTTGCGCCAAAGTTTTTTACATCTACCGCACACATCAGGTTTGTTAAAGTTTTTTTGTTGTCCTTTGTCGATTCCCCAAAAAGAAGCTCATACCGTTCTTTTAAAGAACGAGGCACTAATGACATCTCTCCCTTATTTTCCGTAAATTTCATTGACTTGATGTAAAGCACTTTCTTTCCTTCATTTTCCCACATTTTTTTCATGGGATATTTCAATGCCTTATCACTCCCAAAAGTCCTTCCATCGGAAACTGTTTTAGGATACCCTGAAAAATCAGCATTCCAGTTGGCCATAATTGATGAAATCCCAATCACCCCATAAACACGTTTATTCATCATCCTTCTCCTCCTTCTCTTTCTTCTCTTTCTTCTCCAATATCAGATTGTCGATCACAAAGCCCGCACTAACCATATCCTGCATTACCTGCCCTGCGGGTTCATAGCACTCTATCATCCCGTATAACCTGCTGACGTGTTCTCCCCCTACCGGAATGTCATAATTATATTTTTTGTAAAGTTTCCCTAACAATTCTTTTAATTTGGCATCTGTCCGGGCATTTAAAAAAGGATTGATCAACGATTGCTTCTTTTTCCCCGCCTTACTTAAGTAAATGAAGTACCTGACTAACTGCCCCACCGCAAAATAATATTCCCTGTCACTTTCCAACCCCATATATTCTTCCGAAAATATTTTCACTTTCAGATTTTCTCTTAATTCCATAGAAAAATCTGCCATTTCCTCTCCTCCTTCCGAAAAATACTGCATTAGCGACATCCTTAAGTTAAGCTGCTTTGCCGCCTTTAACGTATGCCCATTTAATATAGAACCTATGATTAGCTCTCTTGATACCTGGTCAAGCAGATCCCTCATCCCGGCTGCATTTCCCAAGTGCAGCCAGCCAAATAACTTCCTTCTGGATAAAAGCAACATCCTCTTTACGGATTCTTCCGTTATTTTGATATCTGTTTCCTCCGAAAAATAATTATTGACCAGCATCTTTGAAAAGAAAACATCATTAATCAGCCACTCTACCTCTTTCAAAGTTTCACAGATCTTCCCAAATTCATGTTCTGGGTTCTTTTCATCCTCTATCCCCAATCTGTTCTCGTATGCAAAAGGTCTTTTCAAATGATTATCAAAAAAGGGAACCACATCCTGGTCACGGATTTCGACTTCTTTTCCCTTTTGTATCCTTAAATAGAACCCACTCAGGGATTCTTTCGGATATTCGTCATTTCTATAACCTAAAATAGCTTTCCTTTCCTGATCCACATAAATATTTAATTTCCCTACCGACGCAAAGTTCATTAAATAATCAAAAAATTGTTTCTGCAATATAGCATCTTCCCTATCTAATAGGTACGGGGCAGAACTTTTCCTTGTTTTGATTGATAAGAAAGGTTTTTTTGCATTCATTCCCTGATTATTGTCGGGCAGCCCATAAGTTTTCCCTTCCACCATGACATTGTATTGATTACTGTTATAAATATTAGGAATCAGATACCGGTTCCCTTCCCTCCGGTACACTTCCCTGTCAGCCGCAAAAAAAATCTTCAGGTAATCCTTTTTGCTCATATCGATATCTTGTTTCAAACTTTCTATACAAAAGATATGGTCAAGAACCCACTGCCTGTTTCTTTGTAAAACTTCTGCATCCACCGCCCCAATTTCCGTTTCCAGATTTTCATAAATAGGCATAGCCGCCGTCTTCCCATATTTTTTTTCCGGGTGTTCTAAGATATCGTAATACTCGTCAACAATGTCTTTCGTCAACTTTCCGTTTAGGATGCTCTCCTTCTTTACGAAAAAGGAAAGATAATTGTTGGAGTGGATAACCTTATTCGTGTCCAGTGGCTTATTCATCGATACCAGATTACTGTGATAGTCATAATAGCAAAAATCCTCATATCCACCCGCGCTTTTACTCATCTGTCCGGTTTTCTTATCCAGCTTAATGTCCGCCACAAACGCCTCGCCGTTTTCCATAACAAGAATGTATGTCCCATCCTTAGGGATATAGTTTTTTAAAATCTCATTTTCTCTTTCTTCTTCCGTATAACTCCTAAATATCTCCAAACACTCGCCAAGCATATTTCCTCACCCCCTATAGCCAGTGGTGGTTGCAAAACCCCATCCCACGGCTGTTCATTTCTCCCGCGCCTACGCCAATTGCCATTTGTGCAAGATTCTGGGCCGTTTCATTTCCTGCAATATACAGGCGTAACTTGTCCCCCAGCAAATGGATATTTTTGTACTTTACCTTTATGGGTACTTTATTTAAAAATTCTATCCCCATGAACAGTTCAAAGTCTTCCGGCAGTTTTTCTCCATAAAACTGCCGCCATTTCTTCAAAAGGTTCACTTTAAGCCGCTCCTCGTATTGTTCCACAGATAAGGTATCCCGCCAAAACCCTTTTTCCCCGCACTTTAATATTACCGGGGTCAAAGTATACAATAATTCAATTGGCTTTTGGGGTATAACCTTTACTTCTGCCGTAAGCGCCTTGACCGCTTGTGTATAAACATTTACGGCCTGCGTTGCAAAATATCTGGCAAGCTCCAGGTCGATCGTGCGGATCGTCAAGGTGTATATCCCGCCCTTCTTGTAGACTTTACCTTGCTCTACCGGATATAATAAGTCATAGCAATAACCTTTAAATTGGTTGGTTTGATGCAACTCGGCAAAACGGACATCCCTGACCAATCCCTGATCCAAAAACGCTGCCATTTCCGCTTGTATTCTTTCAACAGAGATATCTCTCAAAACATATACTTTTATTCTTATCTGCATCACTTTTATTTCTTTTGTTTTCATTTTCCTTTGGTTGAATATGGTTTTATCCAACATCTCCTCCTTTCTTCCAAATTTTTACTTTTTTCGCTTATAAACATATCTTATACCTGTTTCATTCTTTTGTCAATATACTTTATAGCCCTGATTCATATTTGTGTTAATCCTTTTCCTCAGTGCTGAATTTTTACACCTTGTGTTACTGTTTAACTCATTTTATACTTTAAAGCCCGTTCAAATACACCTAATGTTCCTGTTTATCCCTGTAAAATATCATACTGCTATTTTACCATAAAATCCAGTAGTTTTTAATATTATAAAAGTCATAATTTCCACTCCTGCATACAATAAACCATACCCTCTCATCATGCAGCCTTTTCCTGCAATAGGAGTTCTTATGGATATTTATGTTGTAAAGCCTGGAGATTCGGTGGATCTGATTGCTTCTTATTACGGAATTTCCCCATCCACAATCATTTATGATAACCAACTCATTTCCCCTTACCCTCTTGCCATCGGGCAAGCATTGCTGGTCAATGACGGTCAAAACCCTGCCCCATCCTACCCTGCCGTTGTGGGCGGGTATGCCTATCCCTACATCAGGGAATCTGTGTTGGAAGAAACCCTGCCTTACCTCACCAACCTGCATGTTTTTTCCTACGGATTTACCCCGGAAGGACAATTAGTCCCCCCACAGGTTGACGATACTTTCATGGTCACGGCAGCTTTAAACTATGGCGCATCACCCGTACTGACCCTAACCCCCTTTGGGCCTGACGGACGTTTCAACAATCTCCTTATCACCACACTGGTAAATAATGAGGAAATTATCCAAACGCTCCTTTCCAATCTGCTCTCCACCCTTTCGGAAAAGGGATTCCAGGGGCTGGACATTGACTTTGAATATATCCTTCCCGAAGACCGCATTCCCTATGCTAATTTCGTGGCACAGACACGGGAATTTTTATCGCCATACGGCTACCATGTATCCGTCGCTTTAGCGCCAAAAACCTCTGATAACCAGCAGGGCGTATTGTATGAAGGCAAAGACTATGCATTGCTTGGCTCTGCCGCGGACAGCGTGCTTCTCATGACTTATGAATGGGGTTACACCTACGGCCCACCAATGGCTGTTGCCCCCATCAACAAAGTCCGGGAGGTGGTAGACTACGCCGTTACCCGGATCGATCCCGCCAAGATTGACTTAGGCATCCCCAATTACGGTTACGACTGGACTCTGCCTTATGTCCGGGGCGTTTCCGCCGCAAAAACCATCGGCAATGTAGAAGCTGTCCAGATCGCCGTTTCCGCAGGCGTTCCCATCCAGTTTGACGAAGTTGCCATGTCCCCATATTTCCACTATGAAAAGGACGGTTTGGAACATGAAGTTTGGTTTGAGGATGTAAGAAGTATCCGGGAAAAGTTTTCCCTGCTGCCGGCCTACGGATTAAGAGGCATGGGATACTGGCAGATCATGCGGCTGTTCCGTGCAAACTGGCTGCTGCTTTCGGACACTTTTCAGATACAATGATGCCCCCTGTTATGCTTTCTTTACCGGCCGGATGCCGGATTACTGTTCGCAGTTTATCCGGCGCCGTCCTTTGCGGGCATTTTCATTTTGGGATTTTTTCTTATCGCCAAATCAATCCCTATCCGCGCAGCCTTCCTACCCTTTCATTGATATTTTTCTCAAATTCTTCCTCTGTCATGGAAGGATCCTTGGTTTTTCTCCAAATATCACAGGGAATTTGTCCGCACTCCCCACACCCTTGATACTTTTTTTGGTTTATAGAACACTCATAGATCTGACATGCCTGTCCTTCTGGCGCGTGAAACACCTTTCCCTGGCACTCGTTACATCCTTTACACATCGTGCCCAAAAACGCACAAGCCTGGCAGTCCGTTCCACAACAACTTAAATTCCCCATCGTATTTCCTCCTTCGGCAATCTCTTTTTGTTTTTTCTTAGGCAGTCCGCCAAGTACGAGTTGATACGACTTGTCCAGCAAATCCTTCAATAGATCGTCCGGCACTTCGCCGTCCGGGTTCACAGAATTCCAATGCTTTTTGTTGGAGTAATAACCAGGTATGATATCCTCATACTGGGATCTCCAAAAATCGCCTTCTGCCGGCTCCAGCTTCAAATTGATGTAATAGGGCCTGTCATCCCTCCCAAGGCAGACGGCCGCAAACATCTTGCCTCCAACATGGTATCGGACCCAGTTCCAACTCTCCTGAAGATCCCTGGTCACGCCCTTCTTACTCAATAAATACTCATCAATCCACTGATATCTCATACCATATCCTCACTTTCTGCAGGTGATGTATATTACCTATAGTTCTGCATATTTCCGTGCCATGCCTTCAATACTCTCTTTGATCTGTACACGGATATCCTCCGGCTGCAACACCACCGCCCCGTCTCTAAATGACATGATCCAGGTGATCAAATTTTCCCTGTCTGTATAATCCGCCTGAAACAAAAGTTTCCCGTCCTCCAGTTCCTCAAAGCATGATACCCCAAAGTCCTCTACCAGCCTCCATTTGCACTCCGGCTCAAAAAGGATCGTTGCCTTGATACCGCCGGGAAAGATCTTGCCATCATCCAGATCAGGCATAGACGGTTTCCTTTTTTCAAATCTCTTTCCGGTAAGAAATACTTCCTCCATCCGGTTTAATTTAAACAGCCGGAAATCTTCTCTTTGGCAGCACCACCCCCACACATACCAGCTTGACCAACGGAAAATTAAATAATATGGTTCAATCCTTCTTCTGCTTTCCCCTTTCGGAGCAAAATAAAGAAAGGAAATTTCCGTGCCGTTTTCAATGCCTTCCCGGATCATTTCGATCTTAGGAGCCAGAGATTTTTTGTACCAGGAAGAAAGATCAATCAACACGGATTGATCCCCTGCCATAAAGTCGGAAGAACCTGCAAAGAGTTTTTCCATCAACTGCCCGTATCGGTTCGTTCCGTTTACACTGTCAAGACTTCTAAGGCCCGCAAGAATATCCTTCATCTCCACATGGGTCAGCAGAGTCCTGTCCATCCGGTATCCGTCCATAATACAGATACCGCCTCCCTGCCCCTGCCTTGTGACAATCGGGATCCCTGCCTTACACAGATCTTCAATATCCCTGTTAATCGTCCGCCGGGAAACCTCAAAATGCTCTGCCAGGTCTGGCGCCGTGACAGTGTCTTTTTGTAACAGGATAGCTAAAATGCCAATTAATCGGTCTATTTTCATACATTCACCTTTTGTCCTATTTTATCAAAAGAAACACGACATCTGCCTGTCATGTTTTAAATACCACTTTTCGCAAATATTCTACAAAGTTTCCGCCAATCATATGTTCCAAATCCTGTTCACTCATTCCTCTCTGCAAAAGGGCAGCGGTTAATAATGGTATCTGCCCGTGATGCAGCAGACAGTCATCCTGCCCGGAAACTGACCGTCCATACAACGCTGCTCTGGCGCGGTCATAAGAATCGCACAAGTCAAACCCATAGCCTACATGTGCTGCACCAATTTTTTCCACTTCATACTCGATGTGGCGGCAAAGCATTTCCAAATGATTGCCCGCTATCGATCCGGCAATATATTTACACCCGTTGACACCCATAATTCCGCCCTGCCGGGCAAGCGCCTCCATTTGTCCATCAGTCAGGTTCCGGTAATTGTCAAAAATACTACGGCTGCAGGAGTGGGTTGCAATAAATGGCTTTTTTGCGATCCGGCACACTTGCTCATACCCTTCATCATTTAAATGGCTCACGTCAAGAAACATGGATCTTTCCTCCATATGTTTTATGGCCTCTATCCCTGCCGGAGTCAGCCCGCCCGGTATCTGCCGGTATTCCAACGCTTTGCAGCATCCCCTGCCAAGGGCGTTTGGCCTGCTCCAAGTAAGCGCGCATCCCCGCACCCCCAAATCATACAACTGATCCAGCCGGGCTATGTCCTCTCCAATACAATCCAGCCCTTCCATATAAATCAGGATCCCAATCTTATTTTCACAGAGGGCTTGCTCAAGATCCTTTCTTTCAAAAACCAAAATCACGTCAGTAAGACCCTCCACATCCTCCTTAAGAGCCTGGATCTGCAAAAGAGCGTTTTCCCATCCCGGGGCCGGTTTCTCTCCTTTTCGCTCTTCCAACACACTGTTTTCCACATAGACAGAGGAGAACACCAGATTAATCCCTGCCGTTTGAAAGTTTTGCAGATAATGGTTCCTTACAATATCCTGCTCCCCATTCCTTTTCCTAAGAAGGATCTCTCCCGCCAGATCCAAATGAGCGTCTACTACCGGGTAAAGCTCATGAAGCTTTTTGGCCTTTTCTATATATTCCTGCCGGACTTTGATATCCATATTTTGCACTCCCTTCCACACTCCTGCCGCAATGCAAGCGTTCTTTTCCCCTCCACTGCATCCAGGTATTTCCTCATGTTATAAAAAGGTGCACCGGACAACTCCAATGCACCTATCTTTTACAATATTTATATGCAAACTTATGTATTGTTCTACTCCTTAAGTCAAAAACCTCAAGGTTTGCCTTATCAGCCGATCAGTTCCGCCAGCATCTTAGGCAGTTCCGTATCCATGTTTTCATCGGTAAACTGGCAGGTTCCTACAGCCTTATGCCCTCCCCCGCCGTATTTCAGCATCAGGCTGCCTACATCCACATGGGACGTACGGTTTAAAATACTATAGCCTACTGCCGCCGAACAACCCTTTCCGCCTTTGCCATTGACGATCCATGCCGAAATATTCTGCTCCGGATATATGCTGTAAATCATAAAGCGGTTTCCGGAATAAATCGGGTCAACGCCGCGAAGATCTGTAATGATCACATCCTTTTCCGTACGGGTATGCGCTTTCACCATCTCTTTGAACTTTTCTGTCTGTTCAAAATATACCTCGATCCGCTCTTTCACATCAGGAAGATTTAAGATCTCATCCGTATTCATGGTACGGCATGCCTGCATAAGTTCCTCCATCAGGCGGTAATTAGGAATTGTAAAATTACGCCATCTTCCTAACCCCGTCCTGGGATCCATCAAAAAGCCAACCAAAATCCAACCGGTAGGATTCTGAACCTCATCGATCGTCAGGTTGCCAGAATCCACCTTATCCACAGCCTCCATCATCTCGTCAAAGTGTGAGAATCTTTCCCGGCCTCCGTAATACTCGTAAATAATCCTTGCACAGGACGGAGTGATCCGGCTCTCACCCTTATATTTTCCTTCAAGCTGCTGGCGCTCATGTTCACTGGAATGATGGTCAAACCAAAGCCCGCATCCTTCCACAAAAGGGACATTCGCAAGGACATCATTTTCATCCACCGGAACCAACCCATCCTGCAGATCCTTGGGATGGGCAAATTTCCATGAATCAATAATTCCTGCCTCCAGCAGCAAAGTGCCGCAGGCAAGCCCATCAAAATCAGAACGTGTCACTAATCTCATACTTGTTTTACCTCCTGAAATCAATTCAATTTTTATTTAAATTTATTTATTTTTCCAGATCAACATCCTTTAATAATTCCCTGATGTCTTCCACAGAAAGCCATTCTGTGTTGTTACCGGAACTGTAAGAAAATCCATCCTCCACTTTCTTTCCCGCGGTATTGATCTTCTGCTTATCATTCCAGATCACCTGCGGATAAACAATAAAATGTTTATCATATTCATAGGTGGTCGCCGAATCCTCTACCGTCACCATAATCTCATGGAGCTTTTCTCCGGGACGTATACCGATTTCGGGCATTTCACAATCAGGAAGCATTGCTTTTGCCAGGTCAGTCACCTTAAACGAAGGTATCTTGCTAATGAACGTTTCCCCTCCTGTAGCTTCCTCAAGCGCTTTAACTACCAGTTCCACCCCCTGGGTCAGGCTGATCCAAAACCGGGTCATCCGGTAATCCGTAATGGGAAGTTCCCTCCCCCCATTTTTAATGATATTATGAAAGATCGGAATAATAGAACCTCTGCTCCCTGCCACATTTCCATAACGGACAATAGAAAAATTGATATCCTTATTCCCCGCATAAGCATTTGCTGCAATAAACAGCTTATCTGACACCAGCTTCGTGCCGCCATAGAGGTTTACCGGATTAACCGCCTTGTCGGTTGAAAGCGCAACTACCTTCTTAACCTCCGAATCAAGAGCTGCATCAATCACATTCTGTGCTCCATGGATATTCGTCTTGATGGCTTCATTGGGATTATACTCACAGGCAGGCACCTGTTTTAGCGCCGCCGCATGGATCACATAATCCACGCCCTCAAAGGCACGCCTTAACCGTTCCTTATCCCTCACGTCTCCAATAAAGAAGCGGAGCTTATCAGAGTATTCTTTAAATTCCCCCTGCATGATAAGCTGCTTAAACTCATCCCTGGAATAAATAATGATTTTCTTTGGATTAAAGTGCGTAAGCACATACTTGGTAAAACACTTGCCGAAAGAACCTGTCCCTCCGGTAATAAGGATCGTTTTATTGTCCAATAACATAAATTGCCTCCAATCTATCAACATACAGTCTGCCCGCAGTCCATTTCTCCACTTTTCTTTGGCCCTGCTCAATATTACCGCAAACAGTATAACATAAAATATCCATATCGGCAATTTCTATTCATGATCTGCTGCATGTGTTAATTCAGCTCTGCTGTTTCCGTCTAAATCGACCGGAACACTTCCTTCTTCCATCATCTTAAGCATAATGGGAACAATATCAGGGTCAAACTGTGAACCAGACCCATTGGTCAGTTCACGGATGATCACATCTTTCGGCAAAGCTTTCCGGTAGCACCTCTCATTGGCCATCGTATCATAAGCATCCGCCACCCCAATAATCCGGGCGATCAGCGGAATATCTTCTCCCTTAAGCCCCTGGCAGTAGCCAGTGCCGTCGTAACGTTCATGGTGATACTGAGCGCCCTCCGAAATTCCCTTAAGGGCAGTGCATTCTTTGAGAATATCCCCGCCAATCGTAGGATGCGTCTTCACAATATCCATTTCTTCCTTTGTCAGTTTATCTGCTTTCTTTAAAATGCTGTCAGGAATGCCAATCTTGCCAATGTCATGCATCAATGCAACATAATAGACCCGTTCCTGGTCTTCCTTAGACATATTCATCCTCTTTGCCAGTTCCCTGGAATAATACGCTACCCTAATGGAGTGGCCATTGGTATACCTGTCTTTTGCATCTATGGTTTTGGCAAAAGCCCGAAGAAATTGGTCTACGATCGTTTGATATTCCTTTTGGCGTTTTTGGATACTCCTGATTTTGACCCGTGCAATCAAATAGCTTGCCAGGACCAAAACTGCCGCCAAAAAGATACCTCCTGCAATCCAAAAGAGTGGATGCTCTGTTAACTTCTTTTCCTTGTGGATATCCACATAATAGTCAAAACTCATCTCCGGATCCGCAAGATCATATACCCGCAAGCGGAATTTGTAATCTCCTCCAGGCAGGTTTGTGTAACTGATACTGCCGCTGTTTTCCTTGCGGATCTCCGTTTCTTCCTCGTCAAACCCCTCTAGCTGATAGGACATACCGCTGTCCGTAGTCCCTGTAAAGGAAAGTGTGGCAAAATCAATGGTGATACGCATCACACCTCTGCCCAGCCTGATCTCTTTCGGATAGCTATAGCTTTGTTCGTCCACACGGATTTCACTGATGATTCCTTTCGGCTGGGGATTTTGAACTACCGAAAAGCCAAAACGGCATATACCGCTTCTTGTAGAAAGGTACAAAATACCATCCTCACCCAAATAATTCCATGTATTTGCATTTAATGATCCCGTCAATCCATAGGAAAACCCATAAAGCGCCGTCCTTGCCGCTCCTTCTCCCAAAAGGGCTTCTTTCTCCACCGCCAGGATCCCATTGTTCTGCATCATATAAAGGATACCGTCTTTTTCGTACAGATCAAAAATACTCCCTGCACTCTTTTCAAAATTTTCTAATTTTTTGAAATTACCATCAAAATAGTACAAACTACTGCCTGCACTGACAAACCATCCGTCTCCCTCCTGATCCTTCAACATCCGCAGCACAACGCCTTCATTCAACCCTTGGGCAAACCCATAATTATCAATTTTGTCTCCCTGGATCGCATAAATACCGCCTCCATCGCTTCCTGCATAAAGCACGCCGTCTGCATCTTCCGCCAAACACAGGATGGTGGCATTTTCCAATCCTCCATCCTCCCCTTTTCCGTAATTTCTAATTATCTGTCCATTTTGAAATAAGCTGATCCCATTTTGCGTTCCAACCGCCACGGAACCATCTTGGCACTGGAACAACACCCGGACACCTTCCCCAACTAAACCTTCTTCTTCCCCATAACAAAGAATTTCTTCCGTCACCGGGTCGTAGGTCACCACTCCATGGCCATAATAGGTTGCAATCCACAAAAGCCCGTCATCGGTCACAATCATATTTCGGATCCTGTCATTGGCAAGGAACTCCGTAAGCGGGTTTTCCACCGCCTTCCAGTTTTCGTCGAAGGCAAACAATCCGTCATCAGCCCCTGCATAATAGGTATTCTCCAGCTTCACTACTGTATTTAATGCCTTGCCGTCAAGCCCTGCCGTCTCATTAGGTGTACTAAAACATCCCACCGAATACTTCACCACCCCAAGCGATGTGGAAGCCAGCCAGATATTCCCCTCATAATCAACAACCGCAGCATTCACAGCGGTCGCTTTTCTGTTTTCTCCAAACTCCGTAAGGCTGCCCTCTGCCGTCATCAGCCCAAATCCCCGAAGCCCACAGATCAGCATTGCCCCGTCATCACAAACCCGGATCTGGTTGTGGGTAAATACATCCCCTGTCTCAAAAACCGTAATATCAAAAGAACTTTCTGCAAGCTGTTCATCCTTGAAACGAATCCTGGCAAACTCATTTCCTGAAGATCCGATATAGATTCTTCCCTCTGCATCCGACGCCATGCAATACGCTTCTACGTCCTCAAAAAACAGATCGGAAGAAAATTGGGCTGCTACCTGCCCCTGTTCCACAACCAAAGAAATCCCCTGGTTCAGGCAGCACCAGATCCTTCCATAACTGTCCACTCCCAGCCCATATACCGTATTTCCCAAAAGCTCCTGCGCCTCGATCGGAAACAGTTTCCCATCCTTGACCATTGCCAGGCCGGAACTGGAGGCCGCATAGATCGTACCGTCCTTCCCTTCTGCAAGATCACGGATACAAAGGAACGTATGATTTTGAGGGCCTTCTATTTTTATAAATTGCCCGTCTTCATACAAGAAAACACCGGCATCATTGGTTCCGATCCAAAGCCTTCCCTCAGAATCCTCAAAAAGAGAACGCACAGAGGAGGAGGAAATCCCCTCCTTCTCCTCACTGAAATTTCTGAAACGTGTCCCATCATACCGGATCAATCCGCCATAGCTTCCTATCCATATGTAACCGTCTGATGTCTGCATCACCACATTGGCTTCACCAGTAGGAAGTCCATTCTGTTCATTATAAATAGTAACTACATAGTCACCAAAAGCACTTCCACCTTCCATCGCATTCACTGTAAGTGGCTGTGCCAGCAAAATTGCTGCTGCCGCAAAGCCCAGCAACATCCTTGTAATTCTGAGCATTCTCCTGACCATAATCGTCTCCTAATTTATCTCACAAATCGCCATTTCTTATATGATATCGAACAGTTATAGTCAAAACTTAATACGATCCTTCATTTTTATCCACCTTTCTTATTTTTATGACATAGCAGCCAAAAGATATCTTTTGGCCCCGGTATACCTGGCGCCATCTCCACGTCCTTCCTCATACGGCTGCATACTTTTAACTGCACCACACCATTATCCCATTGCCAGATCTCTATTACAATGATAAACTCACATAAAAATGGATTGAGGTACTGCAGATCATGAGAAAGAAGATCTTACTATTGACCACCGGCGGGACCATTGCCTCCAAGGACAGCGGCAGCGGGCTTGCTCCTGTGTTATCCTCACAGGATTTTCTACAGTATGTAAAAGAATTTGAAAAGGTATGCGAGCTGATCCCTTATGAAGTATGCAGCATAGATTCCACTAATATGGATGTGGAACACTGGCTGCTTCTGGCCCGTATTATCCAGCAAAATTACGACGGATACGATGCCTTTTTAGTCTGCCATGGCACGGATACGATGGCCTATACCGCGGCCGCATTATCTTACCTGATCCAGAATTCCGCAAAACCCATCGTCCTTACCGGCGCCCAAAAGTCCATCCTTTCCGAAATTACGGACGCGCGCAAAAACCTGCATGACAGCATTCGCTGTGCGTTAGATAAGCGGAGCAGGGATGTAAGGGTGGTTTTCGACGGGAAGATCATTGCAGGCACCCGGGCCAAAAAGACCTCCACCTTCAGTTACGATGCCTTTTCCAGCATCAATTTTCCCGTGATCGGCAAAGTCCAAAACGACATGGTTTTATACTATATCGAAGAGACTATCCACCCCAAAGAAGTAACCTTCTACCACCAGATGGACCGGGATGTATTTTTGTGGAAGCTGACCCCCGGCGTGTCCGCCAAAATCGTTCCCTATATCCTGCAGGAATATGACTGCATCATCATGGAGGGCTTTGGTGTAGGAGGCCTGCCGGATCACCTTAGAAAAGCTTTTCTCACGGAAATGAAACAGTATAAGCCTCATGAAAAGCTGCTGGTCATGACCACCCAGGTGACCTATGAGGGTAGCAGCATGGATACCTATGTGGTTGGCAAAGCGGCAAAGGATGAACTGCCCTTTCTGGAAACTTACGATATGACCTTGGAAGCTGTCTACGCCAAGCTCATGTGGATCTTAGGGCTTCATATCACAGACAGACAGGAAATGGAACGGCTTTTTTACCAAAAGGTCAACTACGATATTATGCCCCTTTCCTAACCAACGCTTTCATTAGCCTTTAACGGGTAAGGTAATACAGTTTCCATACCCCACGCCCCTTTTGGGCAACCAACTGGCAAGTTTTCCAGTTGGTACCAAGCAGGCCCTGGAGGCAGGCATCGCTATCTTCGGAGTCTGCTGCATAGACAATCAGCGAATCGCTCCGGATGACCGCCTGGTCTGCAATTGGTTCCTTATTTCCCATACTGGCAAGGTAAACCTTGGGGTATTCCATCAGTTCATCAGACAACCACCAGATATGATCACCGGAAGTTTCCTGATAAAGCACGACCGCCGGCACATCGTTATGCTCCTTCACAAATTCCATGATCTCTTTTTCTTCCTCATAGAGAAAAAAGACTTTCCCCTGTGCCAAAGCGATCACGTCAATTGCAAGCAGGGCCGCACTAAAAAGGCAGGCCAGCGTCTTTTCCAGTCCCACACTTCCTTTCCGTTTCCCTCCTGTTTCCTGGTTTTCCGTCTCTGTCTTTTTCCCCGCCATTACTTCCATCAGGCTTTCCACCAAGCTCCATCCCCCATACAAAAGGAGAAAGCTCAAGATCCCATAGACCGGAAGCTGATAGCGGTTCGATGTTTCCCCTAATAAAAGTGCGGTCTTGGACACGGTAAAGAAATACCCTGCTGCCCCAAACAACATCAGGCTTGCTGCCGGATTTCCCGTTCTGCCTCCTATTTTGCCCCTTTTCTTCCAATATCCTACAGTCACTGCCAAAAGTGCAAGGGCCAAAAGCCAGATACTTAAAGTGCCGCACATCACATAATCGTCGAACAATCCCACAAAAAAGCGAAGCCTGCCCAGCGTATTGGACGCGTCGCCAAATTCACTGACAGCTTCCGTCCCCCGGTATCCCCTGAAAATGTGGGACAGGGCAGGAGGATAATAGCAAAGAGCCGCCAAAAGCCCGGCTGCACAAGCGGCCCCATAAGAAAACATCTCTTTTACCTTCTTTCTCCGAAGCAGATAAAGACAAAACCCTGCGCCTAAGAAAAAATGAAAAATAATATAGTAGTACTGTGTCAAAAATCCCAAAAAGACCGTCGCCACAAGGGGAAACAGAAAGCTTCTGACCCGGAAATCCTGTCTCCTTACCGCCCTCAGATGTAATCCCAGACACAGCAAAATCAGCAAGGTCAATTGCTGGTACATACGGATGAACATCACACCGGAAATCACCGCAGCCGAAAATCCCCAAAGAAGGCAGGTAAGGAAAGAAATCATCTGTGCCCTGCGTTTCTTCCCCTCTTCCTTTTCCTGATCCTGGATTTTCTTTTCCAGTCCGCCACACAGCACCGCCGTATAAGAACAATAAGCCAGCAACAGATAACTCCCCACATAAGCTGCCAAATTGATCCCTATCCCCAGCCATTTGTCAAAAACACCCGGGAAGAGAGAACATACCGTGTGGAATACAAAATAATACAGTGGCGGATGCACATCCCAGGACTGCATCTGCCACACCACATCATACCGGAACCCTTCCCCGGGCAGTACCACGAAATCATTGTACAGTTCTTCCCGTTCCAGCCACTGTCTGTCATTGACAAACAATCCGGCCGTCTTGTTACTGGAATAGTAAGTATACAACTCATCCTCATGAAAACCCGCCTTTTTATTCCCATAAGAAAACAGCAGGCCCATCTGCAGAAGCAAAAGCGCTGCCATTGCTAAAATATAAAATTGTCCGCCTTTTCGTCCTGCTTGTTTACTCATGCTTATCCCTTTGCCTCTTTAGTGCCCGGTGCGCCTTCCGTACCAGCACCGGCGCTGTTCCCAAAAGGAACAGGTATTGTTTGTTTTTCTTAGTCAAATATGGAGAACGCAGTGCGTCTTTACGGTGCTTCTTAAGATAGTCTCTCACCTGCATGTAAAAATCATTCTTTTTATTCATCTGGGAAATGGGGATATGGAGCATATAATCCAGTCTCTGGAACAGCCCGAACCGCATGGCCTCCGGAATCAGTTCCGGATAAGCTTCTTTTACAATTTCCTGCACCCGGTCCGCATTTTTCACAATGTCCGTAAACACCTGGGGAAACTCCTCTTCGTCCCTGGTCCTGGTATTGCTTCCATACCGGTAAAACACATGATAATCCTGCTCGGGCAGAACCGCCACGGCCGGAACCTTGGGAAGGAGCCTTACCAGCAGATTAAAATCCTCATTCAGCTCCCCTTCCGGAAACCGTTCCCCACAAAGCAGGGAGGCATGAACCAGTTTGGTGCAAAAAGAGCAATCCCCCCGGTGGAGCAGCAATTCTCTCAGAAACTGCCCGCACTCCCATAACTGTGCCTGCTTAGGCGGGATACAGACATCCGCCATGCGGTTTCCCTGCTCATCAATCTCATCCCTGGAAACCTGCACCATCAAAAGCTGCTCAGAAAGCGCCACGGCCAAAAGTCTCTCATACATTTCTGGCTCAATATAATCATCACTGTCAACAAACCCGATATAATCCCCCTTTGCCTGGGAGATTCCAAGATTTCTTGCCGAAGAAGAACCGCCGTTTTCTTTATGGAATACCTTTACTCTCCGATCTTCCATGGCGATCTTTTCAGCCATGGCGCCGCTATTATCCGTAGAACCGTCATCCACCAAAATAATCTCCAAATTCCGCCAGGTCTGTCTGCGGATGGAATCCACACACCGTTCCAGATAATTTACCGTATTATAGATAGGCACGATCACGCTGACCAGCGCCGGGCTTTTGTTTCCTTCCATCTGTGTTCCTCCTTTAACGCCTTCCATCCCCCAAAGCGTTTTCCTGCATCCAGCCAAACATTTTATGCGGTGGGATCACAGGAGCCGGGCTTAATGGCCCTTCCTTTTCCGGTTCCCAGTTCCCCTTTTGTATCCCCTCTATCATCTTTCCAAGCACCGCAGCGGCATGTTCCGCATTCCACAACTTTTTGATGGTTTCATAGGCGGCCTGCCCCATCCGTCTGCACTGATCCGGCTGACTGACCAGATACGCGACTGCCTGACGCATCCTTACATAGTCCCCTGCCGGGTAGGCGATCCCGTTTATTCCCTGACGGATCAGATAGGGAACTGCTCCCGCCTGAACATTTGCCACCACCGCGCACCCACTGTTCATAGCCTCATTGACCACTGCTCCCCAGCCTTCCAACTGATCGCTGGTAAACACATGAATATGACATTTTTCCATAATGCAACGAACCTGATCCGGCTTTCGGAAACCGTAAAAAGTAACCCGGCCTTCCAAACCTTTTTTATGAACGCTGTCCTTGAGCTGCTGCTCCATCTCCCCGCTTCCCACCATATGGATATGGCAATCCGGCACGTCTTCCGCCAGGCGGATCATATCTTCCGGATGCTTTAAGGGAATGAAACGCCCGGCCCAGACAATATGGACGCCTTCCTTTTCCTTCAAATCTTCCAACTGCCCCTTGGAATATTCCCTTGTCTCCGGAAAATATCCCCATTGAAACATCTTTTGGGGATAAGCATGAATCAATTGAAAATCAGAAGCCACATAAGCCCCTGCACAAAAAAGGTACGCAGGCCCTTTCCGATATCTGATATGTTCCTGGTACTTATGAAGCAGCCCCTTGGGGGAGATGGCCTTCCACCGTCCTTCACGGTAAAGCCGCTCACTGATCCGGATCGTCAACTTTCCCTGATTAAGCCGGTTTTGCACCAGCTCTTCTTTATCACTCCAGCCCGCTAAGAGCACATCGCTTTCCAGTACCAGTCTCCGGCATTTCTCCTCCTGTTCATAAAAACGCAATACATAAGGAAACGATTCCCCTTTAGGATCCCACCCCATGTCAAGGCGCTCCTGTTCCATAGGCTGTGTCTGGATAAAGAAAAAATCCTCTCCCCATTGCTGATAGCAGGCTTCGCAAAAGGGGATCTGATGATGATTGATATAATTGGATAAAAAGACAACTGTCATAAATCATTCCTCTTCTTGTGCCGATACCATTTCGTTCTCTCACTTTTGCAATATTTCCCTGTAGATCTGAAGAAGCCTTACATAGTTCTTTTCTCCATCGTGAACCGTGATCGCGTGGCCGGATGCCTGGATGGAGATCCTCTGCGCCAACGTAAGCCCTTCCCCATCCTCTTGCTCATCCCATATGCGGGAGATGGCCTTTGCCAGGGCGGCGCTGTCCCCTGCCGGGAATAACAGCCCGGTTTGTCCGTCAGTGACCATATCCGGTATCCCTCCCCCATCGGAAGCAACCACCGGCACTCCTAACAGCATAGCTTCTCCCACCGTATTGGGGGAATTTTCCAGAATGGAAGGACATACAAACACGCTGCTAAGCAGGAACCTTTCTTTCATCTCTTTCGCTGAGAGCTTTCCCATGCAGACCACCTTTTCTGTGAGCCGGTATCGCCGGATCAACTCCAGCAGATATTTGCCGTACCCAGAAAGCTTTAACCTTTGCTTTAAGGAGTCATTCCCAATGATATTGTTTCCGGAAACAACAAGCTTTACATCCGGATAATCGGGCAAAAGCCGGGCCATCGCTTCCAGGATAAAATGCATTCCTTTTAACGGATAATCCCCCTGCCCCAGGAAAATACTGTGCTTTTCACAGTTCCCCGGCTCCCATTTCCCGGTATAAAATTCTTCCCGCATAGTTTCGTTCATCGGATAATAGACTGCTTTGGGGTTCCTCTTTTTCGTCCCTTCCCTGTCAAAGCGGGTTCTTCCGGTAATATTTCCACAGCCTCTTAATGCCTCCGCTTCGTTCCGCCCTCGAAGGACAAACTTTTCCTGCTGTTTTGTAAGAGAATCCCTTCTGACCAGATCCCGGAACGTCACCCTCTTTTGCACTTTTTCCGGAAGCCCTGCCATATATACCCTGGCAATCTCACTGCAAAGCCCCTGTATTCCAATCAGCGTCCTCTCCGGCTTGCCAAAGGCGCGAACCGCCGCAAGGCAATGGGGAAACTCTGTGCCAAAAATATGGATCATATCCGGCTTAAAGTCATGAATGATCTCTCCAAAGACTTTCTCCAGGCCCCTATCATATTTCTCCGGCCTTGACAAGTCTTCCCGAAACCCATAGCACCGGATACCCTGAACCGTAAATCCGATCCCCCCCCTCTCCCCTGCCGGAAGCGCTGACAGGTTTTGAACCGGGAAACACACCCCCAGCGCAAAAGGCTTATCCGCCCCCTGAACCCGTTGGAAAATACCGGAAAGCCATCCTTCCCGGTTGCTGTATGGAAGATGAATCTCTCTGGCAATCGCCGGAAGCATAATATTACAGACCCACAAAACCCTTTCCAATTTGATGTTCCTCCTACCGTTTTTTCCTTCCATAAAGGATCCCCTTTATCCTGTTATACATCCCCGCCGTTCTTTCGTTCCTGGCGATCCAGGTACGAAAAGGGGCAAGAGACAACAGCATCACCAGGCGGAAACAACATATCTGCCGCCTGGACATATAGATCTTCGTAATAACTCTATGTTCTTGGGCAGACACTCTTTTGTTTTCTTTTGTTTCAGAAAATCCGCCCCCTTCGTAATCTGCAATGAGCAGGTCATGATAAGCAAAAACTACCTTTTGTTCCGCATCCCCGGCAAAGAAACACCATAAAAATTGTTCATAATCCGCTCTTACCAGGTACTTTGTTTGAAAAGGGTGGCGCAGTAAAAGTTCACTTGAATAAAAGCAAGCCTGATGGCACGGCACATTCCTGTAACAGCCAAATGCATCTATCCGGGGATTGGAAACCACCTTTTGCCGGGTAAGCCGTTCATAAATATTTCCATAGTAAATGCCCGGCCCGGCCCCGCCTTTTTCCTTGCAGGTTCTGATAAAGTCCGCCATCCCCTCAAGCGCCTGATCGGAATAAAACCAGTCCCCGCAATTTAAAAAATAAACGTACCTGCCCATTGCCTGTACCACCGCCTGGTTCATGGCATCATAAATTCCCCGGTCACTTTGATTGATAAGCTTTACCTTCCCCTGGGCGTCTTTCTCCGTCCTGATTGCCCCTCCAAAAACTTCCTCCACATAAGCAAGGGATCCATCCGTAGATCCCCCATCTTTAATCACCACCTCATAATCAGAAAAAGTTTGGTTCTTAATGCTGACCAGCGTTTCCCTCAGCTTTTGCCCCGGGTTAAAACTGACAACGATAATCGAAAAAAAAGGCTCCATCACCATTCCTCCTTACAGGCTGCCCTCCCATCAGTTCACGTCTGACAGGATGGGAACCATATCATGGAACATAAACGTTTCATAGGGCAGGATCCGAAGCCCGTCACCGCCTGCCTTCCTCAAAATAAAAATGCCAAAATACAGCACTGCCGCACAAAATACTCCCGCCTTCAGCAGCCCTCTAATCTTCCGGTTTTCTATTCCTGAAAGAAGAGCCGACAAGAAAAAAATGTGGGTAATCGTCAGATAGTACCCGATCCTGGAGATGATGGGTAAAAAGGAGCAGCATACATACATAACCAGCGCACCTAAATTACAGTAAAAATAAAACCGGTTCCGGGCAGATTCCTTTTCCTTCTTTTTCCCTTTCAGATAATAACAAAAAACCGCAAGCACGAGAACGGCAACACACCGCAATATATTGACCAGGCTGGTGCCACCCTCCAGATATTCTGTATCCTCGTAAGTGGGATATAAAAAAATAACTGCCTTTAAATAAAAATCCTGCATAAAAAAGAATGTGGAGCAAAAGGCGGCGGCAAGGGCAAGCTGCCATTTTTTCCACGGAAGTGACGCTAAGATATACAACGGTATCACCACCAGCAGGGACTTATGCAAGGTCGCGCCAAGAAGCACCAGAAAGATAAATCTCCCCCACTGCCGCTTTAACACATAGGGAATGGCATATAGCGCAATGGCAAGCGCCAGATAATACCGGACCGTATTAAAGGATTGGAAATAATACCCAAACGCCATAAAAAGGAAAAAGGAAAATCCAAAAGAATCCGCCTGCCTATAGATGGCTGCCAAAAAGATCAAAACCGTAAAAAAGGCAAAAAAAGCAAACACCAGCAGATAATTTTCAAACCCACTGATGCCATACAAAAGCTTTACAATCCCGTTAAAGCCAACCTCCGTAGGGACAAACGCATCGCAATAGACCAAATGCATAAACTCTACATATTTGGCATAATCATTGCCCACATTCAGCCTGCACGCCGAAAGGGCAAACAAGATCAAAAAAACAGATCCCAGTGAAAGAACATTCAGCGCCTGCCATCTGGCTACAGCGCCATTTTGTTTGATACCGTGGTTATTCACAAGCATGCCAAGCATAACCGTTGCCACTGCCACAAAGATATATAAGATCATTTCCGGTCCTTTCCTTCTGCAATCCCATCCTTCATCAGGCGGTATGCCTCCAAAAGGCTTATCTCCTTTAACATTTCTTTTCTATGGGCAACCAAAAAACGCAGGGAAAAAAGATTTGCCATGATGCCATAAAGGGCGTGATACAAAACCCCCCTGTCAGTAAAAAATTTTTGGTCATATCCCCTAAACCATGTAGATTCCCGGTATACTTCCTGCCCTATTTCCACGCAAGAAGCGTAAAGGTGGAGTCCCTTTTTCAGGCAGTCATGCAAAAACAGACTGTCTTCTCCGTTGCTGTATCTTGCTCCTCCTCCAAAAAGAAGGGAAAAGCAAACATTGGCCCGGCGCAGCGCTTCCACTTTAGCCGCCACTGCATATGTGGGATAGCGGCCATAATTATACCAGCGTATCCGTCCTGCTTTTTCATTATAATAAGTGGCTCTTGAGGGATCCACTCTAAAATTAAAGACAATAAGATCTGCATCCTTATTCTTTTCAAATTCAGAAAGGATCTTCTCTTCATACCCTGGGTCAAACACAATATCCTCATCGGAAAACAGGCAGATCTCACTATCCGAATGCATAAGCGCCGTGTTTCTGTTAAGCCCAACCCCCCGCTCTGCCATGCAAAAGCACCGGATCAGCCTGCCTTTATGCATATATTCACTATATCCAAAACCATCGCATTGATTGACGATGATCGCTTCACTTTCCAGCCTCATCTTTTCAGCCAGGCGTTCCACTTCCTGGTTTACGGCCGCCACCAATACCTGCAGCTTCATTTTCCGCCTCCACACCAGCCTATTTTATCTACTTAAGCATAATAACGGTTCAAAAATTCCTCATCTGCCTGTGCAATGATTATCCCATGGATTTTACAGTCCTGATTCCTTAAAAATGTCAGGATTCTCTCTGTCTTCCGTCCCACATCCGTCCCAAACGGAAGCAGTACGATCACCCCTCCCAGTTCCCTAATCCGGGTACATTCCTCTTCCGAAAGCACATTTTCATTAAAAGGAACCACTTCCCACTCGTCCGCTTCCCGGGGTTTCTCCTCTTCCATAATATGCCAGCCAAAATCCTCCTCACTGCTTCCCAAAGGAACTTCCATCTCTCCTCTGTTTAGCAGCCCCTCTATCTCCAGCTTTCTTACATCCCCATGGTTTGCCATATCCAAAATGGCAAACGTTTTCTTGTCTCCCAGCGTATAGTGCAGATTTGCTTTCAGCTCCCCGGCATAAGGCTCTAATCCCTTCTGATTCATGGTCAGGATTCCAAGGGGCTTATAAGGATATCTCTTTTCTATATCGCCTTGCACATAGATTCCCTCATTCACCGCATAGGCAAAGCCAAATGCCAAAAACGCTATCATGCCCACGGCCACTGCGCCGGTAATACATGCCGCCGTAGTCCGGTCATCCCAATAGATCCTCTTTGGCGCCTCAGAACGTATCACCCGGATCAAATCCAGTTCTTCGCTTTCTTTGGCAAATTCCAAAAGCCCCGCCTGGGTGGCATCCCGCACTTCCCTGACAAACTTTTCGTTGTCTCCCCGCACATAAATGGTAAGCAGGCGGATATCCGATAAGATCTCCGCAGTCGTCGCATCACGAACCTGCTCCCTGTCATAACCGGGAAGCGTTACCATAATCAGATCCAGAATCGGATCCGAGTCAAGAAGATCATTCCAGGTATAACCATTATAATACTGATAAACTTCCCCGCTCTCATCCGTGCCAAAACTGATGTACAGCTTAGATACCGTCTCATACTCCACCGGCATTTCCATTCCCCGGATGATCTCATAAGTGACGCCGCCAAAAGTGGCGCCAAGTACAATCAGCATAATAATAACCCATATTTTCTTCTGAAAATATAGTACCAGCCTCTTTAGATCCATTCCCCTGTTTAAATAGTCTTCATTCATTTTCATTCTTTCCCTCTGCACCCAAATTCTTCATTGCCGTTACCTGACTGGTCTCGATCCCTTCTGTGCTTTCCGGTTTAAACAATATTTTTAGGGTAAGCAGCATCAGCTTCAAGTCCAGCCACAGGGAATAATTTTCAATATAAAATAAATCCAGTTTTAATTTATCATAAGGTGTTGTGTTGTATTTGCCATACACCTGGGCATAACCCGCCAGCCCTGCTTTTACTTTCATACGGAAAGCAAACTCCGGCATTTCCTCCATATATTGACGGATGATCTGGGGACGTTCCGGCCTTGGCCCGATAAAAGACATATCCCCCATCAAAATATTAAACAATTGAGGAAGCTCATCCAGCCGCACGGCACGAATCACCTTTCCAACCGGGGTAATGCGGCTGTCGTTCTTGGCTGCAAGCCTTGCCACTCCGTCCTTTTCCGCATCCTCACTCATGCTCCGGAATTTCATGATCATAAATTCCTTCCCGTCCTTGGTGCAGCGCACCTGCTTATACAGAACCGCCCCTCCGTCATAGCACTTGATGCAAATTGCCGTGACCAGCATAAAAGGGGAAGCTATGATCAGCAAAAGCAGCGAACAGCAAATATCAATCAGCCTCTTAGCCGCCCTTTGCTCCACGGATAACGCATATTCCCGGGTAAGCAAAATAGGGGTGTCAAACAAATGAAGCTGATCTGATCCCATCACCAGCACATCGGGAATCTTGGGCATCATATATACCCGGATGGAACGGCTATAGCAGTATTTGAGCAAATGATTTCTCTCCGCCGTAGGAATATCCCACAAGACCACTGCCCCATAACCCTTTTCAATTTCCTCTTCCAGTTTCCATAAGCCCGCCCGGACATCCATACAGCCCACAATCTTGTATTTGTCTTCTCTGGATTCAAACTTTCTTAATATATCCTCAATATCCCGTTCCCCGTGCACCAAAAGCATTTTTCTGGGAGGAAAGACCCTCCGGTAAACCCGGTCGCAAAAATTCACCCAGATCACAGCAATCACCAGTTGGACTACCATAGCCCCTGCCAGGTAGACCGGGGTCACCACCCAGTTTCTCATCAGGGATATCTGGACATATGTAATCACATTGACGATCAGAACAGAAAAGAGCTGGGATAAAAACACATCCACCGGCTTTAAATAGCCGATCTTCAATCCCCCAAAGGTATTGGTAAAGAAAAATAAAAGCACAAAATAAAGCGCGATCACTAAAATGTGCCCATTGCGGTAAAACTTAAGCCCTTGCCTGCCTGCCTGATAGCCATTGACAAGCGGATAATAATAGGCAAACCAAATATACGCGTAAACTCCCATCTGCATTAGAAGGCCCAGGAAGTTCATCCACAGCACAATGATTCTTTTGATACTTTCAAAACGTTTCACTGATACACCTCGTTAAATTCTCCTGAGCGTAGCGCGTAATGCCCAGAAAAAAAGATTGTAAACACTATATAAAAAGGGCAGCGCCTCCTGCCTACGGTACAAATTCCAAATACGTCTTACCGCCTCAAGCTTATTGGAAGAAAGTGACTTTGCCGGCCTTCGGTAGATCACAAGGGCTTCATCAAGGCCATACGCTGTAAACCCGCTGTGTAAAATCTTCCACCAGGTAGCCGTATCCTCACTTTTTACCTCAGGCATACGGATCAACTCACGGCCTGTCCTGGCCGTATCTAAAAGCACTGTGCTGGTAAAGATCACTGTGCGGGAAAGCGCTTTAAAGTAAGTCAGTTCCCCAGGCACATGCACCACCTTCCCGGTGCCTGTCCCCTCCTGGTTCCCAAATTCATACGCGGAAAAAACAAAAGCTGCCTGTTTCTCCTTAAGAAAAGCCATCTCTCTTTCCAGCTTGTCCGGCAGCCACAAATCATCTGCATCCAAAAAGGCAATATATCTTCCTTTGGCCGCATCTATCCCTGTATTTCTTGCCTTGGCCGCTCCCTCGTTCCGTTCCTTTTCAATCAACCGGATCCGGTCACTGCCATCCTCCATTAAGGCACGGATCTTCTGTCTGCTGTCATCTTTTGAACAGTCATCCACCAGCAAGAGTTCCCAATCCCCATAAGTCTGGGCCTTCACCGTAGCAATTGTCTTTTCTATATAAGCGCTGGCATTATAGACCGGCACAATAATGCTTACCATCTAAATTTCCTCTTTCACAAGATAGATTGGCCTGTTTTTGACTTCCATATACGTCTTGGCAAGATACTGTCCTACGATTCCCAGACAAAAAAGCTGTACGCCGCTGACCAGGGAAATGATACACACCAGCGACGGCCACCCCGACGTAGGATCGCCAAACAATGCCTTCCTTACAATCGTAAAAATAATCAGCGCAAATGCGGCAAGGCAAAAGAACACACCCATAAACGCAGCAAATGCAAGCGGCGCTGTAGAAAAGGAGGTGATCCCTTCCAAAGAATAGGTAAACAGTTTCCAAAAGGACCACTTTGTTTCCCCCTTTTTCCGCTCAATGTTATCATATTCCAGCCATTTCGTGCGGTATCCTACCCAGCCAAACATTCCTTTACTAAACCGGTTATATTCTTTCAGGGAAAGGAGCGCCTCCGCCACCTGCCTGGTCATTAACCGGTAATCCCTTGCACCATCCACAATTTCCGTATCGGATATCTTTTTCATGATCCGGTAAAACAGCCTTGCAAACAAGGAACGGATCACCGGTTCTCCCTTCCTGGTAACCCGCCTTGTGGCAACCGAATCATACCCCTGTTCCAAATAACCGTACATTTCCGGCAATATAGCCGGAGGGTCTTGCAGATCCGCATCCAAAAATACGATATAATCTCCATTTGCCTTTTCCAGTCCTGCGTAAATGGCTGCTTCCTTCCCGAAATTCCTGGAAAAGGAAAGTAGGTGTACCCGGCCGTCTTCTTGGATCAGCTTTTTCACCTCTTCCGACGTTTTATCCTTTGACCCGTCATCAATATACCACAACTCCAATTCTATCTCTTTTTGGCGGAAAAAGGATTCATTTTTCATAAATTCCATATAAAAATCAGTCACATTCCCTTCTTCATTGTAGCAGGGAACTACCGCACTAAGCAATTTCATTCTGAGGACACCTCTTTATCATGCTATTGTTATTTTGTGCCAAAATACTGCTTATTATTTTAGCACATGCGGGGGGATATCACAAGGAAATTTCCGTTTGCCAGTTCAGCCGGGCCGTAAGGAGGCAAGACCTTGCATAGCAATATCAGATCCTAAGAAGCGCCATGAGAACGGGAACCGGCTCAACCATTTCGTGCATCATACAGTTTATTTATTAAAAATCTATAAACGGATTGACGTTATATGAGAAATATGATACCTTTTATTTAAAGCATTATATTTCTACTTTCTTATGATACACATCTTAATGTTCTGAAGTCTTTTAGAAATCTCAATGCTTTGCTCACCTAATTCACAGCAGAGGGATTTCCATATGGTTTCGGACGAAGTGAAAGCCCTCACATTTTTAAGGAGGTCTTTTCTTTATGAAGGTATCGGAAGTAACTGCAAAACATACTTACAAAGCAAGTATGTTTGAAATGATTTTCAGCAACGAAAAGGAACTATTGTCACTGTATAATGGGGTAAACGAAACAGACTATGCAGACCCTGGGCTGTTGGAGGTCAACACACTGGAAAACGCCATCTACATGTCCATGCACAATGACGTTTCCTTCGTCATTGACTCCCGGCTGTCGCTTTTTGAACACCAGTCCACCTACAGCCCCAATTTGCCGTTACGGTTCCTCTTTTATGTGTCGGATCTCTATTCGGCTATGGTAAAGGATTGTAACCTGTACGGGTCAAAGCTTGTAAAGATTCCGGCGCCCAAATTTATCATTTTTTATAACGGCATAGAGGAATATCCTGACCGGCAGGAACTAAAATTATCCGGGGCTTACAGTGTCCAGGATAAGAAACCCTCCCTGGAGTTGAAGGCCACCTTGCTAAATATCAACCCAGGACATAACAAAAAGCTGATGAAGGCATGCAGGAGTCTGAGGGATTATTCCGAATATGTTTCAAGGGTACGGCATTATGCAAAAGGTATGGACATTAGCGATGCGGTGGAACAGGCGATCAGCGAATGCATCAGGGAAGGGATCCTGGCGGATTTCCTTATGAAGAACAGGGCGGAGGCGAAGAAGATGAGCATCTACGAATATGATGAAGTGAAACATATGCGCCAGACAAGAGAAGAGGGATATGAAGACGGATATAACACTGGCCAAGACCAGCTAAACCATCTGATCCTCAAATTATGTAATGCCGGACGTACGGAAGACCTGATAAAGGCGGCTGGTGATAAAGCTTACCAGCAAAGCCTTTTTGAGGAATTTGGACTGTAGGAATAACCGTTAGCTCCGAAGGGCGGCCTTGCGAATGGACACGGCGGAACTGCGGTTGATCTGTCATTTCTAAACGGCCACTCTGCTAAGAAATAAATTCTACGTCACCACGCTCTGATAAAGCGTTCGCGAATTGGTTCCTTTAGAATTTATTTCTTAGCAGAGTTAGTTTTTGACCGGCCGAAAACATCAGACGCTTTCACCGTATCAGCCTGCCCCACTATCCAGAAACGTTCCAAAGTGTAGACCTATTTATACATCGCCTTTTTCTGCCTGCAAAAACTATCACGCATATAAAGGAGCACCTTCACATCAAAGCAGTTATTTTCATCGTTAATTACCACTGTCCCTCCGTATTTACGGGCAATACGCTTTACCTGTCCCAACCCCAGCCCGTGGAACTGCCGGTCAGCCTTTCGCGTCTCATACCCCCCTTTTTTGTTTTTCTTAATAACGCCTTTATATGGATTCGTAATTTCAAGGAAAAAGGCAGTCCCGTCGGTTCTGATCTGAAGCCTGATTTCTCCTTCTCCCGCATGTCTGACTGCCTCTATCGCATTATTGATCAAGTTTCCCAAAAGCCTTCCCAAGTCACCGTCATCGATAAAAACCTTTCCCATGACCTGATTCTCAAAATCTACTTTAATTCGTTCTTTATCTGCTTCCTCCAGCTTATTGGTTAAAATTGCATCCATCCCCACATTTCCAGTATCCACCACACAACTTTTTTTATGGAAATATCCCGTTCTTTTTCTGTAATGCTCTTCAAGCTGGCTGTACAGCCCTCTTTCCAGGTATTCCATCTCCAAAATATATTCATTCGCCATTTCATGACGCATAACGCAAAGCTGCCTATGCTGCCCTTCCAGTTCTCTCCTGTACTTCCTTAAATATTTATTCTGCTGGTGCAGACGCCGGCAGTTTGCTGCTAGCTGCCTGCATCTTCCCGTCTTATGGTAAAGTTTACCAGCCAACAAAAAAGAGGCGGACAGCGACACTGGAATCAACGCATAACCTACATTCCACTCTTTCAAATTCTACCCCTCCATAAGTGCATGCACTTCCTTAACCCTCTTACGTTTATCTCTGCTGACACTGAGCGCTTCCCCGTTTGCCATAAGAACCTTGTCATAGCTATATTCCTTTATATAGTGGACATTGACCAGATAGGATTGATGGATCCGCAGAAAACATCCGCTTTTTTCCTCCACTTTGCTTTGCACTTCATTCAATCTTCCATAAAAGGAATAATTCCGTTCCCTGCAAACCGCTGTAACATGTCTGCATTCACTGTAAAAATACTGGATATCTTTCAAGCGTATATTGTAACGCATTTTCTTGACCACACATACAAAATTTTCTATGTCCTGTCCACGCATCCGTACATAGTCATCCATGATCTCCGCCAGACACTCATACTCCAACGGCTCTGACAAAAATTGAAACGGGTGCACACGGTATGCAGCCCTCTCGTGCTCTCCACCGTTGGAAAGAAAAACAATCCCTGATGTAAAATCTGTTTCCCTGATCTTTAAGGCAATCTGAAACCCGTCCGCTCTTTCGTTCTCCAAGTCAAGAAAATATAACTCAGGCATACCCTCCATCTCTATGGCTGGAAACACTTGCACACCTCCTGCAAATTGCTTTATCATAACATCTTCGCCTGCTCCCATAGCCCACAAAGTGATCCCCCGCTCCAATGCCAGCGCCCGTTTTTTGCTGCCCTCATCTGCCGCCACGCATATAGCTATCCTTCGCATACGACCGCCCCCTCACTCCCTAAATAGTCCATGATATTCCATTAACATAATATAATTTTAGCCTTGTTATTGTAAACCACCTCTCGTATCAAGTATAGCGAATTATAGTTCTTGATCCGTTATTTCCGATATGACAAAGAAAAGGACAGGAATCATCCTGCCCAAGTAAGAAGTGAAAAAAGAATGTTACCGACTTGCTTCTATTACATCATACTACAACTTTCCATGTTGTAAAAAACATGTAACAAAAAGCACATTTCCCGGCATATTCATCCACCTTTCGCTAAGTGCTGCATATGGAACTGCATTAGGTCAGCCTTCCTTCCCCGGCTAACAGGCAGACTGTCGTTGTTCCTAAGCATCACCATCCTGCAATGATATTTTTCAATTTGAAGTCCGTTGACCAGATAGGACTGGTGGATCCTGACAAACGGATTCCTGTAAAACCGGAGCATCCCTTCAATATCATCCAGCTTATCGTACAGCCTGTATTCTTTCCCTGTTTCCAGCAAGATACGGACAGTCCTTCTCTCACTGACAAAGTACATCACCTCATGGAGGTTTATCGTATAGGTACGATGATTATAGCGGAACTGAAAGCTCTCATAAATGTACCGCTGCTGCTCCATGACCTGATCCAAAATCTGAAACAGTGCGCCTTTAGATACCGGCTTATCCAAAAAGAGCACCGGAAACCTTTCCCGAAACATTTTCTTATAAAATGTATCATATTGTGATACAAACACAACATTGGTAAAACGGTTCTGTTCCCTGATTCTTGCCGCCGTCTCAATGCCGTCTATGCCGGTCAGCTTTATATCCAAAAAGGCGGCTGTAAAATCCCCGGAATTTTCTATCTCAAACAAAAGCTCCTCTCCGCTTTGGAATCTCATGACCTGCGTTCTGATCCTGCGTTCTTTCGCCCAATCGGCTATGTATCCTACAAGCTTTTCAGCATGAAACTGAATATCATCGCATACTGCTATCCTTATCATTCATCCTCACCCTCATATCACTTATTTCATATACGGTCTACGGCTTTAGAAGCTGTGGCCACCGCCACCCCCGCCGCCTCCTCCACCGCCTCCGCCTCCTCCGGAGCTTCCCCCTCCGGAACTGGAGCTGGGCGGATCATAAGTCTTAGTCGTGTGGGTAAACACTGCCTGTGGGTTACTAAAACGATACTGGTATCTGGTCGCTTCAAGAAGTTCCCTTTCACTTGGCTTTTGGGACATCGACATTGCCCTTACTACGAAATATGTCACCATAAGCCCTAAGATCAGCGCCAAAAGAGCATTGCTGATATATTTCATAGGCTGTGCAATCCGGTTTCCCTGCAAAAGCGTCAGCATTTCCGTAAACGCCTCATAACAGCATCCGTAATAATCTCTTTTGGTGGCATATTGATAGACATTGTCCGTAATCGTATCTGCATAACTGCTGGTAATGATCCGGTAAATCCCGCCATTACTGTGTATCCAGATATTCCGGTTATCCATGTCGATCAAAAATACCGTGCCGCTTCCCCGTCCAAACAAATCCGAATAGAAATCCCGTATATAACTTTCTGTAGATCGGCTGTTATCATCAATCGTCTTTAAGGCAACGCTTCCGTAATCCGTAATTCCTTCCATCAACCCGGCCAGCGATTCCTCTTCCCCATCCGTGAGCAGATCTGCGTCATCCTCAATGATCACCCTGTACCCTGTATCCTCATTGACATACCACTCCTTCGCATATGCGTCCGTTCCGATCCAACACCACATCAGCACGGCAAGAAAAGCTGTGAGGAACCACCTTGCCGCCCATTTCTTTTTCCCAAATCCTGTTATCATACTATGCACGGTCATCACCCCCCTTTTTATCAAACTGGGGAAGCTTACGCATAGCCAGTTTATTATAATTTCTGATGATATCTACAAAATTATAGAGCACGGCCCCTAAAGTAAAAATAACACCGGCATAATAATAGATATCCGAAACAGGCCTAAGCAGGCCAATCCCTGCACCAACTACCGCAGCGGCTATAGATATGATAAATCCTGCCGAAAATCCTTTTTGCCTTATCTGTCTGTCTTTCCTTATCCCTTTCACGCCACAGACTACCACCCCCACCACGGAAACCGGCCATACTGCCACCAGCAACAAGTCTAAGACGCTGTTCACATCAAACAGAACGGAAACTCCTGCAAGAAAAAAGATTCCAAAAAAAGTCCCCAGTATCATCCACAAAGACCGCCAAAATAGTTTATATTTCTTCGGTTTTTCCGCAGCAGCCTTTGTCTTACCCTTCCCTATCTTCGGCAGTCCATCCTGCCCTCTTGCCCGCTCTTTCTTCCAGTTCAGCGCTTTATCGTCCAGGTTATGTTCCCTTTGAAAAATTGCATTCAACTCCTGCATATACATGAACACTGCCCCAAATACCAGCGCCATACTGATCCCCAAAATAGCGGAGGGTTTCAAAGTAAAAAAGATATTTAACAAAAGAAAGATCGGCAGCGCCAAAAGCAGGGATACTGCCAAATATCTTTTGGGATCGATGGGCATATCCACAACCACCTTACCGGTCTGTCCGTTCACCGTGGCATAAGCCACCTGCTCCTTATTCCGGTAAGAAAGAAACCACACGGGATACATGGTATGATCCGCCTTACGCAGACGGGTTTTAAAGCCTTTATCCGGTGGCGTATATTCCTTTCTTTTCTTGATTTCATAATCTTTAAATGCATTTTCTGTCTTGATTCTTTGGAACGATCGCTTCTCCGCCTGTTCCACCGCATCCTCCAGATACACTTCCGGGCCGACATCCGCCGTATCTGCATAAAACCCACTTAAAAATGCAGGGGTAAAGTGTACCAGCTCCTTGGCATCATAAGGCGCCAGCGCCTCGCTGATATTATCATAAAAAGAAGTGGATGCATCATAGGAATCCCCCAAATAATAAGTATCCATATCCCCACACAAATGATAATGATCCGTATAAATGTAATCGCCCTTTCTAGTGTTTACTTCACCGTCCACATGGACAGATCCCCTTTGTATCAACTGGTATGTCCAATAAGGCATATAAATCCCGCGAAAGCCATCAATATACTTAGGATCCCGAAGTTCCCTGGGTACAAAAAACGCCTTACGCATCTTTTTCTCATATGCCCGTTTGCAATCCTCTTTTGTCTTCTTAAATGGGACAATAAAGTCAGGACGCTTCTCCTTACTGATCCTGCTCATCAAAATCGTAGAAGCCCCGCAAAAACTGCAAAACGACGTTGCTTCATTGTCCATGCTGTATAGCTCTCCTCCGCACTGTGGACAGGTAAAGACCGTCGCTTCAAAAAACTGTTCTTCCACGGCATCCGTTTCCTTTTTGACAAAATAAGGATCTAAATGGGTGTCACAATAAGAACACGCCATCTGCTGGGATGAAATATCAAATTTAAGATTTCCGCCACAATTTGGACATTCGTACATAATCTCCCCTCCGTATTACACCGTCTGCTGTTCTTCCCAAAAACAGACCACCTGGTTTCTTCCATTTTTCTTGGCTGTATACAACGCTTCATCGGCCTGGGTAATGGCCGTGTGATAATCTTTCCCATCATAACGGCTCACACCTACAGAAACCGTGATGGGGCAAAAGGCCCCTTCCCCTTCCTGAACCTTTTTCCTGATATTCTCGGCAATAAACCGTGCCTTTTCTCCCGGACAGTTCTGTAAGATCACAATAAACTCTTCACCGCCCCACCGAATCACATAATCGGTGGTGCGAATACAGCTTTTGATCGTTTCCACCAAATAGACCAACGCTTTGTCACCGCCATCATGCCCGTAGGTATCATTCACACATTTAAAAAAGTCAATATCCACTACTAAAATATAGGTTTCCTTCTCCGCCACCAACAGTTTAGAACCCGCCTCATCGCAGATATCCTTCAATTTGTTTCTGTTATACGCTTTGGTCAGATAATCCAGCGTAAGCGCCTTTTCAAGCTGCCGCCTGGTCAAAAACTGATCCGTATAAACCTGCTCCATTACATACTGAACCGCACAGATTGCCACCACACAAGGAATCCCCAGCGTGAGCATCATGTCAAAGCTTTCGTAATGATTGAATGTATTTGATAAAATAATATTTGTAATCACCAGACAATGGGCAATCGTACCGTACTTAAAAGGCGCACAAAACCCTACTGCAAAGAACATCAAATGCATAATGATAAATCCCTCATTGGCATGCTGTTTGATGGGAAGATAATAAATGGCCCATATGGTACACCACATAATCCCATGGATAATCAAATAGGACAGGACCACCATGACCCTGTAATCCGATATTTTCCGATTTAAAAAAATAAATACAAACATTGGAAATAAAATGAACGTCCTTGGAAGAAGCGTTTCCCACGCCATACGGCCAAATAACTGGCAATCCGACACGAAATAAGTAACTGACGCCAAAGCCGAAAGGATAATCACCCATGTATTGAACTTCTTGTAATAGTCATACTTTGATTGAAAGAAATACCTTGTATTTACACCTTCAAGTATCTTTTTATTCTGCCCCATCCTTTTAAGCACCCCATCCCAAAATCCTGGTTACATTATAGCATAGTTTGCCGTTGGATATCGACTGTCAAATAAATTTTTTTGCCAAACTGGCAACCGGAACTTCATAGCTTCAGGCTAAGCTGTTCATACCCCACATTAGCCGGAAACTCATGTAAATACTCAAATACTTTTCCCGTGTCACATACAATGGCATGTTCCCTGCATCTGGCATAAAAAAGGGACATCAACTCTTTATTATTATCACTTACGATCTCATAAGCATAACCGTATTTCTGATGATATTTCTGTTTCAGCCCGGGAAAATGCCGGTCTAGCGCAGCGTAATAATACTCCCGGTCCCCTTCCCGAAGAGTCATCCCGATTCCAAAATTGATGATCCCGTACACTTCGGCCTGAACACAATAATCTAAGATCCCTTCCAGGTTTTTCCTGGTATCATTGATAAAAGGCAGGATGGGCGAAAGCCAGACCACCGTAGGGATTCCGTTTTCTTTCATAATTTGCAGCACTTCAAAGCGCCTCTTTGTGGTACACACATTCGGTTCAAGAATTCTGCAAAGATCTTCATCATAGGTGGTGAGCGTCATTTGCACCACACACTTTGCTTTCTTATGAATGCTTTTTAACAGATCCAGATCACGCAGGATCCTGTCAGATTTCGTCTGTATGGTAAGTCCGAATTCATAACGGTCAATCAATTCCAAACAGTTCCTTGTCAGACCCACTTCCTCTTCACAGTGCATATAGGGGTCACACATAGCGCCCGTACCGATCATGCACTTTTTCCGTTTCGACCGCAGTGCTTTTTCCAAAAGCTGCGGGGCATTCTGCTTCACCTCAATGTCCTCAAAATCATGGTTTATTTGATAGCATCTGCTCCGGCTATCACAATAAATGCAGCCATGAGTGCACCCCCGGTATAGGTTCATGCCATTTTGTGCAGATAAGATCCCTTTTACGTCAACCAAATGCATACCTGTCTCCCACCCTTCCTTAACCTGTAAATAATCATACACCGCAAAACCAGACAACGGTATGTCATATTATAAAAGAATACTGTCAAAATCTTCCCGCTTCATCTGGCTTCTGCGCCTGCCATCTAACTCAATCCACTCATCTAAGGTTAACGGCACATAATCCGAAAACATGCAAAAACAGTTGATCAAATTGCAGGGAATTGGCAATCGTTCCTCACTTCCCCTGACACTGCGGATTTCCTTCCGCGTCATCTGCACAAATTGATTGACCAGATATTCATCATAGGTATTGTGTACATGCCCATATAGCATATAGGTTCTGGGAATTCCCTTTTTGTCTCTCAGATATTGCTTATTGTAGCAAAAAAACGGATAATGGCTCAGAATCACCCGGCGGTTATTATCATGCACTTCCCCATAGGGTCTGATCCACACAAAGCGGGAAGTATCAAATTCCTTCTTTTGCAAAAAACGATCATGGTTTCCTGCTATCAGATACAATTTTCCCGTAAGCCGGCGGACAATCTCATTGGTCTCTTCCGCTTTCCCCACCGACAGATCTCCTAATATCACCACTTCATCGTTTTTACGCACCTTACTGTTCCACTGGCTGATCATATACTCATTCATCTCTTCCCCGGTGGCAAAACCTCTTTTATCCATATGGTCATTTAAATTACTGTGAAAAAAATGCTGGTCAGATATATAAAACCTCATCTTGCGTTCCCTCCTAAAAACATCCCGGATTTGACTTTGGCCACCGGCAGGCGATATCCCGTCTTTATCATACCCTGTTTCCCACCTCATTTCCACCTGAAACGCTCAATTTTCTGATACTGAAACTTTAAAAGTTATAAGAAAGAATTGAAAAATCAAGGGAAGCTGCTGTCAGCTCCCCTTGAAAAAATTGCAGCAAGCAAATTCATCCTGCATCATTTATACTTAACCCAGCCTCCGGATCACTTCCTGCATACTCCTCTCCCAGATATCCTTTGGGAAGGATATCCGGAATACAGAACTCTGTTTTCATCTGGTAAAAGGAATGAACGCTTTGGCTTTCAACAATTCCTGTTAAAATCTCCAGTGCATGCAGCGCCATTGAAGCATGGGCTCTCGGCTTTCTTCCCTTCCGCATTGCCCAGGCCATTTCTGCCACCCCTAGTCCCCGGTTGTTTTCATGATATGCATGTGTATAAGGCACCTTTATTGGTTCGGTCTGTCCTTTCAAAATCACCTTTACATCCCCACCAAAAAGGTTAGGATCCTCCAAAAATAAAACTCCCTCCGTCCCGTAAAAAGCCACATATGGTTTTTCCATCCGTATGCTTCTGGAATTAAAGTGCAACGTTCCAACGCATCCATTAGAAAATTGAAGGCTGCCCACAAGGTACGTTTCGGATTCCTGCACATATGACTCCTCAAAATTCCCGTTTTTAACAAAATAGTGGGTTTGCTCCGGAAAAAGAATCCCTGACATTCCACAGACTTCTTTCACCTCTCCCAAAATATTGATCATGGCTGTTGTATAGTAAATTCCCACATCAATCCCGATCCCACCGCCTTTTCGCACCGTAAAGGGAAACTTTTCAGCCAGCAGGTTTGCATCTCTTTGTAAAACAGCAACGCTGGAGGTCACTTTACCAATCATTCCAGAATTTACTACCCACTTTGCCGTCTGAATAGCCGCCCCAAGAAATGTGTCTGGCGCACTGCACAGGAGTAACTTTTTGCTCTCGGCTAACGTTGCCAGTTCCTTTGCCTGTTCAAACTCCGGTGCAATTACTTTTTCCGTATAAACATGTTTTCCATGTTCCAATAAACCTTTGATCACTTCATAATGAGCGTCCGGATTGGTCAAATTAACAACAATTTCAATCTCGTCATTATTTATAATCTCTTCCAGCTCCATAGACTTGATCCCATACTGATCTGCATATTTGTCGGCCAGGTTCTTATTGAGATCACAACATCCTAACACCTCAATAATAGAAAAATTATTGATAAGGTTTTCAAAGTAAATTTGACTGATTGCACCACATCCAACAATCGCCACTCCTACCTTGTCCTGTTTATTCATGTTCTGTTTCCTCCTTTACCGCATTATTTTTTATCACATCCGAATACCAATGGCCGCTTTGCTTTATAATTCTTTTTTGGGACTCGAAGTCAACAAACACAATCCCAAAACGGCTGGTATAACCAAAAGACCATTCAAAATTATCATACAGCGACCAATAAAAATAGCCTTTTACCGGCGCTCCATCCTCAATTGCTTCCTGCATCATACTAATATGTCTTTGCATATAGTCTTTCCTGTTTCCATCTTCTACTGTGCCTTTTTTCGTTACCACATCCGGAAAAGATGTTCCATTTTCCGTAATATATATCTTTCTTATGTTATATTCATTTTTCAACCTCAAAAGCATATCTTTAAACCCCTGTTCCGTCACAGGCCATCCACGGTCATTGACCGGCAAGTTCGGTGGATTTTCAATCACAAACCCTAATGGCCACCGGCTTTTGCTGGATTTTACCCAAAAATCATTGTAATAATTCAATCCTATAAAATCCACTTCCAAACTCATCAACCGTAAATGCTCTTCATCAAATTCAGGCATTATTACCCCGTTAGACTCATATAACGTAACCATATCCTGAGGGTATTTTCCATAAACAAGCGGATCCAAAAACCATCGGTTCAAATACCCATCCGCAATCTTTGCAGCATACACATCTTTCTTTTTACTGCTATACGGCAATCTCCCCATCAGATTAAGCGCAATCCCAATTTCACCTTCCAAACCGCTGCTCTTAAAATAATCTACTACCATTCCATGGCCTACATACATATAATACGCACAACGCAGTGCCAAAGAAAAATCATGATTTCCCGGAGCTTGCCGTCCTTCATAGTTCCCCAAAAAGGCTGCACAATACGGCTCATTTAGTGTAATCCACTTTTTCACTTTTCCGCCTAAAATCTCAAACAACACCTTCGCATATTCCAGAAAATATACGGGCAGATCCGGATTTGACCATCCCCCAATATCCTGTAGGGCCTGGGGCAGATCCCAATGGTACAAGGTAATAACGGGTTCAATACCTGCTTTTAATAATCCATCTACCAATTCAACATAAAAATCCAATCCCTTTTGATTTACTTTTCCTTTTCCTTTTGGAAAAATACGCGACCATGCAACAGAAAACCGATATGCTTTTATCCCCATATTTTTCATCAATTGTATGTCGTCTTTATAACGATGATAATGGTCACAAGCTATATTTCCGTTATCCATATGAAGCACATTCCCTGGTATGCTGCAATAACGATCCCAAATCGTTTCCCCCCGGTCATCTTCATTATAAGCGCCTTCTATCTGATATGCCGATGTCGCCACACCCCAAATAAAATCTTTGGGAAACTTCTTCCATTCCATATGATCCTCTCCTTGCTTTTCTATTTATCACTCTCCAAAAGCTCTATGACAACTTTTAAACTTTCCAGGGCATCCAAAAACGCATATCTGCCATTTCCGCGGCGGTACTCACCCTTTTGCAGCAAATTCATTCCCCACCCCTCGCATGCTTCTATCGTTTTTTTCATTCCTCTTACCTGAAAGGAAATATGATGAATGCCTTCTCCAAATTCATCTAAATGTTCCCGCCATATGCTGGGTTCTTCATTTGGCTGTATTAATTCCATCTGCAAATCACCGAAGTAAAAAAATGTCATATAACATTTAGCTCCAGGCGCCGGCTTTCCTCTATATTCAGTTTTTGTTATTTCATATTCACCACTATTTACTGTCTCCGGCTCAGGTACATCAAAAAATCTTGAAAATTCTTTCTTTGTCTTATTAATATCCTTTACCAAAAATCCTATTTGTACTAATCTCATATCTTCTATTGGCTTACTCATAATTCAACTCCATAATCTGTCTAATGATTTTTCCTGGTTCCATTCATCCGTTGACAGCCATACTGTCTTATCTTTTATAGGCCCATGTTCCCGGATAACATCTTCATTTAATTTTTCAAACCCAAGCCCCGGCGCATCTGTTACAACCGTAAATCCATCCTGTACAATCGGCTTCGGTAAACCTATGACCAAATCTTCCCACCAGCAGATATCAAATGCGTCATGTTCCTGCGTAAAAAAGTTTTCACTTGCAGTAGCCATATGTGCCCCTGCCAATGCCGAAATAGGGCTTTCACACATATGAAGCGCCATAGAAACGCCATATCTTGCCGCCAAGTCCCCCAGCTTTTTTGTTTCAAGGATCCCCCCGCAGGTAAGCAGATCAGGATGTACAATGTCAATTGCCCCCGCTTGCAACAGCGGCTCAAAAGTTTCAGTCAGATACATATCCTCACCTGTCGCAATGGAAGCTGTTGTGGACATTTTCAATTGCTTATACTGTTCTGTCAGATGCCATGGCAGCATATCCTCCAACCATGCTAAATGGTATTTTTCAAGCCGTCTGGCTATTTTAATCATATCTGGCAGTGGAAAATGCCCAAAATGGTCAATTGCCAAAGGCACTTCATAGCCTATCACCTCTCTGATACGATGAATATATTCATCCATCTGTTCCAGCCCTCTCTCCGTAATATGTATATTGGTAAAAGGATGCTGAATCCGGTTATAATCATAGAGTTTCGCGTTGGCAGCCATCGTCTCCGCCAGGTTTCCCTTCTTTGCAGTCTCATACACTTGCCGCTGCGCTTCCCTTAATTCCCTTATCCAGTCAAGCGGCCCGCTGTAATTCCCTTTTTGTTCCATTAGCAGTTCCAGGCTCAAAATCTTTAAGACTGTAAATCCTTGTTTCATATATCCTGCAAGGATTTCCCCTACCTCCTCTGGCGTCATGATAGTTCCGGTTGCCCTTCCTTTCTCTATATGCGTATCTGCATATAAGCGCACGCGATCCCTGAAACGCCCACCCAGAAGTTGGTACACCGGAACACCGTATGCTTTCCCTGCCAGATCCCACAAAGCGATCTCAATCGCGCAAACTCCCGCTGACTGCCTTGCCTGCCCTCCAAACTGCTTTATCTTCCTGAACAATCGGTCAACTTCACATGGATTTTCACCAACAATACGGCTCTTCAAGTACTTCAGATATGTAATACTGGCTCCATCCCTCATCTCCCCATAGCCGCTGATTCCTTGATTTGTATCAATCCGAATCAAATAGGAACCCCACGGCGGCAGATTAATCTTAGTAAATTTCACATCACTAATCTTTAATGTTGACGGGGATGACCCTTGTCTGACATAGTTGAAACATTCTTCATAATTATGCATATGGCTCCTCCCCCTTTCTCTGCTTTTCTTCCTCCTTATGATCAACGATACCTTTATGGTTTAAAATAACTTCACATTTCTGATCCCCCAAAACATGGCAAGTAAGTTCCGTGTCCTTTCCTGTCGTAACCACCCTCACACAATTTTCTTTTCTGACGGCTGTAATATAAAGTACAGTCTTCCCGTTTAGGTCTGTTACTTCCGTGCTGGCGGACATTCCGTCTTCAGGTAAAAAAATTAACAATTTTGCCTCTCTGGAATAATCGTAATCTGGTTTTGTATCGCAGTTTCCCATCACAATTATACTTCCCTCTCTTACAAATAGAGGCATTGACATAAAATCATAGCATTCTTTTTTCCAGCTCCCTCCGGTTACCGTCTCCTTCGTAAAAATGTTAAACCATTCTCCATCTGGCAGATAATATTCCACAACGCCCGAAGTCTTAAAAATAGGGGCAACCAACAAGGAATCTCCCATCATAAACTGCTTGTCCAAAGTCTCACATGCCCTGTCCCCAGGAAATTCCATAAACATAGGCCTGAGCATTGGTATCCCATAGTTATGAGTGCATACGGCTTGATAATACAAATATGGCATGAGCAAATATTTCAGTTTGGTAAATTTTCGCAGAACATCACAAGCTTCCTCGTCATAATGCCATGGCACCCGATAAGATTTTGAACCGTGAAGACGGCTGTGGGAACTAAGCAGTCCAAATTGGCACCATCTCTTATATACATCTGCCTCAGCCGTTTTTTCAAATCCGCCAATATCATGACTCCAATAGCCAAATCCTGAACAGGCCAACGACAGCCCACCCCGTAAGGTTTCAGCCATCGAAGGATAAGAGCCTTCACAGTCCCCACCCCAGTGCACCGGGAATTTTTGTCCTCCGACTGTTGCCGAACGGGCAAATAAAACTGCTTCCCCAATACCTTTTTCCGTTTCCAGTAAGCGAAATACCGTTTGATTATATAAATATGTATAATAATTATGCATTTTCAAAGAATCACTTCCATCATAATAGGCAATATCCTTTACCGGTATTCTTTCTCCAAAGTCTGTCTTAAAACAATCCACTCCCATATCTAGCAACCCTTTTAGTTTATGGGTATACCAATTTGCTGCCTCCGGATTTGTAAAGTCAATGATTCCCATTCCGGCCTGCCACTTATCCGTTTGCCAAACGCTCCCGTCAGTTTTTTTAATAAAGTATCCTTTTTGCTTACATTCTTTAAATAACGGGGATTTTTGACCGATATAGGGATTGATCCAAACGCAGATTTTCATACCTTTTTCATGATACCGTTTCAGCATCTCCACCGGGTTAGGAAATGTTTTGGAATCCCATGTAAAATTGCACCATTCAAAGGCCTCCATCCAGTAACAGTCAAAGTGGAATACTCTTAACGGAATATCCCTCTCCCGCATTCCTTCAATGAACCCCATACAAGTTTCTTCATCATAATCTGTCAAAAAAGATGTAGTCAGCCACAAGCCAAATGACCATGCCGGCGGCAATGCCGGCCTTCCCGTAAGCTTTGTATAAGTAGATACCACCGCCTTAGGAGAACCTCCGCCAATAACGTAATACTCCAGCTTCTCCCCACTCACAGAAAACTGTATTCTTTCCACCTTTTCACTTGCAATTTCAAAACTTACATCCCTTTCATCTCCTACCAAAACGCCGTATCCTTTATTGGACAAATAAAACGGGATATTCTTGTATGCAATATCACTGGCTGTTCCTCCATCTTCATTCCACATCTCAACAATCTGCCCATTTTTAACAAACGGTGTAAAACGTTCGCCTAATCCGTAAATATATTCATCGATATCTAATGCCAATTGTTCTACCATATAGCTCTTTCCTGTATCTCTATTCACCATATATGCCATGTTATGGTAACCCGTATTGGTCAACTGACATCCACCTGTTGAATCATAAAAGGTAATTCCCCAGGAAAAAGGTCTTTTATCCACCACAGCTTTTAAATTCCCACTCTCAAATGTAACCGCATTCTCGTCTTCGTTCATCTTTACCGTTGGATTGGTTTCTTGGATTTCAATATATGGCCCCCTGTCAACGCCCCCCTCAAAATGTGATACGGAAACTTTTATCACGTTCTCAGCAGGACTTGACAAACGCACTGTCAATAGACCCTGTCCCGGGCAATCCCCCCTGTTTTCCACATGCTTAACCGGTGCAAAAACAGTAAGTCCCTGATCTTCAGTCCTGCTGGATGCATACTCTATTGCATACAAAGGGCTGATGTTCTTTTTTATCTGCCAATAACCATCTGTAAATTTCATAGTTTTTCCTCCTTATCCTTTTACTGAACCGCTTACCAAACCACTGATAATATGCTTTTGCATTGTCACAAACAATATACAGGTCGGTGTAATCAGCAAAACACCATACGCCATAATGCTATTCCATCTCAATCCATATTGGTTCATCAACGTATAAATTGCAGATGTCATTGGCCGCATTGTTGAAGCCGTATTAAACGTCATAGAATACGCCAAATCGTTCCAGGCCATAACAAAGCTGAAACAAAGCGCTGTAACTATTGTTGGCTTTGCCGATGGCAAAACAATATGGAAAAAAGCCTGAAAAACATTACACCCGTCAATACGGGCCGATTCATCCAATTCCTTTGGAATGTGGAGAAAATTAGGTCTAAGCAGCAAAATTGTAAACGGTATGGATGATGCTGCCGTTGATAAAATAGGCGCCCAATATGTATTAAGCAGATCCAGCTTTGAATAGGTTAAAAACATTGGCGTCAACATTAATGAAGCAGGCAGCATCTGAGATACCAGAAACACAAGCATAAAAAACTTCTTCCCTTTTACCTGAAATCTGGCCAATCCATATCCTGCCGGAATAGATAACGCCAGTGATAACACCATAGATCCTAAAGCAATTATGATTGAATTCTTCATATTTAACAGCATGCTTCCCACTTGGCTTTCATATGCTGTCAATGTAAAATTCTCAGGCCATAACGTAGGCGTTGCCCTAAAAATTTCCCCATCCAATTTCAATGAATTAATCACAATCCAATATAAGGGGAATAAAAATATACCCGCAATCAAAATGGCAGCAGCGCTTTTCAGAATACTTTTCTGACGCACAGTCAAATGTCGCTTTTTCATTAAATCACCTCATCTTTTGATATTGTCTTCAAATAAATACACCCTATGCCAAACAAAAATAAGAACAGTACATTTGCTGCCGCTGCGCCTTCTCCAAATTTAAACTGGATAAATGACAATTTATAAGAATAAGATGACAGCACTTCCGTTGCATTGACAGGGCCGCCGCCCGTCATTACATATACCAAATCAAATACTTTAAACGTAGAGACAAACCCCAGCACAAGCACGGACATGATCGTCGGTTTCAGTAAAGGCAAAGTGATCCTAAAAAACCTTTGAAAAATATTAGCCCCATCCATGGAAGCAGATTCATAAATATCTGACGAAATGTTGGTAAGCCCAGTAGTTAATAAAATCATGTTAAAAGGAATTCCAATCCAGGAATTGGCAGCTATCAGCGCCCAAATAGACGTCTCTTGCTGAATCAGCCATCCAATCGGTTCCTGTATCAGACACAACTTCTGAAAAATAGCATTTATAATACCGTTTTCTGCAAACATAAATTTAAAAACCAATGCCGTTACAGTAACCGGAAGCAGCCAGCTTATAACCATCATCCCGCGTATTGGCTTTGACAGTGCAAATCTCTGGGAAAAAAATAGTGCAAACAAAAAACCAATTGTAAACTGAAAAAGCAAACTAAAAAAGGTGTAAAAAAAGGTCTGGGAAATAGCTTTAAGAAAGACAGGATCCTCAAAAATCATAATGAAATTTTTAAGCCCGTTGAAATTACGGGAAGAACTTCCTAACGTAGTTGCTGTTACATCCTGGAAAGCAATGATCCAATTGTAAATGATCGGGTATCCTATTAAAACAAACAGATAGACGACTGCAGGTAACACAAAAAGGTAACCTATAAGTTTCTCCCTCGTTCTTTTTCTTAAATTCATTGTATTTTTCCTTCCATAATACAGTTATTTGGGAACAAAAAACCCACCACAATTTAACATTGCAATTTATGATGGGTTTTTATCTTAAATATTAATTTGATGCATTAATTTCATCTATCTTTACCTGTGCATCTAAAAGCGACGTATCTATGTCTTTTTGCCCAGTAAAGACTTCCTGCACTGCTGTGTATATCGCTGCAGATATCTCAGGCCATACCGGTGACGGTCCTCTGGAATGTGCAGTAGGCAGAATTTCCGCAAAAAGCAGGTTCTTTTCATCTTCCGCAAACATCTGCTGCAGATCTACATCTGCTCTCGGTGAAAATCTCCCAATTCCTTTACAGATCCTTTGTGAATTCTCACTGCTGGTAAGCCAGGTCAAAAAAGTCCACGCAGCATCCATATTGGCGCCTTTACAAATCCCGATGTTTTCCCCTCCTAAAACAGATGCATATTCGCCATCATCTGCTTTAGGCACTTTCGCAACACTCCAATTTTTCTCCGGTGCATCTGTTCCCATTGCTGAAAATTGCCATGGCCCATTGATCATCATAGCTGCCTGTCCTGATGCAAACTGTTTCTGGATATCACCCTGGGTCCAGTTAATTACCTCTCTGCTCATAAAGCCTTTTTCGATCATATTACTCAAAAATTCCAACGATTTTCTTCCGGCTTCTGAATTGAACTCATTCACATTCCCCCCTGCTGATAACAGCCAAGGCAAATATTGAAATGTTCCCTCTTCCGTACCCGGAGCAGATATAGCCAGTCCATATCTCCCTTCTGTTGTCAGTAATTCCGCTGCCTTTTCCAGTTCGGACCATGTGGTGGGAACTCCAATCCCTGCTTCTTCTAATAAATCTACATCGTAGAATAAACCAAGCGCATTGTTCCCCCACGGCACACCATAAATCCTGTCATTATAAATACATGAATTTAATGAACCTTCCAGGAAATCTGCCGATTCCCATTCATTAAACAAATCTGTAATGTCCTCAAACACTCCCATACTTGCATAAGATGCATGATCAGGGTTATCTACCATTCCAATATCAGGCAAATCACCGGAAACAACCCCTATCGTATATTGCTTCATAAGTTCTTGTCTTGGGATGTACTGTCCGGTTACATGAATTTCACTCTGGGATGCGTTAAATTCCTCTATTACTTCATTAACAATAACTCCCTCTTTATCCTCATTCATGTAATGCCAAAATGTAATTTCGGCCTTTTCGCTGCTATCAGACTCTTCCGGCACATCAACCGTTTCCGTGTCTGCTACCGCGATTTCCGTCTCCCCAGCCGGTGGATTATCCTTTTTTCCACAGCCAGCTAACGATGTCAGCAGGATGATCCCTGTCAACAAGTACGCTAAATTTCTTTTCATTGTACATATCCTCCGTTTCTTAAGAGCATTTATAATGTAGTGATAAGCATAGTATAGCTGCCGTCCATGGAGAATATAATTCCAATATTATAAAAAAAGTGTATAATCTTAATATACGCGGATTTCTTTTTGGTTTGCTACCACATACTCTTTCGCTGAAACTCCTGTATATTCTTTAAAAACCTTTGAAAAATATTTCTGGTCAGGATACCCAACCCTAAGGGCAATGTCATATATTTTCATATTTGAGTTCAACAGTAACTCTTTTGCTTTTTCCATCCGTACCCCTTTAATATAATTAGAAAAATTGCTCCCAGTTTCTTTGGTAAACAAAGAACTGAGGTATTCCGGCGTCAAATGATATTTATCCGCAAAAACATCCAGCCCAAGACGCTGTGCATAATTTTTTTTGATTACGCTTACCATATCATGAACCACTCTGGAATATTGTGCCTGCTGCTGTCCATCCTCTCTTGACTCTGGATTGACTAGTCTGTTCAAAAGGTTTTTAACATCGCTAATAGCTACTGGCTTTAACAAATAATCATACACCCCTAAACGGAGACCTTTTTGGGCATATTCAAATTCTGCATACCCCGTCAGGATTACAAATTTAGCATTGATATTCAACTTGCGTATATTCTCTATCATTTCAAGCCCATCCATTTTGGGCATACGGATATCCGTGATCACTACATCAGGAAGCAGATCTCTTACCATTTTCAACCCTTCGTATCCGTTTTCCGCTTCGCCGACTACCCTGCATTCCATATTTTGCTTTGAAATCAACTGTAGCAGCCCATACCTGATCTTATATTCATCTTCTACAACAACAATATTTACCATCACTTATCTCCTTCTGCTTCCAAGGGGGGAATTACCATTATCACTTCTGTTCCTTCACCATACTTACTCATAATTTTCAATTCCGCCTCACCATGATAATAAATTTTCAACCGGTTTGCAGCATTGCTGATACCTATTTTCTTATTGTTTAGTGAAGCCCCTCTGCTTATTTCTTCTTGAATAACCGCCAGTTCATCCTCTGGTATCCCTATGCCGTTATCTTGTATTCTGATGCACAGCTTACCATCTTCCCGCAGATATGACTGTACAAAAATCATTCCGTCCTTTTTTACACCTTCAAAACCATGTACGATCACATTTTCAACCAAAGGCTGCAATAACATTTTATAAACAGGAAACCCCAGGGATTCTTGCTCTATATCAAAAGTACAGCTAAATGAGTAATTAAATCTCTCCCTCTGCAAATAAATATACTTTCTAAGCCAGGCGATCTCCGCCTCCAAAATCACAATCGATTCTATATTGGATACGCTATAGCGCAGCAAACTTCCTAGTGAGCATAACATGTTACTAATTTCTTCTTCATCGTGTTCTATAGCCCTCCAATTGATAGCATCTAATGTATTAAATAAAAAATGGGGATTTATTTGCGCTTCCAAAGCTTTAATTTCTGCATGCTTTTGTCTGGCTAAGATCTCTTTAATCTCCTCATTTTTTTCCTGTAATGTAAATACAAGATGGTTTACCCGTTGTATCATTTTATTAAACTGCCATGCGATAAGATGTAACTCATCTCCATCATCAATATCTACCCGTAAATTTTCCCCAGGAGTTCCACTATACGCTTCGATTCCTTTTGCAATTTTTTTGACCGTCCTTATATACCTTCCTGAAATTACATATAAAAGAAGAAAGAAAACCAATGTTATACCAACTGATATTGCCACGATTGCCTTAGCCAAAGAATAAATATTTTGTAAGTACATATCCATATCCACCACATTAACAGCCTGGCAGTCCATGATACTAAATGAACTTCTCAGTTCATGCAAATTCTTCTTATTCGGAAACTCTGAAGCCAAATAATCTTGATAATCACTGCCAATATATCTCTCTTGTTCCGCAGCCAAAATCACATCATTTTTATCTGTTATCAGCGTTGTTACACCAGTCCTCCTGTTATTCCCTACGGCATTAGATCCCTGATTATTAAAATTAAGGATGCTATCATCTAAAGCCATAACCATAATTCCAGTTTTTTCTTCTGTATACAAATTGTGGACAGGAATTCCCAAAAGAATCACATAGTCAGAACGGTTCCCCCCTGCCGCAAGATTTATCCCCGTAATATATGTCATTTTTCCAGATTCAGCTACCTTTTCATATATATCATCGCGTACCGCTACTTTTGAAAAAACAATATCTGTAACGCTGCCAACTCCTTGGAATACACTAACATATTCATCGTTTTCAGCAATAAATGTAAGGCTTCGTATTTTTTGAAGTGAACTGATATATTTTCCTAACTCTTCGTATAACTTCCAACGCCCTGAAAATGACTCATTGGAATCACATGAGTCAACTGTTTCAGAAATTTTAATAATATTACTGTCAGTAACAATCTCATACATCTTTTCACTGTAATTTTCTAAACGTTCATTAACAATAATTTCATGCCCATCACTACTTTCTTGTACAAAAGTTAAAACTTCTTTTAGCATTCCCTGATAATAAAAACAAAATGCAAGTAAACTAATCAAAACAATAGGCAAAATAGATGTAGTCAAATATAACAGTACTATTTTTCTTTGCAGCCCAAGGCCTCCCCAAGTCCTTTTCATACATTCCCAATATTGCATAGCTGTCTCCTTTCTTTTATCATCATATCCTGCTTTCGCTTATCTTTCCACCTCAATCTTTTTTAAGATCAAAAATATGCTTTTATTCCTAATGAAAACAGCCCTTCCAATCAACGTCTGAGCCAAAACCCAGAATCCTGCAAAGATTACCACCTTCCTAATTTCCTGGGCATCCGTAATTAAATAACCGATTTCATTGACGTGAAAAACAAATATTGGGAATTTTGGTTAGATGAACTTTTCGTCAAGATTCCTAAGAGAAAAACAGAAGTGCAGCGGGATCCTACCCACTGCACTTACATGACATTTTACATCATTACTTTCTTAATCAGGTCACATGGTTCCAACATAGCGATAGCTACCCTGTACATTGTATGTTCCGTCAGGCGTATAACCGCTTGCAGCGTTTGCCTGTGTAGTCATATAGTAATCTACAAGCGAAGCATTGGTTGCTATTGAAGAACCGTAGTCTTTGAAGAATTCCTGAACCTTGGACATATCTGATTTTTTGAATATGTCTTCATTGATCTTCATTCTGCCCTTTCCGTCCACATCAATGCCAAACTGCTTCAGCGCATCTGTATTGCGTGCCGTTTTTTCCCTGATATGAGATAAGTTAGCTATCACGCCGGAATTGGAACTGGACTCCGCCGCATCAAACATTTTATTATAATTGTTGACAAAACTCTTTGCGGTAGCAAAAATCTTATCAATATCATATTTGTTTGTCTCGTTGCCGTCCTTATCTTTTACCTTTTCATATAATTTGTCAGATGCCAGCGCCTTGCTATCTTCCTTAAGGGAAGTGGCATTCGCGCCTGTGGTATTATCTGTCTGTGTACCTCCTGTCGCACCCGTTCCAGAGGAAATTCCTGCAAACTGAACCCGTGATGCAATCGTAGAACCATAACTCATGATATTGTCAGGGGAAAACAGTTCCTGCACTTTAGAGATATCTGCCTCTTTTAATTTGGCCTGATTCAACTCAAGCGTACCATCCGAATTGACCGTAACGCCAATTTCAGAAAGCTTATCAGCATTTGCAGCCGAACTGCTCATCATATTTGCCACATATGCCGTTTTGTTAGCCAATGTAGAGCCTTTTGCCGCATTCACAACATTATTATAATCCGTCACATAAGCCTTCATTGCAGAAACAACCTTATCTGCCGCACTCTGGCCATTTTCTGTGTCTGTATACGTTTTGTCACTCTGCAAAGCTGAAACAGAAGACTTTAGACTGGAAAGACCTGTTGTCAAGCTGGCGTTTGCCTTTTGCACATCTTTGGAAACTTTTGGATTCTTCTTCTCTTCCAAAATCCTATCAAGGACAGTCGTTGCGCTGCTCTTTTTGCTGGCTGCCTCTGTAGTAGAATCCTGGCCCCTGCCATAATATGCCTTCATAAGCCTGCCATAGCTGCCATTCTTAATGCTGGCGTAATCTGAAAGAAAATTCAGATTCCCCATGCCGCCACTGCTGGATGAAAGGCTTTGGAACAAATAAGAACAATCCCGGTTTGAACCTACATTAATACTAGTACCCATTGTCATCACTCCTTTGAATAAAAATATGGACCTCCGTGTCCCTGCACCTAATATATGCAATATATCATTGCATATTTCCTTATAGTTACTGTTAGTATAGCATCTGTATTTCAGGATTTCAAGATGACTTAACAAAAAATTAATGAAAAAACAAACTATTTTTTCAAGACTTGCCCAGCCTAAAGACTAATGTTAAACTATCTTTATTACAAACTGGCCGGATGTTTTCCAGCAGATACTCCGGCTGCCCAAAAACCGGAACACAAGAACAGAAAGAGGATAAAACGATGCTGCCAACACGAGAACATGCAGAAGAACTATTAAAAGAAGCCGAAAAGTGCAATCCAGGCCCTTGGGGGAATCATAGCCGCGTCGCTGCCCACTGTGCAGAAAAGATTGCCCGGGCATGTGGCTGTCTTGACCCAGAAAAGGCGTATATCCTGGGACTATTGCACGACATTGGAAGAAAGTTCGGCACAAGGCATTTAGGGCATGTATCCGATGGATACACATATATGCTGTCTTTAGGGTATGAGGAAGCTGCCAAAATCTGTCTGACTCATTCCTTTCACAACCAAACCATCAATGATTATATCGGAAACTTCGACACCACCAAAGAAGAGCTGCAACTGATCCAGGATACCCTGAACGAAGTTTCTATGGATGAATATGACAGGCTGATCCAGCTTTGTGATTCCTTAGCCGGAGCAGAAGGGGTTTTGGACATCGAAGAGCGGATGGGGGATGTGAAACGAAGATATGGCGCTTATCCTCAGGAAAAATGGGCTTTTAATCTAAAATTGAAAGAGGATTTTGAAAAGAAAATGGGTAAAGATCTTTATACCGTAGTAGAAAAAGATACGTTCAAGATATAAGTATGCCAACGGCAAAAAGCTTTTATCCGGCATATTGCAATCTCTGCCCTTTTCCTATTATAATAAGTATGATTTGATTATTCAAAAGAAATGAGGGAAATTATGAAACGTGAAAAATTTGGTTCCCGCCTGGGTTTCATCCTTGTATCCGCCGGATGCGCCATTGGGCTGGGCAATGTATGGAAGTTCCCCTATATTTGTGGGGCATATGGAGGCGCTGCTTTCATTTTGATCTATCTGATCTTTTTAGTGATCTTAGGAATCCCGGTAATGGTATGTGAATTTGCCGTAGGGAGAGGCAGTAAAAAGAGCATCGCCCTTGCTCTCAATGAACTGAAACCGTCCGGCACGTCCTGGCACAACTTAAGGTATATCGGTATCTTTGGCTGCTACCTTTTAATGATGTTTTATACCATGGTGGGTGGCTGGATGATGTATTACTGTTTCCGCAGCCTGCGTGGCGATTTCCGGGGCGCATCACCGGAGCAAGTGGCAGGCGCCTTTACCGGAATGCTGGGAGATTTGCCCACCATGGCTTTCTGGACCGTCTTGATCTGTATCGTTGGCTTTGCCGTATGCGCTTTAGGGCTTAGATCCGGCGTGGAAAAAATCACTAAATTCATGATGGCGGCACTTCTTATCATTATGCTTGTCCTTGCCGTGCATTCTATATTTTTAGATGGCGCGGGGGCTGGTATCCGCTTTTACCTGATACCCGATTTTGCCAAGATGGTCAATAGCGGCATAGGCAATGTGGTGTTTGCCGCTTTAAGCCAGGCCTTCTTTACCTTATCCATTGGTATCGGCGCCATGTTGATCTTCGGAAGTTACTTAGGACGTGACCACCGCCTTACCGGAGAAGCCGTACATATCACAATATTGGATACAATTGTTGCGCTGACTGCCGGGTTTATTGTAATCCCAGCCTGCTTTGCCTACGGTATCGAACCAGATGCAGGGCCTAGTCTGGTATTTATCACTCTGCCAAACATTTTTGCACAGATGAAGGGCGGGTTTTTGTGGAATGCGTTATTCTTCCTGTTTCTGACTTTTGCAGCCCTTTCCACCATTATTGCCGTATTTGAAAATATCATTGCCTTTGACATGGATTTGTTTGGCTGGTCCCGGAAAAAGAGCGTCGCCTTAAGCGCTATCCTGATGATCCTGCTTAGTATGCCTGCAGTTCTTGGCTACAATGTTTTAAGCGGCATTCAGCCGTTAGGCGCCGGAAGCACCATTATGGATCTGGAAGATTTTATCGTATCCAACAATCTGCTGCCCTTAGGCAGCCTTGGTTATGTGCTGTTTTGTACCCGCAAAAACGGGTGGGGATGGGATGCTTTCTTAAAAGAAGCAAATGCAGGAAAAGGCTTTGCCTTCCCCCGGTTTTTAAAACCTTACGTTTCCTACGGTATTCCCCTTATTATTGCCGTAATCTACTTAAAAGGGTACTACGACAAATTCTGTGGGGAAAGCCCCCTGGTTCTTACCTGCTGGATGGGCGCCGCTGTATTCTTCTTATTGTTCGTATATTTTTGCGCTTTGCACGGCAAGAAGAAATTTCAGTAAATGTTCCGCCTTTATTCACCCACGGAACGCTCCTTAGACGATAAACAGAGCCGTCAAATTCGTGTCTGCACGATTTTGACGGCTCATTTATCATCTGTCTTAACTGTTAACTCACATAGTTATCGAAGTACCCCTGAATCAAGATCACTGGCGTTCCCTTATCCCCTGACCCACTGGTCAAGTCACACAAAGAACCGATCAGATCCGTCAGCTTTCTGGGCGTCGTTCCCTGGGATGCCATATCACCCACAAGATTCTCTTTCTTTTCCCTGATTCTGTTAGAGATTGCTTCCTTCAACGCTTCTCCTGACAGATCCTTAAAATCATTGTCGGCCAGATATTTCAACTTCACTTCATTCGGCGTCCCCTCAAGCCCTGGCGTGCTTGCCGGTGATACGCAGGGATCGGCCAGTTCCCAGATCTTCCCAACCGGATCTTTGAAAGCGCCGTCACCATATACCATAACTTCTACATGCTTTCCTGTTCTGTCCAAAATCTCTTTCTGAATATCCATCACAAGATCTGTGCATTCCCTGGGGAATAACTTGATCGTGTCTTCCGTTGATTTGTTAGAGCCAAGCAAACCGTATTTTTCATTGCATCCGCTTCCGTTAACAGGGTTGGTAAGAATATCGTCCATCCCCATCACCGCTTCGGCGCCCGCTGCCTTTAAAAGCCTCTTGGTGCGCGCTCTTGTATGAATATCGCAATTCAGCACATTTTTGGCATAGGGAAGGATACTGCGGCAGTCATTGGCAAAAATAATTTCCACCTCGGCTCCTGCTTCCTGAATCAGTTCCCCGTAATAAGAAACATAATCAACACCTGTGAAAGGATGTTTATTCTCTCCAAAAAGTTCACGGTATCTTTCCAGCGTCAGCACGTCACTATAAGGATTGACACCAGCCTCATCCAACTGATCCAGGGAAACCAGCTCATTTCCCACTTCATCACTGGGGTAGCTGAGCATCAGCACCACCTTTTTTGCCCCCATAGCAATTCCCCGAAGGCAGATTGCAAAACGGTTTCGGGATAAAATAGGGAAAATCACACCAATCGTCTCCCCGCCAAGCTTCTCTCTTACGTCCTGGGCAATCGCTTCCACTGATGCGTAATTTCCCTGGGATCTTGCCACTACAGACTCTGTCACAGCAATCACATCCCTGTCACGGATCTGGAATCCTTCCGCCGCGGCAGCTTCCAATACACTGTCTGTAACAATCTTTACCAGATCATCGCCCTCCCGGATAATGGGACAACGGATCCCTCTTGATACGGTTCCTACTTTTCTTTCCATATTCCTTTTCTCCCTTACATGTATTTCAAATCATTGCCGGTGATACCGCTGACATTTCTTCCTATCCTGCTACACTATGCAGTTCTATACCCCGTGCACCCACAACATCACTATTATAATATAAATGCCCTAAAAACAAAAGCCCTAAAATCTTGTAATATTGCATTCCGCTCCCCTTCAAACCTTCTTTTGCAAATGGTCGTTTTTGCATAGTTTGAGAAGTATATTGCTTAGACTTTATTGTCAATTTATCCTACAATAATGGCATATCAGTTAAAGAAATGTACAACATTAACAAAAACAACGAGAGGATGGAAGGTGATTTTTATGGCAAAGCCAAAATCCGCGCCTGTCAAAGGGGCGAAAACAACATGGAAAAGCGCTTTCAAACGCGATTGGCAGTTATATCTTCTGCTGTTAGTACCTCTGGTATTGGTATTTGTCTTCAGTTATGCCGCATACCCGGGCATGAGAATGGTATTTATGAACTACAAACCGGCAAAAGGTTATGCCGGCAGCGAGTGGGTTGGCCTGGACATTTTTAAGAAAATTTTTAAAGATGCTGATTTCCTGCGCGCCCTGCGTAATTCCTTGGTATTTAACTTTTTGGATTTGATCATAGGCACGCCAATCCCGATTTTCCTGGCGCTGCTTCTCAATGAGCTTCGTTATCCCAAATTCAAAAAACTGTCACAGACCGTTCTTTATCTGCCCCATTTCCTTTCCTGGGCAATTATCGGCAGCGTTGCCTACCAGCTTTTCAAACCCAGCAGCGGTCTGGTCAATATATTGTTAACAAATATGGGGCAGGAGGCAGTTCCTTTTCTCACAGAAAAATGGCATTGGGCGGTCACTTACCTGCTTATCGGCGTTTGGCAGACCATGGGATGGGGAACGATCATGTATCTTGCCGGAATTACCAGTATCAGCGGCGAACTGTATGAAGCCGCTATGATTGACGGTGCAGGCAGGTGGAAGCGTATGTGGCACATTACCCTTCCGGGTATTAAGCCAACTATCATCACACTCCTCATCATCAACTTAGGGCGTGTCATGAACAGTAACTACGAACGCCTTGCTGTTTTCGGCAACTCACAGGTTAAAGATTTCCAATACCAGCTTGCCATTTATATCTATGAAAAGGGGCTTGGAAATTCACAGTTTTCCATGGCAACAGCAGTTGGTGTGTTCCAATCTGTCATCGGAGTCATCCTGGTACTTGCAGCCGACCGGTTTGCAAAAGCCCTTGGCGAAGACGGCTTGATTTAAGGAGGTATCAAAATGGCAAAAATGAAAGCAGCAAATATAGAAGAGATAACGCCCGATGGCAGCCGTGCTATCAATAAATTCCGTATCAGCGACGGACTGATCATGCTTGTTCTGGCGCTTTTATGCCTTACCTGTGTTCTGCCTTTTATCTATCTGGCAGCAAAATCCATTTCAAGCAATAATGCCGTATTGGCCAAATCCGTTTATCTGATACCAAAGGATATCACCTTTGACGCGTATGTGTCCTTGTTTAAAGATGGCTCCATGGTGCGATCCATGATATACAGCGTTATTGTAACATTGATCTTTACTGCCCTTGGCATGTTGGCATGTACCTGTGCCGCATACCCTTTATCCAAAAAAAGGTTAAAAGGCCGGACCGCTTTCACGTTCCTGTTAATGGTCCCGATGTATTTTTCAGCAGGTCTTATCCCCACTTATCTGTTGTTCAAAGATTTAAAGCTTTTAGATAACATGTGGGTGCTGATCTGGCCGCTTATTTATTCGCCTTACAACATGCTGATCATGAAAACATACCTTCAGAGCAGCATTCCCGACAGCCTTGAGGAATCGGCATTTTTGGACGGAGCGTCAAACCTGCAGATTTTATGGCAGATCATCCTGCCGCTCTCCAAGCCGATTATTGCCAGCTTATCGCTTTTTTACGCTGTCGGCCGTTGGAACGCCTATGCGGATAACCAGTATTATATCAGGTCTGATTCCTTAAAAATGGTTCAGTACAAATTATACCAAATGGTCGCCTCCGCCACAGAAGCCCAGACAACTACCCTTTCTGAGGCTGCGGCAGTGACAAGTACGCCGGAAGTGCTCCAAGCCGCTTCCATCATGTTCGTGACCATACCGATCATTATTGTGTATCCTTTTTTGCAAAAATACTTTGTAAAGGGCGTTATGGTAGGAGCAGTAAAAGGTTAATTATTTCAGATAGTTCTCCGTCGTAAACGGATTGACTATACATCACATATTAAAAGGAGGATTTATTATGAAGAAAAACATTCTTCGAAAAGTGCTAGTACTTGCTTTAACCGGATCTATGGTCATAGGAATGCTTAGCGGCTGTGGCGGCAAAGGTTCTTCGGAAGAAGCATCCAGTTCCCAGGATTCACAAACAGCAAGCGACTCCGCTACAAACGATGCGGCAACTGATAACGCCACAGACACTGCAACAGACGATACGGCAGATGATTCTGAAGCTCCCGCAGCAGATAGCGCTGCCGGCATTGATAGCTGGGAAGCCTTTGGCAGCAATATTACTTTGAAAGTAGCTGTCTATGACAGAGGCGTAGAAGGTGTCCCCACTGTTGATGACAACTACTGGACAAAATGGGTTCAGGAAAACTTTGGTGACAAATACAACATCACCGTAAAATACATACCCATTACCAGGACAGATGTTATGACAGATTATGCACTTCTTGCAGCGGCGGACGATCTGCCAACCATCCTGATGGAATATGACTATCCTAAAGTTGCACAGTGGGCTAACGATGGGTATCTGACCACATACAACCTGGATGATTTTGCACAGGTAGCGCCTACTTATTATCAGAGAATGGTTGATAATAACCAGCTCTCCTACACAGAATTAGCCGGAGAAACTTATTTTGCCCTGGCTCTGCGTCCTTATTACAACACAACCTATACCTACCAGAATTTTGTACGTCTTGACTGGTTAAAACAGGTGGGATACAATGAGGTTCCCAAAACCTATGAGGACTTGGTAGACGCCCTTCAAAAGATCATGGATGCAGGCATCTGCGAACATCCGGGAACCCCGTTTATTGCAAACAAGATGGTTGCTGTAGGCGCGGACACACAGAACTATGGTTTCAGAACCTATCCTTTAAACGAGGAAGAATGGGCAGTTTACGGAGATTACAACGTTGTTCCTATGAACTGGGAGCCTACGAAAAAATATTTGCAGACTGCTAACGAATTATACAATTTAGGAATTATCAACCCTGAGTATTACATCACGGATGACGAGACATGGAAAGCTGACTTTATCAATGGCAAAGCATTCAACTACAGCAACTATATTTCCGCAAACATGGATTTCCTCAATTCCTTCTATGAGAACAATCCTGACGCCGAACTGGCTATCGTTCCCGCCGATGTGGAATATGCAGGTTCCTACGGATACCGTACCGATAATCCCTTTGGTATGATCATCGGTTTCTCCTCTTCCGCTACGGAAGATGAATTAAAGGCAGCATGGATGTATATGGAATGGATGACCCAGGAAGAGAATCTCTTTACCATGCAATGGGGTGTAGAAGGCGAAAACTACAACATGGTGGACGGCCTTCCCGTATCCGTACAGGATTACTCAGGCGATTACACACAGGGATTTAATAACAGCAAAGACTACTGGTGCGTGACCATTGAGAGCAGAAACGCCGGTTCTATCGAAGAGATCATTGCAGCAACAACCCCTGCCGGGCTGCCTCAGGACTTTACACAGGATGTGATCGATTTTTACAATAAGCGTCTTGAGATCTCCACAACCGATTACGCTTGTACCGATGCCATTTATGCCGTAACCCTTGAGTCTTTATCCGAATACTCAGGAACCCTTGCATCCCTTTGGACAGAGTATTACGATACTTTAACCATGTGTAAGCCGGAAGAATTTGAAGCTAAGTATGAAGAATTGACCCAGAAATATTTAGATGCCGGATTCCAGGCAATCATTGACGAGAGAACGGAAGCTTATAAAGCAGGCAACACAACAAAGTTACAGTAAGTAATTTAAACCAATTTATAACCAAATAAAAAAGGGCGCCGCCCGGTCATCAAAACAGGTGACCGGGCGGCGCTTTCTTTCATATCCATCGTGTAATTTATAAATTTTTATAGTTTTTTCTTCTTGGATCGTTTATAATTATTTTAGCATTTGGAGGGGTTATATAGTTACTACTGTAAGTGAATGGATCATGTTATACTGAAGGAGAATATCAGATGCCCAAAACTGTAAATGCTATAACCGAATACCGAAACTACTATCTTCCCCCACACTTTCCAGTCTTTCTGCTCACTGGCGATCATTGGAAAATATCTGATATCCCCAGCAGCCGGCTCCACTTTCATAATTGTCTGGAAATCGGGATCTGTCATTCCGACAGTGGCTTCATGGAGTTTTACGGAGAACGCTGCCCCTTTGAAGAAGGCAATATCACCATTATTCCCCGCAACGTCCCTCATACCACATACAGCAGCCCAGGATGTGCAAGCTTATGGTCTTATTTATATATTGACCCGAAAGAATTACTGCGCCGTACTCTGCCCTCCAGTTGGAAAAATTATGATCTTCTCCCCTATTTCTTTAAGAACTTTAAATACATTATCAACAAAGAACAATACCCGGCTATTTACCAATTGGTCACTATGATCATAAAAGAACTGAAAAGGGAACGGCCCGGCTACCAACTCTCCGCAAAAGGATTGATCCTTTCTCTTTACATAGAAATTTACCGGATGTTGTCTCAGGGGGAAAATGAAGAGGCCAGATCGGACAATAGCTTTTCTGATTCAGCAGATCCTTTGTCCATTGCCCCTGCATTAGATTATATTGAAAATAATTATATGCGGCAATTCAGCGTTGAATACCTTGCCGGCTTATGTCATTGGAGCCCGACGCATTTCAGGCGGATCTTCCATTCCATCATGCGGATCTCGCCTTTAAATTATGTCAATAACACACGGATCCAAAAATCCTGTAGTTTGCTTTGCAGCACGGAAAAATCCATTTTAAGCATTTCGGAAGCTGTAGGATTCCAATCCGTATCCAGTTATAACCGATGCTTTTTCCGCAGTATGCAGCAGTCTCCCAGAGAGTATAGACGCCGTATGCTCCAGTCAGATAAACAGGCGCAAAGCTTATCCGTCATGGAATATTCAGGATGGATGTATCCCGAATGGTAAAATCACAGGGAATTTTCATTCCCTGTGATCTGCCAAATCCATGTTTTTCTTCCTACCGGAATGAAAGATTCATAACAACGCTCCCAAAGGCATCTAAAAGAAATTCTTTTGTGCCTTTGTGCGTCTCTACACTCCCACGCTGCATCTCTTCCGAATTATTGATCACCACCAGCTTTCCGCTATCAGGATAATATGCACATTCTGTATAGGGATTATCCGTCATATACATTCCCGTAACCCCTTCTTTGCCGGCATAGCGGATCAACTGGAAAAGCAGTCTTATATTGGCATCCGAAAGCCGGAAGGAAGACAGATAGATCCCCTTTCCACTTCCAAAATCATGGACTGTCAGTATCGGCATCCCTTCCGATTCCAGCAAAACGTTCGTCCGCCGTTCTGTCAGATAACAATTTTGCCTTGGCAAAAGAGAAACCCCCACCGGAACAATCTTTTCCGGATCAGCAGCGCTGATGGGCCATTTGCCGTGACAAATTCTCTCTCCCGTATCTTCATCGATTCCAAGTACATGGGACATTCTAAAATAGGTATCGTACCCGCCTACTGCCGACGGCTCATTGACCCCCAGGAAAATGCCTCCCTCATATACCCACTTTGTCAGTATTTCCACTAATTGATCGTCTTTCCAAGCGTTGCCACCGCTCCATGCACTGCCAGCATAACCGGCATTAATGACCACGTTTATTCCGTCAAGCTTTCCTTCCTTCACGTCCTCAAAGGAAAGGAAAGATACCTCTACCGGAAGCCCTGCAAGAGCCTCATTGATGTGGATCAGATCATGCTGGTATGTCTCATGAAAATGCCCCGAAAGTGTCCATGAACGCAGCCCTCCCCAATAATGCAGCACCGCCACCCTGGTTTTGATCCTATAAGGCGCGCCTTCCATATGCAAATCCTGAATCATATGAAATTCTTCTGTTATCCGTTCAATGGTATCACAAAACTCCGGGAAACCTTCTGTTAAATGCAAATATCCGCCAAGCCCGATCCGGTCCACCGGATCCCGCAGCAAGGCCCGCCTGATGCGGTTCCAGTACCGCTTAGCCTCCATAGCAGGATCTCCGCCTTCCATAAAAGTCGGCGCACCGCCAAGCCCCACCGGAAACAGATAGGGATGCAGCCTCAATTCATGTACTGGCACATCCACTCCGGCGCACAGCCTTGCCTCAAAACCGGAAAAAACACATTTGATCAATCCGTCAAAACCAAATTCCCCAAACCTGCCATTATAAGGCTCTAACCCTACCCAGCTATCGTCATAAAAGACATACGCCTTTTTTCCGTATTCATGCACAATATCCACAAGCCGCTTTCCAAAGGATATAACAAAATCATTGATAAACTTCATCCAGTCAGCCTTATGGCCATCTCCCGGCATATGAGTCACATGTCTCTTTCCCTGATTGATAAAATCCTCTGCAGTTAAAAAATACCCATATTCCCTGGCAAATTCATCAAGGGCGCGCTCACTTACCGTAAAATCATAAGATCCCCAATCCGTAAACAAAAAGCGGCGTTCCTCATAAGCCCCCCAGACCCACACAAAGTTATAAAATAAAGAGGTAAAACGGACTACCGTTGTGTCCGGATGATTCTCACACCACTTCCGCATCCATCCCGTCAGATATTCCTGCACTTCAGGATACCTGGGATCGACCTGCAATAAATGTTCTTTTTCCCAATGATTTGTCGTATGGTTATACATAGAAATCTCTTCCCAGATCCGGAAAGCCAGAAAACTTACCGTATACCTATGCCAGGGAATGATATGGTCTATCGTAACCGTCCCCTGTCCCTTATCATAAACCCAGTCATGGTCAGGGACAAGAACATTAGAGGTTCTGTCATAGACTTGCCAATATTTCATAGAAGCGGGGCTGTCATTAATCTCAAACTGCTCCTCAAAAAAGCCTGCCATCAAATCTACCGTCAATTGTTCCCTCTTGTTATCAACGGCTGTAACAGGCTCCGTACACAAAAATGTCTGCTGAAGCTTATCCCTGTTCTTCTCCGCCCATTCATTGTGATCCCTGATAATACAGAGTGTAGAGTAGATCCCATAGCCTGCATGGATGATATCTTCCGAAAGCTCTGTCCCGTCACTGTCACGAATGACATCCGCACCCCATTTTTGAGCCAGCTTTAAAGTCAATTCCTCATACCCTGCTTCCCCCGGCAGCGTAAAGCCACCTCTGCCTTTTTTCATCCAACATCCCTCCTCCATCATTTCCTATCTTTCTCTTCCAGCTTTACATGATCTTCAAATTCCTGCATATCTTTGTTCCTTCCTGACGGCTGATGGATTCCTTAAGCTGGTCTGTTCCATCCGGGGCCAGCGCCCCCAATTGATATGCTGCCGACAAAACCCTCTGATATACCCCTTTCGCAGCCTTGTCATAGGGACAAGGCCGTATCTCTGGCAAGGTGTTTCTACTTCCATAGGCCATCATCAAAAAGGTAATGAAATCCAGCCGTGTTACTGGTTCTAACGGCCCAAACCGCCTATCCGTGTACATCTCCCGGGTTACAATACCATTTTGCAATCCGCATTCCACCGCACCGGCATACCATTCATGTCCTACAATATCTGTAAAAAAATCATTATAAACATTCGTATTAAAAAAACCTGCACGACGCAGTACCATATCCAATGCTTCCGCCCGCAGCAGCGGGTCAAGAGGTCTGTCCGGCTCTTCCAGTTCTTCCGGAACATCCCCTGTCACAAATCCTTTCGGGCTGAGCAAAGGTTCCACCCAAACCGGCTCATTCCAAAGCGCCGGCTCATCCTTGATCTGTCTGGCAAGCCATCGATATCCTGTCTGCTTCCCATCCTGTACACATTCCGGCCCTCCCGGCAAATCCGTGCCGCTCCAAGACCCACAGACCGATCTGATTTCCTGGCAGACCATTGCCGCCATTTTCTGTGCGCCGAAATCATTATAATGCGTATAGTCAGACGGATAAAAATATTTTTTTGCATCTTCTTTTTGCAGACGAATAATAAATTCCATACTCAGCCGATGCAAATCTAAAACCGGAATGTTCCTTTTGCTGCCCAGCTCCAGACAAACATCTGCATACTCCTTAAGCAGATCATTGTATGTGCCGTCATTTCCGCGCCAACTGTTCCGCGCTACAGGGGTGACCAGCAGCGGATAAATCCCCCTTTTACGGCATTCCTTAATATACCGTTCCAGGTGGGCAAGGTATCCCTCCCGGGCTTTTAGATGCATAAGCTTCTGGTCATTATGCCCAAACTGAAAAATCATGTAATCCCCTGCCTTGGCTCTTTCCAGCAAAACTGCCCAATGCCCTTCTTCCCGAAAGCTTTCCGTAGTCAATCCGGAATGTGCATGATTGGAGACTGCCAGATTCCCTTGTACAAAATAAGGCATCATTTGTCCCCATCCGGCATAACTGGTCTGGGGCGCATACGGATACTGCGCTGACTGGTCAGCCACCGTGGAATCCCCTGCTATGTAAAGTACCGGATGCTCCACACTTTCTATGATAATTTCGCTAAGACTGGGCTGGTTTGCTGTCACGGCAAGTTCGATGCAATGCTCCCGGCATACCGCCTCCTGGCCTCTGGGTATGATTCCACACACCTGTATCAACGTCTGGCAGGAAAAAACTTCGCCTGCCGAAAGCTTATCCCGGCAGTCGGCAAGGCAGCGTCTTCCTGCAAAAATGCGAATGTCCTCCATCTCATCTTCCGGCCGGAGCATAACCCTTACCTTGTAGCTGCCCTCCTGCGGAACCCGGCATTTAAAGCGAAGCGGAATCTGCCGGTCCGTTTCTCCCACAGCATATGAAGATGGGCTGGCCAGCCTGCATCCCTTGCCCTTTTGTTCCACACCGGGAATCTCCAGCATACGATACCAGGGAACCGGCAGGAAACCGCCGTTCAGTTCCGGCGTCATAAGATTCCTGTCCTGCTCCATATTCTGCTCCGTGATGAATCCATATCCCTGTTCTTTGGAATAAAGATCCTCTGCTTGTACCCTGACAGGCGCTTCGCCCGTTTGTTCTTCGGGACAAACCTGTTCCGGCGGATAAAAAACATATCTTTGCTTATACATGTTTTATAACGCTCCATCCTTTGCAATATCGGAAGAAACCAGTACATTGCTTAAAAAAGCAAGGGCAAGTCCCTGGCCCCATCCCTGGATCCAGCGTCTGGAAATACCTCTGTATCCTCCTAAATCTTTCATAACGGCAGTCCCTCCCGACACATTCATGACTCTGCCATCCTCGCTGACATTTTCCAAAAGCCCCTGGATTGCCTTATTAATATATTTCGTATGTAAGGGATTGCCTCTCTCCAGCATCGCTGCCGCGATTCCTGCTGATGCCGATATCTCCTCATAAGACTCCTCATCATTTAAAACGGTTCTCCAAAGCCCATTTGACGTCTGCACCGTTTTCAGAGCAGCAAGCTGTTCATTCAATGAGCCTGCCACATCCAGATATTTCGGGTACAGATAACACTCTGGCAAAACACTTCCTACCTTGGACATGGTATACGCGGCCCAGGCATTTGCCCTGCCCCAATAGATCCCTGACATATGGTCTTTAGTAATATTGTTATAACCATGATAATAAAAACCTGTCTTTTCATCCTGCAGATAATTGATGTGCCAATACCACTGGTTTAAAGCGTCCTCAATCATCTCCTCGTCCTTACTCATCACTCCTACCCGAAGCAAAAAGAACGCCGCCATAAAAAGAGTATCCGCCCATGCCTGTTCCGGGAAATCATTTTTTGCCGATACGGTATGCTGCAATACCTTGTCCCCAAAACGCAAGGCGTCTTTTTGCAGATAAGCAATCTTACTCATGATCAAATCCCAATATCTTTGCTCCCCCGTAGCCTGGTATAGCGTAATCAGGCAGTGTCCCATGGCACATGCATTTACCGTCCACACCTTCGGCAGTCCAAGACTGATCAGTTCGTCAACACGTTCTTTTAAAACTGTCAAGTATTTTTCGTTTTGGGTTTTCTCATACGCCTCACTGATCCCGTAATAAGCCACCCCGCACGGCCAGTCCCATGTCAGATCCATTCTCATAGTCCTTTCCACGATCTGGCGGATTACATTTTCAACTTGTCCCCTGTCAAATTCTAACTGCATAGCTAAACCCTCCCTTTTCCCAAATGCCTGTGCCATCACACCCGGCCACTTTCCTAAATACATTATACATAATCCTATCTCCCTCTAACATGTTGCTTTCATTCATAAAATCAGCAATTTCGACCATAATATTGCTCCTCACCTCCCTGATATGATAACATATGGACAAATAAAAACAGGAAACGGAGTGCAGTATTATGATCAAAGGATTTAAAATGAAATTATATCCCGGCCAGGAAACCGAATATGAAAAACGCCATAATGAGTTATGGCAGGAAATGAAAGATATGATCCATGATCACGGCGGAAGTAATTATTCCATCTTTTTAGATCAAGAAACCCTTACCCTTTTCGGGTACATCGAGATTGAAGAGGAAGCGCTTTGGGCAAAGGGCGCCGATACTGCTATCAACCGGAAGTGGTGGGATTTCATGGCCGACATCATGGAAACAAATCCTGACAACAGTCCTGTATCCGTGGATTTAAAGCCCCTATTCCATCTCGATTAATTTTACTTTACCAACAAATCCGCCCCCAAAGAAAGGCATGGTCATTAAAATGAAAATTGGCGTAAGAGCCCATGATTATGGGAAAATGGAAATAGAAACGGCAGCCGAAACGCTCCATCGGGAAGGCTATCAGGCAGCACAATTGGCCTTTCCCAAAGTGTTTACCGGAATCGACAGTTATGAAGACATTACGCTCCGGCACCTACAGCGTGTCAGGAAGGCATTTGAAACTTGGGAAATTGAAATCCCTGTTTTTGGCTGTTACATGGATCTTGCCAATCCTGATGAGACGGTGCGAAGCTATGCCGTGAATACACTGAAAAAGTGTCTTGCCTATGGCAAAGAGGCAGGCGCAAACGTGGTGGGCACTGAAACAGCCTACCCCCGCTTAAGCAGGGAGGAAAAAGCAAGATGGTATCCTTATCTGTTAGACAGTCTGAAACGGATTATGGAAGAAGCGGTACGCCTTGATGCAAAGCTTGCCATCGAACCTGTCTATTGGCATCCCTTAGAAAACCTTGACGTGGTACTTGATGTGATGGATAGCATAGGCGATGATAAACACCTTCGGATGATCTTTGACCCATCCAATCTGCTCCCCTTCCCCATGCCCAAAGACCAGGACGAGTATTGGCACAAGTGGCTGTCAAATGCAGGAAAATATATAGAGGCTGTGCACATAAAAGATTTTTATTATGACCAAAACGGGCAATACTGCCCCACCCCCCTGGGAAAAGGCATGATCCAATACGAAACAATTTCTAAATGGCTGCGGGAAAACCGCCCCGATATGTATCTTCTCCGGGAAGAAATGGATCCGCAAATTGCCGCCCAGGAAATTTCTTTCATGAAAAATTTATAACATATGTCAAAGAGCATCCTTTCCCTCCAGAGGATGCTCTTTGGCCAAATCAAAGTATGATCTTATCTTAACACTTCATAATCACGCAATATTTTCTCGATCACCGTCCCCTTCACAAAATGGAGTACCGGTTTCTTTAATGCATTTAACGGGCCTGGCAGCTCTATCTCTAAAGGCGATTTCCCATCCATCAGTTTTACGCTGCTAGAGAGCAGTTCCCTGATATCATAAACACTGCCCCAAACTTCCGGCACACCCCGGTCTACGCCAAGCAGCCCATATACGGCCTCCATCGCAGTCCTAACCGAATATTCCGTGGTAAATACGGTATCCCTTGGGGTATCCGCAAACTGTCCCAAAAATGCAAAGTTGACACAGCCATCCGGGATCACATCCGGGCGGTCGCCCTTTGCCCTGGGCATGAAAAATGCGGTAATATACGGCATCATGGTAGGAACACAGACAGCGCTGTTTTCCGCCAGTTCCGGGATTTCCTCAACGGGAACCCCCAAATGGTAGAGCCACTCCTGGGTGATTTCCTTCCCCGTACATTCCTTCATAGGCTTTTTGATAAAATCACCGGGAACGTCCGTAAAAAGTCCGTATACCCATACGCATACTTTATCCTTATCCTGCTCTTTAAACTGCCCCTGGCGGTTAATGGTCCAGCTCATCAACCAACGGGAATCCTTGCAGCTAACGATTCCTCCGGTGACTACCTTGCCGCTCCTTGGATCACGCTTACAGATATCCGTGATGTAAGGGATGATCTTATCGTCCAGGGTGGTAACCGTCGCCGATTCCCAGTTGGTCTTGGCCACATCCGAGCAGAATTTCTCCGGATGCCCGAAGGAGGGGTCCTGCTTTGCAATATTTTTCCACAAACTCCAGCAGCCGCTGGTGCGGACTTCCGCATCCCCATTGGGCGCATGGTTCTGATCACCGTAGATCGTGCCTTCCGTACAGCTCCCGTTGGTGACAAACACAAGGTCATTTTCCGTAAGCATGATCCCTTTTTCCACACCCTTCACTTTACATTCTATGGTCTTGGCAATCTTCTTTCCGCCTTCAAATTCAAAGATCACATTGGTCACTTCCGTGTGAAACTGGAAATCAACTCCTGCTGCTTCCAAATACCTCTGCATAGGCAGGATCAGGGATTCATATTGGTTATACTTGGTGAACTTAAGCGCACTGAAATCCGGCAGCCCTGCAATATGATGGATGAACCGCTGGAAATACAGCTTCATTTCCAGCGCACTGTGCCAGTTCTCAAAAGCAAACATGGTCCGCCAGTACAGCCAAAACGTAGAATCAAACACTTCCTCGTCAAACACATCCTCAATGGTCTTGTCGTACAAATCTTCATCCTTTGTCATAAAAAGCTTCATGATCTCCATACAGCCCTTTTGGCTTAAACGAAACTTCCCGTCCGTATGGGCGTCCTTGCCGCAGTTTTCCGTTGCCCGGCACAGGGAATAATTGGGATCTTCCTTGTTAAGCCAGTAATATTCGTCCAGCACCGATACACCAGGGGTTTCAATGGAAGGGATACTGCGGAACAAATCCCACAGACATTCAAAATGATCTTCCATTTCCCGGCCGCCCCTCATCACATATCCCCTTGTGGGGTCGTTGATTCCGTCACAGGCGCCTCCTGCAATGTCCATTGCCTCTAAAATATGGATATGGGATCCCGGCATCTGCCCGTCACGGACTAAGAAACATGCCGCCGCCAGCGATGCTAAGCCGCTCCCTACAATATATGCATTTTTTTCCTCTACCCCTTCCGGTTTCCTGGGTCTTGCAAAGGCTTCATAGTTACCGTTTGTATAATAAATGCCTTTGCTGTTTTTCTCCCCTTTTCCTCTTTCTGTGTTGCGGTATTCCTGCTTCCTTTGTTCTTCCGCCGCTTTCCGGGCTGACTTCTTTTTTGCATTTTTATGATTTTTCACTGCAAGCGCCGCACCTGCACCTGCCGCAATCGCCGCTACACCAATACCTACATTCTTTTTACCTGACATGATTATTTCCACCTTTCTTTTGCGTTTTTTGTTATGGCTTTATTTTATCCCTGAAAAAATTAGTTTTCCATTTACAAAACAGGCGGAATGATAAAAAACTTATCATTCCGCCTGTTTTGATCAAAAAGTATGACCGTTTTCAAAATTATGAATCGAATTGGCAACCGCCCCGTACAGGGTCGTGCTGATCTTCTCCACGATCTTCTTATAATCATCCTTCATTCCCCGGTCGATCCAGTCCAGCATCACGCCCACAAACCCATATTTGTAAAATTCCGCAATGAACGCTTTCTCCTCTTCCGGTATGTTTACTCCCATGCTTTTCTCTTCCACGACGCCCACGATCAGGCTGTATGTAAGCTTATGCAGATAACTTTCAATCTTTTCCCTGCTCACATTCCGGTATACGTTCAGGATGAACGGCTTATTTTCCATCACCGCCTCAAAGATCTGCAGCAGTCCTTCCTGCCAGGTATCATAGGTCTTCTTATCCTGTAAGGCCTTCTTGCCATCTTCCACGCACACCCACTCGATCAGGTCGTAGATATCCTTAAAATGATAGTAAAACGCCATCCGGCTGATCCCGCAGTCCGAAGTCAGGTCGTTGATCGTTATCTTATCAATCGGCTTACTTAACAAAAGCTTTTTCAGGGAAGTTTCCAACACATATTTGGTCGTATTTGGCATATTGATCCTCCTTACTGCCAATCCTGCACAAATTTAAGTCTATTATAATACAAACAGCAGAAATAACAACACATATGCTTTCCTAAAATCCCTGTTCACCAGAAGATACACGCTTCCCATGGCAAACCCGATAACAATCCCAAGCAGGCCCGTTGACAGATCTTTTGTAAACAAATGGGCCAGTCCCCAGGTCAGCCCGCAGAGGATTCCGCCATAGGGAACAGTTACCTTCCGAAACCACAGTTCGCAGGCTCTCTGCCCAAACACGATGATCAGCAAAAACAGCATAGTCTCAAACATATAGTACATATACTGGAAGACAAACAAAAGCGGGCCACGGCGGACAAATTCCAGATACACTTTAAAACCTCCCCAGCTTACATAATCAATCCAAAACGCAATTGCCAAAAACAACACACATGCGCCCCACTGCCAGATACGCATCTCCTTCCCCTTATCCAGGATCGGGAACCGGTACTTTCCCTTCGCTTTCCGGATCAGCACATAGGCAACGATCCCCCAGGTAACGCAGGTCAATATCCAATGCAGGATCGTCTGCCCTGGCGTAAACTCCTCCATAGGCACCCCATAAACCGCCGGTTCCAGCCAAAAAGCGTATACCACTTCCAGGCCCAACCCTCCAAAAGCATCCATGGCCAGCCATAAAAAATCAGATCCTTTCATTTTCTTTCCTCCTTACCTCATCTAAAATCCGGTTTGCCCGCCTTACTTCATAAAAAAGGGAAATGTAATAAACAATCGCCGCAATCCCATAGGGAACACTAAACGATAAGAACATATCCCTGTACCCCTCCTCGTGTATTGGCTCAACAAAAGAACCAAGCCACGTCACGCCAAGAACTACGCTTACCAATAGCAAGTATTGTACCCCGATCACTGCCAATAGGGGCAGATTCTGAAAACGGTAGTGCTGGGAAATAACAAAGGTTCCTAACAGCGAAAAGAAAAACATCATAAGGACATTTCCCTGATACCCTCCAAAAACCCCCTGAAAAACCGCCTCCAGCAAAACCTTCCCGATCATTAAAACCGTAAACACCGTACATACCGTGGGAAAAAAATTCTTTTTATTGATCAATTTCATGATACACCTCCTGCAGCCGGTACAAAGCTTCCAAAAAAGCTTTCTTGTAATTTCTGTTTAAAATAAGCTCTTCCCCATTATCTAACGCTAAGCGGAGCCGCATGTTAAGATCCGCTTTCATCCTGGCAACTTTACGAATGTTTACAGCCGCTGACTTGCTGATCTGCACGAACCCGCTTTCACCATAGTAGTCCAGGAAATGCCCCAGGCTGCCCTCAATCTGATAGACTTCTTTTTCCTGATAAGCAAACAGTTTTCGGTCAACCACTTCCAAATAGTAAATGCTCCCCGGATACAGCTTGTGGGTGCAGCCATCCTTTTTCCCCATAATGCTATGGAAGGAAAGGAAAAAGTTCCGGATCATTTCCACTGATTCGCTCTCCTTGCGGTAATGGACATCCACATGATCCTCTTTCAGGGAAGGTTCTTTCCAATAATGTACTTTCATTCTGACCCGCCTCCTATGAGATACATTATATTCCCCTGCCTTAAATAAACAAGTGCAGGATGTGTATCCTGCACTTGTCCCTGCCTATATTGCGTTTACCAAAACTGCTGTAAAAGGGGGATTGCCCGGCCTCGTTCCGGCCATCTTATCCCACTTGCCCATTGATGATTATTCTAAGGCCTGATAATCTGCAAAAATATATGCCCCTCCATAAAGCGGGTATAAGAAATCAGTACATACATGATTTCAAGTAACAAATTTTTTATTCGTTAAGAATTAGTGTTGCTGTAAGCGTTATTGCTTCGTCATTAAATCTTACCACATTAGTTACAGCAACACTTTTTCGATCTAAATACTCTCTTGATATATTTCCCATAATAACAGTTTCTCTTTCAGTATAAATAATTTTATTAAAAATATCATCTAATATTAAACTGCTTCCCGTCCCTCTGGGTATATAAATTGCCAACATATCATCAGCATCAAATTTAACTTCCTGACCTTCCTCTACAATAATTTTTTTATTGGTATCATCATTGAAAACCACTAATTTGGGTTCTTTTATAATCTCATAAAAATCTTCGTATATCCAATCTTTACCAGGCTTTGTAGACTCATAATCTATTCCTTCATATATTATCGGCTCAGGTGTAGGGTCCGGTGTGGGATCTGGCGTGGGGTCCGGAGTGGGGTCTGGCGTGGGGTCTGGAATTTCCACCCTTTGTTTTGCATTTTCATCTGATGTTCCATTTGTTTCATCATTTGCTGAACTTGAACATGCTACTAAAAAAAAACACAGCATTACCCCGATAAAAAGTAAAAAATAACATGAATAAAAACTTGCCTTAAACTTACTACTATTTTCTGCATTTTTGATTTTTTTTCTAAATTTTTCTTTCATCATTAAATCCTCCATTTTATTTGTTTTGCAATGTATTAATTGCAATTATACGACTCATTCCGTCTAAAATCAATAAAAATGCAATGTAATTATTGCAAATTTATTGAGGTATTTAACATGGCACAAAAAATAAAGCAAGATATCCATATAGGTGACAATATCCGCAGTCTTCGCAGACAAGCCGGATTAACACAAGAGCAGGTTATTGCACGCCTTCAATTACAGGGAATTGGAATTTCGCGAAGCAGCTATTCTCAAATTGAATGTGGAACATATAACATACGCATTTCTGAGTTAATTGCACTCGCAGATTTGTTCGAGGTTGACTTCAATGCTTTTTTCAAAGATTTGCGGTTCAAATGTGAAAAACAGGAGCCATTGTAAAATATATTAGAAGTCGTCTATAGCTCAATAACTCCATCTTTATGATCAAAAAAAATCGGACTCTGAAAGTCCGCAATTCATGGTACTATTAATTATGGCAAAAACACAGGATATGGAAAACAGTCTTTATCTATAAAATTTTTCGATTTTATATACATTACTTCACTCCTCCCAGAATCAATTTATAAACCCCAAATATTCATCAAACACATTAAACAACATATTCCCGGCACACACAGGGATTTCTGCCGTGCTCCCCCTAAGCTGCACATACTTATATAAATCATCGGCCCTGGTAAGCACCAGTACCGGTATCACGTCATATCCAGGGCCAAACAATACTTCCTGATATGCGCTGTACTTGGCCGCCTGCGCCACTTCCTCTTCCTCAATCTTGTCATTCATCTTAAATTCCAGGGAAAACACATACTTTTCCGTGACCACCAGCACATCCGCATAGATCCGGATTGCCCGGGATTTTTTAATCCGAAGTTCAAAGACAATTTCCCAATCCCCGTAAGGTACTCCTTCCAGATCATCAAACAATGCCCGCATCGTCTGCGCGCTGTCTTTGAAGGAATGGAACAGCCCCCGGGTATCGTTTAAATTCCGTCCAACCCTCCTGCATCCCCGCTGCAGCATTTCCAGCCATTCATCTTCCGAAAGATCTAAAAATTCCTTTACCGTGGAATAATAGCCGCAAAAATCTTCCAACCCCCGATGGGGCCTGGCCTGACGGATATATCCATGCCAATTGTACGCCTCATCCCGGCAGCACAGTTCATGCATATAGGGAGAAGCGTACAGATAATGATTCACCAATTTTCTATCCTTATTCAGTTTCTTTGCAATCTCTTTCGCCTTGATCCCATCACTGCTACAGATCAGGGCGTAAATGTCCCTTTCAATAATATCCATCTTCTCTTCCTGCAAATATCGCTACTCAGACTGTTCCCACCGGACCGTTTCCCCCTTTTTCATCTCCTTGGTAGAAGATAATACAATGTTACTGTCCTGATCTACCCCGCCTGCTTCCAGTGCCGCCCAATGATCATTCTTATCCAATACCTTGACATTGACCTCATCGATATAATACTCATCCCCCAGGATCCCTTCTCTTTCTTTCAACACATACACAAAACTTCTTTCCTGCGTTATATCGACTGCCGATACCGGAACGCACAGCCTGTATTTCTCTCCTGTCTCTGTCCGGGAAACCGTGCCTGACATGCCGGGAGTCCCCATCCCTTCCGGCAGCATAATCAAAGCTTCGTACTTATCCGGCGCATTTTTGCTCTCTGCAAGGTAATCCACTTCCTTTTCCAGTTCCTTGCTTTTCCCCTCTACTTTAACAGACAATACGTCCCCAAGTCCAATATATTTTTTCTGTTCTTTTTCTAACAACACCTTAAGCTGGCAAGGCAGGCTCTCGTCTGAAATCAGCATCACTGCCGTATCCGGCACCCTGTCTCCCACTCCGGCCGCAATTTCCGTAATAACGCCGCCAAAAGGAGCCTTCACTTTTCCCTCCTCATTTTTCATCTTTTCCAATTCCAAAAGTTCCTGTGTGAGAGAATCTTTTTCCATTCTTGCCATTTCCAGATCTTCTTTCGTTCCTTCCGGCAAAAGCAGGTCTTCCACCTTTCTTCCCGCCTGCTTTACTGCTTCATCCCGCTTTGCCTTGGCGTCTGCTTCTCCATAAGCTGCATTTTGCAATGCGTCTTGTAACTCTTTATCCCCTTCACCGTCCGCCCATCCCCCTTGCAATTCCTCTTCTTCCTTCCATTCCTGTTCAGCCTGGACATAACTTTCCAATGCCCGACCCACCTGGGTGTCCTCAATCCTTGCTGTCGTGTCATAGTCCTCTCTGGCACGGGCAAGCTCCAATTCCCTTTTTTGCCTGTCAAGTTCCTGATTTTCTAATATGGTATTGATCTGGAGGGCGTATTTGGAAATCTCACTGCGCTTTTTATCCATCAGCTCCTCCAACTCCTCCAGATCCAGGGAAAACAGTTCATCCCCTTCCTCCACCCGGTCACCCACATGAACCGGCATAGACTCGATCCGAAATCCTGGTGCGTAAGTAACCGGCCTTTCTCCCCCTGCTACTACGATTCCTTCCGCCTTCACCGTATGTTCTATGTATTTGGATTCCGGGGAACAAGTGGTCACCATGGGAAGCTGATAGGCGTAAATACTTTTTGACACTATCGTGCACACCAACATCAACCCTAAAAACACCGCAAATCCAATCATTACCTTTTTCATTTTTACCTTGCCTCCATTTTGTCTATTCCTTCAAGCCGGAATAAATGATCCCCTGCTCCAGATAATCCTGCCCCAGCACAAATACAAATACCGCCGGAACCAGCGTGATCACACTGGCACAAAAGGCAAATCCCGCCTGTCCCCAAGTAATCTCCGGCAAATACATGGACAACGGCCAAAGGGCCTTATCCTCCAAAAACGCCATCGGCTGCTCCATCAGGTTCCAATATTCTAAAAACCCCAACACCATGGCGGAGAGAAGCCCGCTCTTTCCAAGGGGAATTCCCAGCCTCAAAAAGATTGTGATCTCTCCGGCTCCATCGATTCTGGCCGCTTCTAAAATCTGGGGCGGTATGCCTCTAAAGCCTCCGTAAGACAGGAACACCGGAAAAGTAGAAAACACTGCCGGAAGAATGATCGCTAAATGACTGTTTAACAAAGCCAAATTCCTCAACACCAGATAACTGGAAAGCATGGTCACCTGGAAGGGCAGCAGCATCAGTACGACATAAAGCGCAAACAATATTCTGCTCCCCTTTACCTGATATACGGCAAATCCCCATGCTGCCGGAACAGCCATAAGAAGCTGCCCCGCCAAAATACACAACACCAGCTTCATGGAATTCCAAAAAAGCACAAAGAACTGAGGTGTTTCAAACAATAATTTTTTGTAGTTTGCAAAGGATGGAAAATCCGGCAAAAATTTCCATCTAATAAAATCATTTCCATCTGTAAACACTGTGGTCAAATACCCTTTTAATTCCCAGGCATCCATCAGGGAACCGGACAATAAAATAAGCACCGGCAGCGCCACCAGAAGCGCTGGCGCCAGAAGAATAAGAACCGTTCCTGCCTTTTGGATACCTCTTTTGATCTTTATCTCCGTAAACATTTCCTGGTTTTCAACCTTCCTTACCTTTCATTTTTATCCCATAGCCGTTGCAATCCTAATATAGCAGCCAACAATACCCCGCCAGTGCACACTGCTGCCGCCGCCATCTTATCCAATTCCAAATTTACGAACCAATTATTAAAAAGATGCTGTAACAGATAAATGCTCTTATCAGGATAGGCCCCTGCGGTAAGGTACGCTTCACGGTAAATCTTAAAAGAATTTAAAAACGATAAAATTACAATCGTATATAAGCTTCCCTTTAGGTTGGGAAGAACGATGTACCATAAACTTTTCCATTTTCCCGCCCCGTCCACTCTCGCCGCCTCCAAAAGTCCTTCCGGGATCCCCATAAGCCCCGCCAGCCAAAGCACCACCGTGTATCCGATATTTTTCCATATGTAACTGCCCACCAACACCCAAAAAGCAGCCGTTGTTCCCAAGTGATCCTTATGGACTTCCCCCCACATCCCTAACTGCTCCCCCAGCCAGGTAAGGCCCAGGTTCAAAAACCCCTGCTTATAAAAAGTCATTTTCCAGACCATCACGATCGTAGCCGTAGGCATAGCAAGAGGAAAAAGATAAACTGCCTTGATCCATCTTTTCTTTTTCAGGGTATTTAGCAGTAACGCCGTTACAAACCCCAGAAGGACCAGCAGCGGGATACACACCAACGTAAATTTCAATGTATTTCCCACCGCCAGCACAAATGCCTGGTTTTGAAAGATTGCCTGATAGTTTTTCAAACCATTAAACTGGCCAGTCACTGCCGTGGTAAAAGATCTATGTACCACATCCCCAAAAGGTAACAGCACGAAGACCATGATTCCTGCAAATCCGGGAAAAACAAATAAATAAAAAAACTTTCTCTTCTTCTTTAACATTTGATTCCCTTTTCTACTCTGATAAGTAAATAGCAAGCTGCTGCCTGATAGCCTCCAACGCTTCTTCAAGGCTTTGATCCCCGTGCATATATTTCTCTCCTTCTTCAAACACAGTCTTTTCCATAACCATATCGGCAATGTAAGGGGTATCCGCCGATCCTATCCAGTTTCTGAATAGATCCATTTCCTCTTCTGTTGCCGCATAAATCGTAAGATCCGTTTCCCGTCCCTGATCATCAATTGTGGCTATCATGCCATACGTTCCATCTTCCCCCAGATATTCCTCTTCGGGCCTGAAAAGTTCTTCCAAGGCATCCTTATTAATCCCATAACTGCCAAGCGCCTCCTGCACTTCCTTCCCAAGAAATTCCCTGAAAAACTCTTTTGCCCGGTCAATTTTGGCAGACGCCGCATTGACCCCTAACATGGTTGCCGGAACAAAAACCTTTTCGCAAAGTCCCTTTGCAGGTGCAAAAACCACATCTTCCAAACCCTGGTTCTTGGCAACAGAAGTCAGCTCATAATATCCGTATGGATAAGTGGTCACTCCCACAGATAACTGCTGATAGTCTCCCGCAATCTTCAATTCATTGCTGCCATATAGGAGAATCTCATACATCCAGTCTTCTCCCTCTTCTCCTGCATAGTACTCTTCCTCCATCCTGTGGTCTTCCAGGCTCTTTTCGTTAATCCCATCCATCTGGGCATCGTAAATTCTCTTCGTCTGCGTGAGGAACTCGGCAATGGCCTCCTCATTGATTTTTCTGCTGCCGTTTTTCCACATAGGCGCTGCAACCGGGGCAAAAGCCTTCATAAGCGCCTTTTCATTGCAAATAGAAATAAGGTCTTTTTCCGGCTGGTCTTCTCTCATCCGGCAGATCTCATCCGCCATAGAAGCAAGATCATTCATCCCCGAAACATATTTTTCCCTTCCGAGCACAACGGGAAGATAGACCTCCGCAGGTACAACATACACCTTTCCATCCTTTGCCATGGCCTGATATAAGTTTTCATATAAGTTCTCTTCCTTGCCGATCTCTTCCATCCAATCAGAAAGGTCAAGAAGAAGTCCCTTTTCTATGTACGAATCCATGGGCAGCCCATCCATCATAAGCAAATCCGGTCCTTCCCCTGATACGATCTGTGTATTTAACTTTTTCAACGCGTCTTCCCTGGTAACGGCTTCACCTTCCCCCATGCCGATCTCATAATCTACATAGATCTCCGGATGATTGATCTGGTATAAAGAAACTGCCGTACGGATACTGTAGCTGTCCTCAAGGCTATAGATCTTCAAGCTTTCAGAAGGGACCGATGGCATATCCGGATCATAAGTAAACCTGATGAGCTTCCCATCATTTGAAACGGACAAAAACTCCCCGCCCTCCAGTAACACCATGCTTTTTAAACCATACAGCGGACTGCCCAAGCGGGACAACTTCCCGTCGATCAACTGCTCTATACTGCCATCTTCCCTGTGATAACAATGCATCCCCTTCTCCCCTGCAAAGTAAAGATCTCCTTCTTCTCCCGGGAAAATATATAGATCATACCAGCTCCCGCCGTTAAATCCCCGGTCCTGATAGTTTTCTTCCATAAATGCTGCCATCCCTTCCTCTTCCAGGATCTCCTTTTTATCCAGGTCAAAAAGAAGCGGCGCCGGATAATCATAGCCATCTACAATCATAAGATGATCCTGGAATTGTATCAGTTCCGGCCTGCCATCTGCGGTAAGAAACAGCGAACTGCTGCCATCTTCATTTACTTCATAGATATTGTCACCACCCAAAGTCGTCACAAAGATCCTGCCGGAATCATTGATCCACATCCCCCGTGGGTACATCTCTCCCTCACCCAGAGGAATGGTTACAGGAATCACTGTCCCGTCCGGCTTTATCAGTTCGCATGTAGGATCCAGGAGAAATGCTGAATTTATTTCACTATCTTCCGCATCCTCATCTTCTGATCCCTCTGTCTCTTCCATACTGTCATAAATCACTGCCAATGTTCCGTCCGGAGCCATTTGAATATCCATGATGTAGGCCTGACCCAGCTTTTCATCCAGCCATGGAATTTCCATCCTCTCCCATGTTTCCCCCTGATCCTTCGATTCCATCACTCCAACGGTCCTATCTGAAATGATCAATCTGCCATCCGGCATTTTCCTCATTCCGCTGACCAACTCCAACTCTTCCGTCAGGTCTGTCTCACTTTCCACATAACGCCCCATTGCAGTATCCCGATTCTCTAAGCTGCCTTCCTGTACCTTCGGGGGCGAACTCTTCTGACCGTCTTCTTCCTTTCCATCTGCATTCCGATTGCTACAACCTGCCGATAAGGTCAACGCCGCCACGGATAACAGACACAATGCTTTTTTCATTGATAATCTTTTCATTCTTGTAACTCCTTCCTGCTTGATCATTTCCTCCTCAAACGCAAAATGACTATTGCGATAGTCATTTCATTTAAAGACTATCACAATAGTCATATCGTGTCAATTTATTTTTTACTTGTTCAACCAGTCCAAGTCATAGCAATTTTCTCAGACTCTTCTTCTGACAGCCCCACAAGGCCAATAATCACGCCGCCTTTATCCCGTCTTGTAGCTACGCCCGTATTACCATTCCCATTTCCCGCGACTCTGGCAAAGACACGTCCTTCAAACCCTTCTCCGTCCTGCTTTTGGTTATCCACAAAAAAGTAAACAGGATTTCCCTTATAATACAATTGATAATCGTCGTGGGTAAGCTTTACCTGTAGCCCATAATCTCCAAACTCAGTGGCAAGATCCTTCAGCATGATCACCATCGTTTCCGGCAATGTATCGCTCTCCCAGACCTCCTGTGCTTCGTTCCTTGCCCCCTCATACCAACTGACCTCTCCTTCCCGGGCTTTGTCATCCCATGCAGTCTCCTCTTCCTGGTAGCCAATTGCATCCAGTGATGCCTTATCCAACGTAACGGTTGTGTAATTTACAGCGCCCTCCTCATAGGACGCCAGCACATGCACATCATCTGTGGTTACATACTCTGCCGCCCCTATCGGCTCCACAGCAGCGGTCGGTAAACCTCCGCCCATAAAAACCGTCATTGCAAGCGCCACGGTAAGCACTGCGGCAAAGATGCCGCTTACCGGCGTCTTTCCGGCGCTCATCACCGCCAAGATCCTTTCCTTTACTGCATTTTTGCCAAATCCCAAAGCAGTACGGAAACCTGTCATTCTTCTTTCCGCCAAAGAAAGCAGCGCTAATGCATAATCCTGCCTGTCTGCCATGGACCTACGCATAGCCCTTTCATCACACAAAAGTTCAATATCCCTGTTAAATAAAAAGTACATTACCCACACAAGAGGATTAAACCAATGAATGCATAAAACACCATGAACTACCAGTTTCCGCAAATTATCATGATTCTTAATATGTGACAGCTCATGGGAAATGCAAAATCCCACTTCCCTTTCCTCTTTCAGGTAAATGCCTTTGGGAAAAACAATAGCTGGCTGAAAAACACCGTATGTTACCGGGGTCGCCGTCCGGTCCGACACCCGCAGATCTACTTTTTTTAGATCTTCCTTTCCCACTTGCCTGGTTAACAGCTCTATTTCCCTTTTTTCCATGGGAAGGCTCTCCCTAAAAAGACGGCCGTCTCTCATATATAAGTAAACAGATCCCAAGATCATCCCCCCGGCTCCGGCCAAGTAAAGAATCCTTAAGATGATACGCCACTCCGCCTCCTTTGACAGGTCTACTGTATAAACGGTCAGACCCGAAACCTCATTTTCATTCTCTGCAGCACTGACCGTAATACTGCCAACTGCATAATCCTCCGCCTGCATATACTCTTTTGTTGCCAGACTGCCAATGCCAGGCAAAGAAGAAATGGAAATCGGGAACACCAGGCGCAGGATTGCAATCCCCCAAAGGATGATCATGACCTTCTTGGGGATCCGGTGGACAAATAATGACCGGAATATCACAATTCCAATGATCAGGATACCCGCTGCAATGCTCATTTGCAGCAAATCTATCTGCACAATCCTCATTGTTTATCCTCCTGCCCTAAATCATTGACCATCTTCCGCAACTGTTCAATTTCCCCCTTCGACAGCTTCTTTCCATCCAAAAACGCTGCAAAAAACTTTTCTTTAGAACCATCAAACATCTTGTCAATCAGCTCTTCCGTCTCATATTCCTGCACTTCCTGGCGGGTAATAAGAGCACTGCAGACAAATCCTGGTTCCTGCCTTTTTACAGCTCCTTTATCCACACATTTTTTGATCACTGTATAAGTGGTATTTCTATTCCATCCGGTTTCTTCCTTTAAGATTTTTACGATCTGCCCTGCAGAAATTTCCCCCTCCCGCCAAAGCACTTCCATAACCTTTCTCTCCGAATCAAATAACTTTACCATCGTACATTTCCTCCTTCCCTGCCGCCTTCTGGTGATGTTAAATTTATCATGCAAAACAACTCCCGTTACATAATAGACTATTACAATAGTCTCGAAAAGTCAAGCCAAATACTGGCCCGGCAGCATTAATTTTTCTGACAATTCTCCGATATATATTATAACAAACACATTCACTATTGAAATACACATCCAAGGAGGGATCGTCGCAGAAAAAGGATTTACTGGTATTTTTATGGTGCATTCAGTGGTGGCCGTTCCCAGTATCGGTAAGATCAAACGTGAACGCCGCAGCCCTGTCTATACAGGAACTATGGAAAATTCTTCTAACGGGACTTTTGCACAAGTTTTAGAACGTGCCAAAGAAGAAACGAAGGAATCTCCTATGAACTGTATTACCACCACTTACGGTCGTGACAGCAGGATGCGGACTTTTCTCTACCAGCCCAGGGAATATCACCGCTAAGGCAAAGTGCAAGTCACAGTGTTACAAAAGTAATCTTATTTTAAACGCAAAACAGGCTTTGAAAGATTTCTTCCAAAGCCTGTCTTTTATCAAAAATTTAATGGACAGAACAATTCCAGTTCCTTATTCCCTTCCAGCCTTACATTAACAGCTTCATCCCCTGCTATCTGTACCTTCGCCTCTTGATCCCTGCTGCTTAAAAGGGTTACCTTCACTTGCGAATTCTTCCACTCTATCCCTACGAAAATACCGCCTCTTGCCCGAAGCCCGTTTACCTTCCCTTCTTTCCACTCAGGCGGCAGCGCTGGCAGAATATGGATCCTCTTCTCATGGCTTTGTAAAAGCATCTCTGCAACGCCAGCGGTGTAACCAAAGTTTCCGTCTATCTGATAAGGCGGATGGGCGCACAAAAGATTGGGGTAAACGCCGCCCCCATGAACTGCTCCAGGCTGATCCGGTTCTACCAAATGGAAGAAACGATTGACCATCTCCCCTACATGTTTTCCATCCTTTAACCTTGCCCACATCAAAATCTTCCACGCCAGGCTCCATCCCGTCCCCTCATCTCCCCGGCTTTCCAGGCTTTTTCTGGCAGCCTCTATCTGTTCCGGCATATCTCCCGTGATTCCCCTTCCAGGATGCAGTTCATACAAATGGGAGAGATGGCGGTGATGGATGTCCGCTTCCTCCAATTCCTCATTCCATTCCAGAATACGTCCTTTCAAATCCACCGCCAAAGGCGCCATTCCCCTTAAAATTTTCTCCGCTTCCCCCTCCGGTTCTTCTTTGATTCCCAATTCCTTGCAGCATTCCAGGTAATCCTGAAGCAAATTCCGTATTATGGCATTACCGTTTTCGCTGTAAGATGCTACCGATACCTTCTGCCCATCACATAAAAACTCATTTTCCGGTGAGGTCGCCGGAGAAAGCGCATACCCCTTTCCCGTATCTGTCACTGCCTGAAGGCAAAAGCGCACATTCTCTCTTAAAACCGGGTACAACTCTTTCAGATATTCCTTATCCCTGTTAAAAAGGTACTGGTCGTACAGATTCCGGCAAAGCCACGCATACCCCAGCGGCCAAAAACTCCACATCGCCCTTCCATCCGCCGGAGAAGTCTTTCTCCAAAGGTCCGTATTATGAAAGCTGCAAGCTCCCTGGCATCCAAAATAAATTTCCGCCGTCTTCTTTCCGTCCTCCAACATTTCCCGGCACATTTTCATAAGAGGCTGTGCCATCTCATCCAAATTACATGGCCCGGCAAGCCAGTAATTCATCTGGGTGTTAATGTTGATGGTATAATCACAAAACCACGGCGGAACCAGCTCTTTGTTCCAGATTCCCTGCAAATTAGCTGCCTGGGTTCCCGGCCGGGAAGAACAGATCAGCAGGTACCTCCCATAATGGAAAAGGAGCGCCCACAGCCCTGGGTCTTCTTTCCCTTTCTGCACATCCAAAAGCCGCTTTTTCAAATCCTCATCCTCGCAAACCGCTCCCTTTAAGTATAAGGAAACACGGTTGTAGTAAGACTGGTATTCTTTCAGATGCCTTTCCCACAGCGCCTCATAAGCATCATTGCATTGTAAGTCTTTTTTTAACAATGACCCCGGGGAACAGCCCTCCAGCTCCGGGTGCTTGTCATACCCTGCAAAACTGGAACGGATAGCGTAATAAAGGGTAATTTCCCTGGCGTCCTTTACCAACAGCCCAGCCTGGGTATCATTCACCTCAATACTTTCCACCGTACTATTGGGAGATACCACTTTTCCCCAGCCTTCATAGCGTATTCCCATTTCCTCCGGCTTGTCCGAAAAGACGGGAGCCGTCTTACCCTCTCCGCCCTTGGTAAGCCCGCTTCTTCCCGGGCAGCGTCCGGCAGATTTCAAAATTTCCTCTTCTACAGAGCTTCCGGTAAGGTATCCCCCTTCCGTCCAAATGCGGACGGTAATCGGCTGCTCTGACTTAATCTGATAAACCAAAACCTGATCCGGCTCACTGACCAGACAACGTTTCTGAATCCAGTTTCCAGAACTTTTGTACCTCACAAGCATTTCCGCCCTGCTAAGATCCAGCTCCCTGTGATACTCCGTCACCTCTTCATCGCCATCCATTTCCAGAAATAAATTGCCAAAGGGAACATACATCTGTGTGTCCTCTGATTCACTCAGAAGGCTCTCCGTCAGCTCCATAGCGCCCACATAGTCCTTAGCGTCAGTAAGCGCCCTGATTTTCTCCAGATACCCCTTGGGCATTTCCTTCTGGGTCTTTGCCGGATAACCAGACCAAAGCGTGTCCTCATTAAGAGCAATCTGCTCCCGCTTCGTCCCCCCATAGACAGCCCCGCCCATTCTCCCGTTTCCCAAGATAAACGATTCGTGCCAGCCATTAGCCGGGGATTTAAAAATCATTTTCATAGCGTTTTCCTCCTTTCTCTTTCCTTTTAATCATATCGCTCCATAGAAACATTGGGCGCTGGTCCGCCCGCATGATCCAGCTCTATACGATATGCTGGTTTTTCGCCCTCATCCAAATAAATGTAGTAATCTTCCAGGATCCCATGTGTAATATAAGCATTTTCATAAACCAGCCGTCCCTTTTCATCATAGAGACTGCTTTCCGTTTGACGGTATGTAGAAAACTGGTTGGGATTATGCCAGTAATACCTGTCATATAAGGTACCGTCATCACGGTATATATAAGAGATTTCCATCATCTCGACAAACTCTCCGTCGTCTGAAATTTCATCTGGCCCTGTTGCCAAAAAATGCCTTGGCCTTTGATCCGGCGTATATTCTATTTCTTTCTCATAACCATACGAATCAATGGAAGATAGGATGGAATAGGTATCGTCCACCCATTCCCCTTCCCCCACATCATCCGCCACAAACCCGTATAAATCGGCATATTTCTGCTTTTCACTATTATAAAAATAACGGTACGTTATCCCACAGAATAAGTCCTTCTCCTTATCCCTGTACAGTTCCAGCCTAAGATTCCCAATTCTGTCATCGTATTGGTAAAGAGGAGGGCTGTCTGCAAACCCGTAGTCCGACAAAAATGCTTCCCTGCTTTCATATTTTGTGCAAACTTCATTCGCTGCATTCGTAAAACTACTTACATCCACCGGGACAAAAGCCCCTTCTTCCTCTCCCCATGAATACAACCCTTCTGTAAATATCACTTGATAATAACTCTCATTTACCGGCCTTCCCTCTTCTTCCATGGGTACTGTCTCCCGAAACAAACTTTTTTCATCCAGGCAATCCCAAATTTCCAAATCCCCGGTATCTTTCTCCAGCTCATAATAACGTATGATTTCTGCTTCCTTGTCATTTAAATGAGGACGGTAAATTTCCCTGGCCAGCTTTGTACTCGTCTCCTCTGTAATCAGCAGATCCACCGCTGAACGCATCTGCCCCCGTTTTATGTCTGTTTCCTTCTCCGAAAACCGGCTTCCATCCCACTCCAGGAACCGTCCCGTATCACTTTTGCTATCGGGAAAAAGCACCAGATTCCTCCGGTCATTTTTCCTGACGACATAAAAAAACGGCTGGTCAAATATCCCGTAAGGGATTCTCTGTACAACTTCTCCCTCCTTATCATAAAGGCGAAGCTCCCCCTGGCTATGCTCCTCCTCACAAGGCGCTAATGTAAGGAAATACTCCTCTGATTCCCCAAAGGGAAAATCAACAGGAATGCCCTGCTCCCATTCCTTAAGCCCAAGTAAAAAATCGCCATAATGCATCTGGTTCGGCGTCACTCCTTCCAACCAGACAAATGCCAAAGAATCATCCCCCACCTCTTCCGAAGGTATGGGGTGGATGGTATCCGCGGCGTCGTACAAGGCAATCCGCTTTATAGATGTCTCATAACTGATACCATCCTTGCACACAAACATCGCTTTATCACCTGTCTTCATGATGCCGCCGCGTAACCGTCCTCCGTCAAAATCATTTCCCTCGGTATCACCATAGAAGGTGGTCATCTCAAACCAAAAAGAAGATAATTCCTGCTCTTGTGCCGGTTCCTCTTCCTGTTCCATGGGCGGCAGTTCCTCTTTGGAATTTTCATAAGCATCCCGTCCGCATCCTGCCAAAAACAAGATGGCGGCCAATATGGCTGTCCGTTTCCTTGCTTTATTCATTTCTCTGCCCTGCATCGCGCTCCAAACCAAAAGCCCGGCCGGTTCATCCCTTTCGACCACCAGCCGGGCTTTTCACACTTAATTAAAGTTTCCTTTTCTTTCTCATTCCGCCCTTGCCATTGCCTGTTTGAAGTCCTTCTGATCCGTAAAGATCTCATTGGTATACGGGTTCTTCTTCTGGGTCTTCGCGCGTTTTAAGATAATGACAAACACTACAAGGTTCACCACGATAGAAAGCACGGAAATCACTCCCTGGGCCGCCGGATTGGCCGTAGTTGGCATTGCCTCGCCAAAGGCTGCCGCCGCTCCGCCCACGCCATATACGGAAGATACGGTGGTAAAACGGCTCCCGTCCTGGAAAAGGGGGAATACCTGTGCGAACATGCACCAAAGCGCCAGTGTGTTGGCACGGTTCTGGATCCACCCGCCCTTATTCCAAAGAGCATTGGCAACCGTAGGAGCCAGCAAAAGGGCAAATCCGCAATACCAGGAATGGGTGGGAAGATTTAAGTAGGTATACTGGAAGTTCCAGATATCATAAGCCAAAATAAAATACCAGGTCATATCCGGCCAAAGCATATCTTTTTTATCTTTGGAGGAATAAATTCCCCACCATCCGGTCATACAAAGGATATTCAGGATACCTGCAATTCCGTTTAAGATATTCCACCAGCCACCGTAAAGCCACACGCCCTCGGAGGATTTCCACCAGCCGCCCATCACGCTGCCGGCCCTTACTACAGACTCAAAATCCGATACTACCGCAATCAGAATGTTGATCGCTACGATCACGAAAGGAAACACTTTAAAACCATGGGATTTTCCCAGCTTGCCCCAATGGTATTTGATGATCATAAAACCGATACATCCGGCAAGCGCCGCATAAAGTTTTGCATAGTGGAACCAACTGTTCATATGCACATAGGTCTGGTTATTAAGAGCCCACTCTGCACCTTTGGCAGCTCCTACATAAATAGAAATAAAGTAGATCGTCAGTGCAGCAGGAATAGCAAAAAAGCAAACAGCCCCTCCTGCTTTGGTGCGGCGGGCAATCTCATTCATAATGATCAGCCCTGCAAACACCATGATCCAGCCTAAAATCTGCCAAAGCGTCCTTCCGTCATAAATTTGAAAAATCATAATCTCTCTCCCTCTTTCTTTAGAATACCTCTATTTCTTTTATATTAAATTCATTCCCCTGCAATAACCACGTTTCCGGGCTTTGACAGTAGGGACAAATTTTCCCATGCTCCACTGTGGGGTAGGTCTGCCCGCACCCTTCGCAGTAGGTGACGGCTGGGAGCTTTTCTACCACCAGCTCCGCCCCGTCAAACAATTCCCGCTTCTTAGCCGCCCATTTCCAGCCGTTTTGAAGATAGGATTCTATCACGGTGGACACTTCCCCAAGCTCTAAGACCACTTTGGAAATACCCTCCGCTTTATTTTCTTTTGCAACCTTTTCCAGATTGTCCATAATATGAAATACAACGCCTAATTCATGCATGATATTTCCCTGTTCCCTGCCATTTAGCAGGTTCGTTCCTTTACTTTTTCTTCGGTGCAAATTTCACCTTAAGAGACTGCTTGATCATATTAGGCAGCACATATTTCAGTTTGTCTTCCGATTTGATCATGGTCGAGCATCCCGGCAGTTCCCGGTGAAGGGTAATGGCGTCAAATACGCACTTCGTGGTACAAATCCCGCACCCGATACACTTATTCGGATCCACCACGGATGCACCGCATCCCAGACACCGGGAAGTCTCCGCCTTCACCTGTTCTTCCGTCAGGGTATGGGATAAATCCCGGAAGGACATCGCCTGCGCTTCCTCCGCTTTTTCCGGCCGCTGCCTGTCGGTATTATCATAATTGGCGATAAAGATATCGTCCTTATCCAGTTCCGTGAAATCCCGGCGGTTCCTTCCAATGGTCAGCGTACAATGCTCATGGACAAACCGATGAAGGGAGATGGCGCCTTCCCGCCCTGCCGCAATAGCGTCAATGGCAAATTTCGGTCCGGTATACACGTCGCCGCCTACAAAAATATCCGGCTCCGCCGTCTGATAAGTCAGCTTATCGGCAATAGCGCCGCCGTTGGGGCGAAGCTCCACCTTCGTTCCTTTTAACAGATCTCCCCAAACAATCCCCTGGCCCACGCTGAAGATCACATCGGAGCAAAGCACGGTTTTCGTTTCACCTTCATCATACAAAGGTGAAAACCGGTGATTTTCATCGTACACGCGGGTACATTTCTTAAATACCACCGCTATTGCCTTTCCATCCTCCGTCAAAATCTCCTTCGGGCCCCAGCCGTTATAAATAGAGATCTTCTCCTGGGAAGCCTCCAAAATTTCCTCACGGCTTGCAGGCATCTCATCCCGGCTCTCCAGACAGAACATGGAAACCTCCCCGCCGCTACAGCGAACCGCCGTCCTTGCCGCGTCAATGGCAACGTTTCCGCCGCCGATTACAACTACATCCCTGCCAAGGTCAAAGGCTTCTTTCGCATTTGCCTCTCTAAGGAACTCGACTGCCGTGTAAACGCCTGTGGCCTCCTCGCCGGGTACCCCCGCTTTCCTGCCGCCCTGGCAGCCCACCGCAACGTAAAATCCTTTATACCCCTGCTCTCTAAGCTGGGAAATGGTGATATCCTTCCCCACTTCCACGCCGCATTTAATCTCCACACCCATGGCCCTTATCACGTCAACTTCCGCCTGGATCAGGTCTTTTTCTAATTTATAGGAGGGAACTCCATAAGTCAGCATCCCGCCGGGTTTCTCATTTTTTTCAAAAATGGTAGGACGGTAGCCCTTATCCGCCAGATAATAGGCACAGGAAAGCCCTGCCGGGCCTGCCCCTATAATGGCGATCTTTTCATCAAAATGTCCTTTTAAGGAAGGAACGGTGGGCTTCGGGATATACCGTGTCTTGGCATCTAAATCCCGCTCCGCCACGAACCGCTTCACCGCATCAATGGCAACCGCCTCGTCAATGGTCCCTCTGGTGCAGGCATCCTCACAGCGGCGGTTACAGATCCGTCCGCAGATTGCCGGAAGCGGATTGTCCTTTTTGATCAGCGCTAACGCTTCCTCGTAGCGTCCTTCCTTGGCAAGCTGCAGATACCCCTGTATGGCAATGTGGGCCGGGCAGGCCGTCTTACAAGGCGCTGTCCCCGTATCATAACAATTGATCCGGTTCACGTCCCGGTAATTGTGGGTCCACATATGTTCGCCCCACTTCTGTTCCGTAGGAAGGGGCATTTTAGGATAAGTCACTTCACTCCCGTCCTTTTTGCAAAGCTTCTGCCCCAATTTTACAGCTCCGGCCGGACAGGATTCCACGCATTTACCGCAGGCAACACACTTGGATTTGTCCACCTTTGCCACATAAGCGGAACGGGACATGTTGGGCGTGTTGAAAAGCTGGGAAGTACGCAGGGCGTAACATACATTTACGTTACAATTGCAGATGGCAAAAATCTTGTTCGCCCCGTCAATATTGGTGATCTGATGGACAAAACCGTTATCCTCCGCCTGCTTGAAGATCTCAAGGGCTTCCTCCCTGGTGATATAGCGGCCATCCTTCTGAGTCTCCACCACATAATCAGCCATATCCCCCACTGCCACGCACCAGCCCTCCGGGTCATCCCCGCATCCCTCGTCATGATGCAGACGGGAACGCCTGCAGGAGCAGGGGCTTGCCGCATATTTCCCCTCGTACTTGGTAAGCCAGTAAGAAATATGCTCCAGATCGATAGATTCACTTTCCATTTCAATGGCTTTTTCCACCGGGATCACATGCATACCGATCCCATTGCCACCCTCCCCTACAAAGGGGGTCACATGCTCCAAAGGCAGCCTTGACATATGTTCAAAAAACAAAGTAACCTCAGGATGTTCCTCAATTACCTTGTTGTTCATGTTAAAGAATTCCGCCGACCCAGGCACATACATGGGAAGAAGATACTGCTTCTCATGCTTCGGGTTTTCCCAATTGTATTCCAGAATGCCTTTTACGGACATTTCCTGAAGCTTAGGCTCTAATTCCTTTTCCGGGATACCGGTGAGCTTTGCGATCTCCGGCAGCGTCTTGGGCTTACGCACCCCCATTTTCAGCGCAATTTCCGCCTCTTCATCGGTAAGCACACCTGCCAGCCCCCAATACTCAGGATCGTCCTTGGTGATCTTTTTGATCCCCAGCTTCTGGGGAATCCTGTCCGTGATCATTTTCCCCAACTTTAAAATGCTCTCACGGGGCGGCCCGCTGTCTTCCGCTTCACCCTCAAAAAGTGAGTGATCCGGGTAAACATACTCCGGATATAATTCCTTGTCTAACTGTTTCTCCATACCTTTCTCCCTCGTCTCTATAATTACACTGTCAAAAACATGATCTTTTAACAGTTGTTTTTCCAGTTTTTTACTTCTTCCCTAAGCCAGTCTGCCCATTCTTCCATTCCCTCTCCGGTTCTGGCGCAGATGGGAATGATCTTGGCCCTGGGATTTCGCATATGGATATACTCTCTGCATTTGTCCATATCAAAATCAAAATAAGGAAGTACGTCAATCTTATTGACCAGCACCACATCACAGATGGAAAACATCAGCGGATATTTCAGTGGCTTGTCATGCCCCTCCGGCACGGATAAAATCATGGCATTCTTTGACGCCCCCGTATCAAACTCCGCCGGGCAAACCAGATTTCCCACATTTTCAAGGACTACAAGATCCACATCGCCTGTTTCCAATCCTTCAAGCCCCTGCTTTGTCATCTCCGCATCCAAATGGCACATGCCACCTGTGTGAAGCTGGATCACCTTTGCCCCGGATCCCGAAACCGTCCTGGCATCCACATCCGAATCAATGTCCGCCTCCATCACGCCAATCTTAAAATCATCCTTCAACGCCTCGATGGTACGCATCAGGGTCGTCGTCTTACCGGAACCGGGAGAAGACATCAGGTTTAAAAGAAATACCCCTTTCCTCCTAAGATCCGCCCGGAGAAGATCTGCCTGACGGTCATTATCCGCAAAAACACTCTGCTTGATCTCTAAAATCCTTACTTCCTTCATTCTTTTACCTCTTTAGGAAAATTCACCAAAAATATGTCAATTTACTATGTTAGAATACATCTATTTTACCATTGGGCGGTAAGTCCGTCAACATTGGATGATCTGTCGCAGGGCTTTATAAAATCCCTTTTTCACATCCTTTTCCTACGCCCCCCTGATCCCGGCCTGCCTAAACCATGAAATTCCAAATAACATCGGAATAAACACAGCCATTGGATATACAGCGTAACCCCATCCCGATAAGCAGGGGGCAGGCCTGCACGCTTTAAGGCCGTAGAAACTTGCCTTTGGGTAAGGAGTCCCCGCTTTCCGCTAAAGCCATACCGCATAGAATGCTCAATGAATTTTTGGAAAGAGCAGGTCTCTTTCTTTGACAGGTCAGGGATTTCTTTTTTCTTTAAATGAAGCAGGACAGAATCCACGGAAGGCATTGGATGGAAATCCTCCCTTCGGAAATGGTAAACGATTTCCGTCTCCCATTCCACCTTAAGAAGCAATGATTTCACATTTTCCCCAGGAAACCCGGCAAACCGCCTGGCTGCGCCCTTTTCCATAACCAGCCAGGCTTCCGAAGGCGGGTTGGAAGCATTGGTCAGCTTATCTATAATCTGTGTAGTAATAAAAAAGGGAATATTGGCAAAAACCTTATACCCACCCTGAACAGGCAGGGGATATTTTAGGAAATCGCCCTGAATTAATTTCAAATTGGTAAAACGCGACAGCTTCACGCTGGTACTTTCATACAGCTTTCTGTCAATCTCCACGGAATGGACAAATCCCCCTTTTTCACAAAGGGCTTCTGTTAAATGTCCTTTCCCTGCACCGATTTCTAAAACGGTATCCTTTTTCGTAATACTGCTAAGATTTAAAATCTTCCGGATCAACTGTCTTTTTGTTAAAAAATTTTGAGAATCGGAAATATGTTTTGTATAATCATCGTTTTGTTTCCTGCTTTTTTGCATAGGCTGCTCCCATCTGCTCTCTTTCGCGCACGCATAAATTTTTATCCGTCAAAAAAAGCAGGACATACTCTGACAAATGAGTATCTCCTGCAATATTTTTGACAAAAACGTGTCGATCTGCGTTCTTATTTGCACACGAAAAAAGCCCATTTATCATGAGAGTATGAATCTGCTTTTATTGCCCGTTAAAACGGGTCCGTGCACACCAAATAAAAACACCCATGTTAAGCCACCTTTGCAATTAATGAATCAAGCATATCAAAAAGAAAGGGAATTGTCAATTTATACCTGAATGATCCAAGAGGCTGTCTATCACCTGCTATTCCTTTCGGAGATTCCTTCTTCCGGCATCCTTTTCACAAGCCGGGAAAAATCACCCGGACATAATCCGACACCCTTAACATAACTTCCTGTACAGGCACATAAAAAAAAGAAAAGATAATGCTGGCTAATACAAATTCAGAACCAACCAGCATAAAAAATGTACCTGTTTTATAACGGATGATATTCCTGTAGATCATCATTGTACAGTAAAATACGAAAATATCCTTTTGATCCTGTATCTTGTGCTGTCCCGCCAATGACTTGGAAAAATTCTTATGGAAACCAAGCATTTTGAACGTGTTATACACAATCGGGATATCATAAAAATCGGCGGTACAAGTTGGCAGGGCTATGGTTAAACACAGTTCTTCACTGTTGAAGGTAATCTGGGGATTATGCAGTGTATAATAATTATATTTCCAAAGGCTTACCCTCTCCCTGCTGTGCCTTTTTAAAAAGGGCCATCTTTTCCAGGAAGACAAGCCCGTGATCTGTTCGTGCAATGCAGAAAGGTTTTCCTGAAAAAAACTGATCTGCTTATTACAGAAAAGAGAGATCACGGAAATAACTGCGGAACCAAAAGTAGCAAAAATGGATCCCAAAGGAATGCAGTTGCTCAATGTAGCCTCCACAATACATTCCCTGAAAATAAGATATGTCACATACATTGTGATACAAAAAGAAAACAGCAGCATAAACAGCTTTAACAATCGGAACAAAAATCCAGCTATGGCAACCATCCTGTTTTTCCTACTGTTGTCTAAAAGAAGTTCCCCTTCTTTGATACTGTAATGATACTCCATCTTATTCCCCCATGCTGCCGCCCGTCCACAAATTAAGGCTTTCGTACTATCTATTCCTTATCATACAAAATCCCGGATTTGTTTTCAAGACGGAATCCTTTTCCCAAAGGAAAAATCCGTATGGACATTACTTTTTCTTTATGCTATATTGGGGAAAGTTTGAACTATTATCACACAAAGGAGTATGTCATGATCCAGTTACTTTTAGCTGTCATTTATCTTGCATTTATCAGCCTTGGGCTTCCCGACTCATTGCTTGGGGCGGCATGGCCCACCATGTACCCGGAATTTCATGTGCCGGTTTCCTATGCAGGAATCCTGTCCATGACCATTTCCCTTGGAACGATTATCTCCAGCCTCCAAAGCGACCGTTTGACCAAACGGCTGGGCGCCGGAAAAGTCACGGCCATCAGTGTAGCAATGACTGCACTTGCACTGTTAGGATTTTCGGTCAGCCATTCCTTCTGGCCGTTGATCTTATGGGCAATCCCCTACGGTTTAGGCGCTGGAAGTGTGGACGCTGCCTTAAACAATTATGTTGCTTTACATTTTGAAAGCAAGCATATGAGCTGGCTTCACTGCATGTGGGGCGTGGGCGCCGCCACCGGCCCTTATATCATGGGGTATGCCTTAAACGGCGGACAGGGATGGAACGCCGGATACCTCTATATCGGCTTGATGCAGATTGCCCTGACTCTCATTTTATTTCTCAGCCTTCCTTTATGGAAAAGGGAAACCAGCAAAGAAGAAAGCGATGCATCCGCCAAAGCCCTTTCTTTAAAAGAAGTGCTGTCCATTTCCGGCGCTAAGGAAATTATGCTGATGTTCTTTTGTTATTGCGCTATTGAACAAACCAGCGGTCTTTGGGCAAGCAGCTATCTTGTTCTTTATAAAGGGATCTCCGCGGAACTTGCAGCCAGCTTTGCCAGCATGTTTTATATTGGTATTACCGTAGGCAGGGCAATCAGCGGTTTTGTCACCATGAAGCTTAACGACACACAGATGATCCGGTTAGGGCAGGGCATCATCCTGGCCGGCCTGCTTGTCATGACCCTTCCCCTAAATGGATATGTAACGCTGGCAGGGCTGATCATCATCGGATTGGGATGTGCACCAATTTATCCTTGCGTGATCCACTCTACCCCAGCCCATTTTGGCGCGGACAAATCCCAGGCAATCATCGGCGTCCAGATGGCTTTTGCCTATGTTGGGACATGCCTGATGCCGCCTCTTTTCGGACTGATTGCCAATCATGTCTCAGTAGCTCTCCTTCCTGTTTACCTGCTGGCGCTTATTTTGCTCATGGCTTTCATGCACGAAAGACTGCTAAAGAAAGGCTAAACATTTATCTGTACTTTTCAACTACAAAGAGCTGCCAGATGGCAGCTCTTTCATAATGCTCATATTTTAATTTTATTCCCCCAATATCTGATCCAAATACCTAAACCCACAGTAGCCGTTTTCATCCAACAACGTGCTTACATCATACCCCGCCGGAATCGTGACAGAATAATCTACATGGTTATAACGGTAGTTTGTCACAAGCGTAACATCCGGCCTTTTCAAAAGCGCATCTATAATTACCTGATTATAGCAGGTACATATTTTAGTATCAACAGTGACCACAGCATCCTTAGACGCATTCGTAATTTCTTTAACCACCCTCTTAATAAAGACCCCCACAGCGCTTCCCGGCACCGTAAAACTTTCCGCAACATCTCCACAGGCGCATCTAAGCTGAACCACCTCGTCCTGGTTCTCACTTGCTTCCTGCACAGTCACATACTGGAAATCATGGGTATGGGACACCGGCGATGATGCCGGTACAAGCGGCACATTTGCAGATGATCCCCCTGATCCACTTGGACTGCCTGGATCCGGACTTTGCCACTCTCTTGTCTTAACCGGGTCAATATTGTTTTGTGCATAAGCTATATTGACTCCATAGAAGATTTCAAACACGGGCAATACCAAAAATACCGCCACCGCAATTAATGCAATTCTTTTTCTTCGCATACTTTCCTCCCTCCAATAGCTTTTTAATTATTTTAAAAGCATTCAGCAATAAATACAACTGAACAATAGTACTGAATGCCCCATGGACAATTCCTTTATCCGTCGCCATAATGGTTAAAAAAGACAAGGAGAATGTCCATTTATGACAAGTTTAAACAAGATGATTACAGAATACCTGGAATATTGCGAATTCCGCAAACGCCTTGATCCTAAAACATTAAAGGCATACCGGATTGATTTGCATCAATATGAAATTTTTTGCCATGAGCAACCGGATTGCTTCATTAAAAATACTGTTGATCTCTTTTTAACAAGCCTTCACAAACAATATAAAGCCAAAACGGCTAAACGCAAAATTGCAAGCCTGAAGGCATTCTTTCACTATTTGGAATATAAGGAATTATTGCCCGAAAACCCTTTCGTCAAGCTTGATATCCGCTTCCGTGAGGCCAGACTTCTTCCTAAAACAATCCCTTTTCATTTAATTCAGCAATTTCTTTCTACCCTTTATGCCCAAAAAGAGCTTGCCAAATCCCAATACCAACTCCACTGCTGTATCCGGGATATCGCTATCATTGAGCTGTTGTTTGCTACGGGCATGCGTATATCAGAACTTTGTTCCCTAAAGCCTTCCGCTATTGACCTAACAAGCGGAAATGTCCGGATCTACGGAAAAGGCGCAAAAGAGCGGATCTTACAGGTTGGCAACCCTGATGTCCTCTCCGCCCTGCTTTTGTATCAGGATACTTTTCAGAAAGAAATGGACGCTTGTGGATATTTCTTTGTAAACCGGCTCATGCATCAGCTATCCGACCAGTCTGTCCGGCATATGATCGACCGCTATGCCCGGCTGGCTGGAATCGGCCAGCATATCACTCCGCATATGTTCCGGCATTCCTTCGCCACCCTCCTTTTGGAACAGGATGTAGATATCCGGTATATCCAACGGATGCTGGGGCATAGTTCGATCAGCACGACAGAGATTTATACCCATGTGTCTAATGTGAAGCAGAAGGATATTTTATATCATAAACATCCTAGGAATTTGATGGAGGTGGATAAAGGATAATTCCTGATTATCTAACGTTACATATGATTAGTCCGCATTAATC
>CAJUCN010000002.1 GCA_910585005.1 uncultured Lachnospiraceae bacterium | reverse complement strand
TGATTCATATCAAAAAAATTTTTTATCCATAGACACAAGATTTTTTACAGCCTCGGTACATCAACAATAACTGTACCATCCTCTCTCCTTGAATATATATTCTGAATTTCATAATTTGCTCTTAATCTATATCGATTCATTCATTTTCACCTGCACTTACCATAATATCAAATGCTTCCTTATACACTTGATCTACTATTCTTAGCGAATCTCCCTGCCGAATATTCCCTGTCTGTATGTCCAGATTAGCTACTGCATCAGATACAGAACCTTTAACAAAGTCTTTCATTTGAACTATTATACTGTCCGATGTAGTCCTATCCTGTGGCAATAAAATAAGCTTATTTCCAATATCATTTGTAATTCTACTAAATATTGCATTTGCCATAGTACGTTCCACAATTAGCATAATCTGTTCAGCAGTCAAATCTTCAAATTTAATTGTAGCTATCTCTGGTGATTCTTCTATTGCAGAAATATACGCAGACCTCGCAATACCTTCATCTTGTGGTCCTCCATCTGGACAAATAAAATCAGTGATCGCAATAAATGCATCACTTGCTGTCTTGTGAGAAAGATTTTCAATAGAAAGATATTGCTCGACAGCCCTTGCTCCGCCTGAAGCAAATGCACCTGCAATATTTAATAATCTCGCAGTACTGCTTCTAGCTGCTCCCATTCTTCGTGTTGCATTTGAACTACCACCCAAAGATTTGCTTATGTAATTAGAAACACTCTTCCGGCCTAAACTTCTATCCCGTCCACCTGAATTTATATACCTTGTAAACTCACCACGAGGAGCTGTAAATCTATCTGCATTACCTATTGGTGGAATCTGATTACCATTGAAACCTTGAGGCGTCTCATACTGCATATTTTCATCAGGTTGCTGTAACCATGATGGCACTAACGGGGTTCCTCCTTTTTGTCCTCCATTATGTGTTGATGTTCCCATTATCAATCACCTCACATCTTTTTCAAAGCAGCCTTAACAACTGATGTACCGCTACTCTTAAGTTTATCAAAATATTGATCTAAAGTTTTTCTTTCTTCACAGTCCTTTGGAATAGCTTTATCCCATCCATGTAAAATCCACACACCAACTTTAGAAACCGGAATAGCATCTATAAAATTGATCAAACTTTTCCGAAGTTCAGGTTTACTCTGCACCAATATAATTAACCCATCTGTTCCCTTCGGTTTCGTATCGAATTGACCTCTTTCCATAATTTTTTGAACAACAACATCAAACACTTGGTCAGATTCTTGATTCGTCAGGTTTTTCAATTCCTCAATACGACCAACAATCGCCATTTCATCTCTAAAAAGCAAATCAACAACTTCTGATAAATCATTTTGAGCAGATTTGCCTGAAAAGTAATCAATTTTTTCTTTACAAGCATAGTAATATGGTCTCAAGTCTTTATCGATAATTTCCGGTTCCGTAATAAGCCATTCCCCAATCTTATTCAAATCATACCAACGCTCTTTTGATTCCACTACTTCCTTGTCTTCAACCATTTTTTTAATATCAGAAAGTATTTCCGGAATTTCTCCCCACTTTCCTTCTGAATCCAAATGATTAGGTAATTCTTTATAAAAATCTGTTTCATAATATTCTGCCAACATCATCTTTGCTAAAATTGCAAGTTCCAGTTCGTCTCCAAACCCACGATTCTTCGCAATCTCATAACGTAACAGCAACATATTTACAAACCGTTTTATCTTCCTAGGATTTCCATCTGTATTTTGCGCTAACAAATGGCATATCTGTGTCGCAATCAATACTTCATTTGCAGACTTCTCATAATCAGTTCCAAGAATCCCTTTTACATCATCAACTGTGAGACTTTCTACATTCCACGGCTTCCTAATTCTTGATAATCCTTCTTCCCTCAGCTTTTTATAATTGGGATTTTCATCAGCAAAAACTGAGCCTACCATAAGTAGCATTATGTATATACAAGCCTCTACCTCACCTAATGCAGGAATTCTAAATGGAATCTGAATCAATTTTTCTAAATATCTATTTGCAAAAGCATCACCTGTATTAAATTTATTTTCATCAATTGCATCTGGAAAATGCTTTTTGACTGCATAACGTATCATACTTTCATCTGCTGCAACTACAAATGCTGTTTTTTCTGTAAACATGAACAATCTTACTGCTTCTAGTGTATTGATTGCCACATCTGGTAAACATCTATCCAAGTCATCAATTAATATAATGAGTTTTTCAATAGATGCATCCTCTAACAATTCATTAAAATTTTCCTGAAATTCAGAGAATTGTTTATTACTTGATGTATCTTCCGTAATGTTGGCATCCTTTAAATAGCCACCAATAGACTCAATTGCTCCAGCAATTCCTTCTTCGGTGATTACCGTTGCTTTCAAAATATCCCATCGTTGAAGATAGTAATGTAAGAGGCGCTGTACCTGTAGCAAGTCCCAATGCTGTTTTTCCGGCAGTCTTGGCTACGCTCATCCAATTTATATTTCCCCACAGTTTTCTTAATATTTCTCCAGCCTTCGCACCAAGTTTTTCTTTTTTCTCAAGCTCTGAAATAATAGAACTCATTAAAACAACTTTGGAATCTTCAAATCCTTGATGCTTCCAACCATTAAATCGAATACATGCATACTTTTTACCTGACTCTGTGGCAGACGTCTTTACTTCATTTTCTACCATTTCAAGAATACTAGATTTGCCTGCTCCCCAGTCCCCATGAATACCGATAGAAATTGGTTGCTCTTTGCTGTCTTTAATAAGAGAAACTATTGTCTTTGCTATCGCCTCATTATTAAGTAAATCAACTTTGGTTTCATTATCAGATAAAATCATCTTTCTAGCTCCTCCATTAATCTTTTCTCACTTTCTTTAAACAATCATTGAGAATTTACGTCCTTTAATACCCTTTCTATTTCAGCACAAATTCTCTTATATGGTAGGGGCTCATTATTATATGCCTCCCATGGAATATAAATATATATATTATCCTTCCTGTAAAGCATCTGGGACTTAATATCCTTTCTTTCCAAATAATCCTCATCATTTCTACCATAAACTTCTATAACTATTTTTCTATTTGTCCCTTCAAATTCTATAATGCCATCTTCCAAATATTTGTCCCCATAGGCACCATACCCGTACTCAAAAGGCTTATAAAAGAATACACCTTTTTCCTTGAATCTATTTTGATTCATTATTTCACAAATGGCATTATACATTTGCACTTCATAATTACTCTCAGAAAACAACCCATAATCGTTTACCAAAAGAAATCGTAGGCTATACATTGCATACTTATCTCTAAATCCTGCTAAAATAATATTTCTATTAGATAGGTCATTAGTCGCGTATGTATTTTCGTACTCCTCAAGTGCTCTAATTAATTCTTGTGTATAAACAGGAACCGATAACGTCTTACCATCTTTCTCTTCTTTTATTACCAAACGCGTGATTCTATCATCTACTCTATACGGAGGTATCTCTGCCAATTCTTTATATACAAATTCCAGACCATCTTTTACACGGCTTAAATCAGCGATACATTTTTTCTTAGTTCCTATCCTTGTTCTCTTTTCCGCCCAGAACATTTTCTTAATCATTACATCTATCTTGGGGTACACTGTCTCATTATTTCCTTTGTAAAATGCAACATGCTTAAATGTAAGCATATTCATCTTTTTTATCATTGCAGAAATTGTAATTTCCCCTTGCTGATGCTGAGGATATCTTCTACCTCCCCCATCATGATTCCGTGGAACATTCTCATTTGGGTCATTTTCATTCGGTTCGTTTTCATTTTGTTCCCTGCGCGTCAATGGTTCCGACAAATGCACTTGTACCTCTCCTGTCTCATCATCAATCAAAAATCCAGCATTATAATCACGTTTGTTTAGGTATACTTTTGATTTCGGACACCAATCCTCATGATCCGCTTGCTTTCCTTGACTACATGGATATATCGCCCAATTTCCGTTACGAACTTTATATTCACACTTCCCATTACAGTTGCAAAAAAGCTTCACGTTTTCATTTTTACATTTATCATATAATGACTTTTTTTCATACTTATCCATTTCGTTTGGACATAATATTTCATTTTTACTGGTTTTTATTCTAAACTGTGCCATTTTTCTTTCCTCAAAATTAACAATAAATTTACAACTTCTTCTCTTTCAACATTATACAACAATTTAAATATAACTCCAACCGAAATCTCTTATCGTAAATTTACGGCAGGAATAACCGTCAAAAAATACCCCATAATCCCACCAACCATAAAAGTCGCAGCCGTAAAAATAACATATCTCACCGACAACCCCATTACAAAACCCATATCTCCACCTCTCCATTCTATCATTTCTCTGCCTGTGCCAACAATAAAACACCCGTCTCTGACGGGCATTTTATTCTTACCGCAGACCGGCAGAAACAACATCTTTTATTCTGTTGTCATGCCTGCCCTATTTTACTCATTCCCGATCTCCTGTTCCATGACGATGCCTGACTGGAACTGTATCTGTATCCTATCCGCCGAGATTACTTTGATGCTGGCAACCAGCCGTCTGACAAGGTCGTTGTCAAATTCCGGTATCTGGCCGCTGTTTCCGCTCAGGAAAGCATCCATATCCTTCATCCGCTGTTCATAGTTTTCAGCCAGCTTTTTCTTTTTCCCTGCCTCCGCCTGTTCTTCTTTCAGGGCATTGATCTCCTTCGCGATCCTGCGGTAGCGTTCATCATACTCCTGCGTATAGGCACCTGTCTTTGCGTTCTCCGCGATCAGGGCAACCATCTCTTCCTGTTTGGCTTTTATCCTGCCGGTGTATTCGTCGGGCTGCTGTTCCCTTCCGTAACTGCCAATCACCCGGATAACATTCTGCCGGAATGCGCCTACAAAATCGCCCTCGTTTCTTGTGATGCGGTGGATAGCCTCCATGACCGCCCTGTTTAATGCGCCCTCTTCCAGCGTTTCGGAATCCCCACATTTCTTTACCCCGTTTGTCAAGCGGTTCGAGCATCTCCAGACGATCTTCTTTCTGCCGTTTCTTGCCCATGTGATTATTATCAAGCTTGGGAGCCACTTTGTTTTCAATATAATTATCACGCTTGAGAGCCGCCATAAACCACTATATATAGTATTGTTACAAATGGAATGACTGCCATTGCAGCCATGCCATTACTATCATAAATATGCGATATTACCCTAATGAATCAATTACGACTTTTGCCTTCTTAGAATCATATAGTTTTCTTAAATTGTTATCTGTTGTTGGTATCGTATAAGAATTATGGATGATTCTATCCATAATGGAATCTGCCTGTGTTCCACCTCCAAGCCTCTCATGCCAATCCTCCACATCGTATTGCACCACAAAAACCGTTGGACTGTTTCCACATCTTTGTTCTATAAGTTCGTATATAAATTTCGATTCCCTTTCATTGATTTTATAGTTTAACCATTCATCAATGATCAAAACCTTGTAGTTTCCAAGCCTTTTTCTGTACCGTATCTGCTCTCTGGGATTATCCTTGTGTTTTTGAAAATGACCCAGCATATCAGGCATTCTGATATAGCAGGTTCGCAAAGTCTGTTTACACGCCTCTACTCCAAGCACACATGACAGATACGTCTTTCCGGCGCCTGTCGCTCCTGTAATAATCAGATTGGTGGCAGCGCTTACAAATCCCATGGAAGCCAGATTGACGATCATGTCTTTGCTTATTCCCCTTGCTTCACAATCAAGTGTTTCAAGATTTGCATTTGGATACTTTAACTCTGCATTCTTTGTAAGCCTTGCGATCAAACAATTCTGTCTTTCTGTTATAAGTTCTGTAAGGAGATGTTCCAGCCTGTCATTGTAATTTAAGTTTACCAATGACACATCCTTCTCCTGATTTTCTATGGCAGATACCAGATCCCCCAATTCCAACACTGCTAATTGTTTCTTAATCTCTATATTCATTACTTTGTACCTTCTTTCCTATAATAATCTGCACCTCGTACGATTCCATGTTTTTGCTCTTTTTCGTTCTCAGACTTCATTTTATTTTTCTTGCTTTTAGATATATCCTTTATGTAAGGAATGAGGGTATTGTATGTAATCATATGGAAATCCTTTAAAGCTCTTCCGCAAGCTTCCTCCAGTGTTTTTTCTCCATACATACTTGCTATATCAAGAACGGATCTGACATCCATAAGACCCTGTTCTTTTATTTTTGCATTCTCATAAACCCTGCATACCACAGTTGTTGTATTTGTGCCAATTTCTTCCGCTTTTGCGGTAGCCGATTCTACAGTTTCAGGAATATATACTGGATAAGGAAGGTGTGATGCTTCTGTTCCCTTACCGTTTTTAAGTCCTGACGGAAGGCGTTTATGTTCTGCAATCAATTTATGTGATGAATAAATATAAACGATTGTATTGTTGTATCTTACATCAACGTATTGATTCAGATAATCGCTGGGAACAGAGTATTGTCCTTTTTCAAACCATACATGAGAGTTTGGCCCAACCTTATGGTTATAGGACCACTCACATATCTCAAAAGGGGTCAGAGGCAAAGCCCTCAGCATTGGCTTTTCTTCGGTTTCAAAAAGAATCTTTCTGCTGCCATTTCTCTTTTGAAATTCCTTGGAATTAAGCTTAGCAAGCGCATCCATTACGCCGCGATTCAGAGCTTCCAGGGAATGGAATGTTTCATATCTCAACATGCCAATAATCTTCCTTGCAATCTTGCCCACGGAACCCTCCACACTTGGTTTCTGCTTAGGTTTCCTAACTTCAGCCGGCATGATTGCGGCCTGATAATGTTCGGCAAAAGATAAATAAGCATCATTTAAGATAATCTCTCCGTGTTTGGGATGAGTGATAACTCCAGTTTTCAGGTTATCACATACAATCTTCACAGGAGAACCTTCAAAAAATTCCAACATATGTACATTACAGTACAACCAGTCGGACTGATTCATAGAAGCTGCAGCTTCTATATATGTATACTGACTATAGGGAAATGTTGCAACAAAAAGGTACACCGTACATTCTTTATTCTTATCCGAATCAATATAACTCATTGTTGGTCCTGACCAGTCAATTTCCAGTGTGACACCCGGTTTATGCTCCACATGGCTGGTATAATTTTTGCTGACCGTATACCCTTTATAACTCCTGGCGAATGTAGGATAGGAGCAGGGTTTTACACCTTCTTTCTTACATTTTTCACAGTATTCTTCCCATAAGAGAACTTCCGTGACCCCAGCTTTACTGAGTTCCCTGTGAACATATGCATAATCAACCGGAGCATAACTGTTTTTGGGTTTGAACTTATCGGGATAAAAGAAGCGATATCATTCATCGTCAGTCATCATCAGAAGTTCCTCCCATTCCCCATTGTAACCATCAGAAACCTGTCTGATCCGTGCAACGGAATTTCTGGAGACACCAAGAACATTGGAAATCTCCCGGTCACTCAGATTCTTTTGAAGCAGTTCTATGATCTGCCTCACTCTTGTTTTCTTAAACAGAAAGAAAACCTCCTTAAAATGTATTTGAAAGATATAATCTTTCATGAAATACAGTTTAAAAGAGGCAAATATTCCACATCAATATTTTCTATCGTAACCACTATATATGGCGGTGGCTCCCAAGCTTGATAATAATCATCTATAAAAACGGGCAAAAAAATAGGGCAAAAACTGGTCAATTTTCACTCCAATTTTTGCCCTCAAACCACAACATCTTGTGGTTTAGACCCCTTAGTTCTTCTCTTTTCCACAATACTGCATCAGAATTACTGACTCAACGTGCACCGTCATTGGGAACATATCCACCGCTCTCACCCGCCTAAGTTCATACCCGCCACCACAAAGCACCTTCAAATCCCTTGCCAAGGTGGCGCTGTCGCAGCTTACATATACGATTCTTTCCGGTTTCATTTTCAACATAGTCTCTAAACACTCTTTATCGCACCCTTTTCTTGGCGGATCCACTACGATCACATCGGCATAGATCTTTTCCTTTTCATACTTTTCGGGAAGCACTTCCTCTGCCTTCCCCACATAAAACGCAGCATTCCTAATGCCATTTTGTCGTGCATTTTCCTTTGCATCTTCAATTGCCTCAGGAACCACCTCAACCCCATATACCTGCCTGGCACATCCTGCCAAAAACAAGGATATTGTTCCAATGCCACAATAAAGATCCCACACCGTTTCTTTTCCCGACAGTCCTGCATAAGAAAGCGCCAGACTATATAACTTTTCCGTTTGTACCGGATTGACCTGATAGAAAGAACGTGGAGAAATTGCAAACGTAATTCCATCACCCTGCAACGTAAAACCTTCTTCTACGTTTCGTACAAAAATCTTGTCATGGATAAAATCCTGCCCCCATATGGTATATATTTCCTTTCCCATAATCACATTAGTTTTTTCTGTTTGACTACTTACAGAAATACTTGCCATTCCTTTGATCCGGGTAAGAGCTGTTATCAGATTTTCCTGCAGGGGCAAAAAATGATTCTCAGACCCTTTTCTTTTGCAGGACTTATTAATGACAAGGCAGACCATTATCTCTCCGCTGTAAAATCCCTTTCGGATCAGTACATGGCGGATCAGGCCCTTTCCTGTAGTTTCATCATATGCGGTTACACGGTTATTCTTCATGTAAGACAGGATCGTTTCCATAATTTTTTTATTTTCTGGAGATCCCAGACTGCAATTTGTATTTGCAATGATACTGTGCGTTCTTCCTGCATAAAATCCGGCTATCGGATTTCCCTCTTTATCGGTTCCTACAGGATATTGCGCCTTATTCCGGTAATAAAAAGGTTCGTCCATCCCTACGATGGGTTCTTGTATCCGGTCAATTTCATCTGTCCCAAATCCGCCTATGCGTATCAGGTTATTCCTGACTTTTGACTCCTTAAACTCCAATTGACGCACATAACTCATTGCCTGTATCTGGCAGCCGCCGCATTGTTTATGAACACTACATACCGGCTCTACACGAAAAGGAGAAGGTACTAATACCTTCTCTAATCTTCCATAAGCATAATTTTTCTTTACCCGGACTACCTTGATCTCCGCCTTATCCCCTATTACAGTATCTTTCACAAAAAAAGGATAACCTTCGATCTTGCCAATTCCTTCTCCCTCTGAGGTAATATCCTCAATTTCTACCGTCAAAATCTGATTTTTCTCATACCTCATCTTTTTACTCCACTTCCCACTACAAATTTTCCAACCTATTCCAGCCCCGTTTTTCTTACATTTGAATCAAACAAGCGGTTGAAACCCAGCCATCCCGTTTCCGTGGAATTTTCCAGCATTTCAGTGAAAGTCTGCAACTTAGCATCGGTATTATCTGCAAAACTAAGAGCCACTGCTTCCATAATTGCAGGCTTTTTAGGTGAACCAAACTCGTATTCTCCATGGTGGGCCAAAATACAATGTTTTAATTCACCGGCAAGCACCGCTGGAAACCCTGGAATCTTCCCAATCTTTTCTGCCACCATTTCTGTGCCGATCACAATATGTCCCAAAAGCTGTCCTTCGTCTGTATAGTCATTCTGGGGAAAAAGAGAAAGTTCCCTGACCTTTCCTATATCGTGACAAATTGCCGCACTAATCAGCAAATCCTTGTTTAACAAAGGATAAGACTGACAATAGTATTCGCAAAGCTTTACCACACTTAAAGTATGTTGTAATAATCCTCCCACAAAACCATGATGAATTGTTTTAGCTGCCGAAGACTTTTTAAAAGCATTGATCAGTTCCTTATCCTGTACAAAAAATGCATGAAGCAGATCTTTTAAATAGGAGTTCTCCACCTTGTCAATATAGCCCAAAAGCTCTTTGTACATCTCTTCAATATCATATTTACTCACGGGAAGATAATCTGACGGGTCAAATTCCCCTTCCTTGCATTTGCGTATCCTTTTCACATTCACCTGCAATGCTCCCTGGAAACAAATCACATCGCCATATACTTCTATGTAATCCAGGGCATCAAAATCCGCAATTCCTGCATTGTTAGGATCCCAGACCTTCGCATCTAATGTCCCGGTTTTATCCTGCAAAATAAGGCTTTCATAAGGCTTTCCATTCTTGGTCATCGCTGATACCTTGTGTTTACAAAGATATGTTTCAAATACTTTATCTCCGTCTTTATAATCTCTAATATATTTCATACGGCGTCCTTTCCTTTTTACTGATCGCTTTTCAAACCTAACTCTACACTAACTTCCATCTCCGTATAACCTTCCGGCCCCTGGCGCATCAAACCTACATTAACCGTATCCTCCGGCTTGTACTCCAAAAGCGCCCTTACCATATCCTGATACCCGGCAATTTCCGCGTTTCCCATGCGGATGATCACATCACCACTTTGGATTCCTGCATTCATCGCCGGAGCATCCATATCAATTTCCGTAATATACGCGCCAAATGGCACATTCGACTCTTCATTCGCTTCCTTGGTCACATCAGCGCCATATACGCCAAAATATGCAATATTTTTATCATTTGAAAGATTCTCCACCACTCTTTTTAATTCCGTAATTCCTATGGCGCTGATCATATTCTGCATATCGGGGGCATTATAAGACATATCGATCATTCCGATTACCTGCCCCTTTAAATTGATCACTACGCCACTGGCATTGGTACTTCCATAAATATCGGTAGTCAAAAATTTATAATTAGAATCGGAAAGCCTGATACTGTTTCCTACAGACGTTATGTTTCCATAACACATAGAATCTTCCATACCTACAGGCCTGCCCAGTGCAATAACCGGAATTCCCACCAGATTAATACTCGCGGAACTGCCTAAACTGACTACTTTCGCCATATGGATCGTGGTATCCTTCATTACCGACTTTGGGATGGCAATGATCGCATATCCCGTGTTGTTATCTTTTTTCTTAATGAAGGCCTCATATTCCAGGTCATCTGCAAACGCTACCTTTAAAGAATCTGCATCCCGAATACTGTTGATATTTGCAAGGATCAGCAATTCCCTTCCATTATCTGCAACAACCACACCGGACACAACGCCTTCACTTTCATACACATTGTCCAGCCATCCCACATCCGATGTGACTCCCACCACACTTACAATTGAATTTTGCACTTGCGTTGCCACCGTATTCAGATCGTTAATTAAAGAAAGATAATCTTCCGTTCCCAACTTCATCTCTGATAATACCTGGGCTATCTGCTCATCCTCCAAGGCCGGAGCCTCTGTAGGCTCCGGCTGCATTTGCGATTCGTCAACAATCATATCCTCTGGAAGAATTTCATTTTCCTCCACTTCTTCCACAAAAACAACCGTATCCGGCTCTTCTTCCGGATACAAACGGTTACTGATCACCGGCTCTAAAAGCAGGAAAGTAAAACATGCCACCAAGCCAAAAACCACTGCCATTGCTGCCGTAACCAATGTACGGCGGATCAGCTTTTTTTTGTTTAATGGCCTTTGTTTGATGGTCTCCCTCATAAAATCGGAGTTATTCTGATTCCGGTTTTCTTCCATTCCTTCCTCCCAAACTTTCCTCATCTGGTTTCTTTTCGTATATCTATCGGATACAAAAACAGTCATCCCCCATTGAAGATGACTATTTTAGTCGGCGTGACAGGATTCGAACCTGCGGCCTCTACGTCCCGAACGTAGCGCTCTACCAAGCTGAGCCACACGCCGATATTCTTTTTATTTTTTTGCTATTATTTCAAGACACTGTACATCATACAATTTTTACAACTAATTGTCAATGTTTGTACTATAATATTTTTTCTCTTTCTGATACAATTGTTAGCATTATAGTTCATAAAAGAAAGGCAGCCAAACCTATGAAATCAAAAATAACCAATATGACGGCAGGGTCTCCTTCCAGATTGATCCTTCTTTTTGCACTGCCCCTGATGGTTGGCAACGTTTTTCAACAGCTTTACACGGTCATCGATACCATGGTCGTAGGACAGGCTCTTGGTGTGCCGGCGCTTGCCGCTCTTGGCGCCACAGATTGGCTTAACTGGCTGTTTACAGGACTGATCCAGGGGTTTGCACAAGGGTTTTCTATCCAAATGTCGCAGGAATTTGGTTCCGGAAATTATAAAAGGCTCAGGAAAGTGATTTTCAATTCCCTGATTCTTTCTGCTATCTGTTCCCTTCTCGTATTAGTCACAAGCCAGGCATGTGCAAAACCTATCCTGACGTTGCTCCATACGCCGGATGATATCATAGGAAATTCTCTATTATACCTTCGTATCATTTTTTTGGGAATGCCTATTATCATGGCTTACAATTTATCTGCGTCTATTCTGCGCTCTTTGGGCGATAGTAAGACGCCACTCCATGCCATGATCGCTGCATCCATTACCAATATCGTACTTGACCTTATTTTTGTTTTACTGTTCCATTGGGGCATTGCAGGTGCTGCTATTGCAACTCTTCTGGCTCAGCTTTTATCTAGTGTATACTGTTTTTACTTTATCAGGCGGATCGAAATCCTGAAAACATCCCGGGATGAGCTGGTAATGGAAAAAGATTTAAGTGGCAGACTTCTGCTGCTTAGTTTTCCTATTGCGTTCCAGAACACCGTGATCTTTATTGGCGGAATGATCGTCCAGTCAGTTGTCAATGGTTTTGGAGTTATCTTTATTGCCGGCCTTACGGCTACCAATAAACTTTATGGGGTATTAGAAAGCGCCGCTACTTCCTACGGATATTCCATGAGCACCTATGCCGGGCAAAACCTGGGTGCGGGGGATCTCAAAAGAATCCGTTCCGGTGTACGCAGCGCCTTATGGATTGCCCTGGCCACCTCCGTAACGATATCGACCTGTACTCTCCTTTTGGGACGGAATATTTTAATGTGGTTTCTCTCAGGCACCCCGGAAGAAACAGCAGCCGCGCTGCAAATTGCATACCACTACCTTACCATTATGAGTCTTTTTCTTCCAACTTTATATTTACTATATATTATCCGCTCCACCTTACAGGGAACCGGTGATACCTTTATGCCCTTTATTTCCGGCATTGCGGAATTCGCCATGCGGGTAAGCGCAGCGCTAATCCTGCCCCGGTTCTTTGGGCAGGAAGGAATTTTTTATGCGGAAATCCTTGCCTGGATGGGCGCAGATGTGATCTTGCTCGGTGCATACTTCTTCCATGTATCTGTGTGGAAAAAACAGCTAGACCAAAAGATAGACCACCGTCAGGATCAGTCCGGCACAAAACAATAAAAGGCCAAAAGAAAGGCTTCTTCCTATGATCGTGCTGTCCTCCGACCACTCCTGGTAAATCAGCGCATACTTATGCCGATAATCCACCTTCTTAGGATGCCTGTGCCATATAGTGGCGTTCCCAATCCTTTCAAGACCATTAACAAAGCTTCCCGCAGTGTGAGTGATCACTGTCCCCTCCTCAAGCTCGCAGGGAAGCTTGCTGTCCTTATAGATCGTCTTGCGTAACCTCACTACGATTCCATCTATCAGACTGTCCATCATTCTGCATAATATTCCCATGATAAAGGGAAGGAACTTGGCCAGAACCGGTCTATATACCAATTCTTCCAGATCCAAACGTTTATCCCATCTATTCACATAAACCCTAACTCCCTCTTTTCTACTTATCATCCACAGCCGTACCACTGTCAGATAAATAATAATCCCCATCCCTATGGAAATTGCAGCTCCTTTTAAATTCATTGCGGAAAACCAATTTACAGGCTGTACATCCCGGGTCACAAACAGAAATCCCTGACCCATATCCGCCAGCCGGCCCATGACCTGGCTGGGCAGTATTCCCATGACCGGGAGCAATGTAGCGCTTATGGCAAGTACAATACTGTTTCCTTTATCCATGTACACGCCCTTTAAGGAAGATAATTGTTGCTGTACATCGCTGTCATTATTTTTCTCTATAAAGATTGCCACATACCATTTAGCCATATAAGCTATGGTCAAACCACCGCTGGCCAAAAAGGCCCACTCAATCCCCTTTATCGCAGATACGCTTAAAATTCCTGTTACCCCATTTTCCAAAAGTTTCGTGTATTCTATTATTGCTTCGTGAATCAAGGTTTTACTTACATACCCATTCCATAAAGGGACACCCCCAATGCCAAGCGCTCCCATTAAAAAAATATAATTTAATAGCGGCTTCTTCCTTCCAAATCCCCTGATATCATTAAGATCCAGTTTATGGACATTTCTATACACCACACCTGCTGCCAAAAACAAAACAAGCTTGATCAAAGAATGATTGACCATATGGAGAAGGCTTCCTCTCACAGCAATTCCGCCATCTTCTCCCAAAATGCCGCACATTCCTATCCCCACCAAAATAAACCCAATCTGGGAAACGGAAGAACATGCCAATGTACGTTTTAAATCTACTGAAAAAAGGGCAAGCACTGCACCCATTACCATGGTACATACTCCAAGAAGCAATAGAAGCGTCCCCCACTCTAAACTTCCTGCAAAAAGATAACCGGTCAGAACCAAAATACCAAACACGCCTGTCTTTGTTAACATGCCGGACAACAACGCCGAAGCCGGCGCTGGCGCCACAGGATGGGCCTTTGGCAGCCAGATATGCAAAGGAAAAGCGCCTGCCTTTGCCCCAAACCCAAAAAGCATACAGATCCCTGCCGCCAAAACCCTTTTTTCGGGGATCCCGCTTGAAGAAGTCAGCACATAATTCTCATACCGGCCCAAAAGTTCCTGAAACATAAGCGTCCCTGTTGCCTGATACAAAAGAAAAATTCCCATTAGCATCACCAGGCCGCCAATCACTGCCACTGCCAGATAAGTTTCGGCAGCCCGGAGCGATTCTTTTTTTTCATCATGTACCACCCAGACATAGGACGTAAAAGACATCATTTCAAAGAAAAGAAATGTGGTATAAAAATCAGCCGATAAAAAAACACCTTCCGTTGCTCCTAAAGTAAGAAGCAGAAACAAATAATAACGGTTTCTGTTTCGGTAATGCCTAAAATATTCTTTGGAAAATAAAGTGGCAACAAACCACATAAACGCTGCAATACCTCCATAAAGAACACGGAACCCATCTAAGGTGAAGTTAAGGCCCATACCGCAGACCTTCGGTATGTCCCATGTTACAATACTTTCCGTTTTTCCCATAGCGCCCAAAAACAGGAACAAAAAAACTATAAACTCCACACCCGTAACAACATCTGCAAAATAATCCCTTACATTTTTATTTATCCGGCCAATCACATAACCGGCTATAGCTGATACCATCGGAAAAAATATGGCAAATCCAAGAACAAATCCCATACCACGACCTCCCTTCTATTTCATGCCCATTGCTACGCTGTCAAAAAACTTAACAAGATTAACCGAATGCAGGCCAAATGCCACAATGGCAATACTAAACAAAAACAGAGGAACCAGCATTTTCCAACCCGGATCCTTAATACCATCAAGTAAGCTCCTGTCAAATTCCTTATCTGGAAAAAAGGCTCTAACCACCACCGTCAACATATAAATTGCAGTTAACAAGGCTGAAAGAAGCAGACAGGCAATTCCCCAATATGCCAAACTATTTCCGCTCTCTACCGCCGCCAAGGCTAAGTTCCATTTACTGATAAACCCGGGAAGCCCTGGCACACCCATAAGCGCCAAGGACGAGAGGGTAAATATTCCAAAAACGCAGGGCATTTTATATCCCATACCATCCAGTTCATGAACATACTGCCGGTCAGTCTGATACATCACCGCACCGGCACAAAAGAAAGACGCAATCTTCATCAATGCATGAAATACAAGATGACTAAAAGCTCCCACCAGCCCAGCCGGCGTCATGATCGTCACTCCAAATAAAATATAGGACAAATTACTGACCGTAGAGTAAGCCAAACGTCTTTTGAAGTGTGTTTCCTTCAATGCACGGCTGCACCCATAAACAATCGTAAACATTACCACAGCCATTACCACATTCTGTGCCCATGTGCCTTTAAGAAACTCTGTGCCAAAACTGTAATAAGTAAGCCGTATAATGGCAAAGGCTCCTGATTTGACTACTGCTACCGCATGAAGCAACGCAGTTACTGGAGTGGGCGCTACGCCGGCAGCCGGCAGCCACGAATTAAAAGGACATACCGCCGCTTTCACCCCAAATCCCATAAAGGCGATCACATAGACCAGCAAAAGAACATTTGTCCTGCCCCCAATCTTTTCAAGGTCTAAAACCCCACCATAAACAAAGTTAGTCGTGTTTCCATAAATGATCACAAAGATCAATCCAATAAATGCAAATGCCGCACCGCCAAGGGAATAATACAAATACTTTCTGCTGGCTAGGATCGCTTCCCTGGTTAATGTGTGCATCACAAGCGGCACCGTTACGAGTGTAAGCAATTCATAAAAGAAATACATCGTAAGCAGGTTTGCCGCCATGGAAATTCCTAACGCCACTCCATAAGTCATGGTATAAAACAGAAAAAAGACTTTTTCGTGCTCCTCCTTGGTCATGTACTCAAATGCATAAAGGGTCGCTAACGGCCACAAAGCCGAAACCAATCCGCCAAAAATCATACTCATTCCATCCATTTTAAAACTAATGGAAAGGTTTCCTGTAAAATTTGCCAAGGTAAAAATACTTTCCGTATGATGGAACATAAGATACCATACGAACAAGCTATTTACGATTACCAAACTCTCCAAAAAAATTTCCATATGCTTTCTCTTTTTAAACGGAATAAGGGGAATCAATATTCCTGTCAAAATAGGAAGTAAAATAACCAACATGATCATCATCCATCTCCTCCTTCCTAGACAATCTTTTCTATTATCTGTGATAAATAGCCGATCACCCCTTCCGGAAGCAGGCCAATGACTACAGACAAAATTGTAAGAATCAACACAGGGAATATCATAAAAAATGATGGCTCCTTCTTTTGAAGCGCTCCATAATCATAATCTTCCCCGGGAAAAAACCCTTGTATCGTAACTGGAAGCAGGTATCCCGCCGTGAGAAGCGCGCTTACCAGCAAAATAACCGGTCCCAGCCAATAAAAAACCGGTATAGCAGACGTAAGCGCTCCTTTTGCTAAATACCATTTACTAATAAACCCTCCTGTGGGAGGAATCCCGATCAATCCTAGGGAAACAAAGGTATAACAAATCATCAGAACAGGCATTTCTTTTCCAATCCCCCGAAGTTCCTCCACCCTGGTCTTTCCTGTCTTAAAAATAATAGCGCCTGCACATAAAAACAAGGCCGCCTTTATCAGCCCATGAGCCAAAACATGGAGCATACTCCCTGTGAAAGCCTCCCTCTCCATTACTGCAAGCCCAAACAAAATATAAGAAATCTGACTTACCGTAGAATATGCCAAACGTTTTTTCAGCACTGGTTCCCGGTATGCCAGCAGTGATCCCATAAAGACGGTAAACAGCGAAAGGGTCAGCCACACTGTCTGTACCCAGCTTCCTCTAAGAAAAGAGGCTCCAAATACAAAATAGACCACCCTCACAATTGCCAGCACCCCTGCTTTCACGATCACAGCGGATAATACTGCAGAAGCCGGCGCAGGCGCTACCGGATGGGCGGATGGCAGCCATGCATGCATAGGAAACATACCTGCCTTCACGCTAAAACCCATGATCATTAAAAAAGCCACCAAAAGCAAAACTCCCATATGATTGGACACTGCCTGGTCGCTGATCACCCCTCCCGCGCTAAATGTCAGCGTATTTCCATACCTTTCAACAAAATACAGCCCAAACAATGCCATATAGGCGCCACACAGGGAATAAAACAAATATTTTAACCCTGACATAACGGCTTCTTTGCTTCTTTCGTGAAGTACAAGCGGAAAAGAAGAAAGGGTAAGTAGTTCAAAAAACAAGTAAAACGTGATCAGATTGCCTGCAAAGCATAATGCAAGTAACACTCCCAGAATAATTAAATAAAAACCATAATATTTCTTTTCCCACTTCTCCTGTTTCATATATTCAAAAGAAAAGAAACCAGCACACAAAAAGATCAGAACCGCCAAAACTGAAAAGACTACACTGATTTCATCAATTTTAAATAAAATAGGAAGCCTTTCCGTTAAACTAAATAAGGTAAACATTCCTTCCCTGCCAAGACAAAGCGCCAAAACAACCAATATCGCCGTAATGACCAGGAACGCTCCTGTGGATACCAATAAGTATTTCCTGTTTCCCCTTTCCTTTTTTATAAGAAGATATACCCCTGCCAAAACAGGAAAGAAAACTGACAATATCATATACTGCATAAAGCAAACCTCCTTAGGAGAACATCGCAAGGCCCTGGCCAATCAAATTCACGACTGGCTGGGAACTTACGCCCAAAAATACATTTAGTATAATAAAGCATACTAATGTTACCACATATATTTTCATATTTTTAAAGGTTACGCCCTCACCACTTCCGGTTCCCTCAACCGGCGTATAGATCCGGATCACTGTTTTCATGAAATAAATGGCGTTTAAAACCGTACTGATACCCAAAACAATCAAAGCAGGCAGCATTTTCACATGGTTCTGTACTGCCGCCTGGGCAAATAAAAGCTTGCTGATAAACCCGGAAAATAATGGTACACCGACCATGGAAAGCGAACCTACGGCAAAAGCAACCCCTGCCCACCTATTCCGGTATGCCGCACCTGTCAAATCAATAAATTTCCTGCTTCCCCCAGATACATCCGTAAGCCCAATGGCTGCAATAAATAAAAGGGATTTGGTTGCAGCATGTGTCAGAATATGAAAGACGCTTGCTTCCATTCCGGCCTGTGTACCCATACCAATACCCATGTAAATATAACCAATCTGGGCCACAGAAGAATAGGCAATCATCCTTCTTACGTCATTTTCCTTAATAGCGCTTAATGACCCGAATATCATACCCATTAGCCCGAATGCAAATAACATATCAATAATCCTGCTGCCATCAAATACATCTATCCCTATGACCCTATAGATGATCTTGATCAAAAGAAAAATATAACCTTTTGACACCAGGCTGGATAAAATAGCCGCAGAAGACACTGTAGAATATCCATAAGCGTCCGGAAGCCATGCATGAAAAGGAAACAAAGCGCTTTTAATGGCAAGCCCTACACTCATTAATGCTATCGTTACAAGAAGCGGAACATGGTATTCTCCGGAAACTGCCAGGGCTGATACCTGTTCATGAATATTACTCATCAGCAAATGACCTGTCAGATCGTAAAGCATACAAATCCCCATCAGGAGCATACCTGACCCCAAAAGGCTCATGATCATATACCGCACTGCTGCCTCGATTGTCCTCCCGTTTCGCCTAATCATAATAAGACCGCAGGCTGCAATGGTATTAATCTCTACAAACACATACGCTGTAAACAGATCATTGGTATACACCAATGCAAGCAAAGAACTGAGCATCAGGTCAGCCAATATGTAATAAAGGCTGTGCTTACTCTCCTCCAACTCCTCATCCAGCTTTTTCCGCCCGCCAAACAAGGAGAGAATCATAATAATACAAAAGAACAACGCCATTCCAGCCTCTAAAACCCCTACCCGTATTTCATTCCCCCAGGGCGCCGGGAAGTGTCCCATCATGTAAGTATAACTGTTTCCTCTCCCAATCATATAAAAAAGTAAGATGAAAGAAAAAATTCCTACCAAAATGATCATAACTGTATTGACCCATTTGGCTGCTCTTTTCGGCAATACAGAACTGATAATCCCGGAAAACATAGACAAAATAATGGAAAAAAAGGGGAAATTCTGCACAAAGTCCATTATAATCCCTCCTTCCTTAACCGAATGGATATTTCGTCCAAATCCAACGTTTGATACCGTTTATACAGGCGGATCGTCAGTGAAAGCATCAATGCCGAAACGGATACAGAAACAACAATACCTGTCAAAACTAACCCACTGGGTATGGGGTTGATGTAAGTCTCAACATCCTGGATTCCATTTACCACGATTGGAACCGTCCTTCCATTGATATAACCTTTTTCCGCCAAAAATAAATATACGGCGGAATCCATAATATTTAAGCCAATGATTTTTTTTATGAGATTTTTCTGTAACAGCAAATTCATAAATCCAATCACAAAAAGAACCATTGCCACTGCTTCGCCATAATTGGCAATTAAGTTGGCTCCCATGTCAAAAATCTCCTTTACGAAACATCACATAAAACGTATACATAGTGCAGGCAACCACCAGCCCTACACAAATATTAAGCGGCAGTATCAGCCCACTGCTTAAAATATGCCCTGCCTTCCCAAGGGGGATATGGCTTTCTAAATGGTTCGCACCTGTAAAAAAGGAATAGCTCTTGGCAAGGCAATAAAAAGTAAGCGCTACGCAGCAGACCACCTTGTATGTCTTTTCTGTAAACATACGTTCCGTCTTCTTAAAACCAAACGCATTTAAATACAAAATAAGTCCGGCCCCAATAACCGCGCCTCCTGAAAAACCGCCTCCGGGAGATAAATGCCCATTTAAAATAATGTAAATACCAAAGATGATGATCACAGGCACTAAAATTGCCGCGCTTGCCTGTAAAATCACATCATTTTTGGGTTCATAAATACGGTCATCCTCATCATCCAGCTTTACGGCTTTCTTTTTCTTTTCATGGAGCAAAATCAAAACCGTGATTGTAGCAATGAAAAGTACATTAGATTCCCCGAAAGTATCAAAAGCCCTGTAATCCAAGATCATACCCGTTACAATATTCACTGCCCCTGTTTCCTCAAGCCCCTTTTCAATATATCTTTCCGGTACTTCATTATTTGCCGGATTTCCTGCATTCCCTATTCTTGGAAGGCAGGAAACCGTATATAATAAAAGTCCTGCAAGGATAATGGAAAACAAAATAGCACAGGCAACATAGATCTTATGGAACAGTATTAATTTTTTATTGTTTTCCACATCATAAATTTTGTCTCGTATCATCTGGCTCTCATTCATTCTCTCCAGAATCGTAGACTCTGTAATCTCAGCCTCTTTCTGGGGTTTCATTTCCACTTCCCCCACATAGGGATCCTTGCTCCCCGAAAGCCATCTGAAAAAGTGGAACGCCATCGTCTTTTCGTATTCCTCCTGGGGCTTTAACCTACTCATTTTCATCCCTCCCCTTTTCCTTTTCAATCTGAATGGCATGGATTTTTTTTAAAGTGGCAAAAAATAAAATACTGGTAACACCCGCTCCTACCGCCGCCTCCGTAATAGCAAGATCAGGCGATTCCAGACACACCCAGATTAAGGACATAACAAGGCTATAGGACATATAGATCAAAATGGAATTCAATAAATTTTTTGAAAAACTGACAGAAATGGCACATACCACCAAAAATCCCAGTAAAATACATTGAAATACAGTCATACCTTTTCTCCTTCCGTGTCTTCTCCAGCTAAATCAGATTCTTCTTCCAGTTCTTCAAGACGGGCATAAATCTTACAATGTCTTTCCAGATTTTCGTTGGTAGTAAACTCCACTTTAGCGAGCAGATGGGAAGACACCGGAGATGCAAGCCACAAAAAAATAACAATCAGCGCCATTTTTAACGTCGTAAAATTCCAACCGGAAAAGATCATCAGCCCCACCAAGGAAAAACTGATCCCCAGAGTATCCCCCATAGCCGCAGCATGCATTCGATTCAGCACATAATCAAAATGAAATACCCCGTAAATCTCAATCAGGAATATGCTAAGACCACATAAAACAAGCGCTCCGCCAACGATCAGCCGGATCCATTCCACAACTTCCATCTAAAACTCCCCTTTCTCTTTTTCTTCTTGTTTCTTTTCCTCATATACGCCCATATAAACCTTTGAAATGACAATAACTGCCAAAAAACTCACCATTGCATATATCAGGCAGATATCAATCAAAAATCCCTCTTTTAACAATAAAGAAAGAACCGCAATCATAACCATTACCATGGTTCCCATCATATTCACCGCCACAATACGGTCTGCAATTCTGGGTCCTCTCACTGCCCGGATCAGACAGGCAAACAGCATGAACGCAAGAATGACCAACACCACTATGTACATGCCATGATATATTTTCTCAAGCATCGTTACATTTTCCGTTATCCCCATATCAATCCATCCTTTCCAGCCGTTCCAAAAGCGTCACAAACAAAGAATTGTTCATTCCCTTGGCCAGTTCTCTATCCAGGCAATGGACAATATATTCATCGCCTTCCAAAGAAATGGTAATCGTTCCGGGTGTCAGCGTAATAGAATTAGCTAACAGAATTCTCGCCGGCGTTGTCTTTAGATTTGTTTTAAATCTCACCACTGTAGGCTCCATCTCGTAACGCGAAGACATAATCATTTTGATGACTGCATAATTTGCTTTAATAATCTCCTTAATCAGCACATACACATATTGCAGGATCAAAAAAAACTTCTTGGCTAAAAGCAAGTCCATCCTGGGCTTATAACCCATAAATCTGCAAATAAACACATACATAAAAGCTGAAACCACAATCCCAAAAGCTGCTATCTCCCATGTGATCTGCCCATTAAATATGATCCATATGAGAAAAAACAATAAAAACATGATATCCCTCCGTTATTAAAGCAGGTATGGCTTACGCCAACACCTGCTTTATCTTTTCTTCCAATACTGTTTTGGATACTGCACCTATCACAGAATCTACCACTTTCCCCTCTTTAAAGAAAAGGATCGTGGGAATAGACATAACCTTAAACTCCCCGGCTGACCTTGGATTTTCATCCGTATTACATTTTCCAATCTTACATTTTCCACTGTACTGTGTAGCAAGCTGGGCTACAAGGGGCGCCATCATTTTACATGGACCACACCAATCAGCATAAAAATCCACCATCACCGGTAATGTACTCTTTTTTACCTCTTCTTCAAAATTGTTATCCGTAATTTTTAGTTCCATATTGCTCTCCCTTCCGTCTCTTGCTTTTTATTTTCATTTTCTTCATTTAATATTCCCGGTCTTCTAATGATATATTTACAAATGGGATTACCTGCTGAAGAAAACTTCTCCTCATATTCCGTCATAATATTATCCATAGACATTTTTTCATCATGATGCAGATCATAGGTTACCTGGAGGGTTTCCCAATCCGCAAGTTCCGCTTCTGCAAGTCCAAAACGAAACAAAGCGGCATTATCTGTCTTAAACTCCAAAAGGCCCTCCTCCTTTAAAAAGCTGCTGTATCTGTCTAAAAATGCTTTAGAAGGAAGTCTTCTTTTGGCATGCCTGTCCTTCGGCCAGGGATCTGAAAAGTTCAGATAGATCCTGTCAACTTCCCCAGGGCCAAAAACCTCTGCAAGGTCTTCTGCATCCATACGGATAAACAAAAGGTTAGCCAATGGCTCCTCCTCCATTTTCTGTAAGGCGCGTAACAAAACACTGGAATATTTTTCAATCCCTATAAAATTAATCTCAGGAGTCTGCTTTGCAAGCTGGTAAATAAATTTTCCTTTTCCCATCCCTACCTCAATTCTAATCGGATGGTTATTACCAAATATTTCCTCCCAACTGCCCTTATGGATCCTGGGTTCATGGACCACCATAGGGCTTTTTGCAATCGCATCCCTGGAACCCGAAATATTCCTAAGTCTCATATCCATAGCCTTTCTGTACATACTTTGCGGCTATTAGTTTACACCTTTTTTATCAAAAAGGGAAGAAAAATTTATAAATGATTCTGTTTAGCTTTCTCTTAAAATAGTGTATGATAATAAGGAATCATTTATTGAAAGAAAAATAATTCTATGACCAGGAGTAACTATGAATTTTGATAAATTTCGGTATTCCATTATACAAAAATTTGCTGCATTAACTGCCGCAATGTTTCTGATCTCTATAGCGCCCTTGAATGTCTTTGCAGCGCCTGCCACAACGGAAGAAGCTCTTGCCGATGCCGAAGAACGCAAACTATTGCCCGTTGAAAGCAATCGTATTGAAAACTGGCCTGCCGGGCCTGCTATCGGCGCCCAGTCCGCTATTCTTCTTGAAGCCAACACAGGCGTTGTTCTTTATGCCAAAAATATTGACGAAAAACTTTATCCCGCAAGCACTACCAAATTGATGACATGTCTGATTGCTGCCGAAAACAGCCAGCTTGATGAAATGGTTACATTTTCACATGACGCCGTTTTTAATCTGGAACCGGGAAGCTCCAATATAGGCATTGATGAAGGACAATCTATGCCTATGGAAGAATGCCTGTATGGAATCTTGGTAGCATCCGCCAACGAAGTTGCCAATGCCGTGGCAGAACATATTGCCGGCAGCCAGGACGCGTTTGCAGAAATGATGAATAAAAAGGCTGCTGAACTTGGCTGCAAAAACAGCCATTTTATGAATGCCCATGGTCTTTATGATGAAGACCATTATGTATCCGCCTATGACCTTGCTCTCATTGCAAAAGCTTTTTTTCAAAATGAGCTGCTCGCCAAGATCGGAAATACTGCATTCCACCACTTCATAGCCACCAGCACTCAGCCTGACGACTTTATCTGGCGTAATAAACACGAATTGGTTACTGGCAATATCCCCTATGAAGGCATCAAAGGCGGTAAAACCGGTTATACCGATGAAGCAAGACAGACTCTTGTCACCTGTGCAGAACAAAATGGAATGAAGCTGATCTGCGTGATTTTAAAGGAAGAATCACCAGAACAGTTTTATGATACCGTTAAGCTTTTTGATTATGGTTTTACCAATTTTACAGTTGCCAATGTTGCGGAAAATGAAACCCGCTATTCTATTCAGAATTCAAATTTTTTTAATACCTCCAGTGATATCTTCGGAAATTCCAGTCCCATTTTGTCCTTAAACCAGGACAGTTATCTGATTATGCCCAAGAACGCATCCTTTAGCGAACTGGACTCCGAAATATCTTACAATACTACAAATGAACAGGAAATCGCAATGATCCAATATTACTATCATGGCGCTTATATGGGAACTGCAACTCTTGATCTTGCATCCACGTCCCATATTTCTTATGAATTTACAGAAAATAATGATGCGGTGATTGACGCGGAAGAACAAAATGTGATCGTAATAAATATAAAGCTCATTCTTATCGGAATCCTTGTTACTACTGCCATTATCATTGCCATCATCATTATACGCTCCATTATCCGCAGCTATAATTTTCTTGACAATAGAAGAACTGTCCGCAGAAGGAAATGGAATAAAAGAAACCGGAAAGACGGACCTCACTTTCCCTCTTCCCGGTTTGGCGGTTTTAACTTTTAAATTTCGTGCCGTTTTTCTTTCGTTTATGGTGCTTTTTTGCCTCGTCTCTTTTTTGGATAATTTTTTGGCAATCCTCTTCCGTAATAAATTTTGAAGTTTTCACTATATAGACTTTGCCATTTTCCGCCTTACGGACTCTGATTTTCGATTTCATAGATCCGTGGACAGGACAATAGGAAATGCTATAATAATGCTTACCATTAGGGGAAAACCAATGAATCTTCCTGCGGATATTCTTGTGACAAATATAACACTTGGTACTGATTACTTCTTTATCCTGGAAAGCTTCTGTCTTATCCACAAATTCCCTGGAAATATATTTCATGTAGTCATGAAACATTACATGAATTTCCTCCTGTCTGCTTGCCGGCAATACATAGGTATCAATGGAATAATTCTCAAACACTTTTTCCTCCATGCAGGATAATATTCTGGCCGTATAATAAGCATCATCAAAAGCTCTGTGAAAAGGGATATTTTTTTCAATTTTCAGATAGTCAACTGCATATTCCAGGCCCCGCCGCGATTTGCCATCTTCGTAGGCAATGCTGAATAGCTTTTGTACATCCAAAAACCGGATAGGCACATCACTTAAAGGATGCATATGATAAAAATGCATATTCCGCTGGATCTCAAATAGATCCAGCGGTCCCCATGTACAAAAAATATAATTTTCTCCACACCATGAAAGAAATTCCTCCATCACTGCTGGAAAAGGACGTCCTTTTTGCAAATCCTTCATATGCAAATGAATTAAATCTCCCGTAACTTTATGCATATGCTGATATATGGCAGGCTTGACTAATTGGTTAAATTCACCCGTCATAACTTTTTTGCTATTTAATTTCACTGCTCCGATATCAATAATCTCAAAAGGAATCTCTTTGGCTTCCGGTTCCTTACCGGTATTGCTTTGATTCCATTCCAGATCCACTACAATATAATTCATTTCTGATAAATCCTCTTTCTGGCTGACTGAACTGCTGGTTTTTATTTTATCACACTTTCTTTTGCTTCTCTACCAGCATTGTGCTAATATGTTACTATTCCTACTTACAGAGAAATTTATGGAGGGCAATTATGGAAAACAAAAAGTGGAAAAAGTTTTTTTCTTATTATAAACCTTACAAAAAGCTGTTTGCTGCAGATATGTTTTTTGCATGTCTGGCAGCAGCCATCACACTGGTCATTCCTCTGATCATCCGCTTTATTACAAACGATGTAATCTACCGGGAATCAGAAGAATCCATCCATTTCATTTTTTTGCTGATTGGAGTCATGATTGTTTTGATTGTTATCGAGTTTTACAGCAATTTCTTTATTACCAACTATGGACACATGATGGGAGCCAAAATGGAATATGATATGAGGAATGAAATTTTTTCCCACTATCAAAAGCTCTCCTTCAGCTTTTTTGACAACCAAAAAGTGGGCCAGCTTATGAGCCGTGTCACAAATGACTTATTTGAGATCAGTGAACTGTTCCACCATGGACCGGAAGATATTGTTATTTCTATTATCAAACTGATCGGTTCTTTTACCATACTCCTGACAGTCAACTGGAAACTGGCTTTATGCGCCTTTGCCATCGTCCCGGTCATGCTTGTATATGCATACTATTTTAATGTACAGATGAAGAGGATCTTTGTGAAAAACCGGGCAAGAATTGCGGATATCAATGCCCAGATTGAAGACAATCTATCAGGGATCCGGGTGGTAAAGTCCTTTGCCAACGAAGAGATTGAAATGGATAAATTTAAAATAGGAAATAATAACTTCCTTGAAAGCAAAAAAGAGAACTATAAATATATGGCGCTATACCATTCCGGCCTTACCGCTTTCACTACGCTGATCACCGTGATTGTTATTGCTGCCGGCGCTATTTTTATTACGAAGGATCTCATTTCCATCACTGACCTGATTACTTTCCTTTTGTATATTAATAACTTTACGGAACCCATTAAGAAACTGATCAACTTTACGGAACAATTTCAAAACGGTGCATCCGGCTACACTAGATTTTTGGAAATGTTAAACATCCGCCCGGATATCCAGGATGAGCCAAATGCGATAGAACTAAAATCCGCCAAAGGCGACATACTGTTTGAAGATGTTTCTTTCCATTATGAGGAACATACCGAAATGGTACTATCCAATTTAAACCTTCATGTACATCCTGGAGAATATATTGCGCTGGTAGGTACCTCTGGCGTAGGGAAATCAACTCTCTGCAGCCTGATTCCCCGTTTTTATGAAGTTTCTGGCGGCAGGATCACCATTGACAATACAGATATCCGTAATTTTACTTTGAAAAGCCTTAGAAACTGCATTGGTATCGTACAACAGGATGTTTATCTCTTTACCGGCAGCGTTATGGACAATATCCGCTATGGACGGCCCAATGCTACAGAGGCAGAAATCGTGGCTGCTGCCCAAAATGCCAATGCTCATGAATTTATCATGAACCTGCCCGATGGTTATGACACTTACATTGGCCAGCGTGGCGTAAAACTTTCCGGCGGTCAGAAACAGCGTCTTTCCATAGCAAGGGTTTTCCTGAAAAACCCGCCTATCCTTATTTTTGATGAAGCGACCTCTGCCCTGGACAATGAAAGCGAAAAAGTGGTACAGGATTCTTTAGAAAAACTATCCAGGAACCGTACTACCTTTGTAATCGCCCATAGGCTTTCCACCATTCGCAATGCTGAAAAAATACTGGTGCTTACAGAAAATGGTATTGCCGAAACAGGGACCCATGACCAGCTCCTTGCAAAAGATGGCATTTATGCAGAGCTGTACAACATGCAGTTTTCAAAAGCATAGGTGGTTATCTACGAACAAAAGCAGTTGCGAAAAACCCTCTGAATGTTAATTCAGGGAATTTTGCAACTGCCTTTATTTATGCAGATCATTCGTCCTCCCACCGCACCACATCGCCTTTTTTAAATTCCTTCGTAGAGGATATGATCACCTTACTATCCTTTGCAAGAACCCCATTATCGATAGCCGCCCAAACCTCATTTTTATCTATCACTCTCACAATCGCTTCATCTATATAATACTCCTGTCCAAGAATCCCTTCCCGTTCTTTTAGCACATATACAAAATTCGTGTCATATTTTTCATACACTGCCGACGGTGGTATGCACAACCGATGCTTCTCTCCCGGTTCTGACCGGGAAACCCTGCCAGACAGCCCCGGTATCCCGGTATTTTCCGGGAGATTGACTAATGCTTCATAACTTCCGGGAACTCCCACACTTTCCGCCAAGTAATCTATGGTTCCTTCCAGTTTATTGCTTTTGCCTTCCAATTTAATAGAAACCAAATCCCCTAATCCCACATATTTCTTTTGTTCTTTATCTAAGAAAATCTTCAACTGACAAGGAAGGCTTTCGTCCGAAATCAGCATCACCGCTGTATCCGATGTCCTGCCTCCTACCTGAACATAAACCGCCGTGACCACGCCGCCAAAGGGCGCTGATATAATCCCCTGTCCGTCTATGATCTGTTGATACTCTCCAATCTGAGATAAAAGCGCCTCCTTTTCAAGTTTTGCAATATCCAGATCAGAAGAAGCCTGATCCGGCATAAGAATATCTTCCACCCGTCTTCCTGCCTGCTTAACTGCCTCATCCCGTTTTGCTTTAGCATCCGCCTCCCCGTACGCTGCGCTTTGCAGGGCGTCCTTTAATGCCTCATCTTCCTGGCCATCCATTAACTCTTTCCAATCCTCTTCTATCTGTGCATACTCTTGTGCAGCCCGTCCAATATAGGTGTCTTCCAGCCTTGCTGTGGTATCATAATCTTCCCTTGCACGGGCAAGCTCAAGGTCTTTTTTTTGCTGTTCAAGAGCCTGATTTTCCAATATTGCGTTAATCTGCAATTCAACCTTGGCAACCTCGTCCCTCTTTTGATCTATAAACTCTTTCAAATCCTCCAAATCAATTTGTAGCAGGACATCCCCTTCTTCCACCCGGTCTCCTACATGTACCAAAACGGCATCCACCCGAAGCCCCGGAAAATAATTGACTGCTCTTTCACCACCTGCTGCCACAATCCCTTCCGCTTCCACCAGATGTTCCACATACTTTTCTTCCGGCATTACTGTACTGACCATAGGGAGCTGATAAGCATAAATACTTTTAGAAACCACCGTGCACACCAGCATCAGGACGAAAAAAGCCGCAAATGCAATTGTAATTTTTTTAATTCTTCGATTTTTCACATCTTACTCCTTTAATCCCGAATAAATGATTCCTTGCTCCAGATAGTCCTGTCCCAACACAAAAACGAACATTACCGGAATCAGCGTGATCACACTGGCACAAAAAGCAAATCCTGCCTTCCCCCAAGTGATTTCCGGCAGATACAAGGACAATGGCCAAAGAAATTTATCCTCCAAAAAAGCCATGGGCTGCTCCATCATATTCCAGTATTCCAAAAATCCCAGCACCATGGCGGACAAAAGCCCGCTTTTTCCAAGGGGAATCCCCAAATTAAGAAAAATCGTAAGTTCTCCTGCCCCATCGATCCTTGCCGCTTCAAATAGCTGGGCGGGAATTGCCCGGAATCCCCCGTAAGAAAGAAATACCGGAAACGTGGAAAATACCGCCGGAAGAATAATTGACAGATGAGTATTAATAAGGGAAAACTTGTTTAACACCAAGTAACTAGACAACATAGTCACCTGAAAAGGAAGTAACATCAGCACTACATAAAGGGCAAAAAGCACCCTGCTCCCCTTAACTTGATAGACTGCAAATCCCCAGGCCGCCGGCACTGCCATTACAAGCTGTCCCATCAAAATACAAACCACCAGTTTCACGGAATTCCAAAACAAAATAAAAAATTGGGGTGTTTCCAATAAGATTTTTTTGTAATTTGCAAAGGAAGGATAATCTGGTATCAGTTTCCAACTGATAAACTCATTTCCCTGGCTAAAAACACTGCTTAAATAATTCCTAAGTTCATAAGTATCCATAAGCGCCCCTGATAACAAAATGAGAACCGGCATCACCACAAATATGGCCGGCACCAAAAGCAGAAAGACCACGGATATTTTTTTGAAATGTTTTTTTGCCTGTTTTATGAACTTCTCATTTTTTTTCTTAATTACTTCCATTCTCAACTTTACTTATGCCTCATTCCGATCCCACAATCTTTGCAAAAACAAAATAAAAATCATTAATAATCCGCCTGTGCACACCGCTGCCGCCGCCATTTTATCCAATTCCAGATTTACAAACCAGTTGTTAAACACATGCTGCAACAGATAAATACTTTTATCAGGGTAAGCGCCTGACGTTAGATATGCTTCCCGGTAAATCTTAAAAGAATTTAAAAAAGATAAAATCACAATCGTGTAAAGGCTGCCCTTTAAGTTTGGCAATGTGATGTACCACAACCTTTGCAGACTGTTTGCACCGTCTACTTTTGCGGCTTCGTAATATTCCGTAGGGATTCCCATCAATCCCGCCAGCCACAAAACGACTGTGTAGCCTAAGTTTTTCCAAATATAACTTCCCACCAAAACCCAAAACGCCGCTTCAGATCCCAAATAATCGGTATGTACCTCTCCCCAAAAACCGGTCCATTCCCCAAGTCGGGTGAGAAACAGGTTTAAGAAACCCTGTTTATAAAATATCATTTTCCATACCATTACAATGGTGGCCGTAGGCATTGCAAGGGGAAATAAATAAACTGATTTTACAATTCCCTTGCTTTCCAATTGATCCAAAAGCAATGCCGTAAAAAATCCAGCCAAAACCAAAAAGGGTATACATACAAATGTGAATTTTAAAGTGTTTTCCACCGCCAGCAAAAATGCCTGGTTATGAAAAATAGTCTGGTAATTTTTGATCCCGTTAAACTGCCCGGTGACGGCAGTGGTGAAGGATCTCTTCACCACGTCCGCAAAGGGAAGAAGCACAAACAATGCAATTCCCGCAAAACTGGGCAATAAAAATACATAAAAGTATTTCCGTTTTCTTTTCATTGTTTTTCCACCTGGAAGAATGGCGCTTTCGCTCCATGCTTTTTATTCTGATAAATAAATTGCAATCTTCTGCTCAATTGCATTTAGCGTTTCCTCAAGACTCTGCTGCCCGGATATATATTTGTCGCCTTCCTCAAACACTGTCTCTTCCAACACAACATCTTCCACATAAGGGGTGTCCATAGAGTCCATCCACCCATAGAAGACATTTAACTGCTCCTGGGTTGCAATATAGATATCCAGACTTAAATCTACATCATCCCAGCCTGATGTGGCTATGCTGCCATATTCGCCATTTTCGCCAACAGCCTCCTCATTGGGGGTAAACTGCTGCTCTAACGCATCTTTGTTTACAGAAAATCCGGTCATAGCCACCTGGGCATTCTTGCTTAAAAATTGCCTTAGAACATCCTGTGCAAATTCCGCCCTTGGGGAAGCCGAACTGATGCCAAGCAGCAACGTGGGAATAAACACATGACTGCTCTGTCCGCTTATGGGCTGATAAACAATGTCCTCATAACCTTTTACTCTCGTAACAGAAAGATCCATATAATAACTGTAAGTAGATGTAAGAGGACCAACCGACAATTGTGCATAATCTCCCATAAAATTCAACAGGTTAATTGAGTAATACCGGCTATCATACATCCAGTCTTCGCCTCTTTCCTCCGTACGCATCTCATTGATCATGGTATATCTTTCCATAATCTTTTCATCCAGTCCGTCTATCTGTGCATCATACATTCTCTTAACCTGAACCAGAAATTCTTCTACCGCTTCTTTGTTAAGCTCCCCGCTGTCTGTCTTCCATGAAGGCGCTGAGGACGGAGAAAATGCTTTCATGATCTGCTTTGCATAACCCCATTCAAGAATCGGTTTTTGGGGATTTTCGTTCCTAAGCTTCACTACTCCATCTGCAATCGTGCTTAAATCCTTCACATTGGAAATATCCTTTTCGCGCCCTCCAATCAGAGGAATCACAACCTGGCCAGGCACTGCATAGATTCCGCCATCGGTTTCAAATGCATGGAACAGGTTTTCAAACAACCTCTCTTCTTTTGCCAGATCAGTAATCAGGCTGCTTACATCCATCAACAATCCTTTTTCCACATAAGAGTCAACAGGAAGCCCGTTTAAGCACAGAATATCCGGCCCTTCCCCGGCCACAATCTGAGTATTCAGTTTTTTCAACGCATCATCCCTGGTAACGGAACTTCCCTCTTCAATCCCTACCTCATATTCGATGAACATATCCGGATTATTTACCTGGTATACGGAAATTGCCGCCCTTAGGTCATCACTTTCTTCCAGGCTGTATATTTTCACCCTGTTATTGGGTACGGTAGGGATGTTAGGATCATAAGTAAACTTGATCGTTTTCTTGGAAGCTAAAAGAACCACAAATTCCGTATCACTTAATGGCATAAAATCCACAATGTTATATTCCGGGCTTCCCAGACGGGATAAACCACCGTCTACCAACTGTTCCACCACGCTTCCTCCGATCACATGGCGGTGGATACCCTTTTTGCCTGCCAGATAGATGACATTGTCTTCTCCCATAAAGAATCCCATATCATACCAATATCTGCCGTTAGAGCTCCGTTCGCCATAATAGTCCGCCAGAAAGTCAGTTAATACTTCATCCTCAACATATTCCTCTTTTGACATATCGTAAATCCTAAGGATTCTTACCGCATTTTCATAACTGTCCATGACCATCAGATCGCCCCTGATCCGAATCAGATCTGGCCTGTTTTCCGGTGTCAAAAATATTTCACAGGTTCCGTCCTCTTTTACTTCGTAAACATTTCTGTCACGGAGAGCCGATACAAAAAATCTTCCCGAATCGGAAACCCAGATACTGTTTGGATATGCTTCGTCATTTTCCATTGTTAATTCTACCGGAATCACGGTTTCATCCGGCTTGATCAGGATACATTTTACGTTGTCAATATCATCCCCACTCCCGCTGTAGAGTATCCCTATCGTTCCATCGGGGGATGCTTTTGCATGATGTACATAATAGGATTTTGTTTCCCGTTCCTTAAACCATTCTGTTTCTTTCACTTCCCATGTAAGGCCATTATCCTTTGACACCATAGGAAAATGATACTGATCAAGGATCATGATACTGCCGTCAGACAATCTCTGCATACTTAATGGTGTACCTAAGTTTTCGGATAAGTCCGTTTCCTCCTCCACATACCGCCCCATAGCTGTATTTTCTGACGGCGTTACCTCATCTATTGCCTGTTTCTTCTCCTGTCCTTCATCGGAAGCAGGACTTTCCCCTCCGCCCTGTGGAGTGGGATTTTCCTGTGTACTTTTCCCGCCGCAGCCTGTGGCAAGCACCACCATCACTGCCGCTATCACCAGACACAACATTCTTTTTTTCATACTTTTCCTCATTTTGACTCCTTCCTTACTCGTATACTTCTATAATGACTTTACTTGCGAGAAAACTATCCCCTTCATAGTTTCCGTACATTTCCAGGCCATAACCTTCCTGAATTTCAGAAAAGGAAGATTCCCGCATATCAATGTCTCCGCCGCCGCCCTTAATGAGCCAAAAATGGAACTCTGTGTCATCCGTAAAATTCACCGTCACCAGTTCTTCTTCCTGGCTTCCTTCTTCCGGCAAATATACAATGTCACTGTTTTCGTTTTCTTCAACAAATATTTTACTGATGGTAACACTGTTGTCCCCAAGATTCCTGACCTTTCCGGAAAGATGCTCTTCTCCTTGCTCTGGTACTACAAAATCTGCTTCCTTGTCCGTATCTTCTTTTTTTTTAGGCTCCACCTCTTCTTCATCTGATTTCTCTGTACCTTGTATACTTTCTGTGATAACAGCCGGGGTATTTTCCGGTTCTTTAGAACTGCATCCGGCAGCCACTGCCATAAGTAATAATAATCCTGCTGCCAAACTGTGTTTACTTTTCATTTTACATTGTCTCCCTTTTCTTCTTTTGCAGTATAACAAAATAATCTCTAAGCTTTCTCTAAACTGCCTATACAAATTCATAAAGAACCACTTTTTCCGCTACAAAGACCTCCCCGTCATAATAGCCTTCCAGCGTTACCGACATATCACCCACAATATCAGAAATCGAAGCTTCTTTGACCGTCACATCCTCATCCGGGTTTACCCCGCCATTTTTCACAACACGAAGTTCAAACGTTGTATCATCCGTAAAATTGACATCCACATAATCCTCTGCGGTTTCATTACCCGATGCCGGTTGTATGGCTAAACTTACTCCTTCTTCCAGTTCCTCCGTCTTTACTTTTATTATGACAATACCATTGTCACCGATGCCTCTTACATTTCCATCTAGCTGTTTCGTCTCCCCACTCTCCGGCTTGCCGGTTTCTTGCTGCCGGTCTGCGCTTTCTTTTTCCGTCTCCTCTTCCGTCTCCTTGTTTTGTTCTTCACTTCCATCCTTTAAGGGTTCTTGCTCTATGGCAGCTACCTGGGAGTCCTGTTCTTTTGCACCACAGCCTACTCCTGCTGTTACCATAAAAACACTTAATCCTACTGCTGCTATCCATTTTTTCTTCATATGATTCTCCTTTTTCTCTGCTTGCAACTCCTTTCTGAGTTGCAAGTTTTATTTTTGAAATATTTATAACAGGAAAATCTCTAAAATATCTCTAAAGAAAAAATTATAAACCGCCGTTTTCCTGGTTAATGAAATAATATCATGAAACTTAGAGAATAATTAAAGATAACTGTGCTAAAATTATAAACTATAAATAAACCTCTCTTGCAAATCATATATGATTTATTAAAATAGAAGAGAAGGGATGTCCTCAAAAAATAAATAGCAGGGTATTGACATGAGAATTTTATTGGCAGAAGATGATGAACAATTAAATAAAACTTTATGTTATCAATTGGAAACGAACGGGTTTTCCGTGGATACCTGTTTTGACGGGGAAGAAGCCTGTTATTATGGGGAACAGAATATTTACGATGTCATTTTACTAGACCGGATGCTTCCTTACAAAGAAGGTACCGAAGTACTTACTTCCCTTCGGAAGAAAGGCATTACTGCCCCTATTATTTTAATCACTGCACTTGGAACCCTATCCGATAAAGTCACAGGCTTAGATTTAGGCGCAGATGATTACCTTGTGAAGCCCTTCGCTTTTGAAGAATTGCTTGCCAGAATACGTTGCGTGATCAGAAGGCCACATACGCTTACTAACGATGACATTCTTACCGTATCCGATTTGTCCTTAAATTTAACAGATTATCACCTCACTGGCCCAGGCGGAAAATGTTCTTTATCCAAAAGGGAAGCTGCCCTTTTGGAAACTTTCCTACGCAGGATTGGCCAATCCTTATCCAGAAGCCTTTTGCTTTTGAAGGTATGGGGGCCGGACAGTGACGTGGAAGAAGGAAATCTGGACAATTATATTCATTTTGTGAGAAGACGGTTGCACTTGGTGGGAAGCGCTTTAGAGATTAAGACAATCCGTGGCATCGGTTATTGCCTTCAGGACAGAACCGTTTCATCTAACAACTAAGGGGGAATTTAATGTTTCAAAAAGTACATATCTATTTAACCCTTTTGTGCACAGGCATTATCACTATCATCATGATTATCACGTCATGCAGTTATCTTTATGTATCTGAAAAGAGTCTATATAAAAACCAAATGGACTCTTTTCAAAATGACATGAATACCATTTCCACTAATTTAGAACAACAATCTGTTATTTCCATGGAATGGCTTTCTAAAATGGAATCACAGGGAAATTATACCTTTTTTCTTTTGGACAATGGCATTCCTTTTCTTTATAATGCTTTGGACTCATCCAACGAAAAAGAACTTCTTCTTGAAGAATGTTTAGCCGATTATTACCAATCAATCTTAATTGATGTTGATCCTTCATCTTCTTTATCTCCTTATGCTTCTTATCACACAGAAGCAGAATTCTTTTCCCCTTCCATGAAGAAAAAATACTTTTACAGTGTACTGATTTTAGGACGCAGCTCATCCCGGCTGCAGGTTATTGTCCTTTCTTCGCTGGATGCCCTGGAAAAACAAATTATGCATCAGCGCTCCTTTTTTATTTTGATCGATTTGATCACTATATTTGTTTTAGCTGTTTTTTCATGGATCTTTACAGGCGCTTTATTGAAACCTATTATAGAAAACCAAAAGAAACAGGTTCAGTTTGTTGCGTCCGCATCCCACGAGCTTCGGACGCCTCTTGCTGTTATTTTATCCTGTGCAGAATGCTGCCAGGAAACTGACTCAAAAAAACAAGCGGGGTTTTTGCAAACGATCATCCATGAAGGTTTAAGGATGCGTACCCTGATAGATGATATGCTGACCTTATCAAGTTCCGACAATCAACAGTTTTCCATAGATCCAAAACCTGCAGATATGGATACCTTGATTGTTAATTCCTATGAAGCATTTCAGCCCCTTGCAAAGGAACATGATCTGACCCTGTCCGTTTCGCTGCCAGAAAATGCCATTCCTTCGTGTATTTGTGACAAAGAACGTATCAGCCAGGTTTTGTCCATTCTTCTCCACAATGCAATCAGCTACACTCCTGCCTTTGGTAAAATTATTTTGTCTTTAGCCTATGAGAAAGAACGATTTTATCTTTCCGTATCAGATAATGGCGTTGGCATTTCAGATGAAGAAAAAAAGAAAATTTTTGACCGCTTTCACCGGGTAGAAAAAGCCCGGAATACCAAGGGGCATTTCGGGCTTGGACTTTCTATTGCCAATGAAATCGTAAAATCACATCATGGAAAGCTAACGGTAAAAGACTCCCCAGAAGGTGGCGCATTGTTTACCGTAGAACTGCCAAAAAAATAATTTCAACAGATGGGCAAAGAGGACTCTAAGAAAGAATTTCTGCAAGTAACATAGAACGTAATTTCCTAGTTAAGGTAAAAGTACCGCTATCTTTCTTTTGTGTACCCATCAAGAATGTCAGCTTCTCTTGGGGGAAATTTGCAAAATAAACTCCCAGCCAGCCATCCCAGCCATACTCACCCTCACAGGCAATATACCCTGTACGCTGAGGCTTTTTACAAATTCTCATTAAATTTCCATAAGTGAAACCTTCCAATCCAATCCACTGTTCAAATGCTGTCTGCTGTCTTTCCATCAATTCCCCACTAACCATATATTTTACAGTGGCCGGCTGCAAAATCCGCACACCATCTAAGGTGCCTCCCTGCATCAACATACGGGAAAAACGCATATAATCATCCAAAGTAGACGCCAATCCTCCCCCGCCGGATTCAAATGCAGGTTTATGTTCCATTTGATTGCAAATCCCAAGATTATGCCCTTCGTACCGTATCAAAGAATTCTTCCCTTCATTATTCACCGTTTCATACGCTGCCGCAAAACGCCCCCTCTTTTCCTCCGGAACCCAAAATGCCGTGTCCTTCATTTGAAGTGGTCCAAATAATTCCTTTTCTAAAAACTCCCCAAATTTCATTCCGGACACAACTTCAATCACTGCTCCCAGCACATCCGCCGAGGTTCCATAACGCCAGGAACTTCCAGGTTCATAGGCCAGCGTACATTTTCCAAGGGCGTCTGCTATTTCCCTGGTAGTCATAGCATCCTTTGTAAAAAGCTGCTTGTCCACTTTATCAAAAACAGTTGCCGCTTGCTTTCCAGACATCGTTATTTCATCCGGGTAGACTAATCCCGATGTCATCCGCAGCAGGTCAAACACTCTCATAGGCTGCATAACAGGCTTAATTATTGGCGAAGCGTCCGTACTTCTTGAGATGTTTTCTTTTTTTGATCCGCCTGCTGCCTCTTCTCCAATACTCCCTTCCTCTACACAATAGAACTGTTGTGCATAAGCTGGCAAAAAATCCGACACTGGCTGGCATAGATCAATCTTACCTCTCTCCATTAAAATCATTGCCGCCGCTGCTGTAACAGGTTTACTTTGGGAAAACAACCGGAAGATGGTATCACGGCTCATAGGACGGTTTGCCTCCCTGTCCGCCATACCTGCCTGACAATAACAGATCTCCTCCCCGTCTTTTTCTACCAACAGGTTTACGCCCGCTACTTCGCAGTCACTTACTGACTGCTCCATTACACTTTGTAACTTTTCTTTTAAACTCATTGTAACCCTCCTTATTCATTCCTATCTAAATCTATTGTTTTATTTTCTCCTTGTTTCCACTCTAACCCTTCAAATTCCGCCCACTTCCCGTCCTCATCCACAGCATACAACCCCATCAGTACGCCGGTAAACCCGCCTGCTACTTCAGAAGACAAGTATTTCGTCCTTGCACTGCCAAGAAACTTCTTTTTCCCATCCATCGTATAATAAAACTCATACTTCTCCGGATCGGAAACCACGAAAAGCTCCGCCTTTTCTTCTCCCTTCGGCAAAATAACCGTATTGACAGCACAAACTGCATCTCCTACATGTATCCGAAGCATAATCTGGCGCTTACCGTCTTGCTGGATCAGTGAAAGATCATAATGTTGACTTTCATCCATATAAAAAGTAACGCCTGCTTCTTTTGCTTGTCCTGAAACCGTTACTTTAAGACGGGTATGAAATTCTGACTGCCTGATTCCCACAAAGGTAGGGGTATCCGCCTCATCTAAGGTGATCGCTGTTCCACGAATCCTCAGCCTTTTATCCGCAAACGCATAATTTTCTTTATGATAATCCCGCAGGTAACTCCAACGCAGATAACTTGACCCTACATCTTCAAAGGATACATGATATTTGTCCATATCCTGGTTCCCATCAAGATCTACATCCATCCACTCTGTTACAATGCCCTGATCCCCGGCCTTAAACCAGCCCTCTTCCCCCCATGTAACAGGGGCAAGGAACACTTCCCTTCCCAAATGATGATAAGGCTGCCACATACCTATTTGGCGAAAACCCAGGCAGACCATATAATAATTTCCTTTTTTGTCCTGAATCAGGTCACCGTGCCCAATCCCTTGAATGGAACTTTGGTTTCCTCCAAGGTCACGGTTTGTAAGCACCGGATTTCCCTGATAATCTTCAAAAGGGCCAAACGGGTTTTTGCTTCTGGCGTAAGTGATCATATGTCCGTACTCTGTACCACCTTCCGCTGCCATCAAATAATACCAATCGCCAATATGATACAAATGGGGAGATTCCAGATAGCGGCCGCCGCTTCCACTCCATACGGGAATGCTTTCCGTTAACTTTTCACCGGTCTTAATATCGATCTCACACTGTAAAATGCATCCTTTTCCCTGTGCGTCATTTCCATTGCTTGTAAAATACACCTTCCCATGATCAAACAATAGCGAAGGATCTATCCCTTCCTGATCCACAAAAATCGGTTCCGACCACTCACCTCTGATATCTTTCGTATAAATATAGAAATTCTTCCCAAAAGTATTATTGTTTGTCACCATATAAAAGGTTCCCTCATAATACCGTAAGGTAGGCGCAAACACACCGCCAGAACTAGGCACCTTATGAAGTTCCACCTGGGATATCCTGGTCAGGGCATTTGCAACCTGCTTCCAATTCACCAGATCCTCACTTTCAAAGATCGGCACTCCAGGAAGATATTGAAAAGAACTGCACGCAATATAATATTTTCCTTCCGCTTCACAAACACTAGGATCCGGGTAAAATCCCCTGATAATCGGGTTTTGTATTTTCATCCTTTTATCTCCTCTTCAAAATGACTACTCCCGCTTTTTCCAGCGTTACTCTGTCTCCGGCTTGATAACATTTACCAGTCAACAGATCTTCACCGTCTTTTTCCAAAATGACATTTACCGTATTACCTCTATGGTTAAGCAGGAACAAGAAATTTCCGTTTTCATTTTCGCGCACGGCCGCCTCCACTTCTTCCGGCGTATTGGCTGCCGGTTCTATGGATAGCTCCTCACATAATCCGCCCAAAAAGTCTGCATAAAACTCTTCATTAGAGCGGGCCGCCACATAGTAAGCCTTCCCCTGCCCAAATTCATTTTGGGTAAGTACCGGCATTCCCTCATAAAAATCCTTCTCGTAACAGGCAAGCGCCTTTGCCCCTTGCAAATGAAGCAAATCACAAAGTACCCCTGCCGGATAAGTCTTCCCTTTATAAGTAAAAAGATTCGCTTCCTCAGGCGGAAGAGCATCCGACTCCTCCACCCAAATTCCCAGGATATCTTTTAACCTTCCCGGATAACCGCCGGTAACTACAAGGTCATGGTCTTCCACATAACCGCTAAAATAGGTAGTTAGAAAAACACCTCCCTGCTTTACAAAACTGCGGACTTTTTCGTCAAATCCTTCCTTACACATATATAAAAGTGGTGCAATCACCAATTTATAGGCAGATAAGTCATCATTGACACTGACCAGATCTACAGAAATGTTCTGCTCGTGCAGCGCTTTGTAATACTGCATGATCTCCTGATGATAATTAATCAGCCTTGTTGGTCCCGCCGAATATTCCGCCGCCCACCAATTATCCCAGTCAAACAAAATAGCTGCCTGGGATTTCGCCCGGGATCCTAAAAGTGTGCTGCCTATCTGGTCAAGTTCCAGCCCAAGCTCCGTAATTTCCCTGAACACTCTGGTATTTTCATTCCCTACATGATCGATCACCGCACCATGATATTTTTCGCAGGCGCCAATACTTCTACGCATCTGGAAAAACATAACGGTGTCTGCTCCATGAGCCACTGCCTGGTAACTCCACAGACGCATTACACCAGGACGTTTTAGCTTACAATAAATATGCCAATTGGTTACACTTGGAGTCTGCTCCATAAGAGCAAAAGGCTTTCCCTGTTTCAACCCTCTCATCAAATCATGATTAAAACTTGTCTGTGCAGGTGTACCATCATAAGAAGGGTAATTATCCCAAGATACAAAATCCATGTAGTTTGCCCACTTTTGATAATCCAAGGGTTTATAAGCTCCCATGAAATTTGTAGTTACAGGGATATCCGGCGTATGCTTTTTCACGGCTTCATACTCTAAACGATAGCATTCTAAAATACTGTCAGAATTAAACCGGTTATAATCCAGAGAAATACCTTGAAAATTTGTGCGTCTCTCTCCATCCCAGTCAAATTCCTCAGATCTAAGGTCAGGAACTACCACATCCTCAAAATCATAAAGGGTATGACCCCAAAAAGACATATTCCATGCCCTGTTCAACTCTTCAATTGTTCCATATTTTTCTTTCAGCCAATTGCGAAAAGCCCTTTCACAATTATCACAATAACAGGTTCCTCCGTATTCATTGGAAATGTGCCATGCTACAATATTGTCATAACCCTGATAGCGCTGTGCCAGTTTCCCGGCTAACTTGACAGAATATTTCCGGTAAGTAGGGGAATTCGGGCACGAATTATGTCTGCTGCCAAATTTTCTCCTGATTCCATTGTATTCCGTACGCAAAATATCAGGATATTTTCTGGCCATCCACGCCGGATGGGCAGCCGTAGAAGTTGCAAGACACACTTTCAATCCATTTTTCCTTGCCAATTCCATGATCTTGTCTAATTTGGAAAAGTCATAGGTATCTTCATCTTTCTGCAACTCGGCCCAGCTAAATACATTTAACGTAACCACGTCAATATGCGCCAAATGAAACATACGCATATCCTCTTCCCAGATTTCTTCCGGCCACTGTTCAGGATTGTAATCGCCTCCATACAAAATCTTTTTTACCTTTTTGCTTTCTATCATTTCTTTATTCCTTTCTTTTATTTATCATCATTTTTATATTGTTCCACGGCTTCCCATCTGGCCTCTTCTCTTGCCTTTGCATTTTCCATATCCAGCGCAAACATTTCTTCGTACCCAAGGCTAATGGCTTCTGTCTGCATTTCTCTTAAAAGAGAATAAAATTCCTCTTCATCTTTTGCAAAGATCATCTCCCAGGAATATCTCTGGATTGCATTCCGGCATTGTTTCCTTACAGCCGCCTGCTCCGATGTTTCCGGTGGTATGGAATATCCGCACCCTGGCGACACCATGATCTTTTGATTCCCTATCAGATATTCCAAAGTAGTTTCCGCTTTCATGATTTCCTTCCAATTCCTGTCCAGCGGTGTACTTCTCGCATCATTTAACGAATCCCACATTTGAAAAGAATAATAGTACCCCTGATCATCTATTTCGCATTTCGTTACCGGCATAAAATTCAACATGGAAATTCCGTCTTTCCAGCTTCCTCCCCCCCATTCTTCCGGCACCTGTGCATCTCCCTCCAGAAGCGCTTTTTTTCCGAATTCTGTAAGATACGGCCCATCTTCTCCGTATTCCCAGCAAAGCCCTTCCGGTCCTGCCGTGTCCGCCATGCTGTTCACACCGTTAGCCGCAATGCCATCAGGAGAGTATAACCAATTAATAAAATCTACCATTCTCTCCGGATCCTTCGTCTGCGACCCCACGGCAACAATCGTCTTATAATTTCCGTTAACACTGCATCCATAAGAATAAATTTGCATATCTTCAATGTCCGCCATCATAAACCCTTTTCCGGTTTTTTTGTTGGATATGATGTTATAATGCTGCTGTGCTACCCAAGGCCAGGGAGAATATAGTATTTGTCCTCTTTCATACTTTTCCACCAACCCCTGAAAATTCAGGGTAGGAGAATCAGGGTCCACTAACCCCATCTGATTTGCATCAAAATACCATTTCAGAACCCTGACATAAAGAGAGTCCTCGTCAATAATACTTTGGTAATCGCTGCTGTCCGCCTTAACAAGGACAAATCCACTTTCATCATAACCATAAAAACAGCAAGGCTGCTTGGCTGCATTCATTAAATTTGCATCCCAATCTCTGAAAAAGGAAAAAGCATAGGTTTTTTCTCCTGCTTCAGTAACAGGTTCAAGCTCTTGCATCTGCTTCAAAACCGGAAGCAGCTCTTCCAATGTGCCAATCTTTGGATATCCCAGCTCCTTATACAGATCCCATCGGATATAAGGCCCGTAAGTAGGCTCTTTACTTTCGCTTGGCACAGTAGGGGCATTTGATGAAAGTTCCGTAGGAATGGCAAACAATCCCTTAGGGGTTATGGAATTATTTACATTCCGAATAGCCGTTTCAAACCGCATAATATCTTTATCTTTTATGTATGGTTCCATATCCAAGATCAATCCTGATGTGACAATATTCTGTAAAACTTGTTTTTCCCCGCTAAATATAATAATATCCCCAAGATTTCCTGCCGCACACCGGACTTCAAACAAAGTATCTCCGCCTCCCGCCACATTAGGAGCAATGATGTTCAACTGCATATTAAACTTGTCCTTCACAAGCTTTGCAAACCATCCGGACTGAATACCCTGATAATTAGCAAGGCCGTCAAAAACATCTATCACTAAAAACTCTTCATAAGGGGATTCGTCCTTTGATTCGGAAATAAAACTACATCCATTAATCCAAAAACTGACTGTCAAAAATAGCACGGCCAGTCTGCCGGAAAATTTTTTCATGTCCTACCCCCTATAAAAGCATTTGTGTCTTATGCACATTCTATCACACAATCACATCGGTATATACAAAAATATTTACAGATATTTACCGATAAAATTATAGATACGGCTTTGCCAGGCGCATTGACAATCTTTTTTTCCTTTCTTATACTTAAAGTAAAATGTTTCATCTTTTCCCTATCAAATGTAGAAAGGATCTTTATGGAAACTATACTGATCGCAGATGACGAACAAAATATTCGTGAAGGCCTAAAGTGCATCCTTGACTGGAAACAGCTTGGATTTGAAATTATCGGTGAATCCGCTAACGGAGATCACGCTTTATCTTTTATCTTAAAGCAAAACCCAAGCCTGGTTCTTCTTGACGTCCGTATGCCCAAAATGTATGGGACAGACATTATTAAAATTGCAAGGGAAAAGGGATTTAAGGGAAAGTTTATCATACTAAGCGGATACTCTGATTTTACTTATGCCCAAGCCGCCATCCGTTACGGGGCTAGTTTTTACCTGACCAAACCTATTGATGAGGACGAACTTCTTTCCGCTGTTTCCAGAATAAAAAAAGAACTGGAAAAAGAACATTCAAATTTAGACAATATTCAGCTCTTAAAGTCCAAGGCGAAAAATGTCATTCTTCATGAAATCATTACCGGTGCATATAAACCCTTGTCGCCTGACCTTTTTTTATCAGATGAACTAAAAGAAATGAATTTGGATGCAGATATTTATCAGGTTGTTATCTTTGAAAAATTTGGCACAAACCCTGACGATGCCAGTTATAGCTTTGCGGATCTTTTAAAGATCACGAACAAGGGAAATCATACCTTTGAACATTTTGAGGAAGAGGGAAACGAGGTAATTCTTTTAAAAGGCAGCTTTGCGCTTTCCAAATTCCAAAATTTTTTATCCCGCTATGAACAAAATCCGCCTCAACCGGGAAGTCCTTTAGATTCCCTTTTTTTGGCTTATGGGCGCCCTGTGGGAAACCTGGACGAAATTTATTTATCTTATGAAGAAGCCTCCACTCTACTAAAACGCAGATTCTTTTGTATTCAGGGCCAGCATACCCTAGGCTTTGATGAACTTCCTGATATTCATAAACAGAATTTAGAAATTACCGATGAAAAGGCCAATGAATTTTATACCCTTCTCACCGATTACCTTATGGCATTTAACAGAAAAAAAGTGGCGGAAACCCTTTTTGCCTTGGAAGAGTATGTGTACAATGTAAAAAGCGATATTGTCACTATCAGGCTTTTTTTAACAGATCTGTATTTTCGTATCAAGGAAAAAGTCAACCATACCTATACTTCCCTGGAAATTATTTTTCCTACTAATGCAGAAGCGATTGACCATATAGAAAAATGTCATTATTTATATGAAATTATACTGTTCATTTCCGAACAAACAGAAAAAGTCTTCAGCGCTTCCGGAAATTCTTCAAGGAGCACAAATATTTTAGATGATATATTTTATTACATTGACCACAATTACCAAAACAATATCAAGCTGGAAAATATAGCGCCTTTATTTGGATACAATAGCGCTTACTTAGGAAAGATCTTTAACAAAACTGCAGGAGAAAGCTTTAATTCTTATATCGATCATAAACGGATTGAACAATCTAAGAGGCTTCTGAGCGAAAACCAGTTAAAAGTTTATGAGATCTCCGAAAAAGTAGGTTACAAAAATGTAGACTATTTTCACAAAAAATTTAAGAAGTATGTGGGGGTGAGTCCTGCCGAATACCGGAAAGAAATTCAGGATTCGATTTTACCCCCCCCCGAGCATAATTTTTGACTATTATCAGTTAATATGGATCTGCAACGTTGTACATTTTCTACATTATAAACTGAAATTCAGAAATTTTAATTTTTCCTGTAATGATCACCTCAAGGTTATAATTTTCACCTGCTTTAATGGCAGAGTCAGGAATTTCTGCCTCTACATAATAAAATTCCAGATCCTCATTTTTTTGCAGGTCTATATGGCCGTCTACAAAATTATGAGGATTTCCTGTTTGGATACAAACATATTTTATTTGCCCATCTTCTGCTGCACAAACGCGAAAACTTACTTTTTTGGGCGCCTGGTTAAACAAAAGGTCTTGATAAACTAATTTTCCAATGATTGCATTTTTATTTGCTGCAACACAGTTAGGGTCATCTCCCGGCCTGCCTGGTATCATGCAAGTACTTCCATTCATCGTATGGCCTTTTTCCCCTTTATGGACAAAGCAATTTTCATATGCATCATACCTGACTGCATAAATCCTCCCGTAGGGGTTTCTAAAGGATGCCCTGCTGCCCTTTAAATACATATGTACTTTCTGGCGGATATCCGTGCAAGAAGCGCCTGCCATAAAGAAATAATCCCCTTCTTCCAAAATCATAGATCCTGATACTACATCATAATATTTTAACTCTTTCTTATCAATCTTAAATATGGCTTCCCTGGTTTCACCGGGGGATAATTCCTTTAATCTTTCAAATCCTTTTAGCTGCAGATTAGGGCGTTTCACTCTGCTTCCTTCTTTATGTACATAAATTTGAACCACTTCATCACCCTTGACCTTCCCTGTATTGGTAACAGGAACTTTCAGGATCACTTGATCCTCCGATTCGGCAGCCTGGATAGTCCCATAATGAAACTTTGTATAAGAAAGACCGTATCCAAAAGGATACAACGTCTCCCCGTTAAAATATTGGTAAGTCCTCTCCCCTTGAATAATATCATAATCATTGAAATCCGGCAGGTCACTATCCTGTGCATACCATGTCATTGGAAGTCTTCCCGCAGGAACTTCCTTTCCAAATAACACATCAGCAATTCCATTTCCCTGTTCCTGGGATCCGGATGCAGAATAAACAATGGCAGGCGCTTTCTTATTTAAAGATCCAATTGCATAAGGATAATTACTAATCAACACTACAACAGTTTCCGGGTTTGCCGTTAAAACCGCATCTGCAAGCTTTTGCTGGAAAGGAGGCAGGGCCAATGTGGTTCTGTCTATTTCCTCTTTACTATTGATCACTGGGTTGCATCCTAATACCAATACTGTCTTCTCTGCTTTCCTTGCCGTTTCTTCCGCCTTTGCTATGCCATCTTCCACCACTTCCATGCAAAACACTGCCGGCTCGCCCTGGCTCAGTGCATAAGACTCTCTTCCCAGCGTTGCATCATCTCCCTCACCTGGAACCATTTCGCTTGTCTTAATGACTGCCAAATGACCTGTCCCATCTACTGTTACTTTTCTTCCATTCCAGCTATCCAGATAGAAGGAACCTTTCATATCTTCACTTTGATTTCCTGCCGTCCCTTTCAAATTCCAGGACTCTCTGATAAACCAGGAAAAAGCATCTTTTTTGTCCGCCTTAATAAGATAAGAACCTTCCTCAAGGGTGACAAGCATACCATTGCTTTCCGCCCGCAGGGTGGAGCTCCCACATCCCCAATCCGTAAAAGTAAAAATTTCTGCCTTTTCCCGATCTGTCAACATAAGGCGCAATTCCCCATCAAGCCCGATATATTTGTCATTACACTGCAAACGTATCCGGGAAAGGGCATTACATGCATATATTTCCGTATCTGGCATAGCATTCTTGATTCCATCCAAAACAGTTACATGATAAGGAGGAATTCCACTATACCAATCCAAATACCAGACGTCGCTCAATGGCCCGATAACTGCCAAAGAAGAAACCTCCAAAGGGTTAAAAGGCAGCAGGTCTTTTTCATTTTTTAAAAGGACTACGGCTTCACTTGCCATTTGCCGGCAAAGCCGCTGATGCGCTTTATTATTGATAAATTCTTCCCCCATGCCTGTATAGGGGCAATCCCCTTCTCCGTCAAAAAATCCCAGGCGGATACGGGTACGAAAAGAATTGCGGACAGACCTGTTAATATCTTCCTCCCTGATCAATCCCTGTTCAAGGGCTTCCCGCGCCGATGCAAAAACAACCTTGGGATTATCGGTAAAGCAATCAACACCTGCCTTCAATCCATAGGCAACTGTTTCTGCATGGGAAGTAAAATACTTATGGTCATTTACTGTCTGTTGGAAATCACCCCCATCACAGACTACATGCCCCGGAAGTCCCCAGGAATCTTTAACCAGATCCTGTACCTCATGATTAAGAATTGCAGGGACACCATTGATCTCATTATACGAAGTCATGATTGCCTCCGCTCCGCCTTCTTCTACTGCTTTGCGAAAGGGTTCCAGATAATATTCGTATTTATTTCTTTCATCAATAGAAGAAGATATTTTGATCCTATCCTTTTCCACATTATTGGCATAAAAATGTTTTAAAGTAGCCCCACACTGAATATAAAAAGGGTGATTCCCTCTCATACCCTGGATATATGCCGAAGACATTTCACCCGTTAAATAAGGGTCTTCCCCATATGCTTCCTCCGTTCTCCCCCATCTGGGATCGCGTTCCATATCAATGGTAGGAGCCCATCGGCAAAGGCTTCCCGTTAAATTCCTCGAAAAAAGCGCCCTTGCTTCTTCTCCAACTGCTTTTCCACAATTCCTGATTAAATCACGGTCAAAGCTGGCGCTCATACCAATAGGCTGGGTGAAAGATGTTGTCGGTTCCGCTTCCCCTTTATTAAAAGCCTGATCATGCCTTGCCTCAACCCCGTGGGCAGCTTCTCCTCCTACAAAGGAAGCCTTGATTCCCAGACGCTCAATTTCCGGACATCTGGTTCCAAGACAGGAAATCTTTTCTTCTAATGTCAATTCCTGTATTAAATAATCCAGCCTTTCTTCCAAAGGAAGATGATTATTCCATAACGGTGTTTTCTTATAGTCTTCCATGTCTTAATCCACCCTTTCTTTCTCTTCTTTGTTTATGACGGCTCCCGGTTCCTTTTCAATCTCCTGAAAAATCCTTTTACTGAATGCTGCAATGGTAAAAATCATAAAACCAGGCCCTAATATAATGCCGAAAAACAGCATCGTTTTATTGAAATTAAACACAATATACTCTACTGCCAAGATAATCACCAAAAGCAATGTCCTTCCGAAATACTTCCGGGAAATATTGATGGAATTCTGGATCGTATTTACAAGAGTGTTTTCATATCTCGCAGCCAAAGGATAAGAATAAATCAGAGCGACAACTGCTAACGCAATAGACGCCATGCCTACAATCAGGAAAATGACCGGGTTCTTATCCACTGCCTCAAATAGCTGGAAATCCAAATAAATTGCATAACTTGCAACCACGGTTATGATCCAGAGTATGGTTCCTTGTTTCCAGTTTTCTTTAAATGCTTTCAAAAAGGTTTTTCCAATATATCCTTCCTCATCATCCACCATCTTAAGGCCCACCGACATGGCAGCCACAGTAGATGCCCCCACAGTAACAATAGGAATACTAAATATAATCCACAGGAAATTCAATTTTACCACATCAAGAAATTTACTGAGAAACTTATATACAGGACTGTCTACACTGAATAACTTCATAATTATCCTCCCTGCCGCTTATTTTTATGTGGCAATTATATCATAAAAGGGAGCTGCCCTCAATGAAACAGCCCCCTCGTATTATTTTAGGATACTCTCATTACTTCACTGCGTCTTCTGCTGCAGCCCTTAATTTTGCTTCATTCTCCTGGAACTCTACACACTGATCATATCCATATTCATCAGCCTGTGCAATCATGTCAGCCACGATCTGATCAAATTCTTCATCTGTAGAAGCGTAGATTGCTCTCCAGGAATTATCCTTGATACAGGTTGCAACCTGATTCCATACTACCTGTAATTCATCAGACCTTACACCAGCGGTATAAGTTGTACCAGGAGCTAACGCATAACCAACACTGCCCATGTACTCATCCGGTGTAGCACATCCTGTCTTTTCTCTCCAGTCAGCCTCAATATCACAACTGGGTTCTGACATAAAGCTTTCCCATTTCCTATAATTATAAGTTTCGCCATTTGAATCCGGATTTGCTGCATCAAGCGCCCATGTTTCATTGTTCATCTTAAAGTTACCGTCTTCAAAGGTTCCTGAATAGCCGTCTGCCATTTCTGTCTTACCGTCTAACTTAGCGGTACGTCCAAGGTCGGTAAAGTAGGTCTTGCCATCTTCACCATAGTACCAGCAGACATCCTTCGGCCCATACTCAGATGTCATACGTCCTTCAGGAGTTGACAGCCAGTTTAAGATAGCCATGCAAAGCTCCGGATATTCTGATTTAGCGCCGATAGACCAGATCCTGTTTCCGCCATATACGTTCTGACCATATATAAGCGGCTTTGCCTCTGAAGGAGGACAAGGATACATTGCTTTATTTTCTGCGGCATGTGCTTCCGTATTATACAAAGATGAACCCAGGAAGTTAAAGATATTCAAAAAAGCAGTACCATTCTGATAATCTTCCGTCATACCGGCATTCTTCTGTGTCTGAGAGTCAGGGTCAAGAAGCCCTCTTTGATATAAGGTATTATAAAATTTCAAAGACTCAAGATAAGGGCCACCCTCTTCAAGGCAAGGATGATAGGTCTGTGTTTCCGGGTCATATAACCCAAACCCAAATTCGTCATACCCGTAATATGCTGTTGCAAGGGATTTTACGAACATAACCATATCACCATCCCAGTCGTTGAACAGGGATACACCATAGGTGGGCTTACCATTATCATCGGTAGGGCAGATTTCCTTCATCTGTGCAAGCACCTCTACCATGTCATCCAGATTCTTGATTTCAGGATAACCTAATTCTTTGTAAAGATCCCAACGAAGATCCCATGTATACATTGCATCCTGACGTTCTGTTGAGTCAACTGCTACGGCAAAGCCATACCCATAAGTGGTACCGCCGGATAGGTTGGTGTTCTTCTCAAGGGCATAAGGCATATTTTCCTTAATGTACGGACCATAATCAGAAAGAAGGTCATCTTCATTCCAATCATACAACATACCTTTTTCTACAGCCTGAAGATACTCATCACCATCAGCGCCCCAAATTACAATGTCACCTAAGTTCCCGGATTCCATACGCGTCTCATACACGCCTGCACCATCAGGATCTGGGATGATGTTCAACTTAACATTGAATTTTTCTAACATGATCTGACCAAACCATCCGATCTGTTCTCCGGAGTAGTTTGCCAACTGGTCGAATACATCCAGTGTCACTGTCTCCTCAGGAATGACCTCTGCCAACAATTCCTCAAAATCATCAGCATCTTCCTCTGTGTCTGCCACATCGTCGACATCATCTTCTGCGTCTACGTCCTCTTCATCATCTGCTTCATCTACATCGTCTGTAACAGCAGGATCTGTAGTTTCCGGTGTACTGCCACCGCCGCATGCCATTAAAGATAATGTCATGACTGATGCCAAAAGCAGGGCAACAATTTTTTTTGCTTTCATACTTTTTCTTCCTCCTTTTTTGTGTTTATGTATAGCCGCACACATGACCGTATAGAGATCATGTATGCAGCGAAACACCATAATCAATGTTTTCGTTTTTTAACCTTTTACGGCCCCTAACATGATACCTTCCTCAAAATACCTTTGCATGAAAGGATACACCAACAGAATCGGGATAACTGTAACCATGGAAATGGTATATTTGATAATCTTGCCACTAAGCACCGACTTCATAGCCGCTTCACTCACCGTACCACCAGACTGCATCAGTGATTTTAAATTGGAAGACTGATTTAAGTAAATGTACAGCCGGTGTTGTAACGTGTATAAATTCGGTGCAGACTGCATATAGATCAGGGAATCCGTAAAGGAGTTCCAATGTCCCACCGCGCCAAAGATTGCAATGGTTGCAAGGATCGGCTTACATAACGGCCAGATAATCTTTCGGAATATGGTCATATGAGTTGCCCCGTCTATGGAGGCGCTTTCTTCCAGATCCGCCGGAATTGACTCAATATAAGTCTTAACCAGAATAATATTGTAAGGAGCCACAATGCCGGGAATAATATATACCCAGAAACTATTGGTCAAACCTAACATCTGCATGTTCAAAAATACTGGAATAATACCGGCATTAAAATACATGGTAATAATTAAAAACCGATACCAGAACTTCCTACCCCACATTTCCTGCTTGGTAACCAGATAACCTACCAGGGCGGAAGCCATTACCATGAGAGTTGTACCAAGAAGCGTTCTTGTCACGGACACCAAAAAGGCTGTTGACAAGTCACCTACGTTTAAAAGGGCTGTATAATTCCCAATATGGAGTCCCCTAGGAATAAAATTAATCGTACCCCTCAAAACCATGTCATTATCACTGATCGTATTGATAAAGAGATAATAAAAGGGGAAGATACATGCAATGGTAAATAAAGTAAATACCAAGTAATTAAGCACTGTAAATAAAATATCGCCCGGACTCAATTGATATTTGCGCTTATGGGTCTTTTTATAAAGCTTTTCAGCTTTTGCATCTGCTTTTTCCTGCGCTGTCTTTGCCATACTTCCACCTCCTTATATAATGCTTTCGCCACGGAGCAGTTTAGAGGCCCCGTTTGCGCCAAATAGCAAGATAACACTGACTATTGATTTTAGCATACTGACCACCGTGGTAAGGGGAATGGAACCTTTTCCAATACCAAGCTCATATACATACAGGTCAAGCACCATGATGGAACTGGTATTGGTAGCATTTTTAAATACCAGATACTGATCCATACCATTACTTAAAATATTTGCCACTGCCATTAAGAACAGTACAAAAAATGTCGGGATCAGACAAGGAACGGTAATATTCCACATCTTCTGGAATCTGCCCGCACCGTCCACCGTTGCCGCTTCATAGAGCTGTTGGTCGATACCGGATATTGCGGATATGTATATGATGGCGCTCCAGCCTACACCTTTCCATGTACCCCAAAGCCACATTTTAAGCCAGGTATTAGAACCATCCATCAAAAAGTTTTTGCCTTCCTGCCAAATTCCTAAGTTTACGAAAATACTGCTGATAAAACCGTCTGTAGAAAAAATACAAAAGGCAATGGAATATACCAGAACCCAACTGATAAAGTTAGGAACTGTGGTAAAAGTCTGTACAAATCTTCTAAACTTGATATTTTTCATTTCACAAAGGAAAATTGCAAAAGCCATAGGAAGCCAGCTTGTGGCAAGACCGATAAAACTCATACCAAGGGTATTCTTTAACACATTTATGATGTCCCTCACGGTTGCAGGATTTTTGATCAACTCTGTAAACCATTTAAATCCTACGAATTTATCCATGCTAAGGGTATCGCCAACTTTATAATCAAAGAAAGCATATCTCCATCCCCAAAGAGGAAGATAAGAAAATACTGCAACTAGTGCAATAAATGGTAAGAACATTAAGAAAAGCCTGAATTTCGTCTCCATCTCAAATTTTTCTTCTGCTTTTTCCTTCGCCGTGATAATTACCTGAATAAGGCTTGCAACAAAAATCAGAGCAAATATAACGGTCACAAACCAGAAGCTGCCGGGAAACATAGGCTCTACCCTTTTGGGTTTTGAAGTGGCGGCTACTTGAACGTATGCCATATAAATACCTCCCATGCCGGCCAATTCCACGATACTGCCAACAAGAGAGATTATATTTCCAAGTTTCTTAAATTTCATGTTTCCAAGTGACATACATCCGCTGGCTGCATTTGCTGCAATCCCTAAACAGATTACCAATGAAGAAACATAAAGCATTTGGATAGAGGAATTTTCCACCCATCCTTTCTTGAATGCACGGCCAAAATCTGCTGTCAAGGTCGAATAAGCAACACCGGATGTAAATAAGGACAAATTTTTATTGATCAGTCCGCAAATCCTTGACGGGTTTAAAGCCGGGACAAACAGAAAAACCACTGAAAGAAGAACGGCAAGCCTGATAAAATAATATAGTTTATCAGATGCCAATTCTTTTACAGTTTTACTTTTATCCATTTTCTCCTCCCTTTCTGTCTTATGATGTGTTAAATGAAACAAACAGAAAAACACACCATAAAACGCTTTGTTTTATGATGTGTTAATTATAAAAAAATTATAAAAAAATTAATACAATACAAAATTGACAACAAATACAGTCATTTTTTTTCATCATGCTTTATTTTTGATAAATTCTCATCTGTTTTTCACAGGAATCATCATTTGAACCAAAGTTCCTTCACCGGTTTCGGATAGTATTTTGAAAGAATACCCCTGCCCATAACTTAATTTTAACCGCTGGTTGATATTATAAAGCCCAATACTTTTCGTTCTGCCGCTGTCCCTGATTTCAATATCCTGGGTAAGATTATAAAGCTCCTGGGTTGTCATGCCACAGCCATTATCGCTGATTTCAATACAAATATTATCCATTCCCCCTTCTTCTTTTTTATAAATACATATTTTAATCAGACCACCTGATTCCTTTTCTTCCAGGCCATGCAAAATTGCATTTTCCACAATCGGCTGTAACAGTAAAGGTAAAATATAAATCTGGGACAGGTCAATTTCCGGCGATATCTGAAAATCACTGTTAAATTTTTCTCCAAAACGAAGCTTTTGGATAGCCAGATAAGTCTCCACATGTTCCAATTCCTTACCTAACGTTGTAAAAGAAGTTCCAATATTTTCTAAAACATATCTCATGGATTTTCCAAGAAGCTTAATAGCCGTAGCTACCTCCCTGTCACCTACCGTAAACGCTTTCATCCGGATACTTTCTAATGCATTGTAAAGAAAGTGAGGATTAATCTGGCTCGCCAGCATCTTAAATTCCATTGCTTGCTGCGCCGTTATCAATTCCTTTTCATTAATGCGTGATTCATACATTTCCGCATCTTTTTGCTTTATTTTCTGCACCATAACTTCTAAATCCGAAAAGGCTTCCGACAGTTCGTCCTGTCCACTTACTGAATCGATGATCTCATAATCTTCATTGCTCGCCTGATGCATTGCCTGTCTTAAGGTCAATACCCTTGAAGTGAAATATAAAGTAAAAAAATGAATAATAAGACCGGGGATCAAAATAGCCAGTATGATGATCAACAGACAAATAAAAACTATCTTTCTTATACTGCTGTAAGCCTGGTCATTCATAGTCAAAACATAGATTTTTGAATCGGACTGATACATACGAAGAGTAGACATGTTCACAAAACAATATTTGTTCCCTATTTTTTCTGTTCCCATATATTGAAAATAATTTTTTTCATGATCAATGGGAATAGGCTGTTCTTTTCCGTATAATTCTGTGTCTGAGCTGTAAAATACCGGTTTATCATCTACGGAAACCATTGCAGCATATTCCTCACTGCTGATTCTTGTTTTCAGGTAATTATTGCTGATTTTAATAACCAAAACAGCATTACTGGAAGTATTTTTTAAAGGGATCTTCCTGACCAGGCATAAATTCCAATATTCATTCCCATAATTATCAACACTCAACATGGGGTACCAAAAAGCGCTTGACTGGGAAGACGCCTTTTGAAACCACTCCACATTTCGCATTTTCTTATCTGCTATATGAAATTGCTTATACTCCATAAAAGATAAATTATCAATATATATTTCTATGTCATCAATTTCTGCATGGTTATATCTGTAACTGTCAAGCAAAGTAATTTCCGAAGCTTGTTTTTCAAAGTTGGGACGTACATAATAACTTCTCCGGAGCATCTGCCGGAGATTTTCATCTAATACCAAATCCTCCGAAATATTATAAATCTGCGTTGTGATTTCAAATAAAATTGTTCTCACCCTTAAATTATCGGATTCCAAAAGATCACGGTGATAATTAGTGAGCAAGTTTGACGTATTGATGACCAGAATGCTCCCAATAATTGCCATAGGAAAAACAATAGATAAAATATAAATAAAATACAATTGCCGTTTAATTTTTGTTTTTTTTAAAAATTCAAATTTAGTAAAAATATGTCCCGAAATCATAAAGTACATCCAATCATTTTTTCTATAGTATATATTTAAAAAGAACTATATGCAAACTTTTCCTTTTCTATTATAATGGAATAACAAATGTTGCTGCGTTTTTATAAACGTCAAAGAAAGGAAGAGAACAATTATGAAATTTAGTAATGGCTGTTGGCTGCAAAAAGAAGGGTGCGGCTGCTTTGCTCCTCAGGAGGTTTACTTTACCACCATTGAGGAATCTAAAGTTACACTTCTTGCACCTACGATCCATATCACCCAGCGGGGTGATGTTTTAGGCGGGATTAATTTGACCGTAGAGATCACTTCCCCGGCGCCGGATATTTTCCGTGTCCGCACCTATCATTATAAAGGTGCAATTGTGGATTCTCCTGCTTTTGACCTGCAATTAACGAAAGAACTCCCTCTTTCTGTAGAGGATTCTGAAGAATCAATTAAGATTACCAGCGGAAATACCTCACTTTTAATCACTAAGGCAAACTGGTCCATGACTTACTTAAGAGGCGATGAAGTCATCACCAGAAGTTCCGGAAAAGATTTAGCCCTTATGAAGACAGACTGGAAAGGGCACGCTTACGATAAAGGTGATCTGGAAGAAACTTATATCCGTCAGATGCTTTCTCTTTCTGTAGGAGAACTGGTGTACGGTATGGGCGAACGCTTTACCCCTTTTGTTAAAAATGGTCAGAGTATTGATATCTGGAACGCTGACGGTGGGACAAGCACAGAACAATCCTACAAAAACATTCCTTTTTATATTACAAATAAAGGCTATGGCGTTTTAGTGAATCATCCTGAAATGGTATCTTTTGAAGTCGGAACGGAAATGGTTACCCGGACAGAATTTTCTGTAAAAGGCAGTTATCTGGATTACTTCCTGATCAATGGGCCTACTATGAAAGATGTTTTAGTCAAATATACAGATTTGACCGGTAAACCTTCTCTTCCTGCACCTTGGACTTTTGGTTTATGGTTGTCCACTTCCTTTACTACAAATTATGATGAAGATACTGTCATGAGTTTTGTAAACGGAATGCTGGATCGGGGAATTCCACTTCGGACCTTCCATTTTGACTGTTTTTGGATGAAAGAATTTCATTGGTGTGATTTCGTATGGGATAGCAGGGTATTTCCTGACCCTAAGGGAATGCTTGAAAGGATCAAAGCAAAAGGATTAAACATCTGTGTATGGATCAATCCTTACATTGGACAAGAATCTGTTCTTTTTGATGAAGGTATGAAAAAGGGATATTTTATTAAACGTACCAATGGACAAGTATGGCAATGGGATATGTGGCAGGCTGGAATGGCTGTCGTAGATTTCACCAACCCGGAAGCCTGGAAATGGTTCCAGGATAAATTGGAAGTGTTACTTGATATGGGCGTTGATTGTTTTAAGACGGATTTTGGCGAAAGAATTCCTACAGAAAATGTAGCTTATTACGATGGATCCGACCCGGAAAAAATGCACAATTATTATACTTACCTATATAACAATTGTGTCTATGAACTTTTAGAGCGCAAACGCGGTAAGGGAGAAGCTGTTCTTTTTGCCCGCTCTGCAACTGTAGGCGGACAAAAGTTCCCTGTACATTGGGGTGGAGATTGCTGGTCAGATTATGAATCTATGGAAGAAAGTCTTCGCGGCGGCCTTTCTCTCCTTATGAGCGGTTTCGGTTTCTGGGCTCATGATATTGGCGGATTTGAAAATACCTCTACTGCCGATGTATATAAAAGATGGGTAGCCTTTGGTCTTCTCTCATCACATTCAAGGCTTCATGGAAGTTCCTCTTACAGGGTTCCCTGGGTGTATGATGAAGAAGCAGTGGATGTAGTCAGATTCTTTACAAGATTTAAGGCTAAATTAATGCCTTATCTTTACAAGACATCTATCGATACTTCTAAATCCGGCATACCTACCATGAGAAGTATGGTTATGGAATTCACAGAAGATAAAACCTGCCACTATGTTGACAAGCAGTATATGTTAGGTGATAATCTTTTGGTTGCTCCTATTTTCAATGACCAAAGTATGGCTGAATACTATTTACCAAAAGGAACTTGGACAAATCTACTTACAGGGGAAGTAAAAGAAGGCGGGCGCTGGGTAAATGAAAAACATGATTATCTAAGTATCCCTCTGATGGTGAAAGAAAACTCTATTGTGGTATTAGGCGCTTGTGATGAAAAACCGGATTATGATTACGGCACAGATGCAGAGATCCGTATATATGCTCTAAAAGATGGTATCCAGGCAAAATCAGTGGTATATGGAATGGATCAAAACGAAGAAATTTCCATAACTGCCGAAAAGAACGGAAATGATATTCATGTAACAATTGTTTCCGACAAAAATTACACTATCCGTCTGGTAAATGTATCAGCAATTGGAGACAGTGCAGTGAAAGATGGAAATGATACTGTTTTAACTTTGTCAGGAAATGCGGATTTTACTTTACAGATTCAATAATGTGATAGGAATTATAAGAAATGAAAAAGCTGCAAATTCAATATCTTGGATTTGCAGCTTTTCAACGTCCCCGAGACGATTCGAACGTCCGACCCCTCGCTTAGGAGGCGAGTGCTCTATCCCCTGAGCTACGAAGACATTTTACAACGTTGTTATTTTAGCATAAATTAAATACTCTGACAACTACTTTTACTTTATAAATTTGAAAAATATATTAATTTGGAAAATTAATATATCCCTGCATCCAAATAACCCCTTTAAATCTTCTTCCTACTGCAGGTTCTCCATAAAGATCTTCTTTGTTGATACACAAATCAAAAGTCATATCATTGCAGCTTAAAGTCATAAGATAAATTTCTTCCTTCGTAAATTTATTTTTAATCATATTACATTCCATGATTTCCGCTAAAATAGAATAATGATCACATTCCACGCCATAAGGCATAAAACAAGTGTCTACCAGGCTGAACACATCTTCTTTTTGTATTTTTTTGGATATAGCAGTATAGGTATCCATATCATCCAATGTTAAGCTTTCAATTGCCTCTTCATCGCCTTTACGGGCAGCATTTAAAAGCTGCGTCCTGGTATTCGTCACTTGTTTATTTTTAATTAAATCTTTTTCACTTTTCACAATAGGCATCATAACTGTACCCTTTGTGGAAAGTGCAGTTAATGTAAGAGTTGTTCCCCGTACAGGAAGAATTCCAGAATTTTTAGCTTTGACATAAGGAATCATATTTTGAAGATAAAAAATAAGTGAAACACCTACCCTAACATCATCACATACGCCGGCATAAGACTCCTGTGCAGCATGTCTTTCTACAGTAACGTCCTCTTCAGAACTTATCATATTGCCTTTTAAGTATGGAAAATAATAATCATAGGTAAATTTATCTTCATTATCAAATTCCCCACATACGGCAATCCCTATGGAATCTCCTGTAGAACCTTCAACTACCTCGGTAAAATCCTTGCCAAATTCCGCCAAGAGAACATCATTCCCGTTTGAAGTGTAAACTCGTTCCGTACCCTCAACTACAACATCTGTAAGAAGCTTTTGTAGTTCTTTTCGATCTGTTAATTTACTAAAACCTATTGAACGCATATATTTATGCAAGGACTTCACCTCCTTTTCCCTTTTCATTAATTTCAATTTATTATACAGTTAAAACTGTTTTGCCGCCCATATAAGGCTGCAACACTTTAGGAATTCTAACAGAGCCATCAGCTTGAAGATTATTTTCCAAAAAGGCAATTAACATTCTCGGCGGAGCAACTACTGTATTATTTAATGTATGTGCAAAGTACTTTCCATTTTCCCCATTTACACGAATTTTTAATCTTCTTGCTTGGGCGTCTCCTAAATTAGAACAACTTCCGACTTCAAAATACTTTTTCTGTCTCGGTGACCATGCTTCTACATCATATGATTTAACTTTAAGATCTGCCAAATCCCCTGAACAACATTCAATAGTCCTTACTGGGATATCCAAAGAACAAAATAAATCTACGGTATTTTGCCATAACTTTTCAAACCACATTGGAGATTCTTCAGGCTTACATACAACGATCATTTCTTGTTTTTCAAACTGGTGGATTCTGTAAACTCCTCTTTCCTCCAAACCATGTGCCCCTTTTTCTTTTCTGAAACAAGGAGAATAACTGGTTAAAGTCTTGGGAAGTTCTTCTTCTTGAATAATAGTATCAATAAATTTACCAATCATAGAATGCTCGGAAGTACCAATTAAGTATAAATCCTCACCCTCTATCTTATACATCATCGCGTCCATTTCAGCAAAACTCATAACGCCCGTAACTACATTACTTCTAATCATAAAAGGAGGGACACAATAAGTAAATCCTCTGTCGATCATAAAATCCCTGGCATAAGAGATTACTGCAGAATGAAGCCTTGCAATATCTCCCATTAAATAATAAAATCCATTCCCTGCCACTTTTCTGGCGCTGTCAAGGTCAATTCCCTTTAATTTTTCCATGATATCTGTATGATATGGAATCTCAAAATCCGGGACGATAGCTTCTCCATACTTGGTAACTTCCACATTTTCACTATCATCCTTGCCGATAGGCACACTAGGATCAATTATATTAGGAATTACCATCATAATTTTCGTAATCTTCTCATTTAATTCTTTTTCTTTTTCTTCCAACTCTACCAAACGCTTTGCACCAGCAGCAACTTCAGCTTTTTTTTCTTCCGCTTCCTGTTTCTTCCCCTGAGCCATCAACGCCCCAATTTCTTTTGAAATTTTATTTCTGTTTGCCCGCAATTCATCAGCTTCCTGCTGGGTTTTCCGGCTCTCTTGATCCAATGCAATGACTTCATCTACTAAGGCTATCTTTTCATCCTGAAATTTCTTTTTGATATTTTCCTTTACTGTTTCAGGATTTTCCCTTAAATATTTTATATCTATCATATCTTTTCCTCCCTTTAACATAGTAGATTTATAACATAACTATGTTATTATGTATTGATCATCTATTCAAGTACTTTTTTTATAAAAATATGATTTACCTCTGCAAGATCAATTATTTTTTGTCTCCTCAACGCTTTATTTTCCACAACCTGAATAATAGGCCTGTCAGGATATTCTTTATTTTGCTTTATTACCGTTCCAATCGTATTATTACTTAAAAGTACACGGCTGCCAACAGGGTAAACTGCAGTAAACTCCAAAAACACATTTACAATTTCTGCATTGTATTTAACCTTTCTGCAATTTTTCAAATACTCCACTGCTTCATGTACTTTAACCCTTTTACATCCTATTCCGCATATCATTTCATCGAAACAGTCACAGACACCAACTATTTGCGCTTCAAACGGTATTTCTTTCGCATGAAGAGGATATCCTAAACCATCAAGGCTTTCATGGTGATATAATATAATATTTTTACCTACTTGGGATATCCATTTTTCATCTTTTAATACGGAATAACCATAAACAGGATGTTTCATAAATTCTGTCAGCTCTGTCTTTGGCAATTGAAAAACATTCTGATCCATATAATTAAGCGCTAGATATCTTAATCCAAGATCATGTAAAAGACATCCCACACCAATATCATGCACTTTTTCTTTTGGGTAATTCATTTTTAAAGCAACTAAAGTAGCAAGAGAACAGATATTAATTGAATGTTCATATAGATCTGCACTTCTTTCTTTAATATCATATATCTTTTCTACTACCTCATTTTCTTCCATGATACTTGCTATGATATGATCCGCCGTCTGACTAAGCTCCATTAATTCTTCATTTTTACTATAAGTATGTTTTTCCAGAATAGATTTTACTTTATTATGAAAAAAATTTTCAACCTCAGACTTTAATAAAACAACTTCCTGTCCGCGAACCTGTTCTTCTTCTTTTATATATACCTCACTTATTCCAAACTCTTTAATTTTTTCTATATATTCAGGATGTAAAATTGTTTCATCAGATAATAAAATTCTAAGTTCTGAAGTAAGTATTGCTTTAGCTAATATTTCTCCTCCCTTTAAATCCTCAACCTTACATAATTTCATCATATCACCCCGATATTTATTCATCGCCTCCAATAGCTATACTAAGCGCTTGTTTTTCTTCATTTCCAAGGGAAATAGCTGATGTTCCGTTTTCTATTTCCTTAGTATAACTGTAACATCCTTCCGTGCTGTGAACAGAATTGATAATAAATCCATTATTATTTTCATCCAATAACGCAATACAAAAACTCAATTGTCCACCCATTTGATTAAATGCATCATATTTAACGACTCCAAATTTTTGAAATGCAGATTCAAAATTTTTATATAAAATCCTAATATCTTTTCTATTTTTTTCAATTGAATTTTTAATAAACTTATTATCTTCAAATAAACCTGTAATTTCTTGTTCCAGACTCTTTGCGCCTTTCCCTTGCATAAATTTTTTGTAAGTCTTTTTTAACTTATGAATAGAACACATATTGATGATACTAATTATAAATAATATTAGTATTGCCAATAGCATAATGCATATTACAATTCCCAGATCCAAATTTCCAAGACCAATTCTATTTAAAATGGAACTATTCATTTTATCACTGTACCTTTCTGTTTCTTTTGTCTAAGTTACATTATCTTGATAACAGATCCATCAGCTTTTCTAAATCCTCATGGCTGTAAAATTCTATTTCAAGTTTTCCCGTGCCATTTCCTTTAGAAGTAATACTGACTTTTGTACTTAATCTTTGTTTTAGATTTTCTTCAATATCCTGATATACCGCTTCCAAGCTTTTGTCTGTCATAGCCGGTTTTTTCACTTTGGGTGGCTGATTGAAATTTTTGACTAACTTTTCAACATCACGCACACTTAATTTCTCATCAAAAATTTTCTGTGCTATCAGATATTGCTGTTCAGGATCTTCTATGGAAATAATTGCTCTGGCATGACCTGTAGATATCATGCCATCAATAATCATTTGCTGTACATCTGTACATAATTTTAGAAGACGCATTGAATTAGTAACGGCTGTGCGGCTCTTAGCAACTCTCTCTGCAACTTCATCCTGTTTTAAATTAAATTCAGTCAAGAGACGTTTATATGCCTGCGCCTCTTCGATAGGATTCAAATCTTCTCTTTGAATGTTTTCAATCAAAGATATTTCTACAATTTCCTGTTCTGTTAAATTTTTAATAATAACAGGAATTTCTTTTAATCCTGCTTTTTTAGCAGCACGCCACCTACGTTCTCCAGCAATAATTTCATAATACGTTTTTCTGTCCTGAACAAGAATTGGTTGAAGCAAACCAAACTGCTTAATAGACTCAGCTAATTCTTCCAAAGCATCTTCATCAAAATTCTTTCTAGGCTGCTCTCTGTTTGGTTCAACCTTGGTTATATTTACTATTGTTTCACCAGATTGTTTTTCTGCTGAATCATTTTCTTTCTTTTTATTTGAACTGACAGATTTTTCATTTATCCCACTTGGAATTAATGCATCTAACCCTTTTCCCAACCCTCTTACAGCAGCCATATTTTATTCGTCCTTTCCCTTTAAAATTTCATCTGCCAACATCATATAAGCTTCAGCGCCCGCTGATTTTGAATCATACATATGGATAGGCATTCCATAACTCGGTGCCTCAGCTAAACGTATATTTCTTGGAATAACTGTATTAAATACTTTTTGGCTTAAATGATTCTTTACATTCTCGACCACTTGAGTAGATAAGTTTGTCCTGGAATCAAACATAGTAAAAACGACACCTTCCATATCCAGATCAGGATTTAATCTTTCTTTTACAAGATTAATAGTATGTATTAACTGACTTAGTCCTTCTAATGCGTAATATTCACACTGAATCGGAACAAGAACTGAATCAGCAGTTGTCATAGCATTTAATGTTAAAAGATTTAAAGAAGGAGGACAATCGATCATAATATAATCATAACTTTCTTTAATCCATTCAACCTCTCTTTTTAAGATAAATTCTTTTCTATCAATTCCTATTAATTCAATTTCAGCTGCTGCTAGATTAACATTTGATGGAATAATGGATACTCCAGATATCACATCATTTAAAATGCATTCTTTAATTGAACATTCACTTAACATTAACTCATAAATTGTGTTTTCTAAATCATTTTTTTCTACCCCAAATCCGCTGGTAGTATTTCCTTGAGGATCAGCATCAATAACTAAAACTTTCTTTTTTCTGGCTGCTAAAGATGCGGATAAATTAATAGAAGTCGTAGTTTTTCCTACTCCTCCCTTTTGGTTTGCAATAGCAATTACTTTTCCCATACTTTTTTCCTTCCTATCCAGTAGGTAATTTTCTCTTTTCATATAGCTTGTCTAAATGATTATATCACTTATGAATTTGATATTCCATAAGATTTTATTAGAAAAGAAAACTTGTATTTTTAAAATTTGTATCTACAATATCTTGTATGACCTCATTAACTAAAAATCAATGTTTCACGTTATTTAAAGTATGTTTCACATGTGGTAACACAATATTTTGAGAGAAATGTTTCACATGAAACATTATATTGTATTTAGTACAATATAATAAATGAAATGTTTCACGTGAAACATAAATAAATATATTTAAAATAATATCAATTTAAAAGTGCCACATAAGGTGGCACTTTTAATGTTAATACAATTTAACTATATTATTTCTTATAGCAAATACAGCAGCTTGAGTCCGATCAGATACATCAATTTTCTTAAATATATTTGAAATATGATTTTTGACTGTTCTTTCACTTATATTTAAATTAATTGCAATCTCCTTATTAAACATTCCACCTGCAACCTGAGTAAGAATCTCCATTTCTCGTTTAGTTAGTGACTCAAGTTTCTCTTTATCAATATCTCTATTAATTAACCTGGAATTTAAAGCAGGAAGCAGACTAGGTTGAATATAAGATTCACCACTCATAATAACATCAATAGCCTGTTTTAATTCTACAGATCCAGAATCTTTTAAGATATAACCATCTGCACCTATATCGATAGCCTTAACAAGATACTCAACTTCACTATGAACTGTAAGCATTAAAATCTTCAAAGGATCTTTTACTCTTCTCAATTCTTCTAAAACTTCAATACCATTCATATCGGACATATTTATATCAAGCAATAATATATCTGGTCTTTTCACCTTTAATTTTTCCAGACATTCAATTCCATCATTTGCTTCTTCAATAACTTCTATACTTCCATCAAATTCTAATAAATGTTTAATTCCTTCACGCATTAATACATGATCGTCTGCAAGCATTACTTTAATACTCATATCTTCTCTCCTTGGTTATTAATAAGTACTTTCATCAAATTAAAGGAATTTCAATTTTCAGTTCCGTTCCTTTATTACAGGCAGAAATAATATCCATATTTCCATTCAACAAAGAAACCCTGTCCTGCATATCAGTTAACCCAAAATGTTTATCATTTTGTTCTAAACCTTCTTCCACAGAAAAACCTTTTCCATTATCTTTAATAACTATAAAACAACTATTATCATCACAATTAATATTGATCATAATTTTATCTGCATTTGAATGCTTTATAATATTTGATACTGCTTCCTGTATAATTCTATAAACAGTAACCATAAAAAGATTTATTGACTTTTTATTTTTTATTTTCCAATCGTATTGATCCAAATCACAAATATTTAAATCCACATCACAATTTCTATAACTTAATTTTACATTTGCAATAAGATTTTCAATACATTGTCTAAAACCTAAATCATCAAAAGTCATTGGACGTAAATTAAAGATAGTTTCCCGAATTTCCTCTATCGATGATTTTAAAATTTTAATACATGATTCTAATTCAAGTTTAGCCCGAATCGTATCCTGATCAATAAACATAGAACTTAATTCTATTCTATGTATTAAATGAGTTAAGTTTTGTACTGTAGAATCATGTAACTCTCTTGCTATTCTCTGCCTTTCTTTTTCTTGTACATCAATAATTTTAAATCTATTTTCGTTAGAATTTTTAATAAATATTTCTAATTGTTCAATTTGTTTATTTAATTCAGTAATTTTTTGATCATATTCTTTCTTCTGATATTCTAACTCATCTTTTTCTGTCTCATACTTTAATAAATAATCTCTATGAAAATTTTCCTTTCTTGGTGAAAAAAAATTTACGTCAATCTCTTCACAATTCTTTATAGAATGCATATAAACTTCTATCTCTGAAATCCTATCCTGCACTCTTTGTAAACTTTCTTTCCACTCCATTCTGTTCTTCAAACATGTATCGTAGATATCTTGAAGGACAGAAAATTTATCTTTATTCAATTTTTCATCCTCCAAAAATTATATCTATGTACATCATATAATAAAAGTATTATTTAGAAAAGAAAAATTTCAATAAAAAGATACAATTAATAAAATTTTATTAAATTGGATCTTTTGAAGGAAGCCCCGCCTTTCTTGGAAATTTGGAAGGTGTTAATTTCTCCTTCCTAATCAAAAAAAGATTTCTATATATATCAGACTCAGGAAGATAAAATTCTATCTGATTTTCATATCTTCCTCCTAATAAACGAATTGCAGATTTTGCATTTTCATATTCTTCCATAATCTTTTCTGATTTATAAGAGATAAATAATCCATTCCTTTTTACAAAAGGTATACAATATTCCGATAAAGTAGAAAGATTAGCAACTGCTCTGGACACACACAAATCAAAAGTTTCCCTCATATTTTTTTGCTGTGCAAAATCTTCCGCCCTTCCATGAATTGCAGAAATATCCTTAAGTTCTAACGCATCTATTACTTCATTTAAAAATTTCACTCTTTTATTTAATGAATCTAAAAGAGTAATCTTTAATTTAGGAAACGCAATCTTAAGCGGTATACCTGGAAATCCAGCGCCTGTTCCTATATCAATAACAAAATATGAATGATCTTCTATATCTGGAACCGCCTTGATCAAAGATAAACTATCAACAAAATGTTTTTTAAATACCGATTCAAACTCCGTGATCGCAGTTAAATTCATAAAAGAATTCCACTTGATAAGTAACTCATAATATTTTAAAAATTGATCAATTTGGTATTCATTTAATTTTATACGAAATAAAAGAAGATCCTTTTCAAAAAAAACTGTATCATATTTATGTGGCAACCCTAATTTCCTCCGTGTTTAAATTTATATTGCTCAAGATATACTAGCAGAACAGATATATCGGCAGGTGAAACGCCTGATATTCTGGATGCCTGCCCTACCGAAAGTGGATGAAACAATTTTAATTTTTGTCTTGCCTCAAGACGAAGACTTGGAACATCATCATAATCAATTTCTTCCGGGATTAATTTCTGTTCCATTTTTTTAAATTGTTTCACCTGCCGCATTTGTCTTTCAATATAACCTTCATATTTAATTTCTATTTCTACTTGACATATTACATTTTCAGGAAGAGTTTTTCTATCCGGATCGATCTCTTTTATGTTCTCATAATTTAATTCCGGGCGACATAAAAGCTCGGCAAGATTTGTTCCCGTTTTCAAAGAAGCGCTTCCATTCCTTAAAAGAAATTCCTGATTTATTTTGGATGCTCCTATTTTTGTATTTTTAAGGCGAAAAATTTCTTCTTTGATCATTTCCTTTTTCTTTTTCACTTCATCATATTGTACCTTTGAAATAAGACCTACATAATAACCTTTTTCTCTTAAACGAAGGTCAGCATTATCCTGGCGAAGCAAAAGACGATATTCCGCCCTGGAAGTCATCATCCGGTAAGGCTCAAAATTATCTTTTGTTACAAGGTCATCAATTAAAACACCTATATATGCTTCTGATCGGTCTAAAATAAGTTCTTCTTTTCCTAATATCCACATTGCAGCATTTATTCCTGCAATCAATCCCTGTGCAGCAGCTTCTTCATAACCACTGCTTCCATTAAACTGCCCTCCACTATAAAGGCCTAAAATATCTTTAAATCTCAAAGTAGGATAAAGCTGCCTTGCATCAATACAATCATATTCTATTGCATAAGCATTTCTTACAATTTTGCAATTTTCAAGACCGGGAACTGTACGATACATTGCAAGTTGTACATCCTCAGGAAGAGAAGAAGACATACCACCAACATACATTTCATTTGTATGAATACCTTCCGGTTCAATAAAAACCTGATGCCTTTCTTTATCTGCAAATTTAACCACTTTATCTTCAATAGAAGGGCAATACCTTGGCCCTGTCCCTTCAATAATTCCTGCGTAGATAGGAGAACGATCAAGGTTATTTCTTATAATTTCATGAGTAGTTTCATTTGTATAAGTAAGGTAACAGGAAACTTGATCAATCTGCACATCGTCAGGATTTGTCGAAAAAGAAAAAGGAATAATTACCTCATCTCCAAACTGTTCTTCCATTTTTGAATAATCAATACTCCTGCCATCCATCCGTGCAGGAGTTCCAGTTTTAAAACGACGCATTTCAACGCCCATAGAAAGAAGCGAATCCGTCAAATAATTAGCTGCTTGTAATCCATTTGGACCTGTATATGTAATAGATTCTCCACACAGACATCTTGCTTTTAAATAAGTTCCTGTACAGAGAATAACCGCTTTACATTCATAAACAGTTCCCGTAAAAGTTTTAAGACCCTTTATTTTTTTAGAAGTTTTTCCGTCTATATTCTCCCATAATAATTCACAAACTTCTGCCTGCTTTAAAGTTAAATGTTCCTGGTTTTCTAAAACTTTTCTCATTGAACGGCTATATTGTGCTTTATCCGCCTGCGCTCTCAGGGAATGGACAGCCGGACCTTTTGAAACATTCAACATTTTTGATTGAATAAATGTCTTGTCAATATTTTTGCCCATCTCACCACCAAGGGCATCTAATTCCCTTACTAAATGACCTTTTGATGAACCTCCTATATTTGGATTGCAGGGCATCAAAGCAACACTGTCAATACTGACAGTAAAAATAATTGTCTCAAGTCCAAGCCTTGCACAGGCAAGAGCTGCTTCACATCCGGCATGGCCAGCTCCTACAACACAAACATCTACTTTTTCCGTTAAGTTTACTTCCCTCATCATACTGCTATTTATCTTACCTCTTCATTGTCATAATCAACATTTCTTTTATTAACTGGTGCAGCCCATTTTACTGCATTTTTTATAATTCTCTGAATTTCCGGCATATAGTAAATAGGATATTCTTCATGACCAGGCTGAAAATAAAAAATCTTACCCCATCCTCTTGTAAAAGTACATCCGCTTCTAAATACCTCCTGATTAGAAAACCATCCCAAAAAAATTAGATCATCAGGTTTGGGAATATCAAAATATTCTCCATACATTTCTTCTTGTTCAAATAAAATAGGTTCCGTAATTCCTTGTGCAATAGGATGAGAAGGATTTACACAAACTAATTTTTCTTTTTCTCCATGTTTCCATCTGAGACACATACTTGTACCCAAAAGTAATTTCACAGGTTTACAGCCATGAGCTGAATGAAGAGGGATAAATCCCATTCCATTTAAAACATATTTTTTTACTCTTTCGGCATTTTCATCTGTTACATCATCATGTGCCTGATGTCCCCACCAAATTAATACATCAGTATCATCCAATATTTCTTTTGACAAACCTTGTTCCGGCATAGAAAGAGTTACACACTTAACTTGTATCTCCTTATCTTTAGACAAAAAATTACTTATACATGTATGTATCCCTTCCGGATAAACTTTTGCAACATGATCATACATTTTTTCTTCTATATACTCATTCCAAACCGTTACTTTGATCATTTCCATAACCCTTTCTTTTTATAATAGATCATCATATTAAAATTGCTGTAACCATTCAACAGATTTTATCATATCATTCAACTGGGTAAGAGAACCAAAATGTTCAATAGCAAAATAATCATCATACCCAGTTCCTATAACCTTCTCAATAATTTCTTTCATTTTAATACAACCACTGCCCACTGCACAAGAATACATTTGCCTTCCTTTTATCGTTTCTTTTGGAATCTCTCCTTCTTTTTTATCAAAAGTTCTATCTTTGCAATGAACATGAGCAATTTGATCAATAAACATAGGAAGCACTTCCAAAGAATCTTCTTCACTGTATAAAAAATTACCTGTATCAAAAGCGCACTTCAAACCATCTACATGATCAATAAAATATTTCAAACCTTTTGCATTACAATAAGGAGCTATCTTATCATCAAAATCCTCTAATACAACTGTAATATTATTGATTTTTGCATAATTACATACAGCTATCAATGCAGATACCATCTTATTCATTTTACGCTTATATATAAAAGGAAGTAATTCTATTCCTTTTACAAATCCAGGTATAAGCATTACTTTTTTTGCATTCACTTTTTTTGCCAGATCTACAATTTCAAATCCATTTTTAATATCTTCCTGGTGAGAAAAATCATAAAAACCATAAATGCAGCTTATTTCCATATCAGTCTGCCTAGTTATTTTCATAATTTCTTCTTCGTTTTCTTTTAATCTGACATTTTCAATTTCTATTCCCATTATTCCACAAGAAGAAATATTTTTACAAACTTCAAGAACAGTCATGGAAGACTGATCCGCTGCCTCAAGAATATGTTCATAAAAAACAGAAACTTTCATATTTTAATTTCCTTTCTTTTGTTCCTCATTTATTTTCCCATACAAAACTTTGAAAAAATTTCATTTACCAAGTCATCTTCTATTTGTTCCCCTATGATTCTTCCAAGACTATTATAAGCATTCAATAAATCAATGGAATAAAAATCCTCTGGTAAACCCATATTTAAACTATCGATTATTTTTGTTAAACTATCATAGGTTTCTAAAAATGCTTCTTTATGACGAATATTAGTAATAATCATTTCATCATCAGATATAATATCACCTTTAAAAAACATTTCTTTTATTTGATCTAAAAATTCTTTTATACCAATATTTTCTTTTGTAGAAGTTTTAATAACTACCGTATTTTGACCTATAATATCCTTTAGGTCTTCAATACTAAATTGAGTTTCCAAATCAGATTTATTAAATAAGATGATACATTTTTTATCTTTTATCATTTCAATAATCTTCATATCATTCTCATCAAGAGGAATGGAAGAATCCATAACATATACAATAAGATCAGCTAATGATGCATACTCAATTGATTTACTTACTCCAATTTTTTCTATGATGTCTTCTGTAGGACGTATACCAGCCGTATCTATGATATGAAGATTTATTTCATCTAATCTGATATCCTCTTCTATAATATCTCTTGTCGTTCCAGCAATATCTGTAACAATAGCTTTGTCCTGTCCTAACAATCTGTTTAACAGAGAGGATTTTCCTACATTTGGTTTTCCAATAATAACAACATTAATCCCTTCTTTTATTATTCTTCCATTTTCTGAACGGGATAACAGTGTAGATACATCTTTACACAAAAATGTTATTTTATCCATTAATTTTTCAGAATATCCATCTAAACTGATATGTTCCGGATCATCTAATGCAGATTCTATAAAAGCGATTTCATAAATTATTTCATCTCTTAAACTTTTAATCTTTTCATATACAGATCCTTGAAGCTGGCTAATTGAATTTTTTAAAGCCGCCTTATTTTTAGAAGAAATGATATCCATAACAGCTTCTGCCTTCGTAAGATCAATCCGCCCATTTAAAAATGCTCTCTTTGTAAATTCACCTGGAGTTGCAAGCCTGGCGCCATTTTTAATAACAAGCTCTAAAATACGGTTCATAACCAAAATACCACCATGGCAATTTATTTCTACCGTATCTTCAGCAGTAAAACTATTTGGAGCTTTCATATAAGAAACCATAACTTCGTCAATAACATTTTTATCTTCATCAATAATAAAACCATAATGAATCGTATGGCTTTTCATATTCTTTAAAATATGTTTATTTTTACCATTTATAAATACCTGGTCTACAATCCTTACTGCATCTCCACCGCTTACCCTGATTATTCCAATACCCGCATTTCCAAGAGGAGTAGCAATTGCAGCAATAGTTTCTGATTCCATAACAATTCTCCTTAAAAAGGAAAAGCCGCTGCATTCCTATTGCAGCAGCTTTTCGTTTATCTTTTTAATGTCACAACAACTTTCCTAAAAGGTTCATCTCCTTCACTATGAGTAGTAACATATTTATCATTTTGAAGGGCAGAATGGATGATTCTTCTTTCATAAGGATTCATTGGTTCAAGAGAAACTGGACGTTTTGTCCTTTTTACTTTGTACGCAATATTTTTAGCAAGATTTTCTAACGTTTCTTTTCTCCTTCTCCTATAATCTTCCGTATCAACTTTTACCCTGATATAATCCTCTGATTCCTTATTCACTACTAAAGATAACAGATATTGGAGTGAATCAAGAGTTTGTCCTCTTTTTCCAATCAAAATACCCATTTCATCTCCACTTAAATCAACATTCATATTTTTATTTTCTTCATCGTACTTAATATCAATAACTACCACTAAATCCATAGCTTCAAACACATCATTTAAAAATTCTCTTGCATGATCTACTACAGAAGACTTTACTTTTGCCTTTATTATGGCAGGTTTAGAACCGATTCCAAGAAAACCTGATGAACCTTCATCTACTACGATATAATCCAATTTATCACTAATAACTTCAAGCTTCTGACATGCATTAGTAATAGCATCTGCAACCGTTTTAGCTGTAATTTCAATATATTCCATAATAATTACCCCCTATTTATTATTTTTTTCATTATACTGTCTTACCATATTTGCTTTTGCTGCAAGACTTCCAGGCTTTGCATTTTTGTTATAATATTCAGTGGATTTTTTCATTGCCTCATCTTTTTCTTCCTGTGTCATAGAATTTACTTTTGCTTTCGTTGACATAGAAGGCTTTGAAGTATTCACATTTCTAGTGCTTATAGTCGCATTTCTATTTAAAGTATTTGGATCAATTCCGGCTTTTTCAAGTTTCTTTGCTTGTTTTTCTTTATTTTTCTTAATAACTTCCTCTATATCTATTTTATCAATATGTTTATTAATCACTACCTGTTGAATACTTCTCACAACAGAACCGGCAATCCAGTAAAGACCCATACCTGTAGGAAGCGTATAACAAAAAACAGCGGACATGATCGGCATCATAGTATTCATCATTTTCATTGACTGTGCCATAGAATTTTGCTGGTCATTTTTATCTTTACTGTCTACATTTGCCTGAGGCATTAATTTTGCGTTGATCCACTGAGTTACAGCAGATAATAAAGGGATAAGAAGCGCGACAATAATAAGCAGCCATTGCACTCCTCCTTCAGCATTCCATGCCTGACTCACCATATAAGAAGGAGAATTTGATATATTAATTCCCAAAAAATTATTATATCTGTCAATCAAACCTCTCTGAATGACTTCACCTGCTGAATTCAACTGGCTAAAAATATAATTACCATTAAATTGAAGGGAAGAAAGACCATAATGTTCAGAAATAGCTGCCATATCAGAAGAAGACAACATATTAAGAACATCAACAATACCATTTTGTATGTTACCCTCCGATATATTTTTACCATACATAGATACTGTCCTGGTTATTGTTTCAATTCCTGAATTTTGCAAAAACTGTGCATTATCCACAGAAATGATCTTATCAGCAAGAACCCTGAATGTATCGCCAATTTTACTTACATAAGCCGGCATAGCATAAATAACACGATACAAAGCAAACAAAATAGGCATTTGTATTAATAACTGAATACAACTCCCACTTGGTGAAACTCCATACTTTGCATATACTGCACGAGTCTCAGCATTCATAGCCATCATAGAATCATTATCTTTTTTATTCTTGTATTTTGCTTGGATAGCCTGAAGCTCCGGATTCATTTTTGCAGAAAGCTTTGAAAATTTCTGTTGTTTAATGGTAAGCGGCATCATCAGCAAATAAATTACAATAGTAAAAATGATAATTGATAAACCAATATTAGGGATATTTATTAAACTTAATACATTAAAAATCCCTTCCATAAGAAGTCCAAGAACTTTTGCTATTGGCCCTAATATAAATCCATCATACTGAGTTAAAACAATTCCTGTCAATTTACTTCCTCCTGTTTTTATTCATCAATTAAATTTACTATGGTACAGGATCGTAACCTCCTTTTGAAAAAGGATTACACCTTATTATTCTCCATAAAGCCAAAAGCCCTCCCCGAAAAGCCCCATACTTTTCAACAGCCTCTAATCCATATTCAGAACAAGTAGGAAAATAAGGACATTTTGTTGATTTTAACGGAGAAATATATTTTCTATAAAATTTAATCAATCTAATAAATAATGTTTTCATGTTATTTTCTGATTTCCTCATAATATCATGTATCACGATTACTTACATATACCATGAAGCTTTGCAAGATGTAATAAAGCACTTTCTGTTTCTGCATATGAGATAGAAGAAGCGCTGTTTCTAGCTATGACTACCATATCTAAACTACTATTAGACATAAACATTTCTTCGTGCAGCCTGTAACTTTCTCTTATCAATCTTGTAATTTTATGTCTGACAACGCTGTTTCCAACTTTTTTACTGACGCTTATTCCCAGCCTGTTCATTTCCTGATCATTTTCCATTACATACATAACTAAATATTTGTTGGCAAAAGATTTGCCATTTTTATAAACATGCTGAAAATCTATATATTTTTTTAACGACTGTGAATATTTATATTTCATATCCTTTTAAATTTTTCTGGTAGAAAAAAAGGCCACTTACGCGGCCTATGCTGATAACCTTTTTCTTCCTTTTGCCCTTCTGGCTGCTAAAACCTTTCTTCCGCCACGAGTACTCATTCTGGCTCTGAAACCATGAACTTTGGACCTTTGTCTTTTCTTAGGCTGAAAAGTCATTTTCATATCGTATGCACCTCCTTCATTTACTCAACCTTAATACATTAATAAATCATCAATTAATATATAATCAGGTAAACAAATATTTAGAAACCAAATCTTTTCATGGAAAATATCATTACGATTATATAAAATTAAATCACCTACGTCAAGTATAAAACATGAAAATATTCATAAAAAAAATACAAATAAAACCCTGTAAAATCGTCACTTTTACTACCTCTATATCTAGTTATCCTTGGCAATTTCTAACCACTAAATATAGATAATTTTTAAAATTTAATTTACATAATTATATCCACAACCTGTGGATAATTTGTGGATAACTTGTATTTTTTCAACATTTGTACAAATGCTATATAGAATTTGCCTAATTTCAAGGATGTGTAAATTGTTTATTTCTTCCTAAAAGTTATTCACAAGGCTCATAAAGTAAAATCAATTTTATGTAAACTAAAAAGAATTTGAATTTTTACATGTTTTATATTAAGATATAGTTGAGTGTTTTTTGCTATCATTATTTTGGGGGATATATCATGGATTTTATTAAAGAAAATTGGGATCTGATCAAAGAAACAGTAAGAAAAGAATATGACCTGTCAGACATTTCTTACAATACATGGATAAAACCTCTTAATTTTTATAATGAAAAAAATGATGTGGTTACCATTATGATTCCATCTGATCAGGCTCATGCCCTGAAATACATTTCTTCCAAATATAAAAGTTATTTTCAGGTTACTATCTCTGAAATGATGAATCATACTTATGACATTGCTTTTATCTTAGAAAAAGATGCGGAAGATGAAACTCTCTCTACACCAGGAAACATTTATAATATCAACCATGAAAATGCAAACTTAAACTCCAAGTACAGATTTGATACTTTTGTAGTAGGAAGCAATAATAAGTTTGCACATTCTGCTTCCCTGGCCGCTGCAGAATCTCCTGGGGTAGCTTATAATCCCCTATATTTATATGGAGGAGCAGGACTTGGTAAAACCCATCTTATGCATTCTATCGGACATTTTATATTAGACCAAAACCCTGATATGAAAGTACTTTATGTGACTTCAGAACAATTTACCAACGAAGTAATCGACTCCATCAGAAGTGGTAATGCTACAAAAATGAACCAACTAAGAGAAAAATATAGAACGGTAGATGTGCTGCTTATCGATGATATACAATTTATCATAGGAAAAGAAAGCACTCAGGAAGAATTTTTTCACACGTTTAATGTACTTCACTCATCAGGAAAACAAATTGTCCTTTCATCGGACAAACCTCCAAAAGAAATGGAAACTTTGGAAGAAAGATTCAAATCAAGGTTTGAATGGGGATTAATCGCTGATATACAACCGCCTGATTACGAAACAAGAATGGCAATTTTAAAAAAGAATGCAGAAAATAACAGCAGACAGATAAAAGAAGATGTTTTTCAATATATTGCCAACAATATCAAATCAAATATCAGAGAATTAGAAGGCGCCTATAATAAAGTAATTGCTTTTTCTAAACTGAATAATGTAGAGATCACACTTGATAACGTAGAAGAGGCATTAAAAGATATTATATCTCCTAACCAAAAAAGAAATATCACCCATGCTCTCATCATCAGCGTGGTGGCAGAACATTTTTCCATTACCCCAGAAGAAATAATTTCCAAAAGAAGAAATTCTGAGTATGTACTTCCAAGGCAGATTTGTATGTACCTGTGCAGGATACTGACGCCAGATTCTCTTCAAAGCATTGGGAAATCCCTTGGAAAAAAAGATCACACTACAGTTATCCACGGAATTGACAAAATCACTGCGGAAGTGAAAGAAAACAAAGAAATGGAAAATACCATTAGTATCATAAAGAAAAAATTAAATTGTGAATAACTTTAAAGTTATCCTTAAAATAATTTTTGTTTATCCACTTGTTTTACATTTCATTTTTCCTTGAAAAATAGTATAATAAAAGAGTTATACACAAATCAACATCCATTATTATTTATATTACTAATTATTTTATATATAAATAGGCTATGCATGAACAGGATCGTTATCCTCATAAAAGAAAGGACAGTATTCACAAATGAAATTAGTATGCAGTAAATCAAATTTATTAAACGGAGTACAAATTGTATCAAAGGCAGTTCCTAATAAAACAACTATGTCGATTCTTGAATGTATATTGGTGGATGCTACAGAAAATGGTATTAGATTAACTGCCAATGATATGGAACTTGGTATTGAGACATTGATAAAAGGAGATGTTATAGAAGAAGGAAAGATTGCTCTGGATGCAAAAATACTTCTTGATATTGTAAGAAAGCTTCCCGATAATGATGTGATTATAGAAACAGATTCTTCTTTTAAAACAAATATAACCTGTGAAAAAGCTAAGTTTACGATTATAGGAAAGTCAGGAGAAGATTTTTCTTATCTCCCATCAATTGAAAGAATTGATTCCATCATGTTATCTCAATTTACTTTGAAAGAAGTAGTAAGGCAGACTATTTTTTCTATTGCAGATAATGATAATAATAAACTGATGACAGGTGAATTATTTGACATCAATGGAAATGAATTAAAAGTTGTTTCCCTTGACGGTCATAGGATTTCGATACGAAAAATAGATCTTAAGAACAGTTATCCTTCAAGAAAAGTCGTAGTGCCTGGAAAGACATTGAATGAAGTCAGTAAAATTGTGTCTGGCGATGCAGATAAAGATGTAAGCATTTTCTTTACTGGAAAACATATTGTATTTGAGTTTGATAATACTACTGTCGTTTCAAGGTTGATTGAAGGGGAGTATTTTAGGATTGATCAAATGCTTTCCAGTGATTATGAGACAAAGGTAACAATCAATAAAAGGGAACTTCTTGAATGTATAGACAGGGCTACACTTTTAGTAAAAGAAGGGGATAAAAAACCAATTATTATTCATATTGGTGATGAGATGATGGAGCTGAAAATAAATTCTACTGTGGGAAGTATGAATGAGGAGATTGATATTTCAAAACAGGGAAAGGATATTATGATAGGTTTTAATCCTAAATTTATGATCGACGCTCTCCGTGTTATCGATGATGAGCAAATTGATATTTATCTTGTCAATCCAAAGGCTCCATGTTTTATCAGAGATGTAGCGGAAAAATATATCTATCTGATACTTCCTGTTAATTTTACTACGGTATCCTAAAATACAGAAAGTTTAAAGAGGAAAAATATGGAAATAATTAATATAAGGGATGATTTTATTAAATTAGGACAGGCGCTTAAGCTTGCCGGACTGGTGGAGTCTGGAGTCGATGCAAAATATGTTATTCAGGATGGCCAGGTAAAATTAAATGGCCAAATTGAAATGCAAAGAGGAAAAAAAGTTTTTATTGGAGATATTATTGAATTTGACGGTAACCAGGTTAAAGTCGGAAAGGCTGTTGGGTTGAAGGTTTAATATGATCATTAAATCTCTTGAATTGGCTGATTTTAGAAATTATGAGACATTAAATATAAGTTTTGATAAGGGAACGACGATTCTTTACGGTGATAATGCTCAGGGAAAAACAAATATTCTTGAGGCTATTTATTTTTCTGCTACCACGAAATCCCATAAAGGAAGCAAAGATAAAGAAGTAGTAAATTTTAATAAAGAAGAAGCCCATATAAGAACCTACCTTGAAAAGGAATCTTCAGAATACAGGGTAGACATGCATCTTCGTAAAAATAAATCAAAAGGGATAGCAATCGACGGGCAAAAGATAAAAAAAGCTTCTGAACTTCTCGGGCTTTTAAATGTGGTTTTCTTTTCTCCGGAGGATCTTGGGATCATAAAAAATGGGCCTTCTGAGAGAAGAAGATTTGCTGATATGGAACTTTGTCAATTAGATAGTTTTTATCTTTATAACTTAAATAATTATAATAAAATAATCAATCAGAGAAATAAACTTCTCAAAGATCTTTCTTTTAATCAGGGACTTAAAGAAACTTTAAATATATGGGATTCTCAGTTGGTTTCTTTTGGAAGTAAAATTATTGAAAGAAGAGAAATATTTGCAGATCAATTATGTGAGATCATAGGCGGAATACATAGTAAGTTATCTGGAGGAAAAGAAGAGCTTATTGTTAGATATGAGCCTGATGTGACTACTGAAAATTTTGAATATAAAATGAAAGAAAACCAAGAAAAAGATATCAAATGTAAACTTACTTCCTGTGGTCCTCATAGGGATGATTTTTCATTTATTGTGAATGGAATAGATATTCGTAAGTATGGTTCCCAGGGCCAACAAAGGACTGCAGCGTTGTCATTAAAATTATCAGAAATAGAATTGGTTAAAAAAATAACAAGAGATACACCAGTTTTATTGCTTGATGATGTTTTGTCAGAACTTGACAGTAACAGACAAAATTATCTCTTAAATAGTATTGGAAGTATTCAAACAATTATTACCTGTACAGGGTTAGATGAATTTATCAATAATCGTTTTGAAATAAATAGAGTATATAAAATAACAAATGGAATCGCAGAAATGAAAGGACAAGACTATTAGTATGAATAATGATTACGGGGCAGATCAAATTCAGATTTTAGAAGGACTAGAAGCGGTAAGAAAAAGACCAGGTATGTATATTGGTTCAACTTCCAGCAGGGGACTTCATCATCTTGTCTATGAAATTGTGGATAATTCTGTTGATGAGGCTCTTGCAGGATATTGTGATACAATTGAAGTAGTGATCAATCAGGATAATTCTGTCACTGTTACGGATAATGGGAGAGGCATTCCTGTAGGTATTAATCATAAAGCAGGACTTCCGGCAGTTGAAGTGGTTTTTACGATTCTTCATGCTGGCGGTAAATTTGGCGGTGGAGGATATAAGGTTTCCGGTGGACTTCACGGGGTAGGAGCATCTGTTGTTAATGCCCTTTCCGATTGGCTTGAAGTGAAAATATTTACGGATGGAAAGATTTACCAACAAAGATATGAAAAAGGGCAAGTCTGTTATCCGTTAAAAATTGTGGGTGACTGTGAAACGGAAAAAACAGGGACAAAGGTTACTTTTAAACCTGATGCGGCTATTTTTCAGGAAACTCTTGTATATGAATATGATGTTTTAAAACAGAGGCTCCGTGAAATGGCTTTTCTTACCAAGGGCCTTCATATTATTTTAAAAGACATGCGTGTGGAAGAGGGTCAAAAGCCTATAGAAAGAGAATTTCATTATGAAGGAGGCATTAAGGAATTTGTCACTTATTTAAATAAAAGTAAAACACCTCTTTACAATGACGTTATGTATTTTGAGGGAAGCAAGAATAATGTTTATGTGGAAGTGGCAATGCAGCATAATGATTCTTATACGGAAAGTTCTTATAGTTTTGTAAACAATATTAATACGCCGGAAGGGGGTACCCATCTGGTGGGTTTTAGAAATGCCCTTACAAAAACATTTAATGATTATGCCAGAACCAATAAATTATTAAAAGAAAGTGAACCAAACCTTTCCGGGGAAGACATCCGGGAAGGGCTCACGGCAATTGTAAGTGTAAAAATAGAAGATCCTCAATTTGAAGGACAGACGAAACAAAAGCTGGGAAATTCGGAAGCAAGAAATGCTGTGGATAGTATATTGAGCGAACAGCTTACCTATTTTCTTGAACAAAACCCGCTAATCGCAAAGCTTATTTGTGAAAAATCTATTCTTGCCCAAAGGGCCAGAGATGCGGCGCGAAAAGCAAGAGATCTTACCAGAAGAAAAACAGCGTTAGAGACAGCGTCTCTTCCTGGCAAACTCGCGGATTGTTCTGACAAAAATCCTGAAAATTGTGAGATCTATATTGTTGAGGGAGATTCTGCGGGAGGCAGCGCTAAGACTGCAAGAAGCCGTGCAACACAGGCAATCCTTCCTCTGCGGGGAAAGATTTTAAATGTAGAAAAAGCAAGGCTTGATAAAATCTATGCCAACGCTGAAATTAAAGCAATGATCACGGCGTTTGGTACCGGAATTCATGAAGATTTTGATATTTCAAAATTGAGATATCACAAGATTATTTTGATGACTGATGCGGATGTAGACGGCGCACATATTGCTACTCTTCTTCTCACATTTATTTATCGGTTTATGCCGGAGCTTATTAAACAGGGGTATGTTTATTTGGCACAGCCTCCTTTGTACAAACTGGAAAAAAATAAAAATATTTGGTATGCCTATAGTGATGAGGAGTTAAATGGAATACTTTCCCAGGTAGGACGTGACCAGAATAATAAGATCCAACGATACAAGGGACTTGGTGAAATGGATCCGGAACAGCTTTGGGAAACTACCATGGATCCGGAAAGAAGGGTACTTCTCCGTGTTACTATGAATGAAGAAGCTGAGTCAGAGATCGATCTTACTTTTACAACGCTGATGGGTGATAAGGTAGAACCAAGACGGGAATTTATAGAAGAAAATGCAAAATTTGTAAAGAATCTTGATATTTAAGTTATCTGGTTAGGAGTATAGATGGAAGATAATATTTTTGATAAGATCCATGACGTAGACCTGCAAAAAACCATGGAAAATTCTTATATTGATTATGCTATGAGCGTAATTGCATCCAGGGCTCTTCCTGATGTAAGGGATGGGCTTAAACCCGTGCAAAGAAGAGTTCTCTATTCTATGATCGAATTAAATAATGGTCCGGATAAGCCTCATAGAAAGAGCGCCCGTATCGTCGGTGATACCATGGGTAAATATCATCCCCATGGAGACAGCTCTATTTATGGCGCATTGGTAAATATGGCGCAGCCTTGGTCTTTCCGTTATCCATTGGTAGATGGACATGGCAATTTTGGGTCCGTGGATGGAGATGGCGCTGCAGCAATGCGTTATACGGAAGCGCGTTTAAGTAAGATATCTATGGAACTTTTAGCGGATATTAATAAAGATACCGTTGATTTTGTGCCCAACTTCGATGAAACGGAAAAAGAACCTTCCGTTCTTCCAAGCCGGTATCCAAATCTTTTGGTAAATGGTACTACTGGGATTGCAGTAGGTATGGCAACCAATATTCCTCCCCATAATCTCCGGGAAGTGATAGATGCTATTATTAAAATTATTGATAATAGAATTATTGAAGATAAGGAAACAGAGATAGAAGAAATTTTATCTATTGTGAAAGCTCCTGATTTTCCCACCGGCGGAATTATTTTAGGTACCCGGGGAAGTGAGGAAGCATACAGGACAGGCCGGGGAAAAGTAAGGGTTCGTGCCGTAACAGATATAGAAACCATGTCAAATGGAAAGAGCCGTATTATTGTTACGGAACTTCCTTATATGGTAAATAAAGCAAATTTAATTTTGAAAATAGCGGAACTGGTTAAATTAAAGAAAATAGATGGTATTACAGATCTTAGGGATGAATCTGACAGGGAAGGGATGCGTATTGTCATTGAACTTCGCCGTGACGCAAGTGCAAATATTATTTTGAACCATTTGTATAAGCATACACAAATGCAGGATACTTTTGGGATTATTATGCTTGCCCTTGTAAATGGGGAACCTAAAACTTTAAATATTTTGGATATGTTAAAAGCATACATAACCCATCAGGAAGAGGTAGTTACTAGAAGGACAAAATATGACCTGAACAAAGCAGAAGAACGTGATCATATTTTGCAAGGGTTGTTAATTGCTCTTGATAATATTGATGAAGTGATCAGAATTATCCGGGGAAGCCGTAGTACACAGATTGCAAAAGAAAGTTTGATGGAACGTTTTGGGCTTACGGATGTACAGGCACAAGCAATTGTAGACATGAGGCTTCGTGCTCTTACCGGGTTGGAAAGAGAAAAGCTTGAAAATGAGCATCAGGAACTGCTTGCTAAAATTGCCCGGTTAAAAGAAATCCTTTCGGATGAAAAGATCCTTCTTGGTGTGATCAGAACGGAAATAAAAGAAGTATCAGATAAATATGGTGATGAAAGAAAAAGTAAAATAGGTTTTGATGAATATGATATTTCTATGGAAGATATGATTCCTAATGAAAATACGATTATCGCCATGTCTAATCTCGGATATATCAAAAGAATGACAATAGATAATTTTAAATCCCAGCACAGGGGAGGTAAAGGAATTAAAGGAATGCAGACCATAGAAGATGATTTTATTGCAGACCTTTTAATGACTACGACCCATCATTATGTGATGTTTTTTACAAATTTCGGAAGAGTTTACCGTTTAAAGACTTATGAGATTCCTGAAGGAAGCCGTACTTCCAGGGGAATTGCTATTGTCAATATTTTACAACTTAATCCAGGGGAAAAAATAAATGCGATTATCCCAATTAAGGATTATGAAGAAAACAAAAATCTTTTCATGGTTACAAAGAAAGGTATTGTAAAGAAAACAAGTATCATAGAATATAGTAATGTCCGTAAGAATGGTTTGGCTGCAATTAATCTTCGAGATGATGATGAATTGATTGAAGTAAAGGTTACGGATCAAGATACGGAAATTTTCCTTGTAACAAAATATGGAATGTGTATTCGCTTTAAAGAAACAGATGTACGTTCTACAGGAAGGTCATCTATGGGTGTGATTGGCATGAGTTTATCCAGTGATGATGAAGTAGTAGGTATGCAGCTTGATCATCAGGGAGATTCTTTGCTTATTGTTTCTGCAAACGGTATGGGCAAGAGAACTTATCTTGATGAATTTACCGTTCAAAAGCGTGGAGGAAAAGGAGTTAAATGTTATAAAATTACAGAAAAAACAGGTGATGTGATCGGTGTAAAGGCTGTAAATGACGATCATGAAATTATGATGATTACAACCGGAGGAATCATTATCCAGATCCGTATGGAAGATATCTCTATTTTGGGACGCATTACTTCCGGTGTAAAGCTGATTAATCTTGATAAGGACGTGACAGTAGCACAGATTGCAAAAGTAAGAGAAAAGGTTTTTAACGGAGATCATGAAGTTGAAAACATAGATGATGAAATGGAAGAAATTCCTGAACATTATGAAGAGGAAGAGATTACTCTTCCTACAGAAGAGGAGGAGTAAAAAGAAAAAATGGAAACATATCTTGTATTAAAAGATCTTGCTATTATTATGATTACGGCAAAATTATTTGGCATATTAGCAAGAAAATTGAAAGCGCCTCAAGTAGTTGGAGAGATTATTGCCGGCCTTGTTATAGGGCCAAGTATTTTAGGCTGGGTAAATCAAACTGATTTTTTGCTGCAGATGGCTGAAATTGGCGTTATTTTTCTAATGTTTTCAGCAGGACTTGAGACAAATATGAGAGATCTTTTAAAAACAGGGCCGATTGCAGCGTTAATTGCCTGTGCAGGTGTATTTATTCCTCTTTTTATGGGGGCTGGATTTTATATGTTATATTATGGGAGCGCTCCCTGGGGATCAGAGGAATTTTATAAAGCTGTTTTTGTAGGTACGATCCTTACGGCAACTTCGGTGAGCATTACTGTACAGTCTTTAAAAGAAATGGGAAAATTAAAGGGAAAAGTAGGAACAACAATTTTAAGTGCAGCAATTATTGACGATGTAATTGGGATTATTGTACTTACTTTTGTAATCGGTTTAAAAAACCCTGATTCAAACCCCTTAAAAGTAATTACCAATACCGTCCTGTTTTTTGTACTTGCAATTATTGTTGGGTTTATCTCTTATAAAATATTTAAGGTTGTAGATAAGAGATATCCTCATACCAGAAGGATTCCCATTGCCGGTGTGGCTTATTGTTTGATTTTAGCGTATGTAGCGGAAAAATATTTCGGGATCGCTGATATTACAGGCGCTTATGTTGCCGGGATCATCCTTTGTTCTATTAAAGATTCGGAATACATAGAAAGGAAAGTCGATGTAAATTCCTATATGATCTTTGGCCCGGTTTTCTTTGCAAGTATTGGACTGAAAACAAATATTGATAATATATCAAGTTCTATTCTTTTGTTTTCCCTTGGTTTTGTGGTAGTTGGTCTGGTTAGTAAGATCATAGGCTGTGGGCTTATGGCGAAATTATGCAAATTTAATGGAAATGATGCGTTAAAAATTGGAGTTGGTATGATGACCAGGGGAGAGGTAGCTCTGATTGTTTCACAAAGGGGGCTTTCCGTAGGACTTTTGGAACCGGTTTATTTTACATCGGTTATTTTCCTTATTATTGTGTCGTCTATTTCTACACCAATTATCTTAAAAATACTTTATTCTAAAGATAAAGATTCAGGTGGGGTTCAAACAGTAGTGAGTTAAAAATATAATTTAACAGGAGGGTTACAAAATGGCAGGAATTATTATTGCAATAGTGGTAGTAGTCTTTGTATTGGTCATCATGGTGACAGGATACAAAAAAGCGCCGCCGGATACAGCGTATATTATATCTGGTCTGCGAAAAAAGGTTATCATTGGTAAAGCAAGTGTAAAGATTCCTTTTTTTGAGAGAATGGATAAATTGAGTCTTAAGTTGATCGCAATTGACGTGAAGACGTCAAATGCAGTTCCTACGGCGGATTACATTAATATTCAGGTGGATGCAGCGGTTAATATTAAGATCAGCAGTGAAAAATCAAAATTGTCCCTTGCAGCGGAAAACTTTTTAAATCAAAATACCCAGTACATAGCCAGTATTGCAAGGGAAGTTCTTGAAGGTAATATGAGAGAAATCGTTGGTCGTATGCGGTTGGAAGAAATGGTCAGTGATCGTCAAAAGTTTGCAAATCTTGTAAAAGAAAATGCAGAGCCGGATCTTGCTGCTATGGGTCTTGATATTGTTAGTTTTAATGTACAGAATTTTGCTGATGGTAATGGTGTGATTGATGATCTTGGTATTGATAATATTTCCCAGATCAAGAAAAAAGCAGCAATTGCAAAGGCAGAAGCAGAAAAGGAAATTGCTGTAGCAAAAGCGGAAGCAGATAAACAGGCTAATGATGCAAGGATCAATGCCGAACGTGAAATTGCTAAAAAGAATAATGAACTTGCTTTGCAGAAAGCTGAATTACAAAAACTGGAAGATACAAAACGGGCAGAGGCGGATGCTGCTTATAGTATCCAGGAACAGGAACAGCGAAAGACTATTGAGATCGCGACCCAGGAGGCAAGTATTGCTAAACAGGAAAAAGAGGTTATCTTAAAACAGCGGGAAGCAGAAGTAAAAGAAAAAGCTCTTGACGCAGAAATTAAGAAAAAAGCGGAAGCAGATAAGTTTGCCCGTCAACAACAGTCTGAAGCAGAATTATATACAAGAATGAAAAATGCGGAAGCAGATAAATTTGAGCGTGAAAAAGAGGCGGAAGCTCTTAAAGCAACTGCGGAAGCTCAAAAATTTGCTAAAGAACAGGAAGCAGAAGGTATCCGCATGGTAGGTGAAGCAGAAGCGGAGGCAATCCGTGCAAAAGGAATTGCAGAAGCAGAAGCGATGGAAAAGAAAGCAATTGCATATCAGAAGTATAATAATGCAGCTATGGCAGAGATGCTGATTCAAGTTTTGCCTGAAATTGCCGGAAAGATTGCAGAACCTCTTACCCAGATCGATAAGATCACAATTATAGGAGGAGATGGAAATAACGGTGTAAATACAGTTGCTGACAATGTTCCAGGTGTAATGACAAAATTGTTTGAAACTATGAAAGAAACAGTGGGCATTGATCTTGCTGAAATAGTAAAAGCAGGGACTTATGACGCTAAAGTCAATAAAAATATTAATTTTACAGGACTTTCAGAAGAGGAAAAGAATCAAGCGATTGCAGCCGTTTCTGGCGCTGTGGCAAATGAAATTTCCAGTGATCCTGATATGATGTAAAAGGAAAACTGCTATACTTTTACCAAAGAGTATAGCAGTTTTTTTATCAAAATTAGAGGTTCTTATGAAAAAAATTATTCTTGTGTTATGTTTTCTATTTTTGTTTCTTTTGACAAGTTGTTCTAATCAAAATATTGTTTCTATTACTCTTTCAGATGATGGAATATTTGTTAATGGAAAAAAAGCTTCTACGGACGAAAAAGATACGGTTTATATAGGGGCTGATATTATTTATTATGAAGAAGGACAAGGAGAGACATACGGGAACGGGGATGAAAAGGATGCCCATAGCCTGAAAGAAGCAGCTTTGCATACGGTTATTACTATAACAAAACCGGGTACATATGAGGTGACAGGCAGTATTTCAAAAGGACAGATTTTCATTGATCTCGGGAAAAATGCAGAAAATGATCCGGATGCAGTGGTCAATTTGATTTTAAATAATACAGAAATAACATGTACAGTTGCACCTTCCATATTGGTTTATCGCGCTTATGAATGCGGAAAAGCCAAGAAAAAAGATGTATCGCCTCATGTAGATACTTCCCATGCCGGATTTAATCTTATTCTTGCAAAAGAAAGTGAAAATGTCATAAATGGATCATATGTAGCAAGGATTTATGAAGACGGAACGAAGAAGGAAGATATCAAAAATAATAAGGCAAAAAAGAAATATAAATTTGATGGGGTAATTGAAAGTTTTGTTTCTTTCAATATCCGTTCTGGTGAAGATGGAAAACTTACTGTTAATGCGGAAAAAGAGGGAATTTCCAGTCATCTTCATTTGACAATTGAAAGTGGTGATCTTTTAATCAATGCAGCCAATGATTCTATTAATACCAATGAAAACCACAGATCTGTCCTTACGATAAATGGAGGGAACATTATTTGTAATTCCGGTTTTGGTAAAGATGGAGACGGATTAGATTCCAACGGATATCTGGTAATTAATGATGGTTTTGTGTATGCTTGTGCAAATTCAGACAGTATGGACAGCGGGCTAGATTCTGATGAAGGAATTTATATCAATGGGGGAGTTGTATTTGGAAGTGGAAATATGTATGATGAAATAAAGGGCGAGTCAAAACAAAAATTTCTGGTTTTAGAATTTAAAGAAAAGGTTTCAGGTAATGATCTGATCATGATGACAGATGAAAAAGATTTTCCAATTGCTGCGTTTTCTTCTTTGAATCATTTTAAAGTGGCGGTTTTTAGCAGCCCTGTTTTAGAAGACAAAAAATATAATTTTTACAAGGTATCCGCTGTGACAGGAGATAAAAAAGAAAATATATATTTTAGTATTGAGGATTATAAAGATGCAGAAAGAATTGAAGTATTGCAAGTTAATGGATGATTTGAAAGAAAAAATATTGTGCGGGCAATTAAGATCGGGAGACAGACTTCCTTCGGAAAATGAATTGTCTGACCAGTATCAGGTCAGCAGGCAGACTGTCAGAAAGGCCCTTTCTATTTTAGAAAATGACGGTTTTATTTATGCAGAACATGGAAGAGGGACTTTTTGTTCTGGTCTTTTACGTCATATAGGAAATTCAAAAAATATTGCAGTAATCACTACCTATCTTTCCGATTATATTTTCCCTAGAGTGATTGGCGGGATTGATTCTGTGCTGACCAAAGAGGGATACAGTATACTTTTAAAAAATACCAGAAATTCCAGAAGCCAGGAGGCAAGGTATTTAGAAGAACTTTTGTCTAAAGATATTGACGGGATTATCATAGAGCCAAGTAAAAGCCAGATTTATTGCAAACATATAAATCTTTACCAGACGTTAGATGAATATAAGATACCGTATGTATTTATTCAAGGTTGTTTTTCCCAGCTAGATGATAAGCCTTATGTATTAATGGATGATTGTAAAGGTGGTTATTTAATCACGAAGTATTTGATTGATACGGGGCATAAAAATATTGTAGGAGTTTTTAAGTCTGATGATATTCAAGGGCAAAACAGACATAAAGGATATGTGTTAGCTCTTCAGGAGGCAGGAATGTCTTATGATCCTGATAAAGTTGTCTGGTTTTATACGGAAGACAGAAAGGTACATCCTTATGAAAGCATTAGAAAAATGGTAAAAGAAAAAAAGCCCATGGATGCTATCGTTTGTTATAATGACCAAATTGCGGTGAAAGTGATACAAGCCCTGGAAGATAGTGGGGTAAAAGTTCCTGAGGAGGTATCGGTAACGGGATATGATCATTCTCATATGGCGTACCGCACAGGAATGCATCTGACAACAATTGTACATCCGCAAGAAAAATTAGGAGAGATAGCAGCAGAGCTTCTACTTGATTTGATTAGAAATGGAAATCATCTGGAAAGAGAAAAGAATATATGGATTGAACCGGAAATTGTAATAGGAAATTCGTGTAAAGTAAGAACAAACAACTTGTAATAATGACAATACAAGTTGTACTATTAAATTATTATTACGATGAAATTTTTTTAGATGAAAGTAAAAATATAAGGAGGTAAAAAGGGTATGGAAGTAAAACAAATGATTGAAGAGGGCAGGACTTCCCTGGGTATTGAATTTGGGTCTACCAGGATTAAAGCAGTCCTTATTGATGAGAAAGGAACACCATTGGCAGCAGGCAGCCATGAATGGGAAAACAGATATGACAATGGTATCTGGACCTATACAATGGAAGATGTATGGGAAGGATTACAGGATTGTTATCAGGATCTATTGAATGATGTAAAGGGGCAGTATGGGGTTAAAGTTACTACATTTGGTTCTATCGGATTTTCAGCTATGATGCATGGATACCTTGCTTTTGATAAAGATGATAATCTGCTTGTTCCTTTTAGAACATGGAGAAATACCATTACGGAAGAAGCAGCAGGGAAACTTACTAAGGAATTTAATTATAACATTCCCCAGAGATGGAGTATTGCACATTTGTATCAGGCTGTTTTAAACAAAGAAGAGCATGTAAAAGATATAGCCTTTTTTACTACATTGGCAGGATATGTACATTGGAAACTGACTGGAAAGAAAGTACTTGGCGTTGGAGATGCTTCCGGTATGTTCCCTATTGATATTAAGACTGGAAATTTCGACCAAAAAATGGTAGACCGTTTTAATGAATTGATTGCTCCGGAAGGTTTTGGATGGAAATTGGAAGAAATTTTTCCAGAAGTACTGACAGCAGGCGAACATGCCGGTGAATTATCAGAAGAAGGCGCAGCTCTTCTTGATAAAAGCGGAAACTTAAAACCGGGTATCATGGTATGTCCTCCCGAAGGAGATGCGGGGACGGGTATGGCAGCTACTAACAGTGTTGCTGTAAGGACAGGAAACGTATCTGCTGGAACATCTGTGTTTGCTATGATCGTATTGGAAAAAGAATTAAATAAAGTGTATCCGGAAATTGATTTGGTTACTACGCCAGACGGTGCATTGGTAGGTATGGTACATTGTAATAATTGTACTTCTGATCTGAATGCATGGGTAAATTTATTTGATGAATTTGCAGATTGCCTGGGCGCTAAAGTTGATAAGAACCAATTATTCTCTCTTCTTTATAATAAAGCGTTAGAAGGGGATAGGGATTGCGGCGGCCTGATTTCTTACAATTATTTTTCAGGGGAACCGGTTACCGGATTTGATGAAGGAGCGCCTTTGTTTGTACGCCGGGCGGAAGATAAGTTTACTCTTGCAAACTTTATGAGGACTCATTTATATTCTTCTCTTGCTGCTTTGAAAGCAGGCCTTGATCTCCTGTTTAAAGAAGAAGATGTTAAAGTAGACGAAATGCTTGGACATGGCGGTTTGTTTAAGACAAAAGGAGTGGGACAGAGGATTGCAGCAGCAGCTATGAACACTCCGGTGTCTGTAATGGAAACAGCAGGAGAAGGTGGTGCATGGGGAATTGCTTTACTTGCTTCTTATATGCAAAATAAAAAAGATGAAGAAAGCCTTCAGGAATTTTTGAACCAAAAGATTTTTGCCGGGCAGACAGGAAGTAAGATGGAACCTGTGAAGGAAGATGTAGAAGGTTTCGAGAAATTTATGAAGCGCTATATGGCAGGGCTTGCTATTGAACATGCAGCAACAAACAGTTTAAAATAAGGAAACAAATATCGGTTTGGTACTTTTGGAGGGTCATAAATGTTAGAAGAATTAAAAAAGCAAGTTTATAAAGCAAATATGGAATTGCCCAGATATGGGTTGGTGACTTTTACCTGGGGAAATGTAAGCGGAATCGATAAAGAAAGGGGATTGTTTGTAATTAAACCCAGCGGGGTTGATTATGATAAACTCACACCGGAAGATATGGTAGTGATGGATTTGCAGGGAAATAAAATTGAGGGACATTATAAACCTTCCTCAGATACGCCTACTCACTTAGAGCTTTACAAAGCCTTTCCTGAAGTTGGAGGAATCGTACATACCCATTCTTCTTATGCCACAAGCTGGGCACAGGCTGGCAGGGGGATCCCTTGCTATGGCACCACTCATGCCGATTATATTTATGGTGAAGTTCCCTGTCTTCGCTGCCTGACGAAAGAAGAGATCGGGGAAGCTTATGAGGAGAACACAGGTCATTTGATTGTCAATGAGTTTTTAAGAATGGAAAGGGATCCTATGGCAGTTCCTGCAGTGCTTTGTAAAAACCATGGTCCTTTTGCATGGGGCAAGGATGCTATGGATGCAGTCCACAATGCGGTTGTTTTGGAAGAAGTGGCAAAAATGGCATACCGGACAGAGACGATCAATCCTAAAGTTTTACCGGCTCCCAGAGAATTACAGGATAAGCATTATTTCCGGAAACATGGTGCAAATGCTTACTATGGGCAAAATGAATAATATTTGAAAACAGTAGGAACGAAGACAGAAGGAAACCTGGTTTATTTCAGAGGATCCTTCTGTTTTCTATAAAGAAAAATAAAGGCGGATTTAGGCATGTTAAAGGTATTTTTGGTAGAAGATGAATTTGTAGTAAGGGAAGGAATTAAAAACAATATTGATTGGAAATCCCATGGCTATGAATTTTGCGGGGAAGCCAGCGATGGAGAGTTGGCATTTCCCATGATTCAAAAACTAAAACCGGATATTGTAATTACAGATATCAGGATGCCTTTTATGGACGGTCTTGTACTAAGCAAACTGATCAAAAAGGAACTTCCCTGGATTGAAATTATCATATTGTCCGGATATAGTGAATTTGAATATGCAAAGGAAGGAATTAAGATCGGTATTGCACAATATCTTTTAAAGCCAATTAATGGAGAAGATCTAATAAAAGAAGTAGATAGCCTTGCCGTCAAGATAGAAGAAAAACATAAAGAGCGGGAAATTAAAGAGAAATATATGAGAGAAATGAAAGAAAATTTCCTTAAAGAGCGAAAAGATTTATTTCAGTATCTTGTGACAGGTTCTAAATCGCCAGCCGAACTTCTTGAAATATCGGGAAGATTAGATATAGATCTTTCTGCTATATGGTATAGTATTGTTCTCTTGAAAGTTCAATCTATGAAACATGCCCGTGATGAATATTCAAACAGCATTATTGAAATAGAACAAAAAATTGAAATGCTTGACAGCAAAAAAGACCTTCTTATCTTTGACAGGAATTTGGAAGGAAAAGCATTTTTATTTAAAGCCGATTCAAAGGAAGATATGATAGACTTCCAGGAAAAATATTTATATCAGATAAAAGAAATTTTAGACGATTATGAAAATATACGTTATTTTGGCGGAATAGGGGAACCTGTAAACCGGCTCCGGGAGCTGCCCTTTTCTTTTGAAAGCGCAAGCCATGCTTTTGCACACCGTTATCTTGTAAAGGATAGTCTGATTTTAAACTATAAAGAAATCAAACAAGGAATTTATCAGGAAGAAATAAAGTTTGATATAGGAAGTATGGATATTAAGCAAATTGATCGAAGTAAAATACGGGAATTTTTAAAATTTGGGGATAAAGAGGAAACGATATATTTTGTGGAAGAATTTTTTAAAGACCTGGGAAATAATGCAATGAAATCCAATATGTTAAGGCAGTATATCATTATGGATAGTTATTTTTGTATTGCAGAATTTGTGGAAGGGCTTTCTTTTGCCAAAGAAGAGATTGATCCCCCTGATAGTAACTCCGGGTTTTTGCAGAGTGAAGAAAATGCTATGGATTACCTAATCAGGATCGTACATAAAGCTCTGGAACTTAGGGAAAAGGCTGCAAGTAACCGATATGGGGATGTGGTAGATGAGGTGATACGGTACATAGAAGACAATTATGCAGATGAAGAACTTTCTCTTAACGTTTTAGCATCTCATATTAATTTTTCACCAAATCATCTCAGTATGGTTTTCAGCCAGCAGGCAGGCCAGACTTTTACCAGATACCTGACAAATTACCGTATGAATAAAGCAAAAGAATTGCTTCGCTGTACCAGTAAAAGAAGCAGTGTGATCAGTATGGAAGTAGGATACAAAGATCCTCATTATTTTTCTTATTTATTTAAAAAGACACAAGGTATGACACCTACACAGTACAGAGGCGCAAAAGCGGGGGAAGGGGAAGAATAAATGAAAAAAAGGCTGAAGGAGTTATATAATAATTCGGCTCTTGATACAAAGATCAGGTATTCCTATTTAATTTTAATGATTCCTATGATCTTATTTTTGATTTTTTGCTTTTATAATCTGTATGCAGGAAACCGTCAATATGAAGACATGATCAATTCTGTTGTGACCGCCAGTGAGTTCAGTCTTGACTTTAAGAAAGATTTTGATTATGAAACGTATCTTTTGATCGTAGGAAACAAGACAATAGAAGAATCAAAATTAGACGATATGATAAATGAAGCTACACGGATTGTGACTGACTTAGAAGAATTAACGGATTCTTCCAGGAATATGAATCATCTAAAAAGCGTAAAAAAATATCTCACCAATCTTGAAAATTATAAAAACCGGATTGAAAAAAACCTTGAAGAGGGAAATAAATATGAAGATAATATTGAAATCTGGGAAAATGACATACAGATCGTAACATCTCTTTTAAGAGAAACAATTTTTCAATATATCTATTATGAAATCAAGGATATGCAGTCTGCACGGACAGAATATCAGGATTTCTTTATGATAATGATTCGTTTTACGGTAATAGCGTTTGTTGGAATTATACTATTACTGATTTTTTTGTCTTATTATATTCCTTTAAGTATTATACGCCCTATCCGGGAACTTGGAGAAGTTACAGATCAAGTTGCAAGGGGAAATTTGTCAGTACGGTCTGAAACCAAAGCAGGGTCAGAAGTAGGTATGCTCAGCGATTCCCTAAATACCATGATTGATAAAATAAATGAACTTTTGGAACAAGTAAAAAAGGAACAAGTGAGACTACGGAAAGCGGAATTTGAACTTTTGCAATCCCAGATCAATCCCCATTTCTTATATAATACTTTGGACGCCATTGTATGGCTGGCGGAGGCGGGAGAACAAAAAAAGGTTGTGAGTATGGTAGGCAGCCTGTCTGACTTTTTCCGTACCTCATTAAATCAAGGGAAGGATATTATTCCTATAAAAGAGGAATTACAGCATGTAAAGAGTTATCTGGAAATACAACAGGTGCGTTACCAGGATATTTTGCAGTATGAGATCTGTGTCCCAAAGGAACTTGAAAAGTATTTGATTCCTAAGATTACTATTCAGCCTCTTGTAGAAAATGCCTTGTATCATGGAATTAAGAATAAACGTGGATCAGGAAAAATCACCATAAACGGCAAAAAAGAAAAGGATCATTTTGTCATTCAAATTGAGGATAATGGAATTGGAATCCGGGAAGAAAGGCTTAAGGAAGTTCAGGATGGAATTCAAAACAAAGCGCCGGGGGAAACAACGATTTATGGATTGTATAATGTAAATGAGCGAATTGAACTGAATTTTGGGGAAAGATTCGGAATTTCCATTGAAAGTACATATCGGGAAGGGACAATAGTAAGTATTAAACTTCCCTGTGTGGAAAAAGAGACATCGTAGAAAAATAAACCTCTCAAATAGAAAAATGAACTTTTTGGAAATAAAAGTAAAAAAATGAACTTATGTATGATTTATCTGAATGGATTTATGGACAAAAACATTATATGATGACAACATCAAAGGAATTATTCCTTTGAAAAACAATTTGGGAGGAAAAAAAATGAAGAAAAAAGTTTTAGCAGCCGTTATGGCAGCCGCTATGGTACTTGCTTTGACAGCATGTGGCGGAAAAACCGAGACACCTGCAACTACAGAGCCTGCAGCTCCGGCAGCAGATGACACTGCAGCAGAGCCTGAAGAGCCTGCAGAAAGCGATGCAGCACCTGAAGAAAATAACGATGCAGCAGAACCTGCAGAAAGCACTGGGGAACTGATCAAAGTTGGTATTATCAATAACGATCCTAACGAGTCTGGATATCGTACAGCAAATGATAAAGACTTAAAGGAAATGTTCGTGGAAGCTAATGGATATGAGGCATCATTTGCTTACAGCAACGAAAATGATAAGCAGATTGCAGCAGCACAGAAGTTTATCCAGGACGGTGTTGATTACCTTCTTCTCTCTGCAGCAGATACAGCAGGCTGGGATACCGTATTAAAGGATGCACAGGATGCAGATATTAAGGTTATCTTATTTGACCGTGTTATTGATGCAGACGAAAGCCTTTATGTAGCTTCTATCGTTTCTGATATGGAAAAAGAAGGACAGACAGCAGTTGATTGGTTAAAGGGCCAGGGTCTTAGCGAATATAAGATCATCCACCTTCAGGGCGTTATGGGTTCCGCAGCTCAGAAGGGACGTACAAAAGCAGTTGACGATGCAGTTGCATCTGATGGATGGACACTTGTTACACAGCAGACAGCAGAATGGAATGCAGAAAAAGCACAGCAGATCGTTCAGTCCGTAATTAACTCTGGTGAATCCTTTAACGTAATTTACGCAGAGAACGACGATATGGCAAAAGGCGCTGTTGCAGCTCTTGACAAAGCAAACATTCCTCACGGTGTTGGCAAAGACGTAATTGTTATGGGCTTTGACTGCAATAAGTGGGCATTGGAAGAGTTACTGAAACAGAATTGGAACTATGATGGCCAGTGTAATCCTTTCCAGTCTTCTTACATTGATGATATCATCAAGACAATCGAAGGCGGCGGAACCGTTGCAGAAAAAGTTATTATCATGGATGAAAAGGGCTTTGACGCAACAGAAATTACACAGGATGATGTTGACAAATACGGCATCTAATCAATTGAAAATTTAAAAGATGGTAAGCGCGGTGCGGCGTTAGGAAAAGACGCCGATCCCGCGCTTTTCCTTAAAAAATTTAAAGGGGTGAATACACTGGTGAAAGACAAAACTGTATTGGAAATGAGAAATATCCACAAAAGCTTTCCCGGAGTTCGTGCTTTGCAGGGAGTAAACTTTACACTTTGCGAAGGTGAGATCCATGCCTTAATGGGAGAAAACGGTGCTGGAAAGTCTACGTTGATCAAAGTATTGACCGGGGTATATGGGAAGGATGAAGGTGAGATTTTCCTGAAAGGCAAGGACAAAGCCGTATTGATCCACTCACCGCAGGATGCACAGAAACTTGGGATCAGCACAGTATATCAGGAAATTACACTTTGCCCTAATTTATCGGTTGCAGAAAATATGTACATAAGCAGGACAAAGGGAATTGGACAGAATTGGAAAAAGATGAATGAGGATGCAGGTAAGATCCTAAAGTCTTTGGACATACCAGCAAAAGCAACGCAGCAGCTTGGGAGCTGCTCTATTGCAGTTCAGCAGATGGTTGCTATTGCCCGTGCGGTGGATATGGATTGTAAAGTTCTTATTTTAGATGAACCGACTTCCTCTTTGGATGATCAAGAAGTAGAAAAATTGTTCCGTCTTATGAGGGAATTAAAGGCAAAAGGGGTAGGAATTATCTTTGTTACCCACTTTTTGGATCAGGTATACGAAGTATGTGATAAGATTACAGTGCTTCGTGACGGACAGCTTGTAGGTGAATATGAGATCAAGGATCTGCCAAGGGTACAGCTTGTTTCTAAGATGCTTGGCAAGGAGTTGGATGATATGTCGGATATCCGGGGCGAAAGTTCCGTATATAGCAAAGAAGATGCTTCCAATCATGTTTTTGAAGCGGAAGGATTAGTAAGTAATGCGGGAATCAAGCCTTTTGATTTTTATATCAGGAAGGGTGAAGTCAATGGATTTACCGGGCTTCTCGGTTCAGGAAGAAGTGAATGTGTCCGTGCGATCTTTGGAGCTGACAGGGTGATTGGCGGAACAGTTAAAAAGAACGGTAAGGAAGTTAAAATATCCAAACCTCTTGATGCAATGAAAAATGGCATTGCTTACCTGCCTGAGGATCGTAAAATAGACGGTATTATAGGAGATCTTTCCGTACGCGAAAATATTATCCTTGCACTTCAGGTATTAAAAGGATTTTTTAAGCCGTTTACGAAAGCAGAAGCAAACAAGTTTGCAGAGGAGTATATTAAACTTCTGGGAATTAAGACCGCCTCTGCTGATACGCCAATCAAATCTTTGTCCGGCGGAAACCAGCAGAAAGCAATTCTTGCGAGATGGCTTCTTATGAATCCGGAATATTTGATTTTGGATGAGCCTACCCGTGGAATTGATATAGGTACGAAGATCGATATTCAGAAGCTGGTTCTCAAGCTTGCTTCCGAAGGGATGAGCGTTACTTTTATTTCTTCTGAAACGGATGAAATGCTGCGTACCTGCTCACGGTTGGTGGTTATGCGTGACCGTAAGGTAGTAGGAGAACTTTCAGGCGATGACCTGACCCAAAATAAGATCATGAATACAATTGCGGGAGGTGACAAGAAGTAATGCAGAGTAAAGCGTTGAAAAAAACAGGTATGGTTGAAATTTGTTCAAAACTGTTCAGGAAACAGATTTTTATTCCTATTGCAGCTTTATTGTTGCTTGCAATATTCAATTTGATCAATGATCCTTCTTTTTATAAAATCACATTGGGATATAACAGTGTGGGAGATCCAGTCTTGTCCGGTTACCTGATAGAAATTCTGGATTACGGTTCAGAGCTTGCTATCCTTGCCATTGGTATGACGCTGGTAACAGCAGCTACAGGCGGGCAGGATATCAGTGTGGGCGCTGCTATCGCTATCAGCGGCAGCGTTGTGCTTCGGGTTCTTTGTGGAACGAATTCCAGGCCGGAAACTCTTCAAGCTCCGATTATTGTAGCTTTTTTAGTAAGCTGTGTAACGGCAATGCTTTTTGGCGCTTTTAATGGTGTGTTGGTAGCATATTTTAAGATCCAGCCTATGGTTGCCACCTTGATTTTGTTTACAGCGGGACGTTCGATCGCTGCCTGGATCAACAAAAATGAACTTCCTATTATTAGCGAGCCCAGTTTTGGTTATTTTGGCGGATTTATTCCGGGAATCCCAATTCCAACGCCATTCTTTCTTGCAGTTATTTGTATGATTGTAGCGGCGCTTTTACTAAAATTTACGAATCTTGGTTTGTATACTCAAGCGGTAGGTATCAATGAAAGTTCCTCTAAGCTGAATGGTTTAAATCCTATGGTCATTAAGTTCTTAACCTTTGTTATTTTAGGGTTATGTGTTGCAGTTGCCGGATTGATCAAAGTAAGCCGTTTTTCCACCATTAATTATTCTGTTGTGGCAAAGGATATTGAAATGGATGCTATTTTGGCAGTTGCACTTGGTGGAAATGCACTTGGCGGCGGAAAGTTTAGTATGGCGGCTTCCATTTTAGGCGCTTATGTGATCCAGTTTCTTACAACCACACTTTACAAGTTTAATGTACAGTCAGATGCGCTTCCCGCTTATAAAGCTGTAGTGGTGATTGTTCTGGTAGTCCTTAGTGCACCGATTGTAAGGGATTGGTTAAGTAAGACTTGGAAAAAGATGAAACTGAAATTACATGTAAAGGAGGTTGCTTAATATGTCGTCAAATAAGTTACCTGCGGCCGGTAAGCTGCGTGACAGATATAAAAACCTTACGGATACAAGTTTGCTGCTGATCATAACGATAGTAGTTTTCTTTCTTATGTACATTGGCGCGATCTTATTTCAGGGAAAAGGATTTTTAAAACCTCAGACTTTCTTTAATATTTTAAATGGAAATGCGGCTCTTATTATTGCATCCTGCGGTATGAGTCTTGTAATGATTACTGGCGGGATTGATATTTCCGTAGGCGGTGTTGCCGCATTAGTCAGCATGTGCTGCGCTGTGTACCTTGATTTTAAAGGCGGAAATATTTTTGTGGCAGTAGCGATTGCTGTTGCAATTGGCCTTGCATTTGGTCTGGTTCAGGGATTTTTGGTTGCCTATTTAGATATTCAGCCTTTTATTGTCACACTTGCGGGAATGTTTTTTGCAAGAGGTATGACAACAATTGTCAATACCAATCCTTTTAATGTACAAAATGAAGCTTTTGTCGCATTAAAAGATACCCGTGTGATTATGCCTGGTTTTGGAACGGTAACAAAATCGGGAAAATATGTAAATGCCTATATTGAAATTGGCGTTATTGTTGCGATTTTGGTTATTATTGTAATGTTCTGTTTACTTAGATGGACGAAACTGGGACGTAATTTTTATGCAGTGGGCGGCAACAGTCAGAGTGCATTGATGCTTGGAATCAACGTAAAAAGGACGAAGTTTCTCTCCCATTTGATTTGTGGATTATTAGCCGGGATCGGCGGATTCGTTTATTTCCTGCATGTAGGCTCCGGTTCACCTTCCCATGCATTAGGTATGGAAATGAATGCGATTGCTTCTTCCATTATTGGAGGAACATTGTTAACAGGTGGTGTAGGAAATATTGTCGGTACTTTGTTTGGTGTGCTTTCACTTAGTACGATCCAGAATATTGTAGCATCGGCGGGTTATGGAGATCCTTGGTGGACAGGAATCACTATTGCGGCAATGCTTTGTCTGTTCCTGGTGGTACAAAGTGTTGTAATGTCGCGTAAAAACAAAAGCCATAAATAAAAAAGTTCCTTAAAGGAGGTAGCTGCCGGCAAGGCGGCTGCCTCTTAGTTTTAAATTGCCATAGGACAGAGGGGTGGAAAATGAAGGATAAGAGACAAAAGAGAAAGAAAAAAGAACATAAATTGAGTTTATTTGGAATATTAATCATGCTTTCATTGGTGCCTATTATTTTGTCCATGACAATAATAAGCGCCATGTCTTTTCGTATTGTAAAAAGAAATCTGGAAGAAGATGAAAGGGATACACTTTATATTGCAGCCAGTAATTTGGCAAATTATTGTTATGAAAATGAAATCAATGCTATCAATGCTTCAAATTATTATGAGTATCTTGACAGCTTAAAAGATAGAAATATTGAAATGGCCATCATTATTGAGGGTACGCCTTCCGCCACTTCTATAAAAAATGAAAATGAATATCGTATTAGGGAAATTCCTTGTGAGGAGAGATTTCTGTTAGATCATGAAGGTTCTGAAAAAGGATATTATGTCCAGGATGTTGTAATTGATGATAAGATATATTATGCTTATTATATGCCAATCCGGTCGGAAGGCGGCATTATTGGCGCGGCTTTTGCCGGGGAATTGCAGGAAAATGTGACTGGCGCCACCAAAAAGATCATAGAAAATTTTCTGATCATTACAGTATCTTTGATAGCTGTTTTTTCTATGATTACTTTATTGTGCAGCAGAAGGCTTATAAAGGCTTTCCAAATGGCAGGAAAACGTGTCAATGCACTGTCCCAGGGTGATCTTAGGAAACAGGACGAAAATAAAAGTATTGTCAGGGAAATGGATACATTGCTTGCAGAAACTGCAATTATGCAGGAAAATTTACTCAAAGTCATGGGAACAGTGAAAGAGGTTTCTATTACGTTAGTGGAAAAAATAGGTGAGACTGCAAAGTTAAGTGAAAGCAGTTCAGATAAAGCAAGGCAGATCACCGCGTCTGTAAGCGAATTATCAACATCTTCCGCGAATATGACAGGGCATGTACAGGAGATCCAGAACCAAATGTTGGAAATAGGAAATTGTGTTAATGATATTTCTGAAAATATTGAACATTTGCTCCAAGGATCGGAGGAGATCACCCAGGTAAATAACGCTGCCAAGGCGGCTATGGATATCATTCTGGATAACAACCAAAAATCGGTAAATGCAGTAAATGACATTTCCATCCAAATTAAGGCTACAAATGATTCCATTGCAGAAATTGATAAAGCAGTGGAGCTTATTTTAAATATTTCAGGACAGACAAAGCTTTTAAGCCTGAATGCTTCTATAGAAGCGGCCAGAGCCGGAGAGCACGGAAAAGGGTTTGCAGTAGTGGCGGAAGAGATCAGGAACTTGTCAGAACAGAGTGCGGAAGGCGCAGAAATGATCAAAAAGCTGGCCAGTTCCATTACAGAAAAATCCAGAAAATCTGTTCGGTCTACAGAGGTAGTCTGCGAACTGATTAAAGAGGGACAAAAAAGTGTTTCCGATACCCAGGCCAAATATGAAGATTTAAGCATTCATTTAGACCAGTCAGTCAATGAAATTCAGTTTATCGCGGAGAAAAAAGACAATTTGGCGGATTATAAAGAAAGAGTTATTGAAAATGTACAGGATTTAAGCGCCATTAGTACAGAAAATGCATCTAGTAATGATGAAGTCCGTGTCAATATTAATAATATTATGTCCGAAATACAATTGGTAAATGAAAATTGCGAGAGAATAGATAAAATAGCAGGTGAGCTGGATCATTTAGTTTCTTATTTTAAGCTGGATTGCAGGGAAAATATAGTTCAGGAAGAAGTCTGTACAGACAACGGGGAATGACATGACAAAGAAATGGATCATAGCAGGAATATTTTTATCCTGTATTGTATTTGCAGGATGTGGAAAAATCTTTAAAGAGAAGAATCAAACCAATTCGGAAGAGATTATGCCAGATAAATATATTGTAGTAGGTTTTTCCCAGCTTGGCGCGGAATCCGATTGGAGAAGTGCAAATACGGAGTCAATGAAAAGTACATTCACAAATGAAAATGGATTTGAATTGATTTTTGAGGATGGGCAGCAAAAACAGTCCAATCAAATTATGGCTATTCGCACTTTTATTCAACAGGAAGTGGATTATATTGTCCTTGCGCCAGTAATTGAAACCGGGTGGGATACAGTACTCCAGGAGGCAAAGGACGCCGGAATCCCGGTGATTATCGTTGACCGTATGGTGGATGTAGAAGACGAGAGCCTGTATACTGCCTGGGTAGGTTCTGATTTTGCGTTGGAAGGCGCCAGGGCGGGTGAATGGATCAACCAGTTTTTACAGGTGAAAAAAATAGATAATGCAAATATAGTAAATATCCAGGGAACTTTAGGCGCCTCTGCACAGATTGGGCGGACGAAGGGGCTTCGGGAAGCCTGCAAGGCAAATGCCAATACCACGCTTCTTACGGAAGTGACTGGAGATTTTACACAGACAAAGGGAAAGGAAGTCATGGAATCCCTTTTAAAAAAGTATGACGATATCAATATTGTTTATTGTGAAAATGATAATGAGGCTTTTGGTGTGATAGAGGCTATTGAAGCAACAGGAAAAAAGGTAGGTTCAGATATCGCCAGAGGGGATATCATGGTGATTTCATTTGACGGAGTGAAAAAAGAAGCCATGGATTATATCTTAAAAGATAAAATCACCTGTATTGTGGAATGTAACCCCTTACAGGGACCCCTTGTCCAGGATATCATTTTACAATTGGAAGCCGGGGAAATTCCGGATAAGTTTTCATATGTGGATGAAGGGATGTATGCCCATGACGATACGGTTTCGTCCGTGGTAATTGATGGGGTCGATTATCCTATTACAGTGGTTACTCAAGAATTGTTGGATGTGCGTGCATATTGAGTTATTTTATTTCGGCTGTTTGTGATTGCATTTTTCTGTCTAAAAGAGTATACTTGTTGTATCATTGTATGAGGGTTATCAGATAGGCAGGGGAAAGAATTGAGTATACCAGGTTTTTTGAAAAAAGCTGCCGGATTTATCGGCAAAGATACAATGGCTGAAAATGAATCAAAAAAGCTGGTCGTAGTGATCAGAATTTTGGTTCTATCCATTATTTTTTACTTTTTGATAAATATGATCTTATGCAGCGCCGCACTCAGCGTAAGCGGGGCGTTATTGTATATTGTTTTTGCTATTATTTTTTCATGTATCTTTGTAATGTCATATCAATACCGATCCATGACAGTGCTTTGGATTTTTAGTATAGGAATGATATCGTGGATCTGTATCATGGTGCGCGCCATGGGTTGGAATGTGGGCGTACAGCATTTCATTATGGTTTTGCTTGTGCTTTGCTTTTTTTCCAGTTATAAACATTATGCAGTTAAGGTTATTGTAGCGGTCTTTCTTTGTGCATTTCGGATGTTGTTGTTTTTCATTTATCATTCCGGCACGCCGGAATTGGAAATAACATCTATGGTGGAAAATAGTTTTCAAAGTATTAATACGATAACGATTTTCTGGTGTATTTCTGTCATTGCATTTGTTTTCAGCAATGATACCCAAAAACTGGAAGGAAAGCTTGTTGAATATAACAACCGTTTAAAAATACAGGCAAATACAGATATTCTTACCGGTTTATATAACCGGAGAAAAGCAATGGAATTCTTGGAAGAGCTTTCCCGCAAAGCGTCGTCCGGCATTGGTTTTAGTCTGTGTATCTGTGATATTGATTTTTTTAAAAAAGTCAATGACCAGTATGGACATGATATTGGGGATGAAGTATTGATTAAAATATCAGAGATCTTTCAAAAAGAGATCCAAAAAGGGAATTTTGCCGCAAGATGGGGCGGTGAAGAGTTTTTGTTGATCTTTCCTTCAAATAATGGTGATGAAGCTTATGTAGAGATAGAAGAAATCCGAAGAAAGATTAAAAACCTGCGAGTCCAGGCCGGAGATACTAGTTTTGGCATTACTATGACGTTCGGTCTGGCGGAATACGATTTTAGCAATGGACTAAAAGCTACTATCAAGGAAGCGGATGAAAAACTATACAACGGAAAAGAGCAGGGGAGAGACAGAATTATATTTTAAGTTGACAAAAATGATATTTTTTGTTAAGTTATGATTATCAAATGGTAAAGGAGATGTTTAGATGTATATTTTTTCTATCAGATAACAAATTTCATAGGTTATGTGTAGAAGAAGACATCTGACGCTTTTATCATTTTATTTAATTGAATGTACAGTTTATTTTATATCTGGTTAGTGATATATTGCTTTTTTGGTGCAGAGGTTTCTTCTGCACCTTTTTGGATTGGAGGAATGCATATGTCACAGATCAGTGTAAATAATTTAACTTTTTATTATGAAGGAAGCTACGACAATATTTTTGAAGATGTATCTTTTCAGATAGATACTGATTGGAAATTAGGATTCGTAGCAAGAAACGGGAAAGGGAAAACAACATTTTTAAAGCTGTTGATGGGACAGTATGAATATAATGGAAATATAAAAAGTTCCGTTAAATTTGATTATTTTCCTTTTGAGGTAAACGATAAGGAGAAGGATACGATAGATGTTCTTGAGGAGATTAATCCGGATTATGAGTTCTGGAAGGTGTGCAGGGAGTTGGATTATCTGAAAGTGGATGGGGAAGTGTTTTACCGCCCTTTTTCCACATTAAGCAATGGGGAACAGACAAAAGTTTTGCTGGCGCTTTTGTTTTCCCAGGAAGGGCATTTTCTTTTGATCGATGAACCTACAAACCATTTAGACATGGAATCCAGAGAGATCCTCTCCAAATACCTGAACAAGAAAAAAGGATTTATCTTGGTGTCCCATGACAGAAATTTTATGGATAACTGTGTAGACCATGTGTTGGTAATTAATAAGGCGGATATTCAGATCCAGCAGGGAACTTTTAGTTCATGGTGGGAAAATAAACAAAAACAGGACGCTTTTGAACTTGCAGAAAATGAGAAGTTAAAAAAGGATATCCGAAGGCTCACCGAATCGGCAAGAAGAACCAGCTTATGGGCGGATAAAGTGGAAGCTACTAAGATAGGCATCAAATCTGATAAAGTTGAGAAAGGTCTCGACAGAAGGGCCTATATAGGGGAAAAGTCCAGGCGGATGCAGATGCGCCGGAAGAACTTGGAGCGCAGACAAAACCAGGAAATTGAGGAAAAGTCAAAATTATTAAAAAATTTAGAGACAGTAGAAGATATAAAATTGTTTCCTCTTACACATTATAAAGAAAAACTGGTGGTAATTGAGGATGCAGCATTCTCTTACGAAAATAGTTGTCAGAGAAAAGAAATCATAAAAGGGTTTTGGTTGGAAATCCGGCAAGGCGAAAGGATTTTTTTGCAAGGCAGGAATGGGTGTGGAAAATCCAGTGTAATGAAAGCAATATTAAGCCAGTACATGGAGCAGGGCGGGGAAGAGATGCCCATGCAGTTTCCGGATTTGGTTAGCGGTAAAATTGAGCTTCCTAATAAGATGATCATTTCTTATTGTTCTCAGGACACATCCATGCTGTATGGAACGATTCAGGAGTATGCAAAGGAAAGGGAAATCGACCTTACTTTGTTTATGACTCTTCTTCGGAAACTGGATTTTAACAGGATACAGTTTGAAAAAAGGATCGAAGATTACAGCGGAGGGCAAAAGAAGAAGGTACTTTTGGCGGCAAGCCTTTGTAAGAGAGCACACCTTTATATTTGGGATGAACCACTGAATTTCATCGATGTGTTTTCCAGAATGCAGATAGAAGAATTGATTTTAAAATTTAAACCTACCATGATCATGGTAGAACATGATAAAATGTTTACGGAACGTACAGCGACAAGAATCATACAATTGTAAAGGCAATGTTATGGAAAAAGAGCGGGGAACTTAGAGTTCCCGCGCTCTTTTTTAATGATTTAACGATTGAAAATATTATTATAAATTGTTTTTTGAAAATCTTCATGTTCATTATAATATTCTAAATAGGATTTATAGGCAATCCATCGGGAAAAATTAAATTTTCTGATGGATTGTTTTTTGGGAATACAGCTACTTGGACCTCCATCCCAGCTTTTTCTTACAATTTTTTCTGAATAACGGTAGAACCAATGTTGGTTGCTTATGTCTTGGTAACTTTCTTCCAATTCATTTATCATTCCATAGATAGCAGGTGCGGCATCCATAGACAGATTCCGGAGATAGTAAAAATCAGAATATGCCCTGGAGGATTGATAGGGATGATCCCCGGAATCTGTGTCCGTTACAGCAACATGAGACAGGTTATAGCGGGCAATCCAATAGTCCGGGTGGGCAAAGGAAAAGGCCAGATACATAATCGTAACAGTTAATACACAATACTTTACCAGAGGGAAGCTTTCATGGAAAATCAATATCAGTGTCCCACTGATTAGCAAGAAAATTACGACAAGCCCCCATAATACTAACACCCGCAAAAAGGTAAGGTGATAAACTGTAATATATAGAATCATGCGGTAGGCGCTGGATGCAATCATGATGTAAGTACAGAGGGATATAAAAACTAAAATTCCCTTTAAAAGTTTATTTTTGCGAAACCGTTTATTGCAGATCAGTACTAATGCTAAATTGATCATGCATACAAAGACAAGTTGAAAAAACCCTTCCCTTGCATATTTGGCGTAGGTATAATGATCCGGCAGTGTGCCAAGCCCACCGAAGAGGTAAACAATCTGGATAAAACAAAAGACCAGATAAACTAAAGAAATTAAGCCGGTAAAAGTGATACCTATAATCGGTTCGGCAGTTTTCTTATCAGGTACTTGTTCCCGGATATTGCGGCAGGAAAACCGACATAAGAGACAATAAGATGCAAAAAAGGCAAAGAGGAATAATCCGGCTATACTCCAAATATCTCCTTCAAAAAGAAACTCCAGGAAATCCGAAAATAAATATGCAAAGATATTAGAAAAAACCGCATCTGCACTACAAAGTAAAACGATAATGACCAGTAATAAAGGCAGTGCAATTAAAATGCCAAAAACAATGTATTTTCCCTTGCCTTCCGGTTTGCCGGATACCTGTTCCCTGTTTTTTATAAAATCAGACAAGTCGGTAAAAGGGCGGAAAATAAAACCAATACTGGTACAAGTAATATTTATGACTGACCCTAAATATTTGGTAAGATCCCAGCTTTTATCCTGATACAAATTATGAAGTACCATATAAAAGAATAGCAGAAAAATGCCCAGTTTATTAAAAAATAACAATACCCAGCTATCAGTAAGACAAGTGGAAATGCCAAGAAGAACCAGGCTAATGGCCGGAAAAATAGAGAATTTTTTGGCGGCGGTTCCTGACTTTTTCAAATAATAAAAGAAAAACAAGCAAGTTCCGCCTACGAAAAAAGGGTAGGTAATGCCGGAGCTGTTTTTATATAAAAAAAACGTATAAAAAAATGCGTAGATCAGGCTTCCGGCTCCCATAAACAGGAAAAGGGGATTTTTCCTTTCCTGGGGAGGGTTTTCCATTTGGGGTTGAACAGGTGTGTTTTGAATTGTTTTGTTTACAGGTTCCATTCGTGATCCTCCTTTTCTATCTCTTCTACATATTCCAGAATATCTCCGGGCTGACAGTGCAAAGCTTTACAGATTGCATTTAAGGTAGAAAGCCGTACAGCTTTTGCCCTATTGTTTTTTAGGATAGAAAGATTGGCAAGGGTTATGTCTACTTCCCCTGCTAATTCTGTCAGTCCTTTTTTTTGTTTCGCCATTTCCACATCAAGGTTGATTTTGATCGCCATAAAACACCTCCTAGATCGTCAGGTCGTTTTCCAGTTTGTAAGTAACAGCTTTGTCAAATACTTTAGATAGGACTTTACTAAAAAGACCGGCAATCACAAAAACCAGAATAACAATGATCACAGCAGGAGTCATATATAAGAATAAACGGCAGGAGGTGATCAGGGCAATGCAAAAGCTGTAGGATCCCATTTTCCTTAGGCTGGAAACATTCTCAGGTATAAAACAGTCATCCATAAGAACTGATTGAAACATTTTGCGGAGTTCCCGTATGATCAATACTGCAAAAATACCCGATATGACAAAAATAAAACTGAGATAGATGGCATTATTTGCAAAGTAACTATTGTAGTTTCCATAGAACTTAATGATGGCGGGAACTAAAATCGTGATGACGATGCCTGCATAATACATGAAATCTAATAATATCTTGGTAAAAGAAGTTAGTTTATCATTCATGATGATACCTCCTAACACAAAATTATATTTTTTAAAATGTGCTCCTGTATTAGGAATATATCACCAGTTAAAATGAATGTCAATAAAAATTTATTGAAATTCAATAAATATTTTTTGCAAAGCAATAAAGCCAAAAAATATTAAATTTTTTTAATATTTTTTTGTGAAAATATAATCGGAAAAAATGATATTTTATGATAAACTGTTAATAAGTAAGTTTCAGTTCATGAAATGAAAGAAAGGCGTTTGATATTTTTGAAAATTAATCGTTCCCAATTGAAAATTAAGTTTAATGAAACCTTGAAAGCGGTTTTTCCTATTCTTGCAATTGTGCTGATGCTTTGTTTTACTATTGCGCCTATCCCGCCCGGTATTTTAATGCTTTTTTTGATAGGAGCAGTATTGCTGACGGTGGGAATGCTGCTTTTTAATGTGGGTGTGGAAATGTCCATGACAACCATGGGGGAAAGGGTCGGGACGATAATGACCAAGAGTAAAAAGCTTTGGGTCATAATCCTGATCAGTTTTGTCATGGGGTTTATCATAACGATATCTGAGCCGGATCTGCAGGTTTTAGCCCAGCAGGTTTCATCGATCCCTAATATGGTTTTGATTGTTGCAGTGGCAGCAGGCGTAGGCGCTTTTTTGGTAATTGCACTTCTGCGTATGCTCTTTGGGATAGCGTTGTCCCATTTATTAGTGGTCTTTTATCTGATTGTTTTTGGTCTGACCTTTTTGATCCCGGGAGATTTTTTGGCGGTAGCCTTCGATTCCGGCGGCGTGACTACAGGTCCTATGACGGTGCCTTTCATTATGTCTTTTGGTATTGGTATCGCTGCCATCCGAAGTGATAAACATGCGGCGGATGACAGTTTTGGTTTGGTTTCCCTGTGTTCCGTAGGCCCTATCCTGGCGGTGTTGATTTTGGCGATGATTTATCATCCGGGACAAAGCGAGCAGGTTTCGGAATCCATTGCCGTAGTAGAAAATACGGTGGATCTTTGGGCGCTTTTTACCCATGGATTTCCGGAGTACATAAAAGAAATGGCAGTTTCCCTTTTGCCCATTGTGGTCTTTTTTGGAATTTTCCAATTGATCTCCCGTGATATCACCAAAAAAGCGCTGATTAAGATTGGAGTGGGATTGGTCTACACCTATGTGGGCCTGGTATTGTTTTTGACAGGTGTTAATGTAGGGTTTATGCCTGCTGGAAACTTTCTGGGACAGACCATTGCAGGTCTTTCTTATGCCTGGATCATTATTCCCATTGGCATGGTGATCGGTTATTTTATTGTTTTGGCGGAGCCGGCAGTGTTCGTACTCACCCGGCAGGTAGAGGAGATGACTTCCGGTGCAATTTCGGCAAGGGCCATGGGACTTAGTTTATCTATCGGTGTTTCTATGTCGGTAGGTCTTGCCATGATCAGGGTACTTACAGGGATTTCCATATTGTGGTTTGTAATTCCAGGATATGCTATTGCACTGATTCTCACCTTTTTTGTTCCAAAGATATTTACAGCGATTGCTTTTGACTCCGGTGGTGTGGCATCTGGTCCCATGACGGCAACTTTTCTGCTTCCCTTTGCAATGGGCGCTTGTGAAGCCCTTGGCGGGAATATCATTACGGATGCCTTTGGGATCGTGGCTATGGTAGCTATGACGCCGCTTATTACGATCCAGGTTATGGGAATGGTATTTAAGCTGAAGGAAAACAGCCGGAGAAGAGTGGTATCTGGAAAAGAAGGGCAGGTTCCTCTGGAAGCATTTGGCGATATGGAAATTATCGAATTGTAAAGGCGGTGTTTGGATATGGGTAAGTTATATTTGATGACTACGATCGTTGACAGGAAAGCTGCAAAGAAATATTCGGAATTATATTGGGACAGTGGGCAGCATGTGGCATTTGTAACACTTGGATTTGGAACTGCTTCTAATGATATCCTGGATTATCTGGGGATGGAAAATACGGAAAAAGCAGTTATTTATTCTGTTTTGGAGGAAGAAACCTGGCTGGATGTAAAAAAACAACTTCAAAAGAAGCTGAAGATTGATGCTCCGGGAGGTGGAATCGCTTTTATTGTTCCGCTTAGCAGTATAGGCGGTAAGAAGCCGCTTCAATTTCTTTTAGAGAAAGAGGATTATCAGAAAGAGGAGGAGTCTGTTTTGAAAGAAACATCACATGAATTAATTGTTGTTATTGCAGATCAGGGAAATATAGAATTGGTCATGGATGCGGCAAGGGATGCAGGGGCATATGGAGGGACAGTTGTCCATGCGAAAGGCACTGGCACAGAACAGTCAGGAAAATTTATGGGTGTTTCCATTGCTGCTGAAAAGGAAATGATCTATATCGTTACGAAAACGGAACAGAAAAACACCATAATGCAGGCGATCATGGAAAAAGCCGGGCTGAATACCCGGGCTAAATCCATTGTATTTTCGCTTCCTGTCACTGATACAGCAGGTCTGCGGCTTGTGGAGGATTAATCTTCCAATAAAAGACCAACAGGGCAGTGGTCAGAACCCATAATCTCTTTATAGATTACAGCATCCTTTAAGAAACTGTTTAGCGTTTCTGACACAAGAAAATAGTCAATACGCCATCCGGCATTTTTTTCCCTTGCATGGAAACGGTAGGACCACCAGGAATAGGCTCCTTCCAATTCAGGATAAAAATACCGGAAAGTGTCAAGGAAACCTGATGTGGCAAGAGCAGTGAATTTCGCCCGTTCCTCATCGGTGAAGCCGGCATTTTTACGGTTTGTTTTTGGATTTTTCAGATCGATTTCCTTGTGGGCAACATTTAGATCCCCGCAGAAAATAACCGGTTTGTTTTGTTCTAGTTTTTTCAAGTATGCAAGAAAATCATCTTCCCACTGCATACGGTAATCCAGTCTTTTCAGGCCATCCTGGGAATTGGGTGTGTATACGGTTAGGACATAGTATTTTTCAAATTCCAGGGTAATGATGCGTCCTTCATGGTCGTGTACATCTATTCCCATACCATAGGAAACGGATAAAGGCTCTTCCTTGGTGAAGATTGCAGTGCCGGAGTAACCTTTCTTTTCTGCATAATTCCAATATTGATGATAACCGGGCAGATCCAGTTCGATCTGTCCTTTTTGCAGCTTGGTTTCCTGCAGGCAGAAGATATCTGCATTTGCGTCTTTAAAAAATCCCATAAACCCTTTTTCCGTGCAGGCGCGCAGCCCATTTACATTCCAGGAAATAAATTTTTTCATATAGGTTGTCCTTTCTGTTGGTTTGTTATATAGTAATAGTGCCAGATACTACCAAATATGACATGAAAAGGCGGCGAAATAAACATGATACCTATTGATACCTTGTGGGATCTTTTATCGGAACACCAAAATGAACCCTTCTATACTGTAAAAAAACTTCCCTTCAGTTATATCATAAAGGGAGGAGAACTTTTTGTGGACAGGCGGACAAAGTCAATCACAAAAGCCACTTTTCAACAGGCTCTTGACCGTATTGCAGAAAACCCTGATAAGGTAATCGGCCCTAAATCATTAAATGTTTTTGGCGCGCCTTATATTTGGGCGCTTTTGAAAGCATTTGAGATCGTTTGATATTAATGGTCATAGAGATCTACCTTAATGATATCCTCATAGGGTTTTATTAATTCCCTAACAATTTCATCCGCTAAAAGGCGCATATCTTCCAGGTTTTCTAAGTAATTATCTTTTGTGACCAGGTGTGTTCCCTGAATCAGGCCATCGCAGATCTCATGGTTGATTTGTGGGGAAAAATGCAGGATATCCATATAGTTTTCCAGATTGGTGATCACTTCCCGGTCATTCTGGAAATAATACAACTGGACATTCTCATAATTCAGTAAGGTTTCCATAGCTTTTTGCATATTATACAGATAGGCATTGGTATCCCCTTCTCTGTAAATATTATCCCACCACATCATGGAATAAGGAGGAATAAAAATATAAAATTTGGTTTCCGGATGAGCCGCAATCCGGGAAGTAAGTAAATTTAAATTTGCCCCCAACAGTTCTTCATAATAATTTTCAGGCTTCATTTCCGCTACAGATGGTTTCCGGATATATAATCCCAGCACCATATCAGAATTAAATTCTTTCCATTGTGCCCAATTATAAGAATTATTTTCATCATAATCCCCCATAAGGGAATTTGCAATTAAATAAGGAATTTTTTCAAAAAGAACGCCCTTGTTTAACCAATATTCTATGTCATTAAAATAGTTGTCATCATATAAGTACATAGGACAGCCGGTGAGTGCGTAAGTAGTTTCAGGGTCTGCCACAAGGGCGGAAGGATCTAAATTGTAAAACACATATTTCAAATCCTGGTGTTCAAAAGCAATATCCAAAAAGTAACATAGATCCGCGGTGGCTCCATAAGAACGGATCGCTTTGATGACCTGACAATCAAATCCCTGGTTAAACCAATCATTGTAATAGTTTTCAGCTACAGAAGAGCCGGCTATGACACTGTCGTAATCAAATGTTTTCAGAGAACCGACACACTGGTATTCTTTGTCTGTGAGAACGGCCTTTAATCCAGGTAATGGTTTGTGGTACTGAAAAAAGGGGTCGAAAACAACAACTGCCAATGTACATAAAAGCAAAAGAGAACCACTCATTAAAAAAAAGTTTTTAATAAATTTATTTGACATATGATCCACCTGTTTCCTCTTTAAAGCTAAAAATTAAAATAAATAAAGGTGCTGACTTGTGAAAAGGAAATCACCGACCAGACAAAAATGATTGTTACAAACAGGCAAAGCCGGAAATTTAAAGGATGCTTTGTAGAGATCGTAACTGCATTTTTCCTGGTGAGCACAAAAGCGCTGATCAAAAGAAGCAAAAGGAAAAGTATTACATAAGCATAAGAAAGCAATTCCGGTTTAGTCATATTAATCATTTGCTTTACCAGGTAAAACTCTGGTATGTCCAATTTAGCGGCAACTTTAAAAATGTAACCAGTGTCCTGAAAGGCAAAAATATTTTGAAACATTTGAAAAGCATTGGCCATGTTCTCACTTCGGAAAAAGAACAGGGACAGGTTAAAGAAAGAGAAAGTAAATAACCATCCCAAATATCGGGGAATTACGATATGGGAAGATGGCTTTTCGCTGCTTCCCTTAACGCCTATAATTCCCAGACTGTCCCAGATTACCAAAAGCCCCTGCATCGTTCCCCAGGCTACATAAGTCCAATTGGCGCCATGCCAAAGACCGCTTAAGAAAAAAACAATAAAAGTGTTGCATATGGTGCGTAATTTTCCTTTCCGGCTTCCGCCCAAGGGAATATAAACATATTGAATAAAAAACCGGGATAAGGTCATATGCCATCGCTGCCATAATTCTTTTACGGAACACGCTTTGTATGGGGAATTGAAATTGGCAGGAATGTGGATGTTAAACATTTTTCCCAGGCCCATTGCCATATCGCTATAACCGCTAAAATCAAAATAAATTTCAAAGGTATATGCAAGAATTACAAGTAAAGTTGAAGGTGTGTCTAAAAAAGCAGTTTGTTCAAAGCCAAAGTTTACAGGTATTGCCAGGGTGTCAGCCAGCAATACTTTTTTTCCAAGCCCAATGGTAAAAAGTACGATTCCCTTTGCAAAGTTTTCTGATTGAAAAGTGCGGTTAGACAGATCTTCAAACTGGGGAATCATTTCCTGATGCAGGACAATAGGCCCTGCAATCAATTGGGGGAAAAAAGTGACAAAGGTAAGGTAATTTGCAAAAGAATAATGAGGCGCAGTGCCCCGGTACCTGTCTATAAGAAAGGAAAGCTGCTGAAAGGTAAAAAAGCTGATACCAAGAGGCAGCAGAATATGTTTCAGGTTAAAGTTTGTGTGAAAAGCAATATTGATGTTTTCAAAGAAAAAATCGTAGTATTTAAAGTAAAATAAAAGGCCAAGATTAAGCAGCAGCCCGGAAACAAGCCCCATCCGGCGGGTAAAGGTTTTACGGGTAAGCCCGATCAGGTAGCTGACCAGATAATTGGATAGTATACTGACTATGATCACTGCAAGATAATAAATATTAAAGTAGCCGTAAAACCAAAGGGACATGCCTGCAAGGAAAAACTTGGCGGATTCATAGGCCTTTATACGGTTTAAGGCATACCAGCCGGCCAAGGTTATGGGAAAAAATATAAAAATAAAAATATAAGAATTAAAAAGCATGGCATTTCTCCATAATAATTGTAAAACCAGTAAACAAGAGTTCCCTGCAATAATATAACATGAACTTACATATTTTGTCTAATTTATGGAAATACTTCGTATGTAAATTTTAATTGCATGGAAAGGAAATCATATGGGGATGAAAGCAAAAACAGCGTTGGGGATCTTTGCAGTGGTTATATTTATTCTTGCCGGGTGCAGCGATAATCATGCAGAAGGCAGGAAAATTGATGGTCAGGCGTATCAAAATGAAGGCAACGGAGAAGACAATGCAGTAAATACCCTGCAAGTAGGGACAAAGTATAAGATCGTTGGGCCTACGGATGAATTGCGGGATATGGTGACTGTCATGATGGGAGAAGCTTATTGGCCTGATACACTCCTTGCCGAAGAGGAATTGGCGGAAAGGACAGGTATTTCAAAGGATATGTATGAAAGTTATCTTGCCGAGTACCAACATACAGAGGCAGGCGTAGATATGATGATATTGGTGGAGGCCAAAAAAGATGATGTTGATATGGTGGAAAAATGCTTAAATGATTATCGGGAGGTTCTTTTAAAGATTTATGAACAACAACCGCAAAATAGAGCAAAGGTTTCCGCCTCCCGGATTGAAGTAATTGACAATTATGTTTGCTTTGTCCAGCTTGGCGCAGATATTTCTAATTTGGAAGTAATGGGTGAGGATGCTATGATCAGCTATTGTCAACAGGAAAATGAAAAAGCCCTTGACCTTATGGAGAAAAAGATATTAAGCAATTAAAAATGCCGCCTGATGGCGGCGTTTTCATTACTCAGGAAAGGGCTTCCTCAATGAGTTTCATAATTGTCTTAGCTGAACCAAGCTGATGGCTCTTTCCCATGGCGTCTATAAAAGTCTGTCTGGTAAAGTACAGTTCTAGTGCTTTTTCGGTCAACAATTCTGCAGACAGTTCATCATCATTTATCACCATGGAAAATCCCTGGGATTCAAAAGACCTGGCATTGAGAATCTGGTCGCCTCTGCTGCTGGAAGCAGAAAGTGGGATAAGCAGATTTGGCTTACGCAGGGCTAACAGTTCACAAATCGAATTGGCTCCGGCCCGTGAGATGACAATGTCCGCCATAGCGAACAGATCTTTTAATTCCGCCTTTACATATTCAAATTGCACATATCCTTCTGTATGGAGATATGCATTGTCGATTTTATCCTTACCGCAGATATGGGCAACTTGGAAATCATTTAAAAGACCGGGCAGAGCATCCCTCACGGCTTTGTTAACTGAAGCTGCTCCAAGACTGCCGCCAATCACTAAAATTACTGGTTTTCCCTTGACAAACTTGCAAAAACGCAGCGCAGCATCCCGATCCCCCTTTGTGAGTTCCGTACGAATTGGAGATCCGGTAAGAACCGCTTTATTTGGCGGAAGCATATTGTAGGTTTCCGGAAAATTGCAACAAACCTTTTGAGCTACGGGAATACATAATTTGTTTGCAAGCCCCGGCGTCATATCGGATTCGTGAATGATACAAGGGATATGGAGAGAAGCTGCTGCCCGAACTACAGGAACGCTGACAAAGCCTCCTTTGGAAAATACAACATCCGGTTTTATCTTTTTTAGATACTTCCGCGCTTCGCCAAATCCCTTGATTACCTTAAAAGGGTCTGTAAAGTTTTTGATATCCAGATAACGTCTGAATTTTCCGGTAGCAATCCCGTAATAAGGAATATCATAATCTGCAATCAACTTTTTTTCTATCCCGTCGTAAGAACCGATATAGGAAATTTCATAACCGGCTTTTTGCAGTTCCGGCAGTAAAGCGATATTAGGCGTGACATGTCCCGCCGTCCCGCCGCCAGTTAATACAATTTTTTTGGATGAATTTAAACCGTCCATAAAAAGCCTCCAGATCAACAACCTTCCGTTTTTAATTGTTCAAGCGCCTGTGCCAATTGGTCAGGGCAGGAGGTTGTTTTAAAACCGCACCGGATGCCTTTTAACTTTGAGATGGCATCATCAATGTCCATGCCGGTGACAAGGCTGGCAATACCTTTTAAATTTCCGTTACATCCGCCAAAAAATTTTACAAATTTGATTTTACCTTCTTCCACTTCAATATCAATGGAAGTGGAGCAAGTTCCTTTTGTCTGATATGTCATAATTCCTCATCCTTTCTTTAATGGATAAGTATAGCAGAAAGTAAATCTATTTTCCAGTATGAAAAGATAGGAAAAGCGGATAAAATCAAAAATTATGCGGAAAAAAGGCGAAGGATTACAGCAGTCAGAGTACCTGGATTTATTATATGATAATGATGGAAAGGAGGAAGTATGTTTACTATATTATCAGATCACATAATACTTACAGGATTGATTCTTCTGTTTCTGCTTTTTAGTATTGTATGCCAGGTGATATCTGCTGTGATATATCAAAGTATGATTTATCAGAGCGATAATATGTCTTCCACGGAAAATAAATTATTAAAGCAGTGCAAACAGAAATATGCAAGTTACTACAAATTGAATGGAAAAATGGTCAATACTTCTGTTTTTGTGGACAAGTTTCTGCATAAGATCCGTATTGGAGGTATTTCTTTGTCCCGTTTTTCCCATATTTCAGGTCAAATGATGATGCTTTCCGTGTTGTCTACCGGAATTTCTATCTGTTATCTCTTAGCGGAAGGGAATACTTTATTCCAGATTATGCCCTATTATCTGGTCAGTATACTGGGTTTATATCTGTACTTTTCTGTTTCCGGGTTTTTTAACATACAGGAAAAGAATAGTATACTTCGGACAAATTTAGTCGATTATCTGGAAAACCATTATTTTCCGCGCCTGGAAATAGAAAAGGAAAATGCGCTGGAAGAAGGGATCAAAAAACGTGAAGTCTACGCCAAAGAGCTTCTGAAGGAAGAGCCAAAGGAAAGAGATAGTCACGAAGAAGAACTGGAAAATTTATTGGAAGAATTTTTTGCTTGACGTTCTTTTTGGGTTGAAGCCTTGAAAAAAAAGGCTTCATTTGTTACACTTAGAAACAAAAGTTCTATTATAGGAAAAGGAGCGATGATTATGAGCAAAGTTACATTTGACTATTCCAAAGCAGCTCCCTTCATCAAAGAGCATGAAGTAGAGTCTATGAAGAAACTTGCATTGGATGCAAAGGAATTACTTGTTTCCAAAAAAGGGGCAGGCAATGATTTCCTTGGATGGATCGACCTTCCGGTAGATTATGATAAGGAAGAGTTTGACAGAATCAAGAAAGCTGCGGCTAAGATCCAAAGTGATTCTGAAGTTTTACTGGTAATTGGAATTGGCGGTTCTTATCTTGGCGCGAGGGCAGCTATAGAGTTTTTACGCCACAGCTTTTATAATGTGGTGAGCAAAGAAGTGAGAAAGGCTCCTGAAATTTATTTTGTGGGAAATTCTATTAGTTCTACCTATATCAGACATTTGATGGATGTGATTGGGGACAGGGATTTTTCTATTAATATGATCAGTAAGTCTGGTACGACTACAGAACCTGCTATTGCATTTCGTGTATTTAAGGAAATGATGGAAAAGAAATATGGTAAAGAGGAAGCGGCAAAGAGAATATACGCTACCACGGATAAGGCAAGAGGTTCTCTTAAGAATCTTGCAACAGAAGAGGGTTATGAAAGCTTTGTTGTTCCTGATGATGTAGGCGGGCGTTTCTCCGTACTTACAGCAGTAGGGCTTCTTCCCATTGCAGTAAGCGGCGCGGATATTGATAAGCTGATGGAAGGCGCGCAGGCTGGGCGTAAAGCGGCTCTTGAGGCTCCTTTTGAAGAAAATGACGCTGTGAAATATGCGGCGCTGCGTAATATCCTTTTAAGAAAAGGAAAAGGAATTGAAATTCTTGCCAATTATGAGCCTAGTGTTCATTTTGTTTCCGAGTGGTGGAAACAGCTTTATGGGGAAAGCGAAGGCAAGGATCAGAAAGGAATCTTTCCGGCCAGCGTTGATCTTACTACAGACTTACATTCCATGGGGCAGTTTATCCAGGACGGCTCCAGAAATATGTTTGAGACGGTGATCAATATCCAGACAAGCAGGGAAGAGATCATTCTGAAAGAAGAACCGGTAGATCTTGACGGACTCAATTATCTGGCAGGAAAGAGCGTGGATTTTGTAAATAAGAGTGCAATGAATGGTACCATCTTAGCTCATACGGATGGACAGGTTCCCAACTTTATGGTTCATGTTCCAGAGATCAATGAATATTATCTTGGCCAGCTTTTCTATTTCTTTGAGTTTGCCTGCGGAGTCAGCGGATACCTGCTTGGTGTCAATCCTTTTAACCAGCCAGGTGTGGAGAGTTACAAGAAAAATATGTTTGCGCTTCTTGGCAAGCCCGGGTACGAGGCACAAAGAGAAGAGCTTTTGAAGAGACTTTAAGAAAAATGCAAAGGCGTTTACCGTTGAGATGGCGGTAAACGTCTTTTTACTAGATACAAAGCAGTATCAGCCGGAGTATGATTCCCAGCAAAAGTAAATGTGCCGGATAAAACAAATAAAACAGATATTTACCCTTTTTAAGATATCGTTTCCCGTTGCATCGGTAGATCATCCAAAAAGAAAGAATCAGCGTATATTTGGAGGAAAGCTGTGACAGGGCTGCCTGACCAAAGGATTCATATAAACCAATATTTCGGATGATCAACGCGAAAAAGAATAAGGCAAGCGATATGGCGCATTGTAAATGCTTGTTTTTTCTAAACAAATAGAGGGATGCAATCAGAAGAACTCCCATCCAGGCATAATCCGTATTGAAAAATGCAGCTATGGCCATGCCTGCTGTAATAATCAGGATATTAAGAAAAATATTTGATTTTGCCCGTTCAATGCCACAAAGAGTAAGCAAGCCAATAAAAAGTGTAAATAATACATTTAAAGAAGAAAAATCTAATGTGCTATAAAGCATAAAATCAAAAGGAAATTCTGAAAGGAAGGCAAAAAACAAAAGACTTCCCGCATATTTTAGCCTGCTTTTCGTATAAAGGAAACCCTGTACCAACAAATAGCAGTAAAGAGGAAAAGAAATTCGTCCGATCAGACGCAGGATCTGATCTATCTCTATCAAAAGCAATTTTGTCTGCTGGGAAAGAGTATCTATCCATACCAGATATTCTAAAATTCCGGCGCCGATATGGTCGATCAACATAGTGATCATTGCGGTCAACTTCAGCATATCGGCGGAAAAAGTTCCTGTTTTTACATCCCACAAATTCGTATCTGCTATTTTGTTTTGAGCAGGTATAACCGTCATTATCATCGCCTCGCTTATTTGGATCAACTAATAGATTCTTTTATTATAGGACAATACAAGAATAACAGACAAGGAAAATTTTCCTGTTCATTTAACCGGAAATCCTGTATACTTTAAACTGAGAGCATAGTTATACGGGGGAGGTACGAATGAAGAAAAAAGATCAAGCAGTAACATCTGCGAAAAAGAAGTCAAAACAAACTTATTTTTTCAGCCTGAAGAATAAGATTTTTATCTGTTTTTTGGTGCCCATTATCTTTGTGATCGCTGTGGGTATGATCGCTTATTATTATGCGGCTGAAGGCATGAGTGAAAAATTTCAGGAATCAGCCCAACAGACTGCAAATATGGCAATGCAGTATATGGATGTGAGTTGCACTTATATCCAGTCAGAGGGACTTAAGTATGCTGTGGACAGCAATTTGGAAAGTTATTCTATTGGTATGATGAAAAAGGACAAAGTGGCACAGGCAACTTATATGAATGATACCCGGGTTGCGTTTATTGCGTCCCAGACGGCGAACCCTTTCATTAGCAATACGCATTTTGTGCCAAAATCGGGTATTTCTATTATTTCTACGGCTAATTCTGGCACCAATTATGATGGAATATATGACGATTATTATGAGGACATGCTGGCTATTTCTGCAGACGGGAGAAATGCGCCTAAGTGGGTGGATTCCCATTCACGCTTAGATGAGCATTTAGAGATTAGCAAACCGGATTATTTCATGGCATTTCAAATGCCAACGACCAAAAAATTTGCATACATAGTCATAGATATTAAAGAGGATACACTCCGTACGCTGTTGGAAGACATTGATTTTGGGAACAGAAGCATTACCGGGTTTGTAACGCAAAGCGGCAAAGAACTGATCAGTGAAAGGCTGGAGGAAGGAACTGAAAGTACGCTTACCGTAGGGGAGCCGGTATTTGCCGGACAAGAATTTTATTTAGAAGCGCTTGCGGCAGAAGAACAAAGCGGCGGCAGGAATGTTTCTTTTTTAGGTGAAAAATATTTATTTCTTTATGAGAAGAGCACGGTCAATCATCTGATGTTCTGTTCATTGATCCCTCTTGATGTGGTTACCGGACAGGCGGAAAAGATCAAACAGATCACAATTACACTGGTTATTATTGCATGTATTGCAGCGTTTTTGATTGGTACATTAATCACAATGGGGATCCAAAAGAACATGAAGGGGATTTCTCAAAAGTTAAATGAAGTGGCCAAAGGAGACTTGACTGTACAGGTGAAGGCTCAAGGTCATGACGAGTTTGAGGGGCTTGCCAAGACGGCAACAGATATGATCGCCAATAACAAGAAATTGGTGGGCAAGCTGACAGGAACCGTCCAGCAGCTAGAGGTATCTGCCGGGAATGTAAATGGTGCATCTACGGATATCAGTAATTATTCCGGGGACATCACACATGCAATTGACGAGATTAGTGAAGGAATGTCTAAGCAAGCGGAACATGCCCAGGAATGCGTGGTAAAGACCAGTATGCTTTCTGACAGAATGAAAGAGATCAGCCGGATGGTGGAATCAGTAGAAGCTCTTGTGGATAAGACAGAAAAGATGATTACCCAGGGCACTGGAATCGTCCAGGTTCTTTCTGACAGGGCAAAGGAAACTTCTGAGATGACTGCAAGGGTGGGGAATAGTATTGCTACACTGAAGACAGAATCGGAAACAATCAATGGCTTTGTCCAGACGATCAGTGATATATCCCAACAGACGAATTTACTTTCTCTAAATGCATCCATAGAAGCAGCCAGAGCCGGTGATGCCGGGAGGGGATTTGCAGTAGTGGCGGAAGAAATTAGGAAACTTGCTGATGATTCCAACAAAGCAGCAGGAGAGATCCGCAACAATGTCCATAATATCAGCGCCCAGACAGTAAGCAGCGTAGAAAACGCGAAGGAAGCGGAACAGATGGTAGCATTACAGGCTAAGGCCGTGGAAGAAGTGATCCAGGTATTCCAGGGTATGAATGTTCAGATGAACGATCTGTTTCATAACTTAAAAGAGATTGCGGATCATACGGAAGCGGCGGACAGGGAAAGAAATGACACACTGGATGCAGTAGAGAATATTTCCGCAATTATTGAGGAAACGGCAAGTAGTTCCGCGTTGGTACGGGAAATGGCTAACCAGCTACTTTGCAGTGTGGATCAGTTAAGTCATACAGCGAATTCATTAGATGAAGATATGCAGGGGCTTAAGTCGGAGATTTCCGCATTTAAGATCGAGTAAAGATACAGCAAATATAGATATAGACGAGTTATGATGAAGCGAAGACGCTAGCTTTCGCTTCATCATAATTTTTGATAAAAAATTATGGATCGGCATGGTTTCAATACTTGAAAAGGCATATAATTTTATGGAAGTTACGAAGATAAATATGAAGAGATAAAAAGATAGATATAAAACAGAAATAAGCCTGATACAAAAACATATATCAGGCATGAAAAGATATAAAATAATGTAAAATTATTTCATATTCAGAAGTCATTGTTCATGTTCCTTTATGAGTTTATATGGCTCAATGTGAAGAACCTCTGCAAAATCAAAAACTAATTCCATTGAAACTTTGCGGTTAACATTAGGCGCTTCAATAGCGCTCATGTGGGAACGGCTGATACCAACTAACTCTGCAAGCTGTTCTTGAGTCAAATTTGCATGCTTTCTGTAATAGCTGATATTATAGCCTATTTCTTTATATTTTTTGTTGTGGTCAAAAATAGATGATCTTCTTCTCATAAAAACTCCTTTTACTGTATATTTTAGACCATATTTTTTAAATTTAAACTATCTATCAGATAGCATTTCATATTTAACAAATGGTAAAAATTATACTGTAAATAATATGAAAAGAAATAATTGGTGTATGATTTTAAAAATAATTCAAAGAAATGTGAGTATAGAGATGGCATAAAATAAATTACTTTTTAACCGCCCAACGCATTTTTGCAGACTTTGCCCGGCTGTTTCTTGCACATTCTTCGGCGGCAGGGCGGATGACATCCCTGCATATTTCGGAATAAATCCCTGTCCGGAAACATTCTTTGAAGGATTTTTTGACCAAACGGTCTTCCCCGGAATGGAAGGTTAAAATGGCGATCTTTCCACCGGAGGCCATAGCGGAGGGAAGTTTTTGCAAAAAGGAATCAAGTGCCTCAAATTCATTATTTACATCAATCCGAAGTGCCTGAAAAACTCTGGCACAGGATTTCTTAACAACGTCGTTACGTTCTTTTTCGGAAAGAAAGGATAGTGCGTTGGCAACGAGATTTGCAAGCTGGGTGGTCGTTTCGACTGGCCTTCCCTTACGCAGGGCGGAGGTGACGGATCTTGCAATTTCTTTTGCATAAGGTTCGTCAGAGTTTTCCTTAAGCATCCATTCCAATTCCTGGGTGGTAAGTTCTTTTAACCGTTGTGAGGCAGGTATGCCGGCGGCGGGGTTTAAACGAAGATCCAGTGGCCCGTCATTTTTGTAAGAAAATCCCCGTATAGGATTATCGATTTGCATGGAAGAAACACCAAGGTCGGCAAGCAAGAATTGAAAAGGTCCGTATTTGTCTGCCACTTGGTCAATGTTGGCAAAATTAACAGGGATAACGGTAAGAAGTCTCTCCCCATATCCCAAAGATTCTAACCGTTTTTGAGTTTTCGTAATTTCTATGGGGTCTATATCCAGAGCATATAAATGCCCTGTCCCCTGGAGACATTCCAGCATTTTCTGGCTATGGCCGCCGTATCCCAAGGTGGCGTCTAATCCGGTCTGTCCAGGCTGGATCTGCAAAAAATCCAGGATTTCTTTGACGCAGATAGGAATATGCATCCCGGCAGGGGTGCTTCCTTTTTGAATGACCTTTTCGATGGTATCCTGATATTTTTCGGGATTTAATTCTTTGTATTTTTCATGGTAATTCCGGGGATGGGTTCCTTTATACCGAACCCGGCGTTTATGTGGGGATTGGTCATTCATTTTATTTTCTCCTGAAGATTTCCTTTATGAAAAGAATAGCATAAAAGAATTTAAATTGCTAACAAATTCTTGCATTATAGAATTTCTATGTTAAAATGTTTAGTTGGTAACAGACGGAAAGCCGTCAGCGGTTATGGCGCCGGAGGAATATCCGGCTTAATAAGGAACAATGTGAAAATCATTGGCAGCTTACTCTGAGGTAAGGCGGATGGGATTCCAGGGCGGAGAGCCGGCCATTGTACCACTTATGCGTATAGCTTATTGGGAATATTTTCGGTAGGTTTTAGAATAGGCGCAGGTATGAGAAGGCGGAAGACCAGAAGAAACCAAGTCCTAAGACTTGCCATGACCGTAGATCTGTTTCTTTGGTAGGAAGGAAAGGAGATAGGAATGAACAAAAAACAGAAGATTACGTTGGTGTCAGTGTTTGTGGCGGTTCTTGTGATCGCGGCTGTGCTTGCGGGTGTGTTGAATTACCGGGAAACCCGGGCCGGCGGCAAAGCATTTCAGGTTGAGGTAGTTTCGGAAAGAGATGGGTATTCGGAAACAAAAGAGTACAGATCTGATGCTGAATACCTGGGAGAGTTTTTGAGGACGATGGAAGGCTGTAAATGGAAGGAAGGGGATTTTGGTATTTTCATCCTGGGATTTGAAGACATGCTGGAGGATGAGGAGAACCAATATTGGTGGTGTGTATCTGTTAATGGGGAATCCAGCATGACAGGCGCTGACGAAGTTCCTCTTATGGATGGAGATGTATACAATTTTACTTTAATGCAGGGGTGGTAAGATGCCTGTAAAGAAAATTACAAGGATAGCGCTTTTGAGCGCTATCCTTTATGTGTCTAAATCAATATTGGAATTTTTGCCCAATGTGGAGCTGGTATCACTTTTGATTATGATATATACGCTGGTGTTAGGGTCTGAAACGTTCATAATCATAGCTGTTTTCAATTTGTTTGAGTTTATACAGTGGGGATTCGGGACATGGTGGGTGAGTTATCTGTATGTGTGGCCGCTTTTATGCCTGGCAGTCCTGCTTCTTAAAAAGTTGGTAAAAGAAGAATTTTTGATATGGGGAGTGGTTTCAGGAGGATTTGGGCTTATTTTTGGCAGTTTATTTGCGATAGTTTATCTTCCGGTGGATCCCGCTTATGCGCTTGCATATTGGATTTCGGGTCTGCCCTGGGATGTATGGCATGGTGTGTGGAATTTTGTTTTGATGATTGGTTTGGGAAAGCCTCTTTATCGGGTGCTTAAAATATGTTATGATAATACAAACGATAGCAGAAGAAAAGTGTAAATACATAGGTGGATACATATTTTCAGTGGATGGCAAAGCGAAATCATAGGAGACAGGATATGAAGATTGTGGTATTGGAGAGGAACAGCGTGGGTTTGGATGTTTCCGTAGAAGGCATCAGGCAGCTTGGAGAGGTGGTTGAATATGCCAACACTACGGGGGTTGACGTCAAAGACAGGATCAGGGATGCGGAAATTATTGTGGCAAACAAGGCGCCTTTAAGTGGAGAAGTACTAAAGGAGGCAAAAGAGGTAAAATTGATCTGTGAATTTGCCACGGGGTACGATAATGTAGATTTGGAGTATTGTAAGAGCAGGGGAATCAAGGTTGCAAATGTGGTGAATTATTCCACAGATGCGGTAGCGCAGCACACCTTTGCACTTTGTCTGTATGTTCTCGAAAAGCTTCACCACTATGACCGATATGTGAAGTCAGGGGAATATGCAGCGCAGGAGAGGTTTTCTAATTTTGACATTCCTTATACGGAACTTGCGGGCAAGACATGGGGGATTGTAGGAATGGGAAATATCGGAAGGAAAGTTGCCAGGATCGCTGAAGCATTTGGGTGTAAGGTGATTTTTTATTCCGCATCGGGAAACAGCTCCTGTACAGATTTTGAAAGGGTGAATTTTGATACCTTACTTGCAAAGTCAGATTTCCTTTCCCTTCATTGTCCTTTGAGTGATAAGACCAGGAACCTGATTGATTTGGATGCATTAAAGAAAATGAAAAAGAGCGCCATCCTGATTAATGTAGCGCGGGGGCCGGTGGTCAATGATGAGGCTCTTTATACAGCATTATCGGAAGGATATCTTGCAGGGGCAGGACTGGATGTGACCAGTACGGAACCTATGAAGGATAGCAATCCTTTGAGTAAGATCATGGATAGCAATAAGCTGATCATTACACCTCATATGGCATGGGCAAGTATTGAAGCAAGGCAGCGGTGCGTGTCGGAAACCTGTAAGAATATTGAAGCGTTTATGAAAGGTGAAGACAGAAATATTGTACAGGGATAGAAGATGAGCGTAAGAGTAAGTGGATTGGGCGGATCAGAAGGAGGTTTTATGGGTGGAAAAAATAGGGAAGGGTTAGAAATAGACCAGGTAATTGCACAATTTAAAACAAAAGGCAGGCTGGCGGAAAAGATACCCTATGGGAACGGACATATCAATGATACTTTTTTGGTTACATACGAAATGCCGGAAGGCGGAACAAGGCGGTATATTCTGCAAAAAATGAATCATTCCATTTTTAAAGAGCCGGTACAGCTTATGGAAAATGTTGTAAACGTAACGGAGTATCTTCGCAAGGTGATCATATCCCAGGGAGGGGATCCGGACCGGGAAACCCTAAATGTGGTAAAAACGGGAAGTGATTCCAGTTACTACCAGGATGTACAGGGCAATTATTGGCGGATGTTTTTGTTTGTCGAGCATACGGTATGCTTAGAGAAAGTGGAAAGTGAAAAGGATTTTTATGACAGTGGTGTGGCTTTTGGTAATTTTCAAAGAATGCTTGCCGATTATCCTGCAAATACGCTGAATGAAACGATTCCTAATTTTCACAATACTCCGTCGCGTTTCCGGGATTTCCAAAGAGCGGTACAGGAAGATAAGATGAAAAGGGCGGCGATGGTTAAGGAGGAGATTGCATTTGCACTTGCCAGAGAAAAGGACACCTGTATATTAGTGGATTTGCTTAAAGAAGGAAAACTTCCTCTCAGGGTTACCCATAATGATACGAAGCTAAATAATATTTTATTTGATGCTGACTCAAAAAAGGCAGTTTGTATCATAGACTTAGACACGGTCATGCCGGGACTTTCCCATTATGATTTTGGGGATTCCATACGTTTTGGAGCCAGTACCGGGGCGGAGGACGAAAAGGATCTGGATAAGATTAAAATAGATTTAGGCCTGTTTGAGGCCTTTACAAAAGGATATCTGGAAGGATGCAAAGGAAGCCTCACTGCAAAGGAAATAGAAATGCTCCCTATGGGCGCAAAGCTGATGACATACGAATGTGGAATCCGTTTTTTGGCAGATTATTTGGAGGGCGATGTCTACTTTAAGATTCACAGGGAAGGGCATAACCTGGATCGGGCAAGGACACAGTTTAAGCTGGTAAAAGACATGGAAGACAAATGGGATGAAATGATGGCTATCGTGGAGAAATGCAGGCAGCTTTAAAGGGCTGCCTGTTTTTTACATCCCTTTCGGTAGGCGGAAGCTGTAAGCCCACAGCTTTTCAAAAAGCATTGTGCAAAGTAGCTTTGGGAAGAAAATCCGGCATACTGAGCTACTTCTGTGATACTGTAGTCGGTATTGGCAAGCAGTTCCTTGCTGGCCTTGATGCGGGTCTGACATAAATAACGGATAGGGGAGCATCCATAATGCAGGGTAAAAGCATGGGCCATGTAGTATTTATTCAGGTGGGAGAGTCTTGCCAGGGAGTCCAATGTAATATTTTGAACATAGTTCGCCTCAATATAGCGTTTTATTTTTACGCATTCCCGGTTGATTTGTACGGAAGGCGTCACTTCAAAGGCAAAGTTTGTCCTGCGGATAAGCTTGATAATTAATACTTCTAACAGATTTTGACAAATCACTTCGCAGTCCCTGTTTTTTTCTTCCATTTCACTGAGCATTGCGCTCATGTAAAATAGCAGGTCTTTTGGCTCATTTTTGCAACTAAAGATAATGTAGTCTTTATTCCCTTCAAAAGAAAAACTAAGTCCTTCCATCCCGATGGTAACATATTCCAGAGGCATAGAAGGTGAGGAGACTTCCGTGTGTGATATCCCGGCGTTGACAATCACAAAATCGTCTTTTTGGATCGCATATTTTTCCTCCTCGATCATGAAATCCCCCAGCCCGTCTTTTACATAAAAAAGCTCGGTAAAAGGATGGATATGAGGCTGGCTTGGCCAGTCGTTTTCATATTTAGAATGAGTAATGTAAAGAAGTTTGTTCTGTGCCGTATCAGCAATCGGCTGGGTCATAGGGTAGATTGAAGTCCCCAAGAATACCACCTCCTGTCAATGTCATGTTTCTAAATTTAGGTATATAAAAGATAAGATCAATAAGCTAAAAACAGAGCGTACATAATATAGCAGGCATTGCCTTGCTCTCTCTATATATTTTGTATAAAAAATAATACACAAGAAAAATGAATTTTGTAAATATATACGATTTTTACGAGATGAATAAAAATATCTTTGTACATTTGAAGCATAACATGAACTTGAACGGAAAGCAAGATATATAAAAAAAGAAGCAAGATATAGATTGTATCTTTATATATGAGTGATATACTGATGATACTGAAGTTGCAGTACAGCAATTTGAAAGGGAGGTAATTGCTATGAAAATGAAAAAGGTTTTATGTATCCTGCTGGCAGCCGTGATGGTACTTGGAACAGCGGCTTGTGGGAAAGGCGAAAGCAACGATAATGCACAGAATGCACCGGCCGAGGATACAAGCGCTGCAGAAAATGAGGATGCTGCACCGGATGCTGGTGAAAGCGAGGATGCAGGCGATAGCGAAGTACAGGAAAGCGCTGGCGCTACAGGAACGCTGAAAGTGGCAGCAGTGGAAACTGCATATGGCGCTGACATGTGGACGGAAGTGTGTGCGGCTTTTGAGCAGAGTCATGAGGGAGTAACGATAGAACTTACTGTCGACAAGAAATTGGAAGACGTTATTACCCCGGAAATGAAGTCAGGTGTATACCCGGACGTGATCCTGCGTGCCGTTGGTGCAGAATCCGGATTAACAGAAACATTTGTAAAGGATAGTAATCTGGTAGAGCTTACAGATGTACTTGCTATGACAGTGCCTGGCGAGAGCGTTACGGTAGGAGACAAGATCTTACCCGGTTTTGTAGAGAATTCCATCTGCAATCCTTATGGTGATGGCAAAACATATCTGATGCCGATGTTTTATGGACCTTGCGGGCTTTTCTTTGACCAGGGCCTGTTCACGGCAAAGGGATGGACTGTTCCTGAAACATGGGATGAAATGTGGGAGTTAGGCGACAAAGCTAAGGAAGAAGGCATTGCATTATTTACATATCCTACGGCTGGATATTTTGACGCGTTCTTCTATGCACTGCTTCATGAAAGCATGGGCAATGACAAGTTCCAGGAAGCTTTAAGATATGGCGAAGGCATCTGGGATACGCCGGAAGCACAGGCAGTATTTGATATTATCGAGAAGCTGGCTTCTTATACAGAGTCTACAACACCTGCAAATGCAAATGATAATGATTTCCAGAAGAATCAGCAGCTCATTTTGGATGACAAGGCATTGTTTATGCCAAATGGAAACTGGGTGATTGGTGAGATGGCAGAAGCACCCAGAGCGGAAGGTTTTGAATGGGGATTTACGGCGCTTCCGGCAGTGACAGCAGGCGGCGAGAGGGCTTCTTATTCCTTCTTTGAGCAGGTATGGATGCCGGCAGGGGCAGAGAATCAGGATCTTGGAAAAGAATTTATCGCTTTCCTTTACTCTGATGTGGCAGCGGAAATTTTTGCAAAGAGCGGCGCTGTTCAGCCGATTCAGGGCATGACAGACAAACTTGACGGAGATAACAAGTTGTATTATTCCATCTATGACAATGGTGCAGTTGCAGTTATGGATGCGTTTGCAGCAACAGAAGCAGTAGAGGGCATCACCACCCGTGCAACATTTTTTGATCCTGTCAATTCCCTGGTAACTGGGGACAAGACAAAGGAAGATTGGGTAAATCAGATCAAGGCAGATAGTGATGCATTAAGGGCAGCTTTAAAAGAGTAAAAATTATAGTTGCAAATATGTAACATGAAAAGGTGAAAGAGGCTGGTGAGAACTTCTCGCCAGCTTCTTTAAATAGAGGGGTACAGCCATGAAAAAAAAGAGAAGAAGCGGGTTTATTATTGCCTGTACGGCGCCTGCCATTATTTTATTCGTTCTATTTATGATCGTGCCTACGATTGACGTATTCCGTATGTCTATGTATAAATGGGGTGGTTATACGGCTGAGAAGACATTCGTAGGCTTTGAAAATTTTAAAAAGCTGGCGCGCAATCCTAAGTTTTACCAAGCATTTCAAAACAGCATTTTACTAATTGTCATAGTGACATTGGTAACGTTTTGTCTTTCACTTGTTTTTGCATCTATTCTTTCCAGGGAAAAGATTAAGGGGCAGAATTTTTTCCGTATTGTATTTTACATTCCTAATATTCTTTCCGTGGTGGTCATCAGTGCAATATTTTCTGCAATTTATGATCCAAATCAGGGCCTTTTAAACAGTTTCCTTAAATTGTTTCGGGGAGGTAAGGATCCGATTTTGTGGTTGGGAAGTCCCAAGCTGGTAGTCTATAGCGTAGCAATTGCCATGGTATGGCAGGCAGTAGGGTACTATATGGTCATGTATATGGCGAGTATGGCGAATGTTCCCGACAGCCTTTATGAATCTGCTTCTTTAGAGGGGGCAGGCAGGATCAGTCAATTCTTTTCTATTACCTTGCCGCTTGTTTGGACGAATATACGCACGACCCTGACGTTTTTCATTATCAGTACCATTAATATGAGCTTTCTGATGGTAAAGGCAATGACCAGCGGCGGGCCGGACGGCGCATCCCATGTGTTCTTAAGCTATATGTACCAGGAGGCATATACAAATTCTTCTTATGGTTATGGCATGGCCATTGGAGTGACTGTATTTGTCTTTTCCTTCGCGCTTGCAGGAATATTAAATGCAGTGACCAAACGTGATGAAATCGAATTTTAGGTGGGAGGGGAAGAGATGAAAAAAGATAAGAGACAATTCGGCGCAAGCCCGAAAGCTGTAAAAGCTTTGATCTATTTAGTACTTGCCCTTCTGGCAATTTCTATTTTGATTCCGGTGGCCTGGGTGTTTGTAGCCTCTATTAAAGAAAATTCTGAATTTTATAGAAGCCCCTGGACAGTGCCCCAGGGTTTCCATTACCAGAATTTTGTGGATGCATGGCAGACGGCAAATATGGGAGAATATATGCTTAGGTCTGTTGCGGTAACGGCATTGGCATTGGTGTTATTGATTGTGATCTCCCTTCCGGCTTCCTATGTTCTTGCCAGATTTCGGTTTAAAAGTAAGGCTTTATGGAACACGCTCTTTATGGGAGGATTGTTTATCAACGTGAATTACATAGTTGTTCCCATTTTTTTAATGTTGAACAATGGGGATATCTTTTTAAGAAAGACATTTGGAAATCCATTCTTTTTAAATAATATGTTTATTCTTGCGTTGGTATATGCATCGACGGCGCTGCCTTTTACTATTTACCTGCTTTCCGGATATTTTAAATCCCTGGCAAGGGATTATGAAGAAGCGGCGTATGTAGATGGCGCGGGATATTTTTATACGATGATGCGCGTGATGATACCTATGGCAAAACCCAGTGTGGTAACAGTAATTTTGTTTAATTTCCTGGCATTTTGGAATGAGTATATTATTTCTATGACATTGTTTACCAAACAGGATTTAAAGACTCTTCCAGTAGGGCTGATGAATTTGATGGCAGCCCAAAAGTCTGCAGTGCAGTATGGACAGCTTTACGCAGGGCTGGTAATTGTCATGCTCCCTACTCTGATCTTGTATATGTGCGTACAGAAGAAGCTGACACAAGGCATGACTGTGGGCGGCCTGAAAGGATAGGAGGGAAAGGATGAACGAGTTTACAAAGAAGATAGTCATTGGGATCATAATTTTTGTCGTTTTTGTGGTATGTGTAGGCTTAGTAGTGATCGGGCATAGAAATATTGGCCCTTCCGGCCTTTTTACACAGATGGCGGGACTTGCAGGTTTGATTTTCCTGCTGTGGTTATATAACAGGCAATATAAATAATAGCGTATGTTAAATAAGAATGGGGGATTGTTATGAGTGAAAAAGGACGTATCACAATACCTACAGATATGGATGTGATCGAAGATACCATTAAGCTTTCAAAAAGATGGGGGGCCGATGCGGTACGGGACTGTGACGGAACCAGTTTTCCTATTGAATTGAAGGATGCAGGGCTGAAGGTGTATGCCACTTATTATACTACGCGCAAAGACAATGCATGGGCAAAAGCCAATCCGGATGAAATACAGCAGATGTATCTAATGACACCAGTGCATACAGCGTCAGGAAAAGAACTACGGATCCTGCTGATGAAAGGTTTCTATTCAGATATGCTGATGCCTAATACCAGGGACGACATTACCAGATGGTGGGAAGTGGTTGACAGAAGTACCGGTGAAGTGGTTCCGGTTTCGGAGTGGCATTATGAAGAGAAAACCGGTGAAGTGGTGATAAAAAGTGTTCCTTTTCATGATTATACGGTTAGTTTTCTTGCCTATATCATGTGGGATCCCGTACATATGTACAATGCAATAGTAAATGAGTGGAAGGATGTGGAGCATCAGATCACTTTTGATGTACGGCAACCGAAAACCCGTGCCTATACGATGGAGCGTCTGCGGAAATTTATTGAGGATCATCCGTATGTGAATGTACTTCGGTTTACCACATTTTTTCATCAGTTTACTTTGGTGTTTGACGAATTGGCCAGGGAGAAATATGTGGACTGGTACGGTTATTCTGCATCGGTAAGCCCATATATTTTGGAGCAGTTTGAGAAGGAAGCAGGCTACTGTTTCCGGCCGGAATATATTATTGACCAGGGTTATTACAATAATCAATACCGCATCCCATCAAAAGAATTTCAGGATTTTCAGGCTTTTCAAAGAAGGGAAGTAAAGGAAATCGTTAAAGAAATGGTAGATATTACCCATGAGTATGGAAAAGAAGCTATGATGTTTTTGGGCGACCATTGGATTGGCACAGAACCTTTTATGGAAGAGTTTAAAGAAATGGGGCTGGACGCTATCGTAGGGAGTGTGGGAAATGGATCCACTTTGCGGCTGATCAGCGATATCGAGGGGGTATCTTACCGGGAAGGCAGGCTTTTGCCCTACTTTTTTCCAGATACGTTCCATGAAGGCGGGGATCCGGTAAAAGAAGCAAAAGTTAACTGGGTGACGGCCCGGCGGGCGATTTTACGCAAACCCATTGACAGGATCGGTTACGGTGGATATTTAAAGCTGGCATTGGATTTTCCGGAATTTGTTGATTATGTAGAGTCTGTCTGTAAGGAATTCCGGGAGCTGTATGAGAATATTAAAGGCTGTATACCCTATTGCGTAAAAAAAGTTGCAGTGCTGAATTGTTGGGGGAAAATGCGTGCATGGGGTTGTCATATGGTACATCATGCTATTTACTTTAAGCAGAATTACTCATACGCAGGGGTTATAGAAGCTCTTTCCGGCGCGCCTTTTGATGTAAAGTTTATTAGTTTTGCCGAGTTGAAGGATCATCCAGGCTTATTAAAGGAGATTGATGTACTAATTAATGTAGGTGATGCAGATACTGCCCATACTGGCGGAGAGTGGTGGTGTGATGCAGATATTTCTTCTGCGGTAAAGCAATTTGTGTATGAAGGCGGCGGGATCATTGGTGTGGGAGAGCCTGCGGCTCATCAGGCAAACGGACATTTCTTTCAGCTTGCCAATGTATTTGGCGTTGAAGAAGAACGTGGATTTACCCTTGGGTATGATAAATATAACTGGAAATGCCATAGCCACTTTATTACACAGGACGTGGAAAGGGAAGTGGATTTTGGGGAAGGGAAGAAAAATATTTATGCGCTGGAAGGCACTACGATCCTGGTAGAAAGGGATAAGGAAGTCCAACTTGCCGTAAATAGCTTTGGCAGTGGACGTGCCGTTTATATCAGCGGCCTTCCTTACAGTTTTGAAAACAGCAGGCTTTTGCACCGGGCAATTCTATGGAGCGCGGGGGATGAAAAAAATTTATACCAGTGGTTTTCCAGCAACTATAATGTAGATGTTCATGCATATCCGGAAAGTGGGAAATACTGCGTGGTAAACAACACCTATGAACCGCAAAGTACTATTGTCTATAAAGGAGATGGGACAAGCTTTGGGCTGGATATGGAGGCAAACCAGATTATCTGGTATGAGATAGGATAAGGTTTGGATGTCTCTTTTGTGTGTAGTGGGGAACAGATATAGGCAGATAAGGTAAATGTCTGATTGGCAGATGTTTGCCTTATTTGCTGTTTTGACCGTTATAAATGATTGTAAAAATAGGACGGGTCTAGTATACTTGATGAAGGAGGATGAAGCTATGGGAATTGTATTAAAAAATATTTTAGCGCTTTTGCCGGAAAATGATACGGATAGTATCCAGGAAACAAGTATTTATATTGAGGGCAGCAGGATCGTCGCTATTGGGGAAAGACCTGAGGGGTTTCGGGAAGAGAAGGTGATTGATGGGAAGGACAGGTTTGCCATACCTGGACTTGTAAACTGTCATACCCATTCTTATATGTCCTTTATGCGGAATGTGGCGGATGACCTGAGCTTTATGGATTGGCTGTTTGGATCTATCGATCCTATAGAACAGCAGATGACGGACGAAGACGCTTATTGGGGCGCTTGTCTTGCCATTCTTGAGATGATGAAAAGCGGAACCACCTGCTTTAATGATATGCAGATGAATATCCACCAGACCACAAAGGCGGTGAAAGACTCCGGAATGCGTGCGGTAATATGCCGCGGGCTGGTGGGGAGCGGTAATGATGAAGCAGGGCAGGTGAGGCTTCGCGAAGCATATGAAGAAAAAGATGGGGCGGCGGATTGCGACAGGCTGACCTTTCTGTTAGGGCCTCATGCGCCATACACCTGTGATGATAAATTCATGCAGATTGTGTCGAAGGAGGCTAAAAAGAACCATATGGGCATCCATGTACATCTTTCCGAAAGTGAGAGCGAGATAGCCCAGATCAAAGAAAAGTATGGATGCACTCCGATTGAGATGGCAGATAAGAATGGACTTTTTGATGTGCCGGCTATAGCTGCCCATTGTGTGCAGATTACGGAAAATGACATGGAGATCTTAAAGAGCAGGAATGTCAGCGTAGTCACGAATCCGGCCAGCAATATGAAGCTTGGAAACGGGTTTGCGCCAGTTCCGGCAATGCTTGAAAAGGGCATCAATGTATGTCTTGGCACAGATGGGGCGGCCTCTAATAACAGCTTAAACCTGTTCCATGAGATGAACCTTTTGGCGTTGATCCACAAAGGGGTGAAAAAATCCTCCCAATGTATCAGCGCAAAGGAAAATATCCGAATTGCAACGATTAATGGTGCAAAGGCCCTTGGACTGGATAGGGAAATAGGCTCTCTTGAGGTTGGAAAGAAGGCGGATATTGCAATTTTAAATTTAAATACACCGTCATTAACACCCCGAAATAATCTGATTGCCGGGCTTTCTTATTCTGCAAATGGTTCCGAGGTGGAGACTGTGATCATTGATGGGAAGGTGACCATGGAAAACAAAAAGATATTGACGATGGATGAAGAGCTGGTGTATAAAAAAGTTAATGAAATAATTGTCAGGATGGGGTTAGACCAGAAGGAATATTAAAGTTATGTATCTGCATTGCAGTGAGCATAAAAGTGATGATAGGGCAGACGACCATCACTATAATAAAAATTCGGCTGAATATCTCATAATTTTATTGGAGGAAAAGAAAAATGAACAGTGAAATCAGAGACATTAATTTAGCCGAGTCCGGCGAAAGAAAGATTGAATGGGTGAAAAGGAACTGCGACCTGCTCCGTACCCTGGAGGAGGAATTTTCCAAAACCAAGCCTTTTGCAGGAAAGAAGATTGCCTTGTCTGTACATTTGGAAGCAAAGACGGCTTACCTTTGCAAGGTATTAAAGGCGGGCGGGGCGGATATGTATGTGACAGGCTCCAATCCTCTTTCCACACAGGACGATGTGGCGGCAGCGTTAGTGAAGGATGGGCTGGAAGTCCATGCATGGTATGATTGTACACCGGATGAGTATGAGACTCATATCCGTCATGTGCTTCAGGCAGGCCCCAATATTATTATTGATGATGGCGGTGATCTGGTGAATATGATCCATACACAGATGCCGGAATTGATTCCTGCAATTATTGGCGGGTGTGAGGAAACAACGACAGGTATTATCCGTCTGGAGGCTATGAATAATGCGGGGGAATTAAAGTTCCCTATGGTTCGTGTAAATAATGCAGACTGCAAGCATCTGTTCGATAATCGTTATGGGACAGGCCAGTCTGTGTGGGATGGAATTAATCGTACTACCAACCTGATTGTTGCCGGTAAGATTGTAGTTGTTGCTGGTTATGGCTGGTGTGGCAAAGGCACTGCCATGAGGGCAAAAGGCCTTGGCGCCAGGGTGATCGTTACGGAGATCGATCCGATTAAGGCAATAGAAGCGATAATGGATGGATTTGATGTAATGCCTATGAATGAGGCAGCAAAGGTGGGAGATTTCTTTGTGACTGTTACCGGATGTGATAAAGTTATCGATGAGGAAGATTTTGCAGTAATGAAGGATGGAGCTATTCTCTGTAATGCCGGTCACTTTGATTGTGAGATCGATATGGCAGGGCTTCGCAAGATTGCTGTGGAAACCAGGGAGCAGAGAAAAAATATCATGGGCTATAAGCTTCCTACTGGCCAGTGGATCTTTGTACTTGCAGAAGGCCGTTTGGTGAACCTAGCGGCAGGTGACGGACATCCGGCCGAAATTATGGATATGAGTTTTGCAATCCAGGCTCTTTCTGCAAAATATCTGGTAGAGCATGGAAGTGAGCTTACACAGAAGCTGATCGATGTGCCGCGTGAGGTAGATAACGATGTGGCGAAGAGAAAGCTTGCGTTCCTTGGCAAAGAAATTGATGTTTTGACACCGGAGCAGGAAAAATATTTAAATAGTTATACATTAGAGTAAGTAAAACCTGAAATAGAAAAGAGCAGGGGCTGATCATCAGTACCTGCTCTTTTTCGTTTTTATAACTTAATTATAATTGTCAATGCAAGGCTGGAACATATCTTTGCTTACGCCGCATAAGGGGCAGCACCAGTCAGCGGGAAGATCCTCAAAAGCGGTTCCGGGAGCGATTCCATGTTCCGGATCACCTTTTTCCGGGTCATAAGTATAGCCACAGGGATTACAAAAATATTTCTTCATGGTTCTATTCTCCTTCCATTTATGAAAAATTAATTGAAATATCTCTTAAGAAGACCTTCAAAAGCTTTGCCATGTCTTGCCTCATCCCGTGCCATCTCATGAACGGTATCATGGATTGCATCAAGGTTAGCTGCTTTTGCTCTCTTTGCCAGGTCAAATTTACCTGCTGTAGCGCCGTTTTCTGCTTCCACTCTCATTTCAAGATTCTTTTTGGTAGAATCAGTCACAACTTCTCCTAATAACTCAGCAAATTTTGCAGCATGTTCTGCTTCTTCCCATGCAGCTTTTTCCCAATACAGTCCGATTTCCGGATAACCTTCCCTGTGGGCAACTCTTGCCATTGCAAGATACATACCAACTTCGGAACACTCGCCGTTGAAGTTAGCACGGAGATCCTCAAGGATATCTTCAGAAACACCTTTAGCAACGCCTACTACATGTTCGGCAGCCCATGTCCTCTCATCGCTCTGGGCAGTAAACTTTTCAGCGGGAGCGCCGCATACAGGGCATTTCTCCGGAGCTGCATCTCCTTCGTGAACGTAGCCGCAAACCTGACATACAAATTTCATAATCGTTTCTCCTTTTCTTATATGATTTTAAATTTTTTGGTACATTTTGAACAACGGCCATAAAACCAGGTCACTTGTCCCTTAATTTCACCATCAAAGTTTTCCCTGGCAGTTTCTGTTATTTGATCCGTGACTGGTATGTCCAGATCCGTGACTGCCCCACATTCCGAACAAACAAAGTGATAATGGGGGGACGTATCATAATCAAAGTGATCAACGCCATCGCCTACACGGAGCCTTGCAATTTCACCGATATCGGCAAGTAATGTCAGGTTCCGGTATACCGTCCCCAGACTGATATTGGGGAAAGATTGACGGACATTCATGTATACAGTATCTGCAGTAGGGTGATCTTTTCTGGTAGCCAGAAATTCTTTAATGGAATCCCGTTGTCTGCTGTGCTTCAGGTTCATCTAAATTCCTTTCTGGTTTTAAAAACAGTAATTATTACTATTTTAGTTTAACAAAATGAGAAAAAATGTCAATATAATTTCTGGATTTTATAAATTTTTTATAGTTTCTTTTCCTCTTTTATGAAGCATAGCCCACAAGGATATGCTATAATCTTTTTTAAGGCAGTGAATGATCTTGGTAGATGTCAAGAAGAATACAGGACAATTTTGCTAAGCGTAAGCGCTGCTGAGAGGCGCTTTTTGTAGGAGCATGGCATGAAATTTAAAACAAGACTGATTATAACATTTCTCACAATTATATTGTTGCCATTGGTTTTGGCATGTACGGCTTTTTTGTGTATAGGGGCATACTTATCCAGGGGACAGGAGGAGTATGGTATCCGGAACGAGGATTATAATTTAATGATTGATCCCACTTATGCATCACAGTTGCTGACAGATGAAATTTTTACGAAAGTAGCAGATATCCTGGAAAAGCAGCCTTTCGGGATAGAGGATTTGGGTGTGCTTTCTGAAATCAATAGCGGGATATCGGGGAAAGCATCTTACATATTGGTTCGCAAGCAGGATAAAATTTATTATGCTGGGAATGAGATGGCGGCAGACCAGATTTTTGACAAGCTGCCGGATTTTGATGAAGAAGACCTGGTACAGCAGCCCAAAGAGGGTTTTTACTATGATGATATGAAAAAGCTGGTCCGGAAGATGGATTTTTGGTTTGAGGATGGCAGTGAGGGGAGTTTTTTTATCATTACCCGGGCTAATTCTATTTTGTCAAGGAAATTGTTTGTAGACATGGCAATTGCGATAATGGTCATTTTGATATTTACCAGTATGTTTTTAACGAACTGGATCAGCAGGGGGGTATTCATACCGATCAATCATCTAAATATCGCTATGCAGAACATAGCGGAAGGGAATTTGGAGTATATGCTTCCGGACAAAGAAGATGGGGAGATCGGTGAGCTTTACCGGAATTATGAAGATATGCGGCTTCGGCTAAAAGAATCCACGGATGAAAAGATTTTTGCCGAAAAACAAAATAAAGAACTGGTAAGCAACATTTCCCATGATCTGAAAACGCCGATCACAGCGATAAAAGGTTATGTGGAAGGTATCATGGATGGTGTGGCGGATACGCCAGAAAAGATGGATAAGTATATTAAGACCATTTATAATAAAGCCAATGATATGGACAGATTGATCAATGAATTGACAGTCTATTCAGGAATTGATTCTAACAGGATTCCCTATCATTTTCATAGGATTAATGTTTCTGAGTATTTTGGGGACTGTATCGAGGAAGTAGGGCTGGACTTAGAATCCAAAAATATTGAACTGAATTATTCTAATCTGGTGCCGCCAGATACGATGGTCATTGCAGACCCGGAACAGCTTAAACGTGTAATCAATAATATTATCGGGAATAGTATTAAATATCTGGATAAACCGAAAGGAGAGATCGATATCCGGATTTTAGATGAAGTGGATGCCATCCGGGTGGAGATTGAGGATAATGGAAAAGGAATTGCCGCAAAAGATCTGCCTAAGATATTCGAGAGGTTTTACCGGACAGATGCGTCCCGGAATTCATCCCAGGGAGGGAGCGGTATTGGGCTGTCTATTGTAAAGAAGATTGTGGAGGATCATGGGGGGTATATTTGGGCGACCAGCAAAGAAGAAGAGGGAACCTGTATGCACTTTGTACTCCGTAAATATCAGGAAATACTTTAAAATGCCAAAGGAGATGAGGGAAATGAGCAGGATTTTAATTATTGAAGATGAAGAGGCAATTGCAGATCTTGAAAAGGACTATCTGGAATTAAGCGGTTTTGAAGTTCAGATTCAAAACAGGGGGGATGAAGGCCTTCAGGCGGCAATGTCAGGAGAGTTTGATCTTATTGTATTGGATCTGATGCTGCCGGGGATGGATGGTTTTGAAATCTGCAAGAGAGTCCGGGAGGAAAAGAATATTCCTATTATCATGGTTTCTGCCAAAAAAGATGACATTGATAAGATCCGGGGTCTTGGGCTGGGAGCAGATGACTATATGACGAAACCTTTTAGCCCTAGTGAGCTGGTGGCACGGGTAAAGGCGCATATGGCACGGTATGACAGGCTTGTAGGCTCTAATGTAAAGACCAATGATATTATTGAGATCCGCGGCATCCGCATTGACAAGACAGCCCGGAGGGTTGTGGTAGACGGTGTGGAAAAGGCATTTACCGGAAAGGAATTTGATCTGCTCAGTTTTCTTGCGGAACACCCCAATCATGTGTATACAAAGGAAGAGCTTTTCCGGGAAATTTGGGATATGGATTCTATCGGGGATATTGCCACAGTGACAGTACACATTAAAAAAATACGGGAAAAGATAGAATATGATTCTGCAAAACCCCAGTATATTGAGACAATTTGGGGTGTGGGTTACCGGTTTAAAGTTTGAAAGGGAAGTTATGATCATAGGAATTGATTTAGGGACAACGAACAGTCTTGCTGCATATTTTACGCCGGAAGGACCGAGGATCATTCCCAACAGGCTGGGAAAGCGTCTGACGCCTTCCGTTGTAAGTATGGATGAAGAAGAGCAGATTTATGTAGGTGATACGGCGGTTCAAAGAAACCTCCTTTATCCAGGGAGTACAGCCAGTGTTTTTAAACGGGATATGGGAAGTCAGAAGCAGTTTAAGCTGCTACATAAAACATTTACAGCGGAGGAGCTTTCTTCATTTGTTTTGCGGGCATTGAAGGAAGATGCAGAGCATTATCTGGGGGAGGAAGTAACGGAAGCGGTGGTCAGTGTTCCGGCATATTTTAATGATGCAAGGAGAAGAGCTACCAAAAGAGCCGGTGAACTGGCAGGATTAAAGGTGGAGAGGATCATCAGCGAACCTACTGCGGCTGCTATTTCTTATGGATTATACCAAAACGGGGGGAATTCCCGCTTTCTTGTTTTTGACTTGGGAGGCGGGACTTTTGATGTTTCTATTTTAGAGCATTTTGATACGGTCTTGGAGGTACGCGCGGTAGCAGGTGATAACTTTTTGGGAGGCGAAGATTTTACCACGGTGCTTGAGAACTTGTTTTTTGAAAAATACCCCCAGTTTAACAGGCTGACGCTGGATGAAAAGACGATGCACCATATCCATAAGCAGGCGGAGCTCTGTAAGCTTGGCTTTTCAAAAAGCCGTAAATCTTCTATGGATTGTAAGATAGGAGAGGAATGTTTTTCTCTTTCTGTCGACCTTACGAAATATGAAGATGCTTGTGAAGAATTACTGGATAAGATACGCCAGCCTGTTAAGAGAAGTCTTTTGGATGCCCATATCAGACTGTCGGATATCGACAAAGTAGTGTTGGTGGGAGGGGCAACAAAAAGTCCGGTGATCCGCAGGTTTGTAAGCCGGTTGTTTAAGGTGATTCCGGATACGAATATTAATCCTGACGAAGCGGTTGCATTAGGGGCGGCTGTGCAGGGTGCTATGAAAGAGCGCAGGGAATCGATCAAGGAAGTGATCCTTACAGATGTGTGTCCTTTTACCTTGGGTACGGAAGTGGTCAGGGAATGGGAAAATGGCCGGTTTGAGAACGGAGTGTTTTGCCCTATTATAGACCGCAATACAGTTATTCCAGCCAGCAGAACGGAGCGTTTATATACGGTTCGTGATGATCAGAGCAAGATCAGAATCAATGTGCTTCAGGGAGAGAGCCGGTTTGCTGCCAATAATTTATCTCTTGGGGAGCTTGTGATTGATGTTCCTTGCAGAAAGGCAGGGGAAGAGTCGGTGGATGTGACTTATACTTACGATATCAACTCTATTTTGGAAGTTGAGGTTACGGTAGTTTCCACCGGAAAAAAGGAAAAGCAAGTATTTTGCGGCAGGGATGTGGATATGACCCAGGAAGAGATCAGGGAACGGCTTGATACGCTTTCTTATTTGAAGATCCATCCCAGAGACAGGGAGGAGAATAAATACCTGCTTCTTTTGGGTGAAAGGATCTATGAGGAAAGTCTGGGTGAAAAGCGCAGGTATATCGAATCGGCTTTGCATAAATATGAAAAAGCATTAAACAGCTATGATCATGCGTTGATTGATGCGGCCAAAAAGGAATTTAAGGAATTTTTGGAAGAAATAGAAGATTTTGAATAACAGTAAGGACGGGATTTTCGGTGCAGAAAAATATTGTTTATGAAGACGGATCTATGATAGTGGTATATAAACCTGCTGGGATTGCTACCCAGACAGCGCGGATTGGTCAGGGGGATATGGTTAGCGAATTGAAGAATTATCTGTCAGGAAAGCCGGAAGGCCGGGGAAAAGGAGAGCCTTATCTTGGGGTAGTGCACCGTTTAGACCAGCCAGTTTCAGGTATTTTGGTTTTTGCAAAGACAAAGGAGGCAGCGGCTAAGCTAAGCGCACAGGTAAGCAGCGGCAGAATGTGCAAATATTATTATGCAGTTGTTCTGGGGAATCCTCCTATGGATGAGGAGCGGTTGGAAACTTATTTGTACAAGGATGGCAGGACCAACAGATCGCTGGTGGCAGGAGAAAATGATCCTGGTGCAAAGAAAGCAGCGCTTAATTACAAAAAAATCAGGACGATGCTGATCCTTGAAAAAGGCCAGGAAGTGACGTTAGTGGAGGTACAGCTTTTTACAGGGAGGCATCATCAGATCCGTGCCCAGCTTGCACATAACCGTATGCCGATTTTAGGCGACAGTAAGTATGGAAGTGAAAGTTCCAAACTTCTTAGCAGGGAGATTGGATGTAAAGATGTAGCGCTTTGTGCATACAAATTAATCTTGTTCCACCCTGTAAAAAAGAAAGAAATGGTCTTTGAAATACAGCCCCAGGAAGAGATCTTCCTTCCTTTCTTTTCCAAGGGGATTTAAAACATATTCGTTGATAAAATGACCCATACTACCTGTAAATGAAAAAGGTTTGTATGGGTGTTTTTATGGATAAATTCAGGTTAACGGGAACCAGGAAAAAATATGTGCAGATCGGGCTTGTAACTTTGGCGGTTTATCTGGGCATGAAATATGTAAGTCCTGTGGTATCTCCTTTTATTTTTGCCTTTCTTCTTGCCGGGATGATTGATCCGCTGGCAACAAAACTTCAAAAAATTTTAAAAATAAAAAAATCCGTCTTCGCAGGTTTTTTTCTTTTTTTGATCGTGGGGATCGTTTTTTTGGTATTGTGGTTTTTGCTTTCTCTTCTTTTGTCAGGAGGAAGAAATATAGCCGGGCAGATTCCGGATTTTCAAAGAGAATTTGGTGTATTGCTGGAGAATTGTTGCTGTTCCTTGGAGGATCGTTTTGGCATTGACGGGATTGTCATTGAAAATTTCATATTAGAGCAGGTAGATATTCTGGTTGAAAATTTGGAGGTAAAGATACTGCCTGCCGTAATGGGAAAATCCTTTGATTATTTAAAGAACATTGCAGGAGGCATTAGTTTTTTGGTGGTTACGGCCATAGCGGTTCTCTTGATCATGAAGGATTACAGTGGATTGTCCGAAAAGATTAAGGAGGAAAAGGAACTGGAGGGGGTAATACATGTAAGTAAAAAGGTGATCCATTATGTAAAAACTTTCGTGAAAGCGCAAGTGGTGCTTTTACTGATTATCAGTACAATTTGTGCTGTCACTTTAGGGCTGATAGGGATGAAAGGAGGAATCCTCTACGGATTTCTTACTGGATTTATGGATATGCTTCCCTTTATTGGGACAGGGATCATGCTGACGCCTCTTGCACTTTTTATGCTGTTAAATGGGAAAGCCTGGCAGGCAGCGGTGTGCTTTTTTTTGTATATTGTATGCGCGCTCACCAGGGAGTTTTTGGAGCCCAGGCTAATCGGAAATAAGGTGGGGGTCTGGCCTGTAGGCATTTTGTTTGCTGTGTTTGGGGGAATCAGGCTGTTTGGCATATCAGGGATCATCAAAGGACCGCTGTCCCTTGTGATTATTTGTGAGACTTGCCGGTATTTGTGGAAGTAGTGTCTTGTGATGGTAGGTAAATCATGGTAAACTTTTTAAAAGAATAAGGCTTGTTTCAAGAGAAGGGATAAGGAAGTTGACAACAAAAGCTGGAAATTTGTTTACAACAGCATATTTGCTTTTAATATTTTGTATCTATCCTTTTTATATGAAAGAGGGATATGTGGATATCGGGGAATCCAAATACCATTTTTTTCTTTATTCCTCCCTGGCGGCATTGCTGATCTTGGCTATTCTGGCAGGGGTGGGTGCAGCGGGCAGGATATGGCAGCGTTATAAGAAAAGAGAAGCTTATTTGATTCAGTGGGAGAAAGTCAGAATCTCTTCCACTGATTTGTTTGTAGGGCTGTATGTTTTGGCAATAGCAATTTCTTACTTACTTTCTGATTTTCCACAAGAGGCTTTGTGGGGGACGGAAGGGTGGCGTATTGGACTTGTGCTGTTGCTGATTCTGTGCGGCTTATATTTTTTAACATCCAGACAGTGGGAGGCATCTTCCTTTGTCTGGTATGGGGCGATGGCGGCATCGGGGCTGGTGTTCCTTTTGGGAATACTTGACCGGTTTTCCATTTACCTGATACCAATTAGTATTAGGGATCCGGCCTTTATTTCTACACTGGGCAATATCAACTGGTTTTGTGGATATCTTTCCGTGCTTGTGCCTATAGGCGGATGTATTTATTTGTTTTCGACGGGATCCGTACAAAGGGGATTTTCGGCCGTTTATCTTTTTTTGGCGTTTACGGCAGGTTTTTGCCAGGGGAGCAGCAGCGTATTCCTTTTTTGGGCTGCCATGTTTTTGGTGTTATTATGGATCAGTATTTTGAAAAGGGAATGGATCGGCAGATGGTTTTTTCTGGCTGCCTTGTGGGGTTTTTCAGCCCGGGCAGCAGGGGGGCTCAGGGCGCTTTTTCCGGAAGGCTATAATTATGAGATAGACAATCCCTGTCTTTTGCTGGCTGATTCCAATTTGATCTTAGTGGCAGCAGTCTTTTGTACATGGATAAGCTTCTTTTTAAATAGGAGGAGTAAAAGAAATCCAGGCATAGTCAGAAAGTATAAAATGATCCGGCGTATTCTTGTAGGAATCTCTATGTTAGGGATCATATTGTTTGGCGCACTTCTGTTTGTAAATACGATGTACGGAGTCCCGGGCCTTGCAGGAAATGGATTCTTTTGTTTGGGAAAGGATTGGGGAAACGGAAGAGGGGCAGCATGGAGGGCGGGAGCAGACGCTTTTGCCCGGATGAGTGGGATCAAAATGCTGTTTGGCGCAGGACCGGACTGCTTTTCGGCATATGTATATTCCGAGCCACACACAGCAGGGATGCTGCGGGATTATTTCGGGAGCAGCAGGCTGACTAATGCCCATAATGAATTGCTTACATCCTTAATCAACACAGGGGTGGTGGGAACCTTTTGCTACTATGGGATTTTTATTTCCGGTATCGTAAGAGGATTGAAGTCTGTAGAAGGAAGGTTGGATTTGATCATACCGGCAGTATGTATTTTTTGCTATCTTGTACATAATACGGTAAGTTTTGCACAAGTCTTAAATCTGCCCTTTGTTTTTTTGATTGTGGCAATGGGGGAAGCGATGCACAGAAAAACAGGTATTTAGAAAAGAATAATTATTGCAAATTGCATTGACAAAAAACCTTACCTTTCCTACAATTATGCATAGATCATTCATGAAGATAATAAAAAATAGAATACAGGGGGGAGTCATGGACAAAACGTTATCCTTTAGTGAAAAAGGCCATATGAACCGTAAGTTTCTTGATTGTTACGGTATTATTGCCGGGGTTTTAATTGTGGCATATTTTGTAGAGTTAGTAAAAGGCAACAGAACGCCAGGCTATATTGCCGTATTTTGCCTGATACTATTATTGCCGCTTATAAGTTGTATCTTCCTTTACCGCAAAAATAAAGAGAGCGGGAAGGTCAAATATCTGGGTGTGTGCGGCTACTGCGTGTTGTATGCATTTGTGCTTTTAACGTCTACCAGTCATTTGTCTTTTTGCTATATTCTTCCTATGACTGTTGCCGTAATGCTGTTTCAGGACAGTAAATTTGCCTTAAAGGCGGGCATTTTGTCGGTCCTGGTCAATGCTGCTGATATTGCACTTTTGTGTTCGATCCAGGGAGGGCCGGACAAGAGCATGATTGTGAATTATGAAATTCAGATCGCAGTGATCGTGTTAGTGGTAGCGATATCGATTATTGTGACTAATGCACTTGAAAGGGTCAGTAACTACCGGCTGGGGCTTATTGAGGACGAAAAAGAAAAAGGTGCAGAGGTACTTAGCCATGTGCTGTCCACGGTAGAAGCTTTGATAAAAAAGGTTTCTGAGATTGATGAGGAAGCAAAAAAAATAACAAGCCATGGAGAAAGCAGTAAGAAAGCGATAGATGAGATCGTTGACGGGACAAATGACCTGGCCAGAACGATCCAAAAACAGCTTGAAATGACGGAAAGTATTGGCAGTATGACAGAGGCGACAGATGAGATCGCCAAAGAAATCCAGGAGAAATTTAAAGATACCAGGGACGTCACGGAACTTGGAAGCCGGGATATCAACGAGTTGGAGAAAGCATCCGAGCAAAATGCCAAAGTAAGTTCCCAGGTAAACATTACAATGGATAAGCTGCTTGCCCAGACTGGTGAAGTAAATGAGATTCTTCAATTGATAGAGGGCATTACGGAGCAGACGACGCTTTTGGCGTTAAATGCCAGTATAGAAGCGGCGCGTGCCGGAGAGGCTGGAAAAGGTTTTGCGGTGGTAGCGGATGAGATCAAGAAGCTGTCTTCAGAGACAGAGTCTGCCACCTATCAGATCAGGGCGATCCTGGAGGAATTGATGAAGCAGACGAATGAGGCGGAGGAAAGCGTAGGGAGCCTGATTGAATCCAATGAAAAGCAGGCAAGACTGGTTGTGAAAACGCGGAAAGCATTTGTACAGATTGAGTCAGATATCCGGGATGTAGACAGCAGCGTGGAGAGACAAACCATCAATATGGATCGGATTAAAGAAAGCAATAAAGAGATTATCCACTATGTGGAAAATTTAAGCGCATTTAGTGAAGAGCTTCTTGCCAATACGGAAAATACCAGGGATATGACGGAAGATACCATTGAAGGTACCAGGACAGTCAGTGATCTTTTGGACGGGGTTATGCAGGAAGTAGAAATACTGAAAAGTATTGTATAGCAGCAATAGATGATAAAGGAGAGTAGAAATGGCGGAAAAGAAGTTGGTAGAAGCAATAACATCTATGGGTGAGGATTTTGCCCAGTGGTATACAGATGTAGTAAAGAAAGCAGAACTTGTGGATTATTCTAATGTAAAAGGATGTATGGTGTTTAAACCGGCAGGGTACGCTATCTGGGAGAATATCCAAAAGCGGCTTGATGAAAGATTCAAGGCGGTAGGGGTAGAGAATGTCTACATGCCTATGTTCATTCCGGAAAGCCTTTTGGAGAAGGAAAAGGATCATGTGGAGGGATTTGCACCTGAGGTTGCGTGGGTCACCCATGGGGGGCTAAATCCGCTTCAAGAAAGAATGTGTGTAAGACCGACTTCGGAAACCCTGTTTTGTGATTTTTATAAAGGCGATATCCAATCTTACCGTGATCTGCCCAAGGTATATAATCAGTGGTGCAGTGTGGTTCGTTGGGAAAAGGAAACCAGGCCCTTTCTTCGTTCCAGAGAATTTTTGTGGCAGGAAGGGCATACGGCACATGCTACGGCAAAGGAAGCTGAGGAGCGGACGGAGCAGATGTTAAATGTGTATGCAGATTTTTGTGAGGAAGTGCTTGCAATTCCAGTGGTAAAAGGACGCAAGACAGAAAAAGAAAAATTTGCCGGTGCGGAAGCTACCTATACGATCGAAGCGTTAATGCACGATGGTAAGGCACTGCAATCTGGTACCAGCCACAACTTTGGGGATGGTTTTGCCAAGGCTTTTGGCATTCAGTTTACGGATAAAGATAACCAGTTAAAATATGTCCATCAGACATCTTGGGGGATGTCTACCAGGATTATCGGGGCGATCATTATGGTTCATGGGGACGATTCCGGCTTAGTGCTGCCGCCGCAGATCGCGCCTACACAGGTTATGGTGATTCCGATCCAGCAAAAAAAGGAAGGCGTGCTTGACAAAGCTTACGAACTGCGTGATAAACTTAACGCATTTCGTATAAAGGTGGACGACTCCGACAAAAGTCCCGGATGGAAATTCTCTGAGCAGGAGATGCGCGGTATTCCTATGCGTGTGGAAATTGGGCCTAAGGATATTGAGGCAGGTAAATGTGTAATTTGCCGTCGTGATACCGGTGAAAAGATTGAGGCAGCAATCGATGAGCTGGAGAAGACAGTGGAAAGTCTTCTTGTACAGATTCAAAAGGATATGCTTGACAAGGCGAAAAAGCATTTGGAAGAGCATACATTTACTGCATGTAACCGTCAGGAGTTTGAAAGGATCTTTGCGGAGAAGTCTGGTTTTGTAAAGGCTATGTGGTGTGGAGAAAGAGCCTGTGAAGAGGCAATTAAAGAAAATATGGCGGTGACCAGCCGTTGCATGCCTTTTGAGCAGGAATGCCTGTCAGACCAGTGCGTTTACTGTAACAAACCGGCAAAGAAAATGGTTTATTGGGGTAGAGCATATTAAAATGATACAGCTTCCAGAAAAAGTGAAATGGATCATACAAAGGATCACGGATGCGGGCTACGAGGCATATGCGGTAGGCGGCTGCATTCGTGATTCTATTTTAATGCGTATTCCTGACGACTGGGATATTACGACCTCTGCTGCCCCTTTTCAAGTGAAAGGGATTTTTGGGCATACCATTGACACGGGGATCAAACATGGGACGGTTACGGTCATGGTGGAGGGGGAAGGATTTGAGGTCACTACCTACCGTATAGATGGAGAATACGAAGATAACCGGCATCCCCGTGAAGTAATTTTTACCCCTTGTTTGGAGGAGGATTTAAAGCGCAGGGATTTTACGATTAATGCGATGGCTTACAATGACGGCGCCGGGCTTGTAGATTTATTTGACGGTATCGGGGATATGGACAGAAAGTTGATCCGGTGTGTAGGAAATCCTTATGAGCGGTTTTCGGAAGATGCACTGCGGATCATGCGCTCGGTACGGTTTTCGGCGCAGCTTGGGTATTTTATTGAAGAAAAAACAAAAGAAGCAGTTCGTCTGTTAGCGCCGAATTTGGTGCATATCAGTGCTGAACGGATTCAGGCGGAACTTGTTAAATTGGTTACATCTTCCCATCCAAGGTATCTGCATACGGCTTATGAACTGGGGATAACGAAAGTGATCCTGCCTGAGTTTGACGCCTGTATGGAAACACAGCAGAACAATCCCCATCATTGTTACAGTGTGGGGGAGCATATCCTGGTATCTATGGAGGCGATAGCGGCCGATAAAGTCCTTCGTCTTGCCATGCTTTTTCATGATATGGGAAAACCAAAGACCGCGACCGTGGATGGGGAGGGAATCAGTCATTTTTATGGTCATCCCGCAGCATCAGAGGAAATTGCAAGGACGGTCTTAAGAAGGCTGAAATTTGACAACCATACTGTGGATCAGGTGACCCGGCTGGTAAGGTACCATGACTATCATGTGGAACTTACGCAGAAGTGTGTGCGCCGGGCGGTGATGAAAGTAGGCGAAGATCTTTTTCCACTGTTTTTGCAAGTTAAGGAGGCGGATCTGAAAGCTCAAAGCAGTTACCAGCGCAGGGAAAAGGAAGAACATTTGAGAATGGTGGAAGCGCTTTACGGGGAAGTAGTCCGTCAGGAACAGTGTGTGAGTTTGAAAACTTTGGCCGTGTCAGGGAGAGATTTGATGGAACAAGCGGGAATGGAACCGGGTAAAAAGATAGGAGAGGTGTTGGGATACCTGCTGGATCTTGTGGTAGAAGATCCTTCCCAGAATGAAAAGAAAAATTTGATCAGGAAGGCACAAAGGTATTTAAAGATGTAATACTTTATAGCGTACCCTCATATGATAGGATATGACACGAATTGGGGGTAATCGCTGTGAGTGACAGAAGCGCTAATGTGCTGGAAAATTATGAAATTGAAGTGCTTCGGACCTGGAAAGGACGGGGCGCTGTTCTTTGTGAAACAGGGCAGGGGATTTTGATTCTGAAGGAGTATGCAGGGTATAAGGAAAAAGTGGCATTCCAGGACGCGCTGCTTCATATGATACAGGAAAAAGGCTTTAGCCAGGTGGAAACGATCATAAGGAATAAGGATCAGGAATTGCTTACTCAGGATCTGGATGGGACAATGTATATTCTTAAAACCTATACGGATGGAAGGGAGTGCAATGTGCGGGATATGGAAGAATGCCGCAAAGCGGTGGAAACGCTGGCATCTTTGCACAGGGCTTCCCGGATAGAAAAACCTGTTTCAGGTTTTGGTATGTCTCATCCTGTCTGCCAAGAGTTTCATAAACATAATAAGGAGCTTCGCAGGGTTAAAAAATATCTGAAAGACAGAAGCCAAAAGACGGATTTCGAGATTGCGCTTTTTAGTACTTATGATTATTTTTTAAATCTTGCACTTCAGGTAACGGAGGAGATGGAGCAGGTAGAAAGCCAGCAGGAAGAGCTTTTTGTCTGTCATGGAGATTACCAGCATCATAATATTATGGTTTCTGGGGAAAAAATGCATATTATTAATTTTGAAAAGTGCCTTTATGACAGTCCTGTCAGAGATCTTTACTTGTTTATGCGTAAGCTCCTTGAAAAAAGCGGATGGTGCAAGGAGACAGGAACAGGGCTGATATTGGCATATGAAAAGAACCGTCCTATGGAAAAAGAGGAATATAGGCAGTTATATTACCGCCTTGCTTATCCTGAAAAATTTTGGAAAATTGTCAACTTTTATTACAACTCGGGAAAAGCCTGGATACCTGATAAATACATGGAAAAACTGCTTCGCGTTACAGAGCAGGAAAAGAGTAAGCAGGTGTTTTTGGAAAGTTTTAAGATACGGTATGGATTGTCTTAGTCCTTTTCATATTTTGTTTCCTGTGTTATACTTTGTGTAGAAAAAAGGATAAGACACCATTGAGGAAAACAAAATGATAAAAAAGAATAAATTATTTCATCTTTCAATATCCGCTGTTTGTGCCTATAGCCTGCTGCTTACCGGATGCAGCAGCATTGGCCTGGCACAGGAAGCAACATTTGAAAGTGCATATGAAAATAAAGAGGAAGAAGAGCCGGTAGATATTTATCTCTCCCATGCAACTGTGGTTATTGAAGCAGTGCATAGTGAGGAACAGCTTATAGACGTGTATATGCCGGATCGCAGTGAAAGCAGGGCCTTTGCATATACGGATGCAACTTTGATACAAGATCAATACGGGAGTGGAATGAGCGCGGCACAGTTGTGTTCCGGAGATCTTGCAGAGATCAAGTATAATGATGAACTGGAAAAAGTAGGTTCAGTTACATTGTCCGCTGATGCATGGAGCCATAGAAGCGTATCAAAGTATCAGTTTGATCTTGGCAATGGAAGTGCGATGATTGGCGATGAAGCTTATAGCATGGATAGCAATGTGAAGGCTTTTTCGGAAGGAGAGCTGATTGATATTTCCCAGATTATCCATCAGGATGTACTTACCTTCCGGGGAAAAGGCAGCAGTATTATGAGCATTGTTGTGGATCAGGGGCATGGCTATTTGAAACTGGAAAATGATGATGCTGTAGTAGGCGGCTGGATTGAGGTAGGACAGACTTTAATCTCTCAAATAGCGCCGGATATGCTTTTTGTGGTGCCGGAAGGAAATTATATGGTCAGGTTTTCCGGGACGGGGATCGAAGAGTTCCGGGAAGTGTCTATAGAGAGAAATAAGGAGACACTTTTGGATCTGGGGGATATTGAGATACCCCAGCCAGAAAAGGGCCTTGTGACGATTGAAGTGACGCCGGAATCAGCGCAGGTATTTGTCGATGAGAATAAAGTGGAAACGACATATCCCATCAGGCTTCCTATCGGCCTGCATCAGATCACAGGCAAGGCTTCCGGTTATGATACCGTTACGGAATATTTTCAAGTAGACGGGGAAAATATAACGGTAAAGCTTGTACTTGAAGAAAAGAAGGAAGTATCCGGGAACAGTCTTTCCAACAAAGAGGAAACGGCAAACATTACCATCAGTGCGCCTGTTGATGCGGAGGTATATCAGGATAATTTATATATGGGGATTGCGCCTGTAACTTATACAAAGTCAGCAGGCAGCCATACGATCACATTGCGGAAACAAGGATATATTACCAAGAGTTATAATATTGAAGTGCCTGACGATGGCAAGGATGTGACTTATGCCTTTCCTGAACTGGAACCGGAAAATCAAAATACCGTCAGCGGCAATACTGTGAGCGGTAATTCGGTAAACAATAATACTGTGAGCGGTAATTCTATAAAAGATGAGAAACAGGAAGATAAAGACAAAGGCACAGATAAAGACAAAGACAAAGATACAGATAAGGATACTGTCAGTGGAAACTCTGTGAGCGGAAATTCTGTTAAAAATTGAATATTTTAAATTAATAAAACGAATATTTTGAAACGAAAACCGCCTAAAAGTAAGGAAATGGCGAAATTATTCTTGACAAATACAGTTAAAACCGCTATATATAATATAGGCGTTTCAAAAGAGACATCTAGGAAAAAACACTCATATAAAGAGGAGGAGTTCGAAATGAACAAAACAGAGTTAGTAGCTGCTATGGCTGATCAGGCCGGATTACCGAAGAAAGATGTTGAGAAGGTATTAAAGGCTTTCACAGATGTAGTATCTGAAGAATTGAAGAACGACGGCAAGGTTCAGCTTGTAGGTTTCGGTACTTTTGAAGTATCTAAGAGAGCAGCCAGGGAAGGAAGAAATCCTCAGAGCGGTGAAGTTATGAAGATTGCAGCTTCTAAGGCACCTAAGTTCAAAGCAGGTAAGGCTTTAAAGGACTTAATTAATGCATAAGATTTGAATATCTTGGAGGACCTGCACGGAGCAGGTCCTTTTTCTTGCCATATGGCGATAAAAATATAAAGACAATCTGACACAGACGATGGAGAGGTTTTCTATGAGATTAGATAAATATTTAAAGGTATCCCGGTTGATCAAGAGAAGGACGGTTGCAAATGAGGCATGTGATGCAGGCAGAGTATTGATCAATGATAAGCCGGCGAAAGCATCCGCTAATGTAAAAAAAGGCGATATCATCAGTATTTCTTTTGGTAACAAGGAAGTTAAGGTAGAAGTCCTTGATGTACAGGAAACGGTGAAAAAGGAAGAGGCAAAGGAGTTGTTCCGTTATCTGTGACTGCCGAATAATTCATAGAATATATTAGAGGGTCTCCTAATATAATCTTTTATAAGATTGTATCAGGAGACTTTTTATGGAAGAATTGACAGGGGTAACGAAACGGGCGCATAAATTAATATTGAACAACAGAAGGACATGTAACCTGACGGGGATCAATGATGTATTGTCTTTTGATGAAAAAGAAATTATCCTGGAAACAGAACAGGGAATGCTTATGATCAAAGGGAATGATCTGCATGTGAGCAGGCTGACTTTGGATAAGGGGGAAGTGGATGTGGATGGACGAATCGATAGCTTTACTTATTCTGAGCAGTCAGGAATGGGCGCAAAAGGGGAGTCTTTTCTTTCCAGATTATTCAAGTAGGCGCCTATGAGTCAGAACATTATTAATGAAGTTGTTTTTTTTGCCCATTCCTTTTTGCTGGGAATCGTGATCACTTTTGCTTATGATGGGTTTGTAGTATTACGCCGGGTGGTAAAGCACAGCCTTTTACTGATCTCACTGGAGGATATGATCTTTTGGATCGCCTGTGCAATTGGGGTATTTTACATGCTCTGTGAGGAAAACAATGGAATCCTCAGATGGTTTGCAGTATTTGGCGCAGCGTTGGGGATGATTGTTTATAAGGAAAGCATTAGTGATATCCTGGTAAATATCCTGTCTACATTGATAAAATATCTATTCCGGATTATACGCCGAATCGTCAGGTTTTTGTTTGGGCCTCTCTTTTTCTTGGGAAGAAAAGGGCGCAGCGTGATGGGAAAATGTATGAGAAAAAGCCGGAAAGCAGAGAAATATATGAAAAACAAGTTGACGAGGCAAATGAAATTACTTAAAATAACATTATGTAAACAAAAAGAAAAGGATGGATAATACCATGGCTAAGAAGGCTGCATATAGAAAGAGACGGCAAAACCGGTTCGGGATGTTTCTGGTTTCCATTGCAGTATTCATGATGCTGGTGGTGGTGGCGTTTAAGAGCATAGAACTTCGGGCAAAGAAGGAAGCTTACCATCAAAAGGAGCTGATGCTCCAGGAGCAGATTGAGGCGGAGGAGGAACGTTCTAAGGAAATAGAAGAATTTGAAAAATATACCCAGACCAAGAAGTATATCGAGGAAGTTGCCCGGGATAAACTTGGATTGGTGTATGAAGGTGAGGTTTTATTTAAAGACGAGGATTAAAGCAGGCGGGTAAGCCTGCTTTAAATTTTTTGTCAAAAAGTTTTTGGTTTTTTCTGCTTGATTTTGACAAACGGTTTTGGTTTGGTTTTGTATAATGATCCTTTACAGGAGAAAGTGGAAATGGAGGGTTTGTATGAAAAAGCAGAGTTTAGGGGAAAGAGAAGAATTTGGCAATATCCTTCCTGAATATGGGAGAAGAAAGCTGCTCACTTATGCAGATTCCATCAGAGAGTTAGCGGACAGCTTTAAAGATACCAGGGGTTCTGTGGGTGAAGGACAAGCCAGGGAAGTGCAGGACAGAAGGGATTATATCTGGCAAAAGCGTTTATGTGAAAATAAGGAATTGATGGTTGCCCATCTTGAGGAAATGGCGCAAATTATGTCCGAGCTTGCAAAGGAGACAAGAAGGTGTATCCCCATGGGGGAGAGAAGGTTTAAGCAGATAGCCCATGCCCTGCGTGAGGTAGGTATCCAGATCAAAAATTTATACCTGATTGAAAATGAAATGGGACATATGGAAGTTTCTCTTACTATGAAAAATATGAAAACGGCTCATTTATCGGCAGAAGAGATTGGGGATTTATTATCCGTGCTTTTAAACATGCATCTTGTCAGTGCAGGTGACAATGCGTTTTTTGTGGGAGGAGAGTGGCAGACTTTTTATTATGTACAGGAGGCAAAGTTTCATGTTCTTACAGGGGTGGCAAAAGCAGTAAAGGAGACGGAAAAGATATCCGGTGATAATTATGCCTTTTTTGAAGGAAATGCAGGGAATTTGACAGCGGTGCTTTCAGACGGTATGGGATCAGGGGAAAAGGCCTGTGCAGACAGTACCATGGTGGTAGAACTGATGCAGAAATTTTTGGAGGCAGGATTCCAAATGGAGGTTGCGATCCAGATGATCAATAGCGCACTGCTTACTGGAGGGGAAAATACAAATATGTCCACTTTGGATTTGTGCAGTCTGGATCTTTATAACGGAGAGTGCAGGTTTGTTAAGGTGGGAAGCGCCTGCTCTTATATTAAAAGGCAGCATTTGGTGGATCGGATTTCATCTGGGAACCTGCCCCTTGGAATATTTCAAAAACCGGATACAGAAGCGGTAGGGCGTACGCTGATGGATGGAGATTATGTAGTGATGGTTTCCGACGGTATACTGGATGCACTTTCACAGGGAATTGGAGAGGACATGCTTTCAGAACTGATTGGCAGCAGCAATCTGGAAAATCCGGGAGAAATGGCAAATGCGATATTAAACTTTTGTATCCATCAGTGCCGGGGACATATCCGGGATGATATGACAGTACTGGTAATAGGAATTTGGAAAAAAGATGACTGATACTTTCTTTTTCTGGGAAATTCCGTTATATTATTAAATATGATCAAAAAAGTAATGGACTATGTAAAAAAATATGGAATGATCAGTGCCCATGATATGATAGTAGCAGGGGTTTCGGGAGGCGCAGATTCTGTCTGCCTCCTTTTTGTGCTGCTTGAAATGAAAAAGCGGATTCCATTTACCGTCAAGGTGGTACATGTTAACCATGGGATTCGGGAAGATGCCGATCGGGATGAAGAGTTTGTAAAGGAGATTTGTGAGAAGTTCCACCTTCCCTTTTATCTTGTAAGAGTAGATATTAAAGAGCTGGCTGCAAGGTCTGGCAGGTCAGAAGAAGAAGAAGGGAGATGGGTTCGTTATCAGGCTTTTCGGGATGTTTTAGGTGATGTGCCAGGGAAGATCGCGGTAGCGCACAATAGCAATGACAGGGCCGAGACCATGCTGTTTCATTTGTTTCGGGGAACAGGCCTTGGAGGTGCGTTAGGGATTCGCCCGGTAAATGGCAGTATTATCAGGCCGCTGCTGGGGGTTACCCGGGAGGAGATCGAGAAATGGCTATCCCAAAGGAATATTTCTTATTGCATAGACAGTACCAATGCACAGGATCTATATACCCGCAACAAAATCAGGCATCATATCCTGCCATATGCGGAACAGGAGATCTGCAAAGGGGCGGTCATGAATATGAGCCGTGCAGCGGAAGGGCTATTGATGGCGGAGGAATATCTGAAGAAAGAAACGGAAAAAGCGGTAGGGCGTTGTGTCCGGTTTGATGAGGCGGGAGGCTTTGCTGTAATCGGACTTTCTGCCTTTGAGCGGGAGGACGAGTATTTAAGAGGAAGGATCTTACTTTCTTGTATCGAAAAAGCGGCAGGCTCCAGAAAAGACATTGGCGCGGCTCATATCCAGAGCATTGAAAAGCTGTTTCAGTCCTCTGGAAGCAAAGAGATCCATCTTCCCTATCAGCTTACAGTTTATAAGAAGTATGATTTGGGAATTATAAGGAAGGAGCGCGCTGGAAAACAAGATTCCAGGCAGGATCATGACAGAAAGGGTAAGGAGAGGGATATCAGGGAAGCCGTGGTGCCAGGACAGGTCATGGTGCCAAATCTTGGGATAGTGGAATTCACGGTATTTTCAGCATATAAATCTCAAAATATTCCAGAAAAAACATATACGAAATGGTTTGATTATGATAAAATAGCATCGACTATGGTATTTCGGGCAAGACGGCCTGGAGATTATCTTACAGTAAAAAATGCTTCAGGCGGCCAATGTCATAAGCTTTTGCAGGATTTTTTTGTCAATGCTAAGATTCCCAGGGATCAGCGGGACGAGATTTATGTGCTGGCGGAAGGTTCCCATATTATTTGGATACCGGGGCATAGAATCAGCGAATACTACAAAGTAAGTGAAAATACCTGCAATATTCTACAGGTTGGGATACTCTCCCATGATTAAGATAAGATGCCGCGTTGCAGCGGAAATTCCCAGCGCAGGGAAATAAATACGGAGAGAGGAAAGGAGTCATTCATATGGCTGAAAAGATTAAAGTGATGCTCACGGAACAGGAAGTAGATGCAAAGATCTGTGAGATCGGCAGGCAGATCAGTGAAGATTATGCAGGAAAGCAGGTTCATTTGGTATGTGTGCTTAAGGGTGGGAGCTTCTTTATGTGTGAACTTGCCAAAAGGATTACCATACCGGTGTCCCTGGATTTTATGTCGGTATCCAGTTATGGGAGCGAAACAAAATCCAGTGGCGTGGTAAAGATCGTAAAAGATTTAGATGAGCCTTTAAAGGACAAAGATGTGATCATTATTGAGGACATTGTTGATTCAGGGCGTACCCTCAGTTATCTGATGGAGATGTTAAGGGACCGGGGGCCTGCAAGCTTAAAGTTATGTACGCTGCTTGACAAACCAGACCGAAGGGTAGTGGATGTCCATGTAGATTATACTGGTTTTCAGATTCCCGATGAATTTGTAGTGGGGTACGGACTGGATTATGATCAAAAATACAGAAACCTTCCTTATATAGGGGTTGTGGAAATCGAGTAAATAATAAAACCGGTGAAGCCCGGTAGGAGAGGTAGTAAGATTGAATAAGAAAAATCGTGGTTATAATGCATATTTTATCCTGGTGCTGCTTTTGCTGGCACTTTTGGTGATTCCGAGTTTATTGGACAGTAATCAGATCGAGTATACCAGAGGGGAGTTGGTTACAGACCTTGAGGAGGGAAAGATCCTCTATGCAAGGATCTCCCCTGGGCGTGAGACGCCTACCGGTGAAGTGGAGTTTGTGATCAGTGGGCAGCCGAATAAAACGTTGTATGTGACAGATGTGTCAGAAATAGAAGAACTGCTGATCTCTCATGGAATAGATCCGGAGGTCAAGAAAGTCCAGGAGGAAAGCTGGTTTTTAACCAGTGTGTTCCCAGTCCTTCTGGCAGTGATTGTGATGGTATTTTTCTTCGTGATGATGAATAGCCAAAATGCAGGCGGCAGCAATAAAATGATGAATTTTGGCAAGAGCCGTGCAAGGCTTTCCATGGGAGATGGAAAAATCACGCTGAAGGATGTAGCAGGCCTTAAAGAGGAAAAGGAAGAATTGGAGGAGATTGTTGAATTTTTACGGGATCCTGCTAAATTTACAAAAGTAGGGGCTAGGATTCCCAAGGGTGTTCTGCTAGAGGGCGCGCCTGGTACGGGAAAGACGCTGCTTGCCAAAGCAATTGCAGGTGAAGCAGGGGTTCCTTTCTTTACTATTTCAGGCTCTGATTTTGTGGAGATGTTTGTAGGTGTGGGGGCTTCCAGGGTTCGTGACCTGTTTGAGGAAGCCAAACGGCATGCCCCCTGTATTGTTTTTATAGACGAGATTGATGCAGTGGCAAGACGCAGAGGAACCGGCATGGGAGGCGGACATGATGAGCGTGAACAGACCTTAAACCAGCTTTTGGTGGAGATGGATGGTTTTGGGGTCAATGAGGGAATTATTGTTCTGGCAGCTACCAATCGTGTAGATATTCTTGATCCGGCGATTATGCGTCCAGGACGTTTTGACAGGAAGATCAGCGTAAATAGGCCGGATGTGGGAGGAAGGGAAGCGATTCTTAGGGTTCATGCCAAGAATAAGCCGCTTGCGGAGGATGTGGATCTAAAGCAGATTGCTCAGACTACGGCAGGATTTACCGGGGCTGATCTGGAGAATCTTTTAAATGAGGCTTCTATCATTGCAGCAAAACAGGATCGTAGTTATGTGATCCAGGAGGATATTAAGAGAGCCTTTATCAAAGTGGGGATTGGTGCGGAGAAAAAGAGCCGTATTATCACAGATAAAGAAAAGAAGATCACGGCTTATCATGAAGCAGGGCATGCGATTCTTTTCCATGTGCTTCCTGATGTTGGGCCTGTATATACGGTGTCTATCATTCCTACCGGGCTTGGGGCGGCTGGATATACGATGCCCCTTCCTGAAAAAGATGAAATGTTTATTACCAAGGGAAAGATGCTGCAGGATATTATGGTTTCTTTAGGTGGACGGATCGCAGAAGAAATCATCTTTAAAGACATTACAACGGGCGCGTCTAGTGATATCAAGAAAGCGACACAGGCGGCAAGGGATATGGTGACCAGATATGGTATGTCAGAAAGCATCGGTGTAATCAATTACAACAGTGATGATGATGAAGTGTTCATCGGAAGGGATCTGGCACATGCAAAGGGCCATAGCGAACTGGTTTCCGGTGAAATTGACAAGGAAGTAAAGCGGATTATTGATGAATGCTATGGTAAGGCGAAATCCATTATCCTTGAGCATATGGAAGTGCTCCACGGATGTGCCGATCTATTGCTTAAAAAGGAAAAGATTGGACGGGACGAATTTGAGTCATTGTTTGATCATAAAGAGACATCGCCGGAAGCTTTCTTCCAGTCTTAAGGTGTGAGGAAACTATGTATTGGTGAAAATGCACAAAAATGAACTGGTAAATTTGTAATATTTGTGAATCGTTAGTATTTACGCAAAATAAGGGGTATGCTATTATACTACTTGTAACCCCCCCCCAATACATTATATAGTTTTTTGCTATACCCCATAAGAAGAAATACCTTCTCTAAAAAGAACAGTACTTGTACTGTTCTTTTTACTATACAAAATTTCTGATAAAGAGAATTTGGACAGAAAGTATATTGATTATGTGATTTGTATAGTATAAAATATATCTGTATTTGTATTTTATGGAAATGAGGCTGCTTATGTATGGATTATGATCAGTTATTGAAGATAGAGCAGGACAGACGATATATTTCAGGAATGCGTCCTGTTTTTAACAGGAAAGCTTTGTTCAGTGATACGACAGAAGATTATGTGTCTCCGTCAGAACCTAATCCGTATTCCAAAATAGTAATTCGGTTCCGTGCGGCAATTAATAATATTGACAGGGTGTTTATGGTCAATAAGGGCGTCCGGCATTTAATGACAAAAGAAAGCCATGATGACTACTTTGATTACTTTGATTGCGAAACAGAAGTGGAAAATGAGGAATTTTGTTACCATTTTGAAGTACAGGTAGGAAGGATTGGCTGTATATACGACACTAGAGGAGTGGCAAAGGAAGCTTTGCCAGAGTATGCGTTTCGGATCATTCCGGGGTTCAAGGTACCTGGGTGGGCCAAAGGCGCTGTTATGTATCAGATTTATGTGGATCGTTTTTACAACGGGGATCCGTCTAATGATGTACTGACCTCGGAGTATGAGTATATTGGGGATAAGACGGTGAAGGTAGATGACTGGGGAAAATATCCGGCAGTCATGGGCGTCCGTGAGTTTTATGGCGGGGACTTGCAAGGGGTATTGGATAAGATGGATTATCTGAAAGATCTGGGAATTGATGTGATCTATTTTAATCCGCTTTTTGTTTCTCCTTCCAATCATAAATATGATATTCAGGATTATGATTATATTGATCCCCATGTAGGAAAAATTGTCAACGATGAAGGAGAGCTTCTTCCCCAAGGCCAGCGTGAGAACAGGCTTGCCAGCAGATATATTGACAGAGTGACAAATAAAAAGAATCTGGAGGCAAGTAATGAACTGTTTGCGAAGGTGGTAGAGGAAGCGCATAGAAGGGGTATGCGTGTGATCATGGATGGGGTATTTAATCACTGCGGCTCCTTTAATAAATGGATGGACAGGGAACGGATCTACGAGAATGCGGAAGGATATGAGAAAGGTGCTTATGTCAGCAGTGAAAGCCCTTACCGCAATTATTTCCATTTTTATAATGAGTATGCATGGCCGTATAATGCGACTTATGACGGATGGTGGGGACATGACACGCTGCCGAAACTCAATTATGAGAAGTCCCGCGAGCTGTTTGATTATGTCATGCGGATAGCGGCGAAGTGGGTATCCCCTCCTTATAATGCCGATGGATGGCGTTTAGATGTGGCTGCTGATTTGGGACATAGCCCGGAATTTAATCATTATTTTTGGGAAGAGTTCCGGCGGGCGGTGAGAGAAGCGAATCCTGATGCAATCGTTTTAGCGGAGCACTATGGTAACCCAAGAAGCTGGCTAAACGGCAGGGAATGGGATACAATTATGAATTACGATGCTTTTATGGAGCCGGTTACCTGGTTTCTTACCGGTATGCAGAAGCATAGTGATGATTATAGGGAAGATTTATATGGAAATGCAGATAGTTTCATAGGCGCCATGCGGCATCATATGGCAAATATGACTATGCCCTCTTTGCAGTCGGCAATGAATGAGTTATCTAATCATGACCATTCCCGGTTTCTCACCCGTACCAACAAAAAGGTGGGGAGAACGGATGTACTGGGTGCACAGGCAGCTAATGAAGGAATCAATAAAGCAGTGATGCGTGAAGCGGTGGTGATCCAGATGACTTGGCCGGGTGCGCCGACGATCTACTATGGAGATGAGGCCGGTGTATGTGGGTTTACGGATCCTGACAATAGGAGGACTTATCCCTGGGGCCATGAGGACCAGGATCTGATCAATTTTCACAAAGAAATGATCCGCATTCATAAAGAAAATCCGGAGATCCTCACAGGATCCCTGAAATATATTGATGGTGATTACAATATCATAGGATATGGCAGGTTTACCCGAAAAGCAGTGACGATTGTCATGGTGAATAATAATTCCCATGAAGTGATCAGAGAAGTGTCTATATGGCATTTGGGAATCCCTAAAAAAAGTGTAGTGAAATCCTTGATGTTTACAACACAGGAGGGGTATTCTACGCAAGAGAGTGAGTATCCGGTTGAAGCGGGGAAGGTGAGACTGGTTCTTCCTAAAACTTCTGCAATCGTATTGAATTACCAGCGTCAGGCTTTGAAGAAGAACCGTAAGAATTAGCAGCAGGTTTATGCTCTAATTTGGGAGTTGCGGTTATGGCTAAAATATGCGTCGCTGTCAGGCGGCGCTATTTTTAGGATGGAAGATGTCATAGATAGGAGGGACAAGCTATATGACAATGGATGAAACGATAAAACGGATCAATGAGTTATATCATAAATCGCAGGCAGAAGGGCTTACGGAAGAAGAAAAGGAAGAACAGAGAAGATTGCGCCAGAGGTATATTGACAGTATAAAAGGCAATTTACGGGGCCAGCTTGAACACTTGTCTATTCAAAGACCAGATGGAACGATAGAAAAGGTGAGAAAGAAGACTACTTAGGATAAAAGGCGGAAAATGTCATGTTGATTCGGAAAGCAAGGTTAGAAGACTTAGAGGATCTGCTCGGAATTTATAATTATGAGGTTATGTACGGTATTTCCACTTTGGATGTCCATCCCAAAACCATAAAGGAATGGCGGCAATGGTTTGACGTCCATAATGTGGACAATCATCCGCTGCTTGTAGCACAAATGGATGACCACGCGGTGGGATATGCAAGTTTATCCGCTTATAGGGAAAAGGAGGCATATTGTTCTACGGTAGAGCTTTCTGTGTATGTGGATGTTTCTTACCGGAACAGAGGTGTTGCAGATGCACTGATGGAAGCTATTTTAAGTATGGCAAGGGCCGATGAAAGCATCCATATGGTGGTGTCGGTGATCACCGGCGGTAATGAGGCAAGCGTTAGGCTCCATGATAAATATGGCTTTACCTATTGCGGAAGCATTCATGAGGTAGGGGTAAAGCTGGGGGAATACCGCGATATTGAAAATTATGAGTTACAGGTTTGAAAGGATAAGGCTATGGGAAAGAAAAAGGATGTAAGGAAGAAAGCCTTTCGGGCTGCTTTTCCCCATACCATTCCCATTTTTGCAGGATTTTGGTTTCTGGGGATGACTTATGGAATTTATATGAATGTGTCCGGTTTCAGCTTTTGGTATCCCATGTTGATGAGCCTTACCATCTTTGCAGGATCCATGGAATTTGTGGCGGTAAATCTGCTGCTTGGCGCGTTTCACCCTTTACAGGCGTTTGCCATGACGCTGATGATCAATGCAAGGCATCTGTTTTACGGGATTTCCATGTTAGACAAATACCGGGGGATTGGATGGAAGAAGTTTTACCTGATCTTTGGTATGTGTGATGAAAGTTTTTCTATCAATTATACGGCCAAAATTCCTGAAGATGTGGATTCCGGGTGGTTTATGTTTTTTGTAACGCTGCTAAATCATTTTTATTGGTTTTTTGGCGCAGTACTGGGCGGAATTTTTGGTTCTTTCATCCGTTTTAACACGGAAGGGCTGGATTTTGTTATGACGGCCATGTTTGTGGTGATCTTCTTAGAACAGTGGATGAAAGAGAAAAGTCATGTGAGCGCTATTGCAGGAATTTTATTGTCATTGTTTTGTTTAATCTTTTTTGGTGCGGATGACTTTATGATCCCGGCTATGCTGGTGATTTTCGTATCCCTGACACTGTTGCGGGGCAAATTAGAAGGAGGTGCGATGGCATGACGGTTTTACAAAAGGTCATGACAATTGGGGTGATCGTCTTAGGAACCATGCTGACCCGTTTTTTGCCGTTTCTGTTGTTCCCTTCAGGGAAACCGACGCCAAAATATATACAATATATGGGAAAGGTGTTGCCTTCTGCCGTTTTTGGCCTGCTAGTGATTTATTGCCTTAAGAATGTCAGTCTGCTTTCTGGAAACCACGGGATGCCGGAGGCAATATCGATAGCGGCAGTGATTGCATTGCATTTATGGAAAAGGCAGATGCTGCTTTCCATAGCGGGAGGCACGGTGTGTTATATGCTTTTGGTTCAGCTTGTTTTTTGAAAGACGGTATACTATACTACATGTATGAAAAATAAATGGAGGAAAAGGGATGGAAATGTTGTCATTGATGCAGGAACTTAAAGAAAATGCTTATCCGGGAAGGGGGATTGTGATTGGCAGATCCGCTGATGGAAAGAAGGCTGTAACCGCGTACTTTATTATGGGGAGAAGCTCTAACAGCCGTAACCGTATCTTTGCCGCCGATGGAGAGGGAATTCGGACTCAGGCATTCGACCCGTCTAAGTTAGAAGACCCCAGCCTAATCATTTATGCGCCGGTCCGGGTGCTTGGCAATAAGACCATCGTGACCAATGGGGATCAGACAGACACGATATATGACGGGCTTAAAGATGGGCTTACTTTTGAGCAGTCTTTGCGGAGCCGGGAATTTGAACCGGATGGGCCCAATTATACGCCCAGGATCTCCGGGGTGATGGAGGTGGAAAAGGGGCAGTATGATTATAGCATGTCTATTTTAAAGAGCAATAACGGGAACCCGGATAGCTGTAACAGATATACTTATTCTTATGAAAACCCAGCGGCAGGGGAAGGGCATTTTATTCATACCTATATGCATGATGGGAATCCGCTTCCCAGTTTTGAAGGGGAGCCGAAGCTGGTGAAGATCGAAGGGGATATTGGGGAATTTACGCACAAGATTTGGGATAGCTTAAACGAAGAGAATAAAGTTTCCCTGTTTGTACGTTTTATTGATATTGATACAGGCGTCTGTGATACAAGGATCGTTAACAAGAATGGAGGATCGTTATGAATGAAATTCAACTTAAATACGGATGTAACCCTAACCAAAAACCGTCCAGAATCTTTATGGAAGACGGAAGCCGCCTTCCGGTTATTGTGTTAAACGGAAAGCCGGGATATATCAACTTCTTGGATGCTTTTAACGGATGGCAGCTTGTAAAGGAACTTAAGGAAGCTACAGGACTTCCGGCGGCTACTTCTTTTAAGCATGTTTCGCCAGCAGGTGCAGCAGTGGGGCTTCCTCTTACGGATACCCTTGCAAAAATTTATTGGGTGGATGATTTAGGAGAGCTTTCCCCGTTGGCGTGCGCTTATGCACGGGCAAGGGGGGCTGACAGGATGTCTTCTTTTGGGGATTTTATCGCTTTGTCTGATGTGTGCGACGGGGATACGGCGCGGCTGATTAAAAGGGAAGTTTCTGACGGTGTGATCGCGCCGGGTTATACGGATGAGGCTCTTGAACTTTTAAAAGCAAAGAAAAAGGGGAACTATAATATTATACAGATAGACCCTTCTTATGTTCCCGCACAGATAGAAAGAAAGCAGGTATTTGGGATCACTTTTGAGCAGGGAAGAAATGAGCTGGATATCAATGGGGATCTGCTTTCCAACATTGTGACGCAAAATAAGGAGATTCCTGAGGAAGCGTTGATCGATATGAAGATTTCGCTGATTACCCTGAAATATACCCAGTCTAATTCCGTATGCTATGTAAAGGGTGGCCAGGCGATTGGCATTGGTGCAGGGCAACAGTCCAGAATCCACTGTACCAGGCTTGCAGGACAGAAGGCGGATAATTGGTATCTGCGTCAGGCGCCCCAGGTACTCGGGCTTACGTTTATCGATAGTTTAGGACGTGCCGACAGGGATAATGCCATTGATGTTTATATTGGTGAAGAGTACGAAGATGTGCTTCGCGAGGGGGAATGGCAAAAACGTTTTAAGGTAAAACCCCCTGTATTTACCAGAGAGGAAAAGCGGAAATGGCTTGATGGGAATCAGGATGTAACCCTTGGCTCCGATGCGTTTTTTCCGTTTTCTGATAATATTGAGCGGGCCTATAAAAGCGGCGTAAAATACATTGCCCAGCCTGGTGGATCTCTCAGGGATGATCTGGTGATCCAGTGTTGCGATAAATATGGTATGGTTATGGCGTTTACAGGGATCAGATTATTTCATCATTAATGATTTATAAAGTGCAAGCCTGGTGGCTTGCACTTTTATCATAAAATACGGCGTATTTCACCGCATCCAATTTTGATTCCGGCATTACCGGAGGGCTGGGTAGTAAAGTCATCAGGACCCGAATGGATAATCACGGATTTACCGATAATCTCATCTATGGTAAAACGCTTATCATAAAAAGCAGACCAGGCATAACCCTGGTTTGCTAAAAGGGGTAAAAGATCACCGGCATGGGATGGATGAAGATTATTTTCAGGGTTATAATGTTCTCCTGTTTTGGAAAAATTATCGGAGCAGTCTCCAAACTGGTGGATATGCATAGCATAAAAGTTGCTTCCTTTTAGTTCTTCCACGTTGGGTAGACCGAAAATTTCCGCCTCCACTAATACACCGTTATAAAAGGTCTGGTAAAATTTTACGAGTCCGCTTAACTGTGGGTTGTCAGCATTGCCTGTAACCCATGCCGCGGCCTTTGGATGATTATATTGGAGAAGCTGGGAAAAGGTGATTCCAGGTGTGACTTGGTTAGATGGCATGTGAAGTATCCTTTTTCATTTATTCTATGCATCAGGAAAATCCAGGTTACGGATTTTAAAGTCATTTAAAAATTTTTGGGGTGCATTCATGCTGGAAATGTAGTATAGTAAAAGTGGTTTTTTGACTAGAATATAAATAAGGGAGAAAATAGAATGGGCTTTTGCATTATTACAGATTCGGCTTCCGATGTGCCGAAAAGTGTGATCAAAGAATATAACTTGCATGTGATGCCGACTCCGGTCACTATTGAGGGGACGGATTATTTTGATGGTGAAACAATTTTTCCGGATCAGTTTTATGAGATCCAGGCATCCGGAAAAGAGATTAAGACTTACCATATCAGTCAATATATGTTTGAGGAACATTTTCGTCCTTTTGCCGCACGGGGGGATGAAGTGTTATATATTTGTTTTTCCACAGGGATTGCCGGGACTTTTAATGCCGCCAAGCTGGCGTATGAGGAAATCTGTGAAGAGTATCCCGGTTTTCAAATGACCATCATTGATTCTAAATGTGCATCTTTGGGGTATGGGCTGATTGTAGAAAGGCTGCTGCGGATGCAAAAAAACGGCGCCCCTAAGGAACTTTTGATAGAAGCTGCCCATTTTTTCTGTGAGCATATGGAACATGCAGTTACGGTGGTGGAGTTGAACTATCTTTTTCAGGGCGGCCGGCTTAGCAGGACATCGTTTCTCGCCGGCACGGTGCTTGATATTAAGCCCATTATCATTGTGGATGAAGGAGGTTCCTTAAAAGCGGTCGAAAAGGTTCGGGGGTGGAAAAAAGCCCAAAAGCGTATTTTGGATATGGTAGGAGAAAAGGGAAAAAACTTGGAAAACCAGGTCATTGGCGCTGTATATGGAACGGACACAGATGCGTTTGATTACCTTTTGCATGAACTGAAAGAGCGTTATCATGTAAAGGGAATTTTGGAAGGAAGGGTAGGATGTGCCATAGGTGCACATACAGGACCGGGAATTTTAGGTATTGTTTTCTTTAATGAGATAGACGAAAGGTATGAAGAATACCTTCAGTAAAAAGGAAAGGCATGGAAAGCAAGATGCTGGAAGTAAAAAATTTAGTGTTCCATCCAGTAGATAACGGAACAAAGATCAGTATTATAGAAGACATCAGCTTTACTCTTGCAGATGGCGAAATGCTTGTAATTACTGGGCCCAATGGCGGCGGGAAATCCACTATGGCCAAACTCCTTATGGGTATTGAGCCTCTTGATTCAGGATCGATTCTTTTGGATGGTGAAAATATTACAGACTATTCCATTACCCGGCGTGCCAATGCAGGGATCGGATTTGCGTTTCAGCAGCCTCCCAGGTTTAAGGGCATGACGGTATCCCGGTTTTTATCCTTGGCGGCAGGGGAGGATTTGCCGGAAAAAAAGTGCTGTGACCTTTTAAGCGGTGTAGGGCTATGTGCAAGGGAATATCTGAACAGGGAAGTGGACGGTACTTTGTCGGGCGGGGAGATGAAACGGTTAGAGATCGCCTCTGTGCTGGCAAAGCCTCATAAGGTTTGTATTTTTGATGAACCGGAGGCTGGTATTGACCTGTGGAGTTTTTCTATGTTGGTAAAACAGTTTGAAGAACTTCATGCTGAAAAAAGAGAGAGCCTGATCCTGATATCCCATCAGGAAAGGATTATACGGATGGCTGATCGCATTATGGTGATCAAGGACGGAAAAGTGGATGCGTTAGGACCCAGGGAGGAGGTTTTCCCGGGGCTGATGGATAAGGATACGGGTTGTGCCTGCATGAACCAGAACCATAAGGCGTAAGTAAGAATTGTTAGATCAGAGATTGGAAAAGGAAACACAGTTCTTGAGGAAAGGAAGAAGGACGTGGATAAAATAGATCAGATAACAGAGTCAATCCTTAAAAAGATTGATGGCGCAGGGTTTAAGCAGGAAGGCGCTTACAACCTGCGGTATAATGGTTATTCGCTCTGTCATGGGAGCACGGAGCACATTAAGATCAAGAAAAAAGAGGATAAGCAGGGGATAGACGTTTATATCAGCAGTGACACGAAAGGTGAGCAAGTGCATATTCCTGTGATAGTTGCTGCCTCCGGTGTAACGGATGAAGTTTACAATGATTTTTATATTGGTGAAGGGGCCGATGTTACGATCGTGGCGGGCTGTGGGATTCATAATAGCGGCTGCGATGACAGCCGGCATGATGGAATCCATACGTTTCATATTGGAAAAGGAGCGAATGTCCGCTATGAGGAAAAACATTATGGAGAAGGGGAAGGCGTTGGCGCCCGGATCTTAAATCCGGTTACCAAGATTTTTATGGAAACCCATTCCTTGTTTACATTGGATACCGTGCAGATCAAAGGTGTGGATTCCACCAAACGGGAAACGGAAGTGGTGATGGGAGAGGATACGAAGCTGTTCGTGGTAGAGAAGCTTATGACTCATGGAAAGCAGGACGCCATTTCCAATATGGATATATATTTAAACGGGGCAGGGGGTTCTGCACAGATTACTTCCCGGTCTGTTGCCAAAGGAGGTTCCAAGCAAGTTTTCCACCCAAAAGCAATTGGCAATGCGCCCTGCCATGCTCATATTCAGTGCGATTCTATTATTATGGATCAGGCAAGGGTATGCTCTATTCCAGAGATCGATGCTAATCATGTGGATGCTGCGATCATTCATGAAGCGGCAATTGGACGGATCAATAGTGAACAGCTTATCAAATTGAACACTTTTGGACTTAGTGAAGAAGAAGCGGAAGCGGTTATTATAGAAAACTTTTTGAAGTAAAATGATTTAAAAAGTCAAATAATTTGCCTTTTCTTATGCGTATAAGAGAACAGACAGGAAGGATAGCCATGAAGAAATTATTGGTGTATTTGAAAGATTATAAGAAAGAAAGTATTTTGGGGCCTCTATTTAAACTGCTGGAGGCTTCTTTCGAGCTTATTATTCCCCTGGTGGTGGCGTCTATGATTGACGTGGGGATTGCAAATAGTGACAAAGGATATGTGGGAAAGATGTGCCTGATCATGGCAATACTTGGTTTTACGGGACTTATCAGTGCAGTGACGGCTCAGTATTTTGCAGCCAAAGCTGCGGTTGGATTTGCTACCAAGCTGCGTCATGAATTGTTTGCCCATATAGAAAGCCTTTCTTTTACGAATATGGATAAGCAGGGAACCTCTACGCTGATTACAAGGATGACCAGCGATATTAACCAAGTGCAATCCGGCGTAAATCTGGTGCTGCGTCTGTTTCTGCGTTCCCCGTTTATCGTGTTTGGCGCAATGGTGATGGCCTTTACCGTAGATGTGAAAGCAGCGCTTATTTTTGTAGTGGTCATTCCCCTTTTGTCTATTGTGGTATTCGGGGTCATGTTGGCAAGTATTCCGCTTTTTGATAAGGTGCAAAAAAACTTAGACCAGGTTCTTGGGACGACAAGGGAAAACCTTACTGGAGTCAGGGTGATCCGGGCGTTTGGAAAAGAGGAAAATGAAGTTGAAAAGTTTGATGGGCAGACCGATACTTTAAGGAAGATCCAGATGACGGCTGCCAGGATTTCGGCGCTTATGAATCCATTTACATACGTTATTATAAATGGCGGTTTGATGATGCTGATCTATACTGGGGCCGTCAGGGTGGAACTGGGGATATTGACCCAGGGGCAGGTAGTTGCACTGGTTAATTACATGTCTCAGATTTTGGTGGAGTTGGTGAAACTTGCCAATTTGATCATTACCGTGACCAAGGCGGTTGCCTGTGGGAACAGAGTGCAGAGTGTGTTTGAGATTCCTGCAGGGATGGAAAGTAAAAGGGAGAATCCGGCGCGGCAGACAGGGCAGGGAACGGTTGACTTTGAGGGCGTTTCCATGAAATACCACGAAGGTGGTGAAGAAGCGCTTACCAATATCACATTCCATGCAAAAAAAGGTGATACCATTGGGGTGATCGGTGGCACTGGTTCCGGGAAAACAACGCTGGTACACTTAATACCAAGATTTTATGATATTGAAGTGGGAAGTGTACGGGTAGACGGGGTGGATGTACGGGATTATGACCTGGTTAGCCTTCGGGATAAGATTGGAATCGTGATGCAAAAGGCAGTTTTGTTTCAGGGAACGATCCGTGAAAACCTGCTTTGGGGAAATGAAACTGCCTCTGATGATGAACTTTGGCAGGCATTAAAGATTTCCCAGGCCGAGGAGTTTGTACGGCAAAAAGAAGGGGGACTGGATGCCCGGATAGAGCAGGAAGGCCGGAATTTATCTGGCGGGCAGAAGCAGCGCCTTTCCATTGCCAGGGCACTGGTGAAGAAGCCGGAGATTCTAATTTTGGATGATAGCGCTTCTGCGCTGGACTATGCAACAGATGCCAAGCTGCGAAGAGCCATTAAGGAAATGCCGGGGGAAACAACGGTGTTTATCGTTTCCCAAAGGGCTTCATCCCTGATGCATGCAGACTTGATCATTGTATTGGATGATGGATGTGTGGCGGCCATGGGTAGACATGAGCAGCTTCTTGAAAGCTGCCAGGTGTATCAGGAAATTTATTATTCTCAATTTGAAAAAAGTACCTAGTCGGGAAATAAGCAATAAATGTGGGAGGATGGAAATGAAGGCGAAAGGAAAAAAAGATAAACAAAAAGAAACGCTGGTCAAAGTCCTGCATTATATGAGGCCTTATGGGTTGTTTTTAGGACTGACGATTTTGATGGCAGTTATTTCAGTGGCATTTACTCTTTACCTGCCTATTCTTACTGGTGATGCGGTGGATATGTTAAGCAGGATTGGGCAGCCGGAGTTTTGGCCAGGGCTGTTTGTCATTTTAAAAAAGATGGCGGTAGTGATTGCACTGACGGCCCTCAGCCAGTGGATCATGAGCATTTGTAATAATAAGATTGTATATAGTATTATTCAAGATATCAGGAAAAAGGCATTTCGGAAATTGGAAAGGCTTCCTCTTAAATATTTGGATGCCCATTCCCATGGTGATATCGTGAGCAGAGTGGTAGCGGATGTAGACCAGTTTGCGGACGGGCTTTTGATTGGATTTACCCAGCTTTTTACCGGTGTGATCACAATCTTAGGGACACTGGGATTTATGCTTTCCGTGAACATTGGGATTACTGTTGTAGTGGTGGTGATTACGCCAGTTTCCCTATTAGTGGCAGCTTTTATTGCAAAAAAAACATTTAGTATGTTCCAGCTCCAGTCCAGTACCCGGGGAGAGCAGACGGCCTTGATTAATGAGATGGTAGGAAATCAAAAGGTGGTTCAAGCATTTAACCGGGAAGATGAAACGTTGGAGAAGTTTGACGAGATCAATGGAAGGCTGGAAAGGTGTTCCTTGCGGGCAATTTTCTTTTCTTCCCTTACAAATCCCTGTACCAGGTTCGTCAACAGCCTGGTATATATGGGTGTAGGGCTTACGGGTGCATTTTCGGTGATCCGGGGCGGGCTGTCAGTTGGGCAGCTTACCTGTTTCCTTTCTTATGCAAACCAGTATACCAAGCCATTTAATGAGATTTCCGGTGTCATTACGGAGCTGCAAAATGCCCTTGCCTGTGCAGCCAGGATTTTTGAATTGATTGAGGAAGAAGCTCAGGTTCCGGATGGGGAAAATGCGGTGGCGCTCCGGGATGTGGAAGGAAAAGTGGATCTTAATGATGTGGCATTTTCCTATGTGCCGGATAAGAGGCTGATTGAAGGGCTAAATCTGCATGTGAACCCAGGGCAAAGGATTGCCATAGTGGGGCCTACCGGGTGTGGCAAGACCACAATCATTAATCTTTTAATGCGTTTTTACGATGTGGATCAGGGTTCTATCTGCGTGGAAGGAAGGGATATTAAGGACATTACAAGAAAATCCTTGAGGACTTCTTATGGAATGGTACTGCAGGATACCTGGTTAAAGAGAGGTACAATCCGTGACAATATTACGGTGGGAAAGCCGGATGCTACAGAAGAAGAATTGATAGCAGCAGCCAAAGCATCCCATGCCCATAGTTTTATCAGAAGGCTGCCAAATGGGTATGACACTGTGATCGGTGAGGATGGGGGAAGTTTATCCCAGGGACAGAAGCAGCTTCTTTGTATTACCCGGGTAATGTTAAGCCTTCCCCCTATGCTGATTTTGGATGAGGCTACTTCGTCTATTGATACCCGCACGGAGCAAAGAATCCAAAAAGCATTTGCAACAATGATGGAGGGAAGGACCAGCTTTATTGTAGCCCACAGGCTTTCCACCATTCAAAATGCAGATGTGATTCTGGTGATGAAGGACGGGCATATTATAGAGCAGGGAAGCCATAGCCAACTGCTTGCCCAAAAAGGATTTTACGCAGAACTATATAATAGTCAGTTTGCACTGGCGTAGGTTCTTTGGTGTATTCATGCTTCATAGCCATGTTTTATTGCCCATTGAAGCAGGTCGTTATAGGCGGAATCTTTCTGCTGGATGATAGCGGCCTGCTTTTCAATTTCAGAGTTTTGTCTTTCAATCTCTGAGTTTTGCCTTTCGATTTCGGAGAACTGTCTTTCGATTTCAGAGTTTTGCCTTTCAATCTCGGAGTTCTGTCTTTCGAGTGTAGCTTTATTTTCTTCTATTGTAAGCTGCGTGGAACGTAAGCGACGATAGTAGTCTTCTCTCGCTTCGCACTGAAGACGTACCTGTTCCTTTTGGCTAAGTTGATATATCGTTTCGGAAGCTTCTTGGATAAATTCATTTTTGGATGCCAACATTTTAATTTCCTCCCAGGTAATGGCCTTAAATAAGGAAGCCCAGTAATCAATCTGATATAACTTGTCTTCCTCGGTTGCTAAATGGATATGAGTTAAGTCTACCACAGAAAGCTGTACTTTGTCACTATATAATGAATAATTTTTTACGTTAAGTAATTTGTATGTAGCATAAAATTCCGGATGGTCAGGAAAAAGAGTAAAGTCGAGCAGGCCAATTTGAATTGCCGATTTTACATTTTGATAGGTATCTCCGGCATTTAGGTTGTCAAAAGAGCGACATAAATAAGTTAAAGAGCGTTCCGGCCAATTATGTTCATTGATGACCTGCATTTCTAAATTAATAATAGTTTTGTTGTTTAAAAGCAATCTCACATCAAGAAAATAGGTTTTTTCATTGATGTATTCCCCCAATTCAATCGGGTTGGTAATTTCCACAGAAGTAATATCGTTTACGGACAAGTGCAAGAGAGAGCAGATCAATCCTTTTAAGGCTTGGTTATTTTTTTGCAGAAATGCCCGGAATAAATAATCGTTAGTAAGAGGGATCGAAACAGGACCTTTTGCAGAGGATAAGATAGAGGATGAATGGCTCGAGAAATGTTTGCCGGATATTATGATAGATTTTTTCATAGATGTGTCCTTTCCTGTTAATAGAATGTTTAGATCATATCAGAATGGATCTGAATGAAAAGAATGTTTTTGAGTGATAAAAGAATCCTTGTAAAAATGTTATAACATAGAGACAGGGGGAAGACAATAAGATTTTTGCTATAGGATGTAGAAAAAATAATGATTTTAAGAAGTAAAAAATATATATAATACAATATATTGTATATAAATGTGTATACTATTATTTATAAAACGATATCTTGCGTTGTGCATTTTTTTGAGGTCAGAACCAGTTAGAGGTTCACTCAAACAAGGCAGCTAGTACATGCGACACCCCGCTGTAAACAGCGGGGTGTATGTTTTCATAAATAGATCATTTAAATTTTACGGCTGTGCCGTAAGCGATCACCTCAGCGGCTCCCTGCATAACTGCTGAGGAAGCATATCTGATGTTAACAACGGCGTCTGCACCCATCTGCTCCGCTTCTGTTACCATACGTTTCGTAGCAAGTGCCCTTGCTTCATTCATCATTTCCGTATAGGCGCCAAGTTCACCGCCAACCAGAGTTTTAAAACTTTGGGTGATATCTTTACCAATGTTTTTAGACTGGATCGTGCTCCCTTTTACAAGTCCCAGCATCTCCAGTTCTTTTCCGGTGATGTAGTCAGTATTTACTAAGATCATCTTCTTCTCCGCTCCTTATTTCGTTGATTCTGGTTAATAGCACATATATCATAACTCCGGCAAGTGCCAGAGGAACGACCCCGAATAGTAATTTGATAATGGATGGAATGCCGTAAATAAACAGACATACAGCGGCAAAACCAATATAATAAGTTACAAAAATAATGGTGATAATGACAGGTGCAATTATTTTTTTGGTGTGTTGATCCATAGGTTTTCCTCCCTTAAGGATATTATAAGCATGAAAAAGAGGAAAGTAAAGTGAAAATACCACAAAGACAATTATGAAAATCGATATGTGAATCTATTTGATAAAATGCAATTTGAAATGTATAATACAATCATTAAAAGTTGCATAAAGGAAAAATAAGCACAAAGAAGGCAAGGAAGGTTCTTAAAAAGCAGGCGATATTGTGAAACACAGGGAGAAGAAACCGGAATTGGAAGAAACAGAAGAAGATGGTGCAGACGAGGAGGATGATGAAGGTGGATACAGTAAAAGAGTTGACAGGTGTGGAAAAAAAGCAGCTAAAAATATTTCTGGCGGTGAATTTTGGGTTGACTGTCTTTATGGGGGTCATCATGTGGATCAGCTACCATAATGGGAATGATGTGGCCGCATTTGCGGCTACCCAGATGATGTATCCGGCAATGGGAGTAATCTTAGCCATTATTTTGACGGCAGGGAAAGAAAAGAAGCTGCCAGTGAGGTTCTTTGTTACATATCTTGTAACGGCGGTTTTGGCAATTTTATTGACGGTTGGCAATGTATTAATCTCTTCGGCAACATGGTATCTGGTGGAAAATGTCGTATTTGTTATCGGAAGCATCCTTTCGTGGATCATGCTCCTTACCGAGAAAAAGGAGGTAAGGGATGGGTGTAATCTGCGGTTTAACGCCCATAATATGAAAAAATCCTTCCTCCTTATTTTGCTGTTTTTTGTGCTGTATCTGATCCGGCTTTTCCTGGCGGGGCTGCTGGATGGAAACATCAAGGAATTTGCAGGGTTGTTTACGGCTCCTGCCATATGGGTGGGCATGGTAATGCTGGTCATCAACTTTTATATCACATTTATCATCTTTTTCGGAGAGGAGTATGGCTGGAGGTACTTTTTACAGCCAATACTCCAGAAACGTTTCGGGTTAAAAGGCGGCGTACTCCTTTTGGGTGTGATATGGGGGCTGTGGCATCTTCCCTTAAGCATTTGCTATTACAGCCCTGACACATGGTTTTACAGCTTGTTGATCCAGGTGGTGGGCTGCGTTAGCTTTGCGGTTTTCTTTGGCTATGCTTATGGGAAGACAGGAAATATATGGGTTCCCGTTGCCATCCATTTTATCAATAATAATATGTCCGCGCTGTTAGCAGGGGGGGATCTGGGAAATCAGGTGTACAGTTGGCAGGATACGCTGATCGTCCTGATTGTCCAGGTGGTTGTATATGTGCCGTTTTTGTTTACAAAGGTCTATAAAGGACAGGTTGAAGATACTCAATGATCACTTTGGCTGCCCGGGCATGGGATTTTTCCCCGGGATGGGCATGTGACCCGACAGTTTCATCTGTCGTATTAGGAAGCTGGAGAAAAGCAAGATTGCTGTCTCCGGTTTCTTTTTGGTAGGAGTTCATAGCGTCCGTAATGGCAAAGGTCAGGTCGTAGCCTAACATGCCATAGCACCAAACAATATGAGAATCAGGGTTATTTTTTCGGATCATGGAAAGAAAACGGATAACAGCCTGCTTAAAGCGCAGAAGATCCGCCTGATTATAGGATCCATCTGTTTCCCTGCGCTGCTGGAACGTTTGTCCGGTTACAGGGTCTGTCCACATTGGCTGGTTAAAGGAACTTGCGTCATTTGTTCCCAAATTGACAATAATAGCATCCGGTTTCCAGCTTCCGAAATCGTAGGGCTTTGAAGCGCCAAGCTTTTCATTCATTTCCCCTTGGGCAAGGCCGCAGATCTTTTCATAACGGGAAGGAATGTTATGGCGAGGATCGTTGTCCCATCCGCAAAGAACACCCCAGCCTCCCTGGGAAACCAGGCGGTATTCGGCATCTAGCGCATCAGAAACCATCCGTGCGTAATTACGGCTGGCGCCCATATACATAGCAAGCCAGTCTGTATCGTTTTTCGCCCCGTAAGTTCCTTCTCCGGAAGTAATACTGTCACCGATAAATTCCAGTTTAAACTGCCTTTCCTGAACGGGCAGGAAAGCGCCGTCTGTGCGGAACCCTCTGATTAGTAAGTGACAGACGTTATCTTCTGACATGGCCTGTAATTCCCGGAACAGTTTAAAATTTTTTACCACATCGGGGGTCATTCCCCTAAAAAGACATAAGGAGTAACTGCCCGGCATGAGCATTTGCCTGCTCATAAAGGATCCATTTAAAGCGGTCCAGATCCAGGGTTCATGGACTTCATAATCTACCTCAAGGTCAATCCAAAGTTCGCTTCCTGTAACAGTTACCTCAATGCCGCTTCCATTAAAGAACAGGGGGAGTGGGTATTGGCTCTCGTCAGTTCTTCCGTAAATTTTGTAGTGTGCAGTCTCTTTTAGGCTGTAAGTTTTTAGGTTTTCATTTGGTGTCATATTGTTTGCCTCCTATGAATTTGTGCCTGCAAAAATGAGGCATATTTACTATTCTTTTAAGTGTATTTCTTCTTAAAATGAATTGCAAGGGCAAATGGTGACAGAAAAGAGAAATTTTCTATTTTTGGCTGATTATGTTATATGAAATGTATACATAAACCCCTATATTGGAAGTAATCTGTCCAAATAAAAATATGATTGGCTAAAGGGGAGAAATATGATGACGCCAGTGAAGTGGGTTTATTCTTTTTTAAAAAAATACAAATTAAAAATGGCGCTGGGACTGCTTATGACGACAGGTATTGCGATGCTTACCATTGTCAGCCCTTATATATCGGGGGTGATCGTTGATGAAGTAATCGGAGCGGGGAATACAGGGCTTTTGTCTGTTATGGTAGGCTGCCTGATTGGGGTTACGGTCTTAAAGGGAGTTTTAAGATATAGTTCCCAGGTTGTGTTTGAAATTTGCTCCCAGGGAGTTCTGTATAGTATGAGGGATCGGGTATACAGAAAACTTTTGCAGGAGGATTTTTCTTTTTACAATAAAAACCGTACAGGCGATCTCATGTCAAGACAGACAGGTGATATGGATGCCATCCGGCATTTTATTGCATATGTTATTTATTCGGTGTATGAAAATATTCTGCTTCTTAGCTTTGCACTTCTTATGATTTTTACAGTGAATGTGAAGCTGGCCTTATGTATGCTTGTAGTGCTCCCTTTTACAGCTTTGACGACTTATAGCCAGTCGAAGCGTGTGCGCCCGGCATTTCAAAAGATTAGACTGCAGTTTTCTTCTTTGAACACTTTTGTGCAGGAAAATATCAGTGGAAACCGGGTAGTGAAGGCGTTTGCAAGAGAAGATTTTGAAATTGAAAAATTTAACAGGGAAAATGATGGTTACAGAGATGCAGAACTTAGCGCTTCCGCAAGCTGGAAAAAGTATATCCCGATTTTTGAATTTCTCTCTAATATCTTAACTGTGGTGTTAATGCTATATGGGGGATATATGGTGATACAAGGAGAGATCACTATGGGGGATATGGTAAAAGTAAATGGCTATCTTTGGATGTTGACAGTACCCTTGAGAATGGCTGGCTGGTGGATCAATGATATTCATAGATTTACTACTTCCGCAGAAAAGATTTACGCGACTTACAGCCAGGAGCCAGATGTCAAGGAGCCGGTAAGGCCGGTAGAGAGAAAGCATTTTGATGGAGATGTGGAATTTCGCCATGTGTCTTATCATGCGGAAGATGCTGATATTATTACAGATATAAATTTCAAGGTTAAAAAGGGGCAAACGGTAGGTATTATCGGTTCTACCGGTTCGGGAAAATCTACTGTGATGAACTTGTTGTGCCGGTTTTATGATACTTCTAAGGGAGAAATCCTTGTAGACGGTGTCAATGTAAAGGATTTAGACCTGTATGACCTGCGGGATAACATCGGAATGGCGATGCAGGACGTTTTCTTGTTTTCTGATACGATTGAAGGAAATATAGCTTATGGGCGTCCGAATTGTAGTTTTGAAGAGGTGAAGAAAGCGGCTAAAATGGCGGATGCGAATTTATTTATTCAAAAGATGCCGGAAGGATATGACACCATTGTGGGGGAAAGAGGTGTAGGGCTTTCCGGTGGTCAGAAACAAAGAATATCTTTAGCCAGAGCCCTTTTGAAAGATCCGGCTATCCTAATATTGGATGATACCACTTCAGCAGTGGATATGGAAACAGAAAGTTATATTCAAAAGCAATTAAAAAGTATAGAGAAGGACTGTACGATCTTTATTATAGCTTACAGAATTTCTTCCATAAAAGATGCAGACCTGATCCTTGTCATGGACAGGGGGAGGATCGTGGAACAGGGAACCCATGAGCAATTGGTGGCTGCAGGCGGATATTATGCAACGGCCTTCCACCATCAGTATGGTTCTTTTGGGGAGGTGAAATAAATGGCGCGAAATAGATATGATGTGGACGAAATATTGGAAGACAGCTTTGATATGGGGCAATTAAAGCGGCTGTCAGGGTACATAAAGCCGTATAAGAAACAGATGGGGCTGGTGCTGTTTCTAATGTTGTCGGCTTCAGCGCTGGGAATGCTGATCCCCAGATTTATTATGACTGTTATGGACGTGTGTATTCCCCAAAAGGATATGGGAGAAATTTGGATGTATGCCGGGCTTACGATCCTGATCGCCCTTTATACCAGCGTGAGCCTTCGGATCAAGATCAAGCTGATGACCAGCGTGGGACAAAACGTGATCCATAAGCTTCGGTATGATATTTTTTATCATTTGCAGGAACTTCCTTTTTCTTATTATGATGAACGTCCTCATGGAAAGATTCAAGTGAGAGTGGTAAACTATGTCAATAATTTAAGTGATCTTTTGAGCAATGGTATCATTAATACGGTAACGGATTTGTGTAACCTGTTTTTTATTCTTTTTTTCATGCTGAGTATTAACGTAAGGCTTACATTGGTGTGCATGTGCGGACTTCCGGTACTTACAGGGGTGGTGATCTTTTTAAAAAGGCGGCAGAGAAGGGCATGGCAGGTACAGAGCAATAAGCAGTCTAACTTGAACGCATATATTGCAGAAAGTATTAACGGGATCCGTGTAACCCAGTCTTTTGTAAGGGAAGATGAAAACAGCGGTATTTTTAACCGTTTAAGTGACGGATACAGGCAGGCCTGGATGCGGGCCGTAAAGTACAATTTTGTTATGGGGCCTTCTGTAGATATTATTAGCGCCGTGACGACTTCTTTTATTTATGTATTGGGAATTTCGTGGATGAGCCATGCATCTTCCGGGGTTACGGTAGGGGTGCTGATCGCATTCACAGCATATATCAGCCGTTTTTGGCAGCCCATCAATACCTTGGCGTCCTTTTACAATTCCGTGCTTACGGCGGTTTCTTATTTGGAAAGGATTTTTGAAACCATTGATGAGCCCATTTTAGTCAAAGATAAGCCGGAGGCAGGGCAAATGCCGCCGATAGCCGGAAAAGTGGAATTTAAAGATGTTACTTTCAGCTACGAAGAAGGTGTGGAAATTCTAAAAAAAGTCAGTTTTTTTGCCGAGAAAGGTCAGACGGTTGCGATTGTAGGGCCTACCGGAGCCGGAAAAACAACGATCGTAAATCTGCTCAGCCGGTTTTATAATGTGGACAGTGGCCAGATCCTGATTGATGGGATTAATATTGAAAATGTGACAATTAAGTCTTTGCGCCGGCAAATGGGAGTGATGATGCAGGACAGCTTTATTTTTTCAGGGACTATCATGGATAACATTCGTTATGGAAATAATGAAGTCAGTGATGAAGCTGTTATTGAAGCGGCAAAGACAGTCTGTGCTCATGATTTTATTATGGAGACAGAAGATGGGTACTATACCCAGGTTAACGAACGCGGGAGCAGGCTTTCTGCCGGGCAGCGCCAGCTCATCTCTTTTGCCAGGGCGCTTTTGGCTGATCCCAAGATTCTGATTTTGGATGAAGCAACTTCCAGTATCGACACAGAAACAGAGATTTTGCTGCAGCAAGGTCTTGAGAGGCTTTTAAGGGGAAGGACTTCCTTTATCATTGCACACAGACTTTCTACGATAAAAAATGCGGACTTTATTATGTATATTGATAAAGGGGGAATCAGGGAAAAAGGCACTCATGAGGAATTGCTTGAGAAAAAAGGAGATTACTATCACTTGTATATGTCTCAATATGATTTTTTATAAAGCCTTGCCAACCATAAGGTTGGCAAAGGCTATTTTTTATTCTTGTATGACTTTCAATTCATTTGTTTCTGAATCATAGGTAAGGGTCATGGTTATTCCGTTTTCGTCATATTCTTTGACGGGAAGGATTACCTCATAGACAGTTCCGTCTGAATCCTCTATTTCTAAAATCCATGGCGTGTTTGATACGTCACGAAAAAGGACAAGTCCGGTGAGAGACTGACCGGGGCCAAATCCGGCTGTGCCCTCTAAAACGTCAGAGTTGGAAGAAGTATCATTTTGCTCATAAAGAAATAATTTTTGGATCGTATGGCCAGTACCATTCATAAGGGTAATAGGAATGGAAACCACTACGGCAGCATCTTCCTGGCCTTTGATATCTTCGATCGTCTGCAAATATTCTTGGTAAGAAGAAAGAATGGAATTCATACTTTCAATCAGTACGTCAATATCAGCATCTTGCATTTCAGACAAATTGAATTCTTCGACTTTAGCCACTTTTTCAGAAAGAGCAACTAATTTACTGTCAAGAGAATTGTCCGAAATATGCTTATGGGCTTCCACTGCCTGGTTATGGACTTCTACCAGTTGGGTATAGGTTTCCTGGGCTTGTACGATCTTTTCATCGGAGGGTCCGCCGCAGGCCGTCAGTGATGGGCAAAGTAAAAAAATAAGGATAAAAAATGTTAAATATTTTCTCATCATAATAAACCTTTCTGTCTTGTACTTATTAACAATAACATATAGAAGTGTGTGCCGCAACCGGGACTTTTTAAAAGAACCACTGGCATTGCTTGACCGATGGGGAAGCTGTTGTTATGATTGGTTATAAGAAAAGGGCAGAAGGGGAAGGCAGATGGAAAAAGCATATAAGTTGGAGTTTACAGGAGAAAAAAGCGGCAGTTTATTTGTTAACTGCTGTGGTTGTTCCAGGACGGAACCGCTGCACAGTTTCGGGCCGGCGCAAAAGCCTCATTATCTGATTCATTTTGTTTTAAGCGGCAGAGGAAAGTTTACCATCAGAAATAAGGAGTATTATTTAGAGCCGGGATATGGGTTTTTAATCCCGCCGGAGGAACTTGTTTTTTACCAGTCTGACAGGGAAAACCCGTGGACATATGTATGGGTAGGTTTTTCGGGAGTTTTGGCACAGGATACGGTAAGGTCAATGGGCCTGTCCCTCCATAGTCCAGTATTTATGTCTGAACGGGGCGAGGAACTTTACCAGACGGTGAAGGACATGATGGAGCATAATACATATGGCATAGCAAATGATCTGCGTAGAAACGGACAGCTCCAATTGTTTTTATCCATTATTGCAGAAGGTGTCCCTGTTGAGAAAAAAGGTGAGATGGACAGTGCGGATAATTATGTACGGAGGGCAGTTGAGTTCATTCAGGGAAATTACTGCAATCCCATTAAAGTAACGGATGTTGCGGACTATGTATGTATTAACCGGAGTTATCTCTATACATTGTTTCGGAATGGAACCGGGATGTCCCCGCAACAATTTTTGACCACATTCCGCATCACCAAGGCAACGGAACTTCTTCAATTGACAGAACATCCTATCGAGAGTATTGCGCTATCTTGCGGGTATGCAGATCCATTGGTGTTTACCAAAGCATTCAAACAGATGAGAGGTATGTCTCCGTCTGCCTACCGCAGGGAGATGCAAAAGGGGGAAACACGGAGAAATAAGGAGTATTTGAAACAGATAGAGGATTTTATCAGCCAAGTAAATAAAATCAACAGTTAACATTTTGACAGATTTATATAACAAAGTAGACTGGAAGCTATAGACAGATGCCTTTATAATCATACGAAAAGGATATCAATTTTGGAAAAGGCAGGTAAGGGAGGGTAAAATGGAAATGAAAGAAACTGTATTAAAAAAGTTTAAGGAATTATTTGGGGAGAGGGAAGGAGTGAAAGCTTTTTTTGCACCGGGACGGGTCAATCTGATTGGTGAGCATACCGATTATAACGGGGGCCATGTATTTCCCTGTGCACTGACGATTGGCACATACGGGGCTGCAAGGGTAAGGACAGACAGGAAGTTACGGTTTTATTCTATGAACTTTGACCGTCTTGGAGTGATTGAATCGGATTTAGACGACCTGGTATCGAAAAAAGAAGCAGGGTGGACGAATTACCCCAAGGGAGTTATGTGGGCATTTGAACAAAAAGGTTTTTTGATTCCTAATGGCATGGATTTTTTGATTTATGGGAATATTCCCAATGGTTCCGGATTGTCCTCTTCCGCTTCTGTGGAGGTTTTGACAGGGTATATGTTAAGGGATTTTTTTGGATTTGATGTAAGTAACCAGGATCTGGCACTGATTGGCCAGTATGCTGAAAATAATTTTAATGGTGTAAACTGCGGCATTATGGATCAATTTGCAATTGCTATGGGAAAGGAAGACAATGCTGTTTTCCTGGATACGGCGGACTTATCTTATACTTATGCCCCTATCAAACTGGACGGGATGAAGCTTGTGATCGCATGCAGCAATAAGAAGAGGGGACTGGGGGATTCTAAGTACAATGAGCGCAGGAGTGAGTGTGAGACAGCGCTTGCGGAACTTCAGAAGGTAATTGACATTAAAGGATTAGGCGATTTGACGGAGGAGCAGTTTGAACAAAGTAAAACGGCAATCAAGGATCCGGTGAGGGTAAAAAGGGCAAAACATGCAGTGTATGAAAACCAAAGGACTGTTCATGCGGTGGAGGCCTTACAGTCTAATGATATAGAAAAGTTTGGACAGCTTATGAACGCATCCCATGTATCCCTTAGGGATGATTATGAAGTTACAGGTATAGAATTGGATACGTTGGTAGAAGAAGCGTGGAAGGTGGAAGGCGTCATTGGATCCCGTATGACAGGGGCAGGTTTTGGCGGCTGCACGGTAAGCCTTGTAAAAGACGAAGCAATTGACCGCTTCATTGACCAGGTTGGGAAAGCGTACCTTGCTAAGATCGGGTATGCGGCAGATTTTTATGTGGTGGAAGTCGGGGATGGCCCGCGGGCTTTATAGGAGGGAGGTTTTCTGGTTATGATACAGGAGGATATCAGGCAGCTTACTGCCTACGGAATAAAAACGGGGCTTGTTCCCAAAGAGGATGAGATTTATACCGTAAATAAGCTGTTGGAATTGTTTGAGTTAGATGAGTTGGAAGATTTTTCAGGGGAGCAGCAGGAGGATCTTGAGAGTATTTTGGGAAGAATGCTTGACTATGCTTTTGAAAAGGGCATTCTGAAAGAAAACAGTGTAGGATACCGTGATTTGTTTGACACGAAGATCATGAGTATGCTGATGCCCCGTCCCAGTGAAGTGATCAGAGAATTCAGGGATCTTTATGATAAGGATCCAAGAAAGGCAACAGATTTTTATTACAAACTAAGCTGCGATTCTGACTATATCAGAAGATACCGTATCCAAAAAGACAGGAAGTGGATAGCCGACACGGAATATGGGGAATTAGATATTACCATTAATCTTTCCAAGCCGGAAAAAGACCCCAAAGCCATTGCTGCCGCCAAAACGGCAAAACAGTCCGGATATCCTAAATGTCTTCTTTGCAGGGAAAACGAAGGGTATGCAGGGCGGATTAACCATCCGGCAAGACAGAATCATAGAATTATTCCTGTGACGATCCAAGGCGATACATGGGGATTTCAGTATTCTCCTTATGTATATTATAATGAGCATTGCATTGTGTTTAACGGGAAACATATTCCTATGAAGATTGATCACAATGCCTTTTGTAAGCTGTTTGATTTTGTAAAGCAGTTTCCCCATTACTTTGTAGGATCCAATGCAGACCTGCCTATCGTGGGCGGCTCCATTTTAAGTCATGACCACTTTCAGGGCGGAAATTATGAGTTTGCTATGGCAAAAGCGCCAGTAGAGAGAAACTTTTCCATAAAAGGATTTGAAGATGTAAAGACAGGAATTGTAAAGTGGCCTATGTCTGTGATTCGTCTAAGCAGCCCGGATACGGAACGGATCATAGCCCTTGCAGACGTGGTTTTAGAGAAGTGGAGAAATTATACAGACGAAGAGGCGTTTATTTATGCACACACACAAGGGGAACCCCACAATACAATCACGCCGATAGCAAGAAAAAGAGGAGATGATTATGAGCTGGATCTGGTACTTCGGAACAATATCACGACCGAAGAGCATCCATTAGGCGTTTATCATCCTCATGCCAGGCTCCATCATATTAAAAAAGAAAATATCGGCTTGATTGAAGTAATGGGGCTGGCGGTTCTTCCGGCACGTCTTAAGGAAGAGATGGAAGCATTGAAAGAAGCAATGCTTGCAGGAGATGACCTTCGGGGCAGCGAGCTGCTTGAAAAGCATGCTGATTGGGTAGATGAGTTTAAAGGCAAATACGATAAGATTGACAGCGCAAACATTGATGAGATTTTGCAAAGGGAAATCGGCCTTGTGTTTATGCAGGTATTGGAAGATGCAGGTGTCTATAAGAGAACTGCTAAGGGGCAGGAAGCGTTTGACCGTTTTATTGCAAATCTTTAAAGGAAAGAAATTATGACATTTTTGCTGGTGGCGGTAAACGCCAAATACATTCATACGAATCCTGCAATTTACAGCCTCCGGGCATATGCAGGAAAGGAACTTGCTCCCTATGTTTCGCTGAAAGAATATACCATCAACAATCAAATGGAGGAAGTGCTAGGCGATCTGTACTTGAAACGTCCGGATGTAATAGGGTTTTCCTGTTACATCTGGAATTTTCATTTCATACAGGAACTTTTATGGGAGCTTGCGAAGGTACTGCCTGGAACGGATATCTGGCTGGGTGGTCCTGAAGTGTCTTTTGAGGCGGAAAAGCTCCTTAAAAAATATCCCATGGTCCGTGGAATTATGGTGGGAGAAGGTGAGGAAACCTTTAAAGAACTTCTGTCTTTTTATGTGGCAAAAGAGCATCCTGAGATAAAGAGCAGACATTTAAGTTTAGGGGAGATTCCGGGACTGGTTCTTCCCCAGGGGGCGACAGCGGCAAGAGAGTTTGTAGATTTTAGCTCTTTGCCTTTCCTCTATGATGATCTGCGGGAATTTGACAATAAAATTATTTATTATGAGAGCAGCAGGGGATGTCCTTTCCGGTGTAGTTATTGCTTATCATCCATTGACAAGCGGGTGCGTTTCCGGAAGTTGGATATGGTGAAAAAGGAGCTGCAATTTTTCCTGGATAACAAAGTACCGCAGGTGAAATTGATTGACAGGACATTTAACTGTGACCGGACCCGTGCAAGGGAGATCTGGCAGTTTCTTACAAATAATGATAATGGAATTACAAATTTTCATTTTGAGGTGGCAGCAGACCTGATAGGACAGGAAGAACTGGCATTGTTTCAGAATATGAGACCGGGACTGATTCAGCTTGAGATTGGTGTCCAGACTACCAATGCGGTTACATTAAAGGAAATTAACCGTCCTACGGATATTGCCCAAATTGCAGAAGCTGTAAAGGAAATTCGGGATGGCGGCAATATCCATGTTCATTTGGATTTGATTGCCGGGCTTCCTTTTGAGGATTATGAAAGTTTTGGGCGGTCTTTTGACCAGGTATATGGGATGAGGCCCCATCAATTGCAGCTTGGTTTTTTGAAAGTGTTAAAGGGGACGGCGATCTGGAAACAGGCGGATGTCTATGGCATTGTATACGGGCATAAACCTCCTTATGAAGTGTTATATACAAACTGGATTTCTTTTGGGGAAATCTTAAAACTGAAACAGATTGAGGAAATGGTAGAGCTGTATTATAATTCCAATCAGTTTGTGCATACGCTGGGTGTGCTTGAAAGAGAATTTGCGTCTCCTTTTACTTTGTTTGAAGAACTGGCAGTTTATTATGGAGAAAAAGGTTATTTTCTTAATTCTCCGGCGAGAAGTTACCGCTATCAGGTTCTGCTTCAATTTGTACAGGAAAGAATGCCGGAAAAGGAAGAGTTGTTTGCGGAACTTTTGACATTTGATTTTTACCTGCGGGAGAAAGCTAAGAGCAGACCAACCTTTGGCAAAGATCTTTCACCGTGGAGAGAGCAGATATGGCAATTTTACTGTAAAGAAGAGGAATGTCCGGAATTTTTGAAAAGCTATTCGTCCTATCACGCCAGGCAGACTATGAAAATGACCCATATGGAAGTATTTTCTTATCCGGTATGGGAGAGCAAGGGAAAAAAGAAAATGGATAGATGTGAGGGGCCTGTCTTTGTGTTGTTTGATTATGCAAGGCGGGATGCACTGACAGGGGCGGCATCAGTCCATATCATCGAATAACAGAATACTTTAAATGAGGAAGCCATATATTGTAAAAATACGAAAACATGGGATTACAGTATATGACTTCCGTATTATCTAATGTTTCTAATATTATCATACCAGTTCTTATTTTTTATATTGTAGCTTATGGTATTGCGGCCAAAACCAACGTTTATGAAGATTTTGTAAAAGGGGCAAAGGATGGTTTAAAAACCGTGATTGGAATCCTGCCTACGCTGGTTGCATTGATGACGGCAGTGGGTGTGCTTAGAGCATCGGGATTTCTTACCTTTCTGGGAGACCTTGTCCGCCCCTTAAGTGAAAAAGCGGGCTTTCCGGCAGAGTTGGCGCCCCTTGCATTTATTAAGATGTTTTCTTCTTCTGCAGCTACCGGGCTGGTTTTGGATATTTTTAAAAATTATGGTACGGATTCGCTGATCGGCCTGATCACATCCATTATGATGAGCTGTACGGAGACTATTTTTTATACAATGAGCGTTTATTTTTTGGCGGCAAAAGTGACAAAGACGAGACATACCCTAACTGGCGCATTGCTTTCCACGCTGGCAGGAATCGTTGCAAGTATTGTACTGGCTGGAATGATTGCCGTATGAAACCGCTTTTCGTGGTTTCATACGGCATTTGATATTGTGCTTACAGGAATTGATACATATCTGCGGAGGGGACAAAAGTTACGGGGACGCAATTGTTGATCAGTTTACTGATCCAGGTAGCAGCATATTTCATTCCCAGCTCTTCCATATTAAAATGCCCGATATTGATGATTGCTTTTTTCATCCCAAGCTGTCCGGCGTCACGGGCGTAGGATGCAGTGGTCCAGTCTACCATTTCTCCGGGAATGAGGACATCCACATCATCCCGGTTTAATAGTTCAGTAGGGATGAAATCATCTCCATTCGCCAGGATATGGTAATATAGCATTACATAGGAAACCTGGGCATCAAGATTGCCTACTATTCGGACTCCGTTTAACTGGACTTTTTCTTTCAACATCAGAGCCAGGGTACGGACGGTGGTTTGGGGAATATGGAAATGGGAAGGCCGGTCTGGGTCTCCGATCAGGTATTGCTCCCATCCCAGTTCTTTCATGATTCCTTCGTTGATTCCGTCCGGGTGGCGCGCATGGATATGGTCATGATCACGCCATATTGCGATCCCATTTTCTGTACATAGTTTTTTCTTGGCATCAAAGACGTGGTTTTTGCCTTCCAGCCAGTCTGTAGGGTCGTAATGAGAGTAAAATACTGGTTCATGGCAAATGATCAGGTTTGCACCCATACGGATCGCCTGCCTGATAACGTCTACTGATGCACAACAGGTAGTCACAATGCCAGTGACTTCGTCCTGCTCATTTCCGCACCGGTATCCATCACATGTTATGGAATTGCCCAGTTGAGGGTGGTAATTTAAAATGGATTCTATGACTTCTTTGATCTTCATTGGATATCCTCCTTGATTTTTGCCAGGCGGTTGACTATAAAATAATGGTAACATATACTGAAGAAAAGTGCATCATTAAAATAAATGATTGGAGGAGGAAAGATGAGTTCTGGATTAAAAGAGGAATGGGATAGAAAATTAAAGGAATACCATCAAAAAAATGCAACAGTCCGAAAAGGGGAGATCGTTTTTGCAGGTTCCTCGCTCATGGAAATGTTTCCTATTGAAAAATTTATGAAGGAATTGGACAATCCTTATGTGATTTACAACCGTGGTATAGGGGGATATAAAACCGGGGATCTGTTGGAATCCCTGGATATCTGTATATTTGAATTGGAACCTTCCCGCATTTTTATTAACATTGGGACAAATGATTTAAGCGATCCTGATATCCCAATCTCTCAGATGATTGAAAATTATGAGACAATTTTAACGCAGATAAAAGAAAAACTTCCAGAAGCAGAATTATATCTGATGGCATATTATCCTATAAATTATGAAGCGGCAGCAGAAGAGATGAAGCCATGCCTGAAGATCCGTAACAATGAAAAAATTGCACTGGCAAACCGGGAAGTGCAAAAGCTGGCAGAACGCATGGATGCCAGGTATATAGATGTGAATGATAACCTGAAAGACGGACAGGGCAGGCTAAAAGCGGAATATACCATTGAAGGTATGCATATAAAAGAGGAAGGATACCGTGCCATATTGGATGAGGTATTAAAGTATGCAGGAGAGCCTGCATGGCATTAGGCGAAAAGATAAGTTGTTATTTTACAGGTTATCTTTTATAATTGAAATTGCCGGAATATTTTCCGGTAAAAGAAATCAAGATGATGTTAGGAGAGAAAATGAACCCACAACTTATCTGGCTGGACGATCCACAGATCTTCCAAGTTAACCGGCTTCCCGCGCATAGCGATCATGATCATTTTGGAAGTTTGGAGGAAATGAAAAAAAGGGCAAGCTCTATGTTCCAATCCTTAAATGGGACATGGAAATTTTGCTATTCAGCGTGTGCCGGAAAGCGCCCGGCAGAATTTTTTAAGGAAGATTTTGACGCTTCCTCTTTTGACGAGATGAAAGTGCCTTGCCATATTGAAATGGCGGGGTATGATAAGATTCATTATATTAACACCATGTATCCATGGGAAGGGCATTATTTTAGAAGACCGGCCTACAGCCTTGAAGGAAAGGCAAAATGGCAGGGGATGTTCAGCGAGGCGGCGTACAACCCGGTGGGTTCCTATCTAAAAGAATTTGATTTGGAGGAAGGTCTTAGGGGAAAAAGGGTTTGTATCCGTTTTGAAGGTGTAGAGCAAGGGATGTATCTATGGCTGAACGGTCATTTTGTGGGATATTCTGAGGACAGCTTTACGCCGGCGGAGTTTGATTTGACCCCTTATGTTAAGGAAAAAGGGAATTTACTGGCAGTAGAAGTCTATAAAAGGAGTACGGCGGCTTTTTTGGAAGACCAGGATTTTTTCCGCTTTTTTGGTATTTACAGAAATGTAGTTTTGTATGCCAAGCCGGACATGCATGTGGAAGATTTCTGGGCCAAGCCAAAGCTTTTGGGTGAAGAGCAGGGAAGTTTTGGTGTGGATTTCAGGATTTCTGTGAAGGATGGTAGGAAGGGGCGGATGGATATTACCCTTACTTGCCCAGAGGGGAAACCTATCTTTGACCAGCAGATCAGTATTGCACAGGCCACGGCCCAGGAAAAGGAAGAATATGTAGAATTGTCCCTTGGGATACCGGAATGTGTAGTTGGCCCTGTATCCGCCTGGGATAATCATGAGCCAAATCTATACCAGCTTTTGATCCGCCTGTATGATGAAGAAGGAAATTTGGAAGAGATCGTTCCTTATAAGGTTGGTTTTAGAAGGCTTGAAATCATAAATAAAGTTATTCATCTCAATGGAAAGAGGCTGATCCTAAATGGGGTGAACCGTCATGAATGGAGTGCAGAAGGCGGAAGATGTATTGGGATTAAGGAAATGGAAGAGGATATCCGGTGCTTTCACAGGAACCATATTAATGCGGTAAGAACCTGCCATTATCCGGATCAGATTCCGTGGTATGAATTGTGTGATATTAACGGTATTTATATGATGTCAGAAACAAACTTAGAGTCTCATGGTTCCTGGCAAAAATTAGGCTCATCAGAACCGTCATGGAATGTGCCGGGATCGATTCCTGAATGGAAAGAAGTTGTATTAGACAGGGCAATCAGTAATTTTGAATATTTTAAAAACCATGTTTCCGTTTTATTTTGGTCTCTTGGAAATGAGTCTTATGCCGGAGATAATATTAAGGCAATGAACGATTATTTCAAGGGAAAAAAGGATGGAAGGCTGGTTCACTATGAAGGCGTATTCCACAACAGAGCTTATGAAGATGCCATATCCGACGTAGAAAGCTGCATGTATGCCCCGCCGGAAAAGGTTCGTGAATATCTTGAAAATGATCCGAAAAAACCATATATTCTCTGTGAATATATGCATGATATGGGGAACTCACTAGGCGGGATGGAGGAATATATCCGGCTGATCGATGAATATGAAATGTATCAGGGTGGCTTTATCTGGGATTTTATTGATCAGGCAGTCTTGGCGGAGGATCCGGTTACGGGAAAAAAGGCGCTTCGCTACGGCGGGGATTTTGACGACAAGCCTTCCGATTATGAATTTTCGGGTAACGGAATCGTGTTTGCAGACAGAACGGAAAAGCCGGCAATGCAGGAAGTGAGGTATTATTATGGATTACACAAATAATCTGGCATCAGGCGGGCAAAAGGCGCTGCAATTGGTGTATGGGGATGTAACCCTGGGCGTTCACGGCAGCGCGGGGGGGAAAGAATTTCATTATATTTTTTCCTATGCAGCAGGGGGGATGGAGTCTTTGGCGGTTGAGGAAAAAGAATGGCTGTACCGCTCTCCCCGCCCCACATTCTGGAGGGCAACTACTGATAATGACAGGGGAAACGGTTTTCCATTAAGGAGCGGAATGTGGCTGGCAGCAGATTTGTTTATTCGTTGTGTGGGCAGAAAGGTCTGCGTAGACGGAAAAGAGATCCCATTGCCATTAGCTCCGGAAAATAATAAATATTATGGCGGCGAGCAGGCAGGAGAACTGGAGATCACCTATATTTATGAAACAATCACCGTTCCCAAAACACAGGTGGAGGTGGCTTATCAGGTAAATGGCGAAGGCACCATTGAGGTGAAGGTTCACTACCATGGGCAGTCGGGATTGCCGGAACTTCCAGTATTTGGATTTAGAATGATCATGCCTACCTGTGCGGACCGGTACGTTTATGAGGGACTGTCAGGAGAAACCTATCCGGACAGAAAAGCTGGCGGAGAAGCGGGGACATATGAAATTGAAGGGTTGCCTGTAACCCCTTATCTGGTGCCCCAGGACTGCGGCATGCATATGGATACAAAAAATGTTACGGTATACCGGACCACGGAACTTGACAATACCTGTAAGGAAAAAAGGCAGGGAAGTTTAAGGTTTGATCTGGATGGACTTGCCTTTTCCTGTCTGCCTTATACGGCATGTGAGTTAGAAAATGCCGCACATATGGAAGAATTACCGCCAAAGAGAAGGACTGTGTTGTGCATTTATGCAGCGGTCAGAGGAGTCGGCGGAATTGATAGCTGGGGTGCAGATGTGGGAGAGGCTTATCATGTGGACGGAGAGAAGGACATTAGCTGTACTTTCCGTATCTGCATATAGCTTTTCCCTCAGTCCCTGAAAATCGGAAGGGCCTGTTTCCAATACAAATTGGTGGAAAGCTTTGTCTGAATATTGATTGCCCCAAAGCTCTTTTGCCTTTGCTTTTAAGGATTGAAATTCCAAAAATCCCAAATAGTATTTTAAGTAATTCACGGGTTCTTCCACGATGTATTCATAGATTGCAGAGGCGGCCTGGGGTGAAGTAATCCCTATTTTCATCAGGATCTTTTGGGCCTGCATAAGGGTTAGGCCTTCATGATGTATTGCAAGGTCCAAAAGAGAATATACACAAAGCTGAAGATTTCTGTTCAGGCGGCATGCTTCATACCATGCCGCTTTTGAAGGCTGGTCTTTGGCCAGGGACTGGGCGTAAAAATAGGACATATTTTCCACATAAAATGCCCATCCTTCTACATAGCTTCCGTAGTGGAGAATGTTTCTTATAGGAGAGACATTTTGCTCATTGAAATAAAGCTGGCTGTAAACAGTCTGATATAAATGTCCCGGATATCCTTCATGAGCCAGGGTGGTGTATAAAGACAAAGGGTCAGGTTCATTTTTGTGGTTGATGTAAATAATGTTTGTCTCAAGGTCATCAATAGGCGGTGTGAGGTAATAGGCAGGGCTGGAGTATTCTTCCATGGAGGAGGATACTTTTTTTATTGTACACACAGGCGAAAATTCACTGCTGGTTCCGGGAAAGGGAGGAAAATCCTGCTGCATGCGTGTCTGGAGGTCGGCAAGCATTTCGCCGGGTGTGTGGAAAGGGAAGCTTTCGTCTGCATTTCCGCTAAAAGTGGTCAGGTCAGGATGCTTAGAAAGAAGGCAAATCAGCGCCGTATAGTTTTCACGGAAATCCTGATAAAGCATTTGCCTGATTTCAGAAATGGACCGGTCTGTGCCTGTTGTGGAGGTAAGCAGATATTCGTAGTATGACTGTCCCTGGGGGAAGTGGCAAAGCCCTTTGGCTTCCTGTCCATTGCCGGAAAGGACAAAGATAGCGTCTGCCAGTTCTTCGTATGCGGGGGCGACTACGGTGGTGAGAAGACGGTCATTTTCAGAGATCCATTGGTTGGCTTTTGCCTGGTCAATAGATCCGTTTTTTATCAGAGGCATTAGACGTTCCTGGAAGGTAGTGTGGAGAAAGTGGGTTCCGGAAGAAAGGGAATCGGCGTCCATAATGGAGGTGCACTGTTTAACAATCTGGGCGGCAGCCTGGTCGGACATGAACAGCCCCCGCTTCGCCTTTTCCTGCTCGTATTGGATCAACTGTCCGAAACAGGTATCAAACTGGTCCAGGAGATGAAGATAGTCTTCCACATCTTTTTCGCAGCGGAAGGTATAGTCTGCAAGCAGGATTGGGAAGGAAGACTGGATGCCGGAAGAAGGGGATAAAGGTTCTCCATAGTAGGGGAAAGCTGTTCCTGATAATTGGCATGTCAGGTACCGGACTAAAAGGCCGTAAGCAAAGGCATCCTTTTCATTTAAATGATCTGGAGAAATTTCCGATAGCTCATCCAAAAGGGATTGGATATAGGAGGCATCCTGCTTTGACGGAGCCCCATAGGAGGGCAGCATTGGCGCTTCGTCTATGCGGTATTTTTGGGGGTAAGCAAGGGTGTAATGAAGGCTTAAGGTATCGCCGGAAAGTTCGGAGACAAACAGCTCCCCGGAAAGTTTCCTGAATTTCCGCGTGTCGCTTGTGCACAGATAAGCCGTAAGAAGCAGTGTGACAGCCAAAGCCAGAATCAGGAAATAGATGCTCCACTGTTTTCGAGTCATTTTCTTTTTAAAAGGCATACCGGTGTCCTCCAAGAAGGATTCCCTTGATTATATGAGGAATAGGAGGGAAAAAATGCACAGAAAAATAGCAATATATGAATAGAGATTGGCAGGAATATCGTCTAGACGCGAAATATACGATATGATAAAATATTTATGGTTTGAAAAGCCAAAAATACATTCACATTTTATTTTATGAACACGGGAACGGAGGTAATCATGAATAATCTGGAACTCAAGAAAATTGCCAATGAAGTGCGTAAGGGCATTGTCACGGCAGTCCACAGCGCGAAGGCAGGACACCCCGGCGGTTCTTTGTCGGCAGCAGACATTTACACTTATCTGTATTTTGAAGAAATGAATATTGATCCGAAAAATCCTAAGATGGCGGAGAGAGACCGTTTCGTATTGTCTAAAGGGCATACAGCGCCTGGTTTGTATTCTGCGCTGGCTAACAGGGGCTTTTTCCCGGTGGAGGATCTTGTAACATTGCGTAAGCTGGGTTCCTATCTCCAGGGCCATCCTTGTATGCAGCATATTCCCGGTGTAGATATGTCCAGCGGCTCTTTGGGGCAGGGAATCTCAGCGGCAGTAGGAATGGCGCTTTCCGCAAAGATGGATCAAAAAGACTATAGAGTATACACGCTTCTTGGGGATGGGGAGATTGAAGAAGGCCAAGTTTGGGAAGCGTCCATGTTCGCAGGGCACCGTAAACTGGACAATCTGGTGGTGATCGTTGACAATAATGGGTTGCAGATAGACGGTCCTGTTGCGGATGTCTGTTCACCTTATCCTATCGATAAGAAATTTGAGGCATTTAATTTTCATGTGATCCATGTGGATGCACATGATTTCGACGCAATCCGGGCGGCATTTAAAGAGGCTAGGGAAACGAAGGGAATGCCTACTGCCATTATTGCAAAAAGTACAAAGGGCAAAGGAGTTTCCTTTATGGAAAACAGTGTGGCATGGCATGGCACAGCGCCCAATGACGAGCAATATGAGATTGCGATGGCGGATCTTAACAAGATCGGTGAAGAGCTTTTAAAGGAGGAAGCATAATGGCGGAGAATACAGTAAAAAAGATTGCAACCAGAGAAAGCTACGGGAATGCGCTGGTAGAATTAGGGGCAGAAAACCCCAATGTAGTGGTATTGGATGCAGATCTTGCAGCAGCCACGAAGACAGGTGTATTTAAAAAAGCATATCCGGACAGACATATCGACTGCGGGATTGCAGAGTGTAACATGGTGGGGATTGCAGCAGGACTTGCCACTACGGGTAAGATACCTTTTGTAAGCAGTTTTGCGATGTTTGCAGCGGGAAGGGCTTTTGAACAGGTAAGGAACTCTGTGGGATATCCTCATTTGAACGTAAAGATCGGGGCTACCCATGCTGGGATCACCGTAGGTGAAGATGGAGCCTCCCACCAGTGTAATGAAGATATTGCCCTGATGAGGACGATTCCAGGCATGATAGTGATGTGTCCGGCAGATGATGTAGAAGCAAAAGCGGCAGTGAAGGCAGCAGCGGCTTATGAAGGACCTGTATATATGAGATTTGGCCGTGCAGCATGTCCGGTGATTAATGATGTGCCTGATTATCGTTTTGAGATTGGAAAAGGAAGAGTGGTACGGGAGGGGAGCGACCTTACCATTGTTGCCACTGGAATCTGTGTAGGGAATGCTTTGGAAGCTGCCAAGATGCTTGAGGCGGAAGGAATTCATGCGGAGGTAATCAATATCTGCACGATCAAGCCTTTAGATGAGGAACTGGTGGTAAATTCCGCAAAGAAGACAGGCAAGGTAGTTACGGCAGAGGAGCATTCTGTAATCGGCGGCCTGGGAAGCGCAGTCTGTGATGCTCTTTGTAAGTCTTATCCTGTGCCTGTGCTTAAAATTGGCATGCAGGATGTTTTTGGCGAGTCTGGTTCAGCGGCAGCTCTTGTTGAGAAGTATAAACTGGACGGTAAAGGCATTTTTGAGCAGGTGAAGGATTTTCTGAGTGTTAATTCCTAATGGAAAGGTTGAACAGGATGTATATTTTAGCTCCGTCCCTGTTGGCAGCGGATTTTACCAAACTGGGAGAACAGATAAAAGAAACGGAAAGTGCAGGGGCACAGTATCTTCATATTGATGTAATGGATGGAGTCTTTGTACCCAGTATTTCCTTTGGCATGCCACTCATCCAGTCAATCAGGCCGGCCAGCGGACAGTTTTTTGATGTGCATTTGATGATCGTTGACCCTGAGAAATACATAGAGGAATTTGTCAGATGCGGTGCAGATGGAATTACCTTTCATCTGGAGGCAGCTAAGGATCCCTGGGCGGTGATCAATAAGATTCATCAGTGCGGCGCGAAAGCCGGGATATCCATTAAGCCGGGAACGGCACTGGAGCAGGTCTTCCCTTACTTAAGCCAGATAGAAATGGTTCTGATCATGAGCGTAGAGCCTGGATTCGGAGGACAGACTTTTATCCCAAAGTCCTATGAAAGGATTCGCCGGATGCGTGAATATATTGATGCTAATGGGCTTTGCGTCAAAATTGAAGTGGATGGCGGTGTGGGAAAAAAGAATATCCGCGAAGTTATGAGGGCTGGCGGGGATGTATTTGTTGCGGGTTCGGGCGTTTTTAGGAAAAACAGTATTTCCCATAACATTTCAAAGTTCCGTGAGGCTTTTGAGGAAGGATTGACAGGTAGCACAGATGGAAAAAATGGGAAGGAATGACCCCTGTTGGTGCGGCAGTGGGAAAAAGTATAAAACATGCCATATGTTGTTTGACGAAAAAATCCATCATTACGAGCTGCAGGGGCATATCGTGCCCAAGCGCCGGATGATTAAGTCAAAGGAACAGATCCAGGGGATCAAGGACAGCAGTGTGATCAATATAGCTGTGTTGGATGCGGTAGAAAAAATGATTGGCCCAGGAGTCACTACCCAGCAGATTGACGATCTGGTGCATGACATGACGGTGGACATGGGCGGCCTTCCGGCGACTTTAAATTATGAGGGATTTCCCAAGAGCGTATGCACTTCTATTGATGAAGTGGTCTGTCATGGGATCCCTTCCAGTGAGGAGATCTTAAAAGAGGGGGATATTGTCAATGTGGATGTATCCACCTTGTATAAAGGTTATTATTCAGATTCTTCCCGGATGTTTTGCATCGGGGAGGTAAGCGCTGAAAAAAGAAAACTGGTGCAGGTCACAAAGGAATGTGTGGAAAAAGGTCTGGCTATGGTAAAACCATGGAATTTTCTGGGGGATATGGCACAGGCAGTCAATGACCATGCAAAGGCAAATGGCTATAGCGTGGTAGTGGACATTGGAGGCCATGGCGTAGGGCTTGAATTTCATGAAGAACCATTTGTAAGTTATGTGACCAAGGCCGGAACGGAGATGCTCATGGCGCCAGGAATGGTGTTTACCATAGAACCAATGGTAAATATGGGGACTTGTGAAATCTATATTGACGATGATGATGGCTGGACTGTGCGTACAGAAGATGGGAAACCTTCGGCACAGTGGGAAGTCACGGTTGCCGTGACAGATGAAGGATACGAGATACTGACCTATTAAGATGACAATGAGCAGACAGAGAAAATATAAGAAAAGTGGCAGGATTAGTGATGAACTGGTTCTAGCCACTTTTTCTCTTTGTTTGAATGTGTTATACTAATAATAGTATGGAGTAACGCATATTACTTAAATGGTGCACCCCGGATGGAAAGGAATGAAATATGTATGATGTTGTGATCATTGGGGCAGGTGTCAGCGGCTGTGCCATTGCAAGGGAATTATCCCGCTATAGACTAAAGATTGTTGTCCTGGAAAAAGAATCCGATTTATGTGAGGGAACTTCAAAGGCAAACAGCGGGATTGCTCATGCTGGATATGATGCTTTACCTGGAACGCTGAAAGCAAAGCTGAATGTGGAAGGAAGCAGGAAGATGGAAAGCCTTTCTAAGGAACTTGATTTCCCTTACAAAAAAAATGGTTCCCTTGTGCTTTGTTTTGACGAAGAGGACGTGGAAAAGCTTGAAGAACTAAAGAGAAGGGGAGAAGTAAACGGCGTAAAAGGGCTTCAGATCTTGAACCGGGAAGAGCTTTTTGCAATAGAACCGTCCGTGGGGGAACGGGCGGTGGCAGCGCTTTTTGCTCCTGATGGAGGAATTGTATGCCCTTTTGGGCTTACCATTGCGTTGGCGGAAAACGCTGCCATCAACGGGGTGGAATTCCGGTTTGATACAAAGGTTGTGGGAATACAGAAATGTGAGGAAGGATATCTTGTAAAGACAGGGAAAGGGGAGATCCAAACCAAAATCGTTGTCAATGCGGCGGGAGTGTATGCTGATGAGATCCACAATATGGTCAGTGCACATCAGATGAAAATAGTGCCAAGAAAGGGAGAGTATCTGCTCTACGATCAAAGAGTAGGTCATTTGGTAAGCCATACGCTTTTTCAGCTTCCCACTGCACTTGGTAAAGGGGTCTTGGTGACGCCCACGGTTCACGGAAATCTGCTGGCCGGTCCTACGGCTCAAGATATCCAGGATAAGGAAGGGATAGATACCACTTCGGAGGGAATGGCAAAGGTTCAGGAAAAGGCCCTTCTTAGTGTCCCGCAGATGCCCGGAAGGCAGGTAATTACTTCTTTTGCAGGGCTTCGCGCCCACATCGTGCAGATGCCCGAAGGGGGAAGAGAAGGTGATTTTTTGATCGGAGAGGCAGCAGATGCGGCCGGGTTTATTGATGTGGCCGGGATGGAATCACCAGGGCTTTCCTGTGCGCCTGCAACAGGAGAATACACGGCAAAGTTAGTCACGGAAATTTTAAAGCCGGAAAAGAAAGAGAAGTTTATCGGTACCCGGAAAGGAATTCCTAATATGGCCCATGCTTCAGATGAGGAAAAGCACAGGCTGATCCAGGAAGATCCGGCTTATGGAAATGTAATCTGCCGTTGTGAAATGGTGACGGAAGGGGAGATCTTAAATGCCATCAGGAGGCCCTTAGGCGCTACGACAACAGACGGGATCAAACGGCGCACCCGGGCGGGTATGGGACGATGCCAGTCAGGGTTTTGTAATCCCAAGGTAGTGGAACTTCTTGCCTTGGAATTGGCCAAGAAGGAGCCTGACGGGGATCTGTACAGCAAGATCCGGAAATCAGGGGCGGATTCCTGGTATCTGACTGAGAATGGACCGGAAGAGAGGGGATTGTTCCATGGATAAGAAAAAGGAACTTGTGGTGATCGGCGCAGGCCCTGCCGGGATGGCGGCAGCTCTTGCCGCTTACGAAAAAGGAATTCGGGATATTCTTATTTTGGAGCGGGACGGGGAATTAGGGGGAATATTAAACCAATGTATCCATAATGGCTTTGGGCTTCATACGTTTAAAGAGGAATTGACAGGCCCGGAATACGCCGCCAGGTATGCAGATCGGATCCGCGAGAAACAGATTCCGTCTCTTTTCCATACGATGGTAACGGCAGTCCGTTCAGGCAATCCCTGTACGGTGACGGCAATGAATAAAGAGATGGGACTGTTCCAGGTAAAGGCGGAGGCGGTGGTGCTTGCCATGGGGTGCCGGGAGCGTCCCAGAGGAGCTATGAATATACCTGGATTCCGGCCGGCAGGAATCTATTCGGCGGGAACGGCCCAGCGCTATGTAAATATAGAAGGCAGGATGCCGGGAAAGGAAGTTGTTGTGTTAGGCTCCGGTGATATCGGGCTGATCATGGCGAGAAGGATGACGCTTCAGGGCGCAAAGGTAAAATTGGTAGCGGAGATCATGCCCTATTCAGGGGGGCTTCGGCGAAATATCGTACAGTGCCTGGACGATTACGGTATACCATTGATGCTGAGCCATACGGTCACAAAGATCCATGGGAAGGACAGAGTGGAAGGAGTTACACTGTCTGAAGTGGATGAACATTTAAATCCGATTCCGGGAAGCGAAAAGCTTATTTCCTGCGATACGGTTCTTCTATCCTGCGGGCTGATACCGGAAAATGAATTGACCTTGGATGCAGGTGCAGTGATGGATGAGGTGACTCAGGGACCAATAGTTAATGACCGGCTGGAGACTACGGAGCGGGGGATTTTTGCTTGCGGAAATGTGCTCCATGTCCATGACCTGGTGGACAATGTGTCTAAGGAGGCACAGCAAGCGGGCGCCTATGCGGCTGAATATATCAGGAATAAAAAAAATGAGTGGGGAAAACCGCTGCGGCCGCCCATTCCACAAAAAACGAAATGTACGCTGCCTAGGGGCAGGGATATGGGCAGTCAGTTGATCTGCATCGGCTGTCCGGTGGGTTGTTTGATTACAGCAAAGAAAGAGAGAGACGGCAGTCTTAAGATCACAGGAAATACCTGCAAAAAAGGAGAGGATTATGCCCGAAACGAGATGACGGCGCCAGTCCGCATGGTCACTTCTTTTATCAGACTGGAGGGGGAAGATGGAAAGGTAGTGCCGGTAAAAACTGCAAGGGAGATTCCTAAAGGATGTATCAGGGCATGTATGGAAGAGATTTGCCGGACAGTCGTAAAAGGGCCGGTAAAGATCGGTGATGTGCTGATTGCAAATACGGCAGATACTGGGGTTGATGTTGTTGCCACAGGGAATACAGGGTTAGGAGGAAGAGAATATGGGCAGATATATCATGGCGCTTGATCAGGGAACTACCAGTTCCAGATGTATTCTTTTTAACAAAAAAGGTGAAATCTTAAGTATGGCGCAAAAGGAATTTACACAGATCTATCCGAAGCCCGGATGGGTTGAACACAATCCGGTGGAGATCTGGTCTTCCCAGCTTGCGGTTACAACGGAAGCAATGGCAAAGGTGGGCGCCTCCCCTGAGGATATCGCTGCTATTGGAATCACCAATCAAAGAGAGACTACTATTGTGTGGGATAAGGAAACCGGGGAGCCGGTATATCATGGGATCGTGTGGCAGTGCCGGAGGACGGCAGAGAGAGTGGATGAACTGGTTCGTGCCGGATATGGCGATATGATACGAGCAAAGACCGGATTGGTTCCGGATGCTTATTTTAGTGCAACGAAGATCGAGTGGATCCTTGACCATGTACCGGAGGCAAGGGAACGGGCAGAGGAAGGGAAACTTTTGTTTGGTACGGTGGATAGCTGGCTGATCTATAACCTGACCAAAGGGGAGGTTCATGTAACCGATTATACCAATGCTTCCAGGACCATGCTTTTTGACATCCACCGTCTTTGCTGGGATACGGAATTGCTTTCCTTGTTTCATATTCCGGGATCCATGCTTCCGGAGGTAAAACCTTCCAGTTATATTTATGGGTATACGGAAAGTACAGTTTTGGGGGGCCGAATTCCTATTGCCGGGATTGCAGGAGATCAGCAGGCGGCGCTTTTCGGACAATGTTGTTTTGATAAAGGACAGGTAAAAAATACCTATGGAACCGGCTGTTTTCTTTTGATGAATACCGGGGAGGAAGCGATTGCGTCCGAAAATGGCCTGCTTACCACGATCGCGGCAAGCTGTGGCGATGAAGTGGAGTATGCATTGGAAGGAAGCATTTTTGTGGCCGGCGCGGCAGTACAGTGGCTCAGGGACGGGATGCGGATGGTGCAGAAAGCATCCCAGACAGAAGGGTATGCCCGGAAGGTGGAAGATACGGATGGGGTATATGTAGTTCCGGCCTTTGCAGGAATGGGAACGCCTTATTGGAATCCTTATGCAAGGGGGACGATCGTAGGAATCACCAGGGGATGTACCAAAGAACACTTTATCCGGGCGACACTGGAATCTATTGCTTACCAGACTTACGATGTGTTAAAAGCAATGGAGGAGGATGCACAGGTGTCTATTGCAGGACTAAAAGTGGACGGAGGCGCCAGCGCCAATGATTTTTTGATGCAGTTCCAGGCGGATATCCTGGGGGCCCGGGTCTACAGGCCGGAATGTGTGGAAACAACGGCTCTTGGGGCGGCTTATCTGGCAGGCCTTGCCAGCGGGTATTTTAGAGATAAAGCGGAAATTAAGGAAAACTGGCAGCTTGGAAGAGAGTTTGTCCACGAAATGAGCGAGGGCGGACGAAAAAAACTTTTAAAAGGATGGCAAAAAGCAGTAAAATGTGCACTGCTTTGGACAGAAGAATAAAGTGAGGAAAAGAAAATGAGGGAAATTTCACAGGGAAAAGTGATTTATTCTATAGGTCAAAAAGTAGACTCGTTTTATTTGATCCGGAAAGGGACAGTAACTGTGGCTTATCCGGGAGGCAGATATCTTCTGCAAAGTGGAGATGTGATTGGATTATGTGAGATGGGGAGCGGCATTTCAGCTATGGAATACCGGGCGGGAACGGATCTGGAAGTATTGGTTTACCCTTTTGGCGCGGCGCAGATGAAGAGGATTTTTGAGAGCAGCCGCGATGCAGTCCGGTATTTTTCGTCTTCCTTTTTCCGGCAGTTTAATCAGATTTTTACCTGTTATAAGACAGCCAGGGACGGAAGCTTAAATCTGTATGAATATTTGGAAACCTGTTATGAAGATTATCTTTCTTTGTGCGGGAAATACAGTGTGGATGCGGAAAAGCCGGCGGGCTTTGATGAACTGGCAAAACCTTTTGTGAGGGAAGAGGTTCCTATGTGGCTTAGCGGCTACTATTCCACACTGGAGCAGATGATCTCGGTATGGGATTACAACAAAACAGATTATGATTTTATGTATGGGTTTATTGTAAAATCGACCTCGGATATCAGAAGTATCCTGGCCCTTTCGCAAAAATTTTACAGGTATCAGATGGATAATTGCAAGTATCTGATGAATAAAGAAGGCTCTGACTTGGTGGTGTTCTTGTTTGGGCTGTATGAAGAGATGATGTACTGCGAAGCCGGGGCGGAAGACGTCCTGCATGTGAGAGGCCGTATGGACGAGATGATCCAGATGCTTTACCGGTACGGATATGATGTTCGCGAACGGAAAGAGAAGATTGTACAGGGGATACGCGCGATTGAGGAAGAGATAGCCGCTGGAGGAAAGAGAAGGGAAGAAACACTCGCCGGGGCAATGAAACAGGAAAAAACATCGATGCCGGAAAAGACGGAGGCGGTATTGGAAAGGGAGCAGCCGCCGATAGAAAAAGACAGGATGCCAGAGACGGAGCAGGCCCTTGCCGTAGAAGCGCTGCCGGAAGAAGAGCAGCCACCAATGGAAGAGGCACAGGCAGAAGCGGAACAGCCTTTCAAAGAAGAGAAAGCACAGGAAGTGCAGCAGCCTTTAGAAAAGGCAGCGTTAGAAGAACAGCCGCAGGAACTGCCTGGGGAACTTGTCAACTCCCTGGATCAGATATTGGAATTTTCGGGATGCGGAGAGGAACTTGCAGATTCTTTCAGGGAGCATATTAAACGCTACAAAAAGATGCCCAACAAAAATGGGACGGAAGATGATATACGGGTTCTTCGCCAGGCGATTACCAAGGAATACAATCAGATTTATAGCGATGCCTTCTTTAACAGTTTGGATCAGGAATTGCCTGTGGCGGTGAAAATGTTTTTTGCTTTTGGCTATGTGGATGAAGAGCTTGCGGGGAAGAAGAATGTGCTTTATTTATACCGCATGATCAATCATCTTCCTACCAATCCTGAACAGGGAGTCTACTCTGCCTATGAATGGCTGAAGGAGGTTTATGCAGAGAGAAAAGAGCCCAGCAGGAATGAGTTTGATACAGACTATGTGGGATATCTCCAGGAACAGAAACGGATGGGGGAGATCACGGCGGAGGAACAAAAGGCGCTGCTTACCGACAGGAAGGCAAAAGTGCGGTTTGAGCTGGAAAATATGTTCCCGGTGGTAAATAAGATCACCTTTGGGCGGTTGACTACTTTTTGTCCGGTCTATTCCGAACATAACATTATGAAACCTTTAGAAACGATGCAGGTGACAACGGAAAAGATCATGGAGGTCTTAAATGAGATACGGGGTAAGGATTACGGGGCATATTACCGTGAGACGATGTACAGCAATCCTGAACAGGGCATTCCCAAAGAGACGATCCATGTAGAAGTTCTTCCTGATTTTATTTTGATGCCAAATGCAGGGATAAGAGGCGTTATGTGGCAGGAGATAGAAGGAAAACGCAGGACTACGCCGGCAAGAATGATGGTTTCTATCTTCCAGATAGAGGATCTTACATCTATTTTAATCAGACTGACAGGTGAGTTCCGGTGGGAGATGTGTAAGCGTGTCCAGGGAGCAAGATGGAATGATCTTTCCGAAAAGTCGCTGACCAGTGAATATTTCGATTACATACAGTTTTACCGGAAGAATTCGGAATTGTCCCCGGAAACGAAAGAAAAGATCAAAACGGATCTGGGACGGACGAAGAACAGCTTTAAGGAAATGTTCCTTAGGGATTATATGCTTTGGGTGATGTTTGAGAGTAACAGTTCTCCCAGATTAAATAAGGTGGCGAGATCGATCTTCTTTACCTATTGTACCTTTACCGAGCCGGTACGCCAGAAACTGAGGGCGAATCCTCTTTATCAGGAGCTTGCGGACCGGTGTGAGATTAAGATGAAGCAAAAGCGTCATAAGATTGAAAATATCTGCCAGAAGCTCCGCAGCCAGGGAAAAGATATTCCGGATGAGATTCAAAAGGAAATGGATTATATGAACATGTAGGCGGTGGGATATGGAAAATGCGAAAAAGTATACGGCCGTGCGTAAGCTGACAGATAACCGGTTTCTGAATTTGTATGAGATGGATGCGTTGACGAATACGGGAAAACCGTTTCATTACTACTTTGCGTCCAGAAATAAGGAGAAAGACCTTCCTCTGGTGACGGGGAAGGTTCCTGTAAACGGGATCGTTATTTATCCGGTGTGGAAGAAGGAGCCGGATAAGCTGGTGATGATCCGCCAATACCGGTATCCCTTAGACGCCTGGATTTATGAATTGCCGGCCGGGCTGGTGGATGAAGGAGAAAGCCCTGATGAAGCAGCGATCCGGGAGATGAAAGAGGAGACAGGACTTGATTTCATACCCTATAAGGGAGGGGAACAGATTTTTAGAAATCCTTTTTTCTTAGGAGCAGGGATGACGGATGAAAGCAGTACCTCCGTGTTTGGGTATGCTGACGGAGAATGGTCAGGAAAGTACCGGGAGGATACGGAAAGCATCGAGGTGGTTTTGGCGGATAAACGGGAAGTGATAAGAATCATGCAGGAGGAGAGAGTGTCTTTGCGGGCAGGGCTGCTTTTGATGGCGTTTGTAAAAATGAGTGGGGAAGACCCCTTTGCTTTTTTAGAAATAAAGAAATAAACAAAAATTTTCAGAAAAATTTGTGAATTATTCAGCCTTCGGATTTAATGTATTTAGTTGACTTTAATTTTTTTTAATTTATAATTTAAGTTAATTATTCATTTTTTACCTAAATTACATTAAAATCCGGAGGTTTTTTATGTCGATTCAATACTATCAAAATTTGTCTGATGAGGTTAGGGCGCTCTTTAAACTTGATACATCCGATACCAGTTATGTGATTGGTGTGGTGGATGAGGAGCAATTTCTTGGGCATATCTATTACGGGCAGCGCCTTAATGATCATCGCCTTACACATCTATTGCGGATAAAGGAACCCCCTTTTGTGCCCTCAAAGAATAACAGAGACAGGTGTTCCTTTTTGGACAGTTTCCCTATGGAATATCCGGCAGGAGGATTAGGGGACTACAGGGAAAGCTGTATCAGTATAGAGACTAAGGGTGGGAACATGGGGCTGGGGCTTTGCTATGTATCCCACAGGATTTTCACGGGAAAGCCGAGCCTTTCCGGGCTTCCTGCTTCTTTTGGAAACCAGGATGTTTGCAGCAGCCTGGAAATTCTCTGTGAGGACCCCCATACAGGAGTGAAAGTATGGATGCTCTATACGGTATTTGAGGATGTGGATATTATTACCAGAAGCGTAAAAATTTTAAATGGCGGAAAAGAAGAGTTATACTTGACTAAAGTCTTTTCAGCCTGTATTGATATGGACAATCGTGATTTTGATGCGGTTTCCCTGCATGGGTCATGGGCAAGGGAGCGGCAAATCCAAAGTGTGCCGGTAAGCCATGGGAAATTTAGTGTGGAGTCTGTCCGCGGGGAGTCCAGCCATCAGGATCACCCTTTTATGGCTTTAAAGACGAAGGGGACAGATCAGGATCAGGGAGAGGTCTATGGTATGCACTTTGTTTATTCAGGGAATTTTAAAGCAACGGTGCACAGCGACCAATTTGATCAGGTCAGAATGACTATGGGTATCCACCCGGAAGGGTTCCGGTGGAAACTTTTGCCGGGTGAGGAATTCCAGGCGCCGGAGGTTGTTTTAGTCTATTCCCGTGAGGGGTTGGGAAAAATGACCAGGACCCTGCACGATTTTTATAGAAAACATTTGATCAGGAGTGTGTATAAGGATCAAAAGCGTCCGATCCTGATTAATAACTGGGAGGCAACATATTTTGATTTTAATACGGACAAGCTGATTTCCATTGCCAGACAGGCGGCAGAGCTAGGAATAGAAATGCTGGTTATGGATGACGGCTGGTTTGGTGACCGATATGATGACAACAGGGCGTTAGGGGATTGGCGGGTAAATGAAGAAAAGCTTCCGGGAGGCTTGAAATACCTGGTAGACGAGGTAAATAAACTGGGCATGAAATTTGGTATTTGGTTTGAACCTGAGATGGTTTCTCCTGATTCAGATCTTTATAGGGAGCATCCTGACTGGGCCATTGCCATTCCGGGAAGGACAGGGAGTCTTAGCAGGAACCAATATGTACTTGATCTGACCCGCAGGGAAGTTATGGATCACACCTACGAGAGCATTGCAAAGATTTTGCGAAGCGCCAATATTGAATATGTAAAATGGGATATGAACAGGCAGCTTTCTGATCTTGGTTCGGCCAAGCTTCCTGCGGAGAGGATGGGTGAACTTTATCACAGATATGTGCTTGCCGTGTACGAATTGCAAGGGAGACTGGTAGAAGAGTTCCCGTATCTATTACTGGAAAACTGTTCTGGCGGAGGTGCAAGATTTGATCCGGGGATGCTTTATTATAGCCCCCAGATCTGGTGTTCCGATGATACGGATGGGATCGAGAGACTGAAAATACAGGAAGGGACAGCGCTTATTTATCCGCTTTCTACAATGGGCGCCCATGTTTCTGACAGTCCGAACCATACGGTAGGCAGGGTAACGCCTTTTGAGACCAGAGGGCATGTGGCTCTTGCTGGAACCTTTGGATATGAATTGGATGTGACGAAGATCCCGGCCGCAGACAGGGAGATGATTCCTGACCAGGTAGCAATGTATCACAAGTATAACGACCTTGTGCGTGAGGGGGATTATTACAGGATTGCTTCGTACAGTGAAAACCATTCTTATGACTGTTACGGTGTAGTGGCGAAAGATAAAACGGAAGCCCTTTATACTTTTGTACAGGTTTTGGGCAGGCCCAATTACCACAGTAGAAAAATTTGCTTTAAGGGGCTTGATCCGGAAAAACTCTATAAGATAGAAGGTGAAGAAGGAGTATATTCAGGAGACGTGCTCATGAAAGCGGGTTACCTGGCGCCTAACATGCAGGGTGACTTCAAGAGCCGCCTGATTCATCTTTTGGAGGATTGAGTATTCGTAAAAAGGTTGGAGATTGAGGGGTAAAAGATGGCAAAGTCAGTGAAGCTGGCGGATATAGCCGCTAAATTAAATGTGAGTACGGTGACTGTTTCCAAAGCGCTGTCAGACCAAAAGGGTGTCAGCGATGAAATGCGTCAAAAGATTAAAAATCTGGCCCAGGAATTAGGTTATAAGTCGCCTTCTGCAGCAAAGCAAAGCAGAGACAAGAAAAGTTATAATGTAGGTGTTTTGATCGCTGAAAGGCATTTTAGCCATTATGAGTCTTATTATCTACAGGTGTATCAGATGGTGGCTACCCGTGCAGTTGCCAAGGAATGTTTTACTATGCTGGAAATAGTAAACCTGAAAGAAGAGCAGGAAGGAAAGATGCCAAAGCTTCTGCAGGAAGATAAGGTAGATGGACTGATCATTATAGGGCTTATGAAAGGAGAATATCTTGCAAGGCTGAAACAGTTTATCAAGGTTCCTTATGTCTTTTTGGATTTTTATGATAAGGAGGAGGATTGTGATGCGGTGATTTCTGACAGCTTTTACGGGATGTATAAGCTGACGAATTACTTGTTTGACCAAGGCCATAAGAAGATTGCTTATGTGGGAACCCTCCTATATACGGATAGTATTACAGACAGATACCTGGGGTATTGCAAATCTCTTTTGGAGCATGGACAGACGGCGCGGGCAGATTGGGTGATCAATGACCGGAGCATGGAAACCGGTGATGTGAGAAGTGGCGATGCGCTCCATCTTCCGAAAGAAATGCCTACGGCTTTTGCGTGTAATTGTGACCTGACGGCGGGTGTTTTGGCAGAGGCATTGAAAAAAGAAGGATACCGGGTGCCGGAGGACGTGTCAGTGGTGGGGTTTGATAATTATCTTTATCCCAGTATATGCAGCCTTGGGATTTCTACTTATGAGATAGACATTAAAGAGATGGCAAGAAAAACCATCAATAAGCTGATCAAGAAAATGTCCGGTGAAAATTATAAGTCTGGAATCCATATTGTGGGTGGGCATATTGTGCTAAAAGAAAGTGTGAAAAAATTGGAACCATAAGGAAGAAAGCAGCAAACAGCGGGTGGCTAGAGAGCCAGCCGCTGTTTGTATTCCAGAGGCGTAGCGCCAGTGTATTTCCGAAAAAGGGTAATAAAGTGGTTAGTGTTGTCAATGCCTACCATACTTCCCACTTCATGGATCCGGTAGTCGGTAGTGATCAGCAAATGCTTTGCGACTTCAATGCGGCGTTTGTTCAGGTATTGCAGCGGGGAAGCGCCATAAGCAATGCCGAATTCCCTGCATAAGCGGTACTTGCTGACGCCAAATTGTTTTTCCAGATGATCCAGGGAATAAAGCTCCTGGAATTCCTGGTCAAAGAGCCTGTGGATCTCCTCGATATAAGAAGGGATCTGCGCCGGAGGGTCGGTGGTATTGATCAAAAAGGAAATAGCGCTGATCGTCATATGATTTAACAGATCAGAAATGATAAGCCTTTGGGTAAGCCGGTTCCCGGGGCATTGTGCATGGAGCTGTTCTATACCCATGGGCAGATCTGAGTAGGGAGGAACATGGATAATGGACAGGTGTCTGCCAGGAAAAAGCCCACGGTAATAAGGGAGAGGATTTCCGGATACGAAGGCAACCTTGTAATCCCACGGTTCTATGGCAACGTCAATGCGAAAACGTTGTATACAATCCAGGAGAAGAAAGGAACCGGCATCCAGTGAGTAAACCTTGCTATCCAGGAGCAGTTTCCCGCAGCCATTTTCCGTGTAAAGATATAAAAAGCAATCAAGGGAGCGGATGTCGAAGGACCAGGGGGAAAATGCATGTATTTTTCCATAGGAAAGGAGCTTAAGAAGAGGAGAACCTTCCTCACACTTATTTTCCAAAAGTTTACCCAGAAAAGATTCGGGTTTTTCTTTGGGGGATAGTTTGGGGGCTGCCACAAGGGAATCAAGAAAAACCGCCTTAAAATCCATAGCTTAATTTCCTTTCCTTAAACGAGAAATAAAATACAACTTCATTATAGTATAAGGCCAGGGAAAGCACAATTGTGAATGAAAAACATGTTTTATACATGATAAAGGGGGTAAAATCAAATGTTAAGCTAATAAATTACATAAAATTAATTTAAAATAAGTTAATAAATAGCTTCAAGAAGGATGAGTATGGAAAGAATATGAAAAATTTTGTAGAAAATGCATAATTTCAGGATGGATAAATTGTGAAAATGGAAGAAATGTCTAAATAAATCAAGAATAGTATATTAAACGCAAGAATGGGTGATGATTAAAAAAATAAAGTAAATATAATTAAAATTAAGTTATATAAGTAACTCACCGCTAATTAATAAAGATAAGCGGCAAATAAAAAGGAGGATAAGTTATTATGAAACTGAAAAAAGTTTTAGCGCTTGCACTGGCGGCAGCAATGACATTATCATTGGCAGCTTGCGGCGGAAAAACAGAAACACCTGCTGACACAAACACAGAAACACCTGTAGAAGACACAAGTGATGCAGCAGAACCGGAAGCGCCTGCAGAAGATGCGGAAGAAGCAGATGACAGTGCAGATGCAGCAGCGCCTGTAGAAGGAGTTCCTACTTACTCACAGGTGAATGTCGGTACAGATTATACAGACCTTACCGCTACTATTAAGTGGCTTCACCACAAGACAGACCGTGCTGAGGACGGAACGATTGACGGGCTGATCGCTGAGTTCAATAAGGTATATCCTAACATCACAGTTGATGCAGAAGCAATCACAGACTATGCAGAGGACTCCTTACTTCGTCTTTCTGCTGGTGACTGGGGCGACATTATGTTTATCCCTGCAGTAGATAAGTCTGAACTTGCAACCTATTTCCAGCCCCTTGATTCTTTAGAGAATATGTCTAAAGAAATCAACTTTGCTGATGGTTGGCAGTTTGACGGAACAAGCTATGGCGTTCCTTACATGGCTAACGCACAGGGCGTTCTTTATAACAAAGCTGTATTTGAAGCAGCAGGCATAACAGAGCTTCCCAAAACTCCCGATGAGTTTCTTGCAGCTCTTCAGGCAATCAAGGATAATACCGATGCAATTCCTCTTTATACCAACTATGCAGCAGGCTGGACCATGGGTGCATGGGATGCATATGTAGGCGTTGTATCAAACGGCGATGACACATATATGAACCAGAAGCTTGTTCATACTGCAGAGCCTTTTAAGGATAATGGCGATGGCACAGGCGCTTATGCCCTTTATAAGATCCTTTATGATGCAGTTGCAAACGGCTTGATCGAAGATGACTATACCACAACTGACTGGGAAGGCTGCAAGGGCATGCTCAACAGAGGTGAGATCGGTACTATGGTACTTGGTTCTTGGGCTTATGCTCAGATGGTAGAAGCTGACGAACACGGCGAAGACGTTGGATACATGCCGTTCCCGATGTCTGTAAACGGGACACAGTATGCATTAGCCGGTGGTGATTACAATTATGCAATCAATGTAAATGCATCCGATGATAATAAGACAGCATCTATGGTATTTATCAAATGGATGACAGAGGAATCCGGATGGTGCTTTAACGAAGGTGGATACACCGTTGCGAAAGACGGAAAGAACCCGGATATGTACGCTGCATTTGACGGATGTACCGTATTATCTGATCAGCCTTCACTTGCCGGAGAAGAGACCTTTTTAAATGATGTAAATGCAGAATCAGAGCTTTCTATCAATGCAGGCGGAAATGCAAAGGTACAGAGAATTATTGAAGCGGCAGCTACCGGTTCAGAAACCTACGATGATATCATGGCAGACTGGACTGCAGCATGGAATGCAGCACAGGAAGAGCTTGGTATTGAAGTGAATAACTAATCAGGTATAAAAACCTGGATAAGAAGTTTGATCTATGTAAATAATGGGCCAAGGGGAGGTATATCTCCTTGGCTCTACTTATCGGAAGCAATATAGCTGATTCGGAGGGAAGAGAGTATGGCATCAAAAACTTTGGCGATAAAACCGCAAAAGAGAACATTTGGGCAGTGGGCGACAAGCAGGGACGGACAAAAAGTTTTTGTTATGATCGCTTTTATGGTGATTCCCCTTTTGCTGCTTTTTACATTTACATATCTGCCTTTTGCAGAGATGTTCGGATTTAGTTTTTACAATATGAAGTATATTGGCGCAAGGAAATTTGTGGGGCTCAAAAATTATGTAAAGGTTTTTCAAAGAGATGACTGCTTTGGTGCGTTAAAGCTTAGTTTGTACTACATGGCAGGGTCTGTGGTACAGTTGGCGTTGTCTTTGTATCTGGCCACTGTCCTCAGCTTTAAGGTGAAGGGAGGCAGTATTTTCAAAGGTTTCATGTTTTTCCCTTATCTAATCAATGGTATTGCAATCGGTTTTATATTTAAATTCTTTTACACCAGAGGATTTGTATTCGATACGGTACTTCAGTGGTGCGGATTTGAGCTGGATAATCTTCCTTATTGGCTAAAGGATCAAAGCATTAATAATTTTTCCCTGGTGGGAACTTCTGTATGGCGTTATTTCGGACAGAATATGGTACTATTCATCGGCGCCATCATGTCAGTAGACGGAGAACTGTATGAGGCGGCAATGCTGGACGGTGCAAACAGGTTCCAGCAGTTTAAGTACATTATCCTGCCAAGCATCAAGACGATCATCACATTGAATGTTATTTTGTCGATTACAGGTTCCCTGAGTGCATTTGAACCGCCTTATGTTATTACCAGCGGTGCAAATGGAACCGGCACTTATTTTGTGATTATGCATGAGATTGCACATACCCAGCAAAAGGTAGGCTTGGCTGCGGCAATGGCAATTGTTCTGTTGATGATTATATTTGTGGCAACGATCTTACAGAAGTTATTCTTTAAGTATGTCTTTAAGAGTGCGGATGATGAAGATTTAAATGCAACATTAAAGCGTGATAAGAAACTGGCTAAAATGGCAGCAAGAAAGGCGGGAAAATAAATGACTATATTACAGAAAATATGCAAATATTTATTAGTGTTCCTGAAGTATTTTTCATTGGTGTTTTTCTCATTTGTAGCAGTTTTGCCGGTTGTTTCCTGCGCGATCACTGCATTTAAAACGGATACGGAATATCAAAGGACTAATGTAATGGTTCTGCCGGAGAGCTGGCTGAATTTTGATAATTTCGTACAGGCTTTCCAGAAAGCAAATATGGCCCGGGCATTTATGAACTCTGTGATCATTCTGGTGTGTGTATTAGTAGTATCTGTTTTTGTCGGCACACAGCTTGCCTATGTATTAAACAGGTTTAAATTCCCTGGAAATAACCTGATCAGAAATTTGTTCTTATTTGCCACTTTGCTTCCCGGTGTTGCGATGCAGGTTTCCGTATATGAGATTATGACTAACCTGAATTTTGTCAATTCCCTTTTTGGATATATTGTCATGATGTGTGGTACGGATGTTATTTCTATCTATATTTACATCCAGTTCTTTGAGAATATATCGGTATCTTTAGATGAATCGGCCATCGTGGATGGGGCATCCTATTTTACGATATTTTACAAAATTCTTCTTCCGCTGCTTAAGCCGGCAATCGTTACGTCCTGTATTTTAAAGGGGGTTGGGACTTATAATGAATATTATTCCGCAAACCTTTACTTACAGGATAAAAAGAAACTCCCTACGGTAGCAACATCCCTTTATACCTTTGTAGGGCCTCTTGGAAGTAAGTATAACCTGATCTGTGCGGGCGTTATTATTTCCCTTCTGCCGGCGCTGATCTTGTTTATTACCTGCCAGAAGCAGATCTACAGCGGCCTTACATCCGGCGCCGTGAAAGGCTAAAATGGAAAGGAGTAAAGAAATGATGGTAGATGAGGTAAAAAGCCACCTTATAGAGCGCATCATCCCCTTTTGGAAATCTTTGCGGGATGATGAATTTGGCGGATACTACGGGTGGATGGATTACGATTTAAAGCTGGATAAACAGGCGGTCAAAGGCTGTATCCTAAATAGCCGTATTATGTGGTTTTTTGCCAATGCCTATACGCTTTTGGGGGACGGGGATCTGCTGGAAGAAGCCAGGCATGGGTATGCTTTTATGAAGGAACATTGTTTTGACAGGGAAAATGGAGGTATTTACTGGTCGATCAAGTATCATGGTGAGCCGGAAGATACTACAAAGCACACCTATAATCAGGCATTTGCGATCTATGCGCTCTCCTCTTATTATGAGGCTTCAAAAGAAGAAGAGGCGCTTGAGATGGCAAAAGAACTGTTCCATGTTATTGAAGAGCGTTGCATGGATGAAACAGGATATCAGGAAGCTTTCGATAAAGAATTTAAAGAGATCGAAAATGATAAACTTTCTGAAAACGGCGTCATTGCCCAAAAGACCATGAATACCCTTTTACATGTGTTTGAAGCCTATACAGAGCTTTACCGTGTGGCAGGGCTGCCGGAAGTGAAAGAACGCCTTAAGTGGATTATGGATACTTTTGCCAGCCGGGTATATAATCCTGTGCTTCACAGGCAGGAAGTATTTTTCGATGCTCAGATGACATCAATTCTTGACCTTCATTCTTATGGACATGATATTGAAACTGCCTGGCTGATTGACAGGGGAGTAGAAGTTTTAGGTGAAAAGGAATATGAGGAGAAGATGAATCCTATTACCAGGGATCTTACGGAACAGATCTATCAGGTGGCGTTTGACGGGCATTCCCTGGCCAATGAATGTGAAAAGGGTGTAGTGAATGTTCACCGGGTCTGGTGGGTACAGGCGGAGACCGTGGTGGGATTTTTGAATGGCTGGCAAAAAGATAAGAAACAGAAAAAATACCTGGAGGCTGCCCAAAATACATGGGAATTTATCAAGGAATATCTGATTGATAAGCGGTCTGGGTCTGAATGGTTTTGGGAAGTTTCGCCGGAAGGGATTCCCTATCCCGAAAGACCTATTGTAGAACCGTGGAAATGCCCTTATCATAATGGTAGAATGTGCTTTGAAGTAATTAAACGAGACGAGAAAGGTATGGTACAGGATGATGTTACATGAAAAGTATGCACAGGTAATGAAGCAGTATGAAGAATTGGTAGGCAGAAAGAATGAGATTGATACGGATTTTTATAATGGTGTTTATGACAGGTATAAATATCCGGTGCTGACCAGGGATCATATCCCGCCTACATGGGAGTATGATTTAAACCCCGAAACCAACCCGTACTTTATGAAGCGGCTTGGCATCAATGCAGTATTAAATTCAGGAGCCATTGAATTAAACGGAAAATTTTATCTCGTGGCAAGGATTGAAGGGGATGACAGAAAGTCCTTTTTCGGAGTGGCGGAAAGTGATAACGGCGTAGACGGTTTCCGTTTTTGGGATTATCCGATTTTGTTGCCGGATACCTGTCCGGAGGAGACGAACGTATATGATATGCGTCTCACCAAGCACGAGGACGGGTATATCTATGGAGTATTTTGTTCAGAGAGCAAGGACACTTCCGTCAATGATCTCTCTGCGGCAGTTGCGGCAGCGGGAATTGTCAGAACCAAAGATTTAAAGACATGGGAAAGACTGGATAATCTGACCACATTAAGATCCCCCCAGCAGAGGAACGTGGTTCTTCATCCGGAATTTGTCAATGGGAAATATGCATTTTATACAAGACCTATGGACGACTTTATAGAGACCGGGTCAGGCGGTGGTATCGGCTTTGGGCTTTGCGATGATATTGAACATGCTGTGGTTGACGAGGAGAAAATGACCAGCATCCGTAGATATCATACTATAACGGAAGCGAAGAACGGTGCAGGTGCAGTGCCGATTAAGACGGAAAAGGGATGGATCCATATTGCCCACGGTGTAAGAAATACGGCAGCGGGCTTACGTTATGTGATTTATGCGTTTGCAACGGACTTAGAAGATCCTTCTAAGGTGATCGCAGAACCTTCAGGACTCTTGATTGGGCCAAGGTTTGATGAGAGAGTAGGGGATGTGTCTAATGTGGTCTTTACCAACGGTGCGATTGCAAGGGATAACGGTGAGGTGTACATTTATTATGCATCCAGTGATACCAGAATGCATGTGGCTGTAACCACAATGGATAAGCTGATTGATTATGTATTCCATACGCCAAAGGATCCTCTTCGTTCTGTGGAGTGTGTGGCACAGAGGTGTGACCTGATCAAAAAGAATTTGGAATTTTTGAATGCAAATAAGTAGAAAGAATATGAGGAAAGAAGAATGAGTGAACTGAAAATGATCGCTCCTGCAGTTAGAAATGTACCCTGGCAGGAGAGGCCGGCAGATTTGAAGGGAGCTCCAATCTGGAGATATACGGAAAACCCCATTATTGGCAGAAATCCGGTAGAGGGTGTTGCCAGAATTTTTAATAGTGCGGTAATGCCTTATGGCGATGAATTTATCGGTGTATTTAGAGGGGAGCAGACCAATGGCATTCCATATATTTATATGGGAAGAAGCAAGGATGCCATTCATTGGGATATTGAAAAGGAAAAAATTCCTTTTGTAGATGAAGAAGGCAAGCCGTTTATGCCTAAATATGCCTATGATCCCAGATTGGTCAAGGTGGAAGATACCTATTATATCATCTGGTGCCAGGATTTTTACGGGGCATCTATCGGAATGGCCAAGACAACTGATTTTAAGACCTTTACCAGATTGGAAAACCCGTTCATCCCTTACAATAGGAATGCAGTGCTGTTTCCAAGGAAGATCAACGGAAATTTCTGTATGTTGAGCCGTCCCTCTGACAGTGGGCACACGCCTTTTGGGGATATTTTCTTTAGTGAAAGCCCGGATATGGTATATTGGGGTAAGCACAGGCATGTAATGGGAAAAGGAAATGAATGGTGGGAATCTGTCAAGATCGGCGGAGGAGCTGCACCAATCGAGACAAGTGAAGGCTGGCTCCTTTTTTATCACGGCGTAAGCGGAACCTGCAATGGCTTTGTTTATTCCATTGGAGGTGCAATCTTGGATTTGGAAAACCCGTCTATCGTGAAATACAGATGTGAGAATTTCCTGTTAACTCCTGAAGAGTGGTATGAGGAGAGAGGTTTTGTTCCCAATGTATGTTTCCCTTGTGCTACGATCCATGATTCGGAAAGCGGAAAGATCGCAATTTACTACGGATGTGCGGATAGCTATGTGGGTCTTGCCTTTACACAGTTTGAAGATGTTATGGCGTATATTAAGGAACACAGTGTGGTGACAGAAGCCGATACGGAAGTTGGAAAAAGATAATTGGTTGGATCGATGAGAATTCTACAGAAATCAGGTAATTAAGTCAAAAAGGCCTGCGGGAGAGCGGGCCTTTTTGTTATATTTGAAGGGAGAAGATATGAAATATAATATCCAAACACAAAAGGGTATGGTGAATCGGGGGAACTGGCATAGAATAAAAGAGTGTATGAAGAATGCCAGGCAGGGCCAGGCAATAACAACAGGATTTCTCGGCGGGTCGATTACACAAGGAAGTCTTTCCAGCCAGCCGGAAACATGTTATGCTTATCTTGTATATCAATGGTGGAAGGATAAATTTCCCAAGGCGGATATTACGTTTGTCAATGCTGGTATCGGGGGAACAACTTCCCAGTTTGGTGTTTCCAGAGTGGAGGATCATCTGCTGAGACATGAGCCGGATTTTGTTCTTGTGGAATTTGCAGTGAACGATGATAATACAGAATTTTTTCAGGAAACGTATGAAGGTTTGATCAGGAAGATTTGTAAGGATAAAAAAGACCCTGCCATTCTTCTTATGAACAATGTGAGATATGATGATGGGGAGAATGCACAAGAGATTCATCTTGAAGTGGCGAAAGCTTATGAACTTCCCATGGTCAGCATGAAGAGTGCCATCTGGCCCGAAGTGGCGGCCGGAAGGATCGTAAGAGGTGAGATTACGCCTGACAACCTGCATCCCAATGATGCAGGACATGCCCTGGTAGCACAGGTGATCACGGACTTCCTTGAAAAGATTTATGAGGAGATGGACAAGGAAGAACCGGAGCCTTTTGGGGAAGGTATTCCCAATCCGATAACAGAGAATGCCTATGAAAATTCTGTCAGGTACCAGAACGATAATTCTGACCCCGATGTGGATGGCTTTTTGGCGGATCAAACCCCCCAGGAAGATATCCGGGATGTTTTTCGGAAAGGGTGGACTGCTGGAAAGGCAGGTGACAGGATCTGCTTTTGGATAGATTGTTCAGGGATAGCAATCCAGTACAGAAAGTCGGTGATACATCCTGCACCGATCGCAAAGGCAGTGGTGGATGATAAGGAAGACCAGGCAGTGATCCTGGATGCTAATTTCCAGGAAGATTGGGGAGATTGTTTATACATTGATACCATAACAAGGCATATGGAGGCAGGAAAACATAAGGTGGAGATCAGCATTATAGAAGCCCATGAGGATGATGCCGTTCCTTTCTACCTGGTTTCAGTAATTGGATCTAACTAAAGAAGCGGGGGCATAGCATGAAAAAAATCTACAAGAATGGGGCGGACGGGAAACTCCATAACACAAAGGCGGAGAAAAAAGCGGCAAAGGAAAAGGCTGCCCAGTTAAAAAGGGAAGCGAAAGAAAAAGCAGGGAAAGCCGTCAAAAAAGCCAAAAAAAGAGCGGATAAACAAGTGGCGGAGGCAAAGTTTACGGCGCAGGCTGTAAAGGAAGTAAGGGGCGGAAGTAAGAGGAGGATTATGCATACTTTGCTGGCGGGGTTTTTGGTTCCGGTGGCTATGATGATCGTTTTAGGGGTTGTGTGTTATAATACGGCAGCATCCGGTATGATCTCCAAATATCAGGACTCGGCGGAATCAACGATTTTGGCGGTGGGAAATTACTGTGACCTGATCTGTACATCCGTTTCCAGTAAGGCGCTGGAGTTGATCGGCAAAGGGGATGTAGCGGATTATTATGAAAGAGAATATAAAAAGCAGGATGCGGAAGCAATTAAAACATTAAGGGATGCAAAGACCCTCTTAGGGAACATAAAGGCTACCAATGCGTATGTATACAGTTATAGCATTATTCCGGAGGGAGGGGCTTACCTTACTTCTCTCACAGGATCTATGACGGAAAATCCTCATGACGATTTTGCGGTTTCTGCGGAGGGGCAGTTCCTGGCGGAAAACAAAAACCGGAGGAATGTATGGCTGGGTTATCACAGCTATATTGATGGCTGCCTAAACAGTCTGGAAAAAAATTATGCGGTTTCTTTTTATCAGAGGTTTATCAGGGGTGATTCCTATTTAGTGCTTGATATTGATATGGATGTAATTATGGATATGCTGTCCCAGATGGATTTTGGGGAAGGTACCATCCGTGCTATGGTTTCAGAGGATGGAAGGGAGATCATATCCATTCAAGGCAGGGAGGAGGAAGAAATACAGGAATCCTACTTTTCCGGGCAGGAATTTTTTGAACATTCCAGGGAGTTGGGGGAAACGGCCAGCCAAACGGTAAGAATTGACGGAAAGAGATATGTATATTTATCGACGCCAGTAGGAAAAACCGGGATTATGATCTGTGCGCTGATCCCAAGGAATAATCTGATGGGACAGGCAAATGTCATCCGTGCTATTACGGTTATTATGGTGATTCTGGCAGCCGCAGCGGCTCTGGCTACAGGGGGATTTATTTCCATAGGTATCAGCCGTGAGATAAAGAATATGACAATGGGAATCTCTAAAATGGCTGACGGTGATTTTAGTGACAGCTTTGTTACAAAGCGGCAGGATGAGTTTGGTATTTTGTCTGACAGTCTCAACAAAATGTTGGGAAGCCTGCGGGCGCTGATGCAGGATATGCAGAAGTTTGGCCTTAAGGTGCGGGACATGGCTGTTGATGTATCTGACCGGGCTGAGAACATTGACGATTCTATCAAAAATACGTCAAGGGCTATGGATGAAGTGGCAAAAGGCGTTCAGACCCAGGCGGAAGAAACGGAAAAGAGCAATGAAAAGATGATTGTTTTTTCTGATAATATTTCTATGGTAGTGGATCAGACAAGCCGGATGGGGCAGATGGCGGATCAGGCCATTGGCGCAGTAGATGAAGGAAAAGATATTGTACAGGAATTAAACGAAAAGAGTGACAGTACGGTGGCGCTTACCAGGGAACTGGTTGAGAATATTAACGGAGTAGAAAAGAGTTCGGAGGAGATCCGGGGGTTTGTGGAAGTGATCAACAGCATTGCAGGCCAGACCAATCTTCTTTCCCTGAACGCTTCCATTGAAGCGGCCAGGGCAGGAGAAGCAGGACGGGGATTTGCGGTGGTAGCGGAAGAAATACGAAAGCTGGCTGATCAATCCAGGGAATCCGGCAACAGGATAAAGGATATCGTTTCCAATATCGGAGATACCACCCAGAGAACTACGGATTCTGCCAAAAAAGCAGAGGGGATGATCCTGGGCCAGGCGAAAGCGCTGCAACAGACGGCGGAGGTTTTTGGCAGGATACAAAGTTGTGTCAATGAACTTGTGGAGGGTATTCGTATGGCGCTGGATTGGCTTGGGCAGATTACAGGAGAAAAAGTCCAGGTTCAGGATTCCATCCAGAATATCTCCGCGGTTTCCCAGCAGGTGGCTGCGTCTACCCAGGAGGTTACAGCGACCCTTGGCGAGCAGGCTGATGTAATCGGGCAGCTTGCAAGGAAAGCAGAAGAACTTAGTGCAGAAGCAGAAGAATTGGACAAGTCCATTGGAAAATTTAAATTGTAGGAGGATGATATCAATGTTTCGGGATGATTTTGTCTGGGGAGTGGCAAGCAGCGCCTACCAGGTTGAAGGAAGGGAAGAAGGGGACGGATGCGGCAAAAGTATCTGGGATACGTTTACGGAAGAGGGCCGCATTTTCGATGGTTCTACGTCTTATGTGTCCTGTGACCATATGCACCGTTACAAGGAAGATTATGCGCTTATGAGAATGCTGGGTATTAAGGCATACCGGTTCTCCGTAAGCTGGGCAAGGCTGATTCCTGACGGGTGTGGAAAGGTCAATGAAAAGGCAGTGGCGTTATACCGGAATATGATCCTGGAAATGAAAAAGAACGGTATTGAGCCATACCTTACCATGTATCATTGGGAGTTTCCCCAAGTTCTCCAGGAAAAAGGAGGCTGGAAAAACGAAGAGGTGATTTGGTGGTTTGGCGAGTATGCAAAAGTTGTGGCGGAGAATTTTTCAGATATTTGTGAAAACTTTATCACTTTAAATGAGCCGGAATGCTTTGTGGGATTAGGACATCTTTCAGGGGTTCATGCACCTGGGGTAAAGCTTCCCCAAAAGGATGTGTTTCAAATTGCCCACAATGCCCTTCGCGCACATGGACAGGCAGTGATCAACTTAAGAAAATATGCACACCGCCCTGTCAAGATCGGTTATGCACCTACCTGCGGCATGGCCTATCCGGCAAGTGATAGTCCGGAGGATATAGAGGCGGCCAGGAAGGTATTATTTGGTTTTTACCAGCCAATGGAGAATTGGACATGGAATGTGGCATGGTTTAACGATCCGGTATTTCTTGGGAAATATCCGGAAGAAGGCTTAAAGCAGTTTGCAGAATATCTTCCTGAGATCACGGAAGAAGATATGAAATTAATTTCCCAGCCTCTTGACTTTATGGGGCAAAATATTTATAACGGATATATGGTCAGACAGGGGAAGGATGGAGACGTTGAGTTTGTGGATAGACCGGCTGGTTTTCCGAAAACGGCTGCACAGTGGCCAGTGACACCGGATTGTTTTTATTGGGGCGTGAAATTTTTGTATGAAAGATACAGGCTGCCCTTATATATTACGGAAAACGGGATGTCCTGTCATGACGATGTGTCCTTGGACGGTATGGTCCATGATCCCAACAGGCAGAATTTTCTTGATTTGTACATTTCAGCCCTTCAAAAAGCAAATGACGAAGGGGCTGATGTGAGGGGGTATTTTCTTTGGACGTTTCTGGATAATTTTGAATGGGATAAAGGTTATACGGAGAGATTTGGAATTGTCTATGTAGATTTTGCAACCCAAAAAAGGATCGTAAAGGATTCTGCTTACTGGTATCAGAGGATCATTGAATCAAACGGAAAGGAGCTTACCATCAATATGAAAGAGAGGCCAATCTTGTTTTTGCAGCCTGTATTTAAGCAGATGCTTTGGGGAGGGAGTAAGCTGAGTACGGAGTTTGGGTACCAGATTCCCGGAAGTGATACGGGGGAATGCTGGGCGATCAGCGCGCACCCCAATGGGGACTGCGAGATAAAAGATGGGATTTATGCAGGGAGGACGCTCTCAGAACTTTGGAAAGAACATAGGGAGTTGTTCGGGAATTTGGAGTTGGACAGATTTCCGCTCCTTACAAAGATCATAGATGCCAGGGATGACCTAAGCATCCAAGTCCATCCAAAGGATGACTATGCGGCAGAGCATGAAAATGGTTCCCTGGGTAAGACAGAGTGCTGGTATGTCTTGGATTGCCCGCAGGACGCAGCTTTGGTGGTAGGGCATAATGCTTCTACAAGAGAAGAATTAAAAGACATGATAGCCCAGGGAAGATGGGGGGAATTGATCCGGGAGGTCCCGGTGAAAAAAGGCGATTTTATCCAGATTGACCCAGGTACAGTCCATGCGATCAAAGGCGGCCTGATGATCTTGGAAACGCAGCAAAACAGCGATATTACTTATCGCGTCTATGATTATGACAGACTTACCGGAGGAAAGCCTAGGCAGCTCCATGTGAAGCAGAGTATTGATGTGATTACAGTACCGGCTCCGTCAGCGAAAGAAAGTGTAAAGCATGTGGGAAATGTGCCGGAGAATTTGATGAATGAATTGATTTCCTGCGATTATTATACGGTATGGAAGCTGCATGTGACCAAGCCCTTTGTGCTTGACCAGAAATATCCTTTTTTGAACATCAGCGTGATCGAAGGGGAAGGGTTAGTAAACGGTCAGATGGTAAAGAAAGGGGATCACTTTATCCTGCCGGCAGGAATAGGGGAGGTATCCCTTCGGGGGACGATGGAGTTGATTGCCGCTACGGTTCCCCAATAGGATATTGGTTTTGTGCATGATTTGAAATATTTCATCATATAAGAAAAGGAAGATAAGTACCATGATCAACGAACAATACAAGAAGATGCTGGAAGGAAAATCCGTGATCAGGCAGCTTTCGGAGTTTGCCACGGCAAGGGGGAAGGAAATCGGTTATGAGAATGTTTTTGATTATAGCCTGGGAAACCCTTCTGTGCCGGTGCCGGAAGAATTTACGGAAGGAATGATCCGGCTTTTAAAGAGCAAAAGTTCTCTTGAACTGCATGGTTACAGTCCCAGCCTGGGAATTGCGTCTGTGAAAGACGCAATTGCGGAATCCTTGAATAAAAGGTTTGGCATGAGTTATTCAGGTAATCATATTTTTCCCACGACGGGCGCGGCTGGCGCGGTAGCTCATGCGGTACGCTGTGTAACCAGCCCTGGGGATGAAGTGTTGACTTTTGCACCCTATTTTCCGGAGTATGGACCTTATATTAATATGTCCGGTGCGATCCTTAAGGTGGTGCCTGCGGATACGGAAAGCTTTCAGATCAACTTTGAAAAACTGGAAGAGATGATAAATAATAAAACGGCCGCGCTGCTTATCAACACCCCCAATAATCCTTCCGGGGCGGTATACAGCAGGGAGACTTTAAAGAAATTGTCAGAGCTTCTTGAGAGGAAACAAAAAGAATTTGGGCATGATATCTTTATGATCTCTGATGAACCATACAGGGAGATCGTGTTTGATGGGATAGAGGCGCCTTACGTTTCAAAATTTTATGATAATACTTTGTCCTGCTATTCTTACTCAAAGTCCCTTTCCCTGCCGGGGGAGCGGATGGGGTATGTTGCTGCGAATCCACGCTGCCGGGACGGGGAACTCATCAGCGCGATATGCGGGCAGATTTCAAGGGGGATCGGGCATAACTGCCCTCCGTCTATCATTCAGCTTGGGGTTGCACAGGTTCTGGATCTGACTGCGGATATGAGCGTTTATGAGAGGAATATGAACATATTATATAAGGAATTGACGGATTTAGGTTTTAGCTGTGTAAAACCAGGGGGAACCTTTTACATTTTCCCCAAAGCGCTGGAGGAGGATGCCACGGCCTTTTGCAAAAAGGCGCTATCCTATGATCTGGTGCTTGTCCCTTCCGACAGCTTTGGCGTTCCCGGTTATTTCCGTATGGCGTATTGTATTGACACAGAAAAGGTAGAACGTTCCTTAGAGGCGCTTAGAAGATTTGTGAAAGAAAATTATTGATAGGCTGACAGGAATGATAGGAAAGGTTTGGTATCAAAATGGTTGAATTTTTAAAAGCAGTGTTGTTTGGGATCGTAGAAGGGATTACGGAATGGCTTCCTATCAGCAGCACCGGACATATGATCCTTTTGGATGAGTTTGTAAAGCTGGATGTGTCACCTGAATTCTGGGAAATGTTTTTGGTGGTGATTCAGCTTGGGGCGATCCTTGCAGTGGTGCTCCTTTTTTGGAACCAGATATGGCCCTTTGGTCAAAAAAACAACCTCAATCCCGTAGGGAAAAGCGGATTTTTGGCTTATTGCAAAAAGGATATTTGGATATTATGGTTTAAAATCATTGCAGCCTGTCTGCCGGCAGCGGTAGTTGGAATCTTATTTGATGAGTTTTTTGAAAGCTTGTTTTATAACAGCATCTGTGTGGCGCTTGCCCTGATCCTGTTTGGCATAGGGTTTATCTTAATCGAGAATAAGAACAAAGGGAAAACAGCAAAGATCAACGCAACAGGGCAGATCACATATAAGACAGCGCTGGCAATTGGCATGTTCCAGCTTATTGCAGCAATCTTTCCAGGTACCTCACGTTCTGGGGCAACGATCCTTGGCGCTCTCCTTATTGGAGTTTCCAGAACGGCAGCGGCGGAGTTCACTTTTTTCCTGGCTATCCCTGTGATGCTTGGGGCAAGCCTTCTTAAGGTACTTAAGTTTGGCTTTGCTTTTAATGGAAATGAGATGATGATCTTAATTACCGGCATGGCTACAGCCTTCCTTGTTTCCGTTGTTGTCATTAAGTTTTTAATGGGCTATATTAAAAAGCATGATTTTAAGATTTTTGGATGGTATCGTATTGTTTTAGGCGTTTTGGTTCTTCTTTATTTTGGTATAACGGCATAAAATGTCAATTCTGTTGACAATTTATGAATTATAGAGTACACTGTTGCCCAGGGTAGATATGGGGGGCAGGGGAGAGATAACTATACATTTATTTATGGAAAAGGAAATCGGAAAGGAGTCATCATGGCAGAAGTAAAAAAGGCAGCAGGCAAAGCGGCAGCTAAGACGGTAGCGCCTGAGGCTAAGAAGGAAGTGAAAGAGACACCGGAGGTTAAGGCAGAAGTAAAGAAAGCGCCTGCTAAGAAGGAAGCAGCCGTTAAGAAGACACCTGTAAAGAAAGCGCCTGCTAAAAAGGCAGAAGCGCCTAAAAAAGAAGTGGAGAAAAAGGTTGAAGTGAAAGAAACGGTTAACTTCCAATTCAGCGGAAAGTCCTACACACCAGAAGCACTGCTTAGTATCTGCAAGGATGTATGGAAATATGATCTGAACGGAAAGGAAGAAGATTTTAAAAGCGTTGAACTTTATGTGAAACCAGAAGAGAACACTACATATTATGTGATCAACGGGAACATTACAGGAAGCTTTTTTATTTAAATGAAAAAGGGAATTGCAAGACATTCTCATGAAACGCTGCCATTTGGCAGCGTTGTTTTTTAGACTTTTTTAATAATTATTTTACCACATATCTGTTGACAATGAATAAGGTAAGTGATATTTTATGGTAAGAAGATGTTAGCACTCAAACGGAATGAGTGCTAACAAAGATAAAATAATACTACAGGATTTTAGAGAAAGGGGTGATGGCGGTGCAGTTAAGTGAAAGAAAGATCAGGATACTGCAGGCCATTATCCGGAATTATCTTGAGACTGGAGAACCGGTAGGAAGCCGTACGATTTCCAAATATACGGATCTGAATTTAAGTTCTGCAACGATCCGGAATGAAATGTCAGATTTGGAGGAAATGGGATATATTCTCCAGCCTCATACTTCGGCAGGGCGGATTCCATCTGATAAGGGCTATCGTCTTTATGTGGATACGATGATGGAAGAAAAGGAGAAGGAACTAGAAGAGTTAAAGGAAATGATGCTTGAGAAAGAAGACAAAATGGATCACCTTCTTAAGCAGGTGGCAAAGCTTTTGGCGGTCAATACCAATTATGCTACCATGATCTCAGCTCCTACGATCCACACCAACAAAATTAAGTTTTTACAGTTATCCAGGGTAGATAGCAACCAACTGCTGGCAGTGGTGGTGGTAGAGGGAAATGTGATTAAAAATAATATCATTCCGGTCAGTGAGGATATGAGTGACGAAACTCTTTTAAAGCTGAATATTCTGCTGAATACCCATTTAAACGGATTGGCTCTTGAAGAGATCAACCTGGGTATGATCTCGGCGATGAAACAGCAGGCGGGTATCCACAGCACGGTGGTAGGGGATGTGGTGGATGCGATTGCCGAATCCATTAAGGCGGATGAAGACTTGGAGATTTATACCAGCGGTGCAAATAATATTTTTAAATATCCGGAGCTGGCGGATCAGCAGAAGGCAAGCGAGATCATCAACACTTTTGAAGAAAAGCAAATGCTCACGGAATTGGTACAGGATACGTTATCGGATGAGAGCAACACAGGCATCCAGGTTTATATAGGAAACGAAACGCCTATCCAGACCATGAAGGATTGCAGCGTGGTCACAGCGACCTATGAATTAGGGGAAGGAATGCGCGGGACAATAGGGATTATCGGGCCTAAGAGAATGGATTATGATAAGGTAGTGGGAACACTAAAGACGATCACCCATCAGCTTGATGAATTATATAAAAAGAAAACATAGTAATTATGTGTATAGGAAACGAAAGGGATGAGGACCAATGAGTGAAGAAATGAAGAAAGATATGCCAGATACAGAAGCGGTAGAAGAAACTTCCACACAAGAAGTTTTAGAAGAAGCGCCTGCGGAGGATGCAAAAGGACAGGGGACAGATTCCCAGGAGCCGTCGGTGGAAGAAGAGGATCCGGAAGAGGAAAAAGAAAGTCCGGAAGATGGCGCCTCGGTGTCCTGGGCGGATAAAAAGGCAGCAAAGAAAAAATTAAAAGCGGACAAAAAGCAGGATGCTTTGAAGGAAAAGATTGAGGAATTGGAAGACCGCGTAAAGCGGCAGATGGCGGAATTTGAAAATTTCCGTAAACGCACGGAAAGAGAGAAGACCGCAATGTTTGAAACCGGGGCAAGGAGCGTCATTGAAAAAATCCTGCCGGTGGTAGATAACTTTGAGAGGGGCCTTGCGGCTATCCCGGAAGCAGATAAAGGCGGAGCCATTGAAGAAGGGATGGAGATGATCTATAAGCAGCTAATGGGGGAACTGGAAAAAATGGATGTGAAGGCGATTCCGGCTGTAGGGGAAGAGTTTAATCCCGAATTCCATAACGCGGTGATGCAGGTGGAAAGCGAGGAATATGAATCCGGTATCATTGCCCAGGAACTTCAAAAAGGATATACTTATAGAGACACTGTGGTGAGGCACAGCATGGTAGCCGTTGCAGGCTGACCGGAAGAAAGAGACAGTTAACATCAATATTGCATAAATCAAACAATCAATTAAGGAGGAGATCATTATGAGCAAAATAATTGGTATTGACTTAGGTACGACAAATAGCTGCGTAGCAGTTATGGAGGGCGGCAAGCCCACAGTTATTGCAAATGCGGAAGGCGCAAGGACAACACCTTCTGTGGTTGCATTTACTAAGACGGGAGAGAGATTGATTGGTGAGCCTGCGAAACGTCAGGCAGTCACCAACGCAGAGAAGACTATTTCTTCCATCAAGAGAGATATGGGTACAGATAAAGGACGTACCATTGACAGTAAAAAGTATTCACCGCAGCAGATTTCAGCTATGATTCTTCAGAAGCTGAAAGCAGATGCAGAAAGCTATCTGGGTGAAAAGGTGGCAGAAGCAGTTATCACTGTTCCTGCGTACTTTAATGATGCACAGCGCCAAGCTACCAAGGATGCAGGTAAGATTGCAGGCCTTGATGTTAAGCGTATTATCAACGAGCCTACAGCGGCAGCGCTTGCATATGGGCTGGACAATGAAAAAGAACAGAAGATTATGGTGTATGACCTTGGCGGCGGTACGTTTGATGTTTCTATCATTGAGATCGGCGATGGGGTTATTGAGGTTCTTGCCACCAACGGTGATACACATCTTGGCGGCGATGACTTTGATAATAAGCTGACACAATGGATGATCGATGAGTTTAAGAAGGCAGAGGGCGTGGATCTTTCCAATGACAAAATGGCCCTTCAGAGGTTAAAAGAAGCTGCGGAGAAGGCAAAGAAGGAGTTATCATCTGCTACCACAACAAATATTAACCTGCCTTTTATCACGGCAACGGCAGAAGGCCCGAAACACTTTGACATGAATCTCACAAGGGCTAAATTTGATGAATTGACACATGACCTGGTTGAACGGACAGCGATTCCTGTTCAGAATGCAATGAAAGATGCAGGGCTTACCAATGGAGATTTGGGCCAGGTATTATTAGTAGGCGGTTCTACGCGTATTCCGGCTGTACAGGATAAGGTAAAACAGCTGACTGGCCACGAACCCAGCAAGAGCCTTAATCCGGATGAGTGTGTGGCACTGGGTGCTTCCATCCAGGGTGGTAAACTTGCAGGCGATGCCGGTGCAGGTGAGATCCTGCTCTTGGATGTTACACCGCTTTCTCTTTCAATCGAGACTATGGGCGGTATCGCAACCAGGCTGATCGAAAGAAATACGACGATTCCTACCAAGAAGAGCCAGGTGTTCTCAACAGCGGCAGATAACCAGACAGCAGTTGATATCAATGTCCTTCAGGGTGAGAGACAGTTTGCAAGGGATAACAAGTCCTTAGGGCAGTTTAGATTAGACGGAATCCCTCCGGCAATGCGGGGTGTGCCTCAGATTGAGGTTACATTTGATATTGATGCAAACGGCATCGTGAATGTATCTGCAAAGGATCTTGGAACAGGCAAAGAGCAGCACATTACGATTACAGCAAGTTCCAATATGTCCGATGACGAGATCGATAAGGCTGTAAAAGAGGCAGCAGAGTTTGAGGCACAGGATAAGAAGAGAAAAGAAGCGATTGATACAAGAAATGAAGCGGATTCCTTTGTATTCCAGACCGAGAAAGCATTAAATGAAGTTGGGGATAAGATTGACGCTTCTGAGAAGGCATCGGTAGAAGCAGATGTTCAGGCAGTCAAGGATATCCTTGAGAGAACTAAAGATCAGGAAATGTCTGATTCCGACTTGGATGCATTAAAAGCAGCAAGGGAAAAACTTACCACAAGTGCACAGGCATTGTTTACCAAGATGTACGAAAATATGCAGCAGGCAGGCGGTCAAGGCCCTGATATGGGCGCTGGTGCAGGTCCTGATATGGGAACAGGAAGCGATGGAGCTGATGATGTAGTTGACGGGGACTACAGAGAGGTGTAAAATTTGAATGTGTTAGGATTGTGAGAGCATAAAAGCATAGCAATCCGGAGGTATCATGTAACTATGACATCATTAGCGGGGCATATGGGCGACCATGTGTCTCGCTAAAGGTATGCAGGAGGAACCAAGATGGCAGAACAAAAACGTGACTATTATGAGGTACTTGGCGTTGATAAGAACGCTGATGATGGCGCGATCAAAAAAGCATATAGAGCTCTTGCCAAAAAATATCATCCTGACATGAACCCAGGGGATGCCGAGGCCGAAAAAAAGTTTAAGGAAGCTTCCGAAGCCTATGCGATCTTAAGTGATCCGGAAAAGAAAAGACAGTATGACCAGTTCGGGCATGCTGCTTTTGAGGGTGGCGGCGGATTTGGCGGGTTTGACTTTAACAGCGCAGATTTCAGTGACATATTCGGTGACATTTTTGGCGACTTTTTTGGCGGTGGACGCAGAAGCCGTGGTAATAATGGCCCTATGAAGGGATCGAACATAAGAACCAGCGTAAGGATTACCTTTGAGGAAGCTGTATTTGGCGTTGAGAAAGAAATTGAACTTACCTTAAAGGAAGAGTGTAAGACTTGTCACGGTTCCGGTGCAAAGCCGGGAACCAGCCCGGAAACCTGTCAGAAATGCGGTGGAAAGGGGCAGGTTGTATTTACACAGCAGTCTTTCTTTGGGACGGTCCGCAATGTGCAGACTTGTCCGGAATGTAGTGGAACAGGTAAGGTGATCAAAGAAAAATGCGATGACTGCCGTGGGTCAGGATACATTGCAAAGCGTAAAAAGATCCAGGTATCCATCCCTGCCGGTATCGATAATGGGCAGAGTGTGCGTATTAGGGATAAAGGAGAGCCAGGAATTAACGGAGGGCCCAGAGGAGATCTGCTGGTAGAGGTGATTGTATCACGTCATCCTATTTTCCAGCGGCAGGATTATCATATTTATTCTACAGTGAATATTTCCTTTGCAGTAGCTGCATTAGGCGGTGAAGTCATAGTGGAAACGGTTGATGGCAAGGTAATCTATGATGTGAAGGCTGGGACGCAGACGGATACTAAGGTTCGCCTGAAAGGCAAAGGTGTGCCGACTTTGCGGAATAAGGAGGTGCGGGGCGATCATTATGTGACATTGGTGGTGCAGACTCCTGATAAACTTTCCCATGAAGCGAAAGAGCTTTTAAAGCAGTTTGACGCTTTAAGCGGTGACAGCCTGAATGCGGCAAAGAGCGTACAGGCGGATAAGGGCGAAACGAAAGATTCAAAGAAAAAGAAATTTTGGAAATAAGAATAGCGCTGCCACCCGGCAGCGCTATTCTTGTCATATGCACTCTTTGCATAAAATTTTCTTTTTGTGGAAGAACCAGACATATTTTGAAAAAAGCCGCATAAACTGAATTACTGACAGAGGTCTTGCAGCGCCTTAACGATATTATTTTTTAATGGGGAGTTTAGATTTTGTGCAACAGGAATCAGCTCCTTTATTTTGTCCGTTTGTCCCATTTCCTGGTAAATGGAGGAAAGAAGCTTATAGGTAGAACTTACATCCGTGCGGGTCTTTACGGCAAATTCCAAAACTGCCCTTGATTCACTGACATATCCATCGCCGTACAGGGCGGCGGCCCATGCCTGGAGAGTGCGGGCAAGGACGGTGTAGCGTTGGTCATATTGGGACAAAAGCTCTATGTTAGGCGCTCCGTATTTAAGTTTCAGATCCGTATTGCTGATGCCTGTGAGATTGACAATGGGATTTTGGGAGAGCTCCCTTAAGGTTTCGTGGCAATCTTTAACGGCAGGATGACCGGTTAATGCATCCATAGGCAGGTTATCAAAGGGAATTTGAATGTATTCTAAGTCATCTAAGGGTTTGCGGCGTGTGCTGTTTGCGGCAGCCTCCTTCTTCCAGAATGCTTCGGAAGCTTTTGCGTCCATATTGCGGTGCTTATGGATCTCGTAGCCGAGCCAGATGCAAAAGATGATAAAACTTGCAAAAAAAGGGAATCTCATATATAATATCCTTTCAAAGATGTACTTTCGGAGGAGTAAAATGTTTCACTTATCGAACAAAAAAAGTAAAAGAATCCTATCAGCAGTTATTGTTATTTTATTAGTGCTTGCTATGATCATTCCAACTATAGCATCTTTTATGCTTTAACGCAATCTAAGGAGCCATTATGATTAAATTTTTTAAAGGGATTGTTTGTGGAGTTTTTTGTCTTTTCTTTATGGGAATGACAGGAATTCAGGTTTATGCAGAGGAAGAGAATAAAATATTGCCAGGTATTTATGCGGATGAAATGCCTTTGGAAGGAATGACCCCTAAAGAGGCGAAAGAGATGATTGAAGGGTATGTGGAAGAACTGGCCCAAAAGGAGATCACGCTAGTGGCAGTGGATGGCAATGAGGTAGTCGTTCTGCCGGCAGATTTAGGATTTGGCTGGTCCAACAAAGAATTTGTGGATGAGGCGGCCCAGATCGGCCAGAGAGGAAATGTGGTGCAAAGATACAAGGCTGCCAAGGATCTTCAGCATCAGAATGTTGTCTATAAGCTGGAGTTTGTCATTGACAGGCAGCTTGTCAGCCAGGTGCTTACCGAACAGTGTGCGGCGTTTAATGTGGAGGCAATGGACGCTACCCTGTTCCGGGAGGAAGGCGGATTTGTTGTACAACCCGGCCAGGCTGGTAAAGTAGTGGATGAAGAGGCATCTATCAACCTTATCGAGGAGTTTTTTAATGAGTCGTGGAATAGGGAAAATGATATCTTGGAACTGACGATCCGTGAGGACGAGTCCAGGGGGACTGAGGAGGAACTTTCCAAGGTGAAAGATGTGCTTGGAACCTTTTCCACCAGCTTTAAGACATCCGGTTCATCCAGAAGCGCTAATGTGCGAAATGGCTGTGAGCTGATCAACGGGACAACGCTCTATCCGGGGGATGAATTTTCTACTTACAATGTGGTATCGCCCTTTACCCAGGCAAACGGGTACTATATGGCGGGTTCTTATTTAAACGGACAGGTAGTGGACAGTTTAGGCGGCGGCATCTGCCAGGTTTCCACGACCCTATACAATGCAGTGCTTTTGTCGGAGCTTGAAGTTACGGAGAGGCATAATCATTCTATGATCGTAACATATGTAGATCCTTCCGCGGATGCGGCAATCGCGGAATCTTCCGGGAAGGATTTTAAGTTTGTAAATAATACGGAGGCGCCTATTTATATTGAAGGTTATATCACAGATGATAAGCAAATCTGTTTTACCATCTATGGAATGGAAACCAGGGATAGTGGCCGTCAGGTACGATATGAGAGTGAAGTGATCAGTAAGACCTATCCGGATGCTGAGGTGATCTATGCCAGCGAATCATTGCCGGTGGGTTCGGTATCCGTTCAGTCGGCACATATTGGTTATAAGGCAAATTTATGGAAGGTGGTAACGGAAAATGGCGTGGAGATCAGCCGTGAGCAGGTTAATTCCAGCAGTTACCAAGTTGCTCCAAGGACGGCAACGGTAGGTGTGGCAACGGCAGATCCTAACGCATATAATGAGATCATGGCGGCTATCGCAACCAATAACATTGATCATGTAAAGAATGTGGCAGCGGCACTTGCAGCAGCGGCAGCGCCTCCTGCACCGCCTGTTGAAGGAGGTACAGAACAGCCTCCTGCACCTCCTGCACCCCCAGCGCCAACAGAAGGTACACCTCAATGAGAAACGGAAAAATACCAGAGAAAGTTTTAAAACGATCTATATTGCGGGAGATCAAAAGCCATAGAAAAGAATTGATGAGAGGCGCAGAAGTAGGCGGGAACTGCGCCTATTATGCTTTGGGAGGATCAAAGGGTACAATTGCTTTGTCAACCCAGACGTTTACCCTGCCTGTGAAAAATGCTGCATATCTGGCGGTCATGTCGGCCTGCAATAATCTGGCGGTGGAAGGCGGAGCGGCGGCAGTGGTGATGTTGTCTGTGGTTCTGCCCAGGGAGGCGCCGGAGGAACAGCTAAAAGAAATTATGAAACAGGCGGAGAGGTGCTGTGAGGAATTGCAGGTACAGATTGCCGGAGGGCACACGGAAGTCAGTTCATCAGTTAAATGTCCTGTTATCACGGCAACCGCTGTCGGGGAGTTAGTGGATCCCCTGTTTGGTCTTAAATGCGCTACATACAATATGGATATCGTAATGAGTAAATGGATCGGCCTGGAGGGAACGGCAATTCTTGCTTCTGCCAGGCAAAAGGAGCTTTTAGAGCGGTTTCCCAGGCAGTTGGTTGAAAAGGCAGTAAAGTGTGGAGAATATCTTTCTATAGAGCCAGAGGCTACAATAGCCCGGAGATACGATGCGTATACAACATACGATATAAGAAACGGAGGCATTTTTGGCGCATTGTGGGAAATGTCCCAAAGGATAGGCGCCGGCCTTAGCGTAAATTTGAGGGAGATTCCGGTGAAACAGGAAACCATAGAGATCTGTGAATATTACGGATTGAACCCCTATGAATTTTTGTCAGGAGGAGCCCTTCTAATGGTCACAAGAAACGGCTGGGGGCTTAAGGCGGAGCTTGAAGCTGCGGGAATTCCGGCCACGGTGATCGGCAGGACATTTGAAGAAAATGATAAAATCGTGGTCAATGGGGATGAAACCAGATATTTGACGATGCCTGCAGCGGATGAAATATACAAAATATTTTTTAAGGAGGAAGACAGATGAGAGAACAGATCTTATCCATCATAGAAAAAAATAGCAGAATCGATTTAAGGGAATTGGCTGTGATCTTGGGAGCGGAGGAGATTGACATTGTCAATGAGCTTAAGGTGCTTGAGGAAGAAGGCGTTATTTGTGGCTACCATACCATGATCGACTGGGAAAAAACATCCATCGAAAAGGTGACGGCTCTGATCGAGGTGAGGATCACGCCCCAAAGGGGACAGGGATATGACAAGATTGCTGAGAGGATCTACAAATACCCGGAGGTGAACAGCGTATACCTGATTTCTGGCGGGTATGATCTTATGGTCACCTTAGAAGGGAAATCATTAAAGGCTGTTTCCAGTTTTGTTTCGGATAAGCTTTCCACGCTGGATGGAGTGTTAAGCACTGCAACGCATTTCATTTTGAAAAAATATAAAGACCATGGAACCATCCTTACCAAAAAATATGAAGATACAAGGGAGAAGATTACACCATGAGAAATCCATTAGCAGATAAAGTCGTGGAAGTAAAGCCTTCCGGTATCAGGAAGTTTTTTGATATTGTCAGCGAGATGGAAGATGCCATTTCGTTAGGGGTGGGTGAGCCGGACTTTGACACGCCCTGGCATATCCGCGATGAAGGGATTTATTCCCTGGAGAAGGGAAGGACCTTTTACACTTCCAATGCAGGTTTAAAAGAATTACGGGGGGAAATTGCCAATTACATAAAACGGACCCAAAATATTACCTATGATCCGGATCATGAGATTCTGGTTACTGTTGGCGGATCGGAAGCGATCGATCTGGTATTTCGTGCGATGGTCAATCCGGGAGATGAGGTCTTAATTCCACAGCCCAGCTTTGTATCCTATGAACCCTGTGCGATCCTGGCGGATGCTGTGCCGGTGATCATTAAACTGAAGGAGGAAGATGAATTCCGTTTAACGGCCCAGGAACTGCGTGAGGCGATTACAGATAAGACGAAGATCCTGGTGCTGCCGTTTCCCAATAATCCTACTGGCGCCATTATGGAGAGAAAGGATTTAGAAGAAATTGCAGAAGTGATCAGGGAAAAGGATATTTTTGTTCTTACCGATGAAATTTATGCGGAACTTACCTATAAGGATAAACATGTATCTATTGCAAGCCTTCCCGGAATGCAGGAAAGGACGATTCTGATCAACGGATTTTCAAAGGCATATGCTATGACAGGATGGAGGCTTGGTTATGCATGTGCCCCTAGGGTGATCATGGAACAGATGGTCAAGATTCATCAGTTTGCGATTATGTGCGCTCCAACCACCAGTCAGTATGCGGCTGTGGAGGCTATAAAAAATGGTGATGACGATGTGGCTTCTATGCGGGAATCTTACAATCAGAGAAGGCGGTTTCTTATGAATGCTTTCCGTGAGATGGGGCTGAAATGTTTTGAACCTTATGGAGCATTTTATGTGTTTCCCTGTATCAGGGAGTTTGGCATGAGCAGTGAGGAATTTGCCGAAAGGCTCCTGAATGAGGAAAAGGTAGCCGTGGTGCCGGGAACTGCGTTTGGTGATTGCGGGGAAGGATTTTTGAGAATCTCTTATGCCTATTCCCTGGAAAATTTAAAAATTGCATTGGATAAGATCAATTGTTTTATTACAAGGCTCAGAAACGAAAAAAGAGTATAATATGGATAACAGCCCCACTGTTTACGGCGGGGCTGTTATCTTTTAATACATTTCATATTCTGCTATAATACTGGCTTCTACTTTGATTTGGCCAGGCATGATGCTTGCGGCATCCTCCACGGCGGCTTCCTTTTTGAGACTCATGCTCATGTCATACATATTGGAGCGGGCGGTATCATTGTAACGGGCCTCAGAATAACCGCTTACTTCAGTGATATTTAGTGCCTTTCCTACATTCCGGCCGGAAGCGGCAGCAAGAACCTGGGCTTTTTGGTAAGCAGCATCTACTGCCTGACGAAGGGCCTGTTGGTAACTTTCATCGTAGTTGCTGGCCATATAGACAATAGAAGAAATGGTATTGATACCGCCATCCACGGATTTGGATAAAATCTCATCAAGACCGTCAATGGCAAGATCAGATACTGTCAGAGAGGTAGTTGCCTCATAACCGGTAACACGGGCCGTATTGCCACTGTAATTATAGATAGGGTTCATATGGTAGTCTGAAGTTTGGATAGAGGTTTCGGAAACGCCCAGCTCTTTTAGCTGTGCGATTACGGAAGAGACTGCCTCTGAATTCTGATTCTGGCAGTCGGAGGCAGTTTTCCCTTCCGTCCGTACGGCGTAGACGATTTGGGCAATGTCAGGAACGATGTTGACAGTTTCCTGGCTTTTGACGCTTATGGTATTTTGGGTGTAATAAGAGTACTTCTCCCCTAAATCCAGGACAACGTCTTTGTCCGGGGATGTTTGCTGGACGGCATTTTCTTCGGGCTGTGAAGTGTCCGGGGAAGGGCTTTTACCACAGGCAGTCAATAAAGCGGCGGTTAACAAAAGGGTTAAAAATATTTTCTTCGACATAAAAATTCCTCCTTCATGTAGTTTCTAAATATAGATACGAAGAAGGAGGAGATTTTTATGGAATAAATTTTGCTAAATAGAGGTTTTCCAATGAAGCCGGTGAAGTTCCCCCTCAATTTGGAGATGAAAAAATTTTTGCTGCCGCAACGCTTCATACAAAACGATGGCTACAGAGTTAGAGAGGTTTAAAGAGCGGATATCCGGAAGCATAGGGATACGGATGCAGTTCTCTTCATATTCTACCAGGATTTCTTCTGGTATCCCCGCACTTTCTTTGCCGAACATTATATAGTCATCCGCACCAAAAGAAACATCAGTGTACAAGCGCTTTGCCTTGGTGGTAGCCATCCAGATCTTAGCATCCGGGTGTTTTTCTTTAAATTCATGGAAATTCATATATCTGCTTACGGTAAGCTTTTCCCAGTAATCCATACCAGCGCGTTTTATTTCTTTTTCATTTAGACGAAAACCCAGCGGTTCGATCAGATGGAGGGAAGCGCCGGCCGCCACGCAGGTTCTTCCAATATTTCCAGTATTTGCCGGAATTTCCGGCTGATGTAAAATAATATGCATAAGGTACCTCCCAAAGCCAATCCCACACTTGGGGCGGCTTAATCATCATTGTTTTCATCTGCTACAGGCAGGGAAAAAATAAACTCTGACCCGACGCCCTCCGTGCTGATTACGTTAATGTGCTCGCCGTGGGCCTGAATGATCTCTTTGGTAATGGAAAGGCCAAGCCCGGTTCCTTTTTTATCTTTTCCTCTGGATAAGTCAGATTTGTAAAAACGGTCCCAGATCATTTTTAAATCATCCTTGGGAATACCAATTCCGCTATCTTTTACGGAGACAAAGACTTTGTTATGCTTTTCATTGGTTTCTATCTTAATGATGGAATCTGGATGACTGAACTTGATAGCATTATCCAAAAGGTTATAGAGCACCTGCTGGATCTTGCCTATATCCGCTTCCACAAATAATTCATCGCCAGTAAGGATTAACTCTATAGCAATTGCCTTATGTTTGCAGGTTCCCTCGAAAGAGGCGACAGTATTGCGGATGGTGCGGTTGATATCAAAAGAACTTTTGTCAAGCAGTATCCCTTTGGTGTTCAGGTTATTGAGCATAAGCAGGCTGCCGGTAAGCTTCGTCAGCCGCTCTGTTTCATTGAGCACGATGGTAAGATACTTTTCATATAATTCAGGCGGGATTGTTCCGTCCAGCATGGCTTCAAGATATCCTTTGATGGAAGTCAAAGGGGAACGGAAGTCATGGGAAACGTTTGCCACAAACTTCTTCTGGTCATCTTCGGAGCGGGCAATTTCATTTGCCATGTAGCTCAAGGTCGCCCCTAAGTAACCGATCTCATCCTCACTGTCAATCTGAAACTCGTAATGCATATTTCCGGCGGCGTACTGCTCCGTGGCTTCTGTGATCTTTCGTAGAGGCAGGTAGACCATTTCCGTGAAAAAGATCAGGATGATCATAGACAGCAGGAATAAGATAATAAGCATCAAATAGGAAATGTTAAGCAGGCTGTTACAGGAAGCAACAATGCTGCCCATGGGATAGTGGATCACAACATATCCTCTGACCTTATAATCGGATGTAATAGGTGCAAACACACTGAGCTGGTCTTCCGCAAAACTACCCCAGAAATTACCGATGGTATAATAGGAACTTTCGGTAATGGTAGGATCAAAGCCCTCAATTACCGTTTCATTTTCAACGTCCAGGGGGGCTTTGGAATCCAGGATCATACGCCCTGAGGGGTTAATGATCCAGAGATTTGCCGAAAGATAAACATCCAGGGAATCCAACTGCTTTTTTACTGTGTCCAGAGAGGTTTCGTTGTTGTATAAATCGGACGCATAGGTGTTGGCGATCAGCGTAGCCTCCTTATAAAGAGCATCCGCCTTTTCTCTTTTTAAATGTTCTAAAGTCATACTGTCTACAAAGGTGGCGACTACGATAAAACCAAAAAAGCCAAAAATAAAATAGGCAAGAAGAAATTTTAAATAGAGGGTCTTTCTCATTGACGTACCTCAAACTTATAGCCAATTCCCCAAATGGTGGCTATTTTCCAATTGGCGTGGTCGCTGATCTTTTCCCGGAGACGCTTGATATGTACGTCTACCGTCCTGGTGTCGCCAATGTATTCATAGCCCCAGATCTGGTCAAGGAGCTGTTCTCTGGTAAATACATGGTTGGGTGAGGAGGCGAGAAAATATAAAAGTTCCAGTTCCTTTGGAGGCATATCGATAGTCCTGCCCATATAGACAACAGAATAATTTGTCTGGTTGATGGTCAGGTCAGCGTATTCCACACATTTAACGTCAGATGCCTGGGGAATGACGGTGGCAGGTTTGTATCTGCGCAGCACTGCCTTGACACGGGCAACAAGCTCCTTGGAATCGAAAGGTTTTTCCATGTAATCGTCAGCGCCCAGTTCCAACCCTAAGACTTTATCAAAAATCTCTCCTTTGGCGGATAGCATGATAATAGGGATGGAGGATTTGGCGCGAATTTCCCGGCAGACCTGATAGCCGTCTATACCGGGGAGCATCAGATCCAGCAGGATCAGATTTGGCGCAAAAGAATCCGCCAGAAGCAGGGCAGTTTCCCCATCCCCGGCAATCATCGTTTCAAAACACTCTTTGGTAAGGTAAAGGGAGATTAGCTCCGCAATGTTGCTGTCGTCATCTACAATTAATATTTTCTGTCTGTTAACCATAATTTAACTCCTGTTTTATTCCTTGAATGTTACAATTGTGACACCTGCGTCACCTTCTCCGTATTCGCCCAAACGGTAAGATTTTACATATTTAATGCGCTTTAAATGGTTTTGAACGGCATTTCTGAGAGCTCCGGTTCCTTTGCCGTGTACGACCCGCACGGTAGAAAGATGGGAAAGGTAAGCATCGTCTAAATATTTATCCAATTGGGAGATTGCCTCATCCACCGTTTTCCCGAGGAGGTTTATTTCAGGGGAAATGCCAAAGGATTTAGATAGCTTTGCCCGGCCGGAGGCAGAAGCTTTTGGCCCTGCCGAAGGTAAAGGGGATTGCTCTTTTGCGTATACCAGGTCTTTGACATTAGCCTGGGAACGCATAGCCCCGCACTGGATAAATAAATTTCCTTTATGATCCGGCAGGGAACTGACGGTTCCTGTAAGGCCCATGGAGAGAATTTTCACATAGTCGCCTAGTTTGATCTGGTCCGGTTTGGGCTTTAGTCCGCCAGCAGGCTTTTCAATCTTGGATACAAGTTTTTCATTTTTTTTGCCGATTTCGCCCCGGAGGCGGTCCCGTGTCTTTTCCAAGTCTTTCAGGGAAGCGCCGGGACCAGCCTTTTGGTAAACGCGGATGGTTTCGTCAGCCACGTTTTTGGCATCCTGAAGGATGTCCCTTGCTTGCTCATTGGCCTGACGGAGAATCTTATCCCTGGCAAGGTCAATTTTTTCATTTTTAGCCTGAAGACGTTCTTTGAGGGTTTTGATTTCTTCTTTGTAAGAAGCAATTTCCAAGCGTTCCCTTTCGATGGTGACGCGGCTTTGTTCCAGATCGGCCAGCAGGTCTTCAAAACTCTTTTCTTCTGTAGAGATCTGGGATCTGGCTGCTTCGATAATATCATTTGGCAGTCCTAGTTTAGAGGAGATGGCAAATGCATTGCTTTTACCGGGAATGCCAATGAGAAGCCGGTAGGTGGGGGCTAATGTCTCCACATTAAATTCGCAGCAGGCATTTTCCACAAAGTCAGTGGAAAGGGCATAGACCTTCAATTCGCTGTAATGTGTAGTTGCCATAGTGCGGATCCCGCAGGTGTGGAGATGGTCTAAAATGGCAATGGCCAGGGCAGCGCCTTCGGTAGGGTCGGTGCCCGCCCCAAGTTCATCAAACAGGCACAAGGAATTTTCGTCTGCCTGCTGTAAGATGGACACGATAGTGGTCATATGGGAGGAAAAAGTACTAAGGCTTTGCTCAATGCTCTGCTCATCTCCGATATCCGCAAAAACTTCTGTAAATATAGAAAGTTCCGACCGGTCCAGAGCAGGGATATGAAGTCCTGCCTGTCCCATCAGGGTGAATAGACCTACTGTTTTTAAGGAGACGGTCTTGCCGCCTGTGTTGGGTCCAGTGACCACTAAAAGGTCAAAGTCCCGGCCCAAATGAATGTCAATGGGAACTACCTTTTTGGCAGGGAGCAGGGGATGCCTGCCTTTGCGGATATGGATAAAATGGTTTTGGTTGAACAGGGGCATGGTTGCGTTTTGATCCATGGCAAGAAGGGCCTTGGCAAAAGTAAAATCAAGGAAGGTCATAATTTGCTGGTTTTCCATTATTTCGCTGACATGTTCAGCGGCCTGGTCGCTTAAACTGGCAAGGACTGCCTCAATCTCTTCCTTTTCCTTAATAGCAAGCTCTTTTAACTGGTTATTTAAATTCACAATGGCAGCCGGTTCAATAAAGAAGGTGGAGCCGGTGGAGGACTGGTCATGAACCATGCCTGGCACCTGGCCTTTGTATTCGGCCTTCACAGGGATACAGTAGCGGTTGTCTCTCATGGTGATGACGGCGTCTTGCAGGTAACTCCGATAGGAGCCATTGACCATGGAATTAAGCTGTGAGTGGATCCGGTCTCCGGTAATGGCGATGGAACGGCGCACATGCTTAAGCCCGGGGCTGGCATCATCGGCAAGTTCTTCCTCGGAGAGAATACATCGGTGGATTTCGTTTGCAAGAGTTGTCAAAGGCTCCAGTGCATGAAAGTATCCGGTCAGAGAGGTTTCCTTTTCCTCCTCCCGGGCACTCCGCCCATAGGATTTGATCCGGTTGGTATTGTCAAGGAGAGCGGCAATCCGCAACAGTTCGGGCGCAGACAGTGTGCTCCCAATTTCCAGCGAACGGAGACAAGCAGATACATCCTTGTTGCCGCCAAAGGAAGTAGACCCTTTTGAAAAAAGCATGGAAAGGGCGTCCGTTGTCTGTGTCTGTGCCAGGGTAATGGCATCTAAGTCTGTCATGGGGACAAGTTCCCGGCAGAGGGTTTTCCCGGGCTGGGAGGAAGCCTTGTCTGTGAGCATATCAATAATTTTGGTATATTCCAATGTTTTTAATACTTTTGCATTCATTTTTATTTTCCTTATATGATTTTGAGACTGTTTGGTTAAAACTGATTTTTAGTATAGCATATTTCATAAGGAAAAACTATAAGGGAAGTTGCATTCCTTATCTGGTTTTGCTAAAATTGTATCAAGTTTTGGGAAAGGGAAATCTTGTGGCAGTATTTATGGAAAAACATCGTAAAAAAATATTTTGGGTTCTGGTTGTGGCAGCATTTGCCAGCATTTTTGTCTATAATTTTCTGACGCCTTATATGTCGGACGATTATTTTTATAAGATAGAAGTCCGGCAGGCAAAAAGCTTATTTGATCTGTTTAGGCAGCAGTATAGGGAATATCTTTCCAACAGCGGGAGGGTGATCGGCCAGTTTAACATACGGCTTTCCCTTGTTTTTAGTAAGCAGATATTTAATGTAGTAAACAGTGTGATGTTTACCGGATTGACGCTTCTGATTTATGCGAACGTAAGGAGAAAGAAAAAGTACGATGTCCTGGCTCTTTTGCTTGTAATCACCTTTCTGTGGAAGTTTACGGTGGATTTTGGGCAGACGATGTTATGGATCTGCGGTTCCTGCAATTATTTATGGGGCAGTGTGATCATTTTGGGCTATGTAACTTTTTTCCGCCGGCTTCTATCTAGGGCGGAGCGCATAAAGCACCCGGTACTGGCAGCGGCAGGAACCTTTTTCTTTGGGATCGCTGCCGGTTGGTGTAATGAAAACACATCCGGCGGGGGACTTCTTTTGGTACTGCTTTTTGGAGCCAATTTTTGGTGGGACCGGAAAAGAGAAGGAAAGAAAGCCTTTTATCCCTTCATGGGAGCTGCCGCCCTTGGCATGTGCTGTGGGATCCTTGGCATGATCTTGGCCCCGGGCGTACGCAACAGGAGCCAGGTCATGCGGGAAGATGAATATACAGGGTTTGTGGGACTGCTCTCCAAGATCTATAAAATTTCCATGACGGTAAGGGATCTGTTTTTTGTGTTGTTTGTGATGATAGCGATAGTTCTTGTTGCTTTGGCGGTTCAAAAGCAGCTTTGCACCTGGTCACAGATTCGGCGGAATGAAACGGTCTTATTTACTGTGACAGGAATTGCTACCTGCTACGCCCTGGCGATCGCGCCAACGACCATGGACCGGGCTTTTTTTGGGGCTGGGGTTTTTCTGTTTATTGCATGTATCCAAGGGATTATGGACGCGGCCAGGGAAGAGAGGATCCTTCGGATTGCGAAATATAGTCTGGTCAGTGTGCTTTGCCTGTGGTTTGCATTTAATTATCTTGATAATTTAGTGAATCTTGCCCGTATTTATCGTGAAGAAAAGGAAAGGATCACTATGCTGGTTGAGGAAAAGGCGGATCCGGACGGGACAGGGATTGTGGTATTGCCTAAGCTGCGGCAGGAATTCCAAAATCCATACAGTAATATGCATGATTCTGACCTGGAAGAGGATAAAGATTTTTGGATCAATCTCTTTTATGAAGTCTATTATGATGTAGGAAATATTACTGCGATCCCCCGGGAGGAATGGGAGGAACTCTATGGGGAAGGTGCAGAATAGTCTGTGGATTTGGCAGGAATGGTGCAAAAAATAAGGGGAATCACGAGATGGAAAAATTGAAAATCAGCCCCTGCAATCTATGCCCCCGGGAATGCGGTGCAAAGAGAAATGCAGGAGAGGCGGGGTACTGTCTGATGGATGATAAGATCCGGGTAGCAAGGGCAGATCTCCATATGTGGGAGGAGCCTTGTATTTCCGGACGAAAGGGTTCGGGAACAGTGTTTTTTTCAGGCTGTAATCTGCGGTGCGTGTATTGTCAAAACTATGAGATTGCGGCAGGGGGAAGGGGAAAAGAGATCACGATCGGACAGCTTTCGGATATTTTTTTGAGGCTGCAGGAAAAAGGGGCGGCAAACATAAACTTGGTAACGCCGGATCATTATGCAATAGCCGTGGCAAAAGCAGTGGTTTGGGCAAAAGACAAGGGACTTGTGATCCCTGTTGTTTACAATGGAAGCGGTTATGAAAAGCCGGAGGCGATTATGGATCTGTCAGGAATTGTAGATATTTTCCTGACAGATTTTAAATATATGGATGAAAATCTTGCAAAAAAATATTCCAGTGCGCCAGATTATCCTGTAGTTGCCCAAAAAGCCCTGGCCCGGATGGTAGAGATCACGGGGGAAGCTTCTTTTGATGGGAACGGAATGATGAAAAAAGGTGTGATCGTGCGTCATCTGCTTTTGCCAGGGCATAAGAAAAATGCAAAAGACGTGATCAGGTATGTGTACGAGACATATGGAAATCAGGTTTTTCTTAGTCTGATGAACCAGTATACGCCGCTTGGGCGGTTAAAGGAGAATCCTGATTATGGGGAGCTTTGCCGGAAGGTGACGAGGCGGGAATATGAGTCAGTTGTAGATTATGCAATCAGCCTGGGAGTGGAGAATGCTTACATCCAGGAAGGAGATACGGCAGAAGAAAGTTATATTCCGGAGTTTTGGACAAACAATGATTGTTCTGAATAAATACATAAGGCATGGTTTCTAGTATAATTACACTATATTTACACGAAAATAAGGGGAAACTACATGTATTTTGTCCAGGATATCAGAGGTGGAAGATGATAGAAGAGGACAAAAGAGCAGGCAGGAAATTACGGATTTGGAGGTTAACATGGGAGAATTTTTTTTGGAAGGTACGGTGAATCCTTATGTAAGGATGATGAGGCTGAAGCGCTCTACTACTATGAGTGGGAAGTGGAAGGATATTGATCATGTATTTACTTACATTGCATCGGGGAGGGCTGAGTTTATTGTGGAGGGAGTTAAATACCCTCTCAGGGCGGGAGATGTGATTATCATTCCTCCCTATAAGGCACATGTTATTGTATCTCAGGGGGAAGAGCCGCTGGTACAGTATATCATGCACTTTGATTTTTTTGAGGATAAGAAGAGGATTAAACTTCTCCATAAGGATATTTTGGAAGATGATAATTATATGGAATGTATATCTGAAAAGGAGAGAGAGGCATGTCCGGAAGTTTTGCTTGCCAGCGTTCCTGATGGGGAAAGGAATGATCTGGTACGCAGGTATTTGTGTATGCTGCATGAGTTTAAGGAGGAACGCCCAGGAAAAGAATTGATGATTAAAGCGGATTGTACGGCGTTATTGGTCATGTCCTTCCGAAATGTCAGGGATGCCAGTCCGGAAGGAGCCGAGGAGGAAGCCAAAAAGACTAAAGCGTGGGTCATTATTGAACGGGCTATTGAGTATATAAACAGAAAAGGCGTTATTGATACTCCGGATAACCAGATGATTGCAGATGCTTTGGATGTGACCCCCAATTATCTGACGAAGATCTTTCAGGACTATTTGGGAATCCCGCTGCACAAGTATGTGATGAACCTAAAGGTAGAAAAGGCGCAGCAGTTTTTGCTTACCGGAAAGATGAATGTAACTGAGGCGGCACGGATGGCAGGGTTTTCCAGTATCCATGTGATGAGTAAGACCTTCAAAAAGTATCTGGGGATATCGCCTAGTGAATTCGTGAGCCGGAGCGTAAACCGTGAAAGCCTGGTAGAAAATAAATTTCAAGAATCAAATAATCTAAAGGAGGAATAGAAATGTGGATTGAAGGTAATTACAGAAGAAATCTCTTGGACATGCATATTGACGACTGGAATCCGGAGTTCCTTTCAAAGGTGAATGTGGAAGAGTATGTAGGTGCGCTGAAGGCGGCGGGCGTACAGGCGGCTATGGTCAAAGGGAAGCCCCATACAGGACTTTGCTATTATCCGACGAAGATCGGCAGAATGCACCGGGGGCTTAAGGGCTATGATTATTTTGGGGAAATGATTCAAAAATGTCATGAGAATAATATTGCCGTCATTGCATACTTCACCCAGATTTTTGATAATTGGGCTTATGAGGAGCATCCTTCCTGGCGCGTTGTCACGGCAGAAGGGAAAAACATGAGGGAATACCGCCACGGTTCCGATTTTAAAACGGGCCGGTATGGAATCGTTTGCCCCAATAATCAGGAGTACCGGGAGTATGTAAAAGCGTGCCTGACGGAAATGAATACCATGTATGATTTTGAAGGCATGTTTTTGGATATGACCTTTTTCCCGGAAGTGTGCTATTGCGATAGCTGTAGGGAGCGTTATAAGAAAGAGGCGGGGAAGGAACTTCCAAGACGTTTGGACTGGTCAGACCCGGATTGGCTTGCCTATGTTTCTATGCGGGACGAATGGATTGCAGATTATGCGAAATTTGCTACCGGCTGTGTGAAGGCGGTAAAACCCCATGTGACTGTGGAACACCAATTTTCACGGATTACGGGAAGCTGGATAGACGGCAGTTCAGAAATGCTTACGGAAGCAGTGGATTATTCCGGCGGAGATTACTATGGAGGATTTTTACAACAAACGTTTATCAATAAATATTATAAGAATGTATCTCCCAACCTTCCCTTTGTGTACCATACTTCACGGTGCGACCCGGAACTTTGTTATCACACGACCACCAAGACGGAGGAAGAGCTGCTTTTGCATGCGGTGACGGCGTTGATCCATAATGGTGCTTTTCTTTTGGTGGATGCCATCAACCCTGATGGGACGATCGTACCGGAAGTTTATCACAAGTTAATGAAAAAAGTATTTGGAAAGACCCAGCCTTACGAGAAATATATTAATGGGAATTTATACCACAATGCGGCCATCTGGTTTGCATCCCATGCCAAATATGATCCTTTTGAAAAGAGCTGTGGGATCATGGATAAAAAGTTCTGGCCAGGCTATTATATGGAAGCGCCGGTAGCGGCAGCCTCCATCCTGCGTGAGAATAATGTTGGCTTTGAAGTGATCGGAACCAAAAATATAAAGGAAGAGAATGCAGATGTAATGATCCTTTCCCATGTGGCGGCGATTAGAGAAGAAGAAATGGATGAGATCGAAGGATATTTGGAGCGGGGAGGAAATCTGTACATCAGTGGGCCGGTGGGAAATGAGCGGCTGCAAAAGCTTTTGGGGATCCGGATTAGCGGAAGAACAGCCCATGAGTTTACTTATATGAGTCCAACCAAGGAAGGGATGGACGTGCTGCAGGGATTTAACCGTCTTAATCCATTGACGGTTCCTATGGCGCAGATGGAAGCAGAGATTATGGACGGGGAAGGGATCACAGTCCTGGCAACCAGGACGCTTCCCTATACATTGACGGATACGGAGGATTTTGCTGCGATCCATTCCAATCCACCCGGTATCTATACCCAGGAGCCTTGTCTGATTTTAAAGGATACAGGGAAAAATAAGATCATCTGGTCGGCGGCTCCCATTGAAATGTCAAGACCGTATATGAGCCGTCAGGTGTTTTACAGAATCATACAGAAATTGATGGAAAGGCCGGTATTTACTTCCAATGCGCCTAAGTTTGTGGAGATCCTTTCCTGGGAAAAGGATGGGAAGGATTATCTGGCGGCTGTGAATGAACAGGAAGAATCGCCGATTGCACCCATGTATGATATTTATATTGACGTAAAAGACAAAGGAAAGCAGGCATATCTGCTGCCGTCCAGGGCAGAGATCAAAACAGAGCTGATTGGAAAAGATACCATGCGGGTTTATCTGCCTAAGCTGGAAGTCTTTCAGATGATAGAGCTTTCATAAAAGAAGGGAAAGGCAGGAGGATGATGAAATACGGGATTTATTTTGCATATTGGGAAAAAGAATGGAACGCGGATCAGAAGGCCTATATTTCTAAGGTGAAAGACCTTGGGTTTGATATTTTGGAAATCTCTTGCGCCATGCTGAAAAATAGCAAAAAGGAAGAGCTGCTTGAAATGAAAAAGATGGCTCAGGATGCAGGGGTGGAGCTGACGGCGGGTTATGGGCCGGCGGCAGATGAAAATCTGGCAAGCAGCGATGGAGGCACGGTGACTCATGCGATTGCTTTTTTTACGGATATTTTGAAGAAACTGGAGATCCTGGATATCCATACGTTAGGCGGCGGAATTTATTCGTATTGGCCGGTGGATTATAGTAAGCCCATTGATAAAGCAGGCGATTGGGAACGGAGCATAAAAAATGTAAGAAAAGTAGGCAAGATTGCCGGAGAATGCGGCGTGGATTATTGTTTGGAGGTATTAAACCGGTTTGAAGGGTATCTGCTCAACACCTGTAAGGAATGTAAGGATTTCGTGGAGCAGGTGGATGTGCCGGCAGTAAAAATTATGCTGGATACCTTCCACATGAATATCGAAGAAGACAGTATGACAGAAGCAATCCTGCTTGCCGGAGATAAGCTGGGACATTTCCATGTGGGGGAAAATAACCGGAGGCTGCCCGGGAAGGGCAATATGCCCTGGTATGAGATCGGAAGCGCACTGCGGGCTATCGGCTATAACAAAAATGTGGTGATGGAGCCTTTTGTGAGAAGCGGCGGAGGCGTAGGAAAGGATATCAAGATATGGCGGGATTTAAGTAAGGGTGCATCCAACGAGATGCTGGACCGGGATGCGGCCCAGTCGGTGGCATTTTTACGCGGAGTTTTTGCAGGCCCCAATTCTGATTATTCAAGTATTTTGAAAAGATAAAAGAAAATGAGTCAATCGAAAGAAAAATTGACAGAAAGGCCAGGTTAGTTTAAATGAAAAATTATCCTGCAATCGGCATTAGGCCAATTGTTGATTCCAGAAGGATGGGCATCCGTGATGCCCTGGAAGATAAGGTTGCCCAGATGGCGGAAAGCGCCAGGCGGCTGATCGAAGAAAATGTATTTTATGCAGATGGGACGCCGGTAAGGGTGGTGGTTTTCCCGGGAAGTATTGCCGGAGGGGAAGAAGCGGCAAGATGTGCGGCTTACTTTGAAGAGAGGAACGTGTCCGCCACATTAAGCGTGACGCCGAGCTGGTGTTATCCCCTTGAGACGATTGATCTAAACCCTTGGACGATGAAAGCGATTTGGGGGTTTAATGGGACAGAGCGGCCAGGGGCGGTGTACCTTGCTTCTGCGCTGGCTGCCCATAATCAAATGAACCGGCCCTGCTATTCTATTTATGGGAGGGATGTACAGGATATGGAAGAGGAGGAGATTCCTGAGGATGTACGGGAGAAGATTTTGCGATTTGCCAGATGTGCTGTTGTAGTCGGACAAATACGGAGTAAATCTTATGTAGGGTTCGGGTCGGTTTCTATGGGGATCATGGGATCATTTCTTGACCCGCTGTTTTATATCCAGTATTTGGGGATGCGCCCGGAATGGGTAGATATGACAGAGATTCTCCGCAGGATGGAATACGGGATTTATGACGAAGAAGAATTCCAGGCTGCTTTGGCTTGGGTGAAGAAAAAATGCAGGGAAGGACATGATCCGAATCCGGATTTCCGTGCACATTCCAGGCAGCAGAAAGATGAAGAATGGGAATTTGTAGTGAAGATGACCATTATCATCAAAGATATCATGCAGGGAAATTCAAAACTGGCGGATCTGGGATTTACGGAAGAGGCTTTGGGAAGAAACGCATTGTTTGGCGGGTTTCAGGGACAGCGCATGTGGACGGATTATAAGCCAAATGCGGATTTTACAGAGGCAATCCTAAACTCTACCTTTGATTGGACGGGAAAGAGGCCGCCTTATGTGTTTGCCACGGAAAACGATAATCTGAATGGCCTTGCGATGCTTTTTGGTAATCTGCTCACAGGAAAAGCAAGCGGATTTTCGGATGTGAGATGTTATTGGAGTCCGGAAGCAGTGGAAAGGGTAACGGGATGGAAGCCAGAAGGAGCGGCAGCGGAAGGCTTTATCCATTTGATTAATTCCGGATCTACCTGCCTGGACGCTTGTGGAAAAAGCAAGGACGATAGCGGAAACCCGGTGATGAAGGCATGGTGGGAGATGACAGAGCAGGATATTGACGCATGTTTAAATGCTACGGACTGGTGTCCGGCAGAGCTTTGCCAGTTTAGAGGCGGCGGATACTCTTCCCATTTTAAGACGGATGCCCAAATGCCTCTTACCATGGTGCGTGTTAATCTGGTGGAAGGTGTAGGGCCGGTGATGCAGATTGCAGAGGGAAGCAGCATTGTGCTGCCGGAAGAAGTCCATAAAAAAATTGACGAGAGGACGGATCCTACCTGGCCTACAACATGGTTCGTTCCCAGGCTTACGGGGGAAGGGGCTTTTAGGGATGTGTACAGCGTGATGGCATCATGGGGCGCCAATCATGGGGCTTTCATCCATGGCCATGTGGGGGCGGATCTGATCACTTTAGCTTCCATGTTGAGGATACCTGTGGCTATGCATAATGTGGAGGAAGGAAGGATCTTCCGCCCCCATGTATGGGACAGCTTCGGTACGAAAGACAGGGAAGCGGCGGATTATGCGGCATGTAAGGCGTATGGTCCCTTGTACCGGTAAAAGGTAATGAGGCTGCTGCCTTTTGAAGGGCTGTTAATTTTATAAAAATAAAAATGACAGGTATAAACTACCTCCATTTACAGATACTAGTAGCACGACTTAAAAAGCGCGATGAAAATACGAGTAGAGTAAATGGAGGTTTCTGTGATATGAAAGCAACAGGTATAGTGAGAAGAATAGATGATCTGGGCCGTATAGTCATTCCAAAGGAGATCCGGCGTACGCTCCGGATCAGGGAAAGTGATCCCCTGGAAATTTATACGGATAGAGAAGGGGAGATCATTCTTAAAAAATATTCCCCTATTGGTGAGATGGCGTCTTTTGCCCGTCAGTATGCGGAAAGCCTGGCCCAGGCGTCAGGAAGGACTGCACTGATTGCAGACAGGGATCAATTCATTGCAGTATCAGGCGGATATAAAGGGATTCTCGGGAAATCAATTAGTAAGGACTTGGAAGATAAACTGGCAAAAAGGGAAATGATCATTGCCTCGAAAGGGGACAATCATTTTATACCGATTACACAGGATCTGACGGATGAATTTGAGCAGGAGGCAATCTATCCTATTATCTGTGAAGGTGACATGATAGGGGGAGTGGTTTTGATCGACAACGGTGAAAAAGGGAAAATGGGGGAAGTGGAACAGAAACTGATACAGTCTGCAGCAGGATTTTTGGGAAGACAGATGGAACAGTAAAAAGATAAAAGCCGATCCTTGTTAGGAATCGGCTTTTGCAGTCGTGTGATACATGATTAGGGCTTCACGGCAGTTAAATTCACCCATTTCATAGTAACCTCGTGAGGTACGGTTCAGCCGTTCTATGCTGACAGAGCGGTTGGCTTTTTTGGGAGTATCAAAAAGGAACTCAATTTCATCCGTAGAATATTCTTCATCCAGTTCCGGGTCGTCAATTTCTTCATAAAATGGATCAAAGAGTAAAACACGGTTTTCTTCTATTCCGGTTAAGAGGACGTAATGGGGTACTTCAAGGAAAAGATGGATCACTACCACACCGCCTTGCTTGAGCGCACGGCCGATCCGGCTGTCTGGAGAAATGGCCACTTCCTGTCCGGTATAAAATTCACAGGCAAGAGGAAACTTTTTTACTTCACTAAAATGATTCATCCAGCTTGCCATATAATTCATAGCGGCGGCGGAGGTGCCGTGTTTACACAGTTCCCCTGCTTCATTATAAGTATCCATGCAGTAGAGCATAATAAATTTAACCAGGTCAGGAACAATCTCTTCCCGCTCAAACAGGTAGCGGATGCCGTTTAACAGGCTGACAGGGCCGCAGTCATATTCAGATGTCTGATAGTTTAATAAATTTTTCATGGTATTTTAAAAGATTCCTCAGTCGTTGGCAGGCTTTATTATCTTATACGCCTTCTTTTCCTCAATCATGCAAAGTGATTGTAATATACTGCTGTTTTCGTTTTTTGTCAATATGAAGCAGGGTCAAAATGAGGAAATCAGGAATGAAATTTATGGAAAATAAAAAGTTGTTTTGATATAATCATTTCATGATAAAGGGTAAATAAAGAATAAAGGACGGAGGATAAAATGGCGGAGAGAAATCTAAATTTTGATACGATAGTTGAAAGAAGAAATACCAATTCCCTAAAATATGATTTTGCGGAAAAAAACGGGATGCCAAAGGATATCTTGCCCCTTTGGGTAGCGGACATGGATTTTTGCATTTCCTCTTATATCCAGGATGCTATTGTCAGTCAGGCAGAGCATGGAATCTATGGGTATAGTGAGCCGGGGGAGGCATATTTTGAGGCGGTAAGCTCTTGGATGAAAAATCATCACGGTTGGGATGTGAAGCAGGAGTGGATGGTGAAGACGCCTGGGGTGGTCTATGCCCTTGCCATGGCAGTGCGGGCGTTTACCAAAGAAGGGGAAGGGGTCTTGATCCAGCAGCCAGTCTATTATCCTTTCAGAGGCGTGGTCGTGGATAATAAGAGAAAGGTTGTGAACAGCGCGCTGGTTCAGGGAAAGGATGGGAGATATCAGATTGATTATGAAGACTTTGAAAAAAAGGTCGTTGAAGAACAGGTGAAGCTGTTTATTTTGTGCAATCCCCATAATCCGGTGGGACGGGTATGGACCAGGGAAGAGCTGGAACGGATAGGGGATATCTGCAAAAAGCATCATGTGATGGTGGTTAGTGACGAGATCCATTGCGATTTCGTATGGAAGGGAAAACATCAGGTGTTTGCTGCACTTAAGGAAGAATATCAGGATATGTCTATGGTGTGTACTGCCCCGAGTAAGACGTTTAACATTGCCGGGTTGCAGGCGTCCAATATCTTTATTCCCGATGAGGGTGTACGGGAACGATTTAAAGCACAGATGTGGCCCACCGGGGTTCATGAGATCAACGGGGTGGGGCTTGTGGCATGCGAAGCAGCTTACCGGTATGGGGAAGAGTGGTATCAGGGAGTATGCGAGTACATAAAAGGCAATCTCCGTTATGTACAGGAGTTTTTGCAAAACAACATCCCGGAGATTAAAATGTGTATGCCGGAGGGGACTTACCTGGCATGGCTGGATCTGCGCCAGCTTGCCCTTTCGGAAGAGGAGATGGAGAATTTGATCGTCAAAAAGGCAGGACTTTGGCTGGATAAGGGAACCATGTTTGGAAAGGCGGGACAGGGGTTCCAGAGGGTCAACGTGGCCTGTCCCAGGAAAACATTGGAAACTGCGTTAATCAGGTTAAAAGAAGCTATAGAATCTTAAGGGAGTCATTATGAGCAAAATAAAAGAAAGTGCGTTAGAATTAATTGGTGGAACACCCATGTTAAGATTAAACCGTTATGGGGCAAAAGCAGGGGTTCAGGATGCAGTGATCTTAGCCAAGCTGGAATACTTAAATCCAGCAGGATCTGTAAAGGACCGGGTTGCCCTTGCCATGATTGAAGATGCAGAGGAAAAAGGAATTTTAAAACCGGGCGCAACTATTATTGAGCCTACATCAGGAAATACCGGGATCGGCCTTGCAGCGGTAGCGGCGGCGAAGGGCTATGAGGCAATCTTGACGCTGCCGGATACCATGAGTATAGAGAGGAGAAACCTGCTTGGAGCTTATGGCGCAAAGATCGTACTCACCCAGGGAGCAAAGGGGATGAGGGGAGCGATCGAAAAGGCCGAAGAGCTAAGAGAGTCTATTCCTGGGGCCGTGATCCTAGGACAGTTTGTAAATGCCGCCAATCCGGCAGCCCATAGAAGCAGCACAGGACCGGAAATTTGGGAGCAGACGGATGGGAAGGTGGATATTTTTGTGGCCGGCGTGGGTACAGGCGGAACCATTACTGGCGTGGGTGAATACTTGAAAGCCCGGAATCCAGGCATAAAGATCGTTGCTGTGGAACCGGCTGACAGTCCTGTGCTTTCTAAGGGGACAGCCGGTGTGCATGGAATTCAGGGAATTGGGGCAAACTTTGTACCAGAGATCTTGAATACGGAAATTTATGACGAAATAATCACGATTGAAAATGAGGATGCGTTTGCTGAAGGAAAAGCTTTTGCAGTGACAGAAGGAATTTTAGTAGGGATTTCTTCCGGTGCGGCGCTTAAGGCGGCTTCCGTTTTAGCAAGCCGCCCTGAGAATGCAGGCAAGACGATCGTAGCGTTATTGCCGGATTCCGGGGACCGCTATTTGTCCACGCCGCTATTTGCAGACAAAAGTTAATTTTAGAATTTGGCCGGGAAATATTGACATTTTGGGGTGGTAACAGTACAATAAACTGACTTTTACTGATAGGGGATTTCCGGTAAACGGGATATCCTGGCTTTATATGACGGAACGGAGGAGAAATGAAAAAATTGATGAATAACCTGGTTCGTATTTCCCTGGCGATGGTTCTTGTATTCCTGATTGCAGGATGCTCGGCAGGCGGCAGTGAAAATGTTGTCAATGTGGGGGTGACCGATTCACTAGGGGGTGTAAACCCTTTTGTCATTGACCAGACAGAAATCAATAAGTATGCAGTTGGGTTGATGTTTCTGCCCTTGATGGAACTGGACCAGGATCTGAATTTTCAGGGGATGCTGGCGGATCGTGTGACAACGGAAGACAACATACATTTTGTTGTCCATATTGATGATAAGGCTACTTGGTCGGACGGGACGCCTGTTACGGCGGCTGATGTGGAATTTACGGTTCGCAGGCTTGCAAGCCCGGTGGTGAATAACACAACTTTGATGCTGTATGCATTTGAAGGAGTGGGTGATGACGGTTTTGTGGAAAAAGGTGCGGAGAGTGTGGAAGGCATTGAGATCATTGATGACAAGACCGTGCAGTTTACGGCCAAGTACCCTATGGCACTGACTACTTTTGAGAATACTTATGCCAGATATCTTCATACCCTGCCTAAGCATGTGATCGAGAAATATAGTGAGGAGGAACTTCTTACGGCTGATTGGTTCAATAAGCCTGATGTGGTTAGTGGCCCGTATTTTTTGACGGGATACGATAATGACCACTATGTTTCCTATACAGCAAACAAGGATTATTGGAAAGGTGCGCCGAAGGTTGAAAAACTGAATTTAAAGATCGTGGATTCCAGTCAGGTTCTTTCTGGGCTTCAGTCAGGGGAAATTGATATTACGCATCATACCATGACGGCAATTCCCCAAGAAGACTATGAAAGTATCGAGGCATTGGAAAATGCAAAAACGGTCTATGGGGCGCCAATCACAAATCAATCTGCGTTTATACAGACGGCAAACATTCCTGACCCCAGGATCCGTCAGGCTTTGGTTTATGCCATTGACAGGCAGAAACTGGTAGACGAACTGTTAAAAGGACACGGTGAAGTGACAGATGGATTTTTGTCTTCTGCAAGCCCGTTTTTTGACAGTAGTCTTACCGTCACTCCTTATGACCCGGAAAAAGCGAAAGAGCTGCTTGAGCTGGCAGGATGGGACGGGTCACAGACCCTGCGTTTTTATATTAATTCCGGTGATAATACTTTTGTGAACGGCGCGCAGGTGCTGGTAGCGCAATGGGCGGAGGTTGGAATTAAGGTGGAAGTCCAGACTGTGGATCTGGCTACGCTTATGACAATTGCAGGAACCACCGATTATGATATTATGGCAGTACAGTATACTTATGCGCCGGTGGATCCTTACCCGGATATCGACTGGCTTCTTAGCGGAGAGGGAAGCTGGACCGGATATGCGGACAGCGGGATCAGCGAGGCTCTTGCAGGGACACAGCAGACCAGTGACGTGGCTAAAATTAGAGACCTGTATTCTGTGATTGACCGGAAAGTACAGGAAGATGTGCCGATGTTTTCTATCTATATCATCAGTGCACAGGGGGCAGTGAATAACCGTCTGTCAGGAGCGGAGCCTAGCGCCTATGGCTTCTTTAATAACGTGCATCAGTGGGAAGTGAAATAAATAACCGGAGACAAAGATACCGTTTTAGCAGATACCGCAGTGTGGCTTAACAGCCGTACTGTGGTATTTGTGTAACACAGAAAGGAAAAATCATGGCGCATTTGCTGGAAGTAAAGGGGCTTACAACTGCCTTTACAGGAGATTACGGTAAGAATATCAGTGTGGATCATATCCATTTTCATGTAGATAAGGGGGAAGTTGTCTGTATTGTGGGGGAGTCCGGGTGTGGAAAAAGTGTGACTTCCCTGTCAATTATGGGGCTTTTAAAGAGGGATGGAAAGGTAGCGGAAGGAGAGGTCTTCTTTGACGGGAAAAATCTGCTTACTATGACGGAAAAGGAACTAGATGAGATCAGGGGAGATCAGCTTACCATGATCTTTCAAGATCCCCTTACCTCCTTAAATCCGGTTTTTACGGTGGGAAACCAGATTACGGAAAGCATTATGGCTCATATGCATCTATCAAAAGAGCAGGCGCGTGAGCGGGCGGCAGCCTTGCTGAAAAAGGTGGGAATGCCGGATGCCAAGGGGATGATGAAAAAATATCCCCATACGCTCTCAGGAGGAATGCGCCAGCGTATTATGATAGCGATGGCCCTTTCCTGTAATCCAAGGCTGCTTATTGCGGATGAACCGACCACTGCTTTGGATGTGACGATACAAGCGCAGATTATGGAGCTTCTTAAGGGACTTCAAGAGGAAAATGGGATGTCTATGATTTTGATTACTCATGATATTGGCGTCGTTGCCAATATGGCGGACCGTGTGCTTGTCATGTACGCAGGGCAGATCATTGAGGAGGCGCCTGTGGCAGAGCTTTTTCAAAATCCCAGGCATCCTTATACCCGGGCGTTGCTGGACACTGTTCCAACGATCAGGGATACGGCTGAAAGAAGTTTGGTTTCGATTCCGGGAATGGTACCGGAAAATTATGATGGGATCACGGGCTGCCGTTTTGCACAGCGCTGTCCTTACCGGAGGGAAGAGTGTGGGCAGCCTCAGGCGGACTATGAATTTGGGGAAAATCATAAGGCAAAGTGTATCGTTATGAAGGAAGGGGGGATACAGGTATGAACCCCTGTGGTGAGGAGGAGAGTGTGAAAACTCCGTTGATTCAAGTAAAAAATTTAAAAAAATATTATCCCATTAAGGGAGGAATCATCACACATACGACGGCCCAGGTAAAAGCGGTGGATGGCGTGAATTTTTCTATCATGGAAGGAGAGACGTTAGGGCTGGTGGGCGAATCGGGCTGTGGAAAATCAACAATTGGCAGAGCTTTGGTAGGACTTGAAAAGCCTACGGCAGGAGCCATATTTTATGAGGGAAAGGATCTTTCAAAACTAACAAAAGGAGAAATGGGGAAGATCAGGACTTCTTTGCAGATGGTGTTTCAGGATCCGTATTCTTCATTGAATCCCAGGAAACATATTTTTGAGATCTTATCCCAGCCGATGCTATATCACAGGATTTCCACCAAAAAGACCGTAGAAAAGGATATGGTCAGGATTCTTGATTTGGTTGGGCTTTCACGGAATGTGCTTGGAAGGTATCCCCATGAGTTTTCCGGAGGACAGCGTCAGAGGATCGGGATTGCCAAAGCCCTTTCTTTAAATCCCCGGTTTCTTGTGTGTGATGAACCGGTAAGCGCTTTGGATGTTTCTATCCAAGCCCAGATCTTAAACCTTTTGAAAAGTTTGCAAAAAGAACTTGGCCTTACGCTCTTGTTTGTGGGACATGGGTTAGGCGCAGTGAATTATGTCAGTGACAGGATCGCAGTCATGTATCTGGGCAGGATTGTGGAGATTGGGAAGGCAAAAGAGATTTTTGCCCGTCCGGTGCATCCTTACACACAAGCGCTTCTTGATGCAGTACCGGTGCCTGATCCTTCCTGGAGAAGCAGGGAGCGCCATTTTTTGCAAGGGGAAGTAGGGAACAGTGTAAATCCTCCTGAGGGGTGCAGGTTCCACCCCAGATGCCCGTATGGGGTTCCAATGTGCGCCCAAAGAGAGGCAGAGCTTTTGGAAGTGGGGGCGGAAAGCGGACATTATGGGGCGTGTCCTGTTGTCTTGGAAGGCAGAAAGGAGCAGTAATGGGAAAGTATATTTTAAAAAGGATCTTGATTGCAATTCCTGTATTGATAGGCATCACCATGATTGATTATGGGATTATGTGTCTTGCGGGAAGTCCGTTGGAAATGCTGCAGGGCCCTAGGATCTCTGAGGCGGCAGTGGAGGCGAAAGCAGTTGCCCTTGGACTTGACAAGCCCGTTTATATTCAGTATTTTGTTTGGCTGGGACAGCTCTTACAAGGAAATATGGGATATTCGATCAAGTCCTATCAGGCGGTCAGTGCGATGATCGGAAGCCATTTGGGTCCTACGCTGCTTCTCATGGGAGTGTCTCTTGTGGTGGGGCTGCTGATCGCGGTACCGGCAGGAATCTACAGTGCGGTACATCAATATTCAGCAGGAGATTATACGGCGGTAACCTTTTCCTTTTTGGGAAGCAGTATTCCCAGTTTTTTTCTTGCTTTGTTATTGATATATCTATTTACAGTGAAATTAGGATGGCTTCCCTCAAGTGGCATGAGTACCTTAGGGACTTCCGGGAGTTTTTTGGATGTAGCCCGGCATATGGTAATGCCGGTTATTGTACTGGCGGCATCGATAGCAGGGAGGAATATCCGGTATATCAGAAGCGCCATGCTGGAAATCTTACAGCAGGATTACCTGCGTACAGCAAGGGCAAAAGGAATAGGGCGTTTTTGGGTGATCAATAAACATGCCCTCCGTAATGCATTGGTTCCTATTGTTACGGTAGTGGGAATGGAGATTCCTGTTCTGTTTGGAGGTGCAGTGATTGTGGAACAGGTTTTTTCCTGGCCGGGTTTGGGCCTTATGACGATGAGTGCGATAACCAGCAGGGATTATCCGGTGATTATGGGAGTATGCCTTTTGTCAGCGGTGGTAGTATTGATCGCCAATCTGGTCACAGATATTTTGTATGCACTGGCTGACCCTACGATTCAGTTGGACTAGGAGAGAATATGAAACAGAAGATTATTGATCCATTAGAAAAGGACATGATAAGTGAAAGTTATTTCCAGACGGTGTTCCGCCGCTTTCGCCGTCATAGACTGGCGCTTGCCAGTTTTATTGTGCTGGCCCTTTTGGGGGGCGCAGCGTTATTGGCTCCCGTTCTCGCCCCTTTTGGCCCGGACGAGATCGTAGGGACTTTTAGCGGTGCGCCTTGTAAAGAATTTTTATTGGGAACGGACCAGATTGGAAGAGACGTATTTAGCAGGCTTTTGTATGCTATGCGGGTATCTCTTCTGGTGGGGATTTTGGCTACCTTTATTTCCACGGCAGTGGGAGTTGTTCTGGGGTTGGCAGCAGGATATTTTGGCGGGATCGTGGATATGGCAGTTATGCGTTTTACAGATATGGTTATGTCCTTTCCCTATATTTTATTGGTTCTTGTGGCTGCTTCCATTTTTAAGCCGGGGATGTGGAGCATCATCCTGATTTTAGGTTTTGTAGATTGGCCAGGGATTGCCCGACTGGTTAGGGGAAATGTTTTAAATCTTCGGGAAACTAATTTTGTAAAGGGAAACCTGATTGCGGGAATGCCCCTTGGCCATATTTTGTTTTCGGAAATCCTGCCTAATACGGTAGCGCCAATTTTGGTTTATGCCACCTCCGTGCTGGCCTTGTCGATGCTGGATGAAGCGGCGTTAAGTTTTTTGGGGATGGGGGTACGGCCGCCTACGGCAAGTCTTGGAAATATGTTAAACGGAGCCCAGTCCCTGACGGTACTGACCCGGCAGCCTTGGCTTTGGATTCCCCCTGGTCTGTTGATCGTTATTCTTGTGATGGCTATCAATTTTATTGGGGATGCACTGCGGGATGCATTAGATCCCAACAGTAGAAGGTGAACGGCTTATGAAAAGCAGAGAGAGTAAGTTAATGGAATGGTTTCAGTGGTTTCATCAACACCCGGAGCTGTCCTACGAAGAGTATGGAACCACGGCTAAAATCAGGGAGATTCTTATGGAGGAAGGGGTGGAAATTCTGCCCTGCCCGTTAGAAACCGGTTTGGTGGCGGTGATAAGGGGAAAAGCAAAAGGCCCTGTGAGAGCTTTGCGCTGTGATATAGATGCTTTGCCTATTCAGGAGGACAGCGGGCTTTCTTATTCTTCCGAGTATCCGGGAAGGATGCACGCTTGCGGACATGATTTTCATATCATGATAGGGATAGGATGCGCTATGCTGCTAAATGAGAGAAAAATGGAACTGGCGGGATCGGTGAAGATTATTTTTCAGCCGGCGGAGGAAACTTCTTTAGGAGCGCTGAAAATACTGGAAACGGATGTGATGGATGATGTGCAGCAGATTTGGGGTATTCATGCGGATCCGACCAATGATACAGGAACCATTGGTATAAAAGAAGGCGCTGTAACGGCAGCAGTAGACAGATTTGTGGTGACGGTAAAGGGAGTGGGATGCCATGGAGCCCATCCTGATGATGGGAGGGATCCGATTCCTGCCGCGGCAGCGATCGTACAAGCTTTTCAGACGATCGTGACCAGGAATGTGAATGCTTTTCATCCGGCGTTGATCAGTGTGACCAGGATGGAGGCAGGAAATACATGGAATGTAATACCGGAGACGGCGCTTCTTGAAGGAACTGTGCGTACTATGGACGGAAGGGACAGAAGCCTGTTTGAGCAGCGCGTAAAGGAAATTGCCAGATATACTGCATCGAGCTATGGCATGAGGGCTGATGTGCAGTGGGTTGCTGGGCCGCCTGCCACCTTGAATGATGAAGAAATGGCCAAGGTCAGCAGGATGAAAGCCCTGGAAATGGGGTTTCAGGTAGTGCCGGAAGAAAGCTCCATGGGAGGGGATGATTTTGCCTTTTTGGAAGAAAAAATCCCGGGATGTTATTTGAAGATTGGCACCGGAAAAGGGCAGCTTATCCATCAGCCGGGATTTGTTGTTGATGTAGAGGCGATCATACCAGCTATCAGGTATGTGGCGGAGCTTGTCGCTAACGGACCGTCATAGCATAGTTCCGGTTTAGGATAGCTTTTGGATCTGGAAAAGAGAATCCTTGCCGGATTTCACATGAAAAGCGTCTCTGAAATTCCCTTGATTAATACCAAGCTCAATGTAGTTGGTGGAGGAATCAAAAAGAATCGGCTGACCCACTTCTACAAATCCAAAGGATTTTTCATAAAGCACATCCTGGTTAAAATAAACTTTTCCGTTATCAGACAGTGTTACATGAACGGTTTCTCCATGTTTGTAGCCTGCTGCCTTAAAATCCCTTGAAAGGATATTGAGAGCAATGCTGCCGAAAGGATCGCTGACGCTGGAAACAATACCTTTTACGGATGAGCCATTTACCTGGGCTTTGATCATATCCTGACGGAATAGGACGATCTCTTCCAAAGGATAGGAAGGGCCGACGCCGCTATAATCGATCACTCCTGCGGCCAGTTTTGCAGCAGTGTAAGCGAAGAGATCCCTGCCGTGGAATACGGAAACATCCTCGGTGCCGGGGTAACGGTTAATTGTTTCATCGATCTCCCGGATCTCTGCAATCCCTACCTGATAAAAAAGGTGGGTGAGGGTTCCGTTATCAGGAGTTACAAGATAATTGCCATCTTTCAGTTTGGCCACACAGGCCCGGCGGCTGGTGCCTACACCGGGGTCTACCACAGAAACAAAGACAGTTCCCTTAGGCCAAAACGGCTCTACATACATGATCTCCCGGGAAGCTGCCAGGATATTATACTGTTCAATTTCGTGGGTGATGTCCACACATTCTAAAGCAGGGTCTACCTGTTTGCAAACACCCCGCATTGCGGCAACAGCGCCCCATTTTAATCCAAAGTCTGTCTGCCAGACAATACATGGTTTCATAAGATTAAATTCCTTTCTTAAATAGTTTGATAAGATAAGCGATCTGTTATTTAAATCTGGGCAATCCGTTTCATTGCCTCATAATAAATTTCAAGTACTCTTCCGGCATAAGTAAGAGAAACGGATTCATCCGCCTGGTGTGCCAAGAGAGGTTCCTCCTGCCCGGCAGGTCCAAAAGCGACACAATGTCCAAATACTTTGCTGTAGGATACACCGCCGGAGATGACCGGATCTGTGTAATCACCTGTCTTTTCCCGATAGACAGACAGGAGTGTGCTTACATAGGGATCATCTGGATCATTCATGGTAGGCGGCGAGTCATAGTCAAGGGACAAACTTAAAGAACATTTTGATGCCAGCTTGGCGGTGCATTCCTTGGAGGTCATCCCAAAGGGATATCTGGCATCCACTTCCCCGTAACAGGAGCCGTTTTCTATGCGGAAGATACCCAGGTTCATGGTATAATCAGCGGCGCCAGTTGGCGTTTTGACGCCGATCGCCTGTCCGTAAAAATCTGCAAAACACTGGTAGAGGTTGTCTGCCAGTCCATCACCGCATTCCTTTAAAAGGAAAAGCAGTGCGGTGGTAGCGCTGTATCCTTCCTGGGGCATAGATGCGTGAGCCGCCTTCCCGGTAACCTCCAGATAAGTTTTTCCGTGTTTTTCTGAGACTGTGCAGGGAATCCCTTTTTCGGATACCAGGTCATTTAGTTTTGCAGTGTATTGACCGTCTTTTAGGAGCGCATTGGCAATCGGCGCAACGACATTGCACTGGACGCCACAATCCATTTTTTCAATGATGCCCTCATACTTACCGGAAAGCCGCCACATTAAAGATCCCTTTTCTCCAATCGCCATAGGGAAAAAACCATCGGGTGTGAAGGCAAAAGCGGGCATACCAGCTTTGTCGACATAATAAAACATATCATTCATAGTGCGCTCTTCATCGGTACCTAAAACGATCCGAAGCTCTCTTTTTAAAGGAAGGTTTTCACGCTGGATCAGTTTTAGAGCAAGATAAGTCAGAAAAGCGGGAGCCTTCATATCCTGGCTCCCCCTTCCGTAAAGCCTTCCGTCTTTTATTTCCCCACAGAAAGGAGGAACGCTCCAACCCAGCCCTGGTTCTACCACATCCAGATGGGATACAATGTCGATACGCTCATCCTCAGGAGCCGTTTGGAGTATGGCATGATTTTGGTGGGTTCTTGTTTGAGGCGTCAGACGGATCGCAATAGCATGTCCGTCATAGGTGAGCACTTCAAATCCATCCCTGTGTGCCAGGGTTGCCATATAATCAAGGGCATCGGCTATGCTTTTGCCGCAGGGGGCATTGTCAGAAACCGTATCCCCATCATAAACGGAAGGAATTTGTATTAAATTTTGCAGATCCGTCAAATGATCTAAAAGATATTGTTGAAAGTTTATATCCATGGCGCCCATACCTGAAATTCTGGCGGAAATACGATCCGGCAGAAGATGACGGCCAGGATGGAAAGGTAGATCAAAAGATAAAAGACCTTCATCCGGCGGTCGTTTGGAGTTTCTTCGTGTTCTGAATAGTAAGTCCTGGTCTTGCCTTTCCCATATCCCCGAAGATCCATGGCATTGGCAATGTTGCCTACCCGCTCAAAGGAAATGATGATCAGTGGGATCAGGATTAAAATGTATTGTTTCAAACGGGTAAATAACCCTGTCCGCTTGGAATCCAGTTCCATGCCTCTTGCCTGCATGGAGATCTTGATATCTGAAAAGTCCCTGGAAATATCAGGGATATAGCGGAAAGCAATGGAAACAATGGTAGCGACCTTATAGGGGACTTTGATCGAATAGAGTCCGGCAGCCATTTCGCTTGGGGTGATCGCCTGTATAAAGGTTAAGGACACGATGAAGCTTGCCAGAAACTTGGTAAGCCGGATCAAAAAATACCACATAGTCTCTGCCGTTACCACATATCTGGAATTAAAAGAAAGCAAGACGGTGGATCCGCCCACGATATCCTTGCCGTAATCCGGTGTAACGACCCAGATTAAAAACAGGTTAAAAAGGTTAACCACAAGAATAAAAGTTAACAGACCGCCAATCAGTTTCCAGTTTGGCTTAATGGAGACAAGCCCTGCGACGCCAAGAAGAAGGACGGGAAATAAAATCCGAAAATCCCATGTGGCAATCAAAAGGATGATCAGTGCAAAAAACAGGCGGACTTTTGTAGTTCCCGATAACTTGTCAAGAAAGGTTTTGCCTGGAATGACATTGATAAAAAGCCGTTTACTCATGTCCATGTGCGCGTTCCTCCCTTTCTGATTCTATAAAGTGACGGATAAAAGCTTCCGGGTCGATACCTGTCTGCTTGGCTAACGTAACGAGGGAAGTCTGTTTTAAATTGGCCTGTTCAATAATCCAACTGTTGGAAAGCACCTTAAATACATAGTCGTCAGCAATACATTTGCCGTCAGCAAAGACGATGGCGCGGTCTGTGTATTCAATGGCCAGGTGCATATCATGAGTGATAAAAAGGATGGTGATATTGTAAGTACGGTTTAGTTCCTCTAAAAAGCTCATGATCTCCGTATAGCGGTGGTAATCCTGCCCGGCGGTAGGCTCATCCAATATGATGATCTCCGGCTGCAGTGCCAGGATAGAGGCAATGGTAACACGTTTCCTTTGCCCATAGCTTAAAACGGAAACGGGCCAATTACGCATAGAATACAGGTTACACATTTTTAATGTGTCGGCAACACGCCGATCCATTTCTTCCTGGGTAAATCCGTTTAGAGTAAGAGCCAGGCGCACTTCATCAGCAATGATGTCTTTCACGATCATTTGGTTAGGATTTTGCATTACATAACCGATCTTTGTCCCAATTTCCTTGATGGAAAGCTTTCTGCAGTTGACGCCTTCCATGCTGATCTCACCTGCCTGCGGACGGATGATACCACAAAGCATTTTGGCCATGGTGGATTTCCCGGCGCCATTTTTGCCTACGATAGCAATTTTTTCCCCCCGGTGGATGTCAAAAGACACATCATCTAATACTTTCCGTTCCCCGTAAGAAAAATCAACGTGAGAAACATGTAAAAGAAGCTCGTTCTTAGGAGGAACCTGATAAGGCTTTACAGCTTTTATATCATCTAAAACAGATTGTTTATATCTGGCAATGTCCAATTCCTCAATATTGTCAAGATGCTCCGTGTCAGAAAAGTGGATTCCGGCATTTTTGAGGGCCGATATATAAAGGGGCTCGCGAATCCCGTGTTCTTTTAAAAGCCCGGAACGGAGAAGTTCATCGGGGGTGGAATCCATCTGGATCTGCCCTTCATCAATCAAAATGATCCGATCCACATGACGGTACAGAACATCTTCCAGACGATGCTCGATAATCAGGACGGTCTTTTCCTTTTCCCGGTAGATCTGGTCGATCAAATCTACTGCCGCCATCCCCATTGCGGGATCTAATGCAGCCAGGGGCTCGTCAAAGAGCAGAATCTCTTCTTCATCGTGTAAAATACCAGCTAAAGCCACCTTTTGCTTCTGTCCGCCTGACAGATGAAAGGGTGGCTGTACCAAAAAATCTTCCATTCCAACTAACTTTGCTGCGTAATCAACCTTTTCCAGCATAATATCTCTGGCAACGGAACGGTTTTCCAGAGAAAAAGCAATATCTTCTCCTACAGAAAGACCTACAAACTGGGCGTCCGTATCCTGCTGGACTGTGCCCACATGGCTGCTGAGTTCAAAAATGCTTGCATCTTTGGTCTCAATCCCGGCAACTTTAAGGGAACCGGTGATCTCCCCATCGTAGGAGAAAGGAATTAATCCGTTAATACAGTTAGCAAGGGTGGATTTTCCGCTGCCGCTGGAACCTAGGATCAAAACCTTTTCTCCCTGATAGAGGGTGAGGTTGATATTTTTCAGCGTTGTCTCGGTTTGGGTTTTATATTTAAAACTGAAATCTTTAAATTCAACAATCGCTTTTTTCATCATACCTTAATCTTCTTTAGTCAGATTTGTCTTTTTTGCGTTACGGTTAGCAAGTAAAAATAAGAACGGGATTCCTACGATCAAAAGGACTGCACCGTTGGAGATGATTGCAGAAAGGGCCTGCATCCAGGTAACGGTCAACTCTGATGAGTAGAATAAATAGGTAAGTAAAGGAGTTACCAGGCCGAATGCAATTGCATTACCAACGATAACGGTAAGCACATAAATAATAGCATGTTTAACGGTAAAGATTCCTTCGTCGATTTTAGCGCCGTAAATGGGAAGCAGTCCTACGAAAAATCCAAGAACAAAGTTGCCGATGGACCAGTCAAACCAAAATCCCCAGCCGCCGATCAAGTCAGCGATCACATTTCCGATACCGGCAGCAACTGCAGCAGGCAGTGGTCCAAACATCCCGGCTACGACAACCACAACAACCATAGCTGTGGTAAGGGAAGTGTTTGTGAACACTTTAATGCCGCCAAATACCATAAGCACGCCAAATAAGGCAGCGCCGATTGCCACGCCAACGATCGTTTTGGTGTTCCATACACCAAGTAATAAAGACAGTTTACTTTTCTCTTTCATGTTGCTCTCTCCTCCTATGTTGAGACATATATGGTCTATTACGTCTCTTATTATACAGTTGGAGAGGTTAAAAAGCAATTACAAATGCGCGTTATCATTGGATGAAAATGGTTTATGAAATATCTATATTTTGACCGTTTAAAAATAGTCAGAAAAGTAGGGCTTTTCTACCGCTATCAGTCTCTCCAGCCAAGTCAGCATATAGTACTCCGTCTGGATCTTTTCATGATCGTACAGGTAAGATGGCCTTTTATACCCCATCAGCATAGTGGTCAGGGTGTTGACATTAAGCTCCACAACATTGATGGATTGATTGTCTTCCACTTGTTCGCAGAGGGTTTCGCCATCGTGCCAGGATACCATGTAGTCCCCTTCGTTCCAGGGCGCCATTTCATCGTGAACCTTAAAGTGGATCTTAAAATCTTCAGGCTGGATCTGATAAGGGTAGTCTTCCAAAAAATCCCGTACATTGACAATCCGTGCCATGATATAGGGGGAAATGGTTTCTGTGATCTCACTGTCTTCAAACAGATATGCCATAGGCTCTCCGGAATAATTATCCCCCTGCACCTGGTCGATCATGGAAAAGTGTGCACTGATATAATTCCACAGGCCGTAATTGGCTTCTATGTTCAGATACACCATTTCTTTAATATGAAAAATGTCGTTGGCAATATAGTAAACCACATAACCAAGGGGCTTGTGGTTTTGATTATAATAAACGGCAGCGATCATGTCGTCATTATCCCAGCGCCAGTACTCTTCCCACGACAGGGCATCCCGGATCAGGCAGCCGTGGCGTTGGAGGGCAAAATAGGAATGGACGTTGTGGTAATCTTCGGAATCAAGGCTGACCCGTTCCACCATTCCGGTAACAGGGCGGGTTTTGGGGAGCTGGGTGTCTTTTACACTAAAGGATAGTTTGTCTGAAACGATTTCCCATCCCATTTTGCGGTAAAGAGGAATAGAATACGGATACAGGAAGGAAATGGACATTTGCTTCTCATGCATATAATGAAGGGCGTGTTTCATCAGGGAATGGATCAGCCCCCTTCCCGTGTATTCCGGATAGGTGGCGACTCCGGTAATGCCGCCCATGTCCATGATTTCGTCATAAACATTTACTTTCATAGAATAGATAACGATCATGGACGCCAGCTTTTCTTTATAGAACCAGCCAAGTACATAGGCTTCTTCTAAGATGGGACGTTTTGCATATTTGATCTCCTCCTGTTGCCAGCCAGTCTGGAACAGATCGTAGCTGGTGACCTGGAATGCATATTGTAACAGGGCGTTGAATTGCTCCAGATCGCTTTTATCCAGTTCCCGCATGTGGAAATCACCGTTTACTTCAAGATAATTGGGTTTATGATCTTTTTCTTTCATGACAGAAAGCCTCTTTGTAATTAGAATTTTTAGGTATGTTTTCATATTACACCCTGAAAAAGGGTTGCGCTAGTTTTTTTTAAAGAGATAACGATATCCGTCAGGCTGGATGGATATAATTTAATTTACGATCCCCCAAATTAAGAGTATAATAGAAAAGAAAATACGAAAGACAGGGAGCAGAAGGATGCTTGGAAGAAACAAGGGAAAAAGGATAGAGAAATATATTGGGGATTACGTTGTTTTTGACTTAGAGACCACAGGGGTTTCCTGTTATAACGACCAGGTGGTGGAAATATCGGCGGTTAAGGTGAAGAATGGGCAGATCGTGGAGGAATTTACTTCCCTGGTTAATCCGGGATGTCCGATTTCTTATGGGGCAAGCCAGGTAAACGGGATCACCGATGAGATGGTGGCAGATGCTCCTTCCTTTGATGTGGCGTTGGCGGAATTTTTAAAGTTTGTGGGAGACTATGTGCTGGTGGGGCATAACATCCATACTTTTGATATGAAATTTCTTTACCGGGACGCCGAGAAATATTTCGGGGAAATCCCCGGGAATGATTACATAGATACTTTAAGGCTTGCAAGGCTGTGCCTGCCAGAGCTTGGGCACTACAAACTGACAGATCTGTCGGATTATTATGGCATTTCAACGGCAGGAGCCCACCGGGCGTTAAATGACTGCCGGATGAATCAGATCATCTATGAGCGCCTTGGAGCAGAATTGGAAAAAAAGAAAGAAGATGCGAGGATATGCCCCAGATGCGGGCAGTTCCTTTATAAAAGAAAAGGGAGGTTTGGGTATTTCCTTGGGTGCGGCAGTTACCCGGCGTGTAAGTATACGGAGAATTTGTAGGAAAGGACAAAGCTATGCAGGAATGGAGGGACGTGCAAAGTACAACTTGACAAATATCTTTTAATAGTATATTTTTTACTTGTAAAGGCAATGACGAAGACAGTAACTGATCTTAGAACATCACAGCGAGCCGGGGCAGGTGGGAGCCGGTATCAGTATAGGGACAGCGAAGATCACTTCCGAGCCGCAGGGCGGAAAACCAGGGCGTTCCCGTGACAGGTTTATGGGGTATGTGCAAGGTGAGTAGGTTCTGACGGGATCCTCCGTTATGGGAAAGCATATTAAGCCGTTTGAACCGGTGCGTATGGGTAAACAGGTGGTAAACGTGGCAGTTTGGCCCCGTCCTTTTTACGGACGGGGCTTTTGATTGTATAAGAAAGTTTCCCCAATTTTTAAAGAAAGGAAGAGAAAAATGTATCAGAAGGTATCAACAGACTTAAATTTCGTAGACCGTGAAAAAGGAATTGAAACGTTTTGGAAAGAAAATGATATTTTTAACAAAAGTATGGAAAACCGTAAAGACGGCCCTACTTATACTTTTTATGACGGGCCTCCCACAGCAAACGGAAAACCCCATATTGGCCATGTGCTGACCCGTGTGATCAAAGATATGATTCCCAGATACCGCACCATGAAGGGATATATGGTGCCCCGCAAGGCTGGCTGGGATACCCATGGCCTTCCGGTAGAGTTGGAGGTGGAGAAGCTTCTTGGACTTGATGGGAAGGAGCAGATCGAAGAGTATGGGCTGGATCCATTTATCAGTAAATGTAAGGAAAGTGTCTGGAAGTATAAGGGCATGTGGGAAGATTTTTCCGGTACAGTAGGCTTCTGGGCGGATATGGATGATCCTTATGTAACCTATCATGATGATTTTATTGAATCTGAATGGTGGGCTTTAAAGCAGATTTGGGATAAAGGGCTTCTCTATAAAGGGTTTAAGATTGTGCCTTATTGTCCTAGATGTGGAACACCCCTGTCCTCTCATGAAGTGGCGCAAGGGTATAAAGCAGTAAAAGAGCGCTCCGCGGTAGTGCGTTTTAAAGTGGTGGGGGAGGATGCTTACTTTCTTGCATGGACGACCACACCCTGGACGCTGCCTTCTAATGTGGCGCTTTGTGTAAATCCAGAGGAAACTTATGTGAAAGTTAAAGCGGCGGATGGCTATACCTATTATATGGCACAGGCTTTGCTCGACGGGGTACTGGGTTCTTTAGCGGAAGAGGGAAAGCCGGCATACGAAGTGTTGGAAACTTATGTGGGCACAGATCTGGAATACAAAGAATACGAGCCATTATTTGCCTGTACAGGGGAAACTGCGGCAAAGCAGAACAAGAAAGGGCATTTTGTAACTTGCGATACCTATGTCACAATGACGGATGGTACTGGCATTGTCCATATTGCGCCTGCTTTTGGTGAGGATGATGCCCAGGTAGGGCGCAAATACGACCTTCCATTTGTCCAGTTTGTGGATGGGAAGGGTGATATGACGCCGGAAACTCCTTATGCAGGGAAATTTGTAAAGGATGCGGATCCATTAATCTTGGTGGATCTGGATAAGGAAGGAAAACTCTTTTCTGCTCCGAAATTTGAGCATGATTATCCTTTTTGCTGGAGATGTGATACTCCCCTGATCTACTACGCAAGAGAGTCCTGGTTTATCAAGATGACGGCAGTCCGTGACGACCTGATCCGTAACAATAAGACCGTAAACTGGATTCCGGAATCCATAGGGGAAGGCCGTTTCGGCAACTGGCTGGAAAACATTCAGGATTGGGGAGTATCCCGTAACCGCTACTGGGGAACACCGTTAAATATTTGGGAATGTGAAGGGTGCGGACATCAGGAGGCTATTGGTTCCAGGGAAGAACTGGAAAAGTTAAGCGGCAATCCGGCCGCAAAGACGGTAGAATTGCACAGGCCATATATTGATGAGATCACATGCACTTGCCCGAAGTGTGCTAAGACGATGAAGAGAGTGCCGGAAGTGATCGACTGCTGGTTCGATTCCGGGGCAATGCCTTTTGCACAACATCATTACCCGTTTGAAAATAAGGAATTATTTGAAGCCCAGTTCCCGGCTCAGTTTATTTCGGAAGCGGTAGACCAGACCAGAGGATGGTTTTATTCCCTGATGGCGGAGTCAACGCTGTTATTTAACAGATCTCCCTACGAGAATGTGATTGTCCTTGGCCATGTGCAGGATGAAAACGGACAGAAAATGAGTAAGAGTAAAGGAAATGCCATTGATCCTTTTGAAGCCCTGGCAACTTACGGGGCAGATGCAATCCGCTGGTATTTTGTGATCAATTCTGCGCCCTGGCTGCCTAACCGCTTCCATGGTAAAGCGGTGATGGAGGGACAAAGGAAGTTTCTTGGAACTTTGTGGAATACTTATGCGTTCTTTATCCTGTACGCGAATATTGACGGTTTCGATGCCACCAGGTATGAGCTGGATTATGAGAAACTTCCGGTGATGGATAAATGGCTTTTATCGAAATTGAATACGGCTATAAAGTTGGTAGACGGACACTTGGAGAATTACCGCCTGCCGGAAGCTGCAAGGGTTTTGGATAATTTTGTGGATGAAATGAGTAACTGGTATGTACGCCGTTGCAGGGAGCGTTTTTGGGCAAAGGGGATGGAACAGGATAAGATCAATGCCTATATGACTCTATATACGGCTTTGGTGCAGATCTGTAAATGCGCTGCACCTGTTGTTCCTTTCATGACAGAAGAGATTTATCAGAATCTGGTGCGTACCAATGACAAGAATGCACCGGAAAGCATTCATCTTTGTGATTTTCCCAAGGCGGAAGAATCCATGATTGACGGGAAACTGGAAGAGAGCATGGAAGAAGTTCTGGATATCGTGGTGATGGGACGTGCGGCCCGGAATGCTGCAAATATCAAGAACCGCCAGCCCATCGGAACCATGTATGTCAAAGCGCCTCATACGCTGGATCAGTACTTTGTGGATATTATTGCAGAAGAACTGAATGTAAAAGAGGTGGTATTTAAGGAGGATGTCAGTGATCTGACCAGCTATAGCTTTAAACCCCAGCTTCGCACGGTAGGGCCGAAATATGGCAAGCAGCTAGGGGGGATCAAGAAATATCTGGAAGAGCTGGACGGTGCACAGGCTATGAAAGAACTGAAGAAGGAAGGCGCGTTAACGTTTGAAGTGGGCGGCGTACCGGTATCGTTAGCGGAGGAGGACCTGCTCATCGACGTAGCCCAAAAGGCGGGATTTGTCACAGAGGCGGACAATTACGTTACAGTAGTCCTGGATACCAATTTATCACCGGAGCTGGTTGAGGAAGGTTTTGTATATGAAGTGATCAGCAAGATCCAGACAATGCGTAAGGAAGCTGGTTTTGAGGTAATGGATCATATTAAGGCGGCAATAAACGGGAATGGGAAAGTGGCGGATATTGTAAACGCAAACAACGCGGTAATTTCCGGAAAGGTGCTTGCAAATGAAATTTTGACGGATGCAGATCTTGCTATTGCCAAAGAGTGGAATGTGAACGGCGAAAAGGTTACGATTGGCATTGAAAAGATATCATAAATAAGAACGCATGATTGTAAAAGCGCCGCTTGGGGCGGCGCTTTTACTTGTAGTTTACATTTTTTTGTAGTAAAATGAAATGTGAATACGCTTGAGAATAATAAAATGGAGGATAAGATTATGGCAAAAAAGACAGCGGTAAAGTCAGCGCCTGCTTTTGACAAGGAATTGTTTAAGAGAAGTGTACTTTATAATATCAAAACCTTGTACAGGAAAACGCCGGAAGAAGCAAGCCAGCAGCAGATTTTCCAGGCAGTGGCTTATGCCATCAAAGATGCGGTAGTTGACAATTGGTTAAACAGCCAAAAGGAGTTTGAAAAACAGGATCCCAAGATGGTATATTATTTATCCATGGAATTCTTGATGGGGCGCGCTCTTGGCAATAATATTATTAACCTTCAGGCATATAAACCGGTAAAGGAAGCGATGGATGAACTTGGTCTTGACCTTAATGTTGTGGAAGATCAGGAACCGGATGCGGCTCTGGGAAATGGAGGTTTGGGGCGTCTTGCAGCATGTTTCCTTGACTCTCTGGCTACTCTGGGATATGCTGCATACGGCTGTGGTATCCGGTACCGCTACGGTATGTTTAAACAGGAGATCAGGGATGGATATCAGGTAGAGGTTCCGGATAATTGGCTTGTGGATGGCAATCCCTTTGAACTTAGAAGGCCTGAATATGCCAAAGAAGTTAAATTTGGCGGTTATGTGAATGTGCGTATTGATGAGAACGGCAGAAGCCATTTTATCCAGGAAGGGTACCAAAGCGTCAAGGCAATTCCCTATGATTTGCCTATTGTGGGTTATGGAAATGGGATTGTGAATACCCTGCGTATTTGGGATGCCGAGGCGGTGGAATGTTTCAGGCTGGATTCTTTTGATAAGGGGGATTACCAAAAGGCAGTAGAGCAGCAAAACCTTGCAAGGAACATTGTGGAGGTGCTTTACCCGAATGATAACCATTATGCAGGAAAGGAACTGCGCCTAAAGCAGCAGTATTTCTTTATTTCGGCTTCGGTGCAGGCGGCCATTGCCAAGTATATGCGTAAGCATGACGATGTGCGTAAATTCCATGAGAAAGTGGCTTTCCAGTTAAACGATACCCACCCTACGGTAGCAGTAGCTGAGTTGATGAGAATTTTGATGGATGAGTATTACCTTACATGGGATGAGGCATGGGAGGTTACCACCAAGACTTGCGCTTATACCAATCATACCATCATGTCAGAGGCGTTGGAGAAATGGCCTATTGAATTGTTCTCAAGGCTGCTTCCCAGAATTTATCAGATTATTGAGGAAATCAACCGTAGGTTTATATTGAGGATACAGCAGGTTTATCCTGGCAACCAGGAAAAGATCCGCAAGATGGCGATCATATATGATGGACAGGTGAAGATGGCACATCTGGCTATTGCAGCAGGTTATTCTGTAAACGGTGTGGCAAGGCTTCATACAGAAATCCTGAAAAAGCAGGAACTGAAAGATTTTTATGAGATGATGCCGGAGAAGTTCAACAATAAGACCAATGGTATTACACAGAGACGTTTTCTGCTTCATGGCAATCCTCTTCTTGCAGACTGGGTGACTGCCCATGTGGGGAATGAGTGGATTACAGATCTTCCCAGAATCAATAAACTGAAAGTTTATGCAGATGATGAGAAGGCTCAACAGGAGTTTATGAATATCAAGTACCAGAATAAAGTGCGTCTGGCGCAGTATATTTTAGAACACAATGGTGTGGAAGTAGACCCAAGGTCTATCTTTGATGTACAGGTAAAGAGGCTTCATGAGTACAAGCGTCAGCTTCTTAATATTTTGCACGTCATGTATCTGTATAACCAGCTTAAAGATAACCCGGAAATGGAGTTTTATCCCAGGACCTTTATCTTTGGGGCAAAGGCAGCAGCAGGTTATTATAATGCCAAGATGACCATCAAACTGATCAATTCTGTGGCAGATGTGGTGAACAATGATCCTGCTATCAATGGCAAAATTAAAGTTGTATTCATTGAGGACTACCGGGTTTCCAATGCAGAATTGATTTTTGCGGCAGCGGATGTTTCGGAGCAGATCTCCACAGCAAGTAAGGAAGCTTCTGGAACGGGAAATATGAAATTCATGTTAAACGGCGCTCTTACCATCGGGACAATGGATGGCGCTAACGTGGAGATTGTTGAGGAAGTGGGAGAGGAGAATGCGTTTATCTTTGGACTTTCTTCTGACGAAGTCATCAATTATGAAAATTATGGCGGATATGACCCTACAGAGATCTTTAACAATGATCCGGATGTGAGAAGAGTTCTGATGCAGCTTATCAACGGCACCTATGCACCTAATGACCCTGATCGGTTCAGGACGCTATATAACTCTCTGCTTAACACCATAAGCACATCTAAGGCGGATACTTATTTTATTCTTAAGGATTTTCGTGCTTATGCGGAGGCGCAAAAGAAGGTGGAGGCAGCCTACCTTGATGAAAAGGGTTGGGCAAAGAGTGCAATCTTGAATATAGCATGTTGTGGAAAATTTACTTCTGACAGGACCATCCAAGAGTATGTAGATGAAATTTGGCATTTGGATAAGGTGGTATTGCCGAAGAAAAATTCATAAACAAATTATTTCGGGGCAGCTCATTGATTTTCTGCGGGAAATCGATGAGCTGTCTCAGGTTATAGGTAGTTTATTGAGGGAGAAAGAATGGGCATTGATCAAAAGAGCAGAATTTTATTATTAGAGGATGATGACAGCCTTGTAGATGGGCTTTGCTATTCTTTGAGGAAAAACGGATATGAGGTGGAGACGGCAGGGCATGTTGGGGAAGCAAAGGAGTTTTTGGCACGCAGGCAGTATGATCTTTTGCTTCTGGATGTGACGCTGCCTGACGGTACAGGATTTCAAGTGTGTGAGGCGGTAAGGGGCCAGGGGAATCAGGTGCCAATTATTTTCCTCACAGCTTCTGATGAGGAAATGAACGTAGTCCGTGGGCTTGACAGTGGCGGTGATGACTATATCGGGAAACCTTTTAGGCTGGGGGAACTTCTTTCCCGGATCCGCGCGCTTTTGCGGAGGGCGGGGATGAAGAAAACCGGGGAGACGGCATCAGAGGCGGACAGCCTTGTATGCGGGGATATCCGGATTGACTTTGCAGGAAACAGAGTGTTTTTGCATGGGCAAAAGCTGGAACTGACACAGGTAGAGTTCCGGCTTCTTAGCCTATTGGTGCGTTCTAACGGCAGGGTGGTCACCAGGGAGATCATTTTTGAAGAATTGTGGGATCATTCAGGGAATTTTGTGGATGACAATACCCTTTCCGTCTATATCAGACGGCTGCGGGAAAAAATAGAAAAAGACCCTTCTAAGCCGGAACATTTGATTACTGCCAGAGGATTTGGGTATTGCTGGAAAGAGATTTGAACATGGGGGTAACAGGTGGGATGGGATTTTTAGCGGATAAGGAACAGAAAAGATATTTTTATCATGTGGCGGCGGTGCTGTTTTTGGTATCTGTTTTTGCTGTGGCCATATGGGCAGAGGGCGGACAAGGGGTGAAAAGCGTCCTTTTAAACTATGACAAATATGTGATTTCTTCCCTGATAGGGCAAGGGGTGGATGAAGCAGTGATTAGAAAAGCTTTTGCAGAAACAGAACTTTTGTTTCTGACGGATATCTGGGGGGTACACAGGAGAACAGGGCTTTGGCTTGCCGGGCTTTTTTTCGTTTTGTGGGGCGGGCTTTTGCTATTAGCGGTTTTGTTTTTTAGGGCCAGGGAGCAGGTCTATGAAAATGCAACCCGCCTTGTGGAACGGTTTATGGAAGGGGATTTTAAAGAACATTTGCCGCGGATGGGGGAAGGGGGATTATACAGGCTTTTGGGAAAAGTTGACGGGCTTGCCAATGCACTTTCTGCCGGAAATGAGGAGGCAGTGAAGGCAAAGGAATTTTTAAAGGATACCATTTCCGATATTTCCCACCAGCTCAAAACGCCGCTGTCCGCCCTTATGATGTACAATGAGATTATAGAGTCGGAAACCGGGAGGGATACGGAGGCAGTGCTTGTTTTTACAAGGAAAACTTCTGCGGCGCTTACAAGGATGGAAGAACTGATCCAGGCGCTTCTAAAGGTCACAAGGCTGGATGCAGGGGCAGTTGTTTTTGAAAAGCAAAAGTGGCCTCTTAGGGATGTGGTTTGCAGGGCAGTATCAGAGCTTTGGGTAAGGGCGAAGGAAGAGGGAAAAGAAATCTTGTTTGCAGGCGGTGACGATATATCGGTGGAATGTGACTTGCAGTGGACAGGTGAAGCAGTTGGAAATCTGGTAAAAAACGCCCTGGACTATACGGACAGGGGCGGGCAAATCCGTGTGTCTTGGGAACAGTTTCCGGGAATGGTAAGAATATCGGTGAAAGATAATGGGAAGGGAATTGATGAGAAGGATCTTTACCATATCTTTAAGCGGTTTTACCGGGCTTTCAAGGGAAGTGGCGGCAGGCAGGGAGTGGGTCTTGGACTTCCTCTGGCAAAATCGATTGCTGAAGGGCAGGGGGGAACGTTGTCTGTACAAAGCCCGCCAGGGGAAGGAACTACATTCACGCTCATGCTGCCGGGCTAATGCCTGAAACTACGAACCTTACGGAACTGTAAGCTATGATTCATCTGATTGTAAGCTGCTTAATTTATACTGATCCTATATCCATTTAGGGATAAAAACAGGAGGTGTCAGAAAGAATGGAACTATTGAAGGTACAGAATTTAAGCAAGATTTACGGTCAGGGCGAAAGTCAGGTCAAAGCCCTTTGGGAGGTAAGCTTTTCTATGGAGAAAGGCGAGTTTGCAGCGGTTGTGGGGGAATCAGGATCAGGGAAAAGCACGCTTTTACATTGTGTTGGAGGTTTGGATACGCCTACGGGTGGGAAGGTGCTTTTGGACGGGGAGGATTTATTTGCACTGGATGAAAAAAAGCGCACCGTCTTTAGGAGAAGGAATATTGGCTTTATTTTTCAGGCATTTCACTTGATTGAAGAACTGAATGTGGAACAGAATATTGCATTTCCCCTTTTATTGGATGGGCAAAAGCCAGACCAGGGAAAAATGGAAGAATTGCTGGGACTACTTGGGCTTTTTGACAGAAGAAAGCACCTGCCAAGCCAGCTATCTGGCGGGCAAAAGCAGAGGGTGGCAATTGGAAGAGCGCTGATCATGCGTCCCATGCTGATTTTGGCGGATGAGCCAACCGGAAACCTGGACTCAAAAAGCAGCCGGGATGTCATGGATCTGCTAATCCGGGCGTCGAGAAATTATCAGCAGACGATTCTGATGATCACCCACAATGACAATCTTGCATCAGATGCGGACCGGGTGTTTCGTGTGACGGACGGCCATTTGACGGATATGGGAGGTAAGACCTATGAGAAATTATCTTGATCTGATTCCCATCTCTCAAAAGCTTCATAAAAGACAAAGCCGCATGACCCGGCTGAGTATTGCATTAAGTGTTTTCTTGGTTACAGCAATTTTTGGCATGGCGGATATGGAGATCCGCAGCCAGAATGCACAGGCAAAGATCAATTATGGGGAATGGCATGCAGGGTTTGCTTTCATGAGTGATGAAGAGGCAGCGCTCCTTGCCCAAAGGCCCAAAGTGATGGCCAGCACCAGGTATGATACTTTAAATTACAAGCTTAACATGCATTATCAGGTGGAAGGCAATGACAGCGTCATTATCGGGTTTGACGAAAGCGCATTGGATATTTTTCCTACGGCCCGGATCATTGAGGGCAGTTTCCCGAAAGAAGAGGGCGGTGTGATCATAGATGAAAATATGAGGCAGAGGCTTTCCTTAAACCTGGGGGATGAGATTACGCTGTTTGTGCCGGACGGATCCCAAAAGACATACTACGTTACCGGAATTTTGGGGCAATTTCCCATGTTGGCAAAAGCAGATGCTTACGGTCTTGTACTTTCTATAGAGGATTTCAGGAAACTGTCGTTAGAAGGGGCCCAGGACAATTATGATTCTTATATTTATGTAAAGTTTTCTCCCTGGTGCAATATCCAAAAAGAGATCCGGGAGATTCAAAAGCTATTTCAGATCCCGGAGGAGAGAATTGGAAGGAATGAGCTGTTGCTTGCAACCATTGGGCAGAGCCGGGATCTTAGTATGATGGCTATTTATGTTGTAGCTTTGTTGCTGGCGGTTCTCGTCTCTGTCGCCGGGATTTTGATGATCACCGGAAGTTTAAACAGCAACATTGCACAACGCACAGAATTTTTTGGAATGCTCCGTTGTCTGGGGGCGTCAAAGGAACAGGTGGTACGTTTTGTCAGAAGGGAAGCCCTATGTTGGTGCAAAACGGCTGTACCTGCCGGCGGGTTATTGGGGATGGTGGTGGTATGGGGGCTTAGCGCCTTGCTTCGGTATTTAAGTCCCACATATTTTGGCAGCATGCCATATTTTGGGATCAGCCTGATTGGAATTTTTGCCGGCAGTGTGATTGGTGTCATAACGGTCTTTTTGGCTGCAAAAAGTCCGGCAAAGAAGGCTTCCGGGGTTTCACCCTTAACAGCGGTATCAGGCAATGCATCTGTAAAGTCACAGGTGAAAAAAGCGGCAAATCCACGGTTCTACAGGGTAGAAACGGCGCTTGGCATTTATCATGCTTTTGGGGAGCATAAAAATTTTTGGTTGATGAGCTGTTCCTTTGCCTTTAGCATTATTCTTTTTTTAACCTTTTCCGTAGCAGTTGATTTCATGAAACATGCGGTGACGCCATTAGATCCCGGCACGCCGGATGTTTCCATGACCAGTGAAGGGAATAGTATAGATAAAAATCTGACCCGGGAAATTGGAAAAGTGGACGGGGTGAAACGGGTATACGGACGAAGTTTTGCTTATGATGTGCCGGTTCAGACACAAAGGGGGGACAAAAAAGCCTGTCTGGTTTCTTACGATTCCTGCCAGTTTGCATGGGCTGGAAAATCTTTGCTTAGTCAGGCCGGAACAAAAAAGCGGGATATTCTATCGGAGGTTATGGAGGGAGAAGGGATTTTGGCAGTCTATCACGGAGAGGATTCCCTGACGGTAGGTGAAAGGGTGGCGGTAGATTTCGGAGAGGGTGAGCGGCAGCTTATGGTTTCCGGTATTTTAAGCAAATGTCCTTTTCGTGTATCAGATGGGGAGGAAATTTTGATCTGCTCAGAAGATACTTTTCAAGGGTTGACGGGGGAAGATGCCTATACCATAATTGACGTGCAGCTAACAAAAAGGGCAGGGGATGATGTGGTGCGGAAAATCCGAACCATAGGAGCCAATACCTTGGGAGAAAAAAGGATGTCTTTTTCAGACAGACGCCTTAGCAATGGGGAAGTAAAGGGAGCAGTCTGGTCTTTTGAATTATTTGTGTATGGGTTTTTGGGGGTGATTGCACTGATTTGCACGTTCCACATCATGAACAGTATTGCCATGAGCGTTGCCGCCCGGAGGGGTCAGTACGGGGCCATGCGTGCGGTTGGCATGGACGGGACCCAGATGTTGAAAATGGTAGCGGCAGAGGCGGTAACATACGGGGTATGGGGGATGCTGGCTGGCTGTGCGTTGGGACTGTTTTTTAACTGGCTGTGCTTTGACAGGCTGATTACGCTAAGATGGGGAACGGCCTGGTGTTTTCCGGTAATACCGCTAGGTGTAATTTTGCTTGTGATGGTATGCTCTTTAGCTTTTGCTATCTACAGCCCGGCTAAGAGGATCCGGGAGATGTCTGTGGTGGATACGATTTCCGGAAAATCATAAACGGATTTTAGAAATGGGGCGAATCTTGTCGGAAACCATCATAAGAATAAGGTGGAAACTTGAAAAAAAAAATGTTATAATGATTTAACATGTATATTAGAATCAAAGTTACAGAAGGGTATTTCCGGAAATGTCACCATTAAAAAGTAAGATTAGGTTAAAGGGAAGGCTGAAGCGTTATGTACAGACTTCTTTATATCTGGGGTTTTTACTTGCCATTGTAAATCTGGTAATTTATTTGATCAATGTGCCGTCTGGATTGGTCGTTACCTGTTTTGCCCTGCTTTATTTTGCTGTGGTCTTATCCTTACAGTTCTACAATAAACCGGTGATCATGAATGAACTGATCAGTTTTGCAACGCAGTATGGGCAGATTCAAAAGGTACTGCTGCGGGAATTGGAACTTCCCTATGCGATCCTGGATGATGCAGGAAAGATCGTTTGGACCAATGAGGCGTTTGAGAAAATCGTACATAAAGAAAAAGGTTACAGAAAGTCTATTACGTCGCTTTTTCCTTCCATTACCCGGGAAAAACTGCCGGAAGGACAGGATATGGTAGAAGCGGATATTTCCTACGGTGAAAGCAGCTACATAGCCAGGATGCGTAGGATTTCTTTGGAAGAGATGCTTGTAAACAGTGATATTGTGGACGGGGAAAATTATGCGGGTTATTTGATCGCTTTTTACCTGTTCGATGAAACGGCACTGCGGATTGCGCTGCAGGAGGTTGACGACCAGAGTCTTGCCGTAGGTATGGTTTATTTGGATAATTATGATGAAGCTCTGGACAGTGTGGAGGAAGTCAGGCGTTCTCTTTTGGTGGCGCTGATAGACAGAAAAGTTAATAAATATGTATCTGCACTGGACGGGATTTGCAAAAAAATTGAGAAGGACAAGTATATGGTCATCCTGAGGAAAAAGGCAACGGAGATTCTCAGGGAAAATAAATTTGACCTTTTGGATGAGGTTAAGACAGTCAATATCGGAAATGAAATGGCAGTGACGATTAGTATTGGTATGGGATTGGACGGGCTTTCCTATGCACAAAATTATGAGTTTGCGAGAAATGCCATTGAACTTGCCCTTGGCAGGGGCGGTGACCAGGCGGTAGTCAAAACGCCCAATGATATTATTTATTTTGGAGGAAAGAGCCAGCAGGTAGAAAAGAGTACCCGGGTAAAAGCCCGTGTTAAGGCACAGGCATTGCGGGAGATCATTACCGGTAAGGAGAAGGTATTGATTATGGGCCATCGCCTGGCGGATGAAGATAGTTTTGGAGCCGCGGTAGGAATATTCCGTATTGCGACTACGCTGGAACGTAAGGCGCATATTGTTTTAAATGATGTAAGCACTTCTATGCGTCCTATGGTGGATCAGTTTAAGAGTTACGATGGCTATCAGGAAGATATGATTATAGGAAGCCAGCAGGCGATTGAAATTGCAGGAAGTAACACGGTGCTTGTCGTGGTGGATGTAAATAAGCCATCGATCACCGAGTGCCCGGAATTGCTGCGTATGTGTAAATCCATTGTTGTTTTGGATCATCACAGGCAGGGCGCTGAAGTGATTGAAAATGCAACCTTATCTTATGTAGAAGCATATGCATCGTCAGCCTGTGAGATGGTTTCGGAAATTTTGCAGTACATCGGTGAAAGCATTAAGATATCGCCTGAAGAGGCGGACTGTATGTATTCGGGCATTATGATTGATACGAACAATTTTATGACTAAGACAGGCGTAAGGACTTTTGAGGCGGCAGCCTTCCTGAGAAGAAACGGCGCGGATGTGACCAGAGTTCGTAAGCTGTTTCGGGAAGATGCCATTGAATATAAGACCAGGGCGGATGCAGTCAGCCAGGCGGAAATTTACCGGCATGCGTTTGCAATATCCACCTGCAGCAGTGAAGGGATCCAAAGCCCTACCGTGGTGGGGGCACAGGCGGCTAATGAGCTGCTTAACATCCGCGGCGTGAAGGCAAGCTTTGTACTTACGGAATATCAAAACCAGATTTTTGTCAGCGCCCGGTCTATTGACGAGGTCAATGTGCAGATTATTATGGAGAAGATGGGCGGCGGGGGACATCTGAGCGTTGCCGGATGTCAGTTAAATGGGGTATCCATCTCTGAAGGAATCGGCATATTAAAGGGCACTTTAGATAAAATGGTCGCAGAAGGCGATCTGGTGATTTAAAACAGACAGAACGAAAGAAGGGGATAAGAATGAAGGTTATTTTATTAGAAGATGTAAAAAAGCTTGGTAAAAAGGGCGATGTCATAGAGGTTAGTGACGGATATGCCAGAAACTATGTACTTCCCAAGAAGCTGGGTGTGGAAGCAACAGGGAAAAATATGAATGACTTAAAGCTGCAAAACGCTAACAAAGAAAAAGTGGCAAAAGAAAACCTTGATGCTGCAAAAGCCTTTGCTGCGGATATGGAGAAGGATCAGGTAGTGGTATCCATTAAAGCGGGGGAAGGCGGCAGGACATTTGGTTCTGTCTCTTCAAAAGAGATTGCCCAGAGTTACAAGGAACAGTGTGGAAAAGAGATTGACAAAAAGAAGATCATCCTTTCTGAACCCATCAAAAGTTTTGGCGTTTATGAAGTGGGCGTAAAGCTTCATCCCAATGTGACGGGAAAACTGAAAGTCAAAGTAACTGAGATGAAATAGCGTGGGACGGAAATGAAAGGTCAAAGATAAATGGCAGCAGAGGAAGCTCTCTTAAAAAGAGTGTTGCCCCATAGTATTGAGGCGGAGCAGTCGGTGATTGGCGCGATGATCGTGGACAGGGAAGCGATTACCGTTGCCTCGGAACTTATCTGTGGGGATGATTTTTATAATAAGCAGTATGGTGTGGTATTTGATACCATGGTGGAATTAAATGATGAAGGGAAACCGGTGGATCCGGTAACGCTTCAGGACAGGCTTAAGGAGAAGGATGTACCCCCGGAGACCAGCAGCCTTGAGTTCATTGCAGCGTTGGTCACTGGGCTGCCCACATCAGCCAATATTAAGCATTATGCAAATATCGTGGCGGAAAAAGCTACTCTTCGCAAGTTGATACGTTTAAATGAAGAGATTGCAAATACCTGTTATGTTGGAAAAGAAAACCTGGAAGTGATTTTGGAGGATACGGAAAAACGGGTCTTTGAGCTGGTTCAAAAAAGGAACACCGGTGAATTCGTACCCATCAGGCAGATTGTCATGAATGCTATGGACAAAATAGAAAAGGCCTCCAAGAATAATGGGAACGTAACAGGAATAGCAACCGGCTTTATTGATTTGGATTACCGGACTGCAGGGATGCAGCCCTCAGATTTAATCCTGGTGGCGGCCAGGCCTTCTATGGGGAAGACGGCATTTGTTCTTAATATCGCCCAATATATGGCTTTTAAGCTGGATCAGACGGTAGCTATCTTTAGTCTGGAAATGAGTAAGGAACAGTTAGTGAACCGGTTGTTTTCACTGGAATCCCGTGTGGATTCCCAGCATCTTCGGACAGGGAATCTTTCGGATGCAGAGTGGGAGAAATTGATTGAAAGCGCGGGCGTGATTGGAAAATCCAATTTGATCATTGATGATACGCCTGGAATCAGCATATCGGAACTGCGTTCCAAGTGCAGAAAATATAAACTAGAACATGATCTTAAAATTATCATCATTGACTATTTACAGCTTATGAGCGGCAGTGGAAGAGGATCTGATTCCCGTCAGCAGGAGATTTCTGATATCTCCAGATCCCTGAAAGCTCTCGCCAGGGAATTAAATGTCCCTGTGATCGCGCTATCCCAGCTAAGCCGTGCTGTGGAACAAAGGCCAGACCATCGGCCTATGCTTTCAGATCTTCGTGAGTCTGGGGCTATTGAGCAGGATGCGGATGTGGTAATGTTTATTTACAGAGATGATTATTACAATAAAGACACAGATAGGAAAGGGATTGCAGAAATTATCATTGCGAAACAAAGGAATGGTCCGATCGGAACCGTGGAACTGGTATGGATGCCGGATTATACCAAGTTTGCAAACCTTCAAAGATAACTGAATAACAGGAAAACTACGAAAGAGGACAAGCCGTGCAGGGAGTGTCCTCTTTTGTTTTGAAAAAGAAAGGAGAGGTGAAAATGAAACAGGCGGAAAAGATTTACATGATCTCAGATGCAGCGAAACAAGTGAAGGTAGAGGCACATGTGCTCAGGTATTGGGAAGAAGAGTTAGAACTTCCGGTAAAACGTAACGAGATGGGGCATCGCTTTTATACGGAGGAAGATCTGGGGCAGTTTAGAAGAATTAAAGAGTTGAAAGAAAAGGGAATACAACTTAAGGGGATCAAAAATATTTTAAAAAGCGGTGGTCTAAGTGAACAGGTAGATATTCTTGAGCATGGAAATCTTACGGAAAAAGAGGGGATGGAAGGGCGCCATGTGGTGATGGTCAAAAAAGGAGAATTTCTTCCCGTTACGGAAAAAAATTTTCCTGTCCGTGAGGAGTCCAGGGAACAAAAAAGCCTGCGCTTACAGCAGCTTCTTAGGGAAATGATCTCAGAAGCGGTACAAAGCAATAACCAGGAGATATACCGGGATATGAAAGACAGCATTTTGAAAGAACTTGATTATCAGTTCCGGCTCCAGGAAGAGCGGGAAGAGACAAGAGAAAAAGAGCGTGTGATGAGGGAAGAGGAACATTTTAAACAGATTGATGAGCTTTTGCGTGCAAGAAGCGCTAAGAAGGAAGGGATCCCTAAAGTGAAGAAGGTGTTTGAGGGGAAATTTTTGAAAAATGGGTTTACAGGAAAAAAGCGTTCAATCACATGACTGAACGCTTTTAATCTTGATTATTCCTCAGAGATAGCACCTACAGGGCAGCCACCGGCACAAGAACCGCAGCTAATGCAGGTATCAGGATTGATTTCAAACTTTCCATCGCCCTCAGAGATAGCGCCTACAGGACACTGTCCAGCGCAAGCGCCACAAGAAATACAAGCGTCGCTAATAACGTATGCCATGATCATATCCTCCTTAATTATATCTACGCCAGTATTGATATTTTAATATCAATCTCACAATTTATTTTAATATAAAAGCATAGGGAATACAAGCAAAACCTGTCTAAAATATTTATGAAATTTCTTCCCGCCGCTTACGGATTCCACTTAGAATGACTTCTTTCTTTTCGATGACCTTTTCCTTATCCATGGCGGGAACACCTTTCAATTTATAAGGAATTCCCAGCTTTTGGTATTTTGTTTCGCCCATGGTGTGATAAGGAAGTACATCCAGAGCCTTCAAATTGGAAAATTGGCCGATAAAATAACCCAATTCATATAAATATTTTTCATCGTCGGTAATGCCAGGGACAACCACATGGCGGATCCACATATCTACACCCCGGTCATTTAGATAAGAAGCAAAAGCAAGGATGCCGTCGTTAGGCTGCTGTGTCAATTCTTTATGTTTTTCCGGGTCGATATGTTTAATATCCAACATGACCAGATCGGTTAATTTCATCAACTGATCCAGCTTTTCGATAAAAGGCTTATTGTCGGTTTTAAAGGCAATTCCGGAGGAATCGATACAGGTGTGGACGTGGTCTTTTTTGGCAATGGTAAAAAGATCGATCAAAAAATCCACCTGCATCAGGGGTTCCCCGCCAGTTACCGTGATACCGCCTTTTGTGTAAAAACTTTCGTTCCGCTTGTATTGTTCGTAAATTTCTTCCGGTTCCATCATGGTTCCGCCTGTTAGCGGCCATGTGTCCGGATTATGGCAATAAGCACATCGCATGGGGCAGCCCTGGACAAATACAACAAACCGGGTGCCGGGGCCGTCTACTGTGCCGAAGCTTTCTAATGAATGTATTCTGCCTTGCATATGCAGTCTCCTTTCCTGCCTAAAATCATATGGTTATCCTGGGGTTTCCCTTAACAAAATACAGTATAGCAGAAATTGACTATTTTCACAATATTGCACTTGCAAATCCTTTTTTGTACAGTTATTCTGTTATTAGGGAAAAGATATGTTGTTTTAGAGTGTCTGGAATGGGTTTTGGCTGCTAAAAAGAGAATGTATGGACAGAAGTGGGAAATGAAATGGGAAAGGAGAATTACTGCAACATATAAAATTAAATAATTAACGATAAACGTTAAAAATATATTGACAAACATAATTTGCCATATTATACTTTCCTCATATCAACTTAACAATTCAAAGAAATGAGGGAAAATTATGAGAGAGAATAATGCAAAGATCCAAAAAATTCAAAAGAGCAGTAATGTGGCTTTTATCCTTGTGAAGATTATGAAAATATTCTGCATTACCATGTCGGTGATTACGATTGTGTGCGGGTGCGGATTTATTGGGGCGAAAGGTTATCTGGATCAGGTATTGGCAGAGGCGGTGGAAACAGGTGAGGTGGCGGCAGAGGAGCTTTATGTCAATACCGGCCGGTTTTTGGATCAGGCGTTGGATTTGGCTCATGTGGAATCTGCTTCCCTGACCTTAGGGGTGTATATGATTGTGACAGGGATTGTTTTAATTTGCTTTTCCATTGTGTCACATTTCATGGGGAAAGTGTTTAAGGATATTAAGGAAAGCTATTCTCCATTCCGCCCGGAAATTGTAAAAAGTCTGAAAGTGGTTTTCGTGCTTATTACAATGCTGAGCCTGCGGAGCAGTCTTTTGATTGGGGCGGTTGTTGGATTTTCACTGTGGTGTGTGTTTCAGATCTTTGAATATGGCTGTGAGCTTCAGCGGCAGTCAGATGAAACATTATAGTTGAGGATTTTGGAAAGGAGCAGATATCAATATGGCAATTATTTTAAGATTAGATAGAATGATGGCAGACAGAAAGATTTCCCTAAATGAACTGGCAGATAAGGTAGGGATTGCCAATGTAAACCTTTCTAACATTAAGACAGGGAAGGTCAGCGCGATCCGGTTTTCTACTTTGAACGCCATTTGCGATGTGCTGGACTGTCAGCCGGGAGACTTGTTGGAATTCCGGAGAGAGTAAGGGACATCTGCCTGTAAGACAACAGGAGGATGAATGGATGAGAAGGAAGATTGGTATTTTTATGGGGGAAGTGGAGTCAGAATATCAGGAAGTCATTCTCAAGTCTATTTTTGCAAGAGCGAAGGAGCTTGATTATGATGTGTTTGTATTCTGTAATTTTGGCTCGTACGGCGACAATGTGCTTTATGCCGAAGGGGAAAAAAGTGTTATCAGGATTCCCGATTTATCGAAGCTGGATGGGATCATGGTGGCGGAGGATACGTTTGATATTGATGGAATGGCAAATGAGCTGTATGGACTTTTGAAAAAACATGCCAAGTGTCCGGTGGTCTATCTCCGGGATTCTAAAGACGGGTTTTATAACGTCCTGGTGGAGGACGGGGAAGCCATAGCGGATATGACCAGGCATTTTATCAGGCATCACGGATTTCGTGATATCTGTTTTATGACTGGGGATATGAGGAGTGAGGATGCACAAAAAAGATATCGTTGGTTCCTTACAGTGATGGAGGAGGAAAAGATTCCGGTTACGGAGCACATGATCTTTGAGGGGGATTATTGGAGGACGCGAGGGAAACAAGCGGTGGATTGGTTTATGGAGGGAAGGGAAACTTACCCCCAGGCCATTATCTGTTCCAATGACTATATGGCATTGTCCGTGTGCAATGAGTTGAAAAAACGGGGGGTGCGTGTTCCGGATGAGGTGTGTGTGTCCGGGTATGATGATATTCTGGAGGCCCGCCGGTATCAGCCTTCCGTCACCAGCATCAGCGCTCCTTTTGAGGCCATGGGCAGAAAGGCTGTTGAAATGATCGACAATGTATGTTGCAGCAGGCCTCAGGAGCGGGTGGAGTGGTTAAAACCGAAGCTTCAGCTTAGGGAGAGCTGTGGGTGTGGAAGTGAAACAGCGGAATTTGACGCCTCTTATTTTCTGCATAAGATCTATGTACAGGAGGATCATGTGAAGCAATCCGTCTATATGACTACGGAATATCAGGATGCTTTTGAGGAAGAGGAATATCTTCGTGTTGCAGAAAAGTATCTGGTCAATATTAAATGCAGTAAAGCTTATTTGTGTATCTGCAATCAGGAAGAAAAGGAATTTGAAAAGGCAGAAACGGATAATTCCTATACCAGAAAAATTATGCTAAAAAGAATCTATGGGAAGGATCGAAAAGGGATTGTTTTTGAGAAAGAGTTTGACCGAGAAGAGATCCTGCCAGAGGAGATTCTGAAAAAGGAGCCGCCCCAGGGATACCATGTATTTCCAGTGCATTATAAAAATAAATGTTATGGATATATGGTGCTGATGTTTGAGGACGGGGAGTGGCCGGATGTTTTCGTGCAGACCTATCTGCTGGGGCTTGCCAATGTGATCGAGGAAGCGGCAATGCACCGGGAGGTGTCTTCCTTAGAGCAGATCAAAACACTGTATCATAAAGATGCCCTGACGGGGATCTATAACCGCCGGGGGTTTGAAAAGCATCTTCGGAGCCTTCATGACCGTTATCAGGAGGAGAAAAAATTCCTTAGTATTGTGAGTATAGATATGAACGGCCTGAAATACATTAATGATAATTTTGGACATTCAGAAGGGGATGAAGCCCTTTGCAGACTTGCGAAGATCTTGGAAGAATTGATGGGGGAGGACGAAGTCTGCGCCAGAGTAGGCGGGGATGAGTATTTTGTTCTTCTCTACGCAGATGAACGGAAGCGGGAATTGGAGTTTGCGGAGCAGTTTATCCGTGCCATGAGGGAAGAAGAGGAGCGTACCCCTAAGCCCTATCCTTTCCGTGCAAGTTTTGGGATCTGCTGTATCAGTGATGAGGAGGATTTGTCCTTGATGTCGTGTATGCAGCTTGCAGATAAGAGGATGTATGTTCAAAAGAAGCAATATAAGATGATGCAGGAGAAGATCCTGTGAAAAGGCCGCCTGCGGCTTTATAGAATATATTGAGATTTACAGCAAAAGGGGCTGTTGCAAAAGTAGATGAATAATCACTACTGGAGCAATGGCTCCGT
>CAJUCN010000001.1 GCA_910585005.1 uncultured Lachnospiraceae bacterium | reverse complement strand
TTCGAGCCCTACTCGGGGAGCTAAACCTGTAAACGTTATGTTTACGGGTTTTTTTTGCAGTGGATGTATGAATGGATCGTGTATTGTGTTACATCGGGAAATGATATTGACACAAAAATTGTGAAAAGAGTATAATAATTATTAGTACAGTTTGAATTTACCTGTTAGTTAAAATGGTAGAATGGAGAACAGAAATGAAGAAAAAACAAAGCAGAGGAATAATGGATAATGGAATTTCTTTGCTCATTTCCATTATTTTGGTTTTTTGCATATTAGGTACAATTGTATTTTCGGTAGCACGGAAAATATCGATAGAAATGTCGGAGTCAGCAATCCAGAATTTAAGCGAAAGCTTAGATCTGATAAAGTGCACGATAGAATCCATATTAAATAAAGAAGCAGAATTTCAAAAATTAATCGCGAAAGAGGTCGCAAGAGCTGAAGACCCAGAGAATTTTGTTCTTTCTTATGAGAAAACTCAGACAATGGTAAAAATATCGTTGATCAGGTCAGGGCAAACGCAAGGGGTATCAAATACAGGGGAAGTATTTTCTGAGGAAGGATTGGAATTTTCGTCAAGCCAGGGGCTGGAAGGAGTGGAATTTTCACAATCATATATAAACTATATGGGGACATGGGCATATTCTATGAAGTGTCCGGTACTTAAGAATGGGCAGGAGTTTGGAACCCTTTATGTGGAATATATTTATGATTCATTTGACAGGTCCCTTCCAGATGGATTTTATGACAAAAAGGCAATGCTTTATGTTATGGATGCCCATACGAATCGGTTTGTGCTAAAGCCAAAAGGGATGGGCGAGCGGAACGCAGGACATTTGAACTTGGAAGATTTTTATCGTGCAAATGAAATTAACGAAGAGAAGATTCGTTTGGAGGTTTCAGAGTGCGTCAGTAATGGAAAAAACATTATGTTTTATCATGATATCAGAGGGAAAAGCGCCCTGAATTACATGTGGATGGTTAATGGAGGGACATTATATCTGACTGGATATGTGCCCATTGAGGCCATTCAGCAGGAAGGAAGAAGTGTAAACCAAAATATCCTTATTGTTGTGATTGTTATGTTGGTTGCTTTTTTTCTATGCTGCGTTTTGTACTATTTTAATCAAAGACAGCAAAATAAAATCAGGAAAGAACGGGAAACAGAAAGAGAATTACATAACAAACAGCTTGCAGAAGCGTTACATGCTGCACAGCTTGCAAGTAACTCTAAGACAACATTCCTTTCCAATATGTCCCATGATATCAGAACGCCAATGAATGCGGTTCTTGGGTTCACGGCTTTATTGTCCAAGGATGCGGAAAATCCGGATAAAGTAAAAGAGTATACAAAAAAGATTATGGCGTCAGGACAGCACCTGCTTAGTTTGATCAACGATATTTTGGACGTGTCCAAAATTGAGAGTGGGAAAGTTGTGCTTACCGTTGAGAAATTTACCCTCAGTGATCTGATTACATCTGTAGATGCGATCATCCGGCCTATGGCGGATGCCAGGGAACAAAAATTTTTTGTTGAGGTGACAGGGATTAAGCATGAATATTTGTTGGGAGATGAGACTAGGGTTAACCAGATCTTAATAAACCTTCTTTCTAATTCCGTAAAATATACGCCTGTAGGTGGGAATATCTGGTTTCGTATTATAGGAATGAAACAGCGTTCCAGCCAGTATGAGCATATCAGGATAGAAGTGGAAGATGATGGCTATGGGATGACGCAGGAATATTTAAAGACTATTTTTGATGCATTTACCAGGGCGGAAAACAGTACGACAAACAAAGTCCAGGGGACAGGACTTGGAATGGCGATTACCAAAAATATTGTTGAACTTATGGGAGGAACAATAGACGTTTTCAGTGAAGTAAACAAAGGAAGCCTTTTTAGGGTTGAACTGGAATTCCGTATTCCAGAAGGCCAGACGGATAAAATGTTTTGGGAGCAAAGCGGAATTTCCCGGATTCTGGTGGTAGGAACTGATAAGCAATGTAATGAAAATATTCAAGTCCTTATGAAAGATGCAGGCGTGGAAGTGGATAGTTCTTTTAATGAAGAGGACGCTTTATACCGGATAGAAGATGCGGGAAATAGAGAGAAAGGATATCATGCTATCTTGTTCGATTGGGATACGGCGGGCATAGACAGCATTCAGGCGGTAAACAGGATGAATGAAGCCGTTCAAGGTGCGATACCGGTTATATTGCTGGTATCCCATGGGTTGGATGGGCTGGATAGGGTACTCCGGGGAGAAAATACAGGGATTCTTCCTAAACCGTTTTTTGTATCAGCATTGAAAGAAAAAATATTGGAAATGCAGGCGGGACAGGAGAGAAAAGAAATCTCTGATGATGCAGACAATGGGAATCTGGAAGGACTTCGTTTTCTTGCAGCAGAAGATAATGAGATCAATGCTGAAATATTGTCAGAAATCTTGTCAATGGAAGGGGCTGAATGCGAAATTGTCGAAAACGGACAATTGGCATTGGAGCGGTTTAAAAATTCAACAGAGTGTGAGTTTCATGCGATATTGATGGATGTGCAGATGCCCGTTATGAATGGATATGAGGCAACCCGGGCTATCAGGGAATTAGAGCGCAAAGACGCCAAAGAAATACCCATCATTGCTATGACAGCCAATGCATTTGCAGAAGATGAAAAGGATGCGTTAGATGCAGGGATGAATGTCCATCTGGCAAAGCCGATTGACATGGATTTATTAAAGAAAGTGATAAAGCAGTACACATAAAGAAGGGAATATAATATGAAAGAAAATGGAAAACAGGGGATCAGAGGATTAAGTGCCGTTTGTCTGGTTGGAGTGATGGTTTTCCTGCTGGCAGCTTGTGGGAAGAAAGAGGATTCAGGCAGTAATTTGATCATATCGGAGGAAAAAGAAGAACGGATTGTAAATTTATTCAGCCCTATGGAGAAGACCATGCCGGATGTAGAAAATATTGCAAGGACGGCGGCAGATAAGACTGTTATTATGGCGGAAGAAAAATTAGGCGTGAAGGTGTCATACAGAACTTACACGGCAGAAGATTATCAGGATAGGACATACGATGATGTAACATTGGACCGTGCGCGTAATGATATGGATGACATTTACCTGTTAAATCCCGATACGATTATGGTATTAGGCACAGAGGGGAAATTGATGGATCTATCTGAGTTAGCGTGCGCCTCAAATTTAAGGGATGTGGTAAAAACAGCGAACACTGTTGACGGGAAATTAGTGGCGATTCCTCAGGAAGTAATAGCATATGGGCTGTTTATCAACAAAGATCTGTTTGACCAATATGATTTGGAATTGCCGGAAACTCCGGAGGATTTTTTAGAATGCTGCAAGGTATTTAAGGAAAATGGAATCGAGACCCCGGTTGGAGCTAACCGCTGGTGGCTGGAGACATTTGTTTTTGCACAGGCATATGCGGATCTGTATAATGGGGGAAATACGGAAGCAGAAATTGCTGCTTTGAATAAGGGCGAGAGCAAATACAGCGATTATATGCGTCCTGGGTTTGAATTTCTTCAGGAATTGATCGATCGTGGCTATATTGATGCACAGAAAGCATATGTAAGCGAAGCAATCGAAGGAGAGGGAGAGGATTTTCTTTCCCAGAAGACACCGATCGTTATGGCATATTGGGGGGCAGCCAATACAGAGACTTCATATGGGAAGACAGATTTTGAAATGCTGGTCACTGGTTTTCCAAGCAGCCGGGGGCCAATGCCGGTTGTGGCGATATCAGGGTTAGGCGTTGGGATCAATGCGGAACATGCAGAAGATGCAATGCGTACGTTGGAAGTCATGTTATCTGATGAAGCTCTTCAGGTATATACGGAAACGAATCAGGTAATTTCACCCTCAAAGAATGTTGAAGTTGACTGTATTCCGGCGTTGAAGCCATTAAATGATAGAATCAGGGAGAATGTTTATGTTCTTGGATCAAATGCCGGAATGAAAGTTGAGCAGTGGGGGAATACCTGCTTAATTGTCAGGAAGCTGTTAAATGGCGCTACGGTAGATGAATGTATGGCGGAATTTGACAGGCTGCAGGAAGAATCACTAAAATAATATTTTCTCTTGCCAAATAGAATGAAGTATGATATTATAGACTCCGTTGAAGTTGCCTACGGGAAACAAGGCTCCGTGGTCAAGCGGTTAAGACATCGCCCTTTCACGGCGGTAACACGGGTTCGATTCCCGTCGGAGTCATTTTATGCGTTAAATTACAGAGATGTATCTATAAGGAATCATTGACTGTAATTTATTAGTTTGTTATAATTACATATGTGGCGCAGTAGCCAAGTGGTAAGGCAATGGTCTGCAACACCAGTATCCACCGGTTCAAATCCGGTCTGCGCCTCTTAAAACCCCAAGGAGATGATCCTTGGGGTTTCTTATATGATTTCATCATCCACCAGATGGTTTTCCACTGTCTGCCATGCCTTTCCAAAGTTAATATCTTTAAACAGCGCAGTAAGGCCGGTGATCTGCTTTAGGCGCAAAATCTCATCTTTATCCATGCCAAGATGTTTGGAGATCCAAGAATCGGAACGGCCTAATTCATGTAATTCTTTTACAATATTGCTCATCAGATCCACGTCGTGGGAGCCTCTTGCCCGGTTATGGCGGATGGTGCTTGCCATACGGCAGTCAAGGGGTTTGTGGATTACCGACACGGGGAGCATTCCGCCCTCCCGCTCGTAAATATCGGAATGGTCTTTCATGATCCGGTAACGGTGGAAACCATCAACGATGATATAGAGGTCTTTTTTATTGTCATAATAACAGACGATGGGCATGGTATATCCATCTTCTTTGATGCTGTCATAGAGCAGAGACAGTTCAGGAGGGGCGACGGAATTAGGATTATAGGTGTTAGGTTCGATTTTTTCGATAGGAACAGATATTATGTTATAAACGGGACTGCTGAATTTCATCTTAATGGCCATGCCTTTCTAGTAGATTATTATATTTTTGCTTTAGTAAAGTTACATTTTTTTGCTGATCCCTGGTTAGCCCGAATCCCATAAAACGACAGATATGGTCATTTTTTAATATACAAAAGCACATTCTTTTCCAACTAGGAATGTCCTTAGTTGATTTAATATCGTCGGTATGGTCAGGGATTTTACCAATAAAAACAATACGCGAATTTTTCATTATCGTGTAATTGGAAACGCCATTGCGCCGGATATTATAACCATGTTCTTCAAGTTCCTGGATGGTTTCTTCCTCAAGCCCGCCTCCTACATTATGCCAAAAGTGTATAGACGTATTAAACTTTTTAATGTAGTTTTGACGTAGCCTTGCCGGCAGGGTAGAGAGCAAAAAGCGAGTATAGGATTCCCAGGTATGGCCTTCGGGGAGGGTGACATTTTTATATCCCAATGCTTTTGTTTTACCGTAGATAGAAGTAAAATTGGCGCCTCTTACCCGTCCTACCAGTTTCACCCATATTTCAGGGTCAATGACACGGTACAGGTTCAGGCTGTCTTTGGCGTAATCGTTGAAAGGAGAGGCAACCCGCATTTGTTCAGGTTTCAGGCCCGCCATATAGTAGAGATCATAAAGTCTGTTATAATCGTATTGAAAAAGGTAGTTGGCATGCCACACGTCACGGATAGACCAGTCGTACAGAGGGGAGGCGCACCAGACGTCTTTAAATTGCCTGCTGATCCAACAAGTATTTTGATAACCGTTTTTCCGGTTTAAGAAGCCGCTGTAACGCTGCAGAGATTCATCTGCACGAATACCCAACAGACATACAGTCTTCCGGTTGCCATGGGAGATACGGTACCATCTGCTGAACTGTTTTGCCAAGTCTTCCTGGTGCATACGATAACGGTAGGTGGTCATAGGGTTGTTTTGGAGGTTGATGACATAAGAGTGTTCAGGCATAGGGCGTACCCATGCTGATTTTTTTGTGTCATCCCACGGATACCAGTACATTTCATAGCTGCTTAAGGCCGTTCTGGTCGCCATAGGAAGGCATACCCAGTAAGGCTCTACATCGTTTTCGATTTGCTGGAAAGTCCGCTCCACATATTCTGTAGTCATACTGTATTGTGCTTCAAAATCCTGATGGAAAACGCCGATCTTTCTTTTGGGGTAGTATTTTTTTTGAAAGTCGAGGACGAGATTTAATAAAAGGCCGCTGTCCTTCCCACCAGAAAAAGAAACCAGAATGTTGTCAAATTCATTAAAAAGGAAATGAAGGCGCTCTTGCAGCGCCTCATATACATTTAGGGATAAGTATTTTCGTTTCATTTGTCTGCCTGTACTTTAGTAAGATTCTGGAATAATTTGGTAATTATGGTATCACAAAATCATGTAAAGTTCAATATTCAGGCAATAGATAATGAACTATTGTGCTATAGGAACGGTGTAAGGACATCATGTTGACTTTGGTGACATTAGTTGGTATTGTAAAAATGTTTATATTTTTATGAGCGTAAGAAATAGATACTTATAGTAAATTTTACAGAGGTTGAAGGATGTACAGGATATTGATCGTTGAAGATGATAGGGTTATTTCAGAACAGGTAAAGAAACATTTAGCAAGATGGGGGTATGAGGCGGTGTGTGTGGAGAATTTTGAAAACATCCTGCCCCAGTTTATCTCCTTTGACCCGCAGCTAGTGCTTTTGGATATTGGCCTTCCCTTTTTTAACGGCTATTACTGGTGTGGGGAAATACGGAAATTTTCTCAGGTTCCGGTGGTGTTCGTTTCATCGGCGGCTGACAACATGAATATTGTCATGGCAATGAATATGGGCGGGGATGACTTTATTGTAAAGCCTTATGACCTGGAGGTGCTTTTGGCAAAAATCCAGGCAATCCTTAGAAGGACGTATTCTTTCCAAAATCAGCTAACAGTGGCGGAATACGCCGGGGTGATCTTAAACCTGGCGGATATGAGCCTTTTGTATGAGGGAAAACGGCTGGAACTTTCTAAAAATGAGTTCCGGATTTTACAGCTTCTTTATGAACATGCGGGAAAAACAGTGAGCCGGGAAGAAATTATGAAACGGCTGTGGGATAATGAATATTTTGTGGATGATAATACCTTGACGGTAAATATGAACCGCCTTCGGAAAAAACTGGAGGAAGCGGGAATTAAAAATTTGATCTTGACAAAAAAGGGAGTTGGGTATCAGCTTGGCAATGGATAGTTTGAAAAGAGATTATTTCTTAAAAAAAGGCAAACGGGAAGGGCGGATGATTATATCTTACTTAAAAGTCAGATTGGTCTTTGTCTTTTTGTATTTGTTTATTACGGCAGTTTTCTTTGCCATAACGGCGTTATATGGATATGGAAATGCGTTTTGGAACATGTTCTATGCAGTGATCATTGTAGCCTTTTTTGGAGCGATGTATGCAGTCTTTGATTATCAAAAGTACAGGAAGAAATGCCTTGTGTTATTTTCCGCGTTGGAAAAAGGGGAAGAAAGGGCGTATTTCTTGCCAGAGGGCGGAGATGTCAAGGAGCGTATTTACCAGCAGATGCTAAAGGATGTGGAGCAGGAAAAGAAAAAGCTTCGCATGGCCTATGACGAAAAGAAAAAAGATATGACGGATTATTATACTATGTGGATCCACCAGGTAAAGACCCCCATTGCGGCGCTTCGGTTGTTGCTTTCGGATGAGGAAGAAAATGTCCGGCTCATAGACGGCTCTGATAACTGTGTAAAGGACAGGGGGCAGGAGCTGGAAGAATTATTTAAGATTGAAGAGTATGCGGAGATGGCTCTTACTTATGCCCGTCTGGAAAGTATTTCATCTGATCTTCTTTTTCAATATTGTGATGTGAGAAATGTGGTAAAGCAGGCGCTTAGAAAGCACTTTGTGTTGTTTTCCCGCAGCGGGCTTTCCTTACATTTGGGAGAGTTTACACTAAAGGCAGTGACGGATGAAAAGTGGCTTTCTTTTGTAGTGGGACAGGTTTTGTCCAATGCACTGAAGTATACGGATCAAGGCGGGATATCCATCTATGGATCGGATGAGGAAGGGAAGGTAAGAGAGGGAAAGGTTCATTATCTAGTGGTGGAGGATACGGGGGTTGGGATTCGCGAAAGCGATCTACCCCGGGTTTTTGAAAGAGGGTTTACAGGATGTAACGGACGGATGGAAGAACGGTCCACGGGGATTGGACTGTATCTTTGCCGGCAGGTAATGGACGGGCTTTCCCATACCATCCGTATTAAGTCCCAGCCTGGAAAGGGCACGAAAGTGATCCTGGGATTTTGGCAGGAAGAGTATTAGGCTGTTTGTACGTCCGTGAACCGTAGCTGCATAAGTGACAAAAACGTAAGTTTTACAGGGAGAAATGTTAGCCGGATGAATGGCAGGGCATTTCTCTTTTGCGTATACTTGAGATATCACGACGGGTAAGAAAGGAGTTTGGAAGACATGTCATTATTAGAAGTTAAAAATTTAAAAAAAGTATATACGGCAAGGCTTGGCGCAGTGAAGGTACAGGCGCTTAGCAATGTGAATTTTTCCGTGGAGGAAGGGGAATATGTGGCCATCATGGGGGAATCGGGATCCGGAAAGACCACGTTGCTTAATATCCTGGCTTCCTTAGACCGGGCAAGCAGCGGGCAGGTTCTGCTAAATGGGAAGGATCTTTCTGAAATTAAGCAGCGGGAAATCTGTGCGTTCCGTAGGGAGCACCTAGGGTTTGTCTTTCAGGATTTTAACCTGCTGGATTCCCTGTCATTGAAGGATAACATTTATCTTCCGTTGGTATTGGCAGGGGAGGATCATAAGAAAATGGAGGAAAAGTTAAAGCCGTTAGCGGAGAAACTTTCCATAACGAATATTTTGGAAAAATACCCATATGAAGTGTCCGGCGGGCAAAAGCAGCGCGTGGCGGCATGTAGGGCACTGATCACGGAGCCGGATATTATCCTTGCAGATGAGCCTACAGGGGCGTTGGATTCTAAGGCGTCAGGAAAACTCCTTAGGCTGTTTGGGGAGGTGAATAAGGAAGGGCAGACCATTTTAATGGTGACCCACAGTATCCAGGCGGCCAGCCATGCGGGGCGGGTGCTGTTTATCAAGGACGGCTGTGTGTTCCACCAGATTTATAGAGGAAACCAGGGCAATGACGAGATGTATAAGATGATTTCCGATGCGTTGACGGTTCTACAGACTGACGTACAAGGAGTGGAGAGGGAAAGCGGGGAGGAGGAAGACCAATGAAAAAGTTAAGGATTTTACCCTCTATGGCTTTAAGGGGGATCAACGGTAACGGAAATGTGTATTACCCTTATCTGGCAGCAGGGGTCTTTTCTGTGTTTACTTATTTTGTGTTTGCGTCAATCCTGTATAATGACCTGATAAAGACTTTGCCAAGGAGCGCGTATGCATGGATGATGCTTACCATAGGGAAGGGGCTGTTAGCTTGTATCCTGCTGGGATTCCTTATTTATGCAAATAGTTTTTTGATTAAAAGGCGGCAGCGGGAGTTTGGGTTATACAATATTTTGGGGTTGGAAAAGAAACACATTGGCAGTATGTTATTTTTTGAGGCTTTCTTTGTCTATGGGGTAGTGGTAACAGGGGGGATCATCCTTGGTCTGGTGCTTGCTAAATTGCTGTTTCTGGTGCTGCTTCGGATGTGCAGCCTGCCAGTAGAAACGCAATTTGTATTCCACTTTAAGGCGTTTCAGGAAACCCTTGCTTTTTTTGCAGTGGTGTATCTGATCAATTTTGCGGAAAACCTTTGGCAGATGGGGAAGGCAAAACCGGTGGAGCTGATGAGCGGAAGCAAAAAAGGGGAAAAGGAACCAAAGCTTTTATGGGTTTGGGCGCTGCTTGGGCTTCTGGCTTTAGGGAAGGGATATCATATCTCCATCACATCCCAAATAGACAGTATGATCTTTACCAACTTTTTTGGAGCGGTTTTTTTGGTCATTGTGGGAACGTACCTGCTGTTTACATCTGGGAGCATTGCGTTTTTGAAGCTGGTAAAAAAACAGAAAGGGATTTATTATATGCCTAAGAATTTCATCACTATTTCAGGGATGCTTTACCGGATGAAAAAGAGCGCGGCCAGCCTTTCCAATATCTGCATCTTTTCCACCATGGTGATCATTACCCTTGTGTGTACTGTTTCTTTGTATTTAGGGATAGACGGTATCGTACATTTTACCAATCCTTATGATGCGACGGCGGAGTTTAGGGAAGGAAGAGTCACGAAGGAAGAGGCTGCACAGGAGATTGGTGCACTGGAAGAAAAGTATGGAGTCAATGTCACAAGGATGGATGTTTATGAAAAGATGAACCTTTCCACAAGGAAGGATGGAAACAGCTTTGTGGTGAAAGACAATGACTATTTTGTTGAGGACAACTATGTTTTTTATATCCTGACACAGGCGGAATGTGCTTCCATTACCGGAAGGGAATGTGTGGATCTTGCGGAAAATGAAGTGTTGATCTATTGCAGCGGACAGGATTTTGGCTATGATACCGTGGACTTTTTCGGAAGGGAGCTTTTGGTGAAAGAGGAAATGACAGACTTTTTTCCGGAACCTAAGGCATACGGAAACCTGTTTGGCTCCAGATATGTAATGACAGTCCGGGATAACAAGGCAAAGGAAGATTGTATTGGAGCATGGTGCAGGGCAAACGGTGTGGAGGACGTAAAGGGGTTTATTGGCAGCCAAAGCCAGCATATAGGGCTTGTGTTAGAAGGTGTGGACAAAGAAAAAGCAGGATTTATCAGGGACTTTTCCACATGGGCGCAGGGGCAGCCGGGATATTCTAATTTTGAAAATGGCGTGGCGCTCAGAGAGGATGCTGTCTCCATGTACGGTGGGCTTTTATTTATTGGCATGTTGTTTGGGCTGATCTTCTTTATGTGCCTGATCCTGATCATGTATTACAAGCAGATTACAGAAGGATATGAGGATCGGAACAGCTTTGAGATCATGCAGAAGGTAGGGATGAGTGATAGGGAGATCCGGGGAACGGTGCACAGGCAGATCCTGATGGTATTTGAACTGCCCCTTGCAGGTGCTCTTCTTCATACCGTGGCAGGGATGTATATGGTAAAAGGGCTTATGGCGGCCATTTCTTTGTTTAATGTAAAATTGCTTATTTGGTGCACGGTCAGCGTGATGGCGCTGTTTGTGGTGGTGTATGGCGCCAGTTACCTGGTTACGGCAAAGACTTACTATAAGATCGTAAGACAGAGCGAATAAAGGTTACCAGCGCAGCATAGGGAAATCCGCGGCTGTGAAAGTTAAGATTCCATAAATTTTTATCATTTCTGATTATTTTTTCTTTTTGTATCTGTTACAATACAAAAAAGGAGTAAAGGAATGCAGGTTATTTTATTGTTATTTGGTATTTTGTGTTTGATCTATTTTATTTGCATTGCATTTTTTGTGGGCCATGGGACGAATTTTTATTTTATATGGCTGCTTTTAGGATGTGGGTCAATTCTTTTATCAATACTGATCAGGAAAGGAATATGGGCAAACCGTTTTCCGGTATGGTTTAAAAGGATTTTTATAATTTTGGTGTGTCTTGGGATGAGTATTTTTTTGATTGTGGAGGGGCTGATCTTAAGTGGATTTTCTAAGTCGGCGCCAGAGGGACTGGATTATCTGGTTGTGTTAGGGGCCCAGATGAAGAGAAGCGGACCTTCAAGAGCGCTACAATACCGCTTGGATGCAGCAATTGATTATTTGACAAAAAATCCTGACACATATGTCATCGTTTCCGGTGGACAAGGGTCTGACGAACATATATCGGAAGCACAGGGAATGTATGATTATTTGGTGGAAAAGGGAATCAGCGCAGAACGGATCCAAAAAGAAGACCAGTCAAAAAACACATTTCAAAACCTAACCTTTTCAGCGGAATATCTGGATAAGGAGAGGGATTCGGTAGGGGTAGTGAGCAACAACTTCCATGTATTCCGGGCAGTCAGAATTGCCCGGAAGGCAGGATATCAAAAGGTTCATGGGATTGCTGCAAGAGGGGAACCGTTTTTACAGCTCAATAATATGATGCGGGAATTTTTAGGTGTGATGAAAGACTTTTTGGTGGGAAATATGTAACTTACAGTTCAGCCAGCAGAAACAGGGGAATCAAAATTATGCTTGCATAAATTTTGATTCCCCTGTTTCTGCTGAGGGAAGGCCACGCATGAGCAAAGAAGCTGCGAAGCAGCGAAGAGCGCCGAAAGGTGCGTCTTTGCGAATGTGGTGAGCGGAACGGTATCAATGATGCAACTATGATGCAATTTGGATACAACTATGATGCAAGTGTCCTGTAAAATAGGTATCAGAGAACGTATCTACAGGAGAAGGAACGATGAAGAAACAGATGAAAAGAATCAAAAGGGTATTAGGGATTTTGTTATGTATAGGGTTTGTTTTTGGGTGTGCTTCCAATAAAGAGGGGGAGGATGTAAAAAGAATGCAGGAAGAAGAAACGGCAGCCAATGAGGAAGATCCGGATCCGGAAAAGGTACAGGAAAAGATTCAGGGAGAATTTTCCCCGGAAAGGCAGTTGCAGCAAAATAAGGATTTTTTTTGGGAGGAAGCTGACAGGCAAAAGGTTGGCTGGCAGGAAGGGGAAACCTGCCTTAAGTCGCTGCTGGATGATAATGTCTTTCAAGGTGGGAAGAAGAAACTTACCGGGCTTAGGATCGATGATATAGATGGAAATGGACAAGTGGATATGCTGGCTATGGTGCTGGATGCAGAAGAAACTCCTTTTTATGGTTCAGGTGGTTTGTGGTTTTATATGAATGAGGATGAACCTTATTGTTTTGAAGAAGAGGACTGCTCTTTTTACGGATGGTTCGATCTTTTTTGGTCAGATATAGATAGTGATGAGAATGTGGAAGTGGTGCTTAGCGCCCAGGGGACAGGTTGCGGCGCGGTGGGGGATTCTTATAAAGCGGTTTTTAAATACAAAAACCATACGATAGAGAAAATGGAACTTCCTTCTGATTTAGAAGAAGACTATGACTGTGGACTGCGGGTAGACTTGATTCAGGAACCGGAAGCCAATCGATATAGCGCGTATTGTCCTTATTTTGATGAGCGGATCTTTTTTGGAGGAGAAAATGTGGAAGGGTGGGATGTTCCTTGTGAAGCACGGGTTACAGGCGGTAATGCAAGAGGGTTTTATGATTTGTGCCCGGCAGAGTACGAAGGGAAAAAAGTGTTGCAGGCATCAGAGTATCTTTATGGGGAAGGGGGAACGGCACATGGTGTTGCAACAGCAAAATTTTTAATCTCATGGGAAGAGGATGGAACGCCCAAGGTGATTAAATGGTGGATCGAGGAAAACGGAGATAGCTGGGCAAACAGCTATATTACAACGATCTGCTATGATAATGGGTATTATTACTATGCCAGTGAGCTGGATCATTTTTATCTTTATCGTGTCAGGGAGGACGGCAGCGAGCCCCAGCGGCTTGCAAAAGTGCATCCTGGAGGCCTGTGCGTACAGGATGGCAAGATTTATTTTATTAACCTGAGTGACGGACAGAGCGTTTGCCGTATGAATACAGACGGAACCGGTATGGAGAAGTTATGTGAAATGGGGCAGAAATTACAGGTTGGCGGTGAATATGTGTATTTTTGTTCCACATATGAAAAAGAATTTGATCAGTCCGGGCTGGTGACAAGTGAGCCTGCGGAACATAAGGATAACTTTTTATACCTGATGAAAAAGGATGGGACGGACAGGAAATTAATTGCTACAGATATTTTTCAGTATCTGTTAAGTGATGGTTCCATGCAGGGAGCAAAATACTCAGGGTCACTGTTTTGTAAAAAATGGCTGGGTGACGGAATCGCTATCAGCAAAATGAGCCTTGAGGGGGAAAATGAGGAGGAACTTTGCCGCTATGATGGTTGGGGACAGATATTGATATACGGCGGAAATCTTTATTATGGAGAGGACATTTACGGAGAAAGAGAGCGGATCATCCGTTATAATTTGCAGGATGGGGAAGAGACGATCTTTTGCGTCCCCCCGTATACAGACTACTGTATTTATAACGGGTATATTTATAGTATAGATGCCCGGCAAAATATAGATGCCCGGCAAAAGGATGATAAGTATGAAGTAAAGATATACCGTATGGGATTATCTGGTGAGAACTGTGAACTGATTTACCAAAATTCCTTTTCCATAGAACCTAATGCATATATTTCAGCCCTGTGTGCAACCAAAGGAGGCGTATTTTTCCGAAAACATTTTTTAAAGGAAGAGCGCAGCGGTTGGTTTAAACTGGAAGAAGATAGGGAAAAGAAAGAATGGCATGTAAAAAGGTGGGAGTAGGAAAATATACAGATTGATGATATCTTTCATTTGTATTTTGGTGGAACTGTGTGTGTTTTTGTGGTAAGATAGTAACCAACAGGACAAAAAGGTTACGGAAAAGGAAATTGGGGGACCACAATGGAACAAATCGAGAAATTAAGAGAGATCATAAACGGAAGTGATAACATTGTATTTTTTGGCGGGGCAGGGGTATCCACAGAGAGCGGGATTCCGGATTTCCGTAGTGTGGACGGGCTTTATAACCAAAAATATGATTATCCTCCGGAGACAATTTTAAGCCACACTTTTTACAGGCATTACCCGGAAGAATTTTTCCGGTTTTATAAGGATAAGATGCTGTGTCTGTCTGCAAAACCCAACAAGGCGCATCGAAAGTTAGCGCAGTGGGAGAGGGAAGGCAGATTAAAGGCAGTGATCACCCAGAATATTGACGGGCTTCATCAGGCAGCAGGGAGCAAGCGGGTCTTAGAGCTTCATGGAAGTGTGCTCCGAAATTATTGCCAGAAGTGTGGCAAATTTTTTGATGCAGAGTATATGCTGTGTGCCGAGGGCGTGCCGGTTTGCGATGATTGCGGCGGCAGAGTCAAACCGGATGTGGTGCTTTACGAGGAAGGTTTGGATCAGAAGACTTTATCCGATGCCGTAAGCTGCATCAGTAAGGCAGATGTGCTGATCGTAGGGGGGACTTCCCTGGTGGTTTATCCGGCGGCAGGCCTGATTGATTATTATCAGGGGGATAAGCTGATCCTGATCAATAAGACGCCCACTGCAAGAGATCATGCGGCAAATTTGGTAGTTTCCGGCAGTATTGGTGAAATTTTCGGGGTATTGTAAAAAAGCGTAAGAGGAGAAATGAGGATGGGGAAAAAGTTAACGGTAGTATTGACAGGGATTTTGGTCTGTATGGCGCTTGTGGGTTGTGCAGCAGATAAGAGTAACCGCTATGAAGGCGCTGGAATGAGCTTTAAGTATGGGCCTGGCTGGAGTATTTTTTACAGGGAGGCGGATGAGGACAATCATGTGATAGAACTGTATTCGGAGGAAGGAGCCGGGTTGTCGGTGGTTTCCTGCCAGAGAGATATCAGCAGCGTAGAAGAGATCTATCAGGGAATGATTTCTGCGGATCAGCTTCTTGGGCAAGTATCCGGCATGGCGGCGGTAAATAATATGTCGGAGGAAAAAGGAACGGCTTCCTATGCACACCGGACGAAAACGAACTTCGCAGGTGATTATTGGACATTGTTTTTCGGTAAAAATCTGGGGGATGGACAGGTGATGCTGGCAGCGGCAACCATCTACATAATAGAGGAAGAAGAGGCAGACCAGTGTAGAAAAGAAATAGAGGAAATTATCGCATCATTGAAGTTTTCGGATAAGACGGACACCGGTGAGATTACCAAGGCAATGGTAGAGCCGGATATACAGACGAATGTGTTGGTAAATTATTTAAGCGGTGAAGAAAGAAGCTATGATTATATGGAAGGGTCCCAGGCAGCCAGTGCGGAACCGGTTTCTTTAGAAGGTTTTGAGTATGTAGAGGCGGTGACGCTGACAGATGCAATTACCAATCAGGAGGTGGAGGTTTGTATTCCCATCGGTTCGGATTCTTATGATGGAGGTGGGTTTTATTATGGTCATGGCATTCAATTTTCACTGACTTTGGCGGGAGATTGGCTCTATAGCAGCCCGGAGGAGGAACTTTCCAGGTGGATGCAGTCATATACAAGCGATGTAAATGAACATCCTTCCCGTTACCAGAATATGGTAATAGATGATGCAGTTACGGTGGAAGAGGGATTATGCTGTTATCAGCATATGTCAGTAGAAGAACTGGATACTATGGAAAATGCCACAACGAATCATACCCTTGTCTATGTGGGGACAGCGCCAAACGGAATTGGGTATATAGTTTGCTTATCTGTGACGGGAAGGGATACGGATAAGGAAACCAATCAGGTTCTTGAGGAGTTGGGAAACTGCTATCACTTGGATCTGTCAGGATACGGAAATGCAGAGGAAGACCTGACCAATGCCGGAGAGCGGGTGAACCCTGCCCAGGACATTTATACACCCAAAACAGGAGACCCGGAGATTCGGGAAGCGGATGGCTATATTTATATGGGAGTGACGGAAATTTCTGATTATGAGGATCATATCTATGAAGTGATGATTCCTATGGGGCAGAATACGAAAAATTATGGTAACAGTTTATATGCAAATATGCATGGTGTAAATATGACAATTGGTACTTCCTCCCTTTATGGATCAACATCGCTCATAGAGTCTGTCCAGGAGACGATACAATATAGATATGATTTTATGGCGGAGAACAGTCGGGATTATAAAGATCTGTCCATAGGCGAACCGGAAGTGACCACGCAAGGCGAGGGTGTTTATTGCTCAACCAGCGCTGGAGAACATATCTCCTATGACGAACAGGTTTTTCCTTATCACCAGGTTTATTATGAATTAAGGCTCCAAGGGAATAATGTTCTGACGATGACGCTTACTTTGGATGAACATGACTATGATGCTTTTACCAATATTTTACTGGGGGAAATAGAAGAGGCATACCGTATGGATCTTTCAGAGTTTTATTATGACAAATGAGGAGGCCATAAATATGCGGGGTAAAAAATTTGTAACGGCAGTGATCCTATGTTCCGTGCTTTTTTCTATGACAGGCTGTGGAATGACCGGACGGTTTATGAGAGCTTTTGGGAAGGTATTGGAAAGGAGAATGGATGATGACCGTATGGAGGATCCTGGCGATGAGCTAGGGAAGGGCGAAGCCGAGGATAGGATCCCGGTGCAGGTATCTCCTGGAAAAGACGCAGAAGCGACACCTGAAAATAAGCCGGAAAAGTCGCCACGGCCTCAGTCACAGCCAAGAGAAGGGGTGACCAGCCTGGATGATATATTTTCGGGTGAAAATCCCTCATCCCCAAAAGAGGAGACGGGACAGGGAAATCAAGGGTATGGTTACGCTGATCCGGAAGACGGAACTTTTTCTTATGATGGGTTCGTGGCTGCCAACTTAGAAAAGTGCAAAGAGGATCTGGCGGCAGATCAGGGATCTGTCCAGTCGGATGTAGATTCGGATACCGTCCAATGGATGAATGCCACTTATGCGCTTATTACGGAAAGCAATCAGGGCGACCGGACACTAGTGGGCGGAATGGAGAGAAATGCGTCCAATGCAGTTTTTATGAGATATCAATTGTATACCGGCTGGGGGATTGAGGATCAGGAGAGTGCGGATGAGATCATGGAATGGCTACGCAGCCAGGGGCATAGGCAGGGATACATGGAATATGTAGATGCTTTGGAAGAAAAGGGGTTCTTTTCTCTTGAAAAAGAAGAGTTTGACGCGGTAGTGAAAGAGAACTTTGGAGAATTTGGGTCTTATACCATCAATGTTTTGGGGACTGTTTATGAATGCCATAAAACATATGGGGACAAAGGAATCTTGGCGTGGGATCTGTGCAGATTAAACCAGGTGGCGTCGTGGTGTTATGTAGCAGGGTATTATACTTTGGATGAAGCGCTTGAAATCCAGTATCAAAATTCTTTGCTGATGCAGGAAAATTTTTCATCCTGGGATGACCTGATGGAAAGTTATTTATACGGTTTCCGGTATTGGAAGGGAGAATCTGGAGGATCATCTGCAAATGACACCGGGAAACGGCGTAATATTTATGAAAGTTTGAAGGCAATCCCACAGGGTCCTTACAGCAATGACTTTAAAGAGGAACTGCAAAGAAGCTGGGCGGTTGCAGAATAATGGAAATAGCGGCCAGGAGGAAAAGATGGATATCCAAGTAGGAAATAGGCTTATTTTAAAAAAAGCCCACCCTTGCGGCAGCAAGGAATGGGAGGTCTTGAGGATTGGCGCAGATTTTAGATTGAAATGTTTAGGATGTGGCCATCAGATTATGACTCCCCGCAGGCAGGTAGAAAAAAATATCAAAGAGATTCGGACAAACACTTGAAAAAAGCGGGTAGTCATGATATGATATTACTCCGTGATATGTTTTAAGGGTATTAGGCGCTTAAGGGTGCTTATTATCATCCGCATAATGGCGGAACAATTCCTTGCTCCCGAAGACGGGGCCAGAGACCAAAAGGAGGTAACTAGCATGAACAAATATGAATTAGCCGTTGTTGTAAGTGCGAAAATCGAAGATGAGGAAAGAGCAGCAGTTATTGATAAGTGCAAAGCCCTGATCGAGAGATTCGGCGGTACGGTCACAAATGTTGATGACTGGGGCAAAAAGAGACTTGCCTATGAAGTTCAGAAGATGAAAGAAGCTTTCTATTACTTCATTCAGTTTGATGCAGAGAGCACAGCGCCTATCGAGATCGAAAACCGTGTTCGCATTATGGACAATGTTATCAGATTTTTATGCGTGAAACAGGAAGCATAAGGCGTATAGCCAATACGCTGGAAAGAAGAGGCAGGTATGAATAAAGTAATACTTATGGGGCGTTTAACAAGAGATCCTGAAGTAAGGTATTCACAGGGGGAAAACTCTACGGCAGTTGCAAGGTATACACTGGCGGTAGACCGCAGGTTTAACCGCAACAACGATGATCAAACCGCAGATTTTATAGGTTGTGTGGCATTTGGCAGGGCTGGTGAATTTGCTGAGAAATATTTCAGGAAAGGAACCAAGGTCGCTATTACAGGGCGTATCCAGACAGGCAGCTATACGAACCGGGATGGTGTTAAGGTGTATACGACTGATGTGGTGGTAGAAGAACAGGAATTTGCCGAGAGCAAGAATAGCAATAATGCAGGCGCTGATAACGGGTTTTCAGGTGCAGGCAGGACATTAGAACCTTCAGGAGCAAGTGACGGTTTCATGAATATTCCGGATGGGATAGACGAGGAACTGCCCTTTAACTAGAGGTTGGTTTAAACTAAGATAGGAGGCAATTATTATGGCATATAATAAAACAGAGAAGTCTGATTCTCCCATGAGAAAAAAAGGCGGAATCCGCAGAAGAAAAAAAGTATGTGTATTTTGTGGAAAAGATAATGTGATCGACTACAAAGATGTTAATAAGTTAAAAAGATATGTATCAGAGCGTGGGAAGATCCTTCCCCGCAGAATCACAGGAAACTGTGCAAAGCATCAAAGAGCGCTTACCGTTGCAATCAAGAGAGCGCGTCATGTTGCATTGATGCCTTATGTACAGGATTAACATGGAGTAAAGCGGTTGCCGAAAGGCAGCCGTTTTTAATGTGATATGTTGGCGGAGAGGATGCTTCGGTTGTGAAATAAGGGGGAATAGGGTATAATCAAGAAAGAGAAGGAAGGGGGAAGGTTCTTATGTTAAAAACAGTACAATTTTTGGATAAGCCGGAAGAAGAGGAAATAAAGCAGCGTTTAAAAAAAGCAAGGGAGAAGCTTTTTGGGCAGCAGATGCTCCTGAAAGAACATAAGGTTCCGGTATTGGTGCTGGTAGAAGGCTGGGGAACGGCGGGAAAAGGGAGTCTTATTGGGGATCTGATCCAAAACATTGATCCGCGGTTTTTTAAAGTGGTGCCGATGGAAGATGCACCTACCGAGGAAGAAAAAAGGAAACCGTTTCTTTGCCGGTATTTCAGTAAGATTCCGGAGGCAGGGAAGTTTATGTTTCTTGATTCAGGCTGGATGGGTGAGCTGATGGGAATTTGCCTCCATGAGGGCATAAGCCAGAAAACTTATGAGCAGAGGATTGAAAGCATCAGACGTTTTGAAAGACAGCTTACGGATAATGGGTATTTGGTGGTGAAACTATTCTGCCATATCAGCCAAAGGGAACAAAAGAGACGGATCAAGGAATTGACGGGAAACATTGATACCAAATGGCGTGTCAGTGAGGAGGATAAGTGGCAGAATAAGCATTATGAGAAGTGCCAACTGGTATTTGACCAGTATTTGGAGGATACCCATGCATCGTCGGCGCCCTGGTATGTGATCGATGCCAAGTCAAAAAAATGGGCGGAACTTCAGGCACTGGAAATCCTTACCCAGGGGATTGAAATTGCATTGCAGAATCAAAGTCTGGCAGTCCCTCTTTTGCAAAATGTGTTTCCTCTTGAAAAAATGCCGAAACTTTCAGAAATAGCCCTTGACCAGACAGTGGAAGAAAAGGAATACAAGTTGAAGTTGAAACACTTGCAGTCCCGGTTGCAGGATCTGCATAACCGTTTGTACCGGATGAAAGTCCCGGTAGTCATTTTGTTTGAGGGCTGGGATGCGGCAGGTAAAGGCGGAAATATTAAGCGGATCACGCAGGCCCTTGACCCAAGAGGATTTGAGGTGCATCCCATTGCAAGCCCGGAGCCTCATGAGAAAGCCCGGCATTATCTGTGGCGTTTTTGGACCAGGCTTCCCAAGACAGGGCATATTGCCATTTTTGACAGAAGCTGGTATGGGCGTGTAATGGTGGAACGGCTGGAGGGTTTTTGCAGTGAAAACGATTGGAAACGGGCCTATAACGAAATAAATGAATTTGAGAAAGAACTTCACGACTGGGGGGCGGTGGTCATTAAATTTTGGGTTCAGATCGACAAGGATACCCAGTTGAAGCGTTTTGAGGATCGTCGTGATACGCCGGAAAAGAGATGGAAGATCACAGATGAGGATTGGCGTAACAGGGAAAAATGGGATCAGTATGAGGTTGCAGTGGATGAAATGATTGAGAAGACCAGCACAACCTATGCTCCCTGGCATATTTTAGAGTCTGTGGATAAAAAGTATGCGAGAGTCAAGGCGCTTGAGATAATAATTAAGGAGATTCAAAAGAGGTTAAAGGATTGATATTGTTCTGAATAAAATCAAATACCCTGCTGCTCACAGAGGGTATTTGATTTTTATTTAGAACGGTTTTCCGTTATATGTCTTTAAATTTTTTTGCGGATTGCCGTTTCCATAGGAAGTCCGGTATCATAATCTAACTGCCGGGGTTCGTACTCTTCATTTTCCCGTTGTCTGGTATAGCCTTCATTGTCCCAGGTAGGCGTATACCCTTTCCGCCAGGGGCGCATTCTCCATTGATAGCCTCTGTACAGATCCCTGGTTTCGTTCATATGGGCAAGCAGTTTGTCGTGGAGTTTGTTGCGTATATCCTGATAGTTTTCATCGTAAATCAAATTATTGACTTCATAGGGATCGGCGCTAAGGTCATAGAATTCATCGCTGTCTAAGAGATGGATCACCAGCTTGTATTTATCGGAGATAACAGCACGCATGATCTGTAAGCCGCCAAATCCGTCATGGTCTACTTCATATCTTGTGAATTCCGTAAAGACAACATCATTTACAGCTTGGGAAGGATCCTGGATCTGGGAAAGCATGCTTTTGCCTTCCAACAATTTCGGAATAGGAAGTCCGAAATATTCCATGATTGTTGGGGCAAGGTCAATGTGGGAAGCGGGGGCATGGACAACGCAGTTTTGGGCGCCGCCTTTAATAAGCAGGGGGATGTTGGCCACTTCTTTGTAGGCGGCAGCATTCTTAGAGAACAGCCGATGCGAGCCAAGCATGTCCCCATGGTCGGAAGTAAAAATGACCATGGCATCTGGGATCAGCCGTTTGATCTCGTCAAGGACGCGGCCGATCTCATAGTCTGCATAGGAATTACAGCCCAAAAACAGAGACAATGATCTGGAAGGATGGTTGATTTCCGATTCAGGGGAATGGAGGTTTTTTCCTGCCCATACCTGCTGCAGGAACGGTTTTTTACTTAAATCATCCTGAAAGGAGGGGCAGCTTTCAAATTGAAAATCATCATACATTGTATTGTAAGGGGCAGGGCATAGGGAAGGACCGTGAGGTTCATCATAGGATACAGCCAAAAAGAAGTCCTGATCTTTATACGCATGGATAAATTGTAGGGCACGGTCGGAACATCTGTGGGCATAGGTAAATGATTCCGAAAAATCTTCCAGGTAGCATTCCATAGGATCGCGGGAACGTACACGTTCTTCTTCCGTTAATTCTTCCAGATAACATTTCATATCATACCAATAATCGGGATTCCATCCCTCCGGGCAGATCCCCAAGCCAAAATAGTCCCCGCCATCTAAGTGCCATTTGCCAATATAACCGCATTCGATTCCATTGTCCCGAAGCCGCTGGCCGATGGTCTTTACATTTGCACCCATAGCAATACTGTTAGTCACCATTCCGTTGGTATGTGGGAAAGTGCCTGTAAAGATGGCGCTTCGTGCCGGACCGCATACAGGTTGGCAAGTATAGGCATTTTCGTATCGGATTCCTTCGGCAGCTAACTGGTCTAAGTTTGGCGTTTTCATAGAGGGATTTCCATAGCAGCCAAGCATATCTTTTCTTGTGGTATCTGTCATTAGAAAAATAATTTGTCTTTTCAAGTATTTTCTCCTTTTTTCTGTAATTGTCTTGCTCTCAGTATAGATTTTTGAATCCAAAAGTCCATATCTCTCAATGCTTTATATATGGATGATTCTGCTTTTTTGTGTTAAAATAAACCGGATTAAAACCTAGCCGGAGGAAAAAATATGATCAATGTATCGGGGCATTTAAGAGATTACAGACGGGCGATTGGATATGAGGATACCCAAAATCCTCTGTCTGTAAATTGTTGTGGCTGGCAGGTGTTTCGGACAAAGGATTATTTCCAGCAGCGTACTTATGGTCGTTTGGATTACCAGATTATTTATTTGTATAGAGGGTCAGGACATTATCTGCTTGACGGGGAGTGGGTGGGCGTCCCGGCAGGTAACCTTCTTTTATTCCGCCCTGGAGAGCCACAAGTTTATTCTTATTATGCCAGTGAGAAACCAGAAGTATACTGGATACATTTCACCGGAACGGCATGTGATGAAATCCTGGAAAAATATGGAATACGCAATTGTTATATTGGGGAAAACCTTTCCCTGAAGCTTTTGTTTCAGGATATGATAGCAGAATTGCAGCTTAAAAAAGCGATGTACAATGAGATAACCATCAGTAGTTTTTATAAAATGATGGCATTGATTAACCGATTTGGCGGACAGGGAACAGGGGGAGCGGAAGAGAATTTTTCGATTGACCGGTTGATCATGAAGCTGAACCAGAGTTACCAGGAGCCATGGAGCGTTGCCGCGATGGCGGACTATTGTAAGCTGAGTGAAAGCTATTTTTCACATCTTTTTAAAACCTGTACAGGTAAGGCGCCAATGCACTTTTTAAATGGCCTGCGGATGGAAAGGGCAAAAGATCTTCTTTTTACAAATACAATGAGTGTTTCTGCTGTTTCTGCACTTGTGGGGTTTGAAGACCCATTGTATTTCAGCAGAGTGTTTAAAAAGTTTACCGGTGTGTCTCCCAAGCAGTTTCTACAAGATGAGCTTATGCAAAATACGCCAAAATGGTGGACGGGGATATGAATAGGACTTAATAATTGACAGAAGCAATTGCAACCTTTCGTATTTTACTTTATAATAAACAACAGAATTTTACAGAGAAATTAAAAATAGATTCAGGAGGTTACAATATGGTATCAGTACATGAAAAAGGCGCGTATCTGGTTAACGGCACAGAGATTATTACCGATGGGCCTGAGGCGCTTATCCAGGTGAAAAGCAAAACAGGAAAAGAGATATCCATAGAGGAGGCGAAGAAAGGGACGATCGCTTATGGGATCTTGGAAGCACATAATACCTCAGGGAATATGGAGAAGCTGAAAATTAAATTTGATAAGCTCACCTCCCATGATATCACCTTTGTAGGGATCATCCAGACGGCAAGGGCATCAGGACTTGAGAAGTTTCCGGTTCCCTATGTGCTTACCAACTGTCATAATTCCTTATGTGCAGTAGGGGGGACGATCAATGAAGATGACCATATGTTTGGCCTTACCTGTGCGAAAAAATATGGTGGTGTTTATGTGCCTCCTCATCAGGCGGTGATCCATCAGTTTGCAAGGGAAATGCTTTCCGGAGGCGGAAAGATGATCCTTGGATCCGATTCCCATACCAGATATGGGGCTCTTGGAACCATGGCAATGGGAGAAGGGGGACCGGAGCTGGTGAAGCAGCTTCTAAATCAGACGTATGACATCAATATGCCAGGGATAGTAGCGGTGTATTTAACGGGGGAACCTGCTTTTGGAGTAGGACCTCAGGATGTGGCCCTTGCCATCATCGGAGAAGTATTTGCAAGCGGCGCCGTAAAGAATAAGGTGATGGAGTTTGTAGGTCCTGGGGTGGCTTCCTTAAGCGCGGATTTCAGGATTGGCATTGACGTTATGACTACGGAAACCACCTGCTTATCCTCCATCTGGCAGACGGATGATGTAATTAAAGAATTTTATGAAATTCATGGAAGAAGTGATGATTATAAAGAGTTGATGCCGGCACAAACAGCTTACTATGACGGTTTCATTGAAGTTGACCTTAGCGCCATCAAACCGATGATTGCTATGCCTTTCCATCCCAGCAATACTTATACCATAGAAGAGTTGAATGCAAACCTTATGGATATTTTGGATGATGTGGAGAAAAAGGCAGCAGTTTCTTTGGATGGTGCGGTGGAGTTTTCACTAAAAAATAAAGTGAAAAACGGAAAGCTTTTGGTGGATCAGGGGATTATTGCAGGATGTGCAGGCGGCGGTTTTGAAAATATCTGCGCGGCAGCGGATATTATGAAAGGATCCTATATTGGGCCGGAAGGTTTTACATTAAGTGTGTATCCCGCGTCCATGCCTGTTTATATGGAACTGATCAAGAATGGATGTGCGGCTGCGCTTCTTGAGACAGGTGCGGTGATGAAGACAGCATTTTGCGGCCCTTGCTTTGGAGCCGGAGATACGCCTGCAAACAATGCATTCAGTATCCGCCATTCCACCAGGAATTTCCCGAACAGGGAAGGATCGAAACTGCAAAACGGGCAGATTGCTTCGGTAGCGCTGATGGATGCACGCTCCATAGCTGCTACGGCTGCCAACAAGGGTGTGCTCACTGCGGCAACCGAGTTTGACGGAACGATTGGTAAATATCAATATCACTTTGACCGGGCCATTTATGCCAACAGGGTATTTGATTCCCATGGAGTGGCAGACCCTTCCGTAGAGATCCAGTTTGGGCCGAACATTAAAGACTGGCCGGCCATGACGGCTCTTCCGGAGAATTTGGTTTTGCGTGTGGTATCTGAGATCCACGATCCGGTAACCACTACGGATGAACTGATTCCGTCCGGAGAAACTTCTTCTTACCGTTCCAATCCTTTGGGACTTGCGGAATTCACTTTGTCCAGGAAGGATCCTGCTTATGTAGGGCTTGCCAAGGATATTCAAGTGGCCCAGAAGGCTGTGATGGATGGAAAATGTCCTTTGGAAGCAAAACCGGAATTAAAGCCGGTTATGGAAACGATCCATAGGGTTTACCCGGAAGCAGGACAGGGAAATATAGGTTTTGGCTCTACCATCTTTGCGGTAAAACCCGGTGATGGTTCTGCAAGGGAGCAGGCAGCGTCCTGCCAGAAGGTACTTGGAGGCTGGGCCAACATTGCCAACGAATATGCAACCAAGAGATACCGTTCCAACCTGATTAATTGGGGGATGCTCCCGTTCCTGATCGATGAAGGGGAACTGCCTTTCCAGAATAAAGATTACCTGTTTATTCCGGATATCCGTAGGGCGGTGGAAGAGAAAGCGGAAGAGATCAGGGCGTATAAAGTAGGAGAAGAAGGTCTTGTAGAGTTTACCCTAAGGCTGGGCGAGCTTACCGATGAGGAACGTCAGATCATCTTAAAGGGATGTTTGATCAATTACAACCGGGTGTGATCATCCGTTATGACAGCCCCGCCCGGTCTAGTATTGTGGCGGCAAAGATTCCGGCGGCCAGCCAGAATACATTGATAAGACATGCTCTTGTGGAAAGGGTGAAGCTTTCAAAAGGCAGGATCATAATGGTAGCGGCAGTGACAAATCCGAATATAGCATGAAAAGAAAGGCTGTAGTACTTGGTGAGCAAGGAATCTACAGCCTTTGCCATAGAAAGAATCGTCAATATGCATCCCAGAACGCCGGGAATCACAACGGAAAGATCCAGATGCCCGATGCCATCCACAAAGGGGGCATAAAGTCCCAAGGGCATTAAAAGAGCCGAGAAACTCATGCCAGGTGCAATGATGCTTAGGGCAAGGGCAAAACCGCAGAAAACATACCAGAAAAAGCCTGGCGTAATGGAAAGGCTGGCGGCATTTAAGAAGGACAAAAAAGTAAAAACGAAAACCATGGCGGCAGCGGTTGCAAGCAGTGAATTTATCTTCCTGCCTTTCCTTCCGGCTTCTTGCCAGAGAGAAGGCAGCATACCGCCTATCAGACCTACGAAAAGACAGATAGAGGGGGCAGGATATTTTTCAAGGAAGTAAGTAAGGAGATTGGCTACGCCAAGAAATCCGATTACGGCGCCTGCAAAATAAGGCAGCAGCTTTGGAAGATGGGTTCTTGCTTTTTGTCTGGGATCGGCAAGGAATTCCATGACGGGTTTGTAAAAGCCAAATACGACGCTTAAAACTCCTCCGGATATTCCCGGAAGGACGGAACCTAATCCGATCAGGGCGCCTTGGAGCAGTTTGATGGCTAATGTTACGAAAGTATCCATAAAACCTCATTTCTGCGTATAACATACGCGAATATTGATGATTACTATTAATGCATATGCAGCAGACTAAATTATTTTGCAAACCAGTCGATAAATATAATGCAGGTACCTATGGCCAGGGCATTCTGCAAAATATGTATTTAGTCGCCACGGATGGTATACAGAAGGAAAAGGACAGCCTTCATGTGTATCATTTTTGTTTTTATGGATCAGGGAGGGGAAATAGAGGCAAGGGACTTGAGAAGGAGGAAGGATGCGAATAGATTCCAGCAGCATAGGAATGGAATCCGCCAGAAGATATTCTTCCGTATCAGGAAGAGTAAACAGACTGATCATTACAAATGGACGGCAGGGACTTAAGGACGGAACCGGTGCCCTGTTTGGCAATAATCTGCTTGGAACGAATGGGGGTCAGCAGCAGGCGAAAGAAAAGGGAAATGCGGCCGGAAATCTGCAGGACCGGTTGGAAGAAATGCAGTCCAGGCTACGGCCTTTTGGAATCGGGAATATCCGGAATGCCAATTCTGCAGATGCCAACAAGCAGCTTCGGGATATCAGGCAGCAGTGTATTGTCTTTTTGATGGATATTCTTTTTCCGGGAAGGAAAAGAAACAGTGTCTGGGATCAGGAACTTTCCGGAGAGGGAGAGACGGATCAAAGCAGCAAAAATACGCAAAGTTTATCTTCACAGGATCTGCTTTTTGGGCCCAGCGTAAACCTGCGTAGCTATCAATTGACCAGGCAGTACTATCATGAGGAAACGGAGAGCACAGGATTTTCCACCCAGGGAACCGTTAAATGCGCTGATGGAAGGGAAATAAGCTTTAACCTGAATTTGGAGATGAGCCGAAGCTTCCAGGAGTATTATGAGGAAACGATAACCATGCGAAAGACAGCGGTATGCGATCCGCTGGTCATCAACCTGGACGGAAATATTGCCGAACTTTCAGACCAGACTTTTTTGTTTGATCTTGACGGGGATGGAGAGTTGGATGAGATCAATGAGCTTTCGGCAAGGAGCGGTTTTTTGGCGCTTGACAAAAATGGCGATGGCGTGATCAATGATGGAAATGAACTGTTCGGGGCGAAATCAGGGAATGGTTTTGAGGATCTTGCTGCTTACGATACGGATCACAATGGATTTATTGATGAAGGCGATGAGATCTGGGATAAACTAAAGATTTGGGCGTTGGACGAAAATGGGAACAAGCAGCTTTACTCTTTGGCTGAAAAGGGAATTGGTGCGATCTGTCTTCAAAATGCTTCCACGGACTTCACGCTGACAGGAGAAAATAACCAGACCAATGCACTGATCAGAAAAACAGGTATTTTTTTGTATGAAAGCGGGGCAGTGGGCACAATCCAGCATGTGGATATGGCGCTGCATGGGAAGGAGGATACAGGATTTTCGCAAACGGCATAGCATACAACCCCATAATATGCAAATGGCGGCGTAACAACGAATGAATGAGTGGCACCTTACATAAGATAGGATATAGAGGTGCCTTATGAAAAAACTTAGAGTGTTTCAAACTGTCAAAAGTAAAAGAATCGTAACCGGGTTATCGATCAGAAGCCTTGGAACGGTTCTTTTACTTTTGTTTCTAATCCCTTATCTATTTACGTTTTTCTTCGGAAATTTTCAAAGCAGTATGGAAAATATAGAAAAGGAGTGCATGAAAGAACAACTGTCCGGCAGTCATGTGTATGTGTACAACGAGACGGGGGTGGGGACAGAGCGCATTCCTTTGGAAATTTATGTGGCAGATAAGCTTTCCAGAAGCATTGATGGCGATTATGAGATGGAAGCTTTGAAAGCCCAGGCAGTATTGGTTCGTTCGGGGATCCTTTCAAGGAAAAAGGGACAGGAAGGGAGCCGGGACATTTATCTGGCAGACGAGGATTATGGGAGCGGCACAGTGTCGGAAAAGTTTTTGCAGGCCACGGCCCAGACCGGAGGCATTTATTTGGCTTACGATGGAAGCCCTGTAAATGGGGCTTATTTTGCCGTCAGCAATGGAGCTACAAGAGACGGGGGTGAGCTGAAACTTTTGGAATACCCTTATTTAAAGACGGTGCTTTGTGAGAAAGATTTTCTTTCCCCGGATTATGCAGACAGGATCAGCTTTTATGATCAGGAATTTGAAAGGATATGGGAAGAGTGTATTAAGGATCCGGTCACGGAGGAAGAATTGCTAATAGATGAAAGGATAAGAAAGGAGACGGAAGGGGCAGATACGGTCTTGTATCGGGATCGTGCGGGGTATGTGCTCTATGCAAAAAGAGAAGGAGAATTTGTGTCAGGAGAACAAATGCGTTTAGCTTACATGCTTCCATCCGCCAGTTTTCATATAGAGGAAGAGGAGAAGATCATATCTTTTTCCGTAAGGGGAAGAGGCCATGGCATGGGAATGAGCCAGTTTGCCGCCAATGAGATGGCAAAGGAGGGAAAAAATTTTACAGAAATATTAAATTATTTTTTTGAGGAGGCAACAATTTCAAAATTTGAATAAAGAAGGAAAAAGGGGCAAAACTATCCATAAGAACTGAAAGGAGATAAGTGATTAAGATGAGAAGAAGACGCAGAAGAAGTTTTTCAAAAGAACGGTTTCTTATGATTGCCTCGTCAGTACTGGTTTTGGGATCGCTGACAGCGACAGGTTTGTGGCTGGGAAGAGATAACGGCCGCCAGGATGAAGGTTATGTGGTGGATTTAAGCGCCATTGAAAATAATACAGCCACCGGCTTTGCACAGGAGGATGATACACAGTTGACCCAAAAGATTGCTGGTGAAGCTTCGCTGGCGGATGATCTTGATTATGATCCGTATTTTCAGGAAACCAATTCCAAAAAAGTAGAAAATCCACACCAGTCTGAAAGCGATAGTATGTCAGAAGGGGCGGAGGAAGCACGGGAGGAGAAAAAGGAAGAGGAAAAGGTAGAAGAAGAAAAAAAAGAAGCTTCTAAAAGCCCTTCCGGTGAAGAGATCAAAGAAGATGAGGGAGGAGAAGGAACCCCGGCATTATCTACAGCCATGCAGCCTGCGCTTACTTTTAGCGATTCAGACACCTTGCTATGGCCCATCGTGGGAAATATTCTGGTAAATTACAGCATGGACAAGACCGTGTATTTCTCTACCCTGCAACAGTATAAGTATAACCCGGCAATTATCATACAGGCAAATGAAGGTGATCTTATCACCTCTGCATCAGCAGGGAAAGTAAAAAGTGTTTTTCAGGATCCTCAGATCGGTCATGCCGTTACCATGGAACTAGGAGGCGGTTATGAAGCCACTTACGGGCAGTTGGCCAATATTCTTGTATCGGAGGGCAGCTATGTATCGGCAGGGGATATTATTGCAGAAGTCGCTTCGCCTACAAAATATTTTTCCGTGGAAGGCACCAACGTTTACTTTAAACTTACCAAAGATGGCGAACCGGTCAACCCTATGATGAAATTAAATTAATCTGTATAAGAGGTCTGGTATCATGATATATATTATTGGCGGTAAAGTAATTACAATGGCCGGCGAAATATGGGAAAAGGGGTATCTTTGTATTGAAGAAGGAAAAATAACTGGATTGGGGCCTATGGTAAATGGCGCCCCTTTTCCTTTGCTGGAAAATACCACAGTGATCAATGCCCTTGGCCATATTGTAATGCCGGGGCTGATCGAGGCTCATTGCCATATGGGAATCACAGAAGAAAAGAAAGGCATGGAGGGAGATGACTGCAATGAGACGGTGGATCCCATCACGCCCCAGCTTCGGGCGCTGGATGCTATCAATCCCATGGATGCGGCTTTTGATGATGCGTTAAAGGCGGGGATCACATCGGCTATGATCGGTCCAGGCAGCGCGAATGTGGTGGGAGGCACTTTTTGTTTTGTAAAGACCCATGGGAGATGTATTGACGATATGCTGGCGCTTTCTCCGGCGGCAATGAAGATTGCTTTTGGGGAAAATCCTAAAGTGAATTATTCCGGCCAGGATAAATCTCCGGCCACCAGAATGGCCATTGCAGCAATGCTCCGGGAAGAGTTGTTTCAGGCTAGAAAGTATTATGAAAAGAAATGCGTTTCCATGAAACGGGAGGAAGAAGACTTTCATTATGAGGCATGGGTTCCGGTATTTGAAGGGAAAATTCCGTTAAAAGCCCATGTGCACCGTGCTGATGATATTCAGACTGCGATTCGGATTGCCAAGGAATTTGGGCTTTCTATGACACTGGATCACTGCAGTGAGGGACATTTGATTGCGGAAAAAGTGAAAGAATCCGGCTTTCCTGCAATTGTAGGGCCAGATCTGGCTAGCAGAAGCAAGATTGAGGTGCAGAATATGGCTTTTAAAACAGTGGGGATCTTAAATAAAGAGGGTGTCAAAACAGCGATTACAACGGACCATCCGGTATCCCTGATCCAATCCCTGCCCATCTGTGCCGGCCTTGCGGTAAAGTCCGGAATGGATGAAATGGAGGCGTTAAAATCGATTACGCTATATCCGGCGCAGATCTGCAGAATGGATCACCGGGTAGGTTCTTTGGAGGTGGGAAAGGATGCGGATGTGGTGATCTTTGATAAACTGCCTATTCAGGTGGAAGCAAAATGTATGTGTACGATGATCGACGGAAGAATCGTGTATGCAGATGAAAGCTTTCCTTTACCTGCCAGTAAAAAAAATGTATAATATCAAAGGCGGCCCTTATCCACTTAGGGTAAATACGGAAAGGAAATGCAAAGGGAGATCATGATTTGTAACGGGATAAAAAAAGTGGCGGCAGCCGGCCTGGCTTTGATCTTAGCCGGCTGTAGTATGCCGCCGGTTATTGAGGATGCCAGGGAGGAAACGCCAGGGATCACCAGCATGGAAAAAGAGCCTGACCTTGCCTATGAGGTTCCGGAAAGTTCTCCGAATATACTGGTCAATCAATTGGGGTACATAACGGGCAGGAACAAAACGGCATTTTTTAACAGCAAGGAATTACCGACAGAGTTTTATGTGATCAACGAAGATACCAGGGAAACGGTTTTGATCGGGGTTACGGAGGACGAGATATATCAGGAAGAAAAAGGGGAATACTTTGGTTATGGAGATTTTTCCGCCCTCACGAAGCCAGGGACTTATTATTTGGAAGCTCCCTTTCTTGGAAGATCCTATTCCTTTCAGGTGGGGGATGACTTGTACGCCCAGGTGTTTCGTGAAGCCTGCCGGCAGTATTATTATAACCGGTGCGGCATGTCCCTTACCAATGAGTTTGCCGGGGAACGGGCACACAATGCATGTCATACGGGAAACGCTGTGCTCAGGGAGGATATTTCCGTATCTTTGGATGTGATGGGAGGATGGCATCAGGATGAGGTGGGATCAAAGGACGTGCCGATGGCGGCAAAAAGCATTGGGGTTATGCTGCTGGCATTGGAACTATACGCAGATTCTTTTGGAGACGATATGGGAATTCCTGAAAGCGGTAATGGCATCCCTGATATTTTGGATGAAGTGCGCTATGAGATTGAATGGCTTCTGAAAATGCAGGATCCTGCAACTGGCGCGGTCTATGAAGGGGTGACGGTTTATGAGCAGGGAGGCGGGAAGGGCCCTGTTTCCTATGTGGAACCTGGGGAGATCGAATCAACAAAAGCGTTTGCGGCTGTGCTTGCGAAGTTCAGTTATCTTTATCAGAATTATGAAAAGGACTATGCACAGGAATGTCTGAAAGCATCAGACCGTGCATGGAAATATGTGGAGTTAAACAAGGGAGAAGAAACGGAAGATCCGGATCCGTGGAAGCTTGCGGCAGCAGCGGAGCTGTACCGGGCTTCCGGGTTATATAGCTGTCATAGATATATTAAAGATTACTTTAGGAAGGATCGTCCTTCGGAGGAGTTGGATGAAGTGACCTTTTGGGGATATGTGACTTATATCTCGACAAAGCAGCAGGTAAGCCTGGGCATCTGTGAGGAGATCACGAAGGAGATCATGCAAAAGACAGAAGAGATCGTAGAGAGTGCCAAAAGCTCCATGTATTTTGTGGAGGAAGGGGAGGGGAATGAGCATAATCATAAGCTGTTGCAGAATATGATGTATTTGACTATGGTGGACTATATGATTGCCAACCATGAATATGATAGTGTGATCGAAAATCACTTTCATTACTTGATGGGCAGAAATCCCCAGGCAGTCTGCTACATTGATGATGTAGGAGAGAACAATTACAGGCAGATCGATGAAACATTAGGAATCATGAAACAGTTTGATGCGGATAGTAAGTTCATCTTTATGCTCAGCAAGATTGTAAATAACGGTTAAGGGAATCAGAACTATTTTGAAGGAAACAGTACAGGAGGCGGGATATGAAAATTGTAGTTTTGGCAGGGGGAATCAGCACGGAGAGAGATGTGTCCTTAAGCTCTGGCACCATGATATACCGGGCATTAAAAGAAAGAGGGCATCAGGCAGTTCTTTTGGACGTATATCTGGGCTACGAGGGAGAAGATGCAGAGCAAAGGGATGATCTGCAAAAAGGGCATCTGGAGGGGCTTTTTACCATGGAAAAAGACTGGGCCAAGGATCTTGGCACTATCTCCGAGAAGAACCCGGATATTGGGCAGATCAAGGCGATGCGTCCCGACGGGGAAAAGAACTTTTTTGGACCTAATGTGATCCCTATCTGCCAGTATGCAGATGTGGTATTTTTGGCGCTCCATGGAGAAAATGGGGAGAACGGAAAAATACAGGCATGCTTTGACTTAATGGGAATCACTTATACCGGAGCGGATTATTTAAGTTCTGCAATTTCTATGAATAAAGGGATCTCCAAGGAATTGTTCGCCTATTATGGAATTCCTACGCCGAAGGGATTCCGTCTGCAAAAGAAGGGGCAGGGAATGCCGGAACAAGGCTTTGATGAAATCCTTTTTCCATGCATTGTGAAGGCATGTTGTGGCGGCTCCAGCGTAGGTGTTGCTATTGCTTTTGGCAAAGAGGATTATGAGGCGGCGCTGCAGGAGGCTTTCTCCTATGACGATGAAGTGATTGTGGAGCAATACATAAAAGGACGTGAGTTTTCAGTAGGAGTTATGGATGGAAAAGCGCTGCCAGTGATTGAAATGGTACCGCTTTCCGGTTTTTACGATTATAAGAATAAATACCAGCCAGGCGCTACGGTGGAAACCTGTCCTGCAGATCTTCCAGCAGATAAGGCGGCGGAACTCCAGGAATGTGCAGAAAGGGTGTTTTTTGCGTTGCGGCTCCAAAATTATGCAAGAATGGATTTTCGCATGAGTGAAGAGGGAGAAATATTCTGTCTGGAAGCCAATACCCTTCCCGGCATGACGCCCGTATCCCTGTTGCCTCAGGAAGCGGCGGCGGCGGGAATGAATTTTGGGGATCTGTGTGAAAAAATACTGCAATCGGCAGTTGAGGGAAGGAAATAAAGATGAAAAATATAACGCTTGCCAATGCGGCGATGGTTTGTAGGGGAACTTTATATGGCATGGAGGAGGGTTCTGCTGATCTGGCAGCGCGGGAAGCTTCCTGCGTGGTGATTGATTCCCGTAAAATGGAAAAAGGCGGAATTTTCATTGCAACGAAGGGAGAAAAGGTGGATGGCCACAGTTTTATTTCTTCGGTGGCCGGAAAGGGCGCCCTTGGCGTGATTTGTGAGCGCAAGCCGGAGAATTGTCAGGTTCCTTATATTTTGGTGGAAGATTCCTTTAAGGCGCTTCAGGCGCTGGCGGAGTTTTACAGGAGGCAGCTTTCCGTCCTGGTGGTAGGGATTACTGGCAGTGTAGGCAAGACCAGTACCAAGGAATTTATTGCAGGAGTTCTCTCAGAGAAGTACTCTGTGCTGAAAACACAGGGGAACTTTAACAATGAGATAGGACTTCCCCTTACCGTACTCTCTATCAGGGAGGAGCACCAGGTGGCAGTGCTGGAAATGGGGATTAGTGATTTTGGGGAAATGCACCGTTTGAGCAAAATTGCAAGGCCGGATCTTTGTGTCATGACTAACATTGGGCAAAGCCATCTGGAAAACCTGGGCAGCCGTGATGGAATCTTACAGGCAAAATCAGAGATCTTTGATTTTATGGATCCGGACGGATATATATTGGTAAATGGGGATGATGATAAATTATCGGGGCTTTCCCAGAAGGGAAACCATGCGCCCCTCCATTTCGGATTTGATCCAGCCAACGAAATTTATGCGTCCCACGTCCTTAACAAGGGTCTGCATGGCACGGAGGCGGTGATCCATGCAAAGGTCAATCATTATGATCTTACCATTACCGTGGAAATCCCTCTGCCGGGGGAGCATATGGTAAGGAATGCGCTGGCAGCGGCAGGCGTGGGATTTTTGATGGGGCTGGATGGTAAGGAAGTTGCGGAAGGGATTTCCCATGTAAAGTCTGTAGGAGGGCGCAGCCATGTGATAGAACTTGCCGGCTGTACGCTGATCGATGATTGTTATAATGCAAACCCGGTATCTATGCAGGTGGCGCTGGATCTTCTTGCCACTGTCCAGGGACGGAAAGTGGCTATTTTGGGAGATATGTTTGAGCTTGGGGAAGGGCAGGAACGGTTTCATGGAGATCTTGGAGCCTATGCAGTGGATGTAGGGATTGATCTGCTGATCTGTGCCGGCAGGCTTTCGGCTCACATGTATGAGAGAGGAAAACGGCAAAAGGAAGAAAAGCAGGCAGATATAGAGATTCATTATTTCCCTGAAAGGGAAGAAATGTTAAGCAGGCTTTCGGGGCTTTTGAAAAAAGATGATGTCATTTTAGTGAAAGCTTCCCATGGGATGCAGTTTGAAAAAGTTGTGGAAGCGATTGTCAAATTGCCGGTGTTAGGATATACTGATAAATACTGAAGACAGGTGGAGTGAACTTATGATACGATTTGTGGTACTGGCAAGTTTTGTGATATTGTTTTTGGTTCTTAGCATTCCTCTTTTGATAGTGGAGTGGGTCATTGGAAAATTTCATATGGATCTGAAAAACAGAAGTTCCCTTGCGATTGTCAACTGGGCATTCCGGTGCTGCCTGAAGATTGCCGGAACAAACGTGATAGTCAGAGGGGAAGAAAATGTACCGAAAGACCAGCCGGTCTTGTATATTGGAAACCATAGGAGTTATTTTGATATCCTGATCACCTATGTGCGTGTTCCAAGGCCCACCGGATACATAGCAAAAAAGGAAATGCTGCGGTATCCGCTTTTGGTCAATTGGATGAAAAATCTCCATTGTCTGTTCCTTGACAGGAAGGACGTCAAACAGGGGCTTAAGACGATCCTGACCGCCATAGAAAAGGTGAAGTCGGGTATCTCGATCTGTATTTTCCCGGAGGGGACCAGAAATAAAGTGAACCACACGTTTATGGAATTCCATGAGGGCAGTTTTAAGATTGCCGTTAAGGCGGGATGTGCAATTGTCCCTATGACGATCTATAATTCGGCGGATATTTTTGAAGATCATCTTCCAAAGATCAGAAAGACGACAGTGATCCTGGACTATGGGAAGCCGATTTATGTGAAAGATCTTCCCAGGGAAGACCAGAAGCGGATTGGGGCATATATGCAGAACATGATCAAAGAAACCTATTTTAAGATAAAAGAGGAAGCCAGCGCATAGCTGGCTTTTTTTGGTAAGTATGCACAAAAAACAAGGTTCAAATTTATATAAGTTATAAGAAGTTGATGGTAATCTAAATTTACATATTGAAACGTTTCCATGAATATGCTATAGTAACACTATCAGATTTGGAAACGTTTCAAACAAAGTTACACAACAAATTATTCATGGAGGGAAAAAAATGAAAAAGAAATTAGCGTTACTGTTGACCGTGATCATGGCAGTAAGTATGCTGGCAGGCTGCGGCGGAAAAAGTTCAAAAGGCTCTGTTTATTATCTGAATTTTAAGCCTGAGGCGGATGCTGCATGGCAGGAACTGGCGAAGACTTACACAGAGCAGACTGGCGTGGAAGTAAAGATCGTTACAGCAGCATCAGGTACATACAGCGAGACACTTACCGCTGAAATGAGCAAGAGCTCAGCGCCCACATTGTTCCAGTGTGGTAATCAGGCAGGTCTTGACACATGGAAAGATTACTGTCTTGATTTAAAAGAAACTGATTTTTACAAAGAGATGACTACCGATGATTTTAACTTAAAAGGCGAAAACGGCGAAGTATTCTGTGCTGGTTACTGCTATGAAGCATTTGGCATCATCACCAATACAAAGCTTTTAGGCGATGCTGGTTATACCTTGGATGATATCAAAGATTTTGCTTCTTTGAAGGCAGTTGTTGAGGATATTACAGCACGTTCTTCCGAACTTGGATTTTCTGCATTTACCTCCTCAGGTTTGGACGGGTCTTCAAGCTGGAGATTTACCGGACATCTTGCAAATATGCCTTTGTTCTATGAATTCAGGGATGACAATGTAACCTCCCAGCCGGCTACCGTTACCGGAGCTTATCTTGACAATTATAAGAATGTATGGGATCTGTACATCAACAATGCAACCTGCGCTCCGACAGAACTTGCAAGCAAGACTGGCGATGAGGCGGAAGCTGAATTTGGTAATGGCAATGCAGTATTTTACCAGAATGGTACTTGGGAATATGCAAATCTTACAGGTACCTTTGGAATGAATCCGGATGACCTGGCAATGATTCCTATTTACTGTGGTGTTTCAGGAGAAGAAAATGCAGCTCTTTGCTGTGGTACTGAAAACTGCTGGGCAGTCAATAAGAAGGCGTCTGAGGCTGACGTTCAGGCAACTTTGGACTTTATGAAGTGGGTAGTAACTTCCGAAGAAGGAACCAAGATGATGGCAAAAGAATTCGGCCCCATTCCTTTTAAGAATGCAAAAGAGTCTGAAAACGTATTCTTTACCGATGCAAATGAATACATTGCAGACGGCAAATATGTGGTAACATGGGCATTTAACCATACTCCGAATGTAGATGCCTGGAGAGCAGCGCTTGAATCTGCATTATTGCAGTACTCTGCAAACGGTGGTTCCTGGGATGACATCAAGACAGCATTTGTAGACGGCTGGGCTGCTCAATATGCTGCAGAACATAACTAAACTGTAAATGGAAAACAATGGTTACAGGGGGCGGGCGGATGCCCGCCCCTTTCTATAATAAAGGGGTATACTATGAAAAAAACGAAAAAGAAACCAGATGCGGCAGCGTTAAACAGCGTATTGGTACGCAGGCCGATCCAGCGCTGTTTCCCTATTTTCATCTTTCCGACTTTTGTAGCTTTTATGATTGGTTTTTTGTATCCCTTCTTAAAGGGAATCTACTTATCCTTCTGTACCTTTACCACACCCAGGGATGCCCAATTCATTGGTTTTTCCAATTATGTAAAAGCCTTTGGGGACGCTTCCTTTGTACACGCCTTTGGTTTTACGGCATTGTTTACTGTAGTTTCTGTGGTTGCAATTAACGTATTTGCTTTTGCCATTGCCTATCTCTTAACCCAGAATATTGCGGGGGCCAATTTGTTCCGTACCGTATTTTTTATGCCCAACCTGATCGGTGGCATTGTGCTTGGATATATCTGGTCTATGATCTTTGACGGCGTGTTGCGGTATTATGATACTTATCTGCTTGCCAAAACAAGTTATGGTTTCTGGGGACTTTTGATCTTGATGTGCTGGCAGCAGATCGGTTATATGATGATCATTTATATTGCCGGATTACAGGGTATTCCGGAAGACATGATGGAAGCGGCTAAGATTGATGGCGCCAACAAGTGGCAGAGCCTTTGGCGGATCACGATTCCCAATGTGATGCCTTCTGTAACAATCTGCGTATTTTTGACATTGACAAACTCCTTTAAGCTGTTTGACCAGAACCTGGCGCTTACCGGCGGTATGCCTACGGCTTTCCAGGAGGGAGGAGAGATCATCAATACCACAGAAATGCTGGCCCTTAATATTTATAAGACCTTCTATACAGGGGCAAACACCAGGGGGATGGCACAGGCGAAAGCGGTTATGTTTTTTATCCTGGTAGCAGTCTTTGCATTGGCGCAGTTGAAAGCAACAAGAACGAAGGAGGTGCAGCAATAATGAAAGAAAAGCGTGGCACAGCGAGTATTATTTTAACGTGTGTATTTGTGCTGATCAGTATCGTTTATGTGATGCCTATCGTTGAGGTAGCGGTCAATTCCTTTAAAGCAAATGCCTATGTCAACACAGATACCTTTGCACTGCCAAACTCAGAGTCCTTCGTCGGGTTTGCCAATTATGCAAAAGGAATGACTTTTGGAAATTATCCGTTTTTAAAATCTGTATTTTACAGTTTTTATATTACCATTGTATCAACGGCGCTGATTTTGTTATGTACTTCTATGGCAGCATGGTATATTGCTAGGGTGGGGAGCAAATTCAGCCAGATCTTTTATTACCTGTGTGTATTTTCCATGATCGTCCCTTTCCAGATGGTTATGTATACGCTGGCGGGAACGGCGGATACCTTACGTTTAAATACGCCATGGTCTATCCCAATTGTGTATTTGGGGTTTGGCGCAGGGCTTGCAATCTTTATGTTTGTAGGGTTCATTAAGGGGCTTCCGCTGGAAATTGAAGAAGCAGCGGCCATTGATGGATGCGGCCCATTGGTAACCTTTTTCAATGTGGTGCTGGCAATGCTGAAACCTACCATGGTATCTGTGGGAATTTTAGAGATCATGTGGGTGTGGAACGATTATCTTCTGCCGTATCTGGTGCTTGACCGTACAGAGTATATGACGATCCCTATTCATATCCAGTATTTGAAGGGAAGTTACGGTTCTGTGGACTTAGGCGCGACTATGGCAATTATTATGCTTAGTATATTACCAATCATCGTCTTGTATTTGTTCTGCCAAAAGTATATTATTAAAGGAGTTGCGGCAGGCGCAGTGAAAGGATAGACGAGGAATGACAATCAAAGACCTGGCCCGGGAGACTGGATATTCCGTAGGTACGGTGTCCCGGGTACTCAATAACCACCCTAACGTAAGTGAAAAAGCAAGAAAAATCATCTTAGACGCAGTAGAGAGGCATGACTTTATTTTAAATACCAGTGCAAAAAATTTGAAACAGCAGCAGAGTGAAACGATCATTATTATCGTTAAAGGAAAGCTAAATGAACTGTTTGTTTCCATGGTGGAGCACATTCAATCGTTGCTTGCAGGAACGAAATATACGGTGGTAACGGAATTTATGGATGAAGACGATAATGAGGTCTTGCTGGCAAGGCAATTATGTATGGATAAAAAACCCATGGGAATTTTATTTCTTGGGGGGAATAATAAGAATTTTAAGGAAGACTTCGATAAAATAAATATTCCGTGTGTACTGGTGACCAATGATGCATCGGAACTTACCTTTGGGAATCTCTCCAGTGTGACCACGGATGACTGTCTGGCGGCCCGCTGTGCAGTGAATTACCTGATGGAAAATGGACATAGGAAGATCGCCTTGATCGGAGGGACTTCCTTGTCAGATACCAGCCGTCTGCGCCATAAGGGATGGCAGGAGGCACATTTACAAAGGGGGATCAGCCTTGAGGAAAGCGGGCCCTATGTTAGTGGGCGGTATTCCTTTAAAAGCGGATATGAAGCTATGGATCAGCTTTTAAGCCACGGAGTAAAGGTGACGGCAGTATTTGCTATGGCAGACGTGATGGCGATCGGCGCAATCAGCGCTATTTATGATTATGGTCTTAAGGTTCCGGAGGATATTTCCGTGATTGGCTTTGACGGAATACAGATTGGGGATTTTTATTGTCCTAAAATTACCACGATTGAACAAAATGCCGAGCAATTGGCAAAAAGAAGTTATGAAATGATTGTGGAATGTATTGAACAGGGAGCGCCTGCACGGCATGAATACATTCCTTTCCGTTTAAAGTGCAGGCAGAGTGTAAGGAAATTAGACATGGAAAGAGGTTAGCATATGAGACAAAGCGGGATATTACTTCACCTGTCCTCACTGCCCTCATCTTATGGAATTGGCAGTATGGGAAAGGCGGCGTATGAGTTTGTTGATTTCTTGAAGCAGGCAGGGCAAAGCTGCTGGCAGATGCTTCCCATCAATCCCACCGGATATGGTGATTCGCCTTATCAGGCATTGTCTTCTTTTGCAGGAAACCATTATTTGATCGATCTGGATCTGCTTGTGGAAGAAGGGCTGCTGCAATCCGGTGAGGTTTTGGAGATCAATTGGGGCAATGATCCGGCAAAAGTGGATTTTGGCGTTTTATATCAGCGAAGACTGCCGCTTTTATATCGGGCATTTCAAAGGTTCGGTGAAAAGAAAGATCAGGAATATGACAGGTTTGTGCATCAGAATAAGGGATGGCTGGAGGATTTTGCGCTGTTTATGGCGTTAAAAGAAGAGCACGGACAGGCGCCTTGGACAAAGTGGGATGACGGTGTCCGTCTGCGGGAAAAAGACGCCATAGAGGAAAGCAAGAGGCGCCTGGGGGAGCAGATGGAATTTTATTATTTCCTGCAGTTTACCTTTTACAAGCAATGGGAAAATTTGCATGAGTATGCCAGGAAACAGGGGGTTTCCCTGATCGGTGATGTACCCATCTATGTTCCCATGGATTCGGCGGATGTTTGGTCGGCGCCGGATTACTTTCAATTAGACCAAAACAGGATGCCTGTGATCATAGCCGGATGCCCGCCGGATGCTTTTTCGGCGGATGGGCAAAGATGGGGCAACCCCATTTATGACTGGGACAAAATGCAGGCGGACGGTTTTGGATGGTGGATTTCGCGGCTTCGCGTGGCAACGCATTTCTTTGATGTGATACGCATCGATCATTTTCGTGGAATCGAGAGCTACTGGGCGATTCCGGCCGGGGAGGAGACAGCCATAAACGGACAGTGGCGCAAAGGCCCGGGCATGAATCTGATCCGTGCCATTCATGAAAACCTTTCGGATGTGCGTTTCATTGCAGAAGATTTGGGATTTCTTACGCCTGAGGTGATTAGGATGCAGGAAGATTCCGGTTTCCCAGGAATGAAGGTTTTGCAGTTTGCTTTTGACAGCCGCGAAGCAGGGAATTATCTGCCGTACACATATGAGAAAAACACGGTATGCTATACAGGAACCCATGACAATGAGACCCTGCGCCAGTGGCAGGAGATGATTAGCAGGGAGAACTTGCAGTATGCTTTGGAATATCTGCAAGTTGAGGAGGAAAGCAGGCTTGCGGATGCAATGATTGCCTGCGGCATGGCTTCCGTATCCGATTTGTTTGTGGCGCAAATGCAGGATTATCTTGGTTTGGGAGCTGAGGCAAGAATGAATAAGCCCAGTACGCTAAACGACTGTAATTGGACCTGGAGGGCGGTTGATGGGCAGATCACACCGGAACTTGCCCAAAAGATCTTAAGGATCACAAAGTTATATGGAAGATAATAGGCTATAAGGATAGCGCCGCCTGTGTGCGGCGCTTTTGGTATAACTGGACTTTACTTGTAATCTCTGATAAAATAACAGATAAGCAGCCCGCCAGCAGGCGGGAAGAAAGCCGGAGGAAGTGATTTGATGGACAAAATTGCAGTATTGATTCCATGTTACAACGAAGAAAAAACCATAGCCAAGGTTATTCGGGATGCAAAGGCAGCGCTGCCGGAGGCAGTGATCTATGTATATAACAATAATTCGACAGACCGTACCGCTCTCATTGCACAGGAAGAAGGGGCAGTGGTGCGCCATGAGTATATGCAGGGGAAGGGGAACGTGATTAGGAGAATGTTCCGCGAGATAGAGGCCCAGTGTTATATCATGGTGGATGGGGATGACACATATCCTATGGAGTTCGCGCCAGAGATGGTGGATAAAGTTCTTTTTCGGAATGCCGATATGGTGGTAGGGGACAGGCTTTCATCCACTTATTTTGAGGAAAATAAGCGGCCTTTCCACAATATGGGCAATAGCCTGGTGAGGGCCAGCATTAACCATTTGTTTGGTTGTGAGGTGAAAGACATTATGACAGGCTTTCGTGCTTTTAGCTACGGGTTTGTAAAAACATTTCCGGTTTTGTCCAAGGGTTTTGAGATTGAGACGGAAATGACAATTCATGCTGTGTATAATCATATGCAGATTGACAATGTGGTGGTGGAATACCGGGACAGGCCGGAGGGGAGTGTTTCTAAACTAAATACTTATTCTGATGGTTTCCGGGTGCTGGGCACGATTTTCCGCCTTTACCGGGATTATAAACCTTTTGGCTTTTTCAGCCTTCTTGCCTTTTTTCTTACCCTGCTTGCAGTGATCTTTTTTGTTCCTGTTTTATTGGAATTTTTGGAGACAGGCTTTGTTTTAAAATTTCCCACGCTGATCGTATGCGGATTTGCTATGCTGGCGGCAATCCAGTCCCTTTTTGCAGGGCTGATTTTATCGAATATGGCTATGAAAAACCGGAGGGATTTTGAATACCGGTTTACGCTGGTGTGTGAGAAAGAGCGGCGTCAAAGGAAGGAAGGGGATAGATAAAGTGGATGAACAGGTAAAAAAGGATAGTAGATGGTATATGGCCATCGTGTTTGGTTTTCTAATTTTTGCAGGCCTGGTGTTTGCAATTTGCGGGGAAGACAGTATCATAGCGGTTCATGACAATCTGGATTTATTTATTCCACAGTTTCAGATGATGAAGGATGGCGGGAGTTTTTGGGCGCATGATGTGGACGTGCCTTTCTTGGGCAGTATCAGCAGGGATGTGCTTCCCTCCGAGTTTTCTCTTTATACCATGCTTTATATGATACTTCCGGCTTATCCGGCTTATATTGCAGGGTATCTCATTAAAATCTTGATTGCAGTTTTTTCTTGTCTTCTTCTTGCAAAAGATGTCTGCGGCGATGGTTATGAAAAATATAAGCCGCTTGCATGGCTTCTGGGATTAGCTTATGGAATATTAAATGTGTTTCCTGCATTTGGGATTCCTTTTGCTTCTGTTCCCCTGGTGATCTTTTTGGTTCGGAAAATAAATAAGGCTCCCTCCTTAAAATGGTATATTGGGCTTTTTTTCTATCCGCTGTTGTCCTATTTTTCCTATTTTGGGCTGTTTATCCTTGGATATCTGATCATAGCGGTTTTGTGGATCTGGGTGAAAGATAAGAAATTTCCGGTTAGGATTCTTCTGGCATTTCTGGTTCTTGCTGCGGGAAGCATTGTGTGTGAGTACAGATTGTTTGGAACGATGCTGTTTGATGATACGGTGACGATCCGTTCTACCATGGACGGAGGAAGTTACTTGGCAGGAGAGGTTTTTCATACGATCTTTGAAGGCTTTGCCAAAGGGATGTTTCATGCGGAAAGCCTGCACACCTATCTGGTCATGCCTGTCTGCCTGATCTATTTTGTATATCGAAATGTTTCGTATATTAAGAACAGAGAGGGGAAGAGGATTTTTCATGACGGATTTAATCTACTGATGCTGGCATTGGTGTTTAACAGTGTTGTTTATGGAATCTATTATTGGGAGCCTTTTCGTAACGTGATAGAAGCAATCTGTCCGCCGCTTACCGGATGGCAGTTTAACAGAACGATATTTTTTAACCCGTTTGCCTGGTATGGAGCATTTTTCCTGGTGTTGATCCGGCTTTATGACAGGGAGGGGAAAAGGAGCAGAATTTTTGCAAATGTGCTTGCAATGGCAGCCCTTTTAGTTATTGTATTTACCGGCAGCAGGTATAATGATCTTTACCATACATGCGTGGACCAGGTATACCGGATGGTGAAAGGGCAGCCGGGAGATTCTTTAAGCTTTGGAGAATTTTATTCCAGGGAGCTTTTTGAGGAGGCGAAGAAGGATATTGGCTACTGCGGACAGTGGTCTGCAGCATATGGCTTTTATCCTGCAACGCTGGAATATAACGGAATATCTACGGTAGACGGTTACCTGGGATTTTATTCCCAGAATTATAAAGACGAATTTCGGAAAGTTATTTCACCTGCACTTGCGAGGGTGGAGGAGAGCCGGGAATATTTTGATAGCTGGGGGGCAAGGGCTTATCTGTATTCAGGCACGGATCTGTCGATTGTAAACGGAAGCAGAAACTATCAGGTTTCAGACAGGGATATTTACCTGGATATTGATGCTTTTAAGGCTTTAGGCGGCCGGTATCTTTTTTCCCGTATAGAGCTATCTAATGCACAGGAGGCGGGACTGGCTCTTACGGGGGTTTATACCCATAAGGATTCTCCTTATACGCTTTATGTCTATCAGACAATATCCAGATACCAGTCTAAGGAGCATTCCGGCCTTACCTTTAGGGAAATGCAGGAAGAACTTACCTATGATAAGGAAAAGCTGGAAGGGGAGCTGGAGGAACTTTTGACATTGGCAAAGAAGGCGGGCCAGGACGGGAAAGCAGGAGACGGTGAGCTGGTTTTGAATCTTTACCACAGTGTGATGGACGAATTTACAAAGCTCACAACTTATCAGAGTATCAGCCAGGTAGTCTACTATCAAAATGTCCTGGACGAGGAAAATGCTGCAAAGCAGGAAGCGGTCATGGAGGATGTGATAGATTTAGGTGATGCAGTAAACAGCATGTTAAAGGAAGTATGTCTTTCTCCCTACAGGGAAACCATGGAGACGGTGATCGAACCTGCGTTGGTGGAAGCGCTTACGGAATACGAGGAGATGACAGAGGAAGAAAAAGAACTTTATCTGAAAGAAAACAGCCTGGAACAGGAATATGATATGGCGGCTCAGGAGGACTATTTCTTTGACTATAAAGGGGAAACTTGGAATTTTGAAAGGCTGATGCTGGAGGAAGAGGGGCTTTCGAGAGAGGAATATATTGATATTTACCAGGGGATTTACGGGGAAAAGAACAGCGTATTGGGTGAAATTTACCTGGAACTTGTGGGGATCCGTAACGAGAAGGCCGAAATGGAGGGATATGATAATTATGCAGAATATGCATATGATGCACTTTATGTAAGGGATTACTCCGTGGAGGAGGCAAAAGAGCTGTTTTGGGAGATCCGCAAGAAGGTAGTGCCTGCCACATATCACCTTAGAGAAAAATATCAGTCCATGGATATGTCGCTTTTGTACGATCTGCCAGAAACCACGGCACAGGAGAGGTTTGCCTTAATCCGTCCGTATCTGGAGGAGATTGATGAGGAGTTAGCGGATACTTTTGATTATATGGAAGAATATCAGCTATATGATATGGATCCGGCCGTTGGCAAGGCGGATCTAGGATTTACAACCTGGCTGAACTATTATAATGATGCATTTATTTTTGATATGCCTTATAGGAATTATTACGACTATACTACGGCAATCCATGAGTTTGGACATTTTAACTATATGTTCAGGAATGTGGATGATGTCATGCTTAAGAGCAATAATATTGATCTGTGTGAGATCCATTCCCAGGGTCTTGAAATGCTGTTTTATGAGTACAACGATAAGCTGCTTGAGGGAGAAGCGGGGAATGTGTTTCAATTTATGGAAGTTTACCAGATGGTGGATAATATTATCAATGCCTCTATGATTTCGGAGTTTGAGATCCAGGTGTATGAGGATCCTGATATGACCTTGGAGGAGTTAAATAAGCTATATCTAAGGCTGTCTGAAAACTATGGAACCTATTACAACCAGAATATCAAAGAGTTGTACACCTGGGTAGAGATTCCCCATATTTTTAACTCTCCCTGCTATTATATCGGGTATGCAACCTCCGCCTTTTCCGCACTGGATATTTTAACATTGGCCAGCGAAGAGAGGCATGAAGCAGTTGAGAAGTATATGGAACTGACTACGCTGCCTACTTATGCACCTTACCGTGACGCTGTGGAATATGTGGAATTACGGGATATTTTTGAAAAGGGCGTGCCAGCCGGGATCATTAAAGAGACGGTGGAGCTGCTGCTTAAAGAGTAACAGGAATGGATCATAGCGAAACCCTGGACAAAGCGCTTGTTTTTAAGCCGTTTTGTCCAGGGTCTTTTATTTCCCTATTCAATCATTTCCCCGTTTTTGTATTTTGCAACAGCGCTTTGGATACGCTCGTTAGGATTGAGCAGGTCACTGATAGAAGCATCGTGGTTTAAGGTGTCGATCAGATAGGCAATATACTTGCTCATATCACAGTCAATATACCATTCGCGGCGAAGCAATTCGGGGGTCTGGTAGATTAGATTGGTAGTAAGCACCCTGTCGATCATTCCGCTTTCATAAGCTTTATCAAAACGTTCCAGGCCGTTGGTAAACAGACCGAAAGTAGAACAAATAAAAATCTTGCGGGCATTTCGTTCCTTTAAGGCAGTAGCCACTTCAAGGACGCTTTCACCGGAAGAGATCATGTCATCGATAATGATCATGTCTTTTCCTTTCACATCAGATCCTAGAAATTCATGGGCGACAATGGGATTGCGTCCATTAATGATTCGTGTATAGTCTCTCCGCTTGTAGAACATTCCCATATCCAGTCCCAGGACGTTTGCCATATAGATTGCACGGCTCATACCGCCTTCGTCAGGACTGATGACCATCATGTGGTCGGAATCCAGAGAAAGATCAGGGACATGCTTTAACAAGCCTTTGATAAATTGATAAGTAGGCTGTACGGTTTCAAATCCGTTAAGGGGAATGGCATTTTGCACTCTGGGATCATGAGCGTCAAAAGTAATGATGTTGTCAACGCCCATCCGAACCATTTCCTGAAGGGCAAGGGCACAGTCAAGGGATTCCCTGGCAGTTCGTTTATGCTGCCTGCTTTCATAGAGGAAAGGCATGATAACGGTAATACGCCTTGCTTTTCCGCCGACTGCGGCAATGATTCTTTTTAAATCCTGGTAATGATCGTCCGGGGACATGTGATTTTCATGCCCGCAGAGGGAGTAAGTTAAGCTATAGTTTGCTACATCCACAAGAAGATAAAGATCTGTCCCGCGTACGGATTCTAAAATCATTCCTTTGGCCTCACCGGTGCCAAAACGGGGGACTTTTGCATTTAAAATGTAGGAATCTCTCTGGTAACCGGCAAAGGCAAGGCTTTCCTTATGTTCGCTTTCCCGGGCGGTACGCCATTTTACCAGGTAATTGTCTACTTTTGCTCCTAGGGGCTTGCATCCTTCCAAGGGGATGATTCCTAAGGAGCCTACAGGTATGGTTTCCAGATTTCTCTTTTCTTCACGTTGAGCCATGAAGATCCCTCACTTTCATTTAAAAGATTTTTTCAGGTGGCGTATATCAGGTCCTGTAAATTTACAAATAGTATAATTGCTCATGATTCTGGAAAATACCCGTTCGGAATAACGGATTTGCATATCTTCCAGAAAAAGGTTGGTAGAAATAATGGTAGCTTTTCTGTTTAAATGACGTTCATTTAATAATGAAAAAAACACAGAAGCCGTTGCATTATTCATATATTCCGTACCCAGATCGTCAATAATGAGCAGATCGCTGCCGTGCAAGCCTTCGTGCAGATTTTCAAATTCTTCTTTATTTTTATAGTCATACATATTTCTGGATAATGTTTCAAAGAGCCCGGCTGCGCTAAAATAAATCACAGAACATCCCTCTTCGATCAGCTCCTTAGCAATGCAACCGGATAAAAAAGATTTGCCTGTACCCACTGTACCATAAAAAAACAGATTGTGGTAGTCTGTATGAAAAGTTTTAACAAATTCTTTACAGGTAGCCACATTCCGCTGAAAATATGTAAGATCTTCCCCGGAAAAATAGTCGTAAGAAAGAGAACTAAAATTTTCCTGTTCAAGCATATCCCGAATTCCCGATTGTTCGTAAAGGAGGTCGATCACTGCCTGCTTAAAACAATGGCATTTTTGCCCGTCTATATAGCCGGTATCCTTACAATCAGGGCAATCGTAAATAGGGGAAAGGTAGTCTTTGGGAAATCCTGCATTTAGTAAAAGCTGTTTTTTCATGTCGGAGAGACGCTCTAAAGTTTCCTTTAAATCCCTTAAAGCATTTTCATCCCCCTCAAGAAGCTTTTTGCCCTGGGAAACAGAAATGCTGGCAATGGATTCGCACAGCGCACGGTAACCGTCTACAGCCTGGTAAACATGGTTGGTGCGTTCTTCCAATATATGGCGGTTTTTGGTCTGCCTGTCCTCATAACTGCGAATAATCTTGTCGTATTGGGAATTGCTTAGTGCCAAAATAATATCTCCTTACCTTTTCTAAATCAAGAACAATACAAACTGCCCTATCATATTAGTTACTGAGGATCTCTTTTTCTAAAGCATCAAAATCGTAACTGCGCTGGGGAAACTGGTTAAAAGCACGGGCGGCAGGCGCTGGCCCTGTTTTAACGGCAGCATTTCTGGATCTTGCATAAGCTTCATCCAGGTTTTGAATATCGGATTTATGGTGAACCTGTTTTTTCTTCCAGCTCTTTAAGATGCTGTCGGCATATTCAAAGCGGTGTTTGTCGGTTGCCATAACCGTGCGGCGGCATGCTTCCAGGATGATGTCCTGAGTAAAACCGTATTCATTGGCCCACTTAAGAGCAAAAGCGGCCTCCGCTTTGGTAGGGGTTCCGGATTTACCAAGTTCCTTCATGATCTCGTAGACAGCTTTATCGTATTTGGCAGCGGCTTTAGCGGCTTGCTTAGGGGTAGTAATGCCTTCCTGGGCCCAGCCAATGGCTACCTTTTCAATATAACGAAAGTCTTTTTTGCCTTTGCCCACACAGTATTGGATCAGGTAGTCGATCAGATCTTCCGAAAAATTCAGCTTGTCTGTAAAAAATAGAATAGTCTTGATCTCGGAAGGGCTTAAAGGTTTTCCTATGTATTGTTCCGCTACAAAAATAATTTGGGCAGTCTCTTCATTATTTTTAAATTCTTTTAACTGGTCCAATGTATAAGCGGGTTTGGAATAGTCGTCTTTGGGAGCAGGAGCTTCCGGCTTTTCGGAGAGGGCAACCAAAGGGGCTAAAGTGACCGCATTATCTGAAGATTTATGTGAAGCCTCCAGAAGCTGGATGCCAATGAGGGCGCCGGCAGTATCATATTCCAGTGACAGCAGGCGGTTTTTTTCCCAGTATTTCAGTGCACGCAGTACATCCCTTTCCGTATGATTAAATTTATCGGCAATGTCAGACACACTGGTAAAAAGCCCCGCACTCATCATGCGGAGAAGGTACAGGTATATTTTTAATTGTGCATCGTTTGCATCCTTCATATATTCATCAATAAATAAATTGGATATAACTGTTACATCAGCACTGCATTGCTGGTAAATTTTAAAATGTCCCATGAATTCACCTGACCTTATCTAACTTGCTGCAAATAAAAGCAAAATGAATTATAACACAGGAAAACTGAAATGGAAATAGGAAAAAAAGCAAAATTTCCAGCCATTTCTAGGGCCATAAAAGTTTGTGGAAATTGTGGAAAATGTGGATATTCCCCATGTTTTCCTGGGCGATAAAAGGGAAAGGACAAGAAGGGAGGGGAAACAGCCAGTGTTCGCAATTTTGAAAAAATATCCACATATTTTCATGGGGAAACAAATGAAAAATATGTGGATAATGTGGACAATTATTCTTTTAACAGATCTTCCCCAATAGTTACCACGTCTCCCGCCCCCATAGTTATCAACAAGTCGTTGGGGAGACATTTGTCCAAAATAAATGCTTCAATCTGTTGAAAATCAGGAAAATAGTAACATGTTTTTCCGAGAGATTGAATTTCTTTTTGGAGAGTTTGGGAACTGATTCCCAGATCATCCGTTTCCCTTGCAGGGTAAATATCGGCCAGGATGATCTGATCTGCATGGGTAAGAGCTTTGGCAAATTCCTTCAAAAAAGCTTTGGTGCGGGTATAGGTATGGGGTTGAAAGACGCACCAGAGGGTCTTGTGAGGGAAATTGGCGGCGGCTTTTAAAGTTGCAGTAATTTCTGTGGGGTGGTGTGCATAATCATCTATTATGGTAGTCCCATTGATCTGTCCCTTGTACTCAAACCGGCGGTCGGTGCCGTGAAAAGCAAAAAGAGCCTTGCGGACAACGTCCCGGCCGATGGCAAGCACATCCGAAAGCGCAATGGCGGCAAGGGCATTATAAACGTTATGTTCGCCAGGGGTGTTAAGGGAGAAGGCATCCTCCTTCTGGCCGTCCTTAAGCAAGGTGAAGTCGGCACAGCCGTTTTCCCGATAGGAAATATTCCCGGGCCGGTAGGTGCAATCAGAGCTTTCGCCATAAGTAAGGATCCTGCAGGAAAGTCCTTTGGTGATAGCTGATAATTCCGGAATATCTCCGTTTATGATCAGCACACCGTCATGGGGGATCAAGGCGGCAAATTGGTGGAAAGAGCGGCGGATATCGTTGATATCCTTAAAAAAATCCAGATGATCCTCTTCTACATTTAAGATAATCCCGATTTTGGGAAAAAAACTTAAAAAGCTGTTGGTATATTCACAGGCTTCTGTGACAAAATAGCCGGAATGCCCGATCCGGATATTGCCGCCAATGGTCTTTAAGATACCGCCGATAGAAAGGGTCGGATCCGTATCTGCGGCAAGGAGGATCTGGGAAATCATGGAGGTGGTAGTGGTTTTTCCATGCGTTCCGCTGATGGCAATGGGCAATTCATAATTTTTCATAAGCTGCCCTAAAAGCTCCGCCCGGGTCAAAAGAGGGATTCCTAAAGATTCCGCCGCAAGATATTCTGGATTATCAGGATGTATGGCGCTGGTATAGACGATAAGATCTATGTCTTTGGTGATATTTTCAGATCTCTGCCCATAATGTACATTGGCGCCTTTTTGACAAAGAAGCTGTGTCAGGGAAGATTCTTTTGAATCGGAACCGGAAACAGGAAACCCCTTTTCGAGAAGGATCTCCGCAAGTCCGCTCATGCTGATACCGCCAATCCCAATGAAGTATATGTGGACAGGATTTTGAAAGTTGATCTGGTACATAGATGGCCTCCGCTAAAAATATTTTGTTATTTCATGAAAAGTATATTATCTCATTTTAACCGAATTACGCATAAATATTATTATATGCTTTTCTATAAGATATAGACATATCTATTATATATAAAGATAAGATAAAAACCAATGATATTTTAAATAAACAGGGCGAATAAGAGAAAAAATTGTAAAAATAACAAGTAAAAGAAAAAGTGGCATGGCAAAGCCTTGTAAATATTTTACATAAAATCTATATTTTTTGAGAATTTTTTTGTAAAAAATATTCACTTTTGAGGTAATATATGGTATACTATTCATGCGTTTTATAATTGGTACCTGTATCAAAAATATAGTAGCAAAATTTACTTGTAAGAGGTGATGACATGGTTAAGAAAGAAATGATTGCAATGTTATTGGCAGGCGGTCAGGGAAGCAGACTTGGGGTATTGACCTCCAAGGTGGCCAAGCCAGCGGTATCTTTTGGGGGGAAATACCGTATTATTGACTTCCCCTTAAGCAACTGTATCAATTCAGGAGTCGATACGGTGGGGGTATTGACGCAATATCAGCCACTCCGCTTAAATACCCATATTGGTATTGGCATTCCCTGGGATCTGGACAGAAATATTGGTGGTGTTACAGTTCTCCCCCCTTATGAGAAGAGTGTAAACAGCGAATGGTATACAGGTACTGCCAATGCAATCTACCAGAATCTGGACTATATGGAGAGCTTTCATCCGGAATATGTATTGATACTTTCCGGCGACCATATCTACAAAATGGACTATGAAGTGATGCTGGATTTCCATAAGGAAAAGGGTGCGGATGTTACCATAGCGGTTATGCCTGTTCCGATAGAAGAGGCGAAACGGTTTGGAATCATGATTACGGATGATGACCGTAAAATTACGGATTTTGAAGAAAAACCAGCAAATCCCAGAAGCAATCTTGCTTCTATGGGAATCTACATATTCAATTGGAAGGCACTGCGGGAAGCTTTGTTAGCTAATTCGGAGCAGCCTGGATTGGACTTCGGGAAACATATCATTCCTTACTGCCACAGAAAAGGGGAGCCTTTGTATGCTTATGAATTTAATGGCTACTGGAAGGATGTAGGAACTCTGAATTCTTATTGGCAGGCAAATATGGAACTGATCGATATCGTCCCTGAGTTTAACTTGTATGAAGAGTATTGGAAGATCTATACCAGAAGCGAGATCCTGCCGCCTCAGTATATTGCAGACAGCACGGTGGTGGAACGCAGTATTATAGGAGAAGGCACGGAGGTGTATGGAAAGGTATACAACTCTGTGATCGGATGTGGTGTAACGATCGGTAAGGATACCGTGGTACGGGATTCCATTATTATGAATAACACTGTGATCGGTGAAGGGTGTGAGCTGAATAAGGTGATCAGCGCCGAGAACGTGAAGATAGGAAACTATGTAAAGCTGGGAGTAGGAGATGAGGTTGAAAATGAGACGGATCCCCATATCTACAATAGTGGCATAGTGACCATAGGTGAAAAGAGCGTGATACCGGAAGGTATTACGGTAGGCAAGAACTCTTGTATATTCGGAATCACTACATGGATGGATTATCAGGATAAAACTCTTGGGAGCGGAAAAACATTAATTAAGGCAGGTGATGAAAAGTGAGGGCAATCGGTATAGTTTTAGCAGGTGGAAACAGTTTTAGGATGAAAGAACTCTCCCAGAAGAGGGCTGTATGTGCAATGCCTATTGCAGGCAGTTACCGTAGCATTGATTTTGCACTGAGCAATATGTCCAATTCCCATATCCAGAAGGTTGCGGTATTTACCCAATACAATGCAAGAAGCCTGAACGAACATTTAAGTTCTTCAAAATGGTGGGATTTCGGACGTAAACAGGGTGGTTTGTATGTGTTTACACCGGCGGTTACCGCTGAGAGTAATTTCTGGTACAGGGGGACGGCAGATGCAATTGCACAAAATCTGTCCTTCCTGAAAAATAGCCATGAACCATATGTTGTGATCGCTTCCGGCGACTGTGTATACAAGATGGACTATAATAAAGTCCTGGAATACCATATTGCAAAGAAAGCAGATATTACAGTAGTTTGCAAGGATATGGGGCCGGAAGTAAATGTAGACCGTTTCGGAACGATTAAAATGAATGAGGAGAGCCGCATTGAGGAGTTTGAGGAAAAGCCTGTTGTGGCCAAATCCAATACGATTTCCTGTGGTATTTATGTGGTCAGGAGACGCCAGCTTATCGAGATGATCGAGAAATGTGCCGAGGAAGACAGATATGACTTCGTTAAGGACATTTTGATCCGCTATAAGAATATGAAGAGGATCTACGGTTATAAGATGCAGGAATACTGGAGAAATATTGCGACAGTAGATGATTATTTCAGTACCAACATGGATTTCTTGAACGGGGCAACGAGGAATTACTTCTTTAAAGAATACCCTGATATCTATTCTAAAGTAGATGATCTTCCGCCGGCTAAGTATAATGTGGGTGCACAGATTAAGAACAGCCTAATTTCCAGTGGATGTATTGTTAACGGTGTTGTGGAGGATTCCGTTATCTTTAAGAAAACATACATAGGAAATAATTGTTACATTAAAAATTCAATAATATTAAACGATGTCTATATAGGGGACAATACCCACATTGAAAACTGCATCGTGGAAAGTCGTGACACAATCAGGGCAAATTCTTACCACGCTGGTACGGATGGTATCAAAATTGTAATCGAAAGAAACGACCGGTATGTAATTTAATGTAATGACTCAGCAATAAGGGGGTAAGTAGTATGCAGATTACGGATGTGAGGGTGAGGAAGATGGCCAGGGAAGGAAAGATGAGAGCCATTGTTTCCATCACAATCGATGATGAGTTTGTCGTTCATGACATTAAAGTGATTGAGGGGGATAAAGGACTTTTCATTGCAATGCCCAGTAAAAAGGCAACAGACGGGGAATATCGGGATATTGCACATCCTATTAACTCGTCGACAAGGGAGAGGATTCAGTCGATGATCCTGGAGGGATATCGGAAAGCGCTCCTGGAACCGGACGAAGAGTAGAAGCTGTGGAGCAGGTGATTTTCATCTGCTCCTTTTTGCTGGATAAAAAGGCAATAAAAAATCGCAGATTGGCTTAATCTGCGAAATTTTACTAAAGCAGATGGGAATCAACTTCTGGAATGATCGTTTATTTGGCAGTGATTTGCCACCTGGTTCATTTGCTGGATTTTATGATCGAAAGAAGGATGAACATACCTGTTAAGCGTTATTTTCACATCCGCATGTCCTAATATTTCACTCAGGCATTTCGGATCCATGCCATTCACCATACAATTTGTTGCAAATGTATGACGAAGCGTATGGAAATGTTTTTCATTTATGGATAACTGTTTAAAATATCTTTTTAATTTGTACTGATAAGTTCTTGGTTCGTAGGGTTTGTTGCCCAGCAAGTATTTACTGTCCGGCAAATGCACTTGCAAGATTTCCGCCAGGTAATCACAGATAGGAATCTCCCTTTGCGACGAAAAAGTTTTCGGATCTGTTACTTTTAATTCTGTTCTTTTTTCCCGGCCTGCCACTTTGATTCTCTGCACCGTCTGCGTAATAGAAATACTCCTTCTTTTCAAGTTAATTGCATCTATGGTGAGGGCGCATATTTCTCCTACCCGTAACCCCGTGTATGAGCAAATCAGTATTCCAAGCTTGTAAACGTCCAATTCCTTTAACAGATACCTTTCCAATTGCCTCTGTTCTTCCAAAGACAAGGTAGCCGGAGCGCCCGCCTTACATTTACATGGCATAATATCTTTAACGATTGCTTCAAACTCATATTGCGGTAATGCAAAAGAAACTATTTGTTTTAGGACAGATCTGATACTATTGTAAGTGCTGGCAGATATCTCTTTTCTATTTGCTTTTCTATTTGCATCTTCTATCACTTTCTTTACGTCTTCGCAGGAAATTTTGTCCGTATCTTTATTTCCGAGAACCGGATAGATGTATTTATGATATATGTTATGATATTTAGCAATCGTGGAATCTTTCTTTGTAAGAGATGTTTTTTCAAACCATATTTTTACGTTCAGATGAAATTTACAGAAATGGCTATCAGGAGAAATGTGTATCGCGTCTCCATAACTATAAGGTCTTGTTTGTTCTTTCTCACTTTTCGGGTTTAACCTGCCTTTTCTTATCAATATATTTTTGTCACTTGGTAACATTGGCCAACCGTACCTCCTTTTATTTTGACACCATATTATATGACAAAATGTCAAAATGACAAGATATGCCAGGACTTTACAATTTATGACAAAATAAGTTGACAAGATGCTTACCAGTTGGTAGTATTTTAAATGTAGTTTTTATTTCGCAGATTAAGCCAATCTACGAAACGGTATTTTGAAAAGGGACATGAAGCTGGGGAGGGAAACTTATGGATAAAGGAAAAAGCGGCAGCCAAGCAATACTGGCAGTAATATTGGCTGTTTTAATTGCAATAGGTGGGTTAGGAGCAGTGTTTATTAAAAAAGAAAACAAAATACCTGCGCTTGCTCCGTTAGGTGAAAGTAATGGAGATGTGGCGGAAGAGTTACCTGCATCATACACAGATGTAGAGGAAGAAACATTGAGTGTCAGGATAGATGATTTTGAAGTCGGACGAAATGGAGAGGAGACAGTAGATTCTTCTACGGAGTCAAAAGAGGAAGAGCAAGAAAATGAAGATGGGTATCTTTGCAGCTATAGTTCAGAAAGACAGATAACAGAAGATGACATTTGGGAATTGCGTTCAGGAATTTATGAGGGATTTCCGGAGGAAAAAGATGTCATTCAAATGGTAGTTAATGAGATGTATGCCCGTTACGGATATCAATTTAATAACCAGGAGATACAATCATATTTTGAACAAAAAAAGTGGTATCAGGACATTGAGGAAAAAAGATCAGATATGAATGCCATTTATCAGGATATGTCAGAAATAGAGAAAAGTAACGTTGATTTCTTGTCAGAATATAGGGGGGAGTAAAGAGGAATGTTTTGCCAGAATTGCGGAACGCGGAATGGGGACGAGGGTATTTTTTGTGAAAACTGTGGTATAAAACTGGAACGTGATGATGTGATGGCGGAATCTTCCATGCAGCAGAACATGCCAGTAGCTGCCGTACAGACATCGGCTGTGGGAAATATTGCGACAGTTACGCCCAACAAAGTAATGAAGAAATGGACAAAAATAATCATTGCGGAAGTGATCATACTTTTTATTGCAGGTTATGGACTTTATACCGTAGGAACAAATTCTTTTACGCCGCAGAATATGGCATCTGCTTTCTTTGTCAATATGGTCAATGGGGATTTTGGGGCGGCATATGACCAGATAGACGTTAAAGAGACTGAATTCATCAACAAGGATCAGTTTGTGAAAGCCAATGAGGAATTTTGTCTGGGAATCGTAAGTAATTATCGTGTAAGGAACGAGTTAAGTAAAGTTGGAAATGACTGGTATAGGGATGAGCAGGCTGCCCTGGGAGAGAGCGTACTTGTTGATTACCGGTTAAAAGGCGGATCATCAGACCAAACTTATCCGGTAAGCCTGATTAAGCAGATGGAGAAAAAATATTTGCTGTTTGATGATTGGAAGGTAAGTGCAGAGAGTTTGATAGCAACGGACTACTTGGTGGTAGCGCCCAAGGGAGCCAGTGTAATTGTTGATGGAATTGCATTAAATGACGCGTATCTGCAAAAGGAGGAAATGGGATACGGAGAGGAAAAGGACTGCTATGTGATTCCGCAGATTTTTTTGGGCAGTCATTCTATTCAAGTCAGTATGGAAAATAAGGAGACGCTCAAAGAAGACATAAAAATACAGTATGATAACGATCAGTATGTTGTGTGGGATATGGTTTGGAGCCAGGCTGCCATGAAGGAAGTATTACAGAAGGCGGGAGAAGATTTACAGAAGCTTTATCAGGCAGCTATGCAGGGGCAGGATTTTGATAGTGTTTCAGATTTGTTTTCCGGGGAGGAAAAATATGAAGAGGTACGGTATCGATATGAAGATTTTGCCTTGGGACTGAGTGAACAAGAGGAATCAGATACGGTACAGACAATCCGTTTTTATGATCTGGAGAGTGAGATCTGTTCCTCATGGCACGAAAATGTTGTGGAAATAAGAGTAGATGGGCTTTATGATCTGGAAGTTTCTTATATGGATTGGTGGACAGGGGAAAGAAAAAACGGAAGTTATAACGGAGAGTCCTATAGCGGGTCAGCAGAATTCGTGTTTGAAAACGGAAACTGGGTATTGGTTTCCTTTTGGTTTTGATGGTTTATTGCATATAATTCCGATGTTCCTTATCGGGGTTAACAGTCAGATGACTGATATAAAATACATATGAGGAGGAGAAGAAAATGGGTAAATTTTGTACGCATTGCGGACGTCCATTGCAGGAAGGCGAAGTTTGTACATGCCAGGAGGTAAATGTGCAGCAGACGGTGGAAAACCAGATGCCGCCAGTGCAGCAACAAGCACAGCCAGTGCAGCAGCAGGTACCACCAGTGCAGCAACAGGCACAGCCAGTACAGCAGGTACCACCAGTACAGCAGCAGGTACCACCTGTTCAGCCCCAGGGATCATCGAATGCACAAGCCACAAAAGAACTTGCCAATCAGGTAAAAGGAAACTTTTTGCAGCTTTTGAAAAAACCAGTTACAGTGGGAAAGAAGATTGTTGAGGAAGCCGACATAAAAATAGCAGTTATCTTTTTGGTTTTGCAGGCAATTGCAAGTTCCCTGTTTGGACTGGCGGTGGGGAGCAAAGTCAATGATTTGATTTCGACCGTAGGAGGGCTGACAGGAGGTTTTGACTTTGGAATAAGCGCAGCAGTAGTAGGAATGTTAAAGGTATCTTACGGAAAAATATTTGTGGTGACACTGTTATTATCACTGGTGTTTTCTGGTGTCTATGCGTTGCTTTTGTGGCTGGCGCATATGGCCATACGCTGCAAAACTTCTTTTCAGAAGATGGTGTCGGTTGCGGCGATTAGAAGTGCAGTCATGGTTCCCCTTATTCTTGTTTCACTTTTGTTGTTTGAATTAAATGTGGGAATGGGATTTTGCCTTCTTATTGTAGGAAATATCTGGGGATTTATAACAACGACAGTGGTAATGACGGAGTTTATTCCGGAAGAAAAGAAAGATATATTCCCTCTTGCAGTCAGTATTGCAATACTGCTTTTTATAGCGATTGTGACATTGGTTATGGGGAAAGAATGGACGTTATATCTTCCCGAAGCAGTTAAGACGGCGGTAGATACGATCAGCGGATATATTTCGGATCCAAGCAAGATTTTAGGTGATCTTTTGGAGAGTGTATTTTAAAAGGGGAATAGAGGGAAAATTAAGTATGTGGAAAGGGCTTCGTTTGGGAGTCCTTTTTGCAATTATTACAGAAAGTGATGGCGGAAGCGGAGATGAAAAAAAGGTTAAGTAAAAGCAGAAAGACGGTAGGGGGAATTTTGGTACTGGTGGTTATGCTGATTGGAGTATTGGCAGTTGCATGGGATGAGGAGGCGCCAACCTATGGGGAGCAGGCACAGGACTTGTCAATACCAGTGTTACCCATAAAGAATAATGAAATAGATTACGCCAGCGTTGCATTGGGGGAAAAGGAAGGCGGGAAAACCGAAGAAGCGGAAGGGGAAGTGGGGAAAGAAAGTGGGAAACAAGAAAATGTTTCTGTCTGGGTTACCGCCTCTGACGTGAACCTTCGTGCACAGCCGGACAGAAATAGTGAGGTGTTACAAAAATTAAATAGAAATGAGGAACTCATTTTGCAACAGGAACGGGATGGATGGGGGGAAGTAATTTATAAGGAAACAAAAGGGTATGTGAGTATGGATTATCTAACGCGGGAAAAACCAACTGTAAATGGAAGGATTGTAGTGATTGATCCGGGGCACCAGGAAAAGGGAGACAGCGCTAAGGAGCCTAATGGACCGGATTCTTCGGTGATGAAGGCCCGGGTTACAGGAGGCACCAAGGGATGTTCTACGAAAGTCATGGAGTATGAATTAAACCTGATTATTTCTTTACAGTTAAGAGAGGAATTGGAAAAAAGAGGGTATACCGTGTATCTGACAAGAACGACTCACGATGTGAATATCAGCAATATGGAACGGGCTCAGTATGCAACAGAAGTAGATGCAGATATTGCGGTAAGAATCCATGCCAACGGTGCGGAAAACTCTTCTGCCCGTGGAGCGTTGGCGTTGGTTCCATCCTCCGAAAACCCCTTTGTCAGCAGTTTGTCCGAAGAGAGCCGAAAACTGGGGCAGTGTATTCTTGATTCTTATTGCCAGGCCACCGGGATGGGAAATCAGGGTATCATGTTGTCAGATACCATGACGGGCATCAATTGGAGTACTGTTCCGGTGACAATTTTGGAAATGGGCTATATGACCAATGCTTCGGATGATGAAAACATGATGAATGCAGACTATCAACGGAAGATGGTAAAGGGAGTAGCGGAGGGAATTGACGAATATTTTGGCATATATGAATAATAGCTGAACTGCGATCAGGTCTTTTTTGCGTAGGTGCTTGCGAAGCTTGTACAGGTCTGGTATGATATTTAGGTCTTTCAGGAGAAGAATCTGGCAGTTTTGATCAGGTATGGAGAGAGGAAAATGTTTATCATAGCAGGACTTGGAAACCCCAAAAGAGAATATGATAATACCAGGCATAATATTGGATTTGAACTCATTGATGCTTTGGCAGACAAGTATCATATTCCTGTCAAAAATATCAAGCATAAGGCGTTGACGGGATCAGGGATGATTGGCGCGCATAAGGTGATCTTGGCAAAGCCCCTTACCTTTATGAATCTCAGCGGTGAAAGTATCCGGCCGCTGGTAGATTATTATAAGATCGACCCGGCGTCGGAGCTAATTATAGTTTCTGATGATGTAAGCTTGCCGCCGGGACAGATCCGGGTCAGAAAAAAGGGCAGCGCGGGGGGGCACAATGGCCTAAAAAATATTATTACACTTTTAGACAGTGAGGAATTTTGCCGCATTCGGATAGGGGTAGGTGAAAAACCTGCAGGGTATGACTTGGCGGATTATGTTTTAGGGCATTTTTCCAAGGAGGAACAGCCTCTTATGCGGCAGGGGATAGAGAAGGCAGCAGGTGCGGCGGAGATGATATTGGACGGTGAAACCGACCGCGCCATGAATGAATACAACCGCAAGGTCTCAGGTTAAAGGAAGAAAGGATATTATTTTACATGAGAATGTTGACGGCGCCCCTTGAGGAGTTGGGAGAGTTTGGGGAGATAAAAAAGCAGCTTTTGAATGACAGGGTCTGCGTAGCGCTTACTGGTTGTGTGGAATCCCAAAAGCTTCATATGGTTTATGGGCTAGGCGATGGGTTTAAAAATAAGCTGATCGTTACTTTTAGTGACCTTCGGGTAAAGGAACTGGCGGAAGATTACCGTTTTTATGACAGAGATGTGATGGTCTATCCTTCCGGTGATTTGATTTTTTACCAGTCTGATATCAGGGGAAAGCAATTGGCTTCAGAGAGGATCAAATGTCTGCGTCGTATCCTGGAGGGAAAACCGGTAACAGTGATTACTACTTTTTCCAGCCTTTTGACACCCCAGATCTCCCTTGGGAAGTGGCAGGGACATTTGTTAAAAATGAAGCGGGGAGGGATACTGGACGAAAAAAACCTTGCCAACGCTTTGGTTGAGATAGGGTATGAAAAAAATTATCAGGTGGAAGGGCCGGGGCAGTTTAGTATCCGGGGAGGAATTATAGATATTTTTGACCTGACAGAAGAAAATCCATACCGGATTGAATTGTGGGGGGATGAAATAGAATCGATCCGGAGCTTTGATGTGCTTAGCCAGCGTTCTATAGAAAATTTGTCTGATATCATTATTTATCCGGCGTCCGAGATGATTTTGTCCGAGGAACAGTTAAAACGGGGGATGGAACGGGTCGAAAAGGAAGGGAAGGAATTTTCAGACAGGCTTCGGGGGGAGTTTCATACCCAGGAAGCTTATCGCGTGGAGACCCAGATCAGGGAGCTGAAAGAACAGGTTTTTGAATTTAGAAATCTCATCAATTTAGATTCCTATATCCGCTATTTTTATGATGATACCGTATCTTTTCTGGAGCTATTTGGCAAAGAGGGGACCTGCGTTTTTGTAGATGAACCGGCCAGGGTCAGGGAACACGCAGATGCAGTGGAATTGGAATTCCGGGAAAGTATGGTACACAGGGCGGAGAAGGGTTATATTCTTCCAGGGCAGATGGATCTTTTGTATTCCGTCAGCGAGACAGCCGCTAAATTGGAGCTTGGCAGGGTAGTAACCCTGGCAGCGCTGGAAATGAAAAATACTCTTTTCAAACCGGTCAGAAAAGCGGACATGACAGTGAAAAGCATTTCTTCTTATCACAACAGCTTCGAGGCGCTTGTCCAGGACTTAAAGAGGTACCGGAAAAATGGATACCGGGTGCTTTTATTATCTGGCTCCAGAACCAGGGCGGCCAGGCTTGCAGCAGATTTACAGGACAGCGAGTTGACGGCTTTTTATTCCGAAGATCCCAAAAGAGAATTACAGCCGGGGGAAATTATGACTTTTTATGGCAGGGTACTGAAAGGGTTTGAGTACCCCCTGCTTAAGTTTGCGGTCATATCAGAGAGCGATATTTTTGGAACGGATAAGAAAAAGAAGAAAAAAAAGAAGACCTATGAAGGGCGAAAGATCAATGATTTTAACGAATTAAAGATTGGCGATTATGTGGTTCATGAAAACCATGGACTTGGCATTTACCGTGGAATTGAAAAAGTGGAAGTGGAAAAGGTTGTAAAGGATTACATTAAGATCGAGTACAGGGGCGGAGGAAATTTATATGTCCTTGCAACGGGGCTTGACGTGATTCAAAAATATGCTTCTGCCGATGCAAAGCGTCCCAAGTTAAACAAATTAGGCACGCAGGAATGGACCAGAACCAAAAGCAAAGTACGGGAAGCTACTGGGGAGGTGGCAAAAGACCTGGTAGAGCTTTATGCAGTGCGCCAGCAAAAAAATGGTTTCCCCTACGGCGAGGACACGGTCTGGCAAAAGGAATTCGAGGAAATGTTTCCCTTTGAAGAGACGGAAGATCAGCTTGCTGCCATTGAGGCGACTAAGAAAGACATGGAAAGCACGCGGATCATGGACCGTTTGATCTGCGGGGATGTAGGATACGGCAAAACGGAAATTGCCATAAGAGCCGCATTTAAAGCGGTTCAGGAAGGAAAGCAAGTGGTATATCTGGTGCCTACCACTATTTTAGCCCAGCAGCATTATAACACGTTTGTGCAGCGGATGAAGGATTTTCCGGTACGGGTGGATTTGCTTTGCCGTTTCCGGGCAAGCGGGGAACAAAAGAAGACCGTGGCGGATCTGAAAAAGGGGCTTGTGGATATTGTGATAGGAACCCACAGGGTTCTTTCGGCAGATGTGATGTACAAGGATCTGGGACTTTTGATTATTGATGAGGAACAGCGGTTCGGGGTCTCCCATAAGGAAAAAATTAAGAAGATGAAGGAAAATGTGGATGTGCTCACTTTGACTGCGACACCGATTCCAAGAACCCTTCACATGAGCCTGGTGGGGATCCGGGATATGAGCGTTTTAGAGGAAGCTCCAAACGACCGAATGCCGATACAGACCTATGTGATGGAATATAACGAAGAGATGGTCAGGGAGGCTATTGTGCGGGAACTTTCCAGAAATGGCCAAGTGTACTATGTCTATAACCGGGTAAATAATATTGCAGATGTGACGGCATCGATCCAGGCGCTGGTGCCTGAGGCGGTGGTTGCTTTTGCCCATGGTCAGATGCAGGAGAGGGAACTGGAACGCATCATGTATGATTTTATCAATGGAGAGATTGATGTTCTGGTATCCACGACGATCATAGAGACGGGGCTTGATATTGCCAATGTCAATACTATGATCATCCATGATTCAGATAGTATGGGACTTTCCCAGCTTTATCAGCTCCGGGGACGGGTAGGGCGCAGCAACCGGACAGCGTATGCTTTTTTGATGTATAAACGGGATAAGATGCTGCGTGAAGTGGCGGAAAAGCGTCTTGCCGCCATTAAGGAATTTACGGACTTAGGGAGCGGTTTTAAGATCGCTATGAGGGATTTAGAGATCCGTGGCGCAGGGAACCTGTTAGGTGCAAAGCAGCATGGACATATGCAGGCGGTAGGGTACGATTTATACTGTAAAATGCTCAATGAGGCCGTAAAAAACCTGAAAGGCATTTCTACGGCGGAGGACTTTGAAACTTCTGTGGATCTGGATGTGGATGCGTTTATTCCGCCTGCCTATATTGTCAACGAAGTGCAGAAGCTGGATATTTATAAAAGGATTGCAGGGATTGAAAACCAGAACGAATGTGATGACATGAAGGAAGAACTGTTGGACCGCTTTGGGGAAACGCCCGCTGCCGTGGAAAATCTTTTGCGGATAGCTATGATAAGGGTCAGCGCGCATAAGCTCTTCATGACGGAGATACGGGGGCGGAACGGGGAAATCCGGTTTGTCCTAAAACCGGATGCCAGGATTAAGCCGGAAGGGATTCCGGCGCTGCTGGAAAAAAATGATAAGTTATCTTTTAGCCATAAAGGGACGCCCTTTTTCCTGTTTAAGTATAAAAAGTGCGGTATGGTGGAGCGGGATGCACAGATGCTGCTTACATTTACGGAAGAGCTGCTTTTGGCCATGCATAAGGAACTGGGGAACGAATGATCTGTTTCGGGTAAGAAAATGGGAAACAGACTATAATTTGCAGGAAGGTATCGGTATGATTGATTTACAAGATAAAAATAGCTGCCCTTCTATTGAGGAAATCAGTGAATATGTCAGAAATCCTGTTTTCATGGAATTTTGTTCGGAAATCAGGAACACCTATCAATGCAGGGAAAAGATGGAATATAGTTCATGCAGTTGGGAAAAGGGCTGGAACATTAAATTTAAAAAGGCAGGAAAAACACTGTGTACCATATATCCCAGAGAAAGTTATTTTACAGTGATGATCGTTATAGGCGCAAAAGAGAAAGCATCTGTTGAGGCGTTACTGCCAGAGAGCACGGTGGAATTACAAAAGATCTATGAGCAGAAATAGTTAGTGTTTATTTTCATTTTTGCCACGCAAAAATTCAGGTATTCAAAATGCCGAAAATAGTGTAGAATAATGAACAGAACTGTTTTACGAATGATCCGGAGGGATGGATAATGGATGTTTTTAGTGTACTGACCATGATAGGAGGGCTGGCGCTGTTCCTATATGGTATGCAGGTAATGGGAGATGGACTAAAGAAAGCATCAGGCGGTAAGCTGGAGATGATCCTGGAGAAACTTACTTCCAATAAGATGATGGCAGTGCTTTTGGGCGCTGGGGTTACGGCAGTTATCCAGTCTTCATCGGCGACTACAGTGATGGTAGTGGGTTTTGTTAACTCCGGAATCATGAAGCTTTCCCAGGCGGTGGGGGTTATCCTGGGTGCAAATGTGGGGGCTACGATCACAGCATGGTTTTTAAGCCTGACTGGGGTGGAAGGGTCTAATTTTTTCCTTCAGCTTTTAAAGCCTTCTTCTTTTTCACCAATTTTGGCGATCACAGGCGTGATCCTCCTTACGATGGGAAAAAGGGAACGGCAAAAAAGTATTGCATCGGTGATGATCGGATTTGCGGTATTAATGTTTGGGATGGAAACCATGTCCGGCGCGGTGAAACCTTTGGCGGAACTGCCTGGCTTTACCCATATCCTGTTAGTATTTTCCAACCCGGTCCTGGGTATGCTGGTGGGACTTGTTATTACAGCGATCATCCAGTCATCGGGCGCTTCTATCGGTATTTTGCAGGCCCTTTGTATTTCTGGTGCAGTAAGTTATTCCACGGCAATCCCGATCATTATGGGGCAAAATGTAGGCACTTGTGTAACGGCAATGATCTCAAGTGTGGGAGCCAGCAAAAATGCAAGGCGGGCAGCGCTTGTCCACCTTTATTATAATATCATTAAAACGGTAGCGTTCATGGTGGTTTTCTATGCGCTGAATGCTATTTTTAGCTTTTCCTTTTTGGAAAGGCCCATCAATGCCATCGGGGTTGCTTTTATCCATACGGCATTTAATATCGCTGCCGTGATCGTTATGTTTCCTATTAGCTGGACGTTAGAAAAGCTGGCTTATCTGACCATTCCTGAGGACGAAGAAGAAAAGGAAGAAAGAGAACCAGCCAAAAGGGAGATCCAGATCTTGGATGCCAGGTTTTTGAATACTCCTGGCCTGGCTTTGGAACAATGTAAAAATGCAGCGGTGGATATGGCTAATTATGCCAGGGAAGGATTGTTTCTTGCGATACAGCTCCTTGATAAATATAGTGAAAAGGCGGCGGACAAGGTCATTGAATTGGAGGAATTGGTAGACCACTATGAGGATGGGCTTGGTTCTTATCTTGTAAAATTAAGCAGTAAGCACCTGACAGAAAAAGATAGCCAGGAATTGTCCGTGCTCTTACATTGCATTGGGGATTTTGAAAGAATATCGGATCATGCTATCAACATTATGGAATCTGCAAAGGAAATGCATAACAAAGATCTTTATTTTTCCAAAAAAGCACAGGAAGAACTTTCTATTTTTACCCATGCGGTGAAGGAGATTGTTGATACTACGGTATTGGTGTTCCAGAAGGAAGATTTAGGCCTTGCGAATAAAGTGGAACCGCTTGAAGAGGTGATTGATTACCTCAATGCAGAGATCAAAAAAAGACATATCAAAAGGCTGCGTAAAGGAAAATGTACGATCGAGATGGGATTTGTATTGTCAGATCTGTCCACCAATTATGAGCGGGTTTCGGATCACTGTTCTAATATAGCGCTTTGCCTGCTTCAGTTAAATGAAGAAACCTTTGGCACCCATGAATATCAGGTCAGCTTATCTGAGAAAGATAATATCAAATTTAAGTTGGAAGTAAAACAGTTAATGGAACAATACAGTTTGCCTTAATAGAGAAACAGATAGCCTGATACCAGACAGCGGAACAGAGTCCGTTTTATCGGACTGCCGAAATGTTATTCTGATGATAGAGAGATCGGAAGACGGGAGGCAGAAGGATGAAAGGATACGTTGTAAATGATGGCTATATGGGGATGGTAGATGGGAGATACATGCTGTTTGCCAGTGAGGAAGATTATCGGGATTATATGGTAATATTGGAGGATTAACAGATGGCGGAACGCCTGAAAAGGGAATATTATGGTCAGCCTGCTACCATACTGGCGCAGGATCTGATAGGAAAACTGCTTTGCCGGGAAACCCAGGAGGGCGTATTAAAGTGCCGAATCACGGAAACGGAATGTTATTATGGGGAAGAAGATACTGCGTGCCACGCCAGTAAGGGGAAAACTGACCGGACAAAGATCCTTTATGAAAGAGGCGGTCTTGCTTATGTATATCTTTGCTATGGCATGCATTCCCTTTTTAATGTTGTTACCGGACAGGAAGGCCATCCGGAAGCCGTTCTGATCCGTGGGATTTCTGACCAAAATGGTCCTGGAAAGCTGACCCGCGCGATGGGGATCGACAGAGGGCTAAACGGGGAAGACCTGGTGGTTTCCAGCCGTTTGTGGATCGAAGATGACGGGTTTAGGCCGAAGGTCAGGACAGATAAGCGGGTGGGAATAGACTACGCAACGCCTAAGTACCGCGATATTTTATGGAGATATCTTATAGATGACGGCCAGTACCGGCCGGCAAAATAGCAGGTTAGAGGAAGGTTTTTGTTAGGATCATTGGCGCGCTTTGCGCGATGACTTACAACTATTCACGCTGATTTGCATATTTTATACTTGAAGGAGACTGTGGTTTTTCAAATAGGAGACTTCAAGTATGCAGGATAAATTAAATCATGAAGCAGAACGGCTGGCAACCCAGATGCTGCTTGACATGGGCGTTCCAGCACATTTAAAAGGGTATCGCTATGTGAGGACAGCGGTGATCATGGTAGAAGAGGATATGAGAGTAGTGGGCAGTGTGACAAAGCTTCTTTATCCGGAGTTGGCAAAACGGTACAATACAACGGATGGTAAAGTGGAACGTGCGATCCGTAATGCCATAGAAGTATCATGGATGAGAGGGAATAGAAACACTTTTGAGAAATTGTTTGGCTATTGTGCAGAAAGTGGACAAGGCAGGCCAACGAACAGTGAATACATAGCGGCTGTTGCTGACGCGGTCAGGATACAGTTGAATGGATAAATGCGCCTGCCCGCGTGGGCGGTTGGAATAGGAGGAATGATCTATGGAAAAACCTGCAATATGTGGAGGTATTCCGGTACGGAATACCCAAATTTTTTATGGGCATCAATATATTGATGATGCGGATATCCAGGCAGTGGTGGATGTAATGAGGCAGGATTTGACCTGTGGACCTAAGATCAAAGAACTGGAAGATAAGTTGTGCCGGATGACGGGAGCGAAATACGCGGTAGTTTGCAGCAATGGAACAGCAGCGCTTCATATTGCATCACTGGCAGCCGGTGTGAAAGAAGGGGATGAGGTGATCACAACACCCATTACTTTTGCTGCCTCTGCAAATTGTGCACTGTATTGTGGTGCAAAGCCTGTGTTTGCAGATATCAATGAGGAAACCTACAATATAGATCCTGCCTGTGTGAAGGCGCTCACAACGGAAAAAACAAAAGCAGTCGTTGCAGTGGATTATACAGGGCAGTCGGCGGAACTAGATGAACTTCTTGACCACTGCCATCAGCATGGGCTGGTTCTAATTGAAGATGGCGCCCATGTAATCGGAACCCGCTACAAGGGAAGATACAATGGATCGATTGCCGATATGACGACCTTCAGCTTCCACCCGGTCAAAACCGTGACTTGCGGAGAAGGCGGTGCGGTTCTTACGAACAAGGAAGACTACTATCAAAAACTGCTTTTGTACCGTGCTCACGGCATTACGAGGGATCCTTCGCTCATGAAGCATGAACCGGATGGGCCATGGTATTATGAACAGATTGATCTTGGGATGAATTATCGCCTGACGGATATCCAGGCGGCGCTGCTGATTAGCCAGCTTGATAAACTTCCTATGTTTTCGGCAAGACGCAAAGAGATTGTAAAGACATATAATGAAGCGTTCGCGGGGATGGAACAGGTAAGGATCCAGAAGGAGATTCCGGAATCGGATACCACAAGGCATCTGTATATTCTCCGCTTGAACCTGGAGAAACTCAGTATTAACAGGAGGGAGTTTTTTGAGGCGCTGGCAGCGGAAAATGTCTGCTGTAACGTGCATTATATTCCGACCTACTATTTTCCTTATTATGAAAAGCTGGGCTATAAGAGAGGGATCTGCCCGAAAGCGGAGAGACTGTATGAAGAAATTATAAGCCTGCCTCTTTATTATGCAATGACGGACCAGGATGTACAAGATGTGATCTGTGCAGTGAAGAAGATTGCAGAGTATTACAAAGCAGGAACCTGAAAGGGAAGAAAGGCGGGGAAGGGATGGAATTAAGTATCATAGTACCGGTTTACAATATGGCAGCGGATGATAAGCTGGTCTGGTGCCTTGATTCCCTGGTGGGGCAGACGGTTTCTGATTATGAGATCATAGCGGTGGATGACTGTTCTACGGATCATTCCTTACAGATCCTCAGGGAATATGAAAAAAACTATCCGGACCGTTTTTGCGTCATTGCCTCTCCCCAAAATAAAAAGCAGGGGGGAGCTAAAAATCTGGGACTTGCACGGGCGAAAGGTGAGTGGATCGGTTTTATTGACAGTGATGATTGGGTAACCCCTGACTTTTATGAAAAGCTTCTTGAAAGGGCAAGGAAGACTGGTGCAGACCTGGTAGGATGCGATTATCATCTCACGGGCAGGCACAGTATGGAGATTGGCCAGGTAGTGCATAATAATAAAAAAGAACAGACGGGGATCCTGACAAAAGAAAAATACCGCTCTCTGATTTTGGACGGCGGAAGTCTTGTAGTGAAGATCTATAAAAGACATATCATTCTGGATTATCCTAACCGTTTTCCGGAACATATTTTTTATGAGGATAATGCTATCAGCAATTCCTGGATGCTTCGGGCAAAGCATTTTGAATATTTGCAGGAGCCTCTTTACTATTATTACCAGCATGATACGTCTACCGTGCATACGATTACCAAAAAGCGTTGTGAGGACCGGATGGAAGCTGCCAGGGTGATGGTCCGGGAGGCAAAAGAATTTAACTTTCTTGAGGAATATTATCCGGAAATCGAAAGCAGTTTTACCACATTGTTTTATGTAAATACGCTGTTTTCCTATATGGCGGGTGTGAAAAGGAAGGAATATAGCTTTGTAAAGAAACTGGGTATGGAAATGAAGGAAACTTTTCCAGGGTTTATGCAAAACCCCTATTATCAGGAACGGGTCCATGCCGAGGAGAGAAAACTGATCGGTATGCATATGAGATCCACCTTGTATTTCCTGCTGTATTATAAGGCGCTGTGGGGCTACCGGAAGCTGCACAGCCGGATTGTGAAAAGAAAGAAGGACAGGGAATGAGGCTATGCCCTGTCCGGCCGCAGTAATACGTTATTTGTTTAGATGATCGTTTCGATACTGGCTTGGGGAAACGTCGTAATAATTTTTGAAGGCTTTGCTGAAATAATGATTATCGGTGTACCCCAGCCGTTCTGCAATATCAAGTATTTTTATATCTGAATTTTCTAACAATTCTTTTGCGCGTTCCATACGGAGTTTCAACATATATTCATAAATGGAATAACCATGGACGGAACGAAAGAGTTTCGTGAGGTAAGCGGAAGAAAAGTGATATTTTTCTTCAAAAACAGACAGTTTAAAGTTTTGGCAGTAATTGCTTTCTATATACTCACGGATATCCTGGATAATATCGTCGGAAGAAAGGTTTTTTACGGTTTCCGCATCATGACCGGAACCTTCCTCTGGATCGATGAGGGAGAGGGCCTTTTCAATAGCGGCGTTTAGGGATTTTTCTTCTATTGGTTTAAGAAGATAATCAATTGCCCCGCAGCGCAAAGCCTGGTGGGCATAAGAAAAGCTGTCGTATCCACTCACTACGATAAATTTACATTCAGGAAATTCCTTGGAAGCAATGTTTAGAAAATTACAGCCGTCCATGATGGGCATATTCATATCTACGAACACAATGGAAGGATGAATTTCGCGCATGATCTTCAATCCCTGCTCACCATTATTTGCAGTTTCAGGTGTCTTTATATGGTAGTGATGCCATTTCCCCAATTTGCTGATAGCAATCTGCACCGGTTTTTCGTCGTCAATAATCAGTGATTTGTACATAAATAGCTCCTCCTTAGTCTACACAGGGAAGAATCAGGACAATATTGGTATACTTGCCTTCTTCGGAATGTATTTGCAGGTCTGTCGGCGCGCTATATAAAAGATGCAGCCGGACATATAGGTTGGCAAGGCCGATGCCGCCTGGGTTTTGGGCGGTCATTGCCATATGAAAATCATTACGGAGCTTTTCCTGCTGTTTAAGGGAAATGCCGCATCCGTTATCCAGGACACTGATCCGCAGCCGGTCGTCGGAAAGCTTCTTGATGCTTACCGTTATTTGAATCCTTTCCTTGCCGGAATTTATCCCATGAATAATGGAATTTTCCACCAGGGCCTGAAGGCTGATTTTGGGAAGCAGGTAATTTTCCAGTTCAGGGGTTGTCTCAATGTTAAAATGTAATGCATCGTCTAACCTTGTCTGCTGCAAAAATACATAATCAGACAGGTATTGCAGTTCCGCGCTTAATGGAACCAGGTCTCCGGCTTTTATGGTATACCTTAAGTTGGAGGCAAGGCTTGTGATCATCTGATGGATTTTGGGCTGGTCATTGATAAGCGCTTCTGTGGAGATTGCCTGTAAGGTGTTATACAAAAAATGTGGGTTTAACTGTGCTTCTAAAGCCGTTAGCCTGGCATTTTTTTCACTGATCTGTGCAAGATAATTTTGCTGGATCAGTTGTTCTATATGGGAAAGCATGGAATTAAAGCTGCTTGAAAGCTCTGCAATTTCACTGCTTCCATGCATTTCCGGAAAGGTATGGAAATCCCCGGATCCGGCCTGCTGCATTCTTGCAGATAATAGTTTTAGCGGAAGTGTCAGCAAGTATACAAACAAATAGATGACCAAAAGAATAATAAACCATATGAGGAAACCGTGAATAAACATTTGGGAAGAGATGGTTCCAAAGGCGGAGTCAATAGAGGAAAGCGGAATGAAATTGATCAACTGTATTCCTGATTTGCTGCTGACTTCTTTTATGACCAAATAGTCGTTTCCCTGAATGCGTACCGTCTTGGCCCCGCTTTTTAAGGTGTTTTCAGTGTTTTGTATTTCGGAAATGTGATGCTTTGCTGAAAAAAGAGAAGGGTTACTGGAAAAAATAAACTGTCCCGATTCATTTAATATGACAAGGGTATTACTGTTTCCGGTGTGGTTTTTTAAAATCTGCTTTAAATAGGAGGTATCGATCTGCAGCCGGACAACGGCTTGCTGCACCCGTCCCTTTGCCTGGAATAAAGAATGATAATAGGTAAAAAATACGCCGGAGTCAGAGCAGGAGGTAATTGCGTGGTTCATCTGGTTTTCGGAGCACAAAAGAGAAGCCTGCCGGGTGTCAAAGTTAGGAGTTTCCTGAATCGTGATATGCTCTTGGCTTTTGGTACGGCCAATGGATATGTCCTGATTGATCAAATATAATTCGTATTCCTGTATGTCATTGCGGGTGTAATAATAATAAAACATCTGCTGTTTTACATAGTCAAGCTGTGTTGCGCTGACAGGCGTTTTCTGGTTAATAATGCGGGTAAACGTGCTGTCATAATAAGGCTGGATACAAAAGTAGGCCAGGTCGGCAATATAATGATCCAGATTTTCGCTTTCAAGGCGCAGCAGGCTGCTGGAAAGGGAAAACTGGTTAGAAATCGTCAGATCGCGGATAGATGTAAAATTGCGGTACGTCAACATAAAAACGGTAGCGGTAACAATGAGGAGCATAAAGAATGATAATTGTATCCATAAGGATATGTGATTGACAAGATAAGCAATTTTTCTTTTCATACCGTCTTGATTCCCTCTCATTGTTTTTGCCACAAGACAAACAAATGTACATCATTTATATTAGAATAACTATACAATATTACAACCGAAAACAAAAGATCAAAGCCATAACAGGAAAAATATTACAACATTTTGTATCAAAAATTCTATTCTTTTATTGCAAAATTTATCTATAATTATTGTACATATCCTACAAAATTCAAAAAGGAGAAAGTGCGATGGGAAGGAAGAGGAAAGAATACCTGGAAAGTGTTTTATTTACTATACCGGCTGTTTTTCTGGTTTGTGTTGTCTTTTATATTCCCTTTCTGATGGGTATTTATTATTCCCTGACCAAATGGAACGGGATTGCAAAGGAACCGGTATTTATCGGGCTTGAAAATTATAAAACACTGATTTCCCAATCTTCGGGATTTATAACAAGTTTGGGGTTCACAATCAGATATACCATACTTTTTATGATATTGGCTAATGTGCTTGCACTTGCAGTTGCCGTTGCCTTGTCAAAGAAATTTCGGGGAGTCAGTGTGATCCGCAGCATGTTTTTTATCCCATATATCATGAGTATGACCATTGTGGGATTTATCTGGAAATTTATTTTTTCCCAAGGGTTTGCAGCTCTTTATGAAAAGACTTCTTTGGAGTTTCTAAACTGGAGCTGGCTGGGAAGTGGCAAACTTGCATTTTATTCGGTGGTGTTTGTAGGGGTATGGCAGTCGCTGGGGTTTTATATCGTGCTTTATATAGCGGGCTTACAGGCGGTGCCGACAGATGTGCTGGAGGCGGCAACAATTGATGGAGCAGGGAACTTTAAGAAATTTTTTATGGTGACCCTTCCGCTGCTAAAGCCTTCCATGATCACCTGTATCTTTATGTCGTTGACCAATTCCCTTAAAGTATTTGACATTATTCTGGCTTTGACAAAGGGAGGGCCGGGAGATGCTACCTATAGCGCGACTATGGATATTTACAGGGAGGCATTCCAGAGAAACAATTATGGGACAGGATCTGCAAAAGCAATTGTATTTTTTGTGATCGTACTTATGATTACCCAACTGGTAATGAAGCTGATGAATCGTGAGGAAAAGGCTGGTGTGAACAAATGAGTTTAAGGCAGAAGAAAAAGATAAAAAGAATGGCGTTGGTTTTGGTTATGCTTCTGATTGCGCTAGTTTATGTCTATCCCATCTTCCTGATGTGCATCAATGCGGTAAAGCCTTTTGGGGAGGTAGTGACAGATGTGATCAAACTTCCAAGCAAAACGGAGTGGGGAAATTTTACTTATGTGATGGATAAGATGCAGTACGGGAAGCTGTTTTTAAACACGGTGGAGATTACGGTAGTTGGAATTGCCGGCATTGTGGTGTTTTCTTCCCTTGCAGCCTATATTCTTGACAGAAAGAATAATCGATACACGAAGATTGCACGGGTGATCATTACAACACCTATGCTGATTCCCTTTCAGACCATTATGATATCGCTTCTAAAGGTTATGACGACCATCCATTTTTCGGGAAGCAAAATGGGTCTTGGAATCCAATATTGGGGATTTGGGATTCCCATGGCAACGTTTATTTTTTATAACTTTATGAAGACAATTCCTGGTGAGATCGATGAAAGCGCGTTTATAGACGGCGCAGGAACTTTTAAGACTTATGGGCTTGTGATTTTCCCTTTGTTAAAATCGGTGACGGCAACGGTGATTGTAATTGACGTTATGTGGATATGGAATGATTTCCTGCTTCCACTGCTTATGGTCAACGGTTCTAATGATACCAAAACGCTGGTGCTTTCAGCATACAGCTTTGTGGGACAATTTAATACGCAATGGCACTATGCTATGGCGGCAATGGTTTTGGCAATTCTTCCTTCAGTAATTATTTTTGTTTTTCTACAAAAATATATTGTGGAAGGCGTTGTAGCGGGGGCTGTAAAAGGATAAAGGACTAGACGGCATCCGGTGATAAAAAGAAAAGGAGAGAGGACTATGAAAAAGAAGTTACTTGCAACATTATTGTGTGCAGCTCTGACAGTGAGCATGCTTACAGGCTGCGGCGGAGGGAACGCAGGTGGGGAAGACGATCCTGCACCGGCCCAGGAGCAAAGCCAGCCGGAAACGGATGAGGAAACTCCGGCAGATACCGCACAGGACGCCACAGGCGATGAGGAAGAGGTTGAACTGTATATGTTTATCAGTGGCCCGGAGTATGCAGATGCGATTAATGAACTGCTTGCGGAGTACAAGAATGTAAAACCGAATGTGACCGTTAACTACGAGACGACGCAGAACGATTATCCTACCATGTTAAAAGCAAAATTAAATGCAGGGGAATGCCCTGATATTTTTGCTTCGACGGCAGGAAAGGAAATTGAAACTTATAAAGAATATTCTTATGATCTGACAGGGCAGCCTGTACAGGAAGCTTTGCTTCCGGCCATTCAGGCTTCCATGGCGGATGCTTCCGGAAACGGATGCTATGCGTTCCATTATGTGGGAGACCAATATGGTATGATCTTTAATCAGGATTGTCTGGATGCAGCAGGAGTAACCAGCCTTCCTAAGACATTGGATGAACTGGAAGAATGCTGTGAGAAGTTACAGGCAGCAGGCATTCAGCCTTTTGCATGCGGCTGGGCTGAATGGTGGGTATTTAAGCAGAGTCTGATCCCGTTCCTGACAGAATCCGTTGACAATTATGCAACGTTTGTCAGTGATATGGAATCTGGGGCTGATTCATTAAACAATTATGAGATGATGAAGGATGATATGTTCCGGTTCGTGGATATTGTAAAGGCAAACTGTGAGTCCAAGCCGCTGGAATCTGATCTGGCGTCTATGCAGGCACAGTTGGCAACTGGAAAAGCGGCAATGGGTCTTGGCATGGGGCCATGGGCGGAGGGATCTCTCCTGGCCATAAATCCTGATATGAATATTAATTATGGCGGATATCCGGTAGGGGATGATCCGGCGCAGTGCCATATCGCTGTAGGCGCAACCCAGGCTCTGCGGGTAAATAAAGATTCTGAGCACTTACAGGAAGTCCTTGACTTTATCAATTGGTGGTTTACATCAGACTTTGGCAGGGAATGGCTGTCAGTTACGGTTGGCGGTGTGCCTTCTATTGATACCAATGGAGTCTATACCAATAAAATGGTTCAGATCTCCATGGAAAATGTAGCTGAAAATGGCGCTGGAAACGTAGGTACAACGTATTCTTCTGATGCATTTTGGCAATCCTTTGGAGAGAGTTTCCAGTCTTATGTGGAAGGAAGTGCAAGCAAGGAAGATACAATCGCTAAGATTGAAAAAGATTGGAAGGAAATAGACGGCGCACAGTAAAAGCCGGAGAGATTTTAGTAAAATAAAAGGATAATAAGAGGATCAAAGGGCTGTGATCCTGACCTGGAGCATACGATAGATTGTGGTTGCCGGGCAGGGGCAGCCCTTTGTGCATGGATACAAGGGGGAAAAAATCCTAGCCAGAAGCTTTTGGGTGTGCTAAGATACATAGAAAAGGCGAAGGAGGCTTTTATGAAAAATAAGGCGGTAAAAACATTGTCAGTGAGTGCACTCGGCGTTCAACTGGCCACGATCCTTTTGACATATTTGTTGTATGCGAATCAGGAAGCTGTAAAGAAAGTCCTTTCAGGGACGGAAGAAATCGCAATGGTACATTCTGTGCCAGTTCCCTATTTTATTGTTTGTGTCTGTCCGGCGGTTTTTTATTTTTGTTTTGCAGGATTTTGCGTGTATATGCAGAATCGGGAAGGGAGTCATAGGACCGGAACCATCGTATTTTTTGTATCTGCCTGTATCATGGAGGTTGCAATGGGATATCTTCCGGGGATTGGAACCTTATGGGTTTCGATGTTAGGGGTCAGCGAACTTGCCAGCTATTCGGTGCTTGGAAATGCGATCTCCGTGTGCACGAAGCCGTTTCATATCGTGGCGTTTGGCTTATTTGCGCTTTCTGCCGGGGGAGGCTTGTTTGGAGTAGAAAAGCCTGAAAACAGGGATCAAAATGACCGCTATTTTACGGAAGACGGATGGCGTGGATAAGGTAGCTGGATGGAGAAAGAAAAAGTGAAAAAACGGATTTATGTGTGCCACACGTTTTATCATGTTTATGTGGCCTGTTTAAAAGAATGTTATCTTCCGGTATCGGAGAGGGGAAATGCAGATCTGGTGCTGAGTACCATGTCCAATGATTTTGGGGATCTAAAAGAAAGGGCACAGGACTCTTCTCTCTTTGAAGAAGTATTTTTGTTTGACGAAAAAGAGGATGTGTTTTTTCCGGAACTTACCAAGTATCATGTAGACCGGGGGAACCTGCTGATTAATATGCTGGCCAGGATCCGGTATACGAAGCTCCTTGGAAAGCTGCAAGAGCCTTATGTTCCAGTGGATTTTAAGAAATACGGGGAAGTATTTGTGTTTTGTGATTCTGACCCTATCGGTTATTATTTGAGTTATAGACGGATCCCTTACCATGCATTGGAAGACGGGCTTGACTGTATCCGGTATTATGATACGGCAAGGTATGATAATAAAGGGCATTTTAAGTTGAAAGCATTTTTGTCTTCCCTGAACCTGATTTTTATTCAAAACGGATACGGAAAATACTGTATTGACATGGAAGTAAATGACATTTCGGTATGTCCTTATCCTTGCAAGAAATATGTAGAACTAAGACGGGAGACGCTTGTGGAGCATTTAAGCGATCAGGACAAAGAGGAAATCCTGGGGATTTTTTTAGCAGATATGAAAGAAATAAAAGAAAAGCTTTCTTTTGGCGAAAATCACGAACATAAGGTTTTGATCCTGACAGAGCCGCTTTGCACATTGGAAATCAGGGAGAAGATTTTCCGGGATGTAATCAGGGAACAGGGACAGGGGGCCCAAGTGATTTTAAAGGTTCATCCAAGGGATCTGCTTGATTATGAAAACTTGTTTTCCGGGTATATTATTCTCCCCAGAAAGTTTCCTATGGAGGTCATGAACTTTATTCCCGGGCTGATGGTGGACAAGGTTGTGTCCATCATGACGGTGCCGGATGGAATCCATTTTGCCAAGGAGATCGTTTTTTTGGGTGAAGATTATATGGACCGTTATGAGGCGCGGGAACTGCATTGTCAAAATGAACATCTGGAGGAAGGGATCTAAGCCGTCAAAAGGGAAAGGAGACAGGAAGTATGGGATCATCGATTGCGATCATCACTGCCAGAGGTGGGAGTAAGCGGATTCCCCGTAAGAATATCAGGGAATTTTGTGGAAAGCCGATTATCAGCTATTCGATTGAAGCGGCGTTAGAGTCGGGACTATTTGATGAAGTTATGGTATCCACAGATGACGTGGAGATTGCCGCTATTGCACGGAGGGCAGGAGCACAAGTGCCATTTATGCGCAGCAGGGAAAGTGCAGGGGATTATGCTTCCACGGACGATGTTTTGCTGGAAGTATTGGAGGAATACCGGAAGAGGGGAAGAGAGTTTGATACCTTTTGCTGTCTGTATCCCACAGCGCCATTTGTCACGGGAGAAAAGTTAAAGAAAGCGGCAAAACTGTTGGAAAAAGCGGATTCGGTAATGCCGGTGGTGAAGTTTTCCTTTCCCCCGCAAAGGTGCATGGTGATGGACGGGGCAGGAGAGCTTTGCATGAAATGGCCGGAATATGCCCAAACCCGTTCCCAGGATCTGGAGCCTTATTACCATGACTGCGGGCAGTTTTATTTTTGCAGGACAGCGCCTTTTTTGGAATACAAGACCACAGACCTGCCACATATAGCGGCAATGGTTATGGGGGAACTGGAAGTGCAGGACATTGATAATTTTGATGATTGGGAAATTGCAGAATTGAAATATCAAAAAATGATGAGTAAGAGGACTGGAAATGAAGAAGGAGTTTCGGATTGGAAATAAAATGGTTGGCGGAGAGCATCCTTGTTTTTGTGTGGCGGAGATGTCCGGAAACCATTTAAAGGATTATGGGCGGGCGGTGGAAATCATCTATGCGGCAAAGGAGGCCGGAGCAGATGCGATTAAATTGCAGACCTATACGGCGGACAGTTTATCTTTAAATTGTGATAAGGAGTATTTTCAAATTCATGGCGGACTTTGGGATGGGATGAGCGAGTATCAGTTATATGAGGAAGCGTCAACCCCATGGGATTGGCAGCCCAAATTACAGGAAGAGGCTAGAAAGCTGGGATTAGAGTGCTTTTCCTCTCCATTTGACTTTGCGTCTGTGGATTTTATGAAAGAATGCGATATGCCTGCTTACAAGATTGCCTCTTATGAGATCAATGATCTTCCGTTGATACGCAGGGCGGCAAGAATGCACAAACCGATGATCTTTGCCACCGGAGTTGCCCATGAGGAAGATATCGCCCGTGCCTTTCAGGTATGTGCGGAGGAAGAAAATGATGAAGTGATGCTTTTAAAATGTGTCTCCGCTTACCCTACGCCTTACGAGGAAATCAACCTGCGGATGATTCCTACGCTGGCAAAGACATATGACTGCCTGGTGGGATTATCCGATCATTCCATGGGAAGCGTTGTCCCGGTGGGGGCAGCAGCGTTGGGAATAAAAATGGTGGAAAAGCATTTGACTTTAAAACGTTCAGACGGCGGCCCGGATGGAGCTTTTTCCATGGAGCCGGAAGAATTTAAGAAAATGGTGGAAGAGATCCGTATCATTGAAAAGGCTCTGGGCAGGGCGGAATACAAGCTGACAAAGGTACAGGAGCAGGAGCACAAGGGTTCCCGTTCTTTGTTTGCGGTGAAAGATATTAAGGCGGGAGATCTGTTGACTCCGGACAACGTGCGTTCCATCCGGCCCCACGCCGGACTTCATACCATGTACTATGAGGAGGTTCTTGGAAAGAGGGCAGTCTGTGACATTTCTCCAGGTACGCCCCTTGCATGGGAATATATAGGATAAATGGCTGCATTTACACTTTAGTCATCAACAAGTCCGTATATTTTAACATACAAATTCCTTCCTCGTAGTTTCCGATTTGGGGCGTATTTGCCCTGCCGGAAATATTTTCGGCAATCATATGGGGGAAATCAATTCCGCAATGATAAGCGTGAGGGTAACCGCCGCCAAAGCGTGGGTTGATTTCGGAAATATAATATTGGCCATCGATCTTAAAAATGTCCATATCAATAGGGCCGGACAAAGGCAGGGAAGCGATGGTTTTTTGGATCAGGGAGTAAAGGCTTTCGTCCCAATAAGAGACAGATTTTTCCGTTTCACCGGCGCGCATGCGAAGCTTTTTTTTGATAAATACGGTAATCAGCTTGCGGGTCAGCAGATCCACATAAATATCAGCGCCGAATTCTTCTCCATCTGCAAAATTTTGGATAATATAAGGTTCTTTTTCATTGCGGCAGAGAACCTCTAACAGATCCATCTGCGCTACCTTGTGGATACCGATACTGCCACAGCCCCGTGAGGGTTTGAGGAAAACAGGAAATTTCATTTCCCCGGATAAAAGCATTTGCCGGAAGGAATCAAAACTGTCGCAGCTTGTCATTACGGGAAAATGATTCTTTTTCATATGCTGGTAAAAGGCATATTTGTCACGGCACAACTCAATTCCATCGGGAGCCGATACAATGGGCGTTATGCCTTCATCGGCAAATAGCTTCCGGTGGGAGGCGATAAGGGATAATTCATCTTCCTGTAAAGGAAGGACGGCGTCAATGGATTCCCGGCGGCAAATGTCAAGAATCGTATCCAGGTAATTTGCTTCCCTCATGGGAGGGACAATATAATGGGTATCCGCTTCGTATAAAGCAGGCGCATAGACACTGCAGTCAGCGCCTACCACCCGGCCAATGCCGTTTTTTTCCGCTTTGAAATAGCGCATCAGCAGATTCCGTGTTCCGCAGCTTAATATCAAGAGATTCGTAAGATTTTTCACAGTATCCTCCATTATAGTCATTGCTTATAGGGTGTCCCACTGGCTCTTTTGCACATATTCGGCAGGAGTCCATTTTTGGCGAACCATCTTCATTACATTTTCCTTACGCACATACACAGCCGGAAAGTATTGGATAAAAAGAGGATTCAGGCTCATGGTGTATCCCCCCACATTTTCGTATATAATCCGGTCGCCAGGCGCCAATTCCGGTTGCTGCTCATAAGTAAAAAGACGGTCAACTTCCATACAGGTAAATCCGCTGATGACCTGCCTGGTAAGGACGGGACGGGGCAAAAGATGGTCAGGGCCGGATTCAATATGGAACAGATGGGACGACTTGATCATGGTGGGATCAATGTTGAAACGGCTTCCATCCGTCATTACATAGCGTGTGCCTTTGATGTCACGGGTGTCAAACACGCTGGTCACAAAGGTGGTGCATTTGGAGATCAGGGAAATGCCGGGTTCTACAATGAGCATTGTCTGCCTGGGGGAAAAGTATTTATGCAATTCTTCGGCAACTGCCGGAAAATAATCAGGGTATTCCGGTCTGCCGTCCATGCCTCCACAGTATCCGCCGCCTAAATCAATATAATTCAGGGAAAGGTTAAATTCGGCTCCAAGGCGGCAGGCCATCCGGGCGATGGAACGGAAGACTTGAACACTCCGGGATTTGCTGCTGGAATGCAGATGAAGGCCGGCTACGGTTACGTTGGGGAGATCTGCCAAGATACCCAGGGCTTTGGCGAATTTGCCCGTTTCATAGCAAAAACCAAAACGGCCGCTTTCTTCCCCCATGGTAGTTTCGCCGGGGCACATGCTTTCCAGGTCAAAGTTGACGCGGATGCCCACAGGAAAAGAACGGTCTTTATATTGATCAGCCAGATCAGCCAGCCATCCGATCTCCTGCATGGAATCAAGATTTACGATGCCCCCTTGGAGCAGCACATTGCAAAAGGATTCCTTTTCTTTATATGGCCCGTTATAAATGATTTCGCTGTCCGTATATCCAAGAAATTTTGCAAGATCGTATTCATCCTTTGAAACAACTTCGGCATAAGCCCCTTTTTTCTTTACATAAGAAACGAGCCAGGGCAGGGAGTTGGTCTTAAAGGAGTAGCCTACCAGAAAATTTTTCCAGTTTTGTGCAAGAGAATTTGTTAACATGTCATAGTATTGTTCTAATATGGGTTCCTCTATCACAAAATAAGGGGTCTGTAATTGTTTCATTTTGCCTCCACTGTTTTTACTTTTTTTATAGTGTAATCTTACCGCATTTACGGTTGATATACAATGTGGAATTTTCGGTGTTTGTGTGTTACACTAAGAATCATGGAATGGAGGTAGCAAATGAAATATTTGATTGTAGTAGATATGCAAAAGGACTTTATCATGGGAAGCTTAGGAACGCAGGAGGCCCAGGCGATCCTGCCGGAGGTCATTGAAAAGGTCAGGAACTATGAGGGGGAAATCCTTTTTACGAAGGATACGCATACGCCTGACTATTTAAATACCCAGGAAGGAAGGAATCTTCCCGTAAAACATTGTATCATTCATGAAGAGGGGTGGGAGTTTTCCGACGAGCTGGAAACCCTGGTGCAGGAAAAAGGCGCCAAGGTGTATCATAAGCCCACCTTTGGGAGCGTGGAACTGGCCGCGGAGCTAAAAGAGGAAAATGATAAAACAGCCATTGAAGAGATTGAACTTTGCGGGTTGTGCACGGATATCTGCGTGATCTCCAATGCGCTGCTGCTTAAGGCATATATGCCGGAAGTACCCATAAAAGTAGACGCAGGGTGCTGTGCTGGCGTTACGCCCGAAAGCCATAGACAGGCATTGGAAACAATGAAAATGTGCCAGGTTCTTGTAACAAATGACAAGGAAAGCTGTCGTTAGCCCTTGGCTGTGCCAGGACTAATGGTCAGGGAGGAGGAAGATGAGTACCCAATTTCAGGAAAGAAATATTTCGATGGTCATGGATATGTATGAGCTTACCATGTCAAATGGCTATTTTGACAGAGGCTATGGGGACACCCTTGCCGCTTTTGACGTGTTTTACAGGAATAACCCGGATCATGCGGGCTATGCTATTTTTGCAGGATTAGAGCAGATTGTGGAATATATTCAGAATCTGCATTTTGAAGAGGAAGATATTGAATACCTGCGCGCAAGAAAACTTTTTTCGGAAGAGTTTTTGGAGTATCTGAGAAATTTCCGGTTCCGGGGGGATATTTATGCCATGCCGGAAGGCACGGTGATGTATCCCAATGAGCCGATTATGACGGTGGTGGCGCCGCTCATTGATGCACAGCTCATTGAGACTACGGTGCTTTTGGAATTAAACCACCAGTCCCTGATCGCCACCAAGACCAACCGGATCGTACAGGCAGCGGGCGGCAAGCCAGTGTCTGATTTCGGTGCAAGGAGAGCCCATAACGTGGACGCAGCAGTTTACGGCGCCAGGGCGGCTTACATTGGCGGCGCTGTGGGGACGGCAACTGTCCTTGCAGGGAAAATGTTCCAGATTCCCATATCAGGTACGATGGCGCATAGCTGGGTGATGTCCTTTGACCAGGAATTTGAGGCTTTTCAAGCATACGCACAAAGCTATCCGGATGCCACTGTTTTACTTGTGGACACTTATGATGTGTTAAGGAGCGGTGTGCCAAACGCTATTCGTACGGCAAAGGAGATTTTAGAGCCTCTTGGAAAAAGATTAAAAGGGATCCGGCTGGATTCCGGCGATCTTGCCTATTTGTCCAAAGAGGCAAGAAAAATGTTGGATGAAGCAGGACTTGAGGACTGCATGATTGTGGCTTCCAACAGTCTTGACGAATATACCATCACGTCCTTAAACCGGCAGGAAGCCAAAATTGACAGCTATGGAGTGGGAGAGAAGCTGATCACTTCTTCCACAACGCCTGTTTTTGGTGCGGTATATAAGCTGGTGGCGATCCAGAAGGAAGGGAAATTTGTCCCGAAGATCAAGATTTCGGAAACGGCGGAGAAGATTACCAATCCGGGAATCAAGGAAATTTACCGGGTTTATGATAAGGAAGGCAAAGCAATTGCAGATTATCTCACCATAAAAGGGGAGATCATAGATACTAAGCATCCGGTCCGTTATGTGGATCCTGTAAATTATTGGAAAAACAGAAGTTTTACGGACTGTACCTTTAAGCCTCTGCAGCAGCAGATCTTTCAGGAGGGGAAACTGGTGTATGATCTGCCTGGGCTAAAAGAGATCCGGGATTATGTGCGGCATCAGCTTGACCATGAGATCTGGAAAGAAGAGCAGCGGTTTGAAAATTCCCATCCTCATTACATGGATATGAGTCCGGATATGTTTGAACTAAAAATGAGTCTTCTGCATGAGGAAAATTAAGGAAAAAAGAACCAAAGATCAAAGGTCATTGGTCAGCGCTTCAGCGATCCGGTCGGCGCCATTTCCGTCTACAAAGCGCCTCATAAGTGAAGATAGCTCCCTTCTGTATGCAGGCTCTTTGGCCAGCCGGGTTCCTTCCTTAAGCAGGTTTTCCACAAAAAGCTTTCCGTCCCGCACATCGCCGGCGTAGGGAATAAACCCTTCCTCTTCAAAGGCGTGGACGCAAGGAAACTGTTCATCGGAAAGGGAAAAGCTGACAGTGGGCACACCGATAGAACAGAGCTCGAACAGGGTAGTGCCGCCGGCGGAAAATGCCAGGTCACAGGAAGAAAGCAGGGCTGCCATTTCCGTGATATTTTCATGTACGGTAATCTGGGGATAATCCTCGGAAAGCCGATAAAGAGTTTCCTTATGGGGATTCATACTGCCTGTCAGGATATGGCAGGTGTGAAGGTAAGGAGCAAAATCTTTGTGACCGATGACCGCATGAAAAATTTGGGAGGCTGCATGATGATTGTCAGATCCTCCGGTAGAGATCAGCAGGTTTTTTACTTGTTCCCTGACTTGATAAGGAACCCCTTTAAACTGTTCCCGCAGCGGTGTGTAGGAAGCTCCGGTAAGGGAAGGAGTGTTTCCATACATGGCGGCATTTGCCGTCAGGTCATAATTGATGATAAGATGGGCGGGATAGGCGAATGACTGCAGGTCATCTAGGTATACAAGCTTGCAGCAGGACTTGACAGCCTGCATGTAGGAGGGGGAGGCAAAATAAGAATCCAGGAGGAAACAATCCGGTTTTTTTTCATATAAGAGTGGAAGGAGAAGAGGAAGTTCTTCTTCCAGGTTTTGGTAGTTGCTGTGAAGACAGACAAAGGAAGATTCCCCCCGGGAAGTAAGGACCGCTTCGGAGTCCTTATCGGAGATCAAAAAGGTTGCCTGGTGCCCCTTACGGCGCAGGGCGCTGGCAATGGTAAGGCAGCGCATCATATGACCGGAAGCGATATGGCTGTTGGCGTCTGCCCGGATAAAAATGATTTTGGATCTGCTCATAAAGGTATCCTCTTTCCCAAGGTATTGCTGTGCAGCTTTACGTTTATCATAGCATATCAAGGGGACGATGGATAGATAAAATTGACCGTATGTATTTGGCTGTGGTAAAATAGTACAGCGTTTAACTGTTGAACAAAAAAGAAATTCGGAAGAAGCTTATGAAAAAAATAATCAAAAAATTGATGGTGCTGCTGGATAAGCGGCAAAAGAGGGTCATGGCGCTGCTGGTGGTTTTGATGCTGATCGGGGCAGTGTTGGAAACCGCCGGAGTTTCTTTGGTGATTCCGGTGATGAATGTAGTTATGGATCAACATGCAGTGGAAAAGAACCGGTATCTCCAGGTGGTCTGCGATCTGCTCCATATTGGGTATGAGGATACGCGGAGCCTGATGATGGTTACGATGTTAGTCCTGATTGGCGTATTTGTGGTAAAAAATGTGTTTTTATTTTTCCAGCAAAAGGCGCAGCTTAAATTTGTTTATACTAACCAGTTTGCCACATCCCGAAGGATGATGATCAATTTCATGCAACGTCCCTATGAATATTACCTGAATGCCGACACCTCTGTGATTCAAAGAAGCATTACTTCCGATGTGAACAATATGTACGGGCTGATCCTTGCGTTGCTCCAATTATTTAGCGAAGCCATCGTATTTGTGTGTCTGGTGGCGGTAAGTCTTGCTACAGATATCTGGATGACCGTTACGGTAACGGTACTGTTGGTGGTGGTGCTTGGGGTGATCAAATATATATTGAAACCTATCATGAAAAAGGCGGGAGAAGAAAACCAGGATTTTTACAGCGGTCTGTATAAATGGATTGACCAGTCCGTTATGGGAGTTAAGGAGATCAAGGTTGCGAATAAGGAAAGTTACTTTATCAACGAATATGCCAAATGCGGCGCAGGGTATGTGAATGCGGTGCAAAGGTATAATCTTTATAACGCAACGCCCAGGCTTCTCATTGAAACGGTGGCTATTGCAAGTATGATCCTGTATATGATGTTCCAGCTTCTGGGAGGTACGGCGGTAGCAGATATTATGCCCCAGGTGGGCGCTCTTGCGGTGGCGGCTATGCGGCTGATTCCCTGTGCCAACAGGATCAATAACCATTTGACCTCTATTTCCTACTTTGAGCCATTTTTTATGGGAGTCAGCGATCATCTTCAAGATGAGATCCGGGATGAAAACATTAACTATGATCCTTCGGCTTACCAGCAAAAAGAGCATATTGAGAAGCTTGTGATCAAAGAAAAGATCGAACTAAAGGATATTGTCTTCCGGTATCCTAATTCTGAGGCGCTGATTTTTGATCATGCAGATATGGAGATTCCTATCGGAAAGTCTGTGGGGATCGTGGGGACTTCCGGTGCAGGGAAAACGACGGTGGTTGACATCCTGTTAGGGCTTTTACAGCTTCAGGGCGGGCAGATCCTGGCGGATGGCATAGAGGTTAGGAAGCATTATCACTCCTGGCTGAAAAACATCGGATATATTCCTCAGAATATTTTTATGGTGGATGCCACAATCAGGAAGAATGTGGCCTTTGGTTACGGGGATGATGAGATCGATGACGATAAAGTATGGCGGGCCCTTAGGGAAGCCCAGCTTGACGAATTTGTAAAGGGGCTTCCGGAAGGGCTTGATACCGGCATTGGGGAGCGGGGAATCCGCATTTCCGGCGGCCAGCGCCAGAGGATCGGCATTGCAAGGGCTTTGTTTGAAGATCCGGAAGTGCTGGTGCTTGACGAGGCAACATCCGCCCTTGACAATGATACGGAGGCGGCTATCATGGATTCCATCAACCGGCTCCATGGCAGGAAGACGCTGATCATTATTGCCCACCGGCTTCAGACCATTGAAAAGTGTGATATGGTCTACCGGGTGGAGCGTGGAAAGGTATCCAGGGAGAGGTAGCATGTCTGAAAAGAAGCGTATGGCAAATTATGAATTGCTGCGGGCAGTGGCAATGCTGATGATCTTGTTGATGCATTTTTTATCCCATTCAGGAAGCCTTCTGGTGGCAGGCAGCAGGGAGTCCTTCAACGGAGTCACGCTCCTTGGCACCGTCCTGGAATTTTTTTGTATAGCAGCGGTGAACACTTATGTATTGATCAGTGGCTTTTTTGGGGTAAAAACCAGTTTCCGGCCTGCCAAAGCTGTGTCGCTTCTGTTCCAGATCTGGTTTTATGCACTGCTGGTTCCGCTGGCGCTTAGGATCATTTTTCCGGAAGGTCTTCCGCTTATGCCGGAAAAGGCGGTAGGGGCAGCAGGGCTTATTGTCGATACGGGGGCCCGGTCAGCGGGGCAGAACATACAGGGGATCTATAAATGGATCTGGTATTTATTTCCCATCGAGACAGAGCATTATTGGTTTGCCACTTCTTATTTTATATTATATCTTTTGACTCCGGTGCTAAACGGGGCAGTCAGGGCCATGTCCAAGAGACAGTTACAAATTACTCTTGGAGGGCTGCTTATTTTATTTTGCGGAATGAAGAGCATGAGTCCGGTGGTGTTTGCCTTTGATAAATATGGGTATGATCTTGCCTGGTTTATCTGTGTATATCTGGTGGCTGCTTATCTGGGGCTGTACGGCCATCCGGTGGTGGAAAAGAGAGGATGGGCAGTTTATGTGGGAAGCAGCATTGGCTGTATTGCAATTCATTTGGGAATGTTCCAGCTCTCCTTAAAGAGCGATAGCTGGGGGTACTATTTTTCGGTACCGTACCACTATAACTTCCTTCTTTGCCTGCTGGCGGCAATTGGTTTGTTTTATGGGTTTTCAAAGCTGCAGATCCGGGAAGGCTGTTTGGCGGCCGTGATAAGAAAGACGGGTGTGCTGTGTTTTGGGGTCTATCTGCTTCATGAGCATGTGGATTTGCGGTATCGGTGGTATTGGTGGATCCGGAATTGGATCAATCCTTCCGGAAAGACCGGAATCGGAGTCTTCTTTTGGGAATTGTCAGTCTGTGTGGTGATTCTTTTTACCGCAGGGATATTCATAGACTATGTTAGGAGCATCTTTTTTAAGGCGGCCGGAAAGCTTCTTAAGAATACAGCAGCCTGCCGTTTCCTTCAAAGACTTGATGAGGAAATGGGTACAGGTGGACAGGAAGGGATGGGAGAATGAAAATTTGCGGCGAAGATCTTGAAAAACGAATGATATGGAGCAAAGTCCTGCAGAATATGATATTTCCTTTGCTCTTGCTGTTGTTTCCGCTGATTAAGGCAAATCAGGGAGTGGATTTGGCAGATACAGGATACAGTCTGGGAAATTACCGTTTTTTATCGTCTGAGGGCGGGATATGGACGCTTCTTACCTTTGTCTCTAATCTTGTGGGAGGGGTCCTTTCTAAGCTGCCCTATGGCGGCACGATGTTAGGGATGAAGCTGTATACAGGACTGTTTGTCAGCGTTACGGCTTTGTTAGGGTATCGGTTTTTTAAGACAAAAATGCCGCCATGGCTTGCTTTTGCAGGGGAGCTTGCCGCCATTGGCTTTTGCTGGTGCCCTACGGTGATCCTTTATAATACGCTTACTTATCTGCTGTTTCTGCTAGGCGCTGTCCTGCTTTTCCGGGGGCTTGCAGGGGGGAGGAATGTGTGCCTGCTACTTGCGGGGGCTGTTCTGGGACTGAACGTTATGACGCGGTTTCCCGGAAACGGTCTGGAGGCGGCGCTGATCTTTGCTTTGTGGTATTATGGTATGCTGAAAAGGAAAGGCGTAAAGCAGATCGCCGGGGAGACGGGGCTTTGCATTGCCGGTTATCTGGCGGCATTGGCTATGATGCTTGCTGCAGCTTCTCTTTTTTATGGACATATGGTATTGCCAGATATGATAGAGGGTGTTCTTGGAATATCGGGAAGCGCTTCCGATTACACATTAGGGGAAATGCTGCTGGCAATCCTCAGTGCGTATGGGCATGGGTTTCAGTGGATGCTATATATGTTTTTGTGTATTTTACCGGGAATCCCGTTTTTGGTGATCTGGAAGGATAAGTATCTGGGGCTTCGCAAAGTGGTCTACTGTATCTGCATTCCTTTCCTGTTTCTTATACTTGGAAAATGGGGGATGTTTAATTTTAGATATTACCAGAAAGAATCGGCATTGCAGTGGGGAGCAGTTTTTCTCTTGTTGTCGTTTTTGGTGTTTGCCTGGATGCTTTTTACCAGAATGCTGGACGATGAATGGCGGCTGATTGGGTGTCTTGCGCTGCTCATAGTCCTGATCACGCCGTTAGGAAGCAATAATCATATTTGGCCTGCACTCAATAATTTGTTTTTTATCACGCCAGTTATTTTTTGGATGATATACCGTTTTGCAAGATGGGGGCGCACCTGCCTGGATGTCACAGGCAAGGTTCCGCTGTTTTCCATAAAGGCAATGTGTTCTGGCATCTTGATTGCTTTTTTCATACAGGCATTGGGAATTGGTTTTGGTTATGTGTTTGCGGACGGGGAAATGGGAGAACCAAGAATCTTTCATGTGGCTGAAAATCCAGTTCTTGAGGGGATGAGAACCAATGAGATGACGGCGGAGGTGCTGGAGGAGATTACGGTTTTTATGCTGGAGAACAGTTCGGAATATGGCCGGAAGGATTTGATCTTGTACGGAAATATTCCGGGACTTGCCTACTATTTGAACATGCCTCCGGCCATTGACACTACCTGGGCGGATTTAGACAGCTATCCCTTAGAGCGGCTGATGGAGGAGCTTGAAAGGATCAGCAAAAGCAGGGTGAGCGATAAAAAAGAGCGGCCGCTGGTGGTCTTAACACCACAGATTGATGCCTTTCTGGCAGAGAATGAACAGGCCATGGAGTTTTGGGGGACTGACAGGGCGGCTTATGGGCAGGATAAAAAGCTTGAGATGATTAACCGCTTTCTGGCAGAGAATGCTTATGAACAGGTTTTTTCAAATGAAGCCTTTGTAGTCTACAAATAAAAAGAAAAGGGAGTGGAAAACACTTCGGCATGGAGGGAACTATGATTCGTTTTAATGTACCGCCCTACACAGGGAAAGAAATGGAATATATCAGGCAGGCGGTGGACAATATGCATATCTGCGGGGATGGAGAGTTTACGAAACGGTGCAGCGCATATCTTGAAAAGATTACCGGGACTGCCAAATGTCTGCTTACCACCTCCTGTACCCATGCACTGGAGATGGCAGCGCTATTATGTGATATCAAGGAAGGGGATGAGGTGATCCTGCCTTCTTATACCTTTGTTTCCACGGCGGACGCCTTTGTCCTTAGGGGGGCGGTTCCGGTATTTGTGGATATCAGGCCGGATACTATGAACATAGACGAAAACTTGATTGAGGCAGCAATTACGGAGCGGACAAAAGCGATCGTTGTTGTTCATTATGCCGGGGTTGCCTGCGAAATGGACAAGATTATGGAAATTGCAGGGAAGTATCATTTGAGGGTGGTGGAAGATGCAGCCCAGGCGGTTATGTGCACCTATAAGGGGAAACCTTTAGGGACTTTTGGTGATTTTGGGTGTTTTAGCTTTCATGAAACGAAAAATTTCAGTATGGGGGAAGGGGGAGCGCTGCTGATCCGGGATGAAAAGTATATTGAGGAAGCGGAGATTATTCGGGAAAAAGGAACGGACAGGAGCAAATACTACCGGGGACAGGTAGATAAGTACCGCTGGATGAATTATGGTTCTTCTTATCTTCCCAGTGATATGAATGCGGCATATCTTTATTCCCAGTTTGAAGTGGCGGATCAGATCAATGAAGCCCGGGTGGCAAGGTGGAACCAATATTACAGGCTGTTAAAACCTTTGCAGGATGCAGGAAAGATTACATTACCTGTTGTGCCGGAAGAATGTGAACACAATGGGCATATGTTTTACATGAAAACGAAGGATTTGAGAGAGAGGACGGAATTGATCCGGTTTATGGAGGAGAAGGGTATCTTAGCAGTTTCTCATTATGTACCGCTCCATTCCGCGCCTGCAGGATTGAAATTTGGCAGGTTTCATGGGGAGGATCACTATACGACGGCAGAGAGTGAGAGATTATTGCGGCTTCCCATGTTTTATCAATTGACGGAAGAACAGACGGATTATATTGCAGACAGGGTAAAGGAATTTTATGGAGCTTAAAGAACGGCTGCGGCAGAGGGAAAACCAGATATTGGCTTTGGCGGCGGTGATCTTGTTGGGGATCAGTGTAGGGGTTTTCTTTGACTATTATTATGATTTAAACGATGATGTACTGATGAAGGATATTTTGGCCGGCGTATATACAGGAATTCCGGAAGGGCATAATATTCAAATGCATTGGCCGGTCAGCGCGTTGATCAGTCTTTTTTACCGTTTGGCAGGAAGCCTTCCCTGGTATGGGTTATTTTTGTGCCTGTGTCATTTTGGATGTATCTTTTTGATTCTCCAAAGGGCAGTGTCCCTTACCGGCACATTTTGGGGGAAAGTGGCGGTGGCATTGGTGTTTGGAATGTTTTTTGGAAGTTTCTTTTTGGAACACTTGGTTTATGCCCAGTACACGGTGACCTGTACCCTGCTAGGCAGCACGGCGGCGTTTTTGTTTTACACTTCCCGGTGGGAGCAAAGGGCTGCCGGATTTATGAGACAGAACATTCCCGGGATTTTGCTTGTATGGGCAGCCTATCTGGTCAGGTCGGAAATGCTGCTTTTGATCTTGCCAATGATCTGTGTGGCTGGAGTGGCAAAATGGGGAGGAGAGAGGGACTTTGGTATACCGGATGGGAAGGTGGCAGGCGGAAAGGGAAATGGCGCCAAAGTTTTTACGAAAGAAAACGCTGTGAAATATTTTGGCTTGTTCGGGCTTATCCTGCTGGGAATTTTGGCAGGACAGGCAGTACACACGGTGGCATATAGCTCTCCGTCCTGGAAAGCGTTTTATGAATTTTTTGATAACCGGACAGAGCTTTATGATTTCCAAAAACCTCCTGCTTATGAAGGAAATGAAGGGTTTTATGAAAGTATCGGTATTACGGAAAGCGAGAGGATCCTCTTTGACAATTACAATTTCGGCCTGGATGACGAGATCGATGAAAAGATGGTAGGTGAGATTGCCGTTTATGCAGGGCAGCTTCGCAGCCAGGCAACGCCTTTTATGGAAAATATGATCGCCAAGCTCAAATCCTATGGTTATCGTTTTTTGCACGGGCCTTTGGCGGAAGGAAGCGATTACCCATGGAACTATCTGGCGCTCATGGGATATTTGCTGGTCATGGTATTATCTCTGCCTAAGAGGCTGTGGGGGAGCCTTTGGAAACTGGCGCTTTTGTTTTTCGTCCGGTCCGGGCTGTGGATGTATATTTTGTGGGGAGAGAGGGCTCCGGAGAGGATTACCCATTCCCTGTATTTGACGGAGTTTTGCATTTTAGCAGCGATGGCGTTTGAGCAGTGGACGGAAAGGGGAAAAGCCGGGAAGAAAAGGGCAGTTGGGGCTTTGGCAGTATTCGGCATTTATCTATTGACGGTGATGCCATCAAGTGTAAAAATGGTAAGGTCGGAACAGGATAGGCGGGAGGCGGTAAATGCTCCCTATCAGGAATTATATACTTATCTTTCCGGCCAGGAGAATCAGGGGAATTTCTACTTGATTGATGTGTACTCTTCTGTTGCCTACTCAGAAAAAATGTTTGAAAATGTAGATAATTCCCTGGACAATTATGACATTATGGGGGGATGGGCATGTAAAAGCCCTCTTTGGAAAAAGAAACTGGCGGCATTTGGGATCTACAGTATGGAGCAGGCGCTGAAAGATAAGGAAAATGTCTTTTTTGTTAGAAGGATTAGTGAAGACATGAGCTGGCTGGAGGCGTATTATGAAGGGCATGGAACGCCGGTCGAAACAAAGCGGATAGAAACGGTGGCAGGGGAATTTGAAATTTATGCAGTCCGCGGAAGGAGCGGAAATGGAAATGACGGTCAGTGAGAAAGATTTTTGGATGGAACGGAGGATAGAGATTCCGGTTTTGGAAGAAAAGGACATATTTCTCCGGTGGATGGATGAGGGGGATACGGACGACATAATCCGGTGGAGAAATTCAAAGTTTGTGTACCGGAATTTTATCTACCAGAGTCCTTTTACCAGGCAGGGGCATGAAAAATGGATGAGGGAAATGATCGGCACGGGAAAGGCCGTCCAGTTTATGATCATAAGGAAAGATACGGGATCGCCTATTGGAAGCGTGTATCTGCGGGATATTGACCAGACACACCATAAAGCGGAGTACGGGGTCTTTATTGGAGAGAAGGCTGCTTTGGGAAAAGGGTTTGGGACCCAGGCAGCAAAACTGATGATCTGTTATGCATTTGACACCCTTGGGCTTCACAAATTAATGCTCCGTGTGCTGGCAGATAACCTTCCTGCAATAAAAAGCTACGAAAAAGCCGGATTTATCAGGGAGGCATACTTAAAAGATGAAGTGTATCTGGAAGAGACATACAAAGATGTAATTTATATGGCGGTGATTAACGATGAAAATGATTAGCTTTCTTATTCCCTGCTACCGGTCAGGCGAGACGCTGCCGGGGGTGGTCAGGGAGATCCAGGATGTCATGGGGAAGATGGAGGACACTGTTTACGAGATCGTGTTGGTAAATGACTGTTCGCCGGATGATACCTATGAGGTCATCAAAAAGCTTTGCAAAGAAAACGATAATATCACAGGGATCGACCTGGCCAAAAATTTTGGGCAGCACAGCGCCTTAATGGCGGGGTTCCGTCATGCAAAGGGGGATATCGTGATCTGTTTGGACGATGATGGGCAGACGCCTGCACAGGAAGCGGACAAGCTGATCAAGGCCATTGAGGAAGGGGCGGATGTGGTCTATGCCAAATATGTTCATAAGCATCATTCTGGTTTTCGGAACTTTGGGAGCCATATCAATGAGCTGATGACCCGGGTGATGCTGGGAAAACCCAAAGATCTTTTTGTGTCCAGTTATTTTGCCGTAAAAAGATTTATTGCAGAAGAGATCATCCGATACGAGCATGCGTATCCGTATGTGATCGGGCTGGTGCTTCGGAGTACCAAAAATATTGTCAATGTGGAGGTAAACCACAGGGACAGATGGCTGGGTGTTTCCGGTTATACCCTGGGAAAACTTTTGAATCTTTGGTTTAATGGCTTTACGGCATTTAGTGTGAAGCCACTTAGGATCGCAACAATGTCAGGGGTGGTTTTTGCAGTGCTTGGGTTTTTGTACGGGATCTATACGATCATGAAAAAGATTTTTATTCATCCTCCTAGCCTGGTAACAGGATTTAGCGCGTTGATGTCGGTGCTGGTGTTTATGGGCGGGATGCTGATGCTGATGCTTGGACTTGTAGGAGAGTATATGGGGAGGATGTATCTTTCCATGAACCGGTCTCCCCAATATGTGATCCGGGAAATAACTGGAGGGACAGGATGGAAAGAGGAAGAATGATCCGGGCAGCCGTTCTTTCTTTTGCCGGCGTATGTGCACTGCCTTATGCCATTAAGATGGGCGGCCAGCCCCTTGCCTTTACAAATAGCGTAGGCTCTGTCTTTTGGTTTTTAGGGTTTAGCCTGTGCTTATATAAAGCCCTTGGCGCTTCTTTTTCCGGCACATGGAAAAAATGGGCCTGGCCGGGAATCCTGGGGCTTGGATTTTCTTTTTGCATGGTAATAGGAAAAAACCTGGATGAGAAGGAAAGCGTTCCTTTTGACGATCCGGGAATGTGGGCTGCCATTTTGGTATTAGCTGTTTTAACTGGAATTTTGGTCAGGTATGTGTGGGATTCTTTCGCCTGCTCAAGAAAGAACAGAAAGAACCCGGAGGGCTTGCAGATAGCAAAAGACGAAAAGAGGGGGGCGTTTTATTTTGCAGGAATGATTTTTCTGCTTTATATACCGGTATTTCTTGCGGTATACCCAGGCTTTTTTGTATATGATGCACAAGACGAACTGCTTCAGGTAATGACCAGGAATTTTACCACCCATCATCCCCTGGTCCATGTGCTGGCGCTGGGCGGAATGATCCAGCTTGTGCACAAGCTGACAGGTTCTTATAATATGGGGATTGCCTGTTACACACTGTTCCAGATGGCTGTGCTGGCAGGAATTTTTGGCTGGTGTATTGGAAAGCTGCGAAGCCGCGGAATGAAAAAGGGATACTGCTTTTTGTGGGCGGCTTATTTCGGTCTGTGCCCTGTGCTGGTGATGTTTTCCCTATGTTCAGCGAAAGATGGCTTGTTTGCGGGGATGTTGCTGGCTGTAACGATGTTTCTTTCAAAGCTTTTAAGGGAGCCGGAAGTGTTTTTTTCCCAAAGAAAAAACAGCGTGCTTTTGGGAAGCTTTGCTCTTTTGATGATGTTGCTGCGGCACAATGGGTTTTACGCCTTTGGGGCGGCAGCTTTGTGCCTGATTCTTGCCTTTAGGATCCTTGTTCCCCTGAAAAAGTACTGGAAAAGGGTACTTTTGTTTTTGGCAGTCATTTTAGCAGTCTATGGAGGAGTCCATAAGGGGATGATTTTGCTTTTTTCGGCGGATGACTCGGAAAATCAGGAAATTCTTACGGTGCCGATCAGTCAGCTTGCCAGGGTCTATCAGTCGAAAGGGGAACAGGATGTAGAAATCTTGTACCGCTATTTGCCCAAGGAAGCATTGTCCCATTATACCCCTAAAGTTACGGACGGTGTGAAAATACATTTCAACAATCAGGCTTATGCGGCTGACCGGGGAAGTTTTTGGCGGTTATGGGCAAAGTGGGGGATGGAAAATCCTTTTTCTTATGTAAACGCATGGCTCATGACTTCTTACGGGTTTTGGTATCCCGATACCGTGATCGATGTGTATCGGGGAAATACGGTGTTTACCTTTACTTATGAGGACAGTTCTTATTTTGGTTACGAAGTGGAAGAACCGGGCACAAGGGAAAGTAAGTTTCCCTGGCTTTCGGAATTATACAGGAAACTGTCGTTAGAGATTTTCCAGCAAAGAATCCCGGTAGTGTCTATGTTGTTTTCCCCTGGGTTTTTGTTTTGGGTGTGGGCTTTTTGCCTGTGTTTTTGGTGTTATCAGGCACGACCGGAAAAGGTACTGCCGTATCTGCCCATTGTTTTTTGCTATCTTACGGTGCTGCTTGGACCTACTTACCTGGTAAGATATGTGGTCTATTTGTGGGCAGCGCTGCCGGCGCTTTTGGCAGAATTTGATAATTAGAAGCAACTGTGATATACTACCGATAACCTTCTTTTTGCAGTTAGAAGGGCAGGGTTAGAAAAGGGATGAATATGAAAAAGATTATCTATCAGAGCAAAGCAATAGAGGCCATTCTATTAATCATAGCCGCTATCATCTTAGTATCTTTATGGCCTATCCGGCTTTTCCATGAGACGGTGACTTTTGGCATACCGCCGGTAAGCGGTACATTGACGGAGGCTGTGGATGAAGAACACACGGTCCTGCAAAGTTTTGTGGCTCAATATGATCATTTGGATACCGTGAAGCTGTATCTCAGGGAAGGGACGGTGGGAGATTCTTTCTTTGTCCGGCTTTTTGATGAGGGTCAGGTAATGATAGCCCAGGAAAGGGTTCCCATTGCAGAGGCGGAACTTCCGGGTTATGTGGAAGCGCTCATGGATGTGGATATGGAAGTGGGCAAAATGTATCATCTGAGTGTCCAGGGGGATCAGTCTAAAGTATTTCTTGCATGTGAAGCGGTTTCCATGGAGGAGATGCCTTATGCAGGGATGATGTATTATGCGGATTCTTCTGTGGAGGGGATGAATCTTGCGGCGGATTACCATTACAGTGTGCCCCTTAGGAAAGGGAAGGTAGCGCTGTTTGGAGCAGTTACCATTTTTTTGACCGGACTATTGCTGGCGGGATGCAGATGGTATTATGGTAAGAAGGAAAGGGATAAGCTGACTACGGTGGAACAGGTGGTGAAGGCGGTGGGGAATCCGCTTACTGCGGTATTTATTTTGTTCTGCCTTTTAGCGGTTCTTGTGGGGGCATGCAGCAAGTATGCACTGGACAATACCTTTTTCTTTGTCAGTGTGCTTCTTCTTGCAGGAATCTTATTTTATGGGATCAATCATAACAGAGATGGACAGCCACCCATACTCACATTAGGATATATGAAAGATCATTTCCAGGATCTTGTGCAGTCGGTATGTATTGCAGGGGCGGTAGGCGGATGCTGTGAATATATGGCAGGGCTTTATGATATCCATCATGCCATGGCGGAGCGCAAGGAAATGATTTGGTTTGCACTTGCCATACTTGCAATGTTTCAATGGAAGGAATTATTTCGTATCTATAATCTGGTTTATGTGGTCATAGCTGGGATAGCAGGGGGCTTTTATTACAAAAATGAGGTTGCCTTGCTTGCTGAAAAATCGATTAAGGAATCGGAGATCGGCTGGAATCTCCAGGTGATCCGGCATACGGTAGTTATTGGGATCCTGCTGGGGCTTATTTTGATCCATGTGATCGTTGGACTTATGAGAAAACGGCTGGCCAGGCCCGTTTATGCATATGGGGGGCTTTTGCTGGTGTTTTTTATGGCAATCATTGTTTTTAGAAATGGAAGATGGTGGACGGTTGCGCTGGCGGCAGGGTTTACTTTGTTTTATTTAGCGTATGGAATGTGGGATCATAAAGACAGGCTTTTGGTAAACGTGTGCAGGGGCGTGATCTTGCAGTTTATGCTTGCCACCGGTTATGCACTGTTGTACCGCCCTTATACCACATACCGGACAGCCAGGTATCCTCATATTTTCCATACCGTGACGACCACGGCAGCATACCTGACTGTGGTAGAGTGTGCCGCCATAGTGATTCTTTTAAGTAAGCTCAGGAAGAGCCGGGAACTTCGGATTGTCTGGAAAGAATTGGTGTTATTTGGAGTGGTATCCGCCTACCTGTTATTTACCATGGCCAGGACAGGATTCATGGCTGTTGGTGTGGCGCTTTTATTTGCAGTGGTTATCATGAGCGGCGGAAAAGGGAAAGAGAAGTTTATCCATATGGGAAAGTCCCTGCTTGCCATGGCGTTTGCAGTGGTGGTCTGTTTTCCGGTGACTTTTACCGTGCAGCGTACCATCCCGGTGCTCGTCAGCGACCCGTATATGTATGAATTTGAGAATTTCCGGGATGATACCCTTAGAGGGAGAAAATTAAATTCCGTAGACGTTATGCGGGTAGGGCGTTTTATTGACCTGTTTGCAGAAAAGATCTTTAATATTCCGGCAGGTACCTTTGATCCATACGGGGAGCTGGAGGAATACCGGCGTACCCATGATGAGAATGGAAATGAGATAAAGGCTATGGGAGAGGAAACCCAGACGGATGGGGTATGGGCCATGGGGGAACTTGTGGCGTCGGCAGATTATGTACCGGAAGAGATGGAAGAGGCGGAAAATGATTATACCAATGGAAGGCTGGATATCTTCCGTTCTTATATCGAACAGCTTAACATGACAGGGCATGAAGGAATGGGGGCTGTCCTCAAAAACGGGGAGATTGCCACGCATGCTCATAATATTTATCTGCAAGTAGCCTATGACCATGGGATTTTAGTAGGAATCTTGTTTGTTTTCGTTGGAATTGGCACATTTGTAAGTTCTTGCATTTATTACAAAAAGAAAAAGGATATAATAACTTATGCGGCTTTGCCGGCAGTTGTGACGGCTGCGTTTGGGGCTGCAGGTATGGTAGAGTGGGTGTTCCACCTTTCCCATCCTTGCGGGCTGGTTCTTATGATGGTGATCACGCCGCTGGTATTTCATGAAGGACAAAAACATGAGTGAAGTAAAAAAGATGCAAAAAAAACCTTTTAATGCAAAGTTGTTTTACCGGAGGACCTGCCTGGTGATCTATGATATCATCAGTGTGATACTGGCAAGTTATGTTGCGCTCCTGATGCGGTACAGCTTTGAAATGTCGGAGATTCCGGTACACTTTGTTGACCCGATTAATAAGTTCCTGCCTATTAATATTGGCATTACCCTGGTAGTTTTATATGTATTCCGTATGTATAACAGTTTGTGGGCTTTTGCCGGGGAGACAGAACTACAGAATTTGGTTCTTGCCAGTGTCCTCTCGTCGGCGCTTCAGGCAGTGGGAATCCAGTTTTTTAAGACACCGGGACAACTGGCAGTGCCGGGAAGTTACTATTTCCTTTATATGTTCCTGCTCATCAGCTTTATTTTTTGCAGCAGGTTTTCCTATCGGTTCTTTCGGGGATTAAAGCATAAAAAGCAGAATAAGAATAACAGCATTTCTGTGATGGTGGTAGGTGCAGGGGAAGCGGCAAATGCCATCATTAAGGAGATCGTAAACAGTAACTTTTCTACCATGGTGATCCGCTGTATCATTGATGATGACCATGGAAAATGGGGAAGGTTTATACAGGGGATCAAGGTAGTCGGCGGCAGGGACAGGATCATTGAGTGCGCTGACATTTTTGATATTGATGAAATCATTGTGGCGATGCCTTCCGCCAGCAGGGCGGAGATCTCCGAAATTTTGGATATCTGTAAGGAAACAAGTTGTAAACTCCGCTCCCTTCCGGGAATGTACCAATTGGTAAACGGGGAAGTCTCTGTCAGCAAACTCCGTGACGTGGAAGTGGAGGATCTGCTGGGCAGGGATCCTATTGAAGTGAATATTGACTCGATTTTAGGTTATGTAAAGGGAAAAAAAGTGCTGGTCACCGGAGGCGGCGGGTCTATTGGCAGTGAGTTGTGCCGGCAGATCGCCGGCCATAAGCCGGAGCTTTTGATTATTCTTGATATTTATGAGAACAGCGTATATGACGTACAGCAGGAACTTAAGGTGAAATATCCGGAACTAAAATTAGTGGTATTAATCGCCTCGGTCCGCAATACCAACCGGGTGAACTGGATCTTTGAGTGCTATAAGCCGGATATTGTATACCATGCGGCAGCCCATAAACATGTGCCTTTGATGGAGGCAAGCCCTAATGAAGCCATTAAAAACAATGTGTTTGGGACCTGGAAGACAGCTCAGGCAGCGGCCATGAACGGGGTGAAACGGTTTGTAATGATCTCTACCGATAAGGCGGTAAACCCTACCAATATTATGGGGGCAAGCAAGAGGATCTGTGAGATGATCATCCAGACCTTCAATAAGCATTATGACACAGAATTTGTTGCCGTCCGGTTTGGAAATGTATTAGGCAGTAATGGCAGCGTGATTCCCCTTTTTAAAAAGCAGATTATGGCGGGCGGGCCGGTGACGGTGACCCACCCGGATATTATCCGGTATTTTATGACGATCCCGGAGGCCGTTTCCCTGGTGCTTCAGGCAGGCGCTTATTGTAAAGGCGGTGAGATCTTTGTCCTGGACATGGGAAAGCCGGTAAAGATCGTGGATCTGGCCAGAAATTTGATCCGCTTATCCGGCTACCGGGTGGACGAGGATATCAAAATAGAGTTTACGGGGCTCCGTCCTGGAGAAAAGCTCTATGAAGAGCTTCTTATGGCGGAGGAAGGGCTTACAGAGACAGCAAATAAGCTGATCCATATCGGAAAGCCCATTGAGATTGACGAGATGAAATTTTTTGTCCAGTTAAAGGAATTAAAAGAGGCATCCAAAAATGAGGAGAAAGATATCAGGCCTCTTGTCCAGGCAATCGTGCCAACTTATCACTACAAAGAAGAGGAAGAATAGAAATGGAAGGAAAACGAATTTATCTTTCCTCCCCTACCATGCATGGGGAAGAGCAGGTTTTTATCAAGGAGGCTTTCGACACCAACTGGGTGGCTCCCCTTGGGCCTAATGTAAACAATTTTGAAAAGGAGCTGGCGGAATATGTGGGCATTTCCCATGCGGCAGCGTTAAGCGCCGGTACGGCGGCGATTCATCTTGCCTTGCGTATCCTTGGGATCGGGCAGGGAGATATCGTATTTGTTCCCAGCCTGACTTTCAGCGCGACCTGTAATCCTATCGTGTATGAAAATGCAACGCCGGTGTTTATTGATTCAGAGGAAGATACATGGAATATGAGTCCGGCGGCTCTTGAGAAGGCGTTTGAGAAGTACCCGGATGCCAAAGCGGTGATCCTGGTTCATTTATATGGAACCTGTGCAAAGCTGGATGAGATCATGGAAATCTGCGCCCGGCATCAGGTTCCCTTGGTTGAGGATGCGGCAGAGTCCCTTGGCAGTACTTATAAGGGGAAATATACAGGCACCTTTGGAAAGATAGGAATCTATTCTTTTAACGGAAACAAGATCATTACCACATCCGGCGGAGGGATGTTGGTGGCAGAGGATGAGGAGATCACAAAGAAAGCTACTTTTCTTGCTACCCAGGCAAGGGATCCGGCAAGGCATTACCAGCATTCCCAGATTGGCTATAATTACCGGATGAGTAATTTAGTTGCGGGGGTTGGCAGAGGGCAGCTACTCCATCTTGAAGAGCATAAAGAACGAAAAAAAGCAATCCGTGCACAATATCAGAGCGCCTTTGAGGACATTGAGGAGATCGCCATGAATCCCTTAAACCCGGACGGGGATGATAACTGCTGGCTGACCTGCATGACTATCCGGGAGGGATGCCCGATAATCCCGGCGCAGGTGATGGATGCACTGGAAAAGGAAAAGATAGAAACCCGTCCGATTTGGAAACCGATGCATTTGCAGCCAGTGTTTGAGGCCTGTGATTTCGTGACAAAGGAAGGTTTTAAAAGTGGGCTTTTGGCAGGAGGACAGCCGGAAAGTGTAGCGGAGGATGTTTTCCAAAGGGGACTTTGCCTTCCAAGTGATATCAAGAACACCCAGGAGGATATGGAAAAGATCATTGGAATTGTGAGAAGAGTATTTGGAAGATAAAGGATGAGATGCATCAATGTATAGAAGATATATCAAGAGAATGTTGGACGTGATCATTTCAGGAATTGCTTTAGTGGTATTGAGTCCGGTTATTTTACTGCTTTTCCTACTGGTCCGGATAAAACTGGGAAGCCCTGTGATCTTCCGTCAGGAAAGGCCGGGGTATGAAACCCGGATCTTTACGTTGAGAAAATTCCGGACGATGACGGATGCAAGGGATGAAGAGGGCGGTTTACTGCCAGATGCGGACAGGCTGACGGGATTTGGAAGGCTGCTTCGGAAGACCAGCCTGGATGAGCTTCCGGAACTATGGAATATTTTCCGGGGGGATATGAGTCTGATAGGGCCCAGGCCCCTGCTGGTTAGCTATCTGCCCTATTATACGAAGCGGGAACAGCTTCGCCATACGGTAAGGCCGGGGCTGACAGGGCTTGCCCAGGTCAGCGGAAGGAACTTTTTGGAGTGGGATAAGCGGCTGGAAAAGGATGTGGAATACGTTGAACAGTTGTCCTTTGGGCTGGATGTGAAAATATTTTTTGCCACCATCAAGCAGGTATTTGCCCACGAGGATGTTGCGGAGGATACGGATGTGGTAGAGGGAAACCTGGCGGAGATCCGGTCAGGGAAAGCGGAAAAGCAATAAGCCTTTGACAGGAGAATTGGCGGGAAGGAAGGATATGGCAGGGATACAAGCAATCAGCATTACACAGGAAGAAGAATGGAACCGGTGCATTGCACAATTTCCCCAACATGACGTATATTTTACTCCGGGATATGTGAAGGCGTTTCAAATATGCGGGGATGGGGAGCCGGTTCTTCTTTTTTATGACGGGGAAACGATGCAGGCCATGAACATTGTGATGAAACGCCCTGTGCCGGTACTGCGGACAGAAAGCGCTAACGATCAGGCGATTTCGGAGTATTGTGATTTTGTAACGCCCTATGGTTATGGGGGATTCTTACTGAAAGGGGATATCTGTCAGGAAGAAAAAAACCGGCTTGCCCATGCTTACTTGGATTTTTGCAGGGAGCATAAGGTAGTGGCGGAGTTTAACCGCTATCATCCGGTAATCGGGAATGCCCATGATTTGGAATGTCTGTATCAGGTCATTGATTTGGGGGCTACGGTCTGTATGGACTTAAGTTCTAAAGCAAGGATTTGGGAGAACTTATCCAGCAAGAACAGGAATATGATCCGGAAGGCGCAAAAATCCGGGGTACAGGTTTACTGGGGCAGGGAAGAGAGGCTTTTTGCAGAGTTTGAACAAATATATAACGCAACCATGGATAAAGTGGGAGCGGACAGTTATTATTATTTTCAAAAAGAATTTTATCACAGCATTTTGTACGATCTGAAGGAAAACGCTCTGATGTTTTATGCAAAGCATGGGGAAAAGATTATTGCCATGTCTATTATCTTGTTTGGAAACGGGCAGATGCACTACCATTTATCTGCTTCCAGGCGGGAATTTCAGAATCTTGCGCCGACCAATCTGCTTCTCTATGAGGCGGCGTGCTTTGGATGCAGCATAGGGCTTAAGACTTTCCATTTGGGGGGCGGGCTTGGCAGCAGGCAGGATCATTTGTATCACTTTAAAAAGCAGTTTAACCGTCAGGAGGACTGCCAGTTTTCTATTGGCAGGCTGATTGTGGATGAGCAGATATACAGGCGGCTGTGGAACTTAAATTTTGATGGGAAGGAAACAGGGTTTTTCCCTGCATACCGGGCAAAAGAATGAACGAAAAGACTGTATTGATCCTGGCAAATGCGTCAACTGGCGTGTATGATTTCCGCAATGAGCTGATGCTTGCCTTACTTGAAAAGTATCGGGTTGTGGTTTCCGTTCCCGATGATCTTTGTGTGGAGCAATTAAAAAGAGAAGGATGTATGGTCATCCACACAAAGATAGACAGGAGAGGGATGAGCCCAAAAGAGGATTTTGGGCTTTTTCTTGCGTATTGCAGGCTTCTTAAGGAACTAAAACCGGAGTTGGTGCTGACTTATACCATTAAGCCGAATATTTATGGCGGATGTGCATGCCGCCTGAAAAGGATTCCTTATTTTTCCACCATTACAGGGTTGGGGAGCGCTTTCCGGAAGGGGGCAGTTTTTCGGAAAATGATCATTTATATGTACCGGGCCGGGTTACGAGGCGCCAGGTGCGTCTTTTTTCAAAATGCCGGGAACAGGGAACTATTTAACAGATATGGGATCGCCGGACGAAAAGACAAGCTGGTAAGCGGGTCTGGTGTAAACTTAGATGTGCACAGGGCAGAGGAATATCCCAAGGAAGAGAGGATCCGCTTTCTCTTTGTGGGGCGTATCATGAAAGAAAAAGGAATTGAAGAATTTTTGGAGACGGCAAAATCTCTTCATAGTGACAAGGTCTGTTTTGAACTTCTTGGATATTGTGACGAGGATTATCAAGAACTCCTAGGGCAGTATGAAAGCCAGGGGATTCTTATATGGCATGGTTTCCATACCGATGTACACAGTTTTTTAAAGAAGGCTTCCGCCCTGGTTTTACCCACTTATCATGAAGGAATGTCCAATGTGCTTATGGAGGCTTCCGCGACAGCGCGGCCTGTGATTGCTACCAACATCAGTGGATGCCGGGAGGTTTTTGAGGAGGGCGTCACAGGCTTTGGATGCGAGCCGGGAAGCGCTGCCAGCCTTACCAAAGCGCTGGAAAAGTTTCTTGCCTTAAGTCCCAAGGAGCGGCAGGAGATGGGGCTTGCAGCCAGGGCGAAGATGGAGCGGGAATTTGACAGGAAACAGGTGACGGCGGCATACATGGAAGAAGTGGATGCCAGGATCGGATGAAAATAATTTGTTGATAAGGAATAAATATGGTAAAATAAAGAGATGGTATAAGAAAGGATAAAAGAAATGGAACTGTACGAAAAGCTTTTAAGAGGAGAAGAGAAGCTGTCACTGGTTGGTCTTGGCTATGTGGGAATGCCTATTGCAGTGGCGTTTGCTAAAAAGATTAAGGTAGTTGGGTTTGACTTAAACGAGAAGAAGATTGCATTATATAAAAACGGCGTTGATCCTACTAAGGAAGTGGGAAATGAAGTGATTGCCAGCACGACGGTGGAATTTACAGCGGATCCGGGTAAGCTTCGGGAAGCGAAATTCCATATCGTGGCCGTTCCTACGCCAGTCAATGATGACCACACGCCGGATCTAAGCCCGGTAGAGGGAGCCAGCCGGATCTTGGGGCAAAACCTGACGAAAGGATCTGTGGTGGTGTTTGAGTCCACGGTCTATCCGGGGGTGACGGAAGAGATCTGTGTTCCTATTCTGGAAAAGGAATCAGGATTACAGTGCGGAGTAGATTTTAAGATCGGCTATTCCCCGGAGAGGATCAATCCCGGTGATAAAGTCCACCGCCTGGAGACGATCGTGAAGATCGTATCAGGGATGGATGAAGAGACATTAGATACGGTGGCAAAAGTTTATGAACTGGTAGTGGAAGCAGGTGTCCACCGTGCACAGTCAATCAAAGTGGCGGAAGCTGCCAAAGTCATTGAGAATAGCCAGAGAGATATCAACATTGCGTTTATGAATGAACTTTCCATTATTTTTAATAAAATGGGCATTGACACCAAATCAGTGTTAGAAGCGGCAGGGACAAAGTGGAATTTTTTGAAATTTTATCCTGGCCTGGTGGGCGGCCATTGTATCGGGGTGGATCCTTACTATTTGACTTATAAGGCGGAAGAGCTTGGCTACCATTCCCAGATTATTCTTTCCGGCCGCCGGATCAATGATGATATGGGGAAATATGTAGCGGAAAGTATGGTAAAAAATCTGATCAAAGCAGACATTCCTGTGAAAAAAGCGAAAGTGGCAATTCTTGGCTTTACGTTTAAGGAAAATTGTCCCGATACCAGAAATACGAAGGTCATTGATATTTATAAAGAGCTTGGAGAGTACGGGATCACACCGATTGTCGTTGACCCGGCGGCAGATGAGGAAGAGGCAAAGAATCTTTATGGGATCACTTTCGAGACGATGGATGCAGTGAGGGATATGGATGGGGTGATTATTGCCGTGGCACATAAGGAGTTTTTAGACTTGGACAAGGCGGCCATAAGCAGGTTTTATAATCGTAAGCATGAAAAGAAGGTTCTGCTGGATATTAAAGGGCTGCTTATGAGGGAAGAATATCTGACAGAGGATTACATCTATTGGAGGCTGTAAAATGGGATATCAGGATCTAAAGTTTGAAACAGGCAGTGTATTTTTAGTAACGGGAGGAGCAGGCTTTATTGGCTCTAATTTATGCGAGGCTCTTCTTTCCATGGGGTATGAGGTCAGATGCCTGGATAATCTTTCCACAGGAAAATATGAGAATATAGAACCTTTTTTACAAAACCCTGGGTTTACCTTTATAAAAGGAGACATCAGGGATCTGGACACCTGTATGGAAGCGGCAAAAGGTGCAGATTATGTGCTGAATCAGGCAGCATGGGGCAGCGTTCCCAGAAGTATTGAGATGCCCCTTTTGTATGAGGAGATCAATATCAGGGGAACACTAAACATGATGGAGGCATCCCGGCAAAATGGGGTAAAGAAGTTTGTCTATGCGTCCAGCTCTTCTGTCTATGGAGATCATCCGGTATTGCCCAAAAAAGAAGGCAAGGAGGGAAAGCTTCTTTCGCCCTATGCATTGACGAAACGGGTAGATGAGGAATATGGAAGGCTTTATAAGGCACTGTATGGACTGGATACCTATGGCCTGCGCTATTTTAATGTGTTTGGAAGAAGACAGGATCCGGAAGGAGTCTATGCGGCGGTGATCCCTAAGTTTATCAAGCAGCTTATGGATGGGGAGAGACCTACCATCAATGGGGATGGCAGACAATCCAGGGATTTTACCTATATTGACAATGTGATTGAGGCAAATCTGAAAGCCTGTCTTGCGCCTTCTTCGGCGGCAGGTGAAGCGTTTAATATTGGCGCAGGAGGACGGGAATATTTGATTGACGTGTATGATGAGCTTTGTAAAGCTCTTGGGAAGGATGTGGAGCCTTGTTTCGGGCCGGACCGGGCAGGGGATATCAAAGATTCCAATGCGGATATCAGTAAGGCAAGGGAACTTTTGGGGTATGACCCGGAATATGATTTTGCAAAGGGGATCAGCCTTGCGATCGGCTGGTATAAGGAGAATCTGTAAGTGAAAATTGCAGTGAGATTAGATGACATAACACCTGATATGGATTGGGAAGGTTTCTTATGTTTTAAGGAACTTCTTGACCGGTATCAGGTGAAGCCGCTTATTGGGGTAGTTCCCCAAAATAAAGATGAAAACCTGCAGGGAAGCGGCAAAGGCAGGCCAGAGGATTTTTGGGCCTATATCCGAAACCTGCAGGATCAGGGCTGGGTAGTGGCAATGCATGGCTACCAGCATATCTATACAACCCAAAAGGGCGGATTATTCCCCTTAAATAATTTTTCGGAGTTTGCTGGGGTTCCTTATCCGGTGCAAAGAAAGATGTTAGGAGAAGGGAAAAAGATATTGGAGGAAAACGGGGTTTTCACAGATCTTTTTATGCCGCCGGCACATTCCTATGACCTAAGTACTTTAAAGGCTCTTAAGGATACGGGGTTTAAGGGGCTTACGGATGGGTTTGGAAGCTGTCCCTACGAATACAAAGGGCTTATCTTTTATCCCATTTCTTTTCGTATGTCAAGTACAATGAAGAAAAAGAGCGGCTATTCCACGATGGTAGTCCATACCGGGACAAACAGTCAGGAGGATATGGAACGGTATGAGAGATATTTTCAGGAAAAAGAGGCACAATGGATCCCTTATGGGGAATACTTAAATGTGAAAGCAGCCCGCAGAGGCGCAGTAGGAAGATACAGGGAGTTTTTATTAGCTAAGGCAAAATACTTTCTTGTGAAGATTACTTAAGGATTGGAGGAAAGCAGATGATAAAAAAAGCGGATCGCTTTACGGTTGTAAGCTTATTTCTTTGCTTTTCTTTTTATTTATTCTTTGCTTTTTTTGATGGCCCGGTGATTTGTGTGGATTCCCCGTCTTATATTAGTATGCAAAGTTCCAGGGAACCTCTCTACCCTTTGCTGCTTGCTTTTGCCCGCATTATTTTTAAGGCGTTTCCGGAAGGGATTGATTTATATTTCGTAGTGCTTTTTCAGAGTCTTTTAGCGGCAGCGGCGGCATTTGTACTGACCAAGTATTTGAAAATGGAACTGAAGCTTTCAAAGGCTGGAGCTTTTTTCATTTTAGGGATGCCATTGGCGGTTTCATTCTTGTGCCGGTTTGCTGCAAGGCGGGGTTCCATGTATTCCAATAGTATCTTGACAGAAGGGATCACAATTTCCCTGTATTTGATTTTTTTCAGGCATTTACTGGAGTATGTCTACCACCAAAGGCAAAAAAGCCTGGTATGGTGCATGGGACTGTGTTTTTTCATGATATCTGCAAGAAAGCAGATGATTATCGCATTAATGATGCTGGTTTTCTCCATCCTTTTTATTGCCGTGCGGAAAAAAAGCCTGACTTATGGCCTGCTTACTGTGACAGGAAGCATTGTCCTGGTTTTGGGCGCCAGTGCAATACTTGACATTGGATATAACTATATGGTGCGGGGGGAAAAGGTGATCCATTCCGGTGATGTGCGTTTCATAACAACAGTTGCTTTTTATACGGCAACAGAAGAAGACGTTATTTTGATAGAAGACCCGCAGGTCAAGGAGCTGTTCGGAGAGATTTGGGGGCAGTGCGAGGAACAGGGATACTTGAGAAACAGTGCAGGGCAGGGATGGTCTAACAGGGTTTCCCATTTTGGGGATCATTATGACCATATCCAGATTGATACCATGTGGCCCATGGTCAATTCTCATGTACAGGGGAACTATGAATGCAGGCAGGAGCGGATCAGCGAATATGCAGACCAAATTATGAAGGAGATCAGCCGTGCTGTGATACCTGCACATTTTTCGGAGGTGCTTGGCATTTTTGCAGATAATTTTTTGGCAGGGCTGATCCTGACAGTGTCCCAGTATCATGTTGTTTTTATTTATTATAGCGGGGCTGTTTATTTGTTTTATCTGATCATGGTTGTTTTACTGGTAAAAAGAGGGAAGGAAGGGAAAACGGCAACATTTGCCATATGGACTTTTCTTTCGATTCTGGTGAATGTATCTTTGGTATCTCTGGTGATTTTTTGTCAGACAAGATATACCATATATAATATGCCATTATTTTATATGAGTCTGATAGCAATGTTGGACAGATCTTTTAGAAAAGACCGTGGGAGGTAGGTCATATGGAAAGTACTGTGCGGATCTTACATGTTTTAGGAAATACCAATTTAGGAGGGGCGGAGAGCCGTATTATGGATCTGTACCGCCATATTGACAGGGGCAGGGTACAGTTTGATTTTCTTGTACATACCGCCAGGGAAGGTTATTATGATAAGGAAATCACGGCATTGGGAGGGCGGGTATACCGTGTTCCCCGTTTTCGCATTTATAATTATTTTACTTATGTCCATGAACTGAAAAGATTTTTTGGCCAGCATCACGAATATCAGATGATCCAGGGGCATATGACAAGCACTGCGGCAATTTATCTTCCCCTTGCAAAGAGTGCAGGTATTCCGGTCACGATTGCCCATGCAAGGAGCGCGGGGGTGGATCAAGGGATCAAGGGGATCCTTACCAGGTATTTACGGCGGAATCTTCCGGAAAAAACGGATTATATGTTTACCTGTTCTGAACTTGCAGGGATATCGGTTTTTGGAGGAAAGGCCGTTAAGGAGGGAAAGACGACCTTTGTACCGAATGCAATAGAGAGCGGTAAGTTTGAGTATGATCCGGGGATCCGTGAAAAGATAAGAAGAGAGCTGGGGGTTGAAGGGAACTATGTGGTAGGCCATGTGGGGCGGTTCCACTACGCAAAAAACCATGAATATCTGCTGCAGGTGTTTGCATCCCTGTGTATGCAGGAGACGGTGAAAACAGGGGAGGAAGAACATCCGGACCAAAAAGATTATGTGCTGCTGCTTTTGGGCGATGGGGCAGGCATGGAAGAGATCAGAAAGCTGGCCGGAGAGCTTGGAATTAGTGAAAAAGTATTTTTTGCAGGAAGAAAAGGGAATGTATGGGAGTATTACCAGGCAATGGATTACTTTATTTATCCTTCCAGATATGAGGGGCTTCCGGGAACAGTCTTAGAAGCACAGGCAGCGGGACTTCGCTGTCTGATTTCTGACAGCATCTGTAAGGAGGTTTTGGTAACGGATCTGGTGAAGTCCATGGATATTAAGGAGGATGCCGGGAAGTGGGCATCCTATGTGGTGCAGACGAAGGAATATGTGCGGCGGGGCCACGGGAAAGAGATTGCCCAGGCAGGCTTTGATGTAAAGCGGCAGGCGGAAAAAATGATGAAGTTTTACGAGACGGGGAGTTTTGAATGAAAAAGGTGATGTTGATAACGCCCATGCTCCATCAAGGAGGATTTGAGCGGATTTGCGTGATGACGGCCCGGCTTCTTCAAAAGAAATGTGAAGTCGTGATTGTGGTATTTTCCATGGAAGATATTGCCTTTGACATTTCAGGCTTATCTGTTATCGATTTAAAGCTTGCTGCCCGGGCAGGAAAATTGGGAAAAGCAGTAAATATACTGAGAAGATGCATAAAGCTTAGCCGTTTGCAGCGAAAATTAAATACGGATATTTCTTACAGTTTCGGGATGACAGCCAATATAGCCAATGCCTTGAGTTTTGGGGCCAGGCATAAGATTGCGGCATGTCATTCCTTTGAGGAGATAAAAGAAGGGTTTTATATGAAGCTGGTTGGACGCTTTACGGATCAGATCTTTTGCTGCTCCAAGAAGATGACGGAACTGGCAGTTGCACGGTATGGATTTGAAAAGATACAAACTCTTTGGAATCCTTGTGATATTGACGAGATTTTAGAACGAAGCCTTCAGGGGCAGGAAGAAGACTTGACGTTTTTTCAAACGGAAGACCGGGTTTTGGTATCTATGGGGCGTGAAGACGATGTGAAGGGTTTTTGGCATTTGTTAAAGGTGTTTCGTAAGATCCACGAAAAGGAGGAACATACCAGGCTGGCCATCATTGGGGAAGGATGCTTTGAAGAATACCAAAAGCTTGCCGGGGAGCTGGGAATCAGGGACCGGGTATTGTTTACGGGCCTTAAGAAAAATCCCTTTCCTTATCTGCGTATGGCAGACCTCTATCTTCTTACTTCTTTAAGCGAGGGACTGCCCAACGCCCTTGTGGAGGCGCTATCGTTGTCTCTGCCTGTTGTGTCTGTAAACTGTCTGTCAGGGCCGGCGGAAATTTTAAATAAAGACTGGCAGGCGGCGGAGAAAAAAGAGGAGATTTATTTTGCTGATTTTGGGATTCTTACACCCAGGCTTTCGGAAAGAAAGGATCTGAGCGTCAAATGGAAGGATGAGGAAAAGGAAGAAATTGTGCTTGACCAGTCACAGGAGAAACTTGCCAAGGCAGTCCTTGGGCTGCTTACAGATCAAGCGCTTACGGAAAAGTACCGGAAACATGGGTTAGAGCGGGCAAGAGATTTTTCAAAGGAAGCCTATTTAAAAAGGCTGCTTTCCTGTATAGATACATGGTAGAAGACGGTGGGAAAGGATCAGAGGATCTGTATGTGTGGAATATGTGGATTTTTTAGTAAAAACAGGATAACCCGGGAAGAATTGCAGGAAATGAATGACACCATGTACCATCGGGGGCCGGATGATCATGGAGCGTACCTGTATCAGGCAGGAGCGGGATACTGTGTGGGAATGGCCCAGCGCAGGCTGGCGATTCTGGATCTGTCGCCCTTAGGCCATCAACCGATGGAATCAGCGGATGGCAGTATCGTAATTGTCTTTAACGGGGAAATATACAATTTTGGCAGGATCAAGGAAACCTTGTCTGATTATCCTTTTGTATCGACCTGCGATACGGAAGTGATCCTTGCGGCTTATCAGCGGTGGGGGATCTCCTGTGTAGAAAGGTTGGAGGGCATGTTTGCCATTGCTGTTTTTGACAGAAAGAAGGATACTCTATATCTTGTCCGTGACAGAATAGGAAAAAAACCACTGTATTATTGGATCAAGGATGGAAATCTGGTATTTGCCTCAGAGTTAAAGCCTATTATGAATTATCCTGGATTTGACGCTTCGGTTCGTAGGGAAGTAATTTCCCGGTTTTTGTATCAGCAGTATATCTGTGAGCCGGATAGTATCTTTGAGGGAATAAATAAAGTGGAACCGGGGCAGGTCGTAAGCTTTTGCGGCGGGAAGAAAGAAGCGTACCGCTATTGGGATATCAAAAAGGTTTATCAGGAAAGGAAAGGGCGGTTTTCCGGCAGCTATGAGGAGGCGAAAGAACACCTGCTTGCTCTTTTGCAGGGGGCTGTCAGCGACCGGTTAGTGGCCGATGTCCCTGTGGGGAGCTTTCTTAGCGGCGGTTTTGACTCTTCTCTGGTGACGGCTATTGCACAGCAGGTATCGCCTGCCCCGGTAAAAACCTTTTCCATTGGGTTTTGTGAAGAAACATACAATGAGGCAGGGTATGCCAGGGAAGTGGCAAAGTATCTGGGCTGTGATCATAGGGAACTGGTGGTGTCGGAACAGGATTTGTTAGGGATGGTGGAGAGCCTTCCGGTTACCTATGATGAACCCTTTGCGGATTCTTCCCAAATTCCCTCTATGTTGGTGGCAAAACTGGCAAGGGAGCAGGTGACGGTAGCCCTTTCCGGTGACGGGGGAGACGAATTTTTTTGTGGTTACCAGACTTATGAGAAAGTTAGACAGGCCCAGCTTTTGGATGGCATTGGTGAGGCAGCGGGGGTAATAGGGAACCTCTTTCATATCATGGATCGATATCCCTTTAAGGTGCGGATGATCGCCGGCAACAGGGATAAGGAAACGAAAACCCAGTTTGGCGCGGGAAACTATCAGAAAGTGGCAAAGCGCATGGTACTTGGACAGGAAGGGGAGAGACCTGTTCCCTGTCTGTACGAATTTGAATCCAGGTACGGGGAAAAGAACTGGCAGATCAGAAGGATGCTGCTTGATATGGAGACTTACCTGCCGGGAGATATTTTGTGTAAAGTGGACAGGGCTTCTATGAAGTATTCCCTGGAGACAAGGTGTCCTATTTTGGATCAGAGAGTGATGGAGTATTCCTTGTCCCTTCCCCACAGTTTTAAATATGAAAAAGGAGTAGGGAAAAAGATCTTAAAGGATCTCACATATCAATATCTTCCCAGGGGGTTGATGGACAGGCCGAAAAAAGGCTTTAGTGTTCCACTGGATAAATGGCTTCGGGAAACATTAAAAGAACAAGTGTTATCATATTCAGGCATAGAGTTTTTGAAAAAACAACAGATATTTGATCCTGAATATACACAGAATTTTTTAACAACTTATTTAGAAAAAGGAGATGCCGGTTCAGGAACAGGCGAAAATTATTCCCATTTGGTATGGGCATTTTTGATGTTCCAGAAGTGGTATGAGACATACCGGATCGCAAGATGATGAAGGCACATAGGGGAAGAGGCTGATGAAAAAAAGAAAAAAGCTGCTTTTTCATATTAACAGCATGGGGAAAGGCGGAGCGGAAAGGGTGGTCAGTGTGCTGACCGGGCGCTTTGCAAAAGATGGGTATGAGGTGGTGGTTGTAACCTTGTGGCGTGCACAGGAAGAATACGAACTTGCCAGGGAGGTAAGAAGAATCAACCTGGGTGATGGGAAGGAACATACAGGGAGGATCGCCTTAGCAGTAAGCCGGTTTGCAGGTCTGGGGATGGTGATCCATAAGGAAAAGCCGGATTTGGTGATCTCTTTTTGCAATAAGGCAAATTTCCGGTGTGCATATAGTATGATAGGGATGAAAACGCCACTGCTGACCTCTGTCAGGAATGATCCCAGGGTAGATTACTTCCCCTATAAACGGGGGATGCGTCAAATGGAAAAAAAGGCGGCAGGATGTGTTTTCCAGACAAGGGAGGCAAGGGATTGTTTTGGTGAAAGGCTGAAAGGGAAATCAAGGGTGATCTGGAATCCTTTGGATGATCAGTATCTGGGACTTTCTTCCGACAGGAGAAAAAGGGCAAAGTATGTTGCCAGTGTAGGACGGCTTTCGGTTCAAAAAAACCAGCTTTTATTGCTTCAGGCATTCCGGCTTATTGTAAAGGAACTGCCGGAGTATGAGTTAAGGATCTATGGAGAGGAGAGCGACGCTGGGATAAAAGAATCTCTTTTGGGCTATATCCGTCAAAACGATCTTCAACATCATGTCAGGTTTATGGGGCAGAGCAGCCATTTAGAACAGGAGTTAAGGGATGCAGCGCTTTTTGTGCTTTCTTCAGATTATGAAGGGCTGCCCAATGCGTTGATGGAGGCGATGGCGCTGGGGATACCAGTGATTTCCACGGACTGCCCCAGCGGAGGTCCCGGAGAATTAATTGAGGATGGCATTTCCGGCATTCTTGTCCCTGTTGGGGATGCCAGGAGGCTTTCGGAGGCAATAAAAAAACTCCTTATGAATCCAGGGCTTGCAGAACAGATGGGAAAGAACGGGGAGAAAGTAAAAGAAAAGGTTTCCCCGGATGGAATCTATAGAGAGTGGAAGGATTTTGTGGAGGAACTGACCAATGCCTGAAAAAACGATTGCTTTATACATTAGCAGCCTTCAAAAGGGAGGCGCAGAGCGGGTGATTGCAAATCTGGCGGACTATCTGTATAGCCGCGGTTACCGGGTGGTCTTGGTAACTACCCACAAACGGGAGGATGAATACCAGGTTTCTGAAAGAATCTGCCGGGTAATATCTGAACCTGCAGGCAACCAACTGGGGAAAGGGAGAATTGGGAACTTTTGCGTCAGGTTTAAGAAACTAAGACGGATATGGAAGGAGTACCGGCCGGATGTGATCTTATCTTTTATTGGCAAAAATAATCTTATGGCTCTTATGACTTCCTTTGGGTACGGCATTCCTGTGGTGGTTTCCGTGCGGAGCGATCCGAAACGGGAATATGGGAATGGGCTGTTAAAATTTTTAGCTAAAACCCTATTTCGGCTTGCAGCAGGGGTAGTGCTTCAGACCAAAGAAAGCTTTGCCTTTTTTCCCAAGGGGATTAGAAAAAAAGCTGTAATCTTAAAAAATCCCATCAACCCTCAGTTCTTCAGGGAACGCTACCAGGGGGAGAGGGAGAAGGTCATCGTTACGGTGGGCAGGGTGGATGAAAACAAAAACCACCAGATGCTTGTGGATGCTTTTGCAGGGATTTCGGCGGAGTTTCCTGAATATAAACTGATTATATATGGAGATGGACAAAAGCGCAGGGAACTGATCGAAAGAGTAAAATCCCTTGGGATGGAAGAGAAGATCTTATTTCCGGGCAACATAGAAAATGTGGCGGACGCTATTTACAAAACGCGTGTTTTTGTATTATCTTCCAACAAAGAAGGAATGCCCAACGCTCTGATCGAGGCAATGGTCATGGGGCTTACCGTGATCTCTACAGACTGTCCATGCGGGGGGCCAAAAGAGCTGATTGACCCGGGAGTAAATGGGTTATTGACAAAGGTTGGGGATGTAAATGAAATGAAGGAAAACTTGCAATATGTCTTAAATAACTTGCAAATAGCAGATTTGATGGGTGAAAAAGCAAAGAAAACATGTGAAATATATTCTCCTTCAAAGACCCTTTTGGAGTGGGAAAAATACTTGAATTTACTGGCTTTTTCGCATAGATAGGAGAAGAAAAATGTGTGGGATTGCAGGATTTTGTAATTTTGCAGGAGATAAGGTCGAAAATTTAGAGAAAATGAAGATGAAAATGAGTCACCGGGGTCCGGATGGAGAAGGTTCTTATTTTTCTGAAGATGGACTGGTGGGATTCGGTCACAGGCGTCTTTCTATTTTAGACCTGTCTGAGAAGGGTTCTCAGCCTATGGTTTCCCATAGTGGGAGATTCGTTATAACGTACAATGGGGAAATCTACAATTATAAGGAAATTGCAGAAAAACTGCTTGCGGAAAAAAAGGTGATACGCTTTCGTGGGACTTCGGATACGGAAGTGCTTTTGGAAGCTTTTGAGGCTTATGGGGTGAGGGAGGCCATAGGAATGTGCAAGGGGATGTTTGCCATTGCCCTATATGATAAAGAGGAAAGGACGGTGTATCTCTTAAGAGACCGGGTAGGTGAGAAGCCGCTTTATTATGGGATGGTAAACGGAAGCTTTGTGTTTGCTTCTGAGGTGGGGTGTGTTTCCGCTTTGGACGGGTTTTCAAACCCGGTCAACAGGGAAGTCTTAGACCTGTACTTTCTCCACGGTTACATTCCGGCGCCCTACTCTATTTACGAAAAGATATGGAAATTGCAGCCAGGCTGTATTTTAAAGATCTCTGCCCCCTATGATACCTGGGAGATCTGTCCCTATTGGAGTATGAAAGATGCAGCCAGACGGGGACAGCAGAATTTATTTAGGGGAAGCCGCAGGGAGGCGGCGGATGAGCTGGAAAGGTTATTGAAGCGGTCCATTTCAGGGCAGATGGAGGCGGATGTTCCGGTAGGCGCTTTTTTGTCGGCAGGCATTGACAGTAGCACGGTAGTGGCTTTGATGCAGTCGCTTCATCCGGGCAGGGTAAAAAGTTTTACCATTGGAATGAAGGATGAGAAAGAAAATGAAGCTGTTTATGCAAAGGAGATAGCCCGGCTTCTGGGTACAGAGCATACGGAGCTTTCTATTTCCAGTAAGGATGCCATGGAGGTGATTCCCAAACTTTCAGGAATGTTTGGGGAGCCTTTCGGCGACTCCTCCCAGATCCCTACCTATCTTGTCAGTAAGATGACCAGAGAGCATGTGACCGTATCCCTCTCCGGTGATGGCGGGGATGAATTGTTTTGCGGCTACCGGTCCTACCAGTCTGTTGACAGGATCTGGGGTAAAATGAAGGGAATTCCATATGGAATCAGAAAGCCTGTAAGCAGGCTGCTTCTCAAAAGCCCACTGAGTAAACGGGAGGTTTATGAAATAAAGAGTAACTATTTGGGCGTGAGGGGTCCTGCAGGCCTTTATGGGCTTATGCCAAAGGCGGAGCAGCCCCTGGCAGAGAAGATCAGTTTCTATCATGGCACATGCCCTTATCCTCACAGTGAATATGAAGAAGGTTTTTTGAAGGAAACAAATCATAATGTGATGTTGATGGATATGCTGATGTACCATCCTGATGATATCCTGGTAAAGGTGGACCGGATGGCCATGGCGAATTCTTTAGAGACAAGGGTGCCTATGCTTGACCAGGATGTAGTGGAGTTCGCATGGAGCCTTCCCATAGAATATAAGATACAGGATGGAACAGGAAAGCAGGTTCTTCGGGACGTACTTTACCGGTATGTTCCAAAGGAAATGATGGACCGCCCCAAAAAAGGATTTTCCATTCCCCTTTGGAAGTGGATGGAGGAGAAGGCGCTTAGATCCTGGGCAGAGGGGTTGATGGATCCGTGTATGGTAAAGGAGCAAGGTTTTTTGGATCCGGAGGTGGTCTGGAAGATATGGGAAGATTTCAAAGAGAAAAAAGTATGGCGGCCGCAGATCTGGTATATTCTCATGTTCCAGCAGTGGCTGTGTGGGTAAGGAGTAGAAACGATGTTATTTAATTCCTATATTTTCATATTTTTGTTCCTTCCCCTTGTACTAATCTGTTATTATGCACTGAGCAGTGTCAGGAGCGGCTCTCTGGTGAGAGGGTTTTTACTCCTTGCCAGTTTTTGCTTTGTGGGATATCAGGGGATCTATCATCTGGCAGTTTTGCTTGGCAGCATTTTGGTGAATTTTTTGCTGCTTAGACGGATGGAACATGGGGCAAAGGAGAAGAAAAAGAAGATCTTTGTTTTTGGGGTCTGCATAAATCTGTTGCTTCTTTTCCTATTTAAATATCTGGATTTCTTTTTGGAGAATGTAAATTTACTGATACCTGGCGACATTCCGCTTACAGACATTGCTATGCCCCTGGGAATGAGCTTTTATACGTTTTCCCAGATCGCATGTCTTGCAGACGGTTATAAAGGAATCCGGTTTGGCGGGGATTCTATGGAAGGGAAAAGGGAAGGCTTTTCTTTTGCAGAGTACGGAGCATTTGTGGCGTTCTTTCCTAAGCTGATCCAAGGCCCTATTGCTTCTCATAGGGAAGTGGTTTGCGGATTTAGAAGCCGGGCTAATAAAAAAGCGGACTACGGAAATCTATGCAGGGGAATTTATGCCTTTGCCCTAGGCCTTGGCAAAAAGGTTTTGATTGCAGACACATTAGCTAAAATGGTAAATATCGGATATTGTAATATAGAAGCGCTTAATGGGACAAGCACCCTTTTGGTTATGGTAGGTTATTCTTTGCAGATTTATTTTGATTTTGGCGGATACTGCGATATGGCGTATGGAATAGGCTATATGCTGGATATCAAACTGCCTATCAATTTTGATTCCCCATATAAGGCAGAATCAGTTTCCGATTTTTGGGAACGCTGGCATATGACGCTGACAGAATTTTTTACCAGGTATCTTTATATTCCCCTTGGAGGAAGCAGGAAGGGGACATTTAGAACCTATCTTAACATCATGATCGTGTTTTTGTTAAGCGGGCTTTGGCATGGCGCCAATTGGACGTTTGTCTTGTGGGGGGCGCTTCATGGAGCGGTGAAAGTGTTTGAGAGAGCTGTGGGGGTAAAAGAATGGAAAGGGCCAAGGCTCTTTAAGCAGCTTGTAACTTTTGGGATTGTTACGTTTGCATGGAGTATTTTCCGTGCAGATTCCATTCTTCAGGCCAGGCAGCTTTGGGAACGGCTGTTTTTAGGCGGAGGAGGCGGGATCTATGGGCCGATTACAGACAGTTTTCAGGAATTGGTTGAAGTCAGCATCCTTTACCGGGTGGGGATGAGGGGCCTGATGGACCGTTTTCCGTGGTTTTTGCCGGTGGCGTTTGTCTTTCTTTTGTTTGTGGCATGCCTTACCATGAGGAATACCAAGGAGAAAGTGGAGGCAATGAAACTTACAAAGTGGAAAATGACAGTGGTGGCAGGGCTTATGGTCTGGAGTATCCTGTCATTGGCCCAGATCAGTGAATTTATTTATTTTAATTTTTAGGAGGAAATTCCTTAGGCAGGTAACTTTGCCTGGGGCAGAAAACAAATGGAACAGCAAGAGGCAAAAAAATGGTTTAGAAACTGCATAGCTGCGCTGGCTGCAATGCTTTTGCTGGTGGCTTCGGCAATGGTATTTGTGGATCCGTATTTTCATTATCATGGCCCTTTCCCTTTCTTTTCTTACCGGTTGAATGAGGAAAGGTATATCAATGACGGCATCTTACGTCATTTTGATTATGATGCGGTGATCACAGGGACGTCTATGGCACAGAACTTTCACCCCAGCGAGATGGATGCCCTCTTTGGGACCAAGGCGGTGAAAGCGCCTTTTTCCGGGGCGGGTTACCAGGAATTGTCCCAAAACCTGGATCGGGCGTTAAGCAGGAACAAACAGGTGGAAACCGTGTTGTGGGCAGTGGATTATAATGGCCTGCTGCGGGAATATGACTGGCAAAAATATGAGGATTACCCGGATTATCTCTATGACGACAATCCTTTTAATGATGTGGCATATGTGTTTAACAAATCCATCTTGTATCACGGGATGCTTCCCGTCCTGACAATGAGCCTTTTCGGGGAGAAGGGGACGACGATGGATGAATATTCCTCCTGGAAAAATGAGACGGGCCTTGCACATATCATGCTTTCTTATGACAGGGAAAATGTACGCCCAGCCGGGGATCAGGATTTTGGGGAAGAGGAGCGCCGGATCGTGACAGAAACGGTTCAAAAAAACATAGTAGATCTGGTCAATAAGTACCCGGATACAGAGTTTCTCCTTTTTTATACTCCTTACAGCATTTGCTACTGGGATGCCCTAAACCTGATGGGAACAATGTTCCGCCAGACGGAGGCGGAAAGGACGGCTACGGAAATGCTGCTGAAGTGTCCGAATGTAAAGCTGTATAATTTTTTTGGACAGCATGAGGTGGTCTGTGATACCGATTATTACAATGATGACGGACATTACAGCAGCCAGGTCAATTCCATGATCCTTACATGGATTAGGGAAGATACCGGACGGGTCAGGGAAGATAATTATCTGGAACTGTTGGAAAAAGAAAGGGATTTTTACGGCAATTATGACTACGAAAGCATTTATCGTGGACTGGAGGTGAGGGAATGAATATTATCAGGATGTCGGGAGGGCTTGGCAACCAGATGTTCCATTATGCATTATATTTAAAGCTTCGTTCTATGGGAAAAGAAGTGAAGTTTGATGATATCAATGAATACCGGGGAGAACGAGTAAGGCCTATCATGTTAGCCATCTTTGGTATTGATTACCCAAGGGCGGCCTGGGATGAGATTACAGTCTTTACTGATCAGTCCATGGAACTGAAAAAGAGGATCCGCAGGCAAATTTTTGGCAGGAGGGCCATCTGCTATGAGGAGCAGGGATGTTTTGACCCGAAGGTCCTAAGCTTCGATTCCATGTATTTAAAAGGGGCTTTCCAAAGTGAAAAGTATTTTGAAGATATTAAGGAGGAGGTAAGGAGCACTTACCAGTTCCCGGAACTTGAGGAAATGCATCTGCCTCAAAAGCTGTACCTTACAACGAAGACATGCCTTGACCGGATTGAAGGGTGCCAGGCGGTGGCGCTGCATATGTACCGGGGAGACTCCAGGAATAATGAGGAGCTGTATGACGGGATCTGTACAGAAAAATATTATGATGGTGCAGTGCGTTACATGCAGGACAAATATCCGGATGCCGTGTTTTTCATTTTCAGCAATGAGCCAAAATGGGTAAAGGGATGGGTGATTGCCCTGATGAAAAGCCAGATCGAAGAGGGGATGACCAGGGAGGATATCAGAAACCTGGAACATCGTTTTGTGCTGGTAGAGGCGAACAGTGAACATACCGGTTATCTGGATTTGTTTCTGATGAGCCGGTGTAAGCATAATATTATCAGCAATTCCAGCTTTAGCTGGTGGGCGGCATGGATCAATGCCAATCCGGGGAAACTGATCTGCGCTCCAAGCAGATGGGTAAACGGCGGGGAGTGTGATGACATTTATACGGCAGGAATGACGCTGGTCAATGAAAAAGGAAGAGTGGAGCGGACGATCAAATAATGGATATTATCAGGATGACAGGGGGGCTGGGGAACCAAATGTTCCAATATGCCCTGTTTTTAAAATTAAAGTCTTTAGGGCGGGAAGTGAAGATGGACGACAGGACGCAGTATGGATCCGCCTCATCCAGGCCGGTCATGTTGTGGTGCTTTGGACTTACTTATCCCAAAGCAACGGAGGAAGATATTGCCGCACTGACAGATGGTTCTATGAAGTTTTCACATCGTGTCAAAAGAAAACTCTTTGGAAGGAAGTCCCTGGAATATGAAGAGCAGGACTGCAATTTTGATGAGCAGGCGCTTCTTAGGGATCCGGCCTATCTGACCGGATATTTTCAGAGTGAGAAGTATTTTCAGGAAATTAGGGAACAGGTAAGGAAGGCTTTTTGCTTTTCGGACAGGATATGGGAAGGGCTTCCTAAGGATCTTTTGGAAAAGGTGAAAGGCTGTCAGGAAAAGATCGGCCATTCCCTGGCCGTCTCCGTTCATGTCCGCCGGGGGGATTATTTGGAAAACGAGGAAGCTTATGGGCAGATTTGCACACAGGATTATTACCGGAAGGCGGTTAGCCTTATCCGAGAGTGGTACCCGCAAGCTGTTTTTTTCTTTTTCAGCAATGATCCTAAGTGGGTAAGAACATGGCTTAGGGAGGAATACGGACAGGGACTGTGTTATGAGGTAATGGATGGGACGGATGAGTCTACAGGCTATCTGGATCTGTTCTTGATGAGCCGGTGCCAGCATCATATTATAGCAAATTCCAGTTTTAGCTGGTGGGGGGCGTGGCTTGCGAAAGAGGAAGGAAAAAAGGTGATTGCTCCTTCAAAGTGGCATAATAAGCAGATTTATAAGGATATTTACACCCGGGAGATGATAAGGATTTCTCCCAATGGGGAACTGGTATAGGAAGTGGTTTGAGTGGGGAAGAGGATGGAGAGAGAAAAGTTAGTTTCAGTGATCGTGGCGGCGTACAATATTGAAGGGTATTTAAATAGATGCATGGACAGCCTGTTAGCCCAGACCTATCCGGCATTGGAGATCATTCTGGTAGATGATGGGTCTACGGATGGGACGCCGGCCGTTTGTGATCAATATGGGAAGGAATACGAAAACGTGAAGGTGATCCACCGGAGGAACGGGGGATTGTCAGCGGCACGCAATTCCGGGCTGGATGTGGCGACAGGGGATTTTATCGGTTATGTGGACGGGGACGACTGGGTGGAACCTCATATGTATGAAGCGCTGGTAGGGGCCTGCCTGGAGGCTGGCGCGCAGGTTGCCATGTGCAATTACAGGGAAATTGGAGAAGGGGCGCAGGATTTCCATCCTACGGGAAAACGGCTGGAACTGACGATGCAGGAGGCAATGGGGCTGTACCTTCAGGCAAACCCGCCATATCCGGTTTATAATTCCGTGTGGAGTAAATTATTTAGCCGGGAACTGGTAAAGGATATCCGGTTTGTGGAAGGGAAATCTTCGGAGGATATTATGTATACCACATGGGCATTGACAAGGGCAGACAAATGTGTCCTTTTGGATGAAGCTTTTTACAACTATGTGGTGGACCGTAGTGGCAGTATTATGAATATCAGGCTGGCGGAGCGGAGGTTTGGGGATGAGATCCCGTTTTGGAAGGAACAGATCGGTTATTTGTATGGCCTGGGGGAACAGGAGCTTGCTAAGAGAGCGGCCTACCGTTTTTACAGGCGGCTTTTGGACTATTATGTGGATTTTCGGAACAGAAAAATGGGGAAGGCGGCAAGACAGCTGGCAGAAGGATTAAGAGAGGAAAAGAGTGAAGTAAAGCGGATCTATGGGAATGATTTTATTCCCATAGGGGATAAGGTGCGGATGAGGCTGGCGCTTATGACTCCTTCCGGGTATTATATGATGGTAAAGCTGTATGATAAGTTTGTGATTCCGCTGCGGCAGAACTAACCGGCTTGTGGGGGAGGGAGATTGGCGGCCCGGCTGAACTGCCATACGAAAAGTTTGCTTACCTTGGAAATCTATGGTACAATTTCTATAATTATGTACACAAGTATTAGAAAAGTAAAATAGCTTTCGTGAGGAGAAAGATGGATAATATTAGTATGATTCAAAAGATCCGGTATATTTTTGACAGGAAGCAGAAGGTGCAGCTACTTGTGCTGGGAGTGATGATCTTTCTTGGCGGATTCCTGGAAACATTGGGCGTGGGTGCAATGATGCCGGTGGTAATGGTGTTGATCGAACCGGATGTATTGATGGAATATATTCAAAAGTATGATTTTTTGCAAAAAATATGCAGTTTTTTTCATATTCAGGATGTAGGACAGATTACGATGGCGCTATTGTTGGCGTTGATGGCCGTTTATGTTGTGAAGAATCTGTATATTTTATTTTTGACCTATAAACAAAATGCATTTATTGATCAAAACAGGAACCGGATGATCAGCCGGGTGATGGCGGAGTTTTTAAACCGCCCTTATGAAGAATACCTGGGCGCGGATATTCCAACGGTGTTCCGCATTACGGATAGTGATATCCCCCATACCTTTACGCTGATGCTGTCTGTAATCCAGCTTGCTTCCGAGGTGGTGGTATCTTTTTTGATCTTTGTGATGCTGCTGATCATGGATGCTGCAATGACGCTGTTTATTATGGCGATCTTTGGAGTGATGACCTTGTTGATTATTAAGGTGTTCAAGCCCCGGCTCAACAAGATCGGAAGTAAAAACCAGTCAATACAGTCCAGGATTGCCAAGTGGAGGATACAGGCGATTTATGGGTTGAAGGACGTGAAAGTACTAAACCGGGAGGAATTTTTTGTCCGCAATTATTATGAAAGCGGAAAAATAGGGGCGAATGTGGCAACTACTTATGCGGTGATGAACAATATCCCCAGGCTTTTGATCGAAACCGTATTTATTGTAGGAGTCCTTGGATTCCTTATGTTATTTATTCAGGGAGGCGGGGACATGTCTCTTTTGGTATCTACGGTGGCGGCATTTGGTGTGGCTGCGATGAGGGTGCTGCCCAGCGTAAACCGGATCAATACCTATATCACCCAGATTTCTTACACCCAACCCAGCCTTGACTTTGTGTATGAGAATTTACAGGAAGGGATGAAGACAGACGCTATGCTGGCGGAGCGCAGGGCAAATTCCCAGAAGGAAAAGTTAAAGCTGGAGAGGCAGATCGAATTAAATCACATTTCATTCCATTATCCTGATTCGGATAAAGATATCTTTACGGATGCGCATATGGTGGTGCCAAGGGGGAAGTCGGTAGGGATCATCGGATCATCCGGGGCAGGGAAATCTACCATTGTGGATATTTTGCTTGGGCTTTTGCATGCCCAGACAGGTGAGATTACTTGTGATGGCGTTGACATTTTTAGAAATTATGAATCCTGGCTGGCCCAGGTCGGTTATATCCCTCAATCGATTTATCTGATCGATGAGTCTATCAGGGACAATATTGCTTTTGGTATAGATCATGACAAGATTGACGAGAAGAGAATCTGGGAAGTGCTTGAGGAAGCCCAGTTAAAGGAATTTGTGGAGGAACTGCCTCAGGGACTTGATACCACCATAGGTGACAGAGGGGTTAGGCTATCCGGCGGACAGCGCCAGAGGATTGGCATTGCCAGGGCGCTTTACCATGATCCGGAGATCCTGGTGTTTGATGAGGCTACTTCCGCTCTCGATAACGACACGGAAGCAGCGGTGATGGATGCGGTCAATAGCTTTCATGGGAAGAAGACGATGATCATCATCGCCCATCGGTTAAATACCATTGAAAAATGCGATATGATCTATAAAGTCGAAGACAGGAAGTTGGTAGAGACTACTTTATAGCGGCCACTTTTCGGGAAGGGGCATGAAAAGAAAGATAAGAACGGGGAATTTTTATGATAGGGACAGAACTATTAAAAGGGCAAGGGTTGGGGAATCAACTATTTTGTTATGTGACCACAAGGTGTATTGCGATGGATAATGGGTTTCCTTTTAGTATCTTAGGAAGTGAAACCGTTGCCAATAACATGCATAGCAGTTGTGGGATGTACTTCATGGATCTGGATTATGGGATCCCTTCTGTGAAAGAGGATTATCAAGAGACATATTATGAAAAGGAAGACAGAATTTACCTGGGAAATTCACGTCACGACCTGACCCATGGCTGTTATGTGACGGGAGTGGATGATGCACTCCTTCATCCCAAGGACGGCACGCTGCTTTACGGAAATATGCAGGCTCAAGCATATTATATTGCTCATAAAGAGGAGATTTGTCAATGGCTGAAGGTGAAAGAGGAATACGACTGCAAAGAATACAGTGATGATAACTTATGTATTCTTCATTTGCGTTGCAGCGATTATTTGGATAATCCGGAGTTATATCTTCGCAAGAAGTATTGGGTTGATGGTATGAAAAATATGAAGAAGATCAATCCCAATATGAGATTCATGATCATTACCAATGACGTGAAGGAGGCCAGCCGTATTCTGCCAGGGATCCCTGCGTTTAATTTTGACTTGGCAAAGGACTATTCCATTATCAAAAATGCAAAGTATCTCTTGCTTTCCAATTCCTCTTTTGCCTATTTTCCTGCCTTTACCAGTACCACGGTAAGGTATATCCTGGCGCCAAAGTATTGGGCCAGACATAATGTGTCGAATGGGTATTGGGCGTCGGAACAAAATATTTATGAGGGATGGCATTATCAGGACAGGCACGGAAAGATTTTTTCTTATGAGGAATGTGTTGCCGAATTGGAGAAATATAAGGATCGTTCTCCCTTATACCGCCGATTAAATGAAAAGCCGGAAGGGGCAGTAAAGTGGTGGTATTGGACCAAAAGCCGTTGCAGGTACGAGTGGTATCATTTCATTAGACTGGTGCGTGGAGCAAAAAGGAAGGTCAGATTATTATGGAAGAAAAACTAAAGCTCCCGAATGTCACGCTGGCGGCCATGAGCAGCGTGAAAATATATGAGACGGTCAAAGCGCTGGAATACAGTATGCAGGGGATTGAGTTTGGGGAAGTGGCGCTGATCACTCACAAAAAACCATTTGGGCTTTCCAAGAAAATCACCTATAAGCATACCTCTAAACTGACAGATATTGACTGCTTTAATTACAAGATGGTCTATGAACTGACAGATTATATTGATACGGACTATGTACTCCTGGTCCATGCGGATGGATTTGTGATCCACCCGGAAAGCTGGCGGGATGAATTTCTTCAGTATGACTATATTGGGGCGCCCTGGCCCATTCCAAAGCCGGGGACGGTGCACAGCTACCATGATATTTACGGAAATTTGTGCCGGGTGGGGAACAGCGTATCTTTGAGAAGCAAGCGCCTGCTTTGTTTTCCACGGGAAGCAGACCTGGTATGGGAAAAGGATGAGGAAGGCTTCTATAATGAGGACATTTTTTTGTGCTGCAGAAATAAACACAAGATCGAAGAGGCAGGCATGAAGATTGCGCCCGTGGAAGTGGCAAAGTATTTTGGACATGAACATCCGGTGCCGGAGATAGAAGATGTGGAAAATCCTTTTACCTTTCATAAATGGAGGGGGAAAAATGCCGGATATCCTTATTTTGAAAACCCCTGGAGAAAAAGATGGCGGAAGTTTAAAGACAGCGTAAGGCCGCTTTTGTTTTGGAGACGCTTTCGGAAATAAAGAAGCTTTGTAAAGGGTATCGAAAGAATTTTGTGCGAAAAGGAAAGAAAAATGGTATACGACTGCATTCCCTTTTTTAATGAACTGGACATTTTAAATTTAAGGCTTCATATTCTTGATCCATTGGTGGACAAGTTTATTATTGAGGAGGCTACCGTGACCTTTTCCGGGGAGCCAAAGGAGCTGTGTTTTGCAAAAAATAAAGAGCTTTTTGAAGAATTCCTTCCCAAGATTGAGTATATTGTGGTGGACAATTCTCCGGTGCAGATGACCACTCATGAGAGGGATAAATTTCAAAAAAACGCTTTGGAGAGGGGGCTTAAAAACGCCTCTGACGAGGATGTGATTATTTTAAGCGATGCAGACGAGATCCCCAATCCTAAGGTGTTAAAAGAGATCATTGATCATTTTGATTCCGGTAAAGTTTACCATCTGGCCCAGCGGATGTTTTATTGCTATTTAAATATGGAAGAAATGTCGGGAAAGCTCTTATCGGTCACGGGGGAATTTCCCGGTGTCCATAGAAAGATGTGGCTGGGGACGAAGGTTTTTAGTAAAAAGAGTATTCCAAAGGAAGGGATCATCCAGCTTCGGGAAGCATGTGTTACCGATTCCGGGGCAGTGAGGGTGCCGGATGGGGGCTGGCATTTCGGATATATGGGAAGCAGCAGGGAAAAGGATGTTTCCAAACGGATTGGAGAAAAGGTGGTGGCTGCAGCCCACCAGGAGTATAACGATCAGGATACCCTTGCAGAGGCAAAGGACCGTCTCTTGTTAGGGCAGGACATGTTTGGCAGGGACGCACAGTTTCAGAGAGTGGAGATCGATGGAAGTTACCCGGAATATCTTCTTGCCCATCTGGAGGAGTACCAGTATCTGGTGATGCCGCCAATTAGCCGGGGCAGGCAGGCAGCTGCCCGTATTTCTATGATGGTCAAACGTTTTTTTAGAAAGGCAGTAAGAAGGGTCAGGCGCTTTGCCGGGAGTGATGTATGAACCAAAAGAATAAGATCATAGAAGTTTATGGGTTGTGGTTTGCGGATTTGGTGACCATCGGCGTTTCCTTTATTCTTGCAACCTACCTGCGCTTTGGAAATTTTAAGGATATGGGCGATAAAGCGATACACTTCCAGGTGTGTCTTCTTTTCTTATTGTTTTGTACGATTTACACCTTTTTTTTAGACTGGAACAGGAACTTCCTTAAACGCAGCATAGGGAAGGAATTAAAAGCCATCATCCAGTATCATATTATCATGCTTTTGGTGGTTCAGGTCATTATGTACTTCTTACAGTGGGCGGAACCTTTTTCCCGTTTTGTCATGGGATTATTTATGGTGCTAAATGTATTTATGACGCTGTCCGTGCATGTACTGGCTAAGCAGGTAATGCGTCTTCATTACCAGTCGGATCTTTCCAGGATCAAAGTGCTGGTGATCACGCAGAGGGATATGGCCGTTGGAGTGATAGGCCAATTGAAGAACAACCTGGAGATCAATTATCAACTGGTGGGGATCGCCTGCCTGGGGGATTGTGGCAAAGAAGGGGAAGAAATAGCGGGAATCCCCCTTTTACAGATCGGGGACAACTTTTTGGAAGACGTAACCTTGATGGCTCTTGATGAGGTTTTTGTCTATGCGCCGGAATTAAAGCAGGGACAGGTCAGAGATTTGCTAAATGGGTTTGACCAGATGGGAGTGGATTGTCATTACTGTCTGGAAGTTCCGGGATTGGGAAATGGCCGGGGGAAAATGGATAATTTTGGTGATTATTCTGTGATTACTTACACCCGGTTCCAAAGCAGCTATAAGCGTCTTTTGATCAAGCGGGTGATGGATATTGCCGGAGGAATGGTGGGAATGTTGATCACAGTGCTTTTTTTTCCGTTTGTTGCGTTGGCGATCAAGCTGGATTCAAAAGGCCCGGTACTGTTTTCCCAGATCCGGATAGGAAGGAATGGAAGGCGGTTTAAGATCTATAAGTTCAGATCCATGTATATAGATGCAGAGGAGCGTAAGAAAGAGCTGGAGAGCCAGAATGAAGTGCATGGTCTGATGTTTAAGATGGAAAATGATCCCCGGATCACGAAGGTGGGAAAGTTTATCCGAAAGACCAGCATTGATGAGCTGCCGCAGTTTTATAATGTGTTAAAAGGCGATATGAGTCTTGTGGGGACGCGCCCTCCCACTGCGGATGAATTTGAAAAATATAACCAGTATTATAGAAGGCGCATCAGTATGACGCCAGGGTTGACCGGATTATGGCAGGTAAGCGGCAGAAGTGAGATCGATAATTTTGACGACGTGGTAAAATACGATTTAGAATACATTGACGGCTGGTCTCTGACATTGGATATGAAGATCCTGCTTCGGACGATTTGGGTGGTTACGGCAGGGAGAGGGTCTAAGTAAGGGAGTTGTGTGAAGGTTGCAGAAATGAGTAAGATGAAAATTTTGATGATCGGACCTGACAGAGGGGTGCATGGCGGAATCTCCGGGGTGGTAAATAACTTTTATCAGGCAGGGCTGGCAGAAAAAGTGGATTTGACTTATATCGGGACGATGGTAGAAGGTTCTAAGTTCCGTAAGCTATTGAAGGCTGGAGCAGCGTATATGAGATTCTGCACGAAACTTCCCGGAAGTGAGATTGTCCATGTGAATGTAGCTTCCGATGCCAGCTACTATAGGAAGTCTGTTTTTATCCGCACGGCACATTGGTTTCACAAAAAAATCGTGATTCATCAGCATGGCGGGGATTTTGAAACATTTTATGAGAAAGAATTAAGTGAAAAATCACGGAAAAAGGTCAACCGGGTACTGGATATGGGGGATGTGCTTTTGGTGCTTGCCCCGGTATGGAAAGAATTTTTTGGACATATGGTGGATCCGGAAAAGATTATAGTCTTTCCGGACGGTATTTTCCTGCCGGAGCCTTTTGAAAAGCAGTATGGACAGCATAAAATCCTGTTTTTGGGCAGATTATGTAAGGAAAAGGGGATTCGGGAACTGCTGGGGTCGGTACCGTCGCTGAAAGAAAAATATACGGATCTGCAGATCTATCTAGGCGGGATCTGGGAAGATAAGGAGCTTAAGGAAACTGCATCGGAGTATGGGGAAACGGTGAAGTGGCTTGGCTGGGTCAGTGGAAAAGAAAAGCAGAAATATCTTGCTATGTGTGATGTTTTCGTCCTGCCCTCTTATTTTGAAGGACAATCCCTCTCTCTCTTGGAGGCAATGGCTTCTTACTGTGCTGTGGTGGCGTCCGAAACAGGGGGAATTCCACAGATGGTGATAGAAGGAGAGACAGGTGTGTTTGTCCGGCCTAAGGATGCCGGGTCGCTGGAAGAAGGGCTTTTTAAGGTTCTTGGGGATGAAGGATTGTGTAAGAAATTAGGGGAAAATGCCCGTAAGAAAGTAGAAGCTGAATTTGATATGGTCGCTTGTGTGGAAAGGCTGCTTACAATTTATGGAAAGGTATCTGGGACTGATGAGAAACTATAAAATCAGTATGATTGTGCCGGTTTTTAATGCAAAAGCATATTTGAAGCGGTGCGTAGGGTCACTGACAGGACAAAACTATGATGATTTGGAAGTGATCCTGGTAGACGATGGCTCAACGGATGGAAGCGGGGATCTGTGTGACGAATTAGGAAACACGGATCCAAGGATCAAAGTAGTGCATAAGGAAAACGGCGGCCTGGTTTCTGCCTGGAAGGCGGGAGTGGAAACGGGAACGGGAGAGTATTTTTGTTTTGTGGATAGTGATGACTGGGTGGATCCCGACATGGTGTCAGGGATGGCAGCCTTTTTGACAGGAAGCGACCAGGAGATCATATCCAGTGATTATGTGATAGAAAGAGATGACGGGAGCAGCCAATTTGTCTGGCAGAGGTTAGAACCAGGGATTTATGAAGGGAAGGAACTGGAAAAGACGATCCCCAAGATCCTGGGGGAAGAGAGACGGTATGTGTGTATGTCCAGGTGCATGAAACTAATTTCACGCAGGCTGGTTCAGGACAACTGCAAATATAGCGACCCACGGATCCGGACGGGGGAGGATACCACCATTATGCTGCCCGCGCTTATTGATTGCAGGCGGTTGGTGATCATGGATCATAAGGCCTATTATCACTATCTGTATGTGCGGGAATCTATGATCCATAAATACGACCAAAGGCTGTTTGAAAATATAGAGCTTTTAAAGGGGATCATCGATCAGATTATTGATGATAAATTTTCAGGTATCCGGCGCCGGGAAATGCGGGAAAGGGCGCAGAAGGAATATCTGCATCTGCTGCTTTTGGTACTAAAAAATGAGGCAAGGGGAAACCCGAAAGGATACCGAAGGAATATCTTGGAAATCTGTAGGACGGAAGCGGTACGAAAGACGGTAAAAAGTGTTACAATCCATGTGGAAGAAAAATCTAATCGATTATTGTATTTGGTTTTGCGCCATCCGAATCACGTTACGGTCAGTTTGTTAAGGATGGCAATGATCGTGTACTACCGAAAAAGATAGACTTTTGGAATAAGCAGGTGGAGAGATGGGGGCTTTGATCAGTGTGATCGTCCCGGTTTATAACGGGCAGGACTGTTTGATAAATTGTATAGAAAGTATTCAGCAGCAAACTTATCCGGATAAGGAAATCATTCTGGTAGATGATGGCTCAACGGATCATACAGGGGAGATTTGCCGGGATCTGCTGGAGAGATATGACAATATCCGTCTTATTTCTTTAAAGGATGAAGGCGTGTCCGTTGCCAGAAATGCAGGGATTGAGAAATCCGGCGGGGAATATTTGATGTTTGTGGATGCGGATGACCGGCTTTGCCCGCAAATGATACAGTCCCTTTACGATGCCCTGATCCGGACAAGCAGCGATGTGGCCGGATGTGGTTTTTTCTCATGGGGAAATGAAGAGGAATGGGAAGGTATGGGCAGGAAAGCCGAAGAAGGTGATTCAAGGGGGCTTTGTATCTTTCAAAGGGATGAGTTGTTTGAACAGGTGGTGGAAGGAAAGGATACCCGCTGCTGGGCTAAGCTTTATAAAAGAAAAATCATTGGAGAACACCGGTTCCGTCAAGGACTTACCATTGGGGAGGATATGCTCTTCTTATTGGATATTCTTCCGGATGTGAGAAAAGTAGTGACCATTGATTGGAAAGGATACGGGTATTACCGGAATCCGATTGGGGCAATGAACAGGAAGTTTACGCCTGCTTATATGGATCAGATCACTTGCTGGGAGATGGCCAGGGATCTGGCAGTACAGATGGATTATAGCATGAGGGTCAGGGCTACGGAAAGGCTGCTTGTGGCGATCATGCTTGTGGCGGGAAAATTAGCCTTTCTATCGGGAGCAGAGAGAGGGGCGCATGGGGATGATATTCAGGTCTGCCTGGAAAAGCTTAGAGAGAACCTACAGGTGAAGGGCGCCTATGAAAGGCTGCCAAAAGGATACAAAAGGAAAATAAAACTATTTACAAAGGCGCCAGGATTTTACTTATGGCTCTATCATTTTCGGAAATATTTAAAGTGAGGCTAATGAATGGAAAAACAGTTGATCTTATATATGCATGCAGGCAGTGGGAACCATGGCTGCGAGGCCATCGTAAACAGTTTATGCCATATGGTAAAAGAAAGGGTTTTGCTGGTAAGTTACCGGGCATTAGAAGATAAGAAGTATTCCCTGGACGGGTTATGTGAAGTGATGCAGGAGCGCAGTTTTGACAATCATAAACTTGCTCATGTACTGTACTATATTTATCGTAAAATAACAGGTGATGCGGAAAGCTTTATCCGGTATCGTTACCGGAAAGTCTTTAAACGGAAGTTCCCGCTTGCCATCTCCATTGGAGGGGATAACTATTGTTATGAAAACATGCTAAACGACCTGCGCCTGGCCAATTCGGCCTTTTCCAGGGCAGGGACAAGAACAGCGCTTTTGGGCTGCTCCATTGAACCTGAACTTTTGGACAAAAAAGAAATCGTAACCGATTTGTCGGTGTATCATACCATTATTGCCAGGGAATCCATTACTTTTGATGCATTACAAAGGGCTTTTGCGCGTGGAAAGGAGATGGAAGGGCCTAAGATTCTTTGCTGTCCGGATCCGGCGTTTACCTTAAAAGCAAAGTATCTTCCCCTGCCGGAAGGGTTTACAGAAAAAAATACCGTGGGGATTAACATCAGCCCCATGATCCAGGGAAAGGAGAAGCAGCCTGGAATTACGATGGCGTGTTACCGGGAACTGATCCGGTTTATCATAAAACATACTGGTATGCAGGTTGCCCTGATTCCCCATGTGGTGTGGGAAAAGAATGACGACAGGCAGCCGGTCCGTCAGTTATATGATGAGTTTAGGGACAGCGGCAGGGTGGTGGAAGTAAAGGACGCCTCCTGTGAAGAGTTAAAAGGATATATTGAGCGGTGCAGTCTGTTTGTAGGGGCAAGAACACATGCCACGATAGCGGCCTATTCCTCCTGTGTGCCTACTCTGGTAGTGGGATATTCTGTGAAAGCAAGGGGAATTGCCAAAGATTTGTTTGGCACAGAGGAACATTATGTGATTCCGGTACAAAGCCTCCGGGAAAAGGAGGATCTGGTGAAAGGATTTAGGTGGCTGCAGAATCATCAAAGGCAGATTCAGGACAGGCTGATCCATCTAATGCCTGAGTATCAAAAACAAGCGTTATTAGCAGGGGAAGAAGTAGACAGATTATGGGAAGAGTCCAGTCGGCAGCGAGAAATATAGTTTTTGGATATATTGGCAATTTGACCACCCAGATACTTGGGTTTGTCCTGCGCAGTATTTTCATTGCCCATTTGGGGGATACGCTTAATGGTGTCAATGATCTGTATACAAGCCTTTTATCGGTGCTTTCGATGGCGGAGCTGGGGGTAGGGACGGCGCTGAATTACAGCCTGTACGGCCCGGTGGCGCGGAAAGATTATGAGAAGATCAAATCTTATATGCTGTTGTACCGGAAGGCATACCGTGTGATCGGACTGGTGATCGGTGCAGCAGGACTTTTGGTATCTCCTTTTTTGCCTTATCTGGTGAAACAGCCGGAGGGGGTCAGTGTCAGGGACATGACGCTGTATTATTTTATCTTTTTATTTAATACGGTGAGTTCTTATTTTGTGGCCTATAAATACAGCCTGGTGAATGCGGAGCAAAAAAATTATATTCAGACAAATGTCATTACGGTTACGAAAATGATCACGGTGACTTTGCAGATCGGCGTGATACTTGCCACAAGGAATTTTTATCTGTATCTGTTGACGGCGGCGTTTGTGGAACTGGTACAAAAGATCTTTGTCAGCGATTATTTAAACCGCAGGTATCCTTATTTAAAGGACCGGAATGTGGCACGGCTTTCAAGGGAAGAGACCGGGGAAGTGGTACAAAAGACGAAAGCGCTGATGTTTCACAAAATTGGGGATGTGGCAAGGCTGCAGACAGACAGCATGATCATTTCCAGTTTTATCAATGTCACATTAGTTGGATATGTGGGAAATTACAATATGATATTGACCTCCGTATCTAATTTTGTAAATATTATTTTTAATTCCGTGCTGTCCAGTTTTGGCAATCTGATTGCCACAGAGTCTAAAGACAAGCAGTATCAGATGTTTCGGGTATACCGCTTTTTTGCCTGTTGGATCTATGGGTTTTCGGCGGTGGGATTTTTCCTTTTGCTGACGCCTCTTATCATACTCTGGCCCTCCGTAGGGCCGGGAAAGACGCTGCCGGCAACAGTGGTAGGATTGATCCTGACGGATTATTATTTTAAAGGGGACAGGATTGTGCTGTCTAATTTTAAGACGGCGGCAGGCGTTTTTGAGCAGGATAAGTATTTGGCGTTACTGCAAGGCGCAGTGAATTTGGTCATTTCTATTGCGCTGGTACAAAAGATCGGACTGTCAGGTGTTTATGTGGGAACGATCGTTTCCGGGCTGATCGCCAATGTGACGAAGCCATTTATCATATATAAGGCATGTTTTGACAGGGATGCAAGGGCTTATTTTGTGGATTCTGTGAAATATTTGACGGTGATCCTGGGCGTATTGGCAGTTCTTGCAGGAGTAAAAAGTGTCGTGTTGCAGGAAATAACAGTTTGGGGTTTTGCGGGGATGTTTGTGCTGGTTGTGATCGTCTTTAACGGCGTGTTTCTCCTTTTATTTGGAAGAACGGAAGAGTTTGGGTATTTGTGGGGGATCGTGAGAAAGAAACTGGGAAAGGGGCAAAGGTCGTAGTCTTATGAAAGAAATAAGATCTATAAAGAGGTTTTACGATCGGATATGTAAATTTTTGTCAGTGAAACATATCTCATGGGTGGCTTTCTTTTTCTTTGTGATATCGCTGATTCCTATCTGCTATTTGTCCTTTTTTAACAGGGCATCGGGGGATGATTATGGCTATGGAGTTTATACCCGGGCAGCGTGGATGGGTTCCCATTCCCTGGTGGAAGTGGCAAAGGCAGTTGGAGAGACAGTGAGACAGTATTATGTGAGTTGGCAGGGGACATGGTTTAGTATAGCGGTGTTTTCCCTTCAACCGGAGGTTTTTCAGGATCATGGGTATGTGCTGGTGGTATTTTTGATGCTCTTTTTGTGGATAGGAAGCACCATACTTTTGTTTTGGCAGCTATTTAAGAAAGAATGTGGGTTTAGCAGACGGAGCGTCTTGCTGGTCATATGGGTGTATTTACTGATCAGTATACAATTTGTGCCAAGTACGAAATCAGCTATTTTTTGGTTTAATGGCTGTGCACATTATATGCTTCCTTTTGCTATGTGCCAGATCGTCGTATGGTCTTTGATCCGGTTTGTAAAAAACTACCAGATCCGCTATTTGACGCTGTGCAGCGCCCTCATGCTGCTGCTTGGGGGATCCAGTTATCAGCCGGCGTTGTTTTCTCTAATTGTGTCAGGGTATTTTATGCTTTTGTTTTTTTTAGAGCATAAAAATAAAAAAGTTTTTTTGTTATTGATTCCGGTCATATTGGAAACAATAGGCCTGGTGATCAGTATGAAAGCTCCGGGGAATAAAGTGAGAGGCGGAGAAGAGTTTGGCCTTTCGTTTGGGAGAGCTTTTGGGACGATTGGCAAGTGTTTTTTGGAAGGCGCAAGGGATGCCGCCAGCTATTTACAAGAAAAACCTCTTGTGCTTGTTGGACTTGCGGTATTGTTCTTAATTTTGCTTGAAGCAAATATAAGCACAGGGAAAAAGAGTCAGAAACATCCACTGATTGGAATGTTGGCGCTGCTTTGCCTGTATTGTGCGATGCAGGCGCCTGAAATATACGCGGGTGTAGAGGTTTCCAGAGGCGTAGACAATACGAATTTTTTAGTGTTTTTATTGGCTGCTTTGGGATGTTTGGAAATTATGGCATCATGGATCATAGAAAGAATGGGAACGGAAGAAAGCCTGCTTCACAAAAAGGTGGTTATACCAGGGCTTTTTTGTTGTTTTGTCCTTTTGGTATTCTTAAGGAGCGGGATAAAGAACAGTACTTTATGGGTGTGCCTGGAGTATATCGGAAGCGGACAGGCAGCAGATTACAAAGAACAGATGGAACTGCAAACGTCAATCCTTACGGATGAGAAGGTAAAAAATGCAGTGATTCCGTTTATAAATGACGAACAAGGGCCACTGATGTCCATGCCGGCCACAGACGATCCGGGTGCATGGACTAATTTCGTAATGAGTCAGTTTTATGGGAAAGATTGTGTGATCGCAATGCCCAGGAGTGAGTGGGAAGAGAAAAGGAAAGGAGATGGATTCTATGATTGAGATGGTGAAAGAAGCCGAATTAGAATTATTGAACTATCCAAAAAGAAAAGCAGGGTATTATCTAAAAAGAACTGCCAGGATGCTGGCAGGAAAGGCTGTAGAACCTATTGACAAGATCAATTGGCCCAATGGCCTTCTTGCTGAAGGATTGGTTAGTTATTACCAAAAAAATAAAAACTCAGATGAGGCAAGAATCATTGTTGATCATCTGAGAAAATATTATGATAGCTGGATCCGGTCAGGGCAAAAGCTCTATTATGTGGATGATATGGTAAGCGGGATGGCGCTCATAGACTTGCATCAGATCACAGGTGAGGAAAAATATAAATCCGCCGCAGAGAATATGGCAAAATTTTTGTATCATCATGAGCGGGATGCATCAGGAAGCCTTATTTACCGGCCGAAGCAGGGAAACGGTTATATTTTTGCCGATATGATCGGGATGGTGTGCCCGTTTTTGTGTAAATATGGCAGTACATACGGGGATATCCATGCAATCAGTCTTGCCGTGACCCAGATCCAAAATTTCATTGGGTGCGGTATGGATGAAAAGACCAGCCTTCCCTATCACGGCTATCAGTATGAGAGTGGTGTGAAATATGGCATTATCGGATGGGGAAGGGCTGTAGGCTGGCTGATGCTGGGGATGTCGGGAACGCTGGCGTACTTAAATGAGCATGATTCCGGTTATGAAGCCATCAAGCAAGCTTACAGAAGGCTTGTGGATAAAGTGGAGGCTTATCAGTTGGATGGGGGCCTTTATAGCTGGCAGCTTGGAGCGAAGGATGGGCCGGTAGATACTTCGGCAACGGGACTGATCTTGTATTCTATTGCACAGTCGCTGGAAAATAGAGTGTTAATCGGAATCCACAGATCCCGGATGATCAGAGGACGGGATGCGCTGCTTGGTTCTGTTAAGGAAGGAAAAATTTATGGCGCGCTGGCGGAATGTCAGGGATTTAGCATGTATCCCCAGAACTACGGCGCGTATCCGTGGTCACTGGGGCCGGCCCTGTCTTTGTTTGCACTTACGGCGGAAGAGGAATCGTAGGATGGAGGAGTTATATGATTATCATTCAGGTTGCAGGGGGGCTTGGGAACCAGCTCCAGCAATATGCATTGTACCGGAAATTAGTCCGTTTGGGGAAAGAGGCCAGGCTGGATTTGTCCTGGTTTCATTCTCTGGAAGAAAAAAAGGAAACCGGGAAAGTTACGGGAAGGGAATTTGAACTTGCCTATTTTGACAGGTTGGCTTATGAGACTTGTACCCGGGAAGAAAGGGAGGAATTGATCGGCGCAGAGGGATGGAAAGGGAAATTCCGCAGAAAATGTTTTCCGTTTACTGTCCACTGGTTTCACGAAAATAAAATGTACCACCCGGAGATCTTTTCGTTTGAGGATATGTATCTTTCCGGGTATTTTGCATGTGAAAAATATTATGCAGATATCTTATATGACTTGAGAGAAAAGATCCAGTTCCCAACAAGCAAAAACCCATTAAACCGGGAGATGGCCAAGGAGATGCAGGAATGCGACTCTGTCAGTATGCACATCAGGCGGGGGGATTATCTAAATCCGGAAAATAAAGGAATGTTTGGTAACATTTGTACGCCGGCTTACTACCAAAAAGCAATGGAAACCATAAAGGAAAAGGTACCCAATGCCCATTTTTATCTCTTTTCCGATGATAGTTCCTATGTGAAAAGTAACTATACAGGCAGGGATTTTACAGTGGTGGATATCAATGATGGAAAAGACAGTTTTTATGATATCTGGCTTATGAGCCAATGTAAACATAACATCTGTGCCAACTCTACGTTTAGTTTTTGGGGAGCAAGATTAAATCCCAGTGAACATAAAATAATGATCAGGCCAACGATCCAGAAAAACAGCCAGGTGTTTGTAAAAGAAGAAATGGAAGAATTATGGAAAGGGTGGAAATTTATAAGCCCGGAAGGGGTATTGGCGTAAGAAAGGAGTCATAAGGACTAAGTGAGAGGAAACAGAAGAATCATACTGTGTCTGGCAGGAGGGATGCTCCTATTATGCTGGATATATTATATGGAAATATCTCATGTGCGTGTGGAAGGAAATCACCTGCTCATCAACGAAGTATGCAGCAATAATTTCTCAACAGGGTTGAAAGACCAATATGAGGACTGTGACTGGATTGAACTGTATAATCCCACGGATCAGGCGGTCTTTTTGGGGGATTATTATCTTTCCGATGACAGGAAAACCATGAATAAGAGTAAATTGCCGGATCGATATCTTGATGCTGGAGAATATTTCATTGTTTATGCCAAGGGGAAGGAAGGGGACGAAGAATTTGATTTGAATTTTCAAATTAGCTCCAAGGGGGAGGTACTCTATTTTTCAAAAGGAGACCAGATGATTGATCAAGTAGAGATTCCGGCTCTTGAAACAAATGTCACATGGAGCAGAATGGAAGAAGAATGGGCTAAGACCCAGTCTACGGCAGGATTTTCCAATCAGGGCGCAGCAGTCATTTCAGATAAACAGGTTGAGCCTCCTTGCTTTTCAAGGCAGGGAGGGTTTTATTGTGAAAATTTTTTCCTGGAAATAGAAGGAAAAGGAGAGATCTTTTATACATTAGATGGGAGCGATCCGGATCGTAATAGTCTGAAATATACAGGCCCCATTGAAATGAAAAATATTTCAAGCAATCCCAACCTGTATACGGCGCGTACAGATTTGTCATCCGTTTCCCAATTTACCCCCGAGGAACCGGTAGATAAAGTGATGACCGTACGGGCTGTCTGTATCGATGATCATGGGAATACCAGTGATGTCGTGACTGGCTCTTACCTGGTAGGATATCAGGACAACCCGGCATACCGGGAAGTTTATACGGTATCATTAGTAACCGATCCGGGTAACTTATTTGACTATGAAGAGGGCATTTATGTTTTAGGGAAAGACTATGATGCATATAGCCCAGACGATGGCAGTGTGGAAGATGAACTTTGGATTCCGGCCAATTACAGACGAAGAGGGAAAAAGTCGGAAAGGGAAGGGCATATAGAAATCTGGGATGAGAATGGAAAGGAAATGCTAAACAGGCAGATCGGCATGCGGATCCATGGATCTACAACAAGAGGATCGCTGCAAAAAAGTTTTTCCATTTATGCAAGGGAAATGTATGATGACAAAGAAACCTTTGACGAGGGCATTTTTGGACAAGGTGAGAAGATAAGGAAATTTTTTATTTATTCAGACAGGGATGATTCAAAGTTAAAGCATATTTTGAGCCAGCGGCTGATCTTGGACAGGGAGGTAGAGACACAGGAATTTATACGGTGCAACGTTTTTTTGAACGGAGAGTATTGGGGACTTTACTCTTTGGCGGAAGTGTATGATGAATCTTATTTTCAGAACAATTATGGGATAGACAAAGACCATGTGGAGATTTATGAAGGGTCTACACCGGATTCTATTACAGAGTTTCTTAATTTGAAAGAGGATCTTTCTTCTGATCAGATTTATGAGGAACTTTCAGAAATCATGGATATGCAGAGTTTTATTGATTATTACGGAAGCATGATTTATATGGACGATTGGGACTGGCTTCCGGGGAATGCAAGGTGTTGGAGGAGCCTTACGGAAGGAGGACACGAAAAGGAAGATGGAAAATGGCGCTGGTGCGTCTGGGATACGGAGGGCGCCATGAATGCCTACGACAGAAACACATTTCAAAACGGGAATGAAATGTGCTGGCAGGATGATCCTATTATAAAAGAGCTTATGAAAAATGATCAATTCCGCAGGGATTTCGTACTTTCTTTTATGGATATGGTCAATCATAATTTTGAAGAGACTCATGTGCTTACAATAATGGATGAGATATTATCTGAATATGAAGCGTCGTATGAATTAAATAGGATCAGGTATTTGGGGGATCGTGATACAGGCAAGTATTCCGATGCTATTAAGGAGTTTTTTGTGAACCGGAGGGATAAGGCGGTTACTTATTTAAAAGAAGAATTTGAGCTTTCGGGGGATCCTGTTTATCTTGTCTTACTGTGTAACAAAGAAAATGCAGCAGAATTTCATATCAACACCTTAACGATGGATAGAGATCTTGTTTTTTGGCAGGGGTTATATTTTAGCGATTATCCGGTCACGTTGTCTGTTAAGGAAATAGGCGCTGGCGAACAGTTTTTGGGGTGGTATGATGATAATGGGGATCTGATCAGTGCGGAATGGGAAATTCAAATAGAGTTGGGCAATGAGACCAAAGTGGTTCATGCAAGATTTGCGGAAGAAAAAGAAGTTTTGGAGGATGGCGGAAATTGAAGATATTAATGGTCAATAAGTTTTTATTTCCCAATGGCGGTTCAGAGACTTATTTGTTTGGAGTTGGGGAAGAACTTCAAAAAAAGGGGCATGAGGTACAGTATTTTGGAATGGATCATCCGGACCGTGTGGCAGGAAACCGTGTAGGCAGCTACACGCCCAATATGGATTTTCATACGGGGAAATGGAACAAAATCTTTTACCCGTTCCGAATCATTTATTCCCGGGTAGCCAGGAAGAAGCTGCGTCCCGTCCTGGATGATTTTGCTCCGGATGTGGTACATTTGAATAATTTTAACTTTCAGTTGACGCCTTCTATCATATATGAGATTATCAAGTATGGAAAAAAGGCAGGAAAAAGAATTAAGATCCTGTACACAGCACATGATACGCAATTGGTATGTCCCAACCATTTAATGAGAATTCCGTCTACTGGAAAACTGTGCCAGCAGTGCATGGAGCGGGGCTATTTAGAATGTGTAAAGAATGCCTGTATCCATGGATCAAAGGCAAAAAGTTTCTTAGCTGCTTTGGAAGCGGAGTTGTATAAAAGATTAAAGGTATATCAATGGATAGATTGCGTGATTTGTCCTTCTTACTTTATGGAGGAGCAGTTGCTCCACAGGAAAGAATTTCAGGGTAAGACGAAAGTCCTGCATAATTTTATCCCGGAAGGACATTTGGGAACTGCAAGAAAAGAGAAAGAACACACCAATCGGAAAAAAGAAGGATATGTGCTATATTTCGGAAGGTTTTCAGAGGAAAAAGGGATAGGGACGTTACTGGAAGTGTGCCGGCAGCTTCCAAAGATTCCTTTTATCTTTGCAGGAAACGGCTCCCTGGAAGGACAGGTAAATGAAATAGAAAACATTAAAAACGTGGGATTTCAGGAAGGGGAAGGGCTTGCCAAACTGATCCGGGAGGCGGCATTTAGCCTTGTCCCGTCAGAATGCTATGAGAACTGTCCGTTTTCTGTGATGGAATCCATCGCTTTAGGCACGCCGGTCATAGGAAGCCGGATTGGCGGAATTCCGGAATTGATTGAAGAGGGGAAAATAGGCGGCCTTTTTTGTGCAGGGAATGCAGAAGAGTTAAAGAGCCAGATAGAAAGCTTGTGGAATGAGACAAAAAGACTTAAAGCTTATTCGGAAGAATGCCTTAAAAAGGAATTTGATACGGCCGGGTCATATTGTGAAAAGCTGCTGGAAGTGATCAGGCGGCTATAAAGAGGGATTTTTATGCAACTGATTAGTAAAATCAGAAAATTAGGGTGGAAGTTGGGATTTCAAAAACTGGTTGGGTATGAGGCGATCTTTTCCTGTGCCTTTTGTGACAGGGAACAGGGGAAAGAACTCTACAAAGGAAATGATGTCAAAGACAAAGTGTTTACGGTTTTGCCCCACACGAAGGAGTATTGGTATGCGGATCCTTTGGTTTGGGAGAAGGACGGGAAAGATGTGGTTTTTTTAGAGAGGGTGGACAGGCAGACAGGACTTGGCTGCATTGCATGTTCTGATATCTCAGACGGTTCCTGGAAGGAACCGGTTCCTGTCATCGAAGAGGCTTACCATATGTCTTTTCCCATGTGCTTTGAGTGGGGCGGCGAGCTGCTGATGATTCCGGAAACAGAAATGAATCAGTCTGTGAACCTGTACCGCTGTGTGGAATTTCCGTACCGATGGGAAAAAATAGGAGAATTTCTAAAAGGGCGGAAGCTTGTTGACAGTATTGTCTGGGAGAAAAAAGATGACAAGGTAAGTATTTTGGCTTCTGAGTATGATCCGGGAGATGTTTTTTATACCCGGTTTTACAGGTATGAGTTATACAAAAAAGAAGGCGGGATCGGTGTCCGTGATGGGGGGAAGGGGTCTGATCCCTATACGCTGAAGTCAAGGATGGCAGGGCCTGTAATCGGGGAAAAGGAGCCTTTGGTTCCTTTACAGCGCAGTACATCCGGAATTTACGGATATTCTGTGCAGTTTTGTGAAAAAGGGGAAAAACTTCCTGATAAGCAGATCAAAGAGCTGCTTCCGGCCAGTTTTAACGGGACGGGACATCATAACGGTATAGGGCGCAAGCTGCTTGGGGTGCATACATACAGCCAGTCATCCCGTTTTGAAGTGATTGATATCCAATATTTGGTTTACAATAAAAACAAATGGAGAAAGAAATGAAAGTAATGTTTATCATTCCGCGCATGGTAGGCGGAGGCGCGGAACGGGTCATATCAGTGTTGGCAAATGAATTTGTAAACCGGCAAATGGAGGTTAAGATCCTGATGACGGCTGGTGATGATATGGCCTATCAACTGGATGAACGTATCGAGGTCATCCAAATTGGAGGAAGGACAGACGGAAGTCTCCTAAAGCGGATGGCCAGGGTTATGCGGATGCGGAAGGTGTTTCGGAAAAACCGGGATTATATCCTGGCTGCTTTTGAGCCTGCAACTGCTTTTTTCGCCTGCCTTGCAAGGGTGGGATTAGGGATGAAACTGGTTTCCTCTGAGCGTAATGACCCGGAGTCATTCCCCAATAAACGGATACGGGAATATGCATTTTTGCATTCTGATAAAGTAGTGTTCCAGACCCAGGCAGCGTTATCGTATTTTCAAGAAAAAATACAGAAAAAGGGCGTTGTGATCGCGAACCCCATCACGGAAAACCTGCCGGAGGTTTATGAAGGGCCCAGAAAACATACGGTGGTTGCTGCCGGGCGGCTTGTGGAACAAAAAAACCATGTGAGCCTGTTTCGGGCATTTCAGAAATTTTTGCAAAGGTTTCCTGATTATGTGCTGCATTTGTATGGAGAGGGAGAACTGGAGCAGGAATTAAGAGACCTGGCAGGAACATTAGGTATCAGGGAACATGTGATTTTTGAGGGTTTTCATAAGGATATTTTGGAGGAAATAAAAGATGGAGGGATGTATGTGCTCTCTTCGGATTATGAAGGGATATCCAACTCCCTGTTGGAGGCAATGGGAATGGGAATGCCGGTAGTTTCCACTGACTGTCCCTGCGGCGGATCCCGGATGTGTATCCAGGATGGGGTGAATGGCCTTCTTGTTCCGGTAGGGCAACCGGATGATTTATGTATGGCCATGGAAAGAATGGCTGGTGAGGAAGATCAGGCAGCGAAGATGGGGAAGGAAGCTTCAAAAGTGCGGGAAAGATTTTCCTTACAGAGCATTTTGAAACAGTGGCTTGATTTACTTGACGAAGTACAGGAAGGAAGATAGCAGGAGTATGAGATTTCTTTATGTGGCACACAGATACCATACCAATCAGGTGCCTATTATGAAAGGGTTAAGGGAGCATGGCCATGAAGTTTGTTTCATAAGCCATTATCAGGGGAAACTGGAAGATTACAGTGATGTGACACCGGTATTTGCCGGGTATTCCAAAGTGTTTTGTGCCGTGAACTGGATCTATGTCCATGTCCTGCAGCGAAAGAACAGCAAAGCCTGCGACATGCGGCTGAAATATGGATTCCCCTCTATGGGAAAAATCAGGAAGATCGTTTCCGGCTTTCGTCCGGATCTGATGATCATCAGGGAGCGGTCTGTTTATTCCATTTTTACCTGTCTGGCCTGTAAAGGTTTAAAGATCCCGATGATCCTGTATAATCAAAGCCCCTTATGGGAGGATGAGATCAAAAATGACCTGCCTCACCGGATCGTAAAAGGGCTTTTGCCTAAGATCAGGATTACACCGGTTCTTGGCGTGGAAGGGAAGAACAAGGTAAAAGAGCCTGGGGCAGTATTTGTTCCCTTTGTGATGGAACCCAGGCTTTCGCCGGAACAAAAAGAATGGTTTCAAAAGGGTAAAATTAATCTTTTGTGTGTGGGGAAATACGAAGAAAGAAAGAATATCCGTATGCTCCTGGAAGTGTTTTTAAAGCTTGCGGGCCGTTATGACCTAAGTCTTACCGTTACAGGGGAATGTGCGGATCATTTTGAAAAGGAATATAAAAGAAAGCTGGAAGCGTTCCTTTTAGAATCCGGGTTGGGAGAAAGGGTCAGGCTGTTGGAAAACCTGACATACAGGCAGATGGAGGAGCTTTATGCCAGTGCAGACCTTTTTGTGCTTCCCAGCACAAGGGAACCTGCCTCTGTCTCCCAGTTAGAGGCAATGTCCTTTTCCGTGCCGGCAATATGCAGCAATACAAACGGCACTGCCTGTTATATAGAAGAGGGCAGGAACGGTTACCTGTTTCAGGATAACAGTAAGGAAGACTTTTATGAGGCTGTTCTGAAATGCGTTTCCAGTAAAGAACACTTAAAGGAGATGGGAAAGAACAGTTATGAGGACATAAAAGAAAAATGCGGATTTGACATTTATTACGAAAAGCTGATGGGGTGCATGGAGAAGGTGGCATATGATTAAAAAGTTAAATTATATTTTTTCTACAGCGGATAAAATAAAGATCGTCCTGCTGACGGTTATGATTCTGGCGGGAAGCATGTTGGAACTTTTGGCTATTTCCCTGTTTTCCCCTTTCATTGACGGGATCATGAACCAGGATGCCATGTTGGAAAGCACGGTGATATCCGTTCTTTACCGTTTAGGTTCGTTCGGGGAGTTTGAACATTTCCTGGCAGCGCTGGCAGGGGGCATTATAGCGATCTATGTGATCAAAAACGTCTATATTATACTGGAAAAAAATACGATCTACAGGTTTGCATACCGGATCCAGCGGACCATATCAACGAATCTGCTAAAAGCCTATATGAAGGAGCCATATACCTTCCATTTGAATAAGAATATTGCAGTCCTGCAAAGGAGCATGCAGGAGGATACGGATCAGTTTGCCAAGGCGATCCTGCACTTTATGGAAATGGCGGCTGAAGCATGTGTGTGCATGGTTCTTGGAGTGTATCTGTTTATTGTAAGCCAATCGATTACGGTAGTGATCGCTGGCCTGCTGGTAGTCTGTCTTGCAATTTTTTCCTATATCAACAAAAAATATTCCAGGAAATGGGGAGAACAGGGACAGGAATACAAGGCAAAAATCTACCAGTGGATGAACCAGTCCTTAAGCGGGATCAAAGATATCAAGATTCTTGACCGGAGTGAGACCTTTATCAGAAACTATGACAGCTATATGGGAAAGTATGTGCGCGTGCTCCGTTTAAACCGCCTGATCGGGATTATGCCTAAATATATCATTGAAATGGTATGTATGACAGGGCTTTTAGCGGCGGTATTGGTAAAGATGTTTTTCGGACAAAAAGAATTAGCGGAATTCGTGCCCCAGCTTGCCATATTTGCAGTAGCGGCATTCCGGCTATTGCCATCTGTTGGCAGGATCAACGAGCATCTCTCCGCAGTGATTTTTGCAACCCCTTCCATTGACTTAATCTACCACGATTTAAAGGAAATAGAAGATCTGTATGTGGAGGAGCAGGAAAAGGATGGCCAGTGGCGTTTCCAGGAAAAGATCCAGGCAAAGCGTGTCACATACTGTTATCCTGAAGGGGAAGGCAATGTCATTGAAGATGCCTGCTTTGAGATTACCAGGGGGGAAACGGTAGCTTTTGTGGGAAGTTCCGGAGCCGGGAAATCAACGATGGTAGATATTTTACTGGGGCTTTTGCCGCCCCAGCAGGGAAAAATTATAGTGGATGGGATGAATATTTATAAGAATCTGCCTACCTGGCAAAAGGAGATCGGATATATTCCCCAGTCCATTTACCTGTCTGATGATACCATCAGGAATAATGTGGCATTTGGGATTGATGAGAGTGAGATTGATGAGCAAACGGTTATAAGTGCCCTCCAGCAGGCGCAGCTTTATGATTTTGTGGATACCCTTCCGGAGGGGCTTGATACCTATGTTGGGGACCGGGGAGTCCGCTTATCCGGGGGACAGAGGCAGAGGATCGGCATTGCCAGGGCGCTTTACCATAATCCCGAGGTTTTGGTGTTGGATGAGGCGACTTCCGCTCTTGACAATGACACGGAAGCGGCTGTGATGGAGGCCATCGATTCATTAAAAGGACAAAAGACCATCCTCATCATTGCCCACCGGCTTACCACCATCAAAAATGCAGATGTGATCTTTGAAGTCAAGGATGGAAAGGTGGAAAAGAAAAACAGGCAGGATGTGTTGGATACTACGGGGGATGAAACGTCATGAAAACCAAAGATACCTTCATGCACCGGATTGGGGAATATCTTTTTACCATTGCGGTGGTGATAGAAGTGCTGGTAGTCATTGTAGATAAAAGCAACTATACCAATCCGGTACAGGGGAGGCTTTTTCAACTTACTTTTCTCCTGTTTTTGGCGAAAGTGTGTCTGACAAAGTATACGTTTAGGGAATATGTCTGCATCTTTTTCTTTTGTGTGCTGGGGGCAGTTTCCTATTTTGTTACCGGGAGGAATGAGCTGGTGCGGGTGGTCATTTTTGTGGCAGCGTGCAAAAACATAGATATGCACAAATGCCTAAAGCTGGTGTTTTGGCTCACGCTTTCAGGCTGCCTTTCCATTATCCTTTTGTCGGTAACGGGGATTTATGGCAGAATATCGCTGACCCAGGACTTTGGCCGGGGAAGTGTGGAAACCAGATATACCCTGGGGATGGGACATCCCAATGCCTTGCAGTGCATGGTGTGGTCGCTGTCCGTATTGGGACTGTATCTGTACGGGAAAGTGATGGGATGGTGGCTTTATCTGGTTTTACTGTTGGTGAATGTCTTTTTTTATCTTTTGACAGATTCCAGGACAAGCCTTCTCGTAACGGTGCTGGCGATTGTTATCGTGCTGGCAGCTACACGGCAGAAGAATGTTTTGGTGGGGAAACTGTTGAACTGGTTCGGTATGATCACATCATTAGGAAGCATTGGAATATCGGTTTTGATCGCATGCAATGCATACCGGGTCTACGATTATGTGTGGTATGACGACAGAAGCCCGGTTACAATGCTTTTTTATTATTTGAACAGGGCATTGAATGGAAGGGTTCGTATTTTGGTGGAGAATGACCGGTTTGAGGGAACCGTACAAACATGGAGGCTGTTTTCCAGACCAGAAAACAATTACTTTTTTGACCTTGGCTGGGTGCGGCTTTTTTACTGGTACGGGATCATACCTGGGTGCGTTTTGGCGCTGGCAATAGCGGGAATGCTGGTGTTTTTTAATAAAAGGAATGACTATCTGTCCATAGCGCTTATTGCATCGATCAGCCTTTACACGGTTATTGAGGCTCATGTCATTTCCGTTTATCTAGCAAGAAACTATCTGCTGTTTTTGGCAGGCGGGGCATGGTGCATGATGCTGAAAGGGTCAGAATGGAAAGGGATAACTGACAGGGAAAGGAAGGAAAGCTATGGAGCAAATGACTAAAAAGCATATGGTGAAACGATCGGAAATTTGTTTTTATATTTTTTTTGTGTCACTTCTGTTTGCAAAGGGGATTGGGTTGTACGACGGGCAGACGGCATTTAAGGTGTTTTTGGTGATAGCGCTGATGGGCTGGGCAGGAAAGGCGGTTTTGACCAGTTATTCCCTGCGGGAGATAGTCTTTTACGGCACATTTCTTCTTCTTGGAGGCGTAGTTTATATAATCTCTCATGAAAAAGGGGCGCTTTTTGTGGCGCTATTGTTATGCGGGATGAAAAATATAGACCTAAAACGATTGTTTCAGGTAGGGCTGGCGACATGGGCGCTTTCTTTTGGGAGTTTGTTTTTTCTTACGGCCCTGCATGTGATCGACAGTCCTTTTAAAGTGCATGACAGGCTGGGAATGGGGCGTGTGATCCGGTGGAATCTGGGGTATGCCCATCCCAATGTGCTGCATATATCCTATTTAGTCTTGGTGTGTTTTCTTGTCTATTTGCTTCAGAATAGATTCCGGTTTTATTATCTGGCTGTGTTAGAGGCAGGAAATTTGTTTGTGTTTATGTATTCCCTTAGTACGACGGGGTTTTTGGTGACTACGGCCTGTCTTGTTTTAGTGTGCTACTGGGAGATCAGGAAAAAATTTTGCAAGGTGGAGCAGGTGTTGATCCAGTTTTGCCTGCCCCTTTGTCTTTTCTTATCTTTTGGGGCGCCTCTTTTGTTAAAGGGGAGAATGTTTGATCTTGTAAATAAGCTTTTAAATACCAGGCTTGAGCTGTCTAAGTGGTTTTTACAAAACCAGCCGGCCGGGCTTTTTGGGGTAGACACTACCAGGATTGTAACGTCTCTTAGAACCATGGACAATTCTTATGTATTTGCATGGATTACTTATGGGATTCTTTTTTTCGCATTTTTAATGTATCTTTATGTCCGGGGGATTTATCGAAGGACCATGCAGCAGGACGGAATAGCGCTATGCCTGATCTTATCCTGCCTGGCCGCCGGACTGACAGAGCCATTTTTGTTTAACACCTCCTTTAAGAATGTATCCCTCCTCTTGGTTGGACCTGGGCTTTGGATGGCAGGGAAGGAAACAAAGGAAATCGGGATCCTGGCTGGATTTGACAGGGAGGCAGCGTTGCAGCTCCCGGCGCTTACAGCAGTATGGGGGGATTGGAAAGGGGCGCTTAAAAAATACAGGAGTAAGCTGATCGTATGGGCTCTTGCGGGGGCGCTCATGGGTGGAATCCTGGTATCTGTGTGTGTTTCTTACCCTGACAGGTACTTATTGCCCCGGAAAGCATTTGAATACACGGATGACCTGACAGAGGGTTATTATCTTACTTCCGGGGAAGATATTTTGCAGGAAGGGGACCGGGTTCTTGGGTATGAGTCAGCAAAAACCGAAATGGTTGCCTTTGCCGGGAATATCGCAAAGGTGGAACGGTTCCGTAACACAGTGACAGGCAGTATTGTGGCGGGGGCGGCTGTTTTTGTAGTTGCCAGCCTGTTTTTGCTGCTGGGGGAAAAAAGAAGAAAGGGATAGGGGAAAATGAATAGTGGGCTTCGCTATTGCAAGATATTAGGCACCAATATTAATGTCACAAATATGCAGGAAACCGTGGAATATTTGACCGGGCATCTGGAGGAACTGCGGGGAGATTATGTCTGTGTTGCCAACGTGCATACCACCGTGATGTCCTATCGTGATGAAAAATACAACAAAGTCCAAAACAGCGGCGCGATGTGTCTTCCGGACGGCAAACCTCTTTCGATTGTTTGCCGGCGCAGGGGTTTTTATGACGCAAAGAGGGTGCCGGGGCCGGATCTGATGCCCAAGATCTTTGAAGCTTCCAGGGAACGCGGCTTCCGGCATTATTTTTATGGAGGTTCAAAGGAGACTTTGGACAAGCTTAAGAGCAAGTTAAAAAAGCAATATCCGTGGCTTAACATTGTGGGAATGTATTCCCCCCCATACCGTCCGCTTACGGCAGGAGAGGATGAGCAGGCGATTAAAAAAATTAATGAGGCAAGGCCGGATTTTATCTGGGTGGCTCTTGGGGCGCCGAAACAAGAGGAATGGATGTATCAACATCAGTTCCAGGTATGTGGGGTAATGCTGGGGGTAGGCGCTGCTTTTGACTTCTGTGCCGGAACGGTGAAGCGCGCGCCAGGCTGGGTGCAGGAGATGTGCCTGGAATGGCTGTACCGGTTAGTGCAAGATCCCAAGAGACTCTTTATGCGGTATTTTTCTACCAATCTTTCTTTTTTGCTTAGGGTGGCAGGGGAAAGCCGCCTTTATAGAGCAGAAAACAAACAGAAAAAAATAGCCATGATCGGGCATAAGAGGATTCCATCCCGTGAGGGCGGGGTGGAGATCGTGGTGGATGAGATTTCCACAAGATTGACGAAAAGAGGGTACCATGTGGATGCTTATAACAGATCCGGGTACCATGTGTCCGGAAAGCAGTTTGATGAAAAAAGGGGGAAGGTATATAATGGGATACGGCTTTTTACCATTCCCACCTTTAAAAGCAGCAGCCTGAACGCCATCGTCTATTCGTTTCTTGCCACATTAAGAAGCCTTGTGGGAAGGTATGGCATGATCCATTACCATGCGGAAGGGCCGTGCACCATGATGGGCATTCCTAAATTTTTTGGGATCAGTACGGTGGCAACAATCCATGGATTGGACTGGCAGAGAGCAAAGTGGGGAAATTTGGCAGCCAAGGTATTAAAATATGGGGAAAAAACGGCAGTCAGGAAAGCGGATGAGATTATTGTCCTTTCCCGGAATGTGCAGGACTATTTCAGGCAGCAGTATGGCCGGGAAACGGTTTATATCCCAAACGGAATCGATAAACCGGCCAGGCGGGAAGCCAGGGAGATTACAGAGCGCTTTGGCCTTCATAAGGATGACTATATTTTATTTCTTGCAAGACTGGTGCCGGAAAAGGGGGCCCACTACCTGATCGAAGCTTACCAGGAGCTTCAGACGGATAAAAAGCTTGTGATTGCAGGCGGGGACAGCCACGCTGAGGAATACATGGAAAAAATATATGGGTATGCTAAGGGAAATAGCAAGATTGTCCTTACGGATTTCGTCCAGGGCAGGGTACTGGAAGAATTGTTTTCCAATGCGTATGTGTTTGTGGTTCCAAGCGACATTGAAGGGATGTCCATCAGCCTTTTGGAGGCGATGAGCTACGGGAACTGTTGTCTGGTCAGCGATATTCCGGAAAATCTGGAGGTCGTTGAGGACAAGGCGGCCACCTTCCGGGGGGGGGATGTGGCGGACCTTTGCGCCAAACTCCGGTTCTTGCTGGAGCGGGAGGAGGAAGTAAAGAGATATAAAGAAGTAAGCAGCCAGTTTATATGCGGAAAATATAACTGGGAAGAGGTAGTGGATGAAACAATAAAAGTCTATGACAAGGCGAGAAGGAAAAAACGGAAATAGAATTCGTGATAGTATAATCCGTTGGATTATGCTACAATTCATAATAAGGGGCAGCAGGAATCATGTGGAAAAAACGGAAGGAAAATTTAATAAATGTTATCATTGTGATGCTGCTTTTGGCGTATTTTGCGGTAGGGGTGTTGGTATACAGGGATTATGGGATCTCGTCAGATGAGCCCACAGAGCGTGTCAGTACCCTGGTAAATGTGAAATATGCGTTAAATGTTATGGGCGGCGATCATATGTCGGAGTACGATGTTCCTGATCTGGAAACATACAGTGACCGGAATTATGGAACCTTCCTTCAGATGCCATCGGTTATTTTTGAAGTGACAGGAAAAAATCTGGGGGATATTTTTTATGGGCGTCACCTCTATACGTTTTTCCTTTGTATGGCGGGTTATCTCGCGTTTTACTTTTTGTTGAAACTCTTATTTCGGTCAAAACTGATGGGACTGGCAGGCGTTTTTATGGTTGCCCTGTATCCCCGGTTTTTTGCGGAACAGTTTTATAATATTAAGGATATGGTCTTTGTTTCCGTATTTATGGTGTGTATGCTTACCACAGTGATGCTGATAAAAAGCAGGTTTTCCTGGGGATGGATGGTGACGTTTGCGGTGTCAGTTGCAATAGCGGCAAATGTGAGGATCGTAGGGATTGTCTTTTTACTTTTGGTGTTGGGGTATTTATTTGCAGATGTTATGATGGGGAAGATAGCAGGAAAAGATGGATATGTAGTACGGTGCCGCCGCCCATTTTTATGCGGGATTGTTCTCCTGCTTATCTGGTTTGCGGCGTTTGTGCTGATGCTCCCGGTGACGTGGAAGGATCCACTAAGAGGGGTATGGAATGTATTCTCCCAATTTTCTAAATTTGATAAATGGGATTCTACCATTGTATTTATGGGAAAGGTGATAGGCAAGGATGAGATCCCATGGTTCTATGTGCCTGTATGGATGCTGGTTTCTGTGCCTGTTTGGTATTTTTTGTTATGCCTTGTTTCTGTGGCGGCTGGGATAGGAATAGGTATCAGGAAGATTAGGAATAAGGAGAAATTTTTTCTGCTTTTGGTGACCAGGTACAAGTATGTGTTATGGTGCGTGCTTCTCATGGCTGTGCCATGGCTTGGCATTGTGGTCATGCATTCTACGATATATAATGGCTGGAGGCATTGCTATTTCTTTCTTCCGCCCTTGATCCTGTTTGCACTGTTTGGCGTGGACTATCTGCGAAAGAAAGGCCCTAAGTGGCGGGTTGCCTGTTTTTTGGTTATCCTGATGGGAGTAATGAGCCAGGCGATATGGATCTGCAGGTACCACCCTTATGAAATGGTTTATTTTAACGGCATAGGGAAACATTTTGCAGCGGGATTTGACAGGGATTATTGGCACCTTACCACAGTGGATGCTGTCAGATATATTGCAGAAAATGAGGCTGACGGTCAGTTCTCCGTGAAAACACCAGGGAATGATTATTATAAGTACATGTTGTCCCCGGAGGAGCAAAGCAGGATCATAGAGGAAGAGGAGCCACAGTTCTATATTGAAACCTACAGGGGAAAAACGGGAAATGATCTGAGAATAGAAGGATACGATGAAATTTACTCAATGATGGTAGATGGCTTTAAAATTGCATCTGTGTATAGGAAAGCAGATTGAAAATGCTAAGAAGAGGCAGGAAACTGGCAGGATATGAAAAAGGTATTATTAAATAACAGTATTTTCATTTTAATAATTGTGGTTATGGGGATTTTGTTTTTGAAACGGTATTCCTATTTGCAGATCCCCATTGTATCCAGTCCGGATTCCGAGATCCTTTTTCATACTGATGATGGCGTTATGGAGCAGACTTGGCAGACGGAAGTAAAAGTGCTTGCCGGGATCAACATACCGTTTTATGCGGCGAATTCATTTACCGGAGATATGCAGGTAGAAGTACTTTCGGATGACAAATCCACAATTCTGGCAAGGGCAGTACAGACGGTAGATTTCCAAGAGGGAAAAAGCGCAAGCATAGATTTTCATTTTGGAAAAATCAAAACTGGACAGGGGGAGCGGTATCGGATCCGGCTTTCTATTTTGAACCCTTCTGAACAGGGGTTGCTGGAGATCCCATCAGGGAGCAATTACGGCGGGTGCAGCGTTTCAGGGAAAGAGATTGGACAGGCGGCGGCCTTTACGATGATTGCCGCGAAAAGTTCCAGGTTGTTTTGGCTGATGGCAGTTTTATTTCCCTTATTTGCCTACTCATTGTTCCTGATGGTCGTTACGGGGCGAAAATGGGAAGAGACGGCAGCAACGGCATTGTTTGTAGAAGGATTCCTCTTGTACCTTTTTGGTTTGGCTGAACATTTGCTTTGGGGTGTGAACGTTATCTATTTAACGGCCTTTGGCGCATTTGCCGTCTCCGTTTATTTGTACAATAAAAAGAAAAGAAATTTAGGCAGTCTGTATTCTGCAGGAATCTGGGTCTTTTTGGTATTGTTTGGCGTGATCCTGATAAGCTGCAAAGGGGATTGGCTTGGGATGAGGGACGACCTGCGGCATTGGGGAATTGCTGTCAGGGATATGTTTTACTTTGATTCCTTTGCAAAGCATATGGACACCACGGTGATATTACCGAGATACCTTCCTTTTACTACGTTGATCGAATATTTCTTTGTATACGCAAACGGATCGTTTAGCGAAGATATTTTACTTATAGCCTTTCAAGTGATGATGCTTTGTGCAACGATGATCTTTTGCGTGCTTTTGCAAAAAGGGGAAAAGAAAAAATGGCTTTTACCGGTGGTAAGCGCAATGATATGTATACCGGTGCTCTTTTTTTCTAATCTGTCCAGTACGATTATGGTGGATTCTTTGATGGCGGTGATTATGGCATATATTTTAATCTGTTATTATTCAGAAAAGATGTCATGGTTTAACCGGATCAGAATCTGTAGCGCAATGTGCGTATTGGCTTTGACGAAAGAAACAGGTTTGGTGCTTGCGGGAGTGTCGGCGTTAATTCTTTTTGGCGATGTATTTTTCCGGGGAATGCAAAGGAAGAAAATAGATATTAAAGGGCTGCTCTTCCCCGTTATTTGCGTGGCGCTGGTTTTGGGAACCTATTTTAGTTGGCAGATATATTTGAATATTCCGGTAAAAAGTCATGAAGAAACCAGACAGGAAGCGCCGGGGGAGGAAGGGAAAAGTGCGGATGAGCTGGGGGAGGAAAAAAGCGAAGTAAAAGAAGATGAAGGGATGCCCGCACAGGCAAAGTCAACAATGATTGCCAGTGGAATTTCGTTAGAAGGCCTTAAGGCCGTGCTTACGGGAAATGGGGAATGGTATCAATATCAGACGACCAGAAATTTTCTCGTGGAATTATTGGATGGGGAAACATACTCCGTTGGCCCGGTTAAGCTTTCTTTTGCAGACTTTCTTATAGGCATCGTCTTTTTAATTGTTTCCTTAGCCTTTTTTGGGTACTGGGACGTGGGAAAGGGACAGAAATATATATTTTCAGGGATGGCGTTAATAGCAGGAGCTTGTTTTTGCGTATTTTTGCAGGTCACTTACTGGTTTGCTTTTGACCGGTACGAGGCCATGGATCTGACATCCTATGATAGGTATTTGGCTCCCTATTTATGCGCGGTCGTCATGACGGCTGTCTATCTGATTTTTGAAGGAAACCAACATAGCAGATGGGAAAGAAAAAAGGCGGATTTTCTTGTTTATGCATTGACTGTCTTGCTGATCCTTGTTATGCCGGTTAAGGATCTTATCTTTGAAAGCAACAGCCTTGAGGAAAATACCACACAGGAAAATACTTATGGTTATGATAAGATAACGGAAATTTTAAGAAGTATGGCGGATAAGGGGGAAAAGGTCCACTTTATCTGTAGTAACAGCGACGGGTATGCAGCATATATTTTCAGGAATGCTGTCTGCCCCATGGTATCGGAGTATGATTTTTGGAATATTGTGCCTGACCAGGAGACGTATGATAAGCAATATGAAATCTATGAAGAAGGCGAGATCAATATCCATAATACGGCCTATCTGATGTCGAAGGAAGCGTGGGAAAATGAAATCAGGAAATGCAAATATGTAGTAATTTTTCATGCGGATGAACTGTTTAAACAGTCTTATCCGGAATTATTTAAAGAGACTGCGATTGAGGATGGGAGCGTGTACCAGGTGATGGACGCTTCCGGCGATCTGTTTTTGCGTCTGGTTGGAAGAACGGAAATCAAAGGTTATCATTAGTAAAGTTGTGGATAGATGGAGGAAAACGTGTTAAAGACATTGATTATTATTCCCGCCTTTAACGAGGAAGGAAGCATTGAAAAAGTTGTTAATAATCTGACGGCGAAATTCCCGAACTATGATTATCTTGTTGTAAATGACGGATCATCGGATCATACCCAAAGTATATGTCACAGGAATCAATACCATGTGGTGAATTTAGTGATCAATATGGGAATTGGCGGAGCCGTCCAAACAGGCTACCGGTATGCCAGAGATAATCATTATGACATTGCGGTACAGATCGACGGGGACGGACAGCATGACGTGTCGTATCTGGAAGAAATGATAAGTTTGATCGAAAAAGGACAAGCTGACATTGTGATTGGGTCACGCTTTTTGGAAAAGGAAGGGTTTCAGTCCACTCAGATTCGCCGCATGGGGATTAACTTTCTCAGCTTTTTAGGCAAGGTACTGACAGGCGTCCGGGTGAGGGACATTACAAGCGGATACCGGGTGGTCAATGCAAAATTTATTCATATTTTTGCCAATGATTATCCGGCGGATTATCCGGAGCCGGAGGCGATGGTTATTGCAGCGGTACATGGAGGAAGGATAAAAGAATATCCGGTTATTATGCAGAAACGTAACGCGGGGGAAAGCTCAATTACCATGAAAAGATCAATCTATTATATGTGTAAGGTAACTTTGGCAATGATCATCCGGAGAATAAGTTTTGGGGTAAGGAGGTAAAGATGATTCCCGTAACATTAAGAGTAACGTTAATTATTGCTGTATTTTTTTATTTTATTTTCATTTTGCATTATTTAAAAAATAAAATGCTGGAATTAAAGTATACGCTGATATGGCTGGCTGCCGGTTTTGTTATGGTATTGTTGATCGCATTTCCGGAGTTGTTGGTGACATTTGTTGCTGTTTTTGGCATAGAGAGCAATATGAATGGACTGTATATTTTAGTGTTTGCGTTTATTATTACAACCTTAATGACATTGACCTCTATTGTATCAAGGCAAAACCTCAAAATACGAATATTAATTCAGGAGTTAAGCATACTGGAAAAAAGAATACGGGAATTAGAAAGCGCGGAGCAGGGAGAAAATTGAAAAAATTAGTTCAAATAAATACTGTGTGTAATACCAGTACCGGAAAACTTATGGGGGATATCCAACGAAAAGCGAATGCGTCAGGTTATGAAACGCTTTCCATAGTAGGAAGGCGAAAACCCTTTTCAGATCTGCGATGTATAAAAATTGGGAACGGTTTGTCTTTTTGGATACATGTGTGCATAAACACCGTATTGGACAGGCAGGGATACGCTTCCTATTTCGTGACGCGGAGGATGATTCAAAAGCTTCGTCAGGAACAGCCGGACATTATCCATCTACATAATCTGCATGGATATTACATGAACTTACCGTTGCTTTTTGATTATCTGTCAAAGGAATTTAGAGGGAAGATTTTTTGGACATTTCATGATTGCTGGCCGTTTACCGGGCATTGTGCGTATTTTACTGCAGTAGGATGCGATAAATGGGAAAAGGAGTGCGGCAAGTGCCCGAACAAGCGGGTATACCCAATCAGCTTATTTGCAGACGCTTCCAGGAAGAATTATGCCGATAAGAAAAAAATGTTTACGGAATTAAACAATCTGACAATTATTGTTCCATCTAAATGGATGGAGGAGATGGTAAGGAAATCTTTTTTTCAGAATTATCCTGTGATTACAGTGAATAACGGAATTGATCTCCAAAGTTTCTCATATCATAGGCCCCTGGACGAATTATACGAAAAATATGATATTAGCAGAGAAAAGAAAATCATTCTTGGAGTGGCGAATATTTGGGATGGGCGCAAAGGGCTTTCGGATTTTCTTGCATTGGCAAAGAAGCTGCCTGCAGGGTATCAAATCCTTCTTGTGGGGTTGACAGCAAGGCAAATGAAAAGGCTGCCGTCAAATATGAAAGGGATCAGACGGACCCAAGATAAAAAGGAGCTTGTCATGTTGTATTCGTGTGCAAGTATTTTTATGAATCCGTCTGTTGAGGAATCCTTTTCGCTTGTTACAGTAGAGGCTATATCCTGTGGTACGCCGGCGATTGTTTTAGATACAAGTGCGGTGAAGGAACTTATCTGTGACGAAAATGGTATTGTTTTAAAAAAACATGGCACAGCAGATTATTTGGAGGCGATTAAAATATTGGAGGAGCGAAGGCTATCAAGGGAACAGGTTTCGCAGACGGCCCAAAAATACGACGTGGATGTGTATGCGAAAAGAATTGTCGATTTGTATCATAATTTTTAAAGGAAAAAATCATGTATCGTGTAGAAGATAAATTTATTTGTGATGAAAGAGAACTTTTTTATTTGCAGTCTAGGCTGGAATGTATTTTGCACACAGACCAAAATCAGGAAAGCCAGTACGGGTATACGATAACAAGCGTATATTTTGATGATTATGAAGATAAACATTTAGCCGATGCGGTAAATGGGAATCAGATTCGTGAGAAGTACCGGATACGGATATATAATGGCTCTTACGATGTGATTAAGCTTGAGATCAAATATAAAAGGGGTAGCCGGATTTTAAAGAAAAGCTGTAGGATATCCAGGGAACAAATGGTAAAGCTGTTGCAAGGACAATGCATTGAAGATGATGCACCGTCACTTGACAATACGATTACTCTTTTTAATCTTGCGATTAGCGAGAGAAAACTAAGCCCTGTAATCATTGTGGAATATGACCGGAAAGCGTTTGTGTTTGATGCGGGGAATGTTAGAATAACCCTTGACCGTAATTTGCGATTTGGGCGCAGAATAGATTTGTTTATGCAGGAGGCTGAATTCCCAAGAATATGTGTGGCAAAACCAGATAATGTACTTGAAGTGAAATATGATGAATTTTTACCAGGGTTTATTGCCAACGTTTTGGAGAGTGGAAATATGAGGCAGGAATCCTATTCAAAATATAGAATATGCAGACAGGAGGCAATGGGATGTCAGTAAAGGATGTTATTAAAAGCAGCGTTTATGAAAGTTTAGCAGGAGGAACAGGACTTTCCTTTAAGGAGGTTGTGGTTGTTTTCTTTATGGCTTTTCTTATTGGTTTGTATGTCTATATGGTATATAAATTGTCCAGCAAGGCTGCTTTTTACTCAAGAGACACCGGAATTACAATTGCAGGCATGCCGGTTGTTATAGCTGCAATTATGGTGGCAATGCAGTCAAACTTGATTGTATCGTTAGGCATGGTGGGGGCTTTGTCCATTGTGCGTTTTCGAAATGCCGTGAAAAATCCGTTGGATATTTTGTATCTGTTCTGGTCTATTAGCGCCGGAATTATTTGTGGAGTGGGGCTTACGTTGCTGGCGGTTCTCTTGTGTATTGTTATGACGGTTTTGCTTTTAGGGGTCAGTTTAATCCCTAATTCCAAGGCAGAGTCTGTGCTGGTTTTAAGGTCAACTGGCAGTGAAGTGGACTGGGAGGAAGTAGATAAAATTGTTCGCGGATATGCTAAAAATCGGAAGAAAAAGTCCAGAAGCATCAGAAATAATGAAATAGAGGTCATTTATGAATTGACGATATCAAAGGAAAATGAGTTGCTGGAACGTTTGGGACAGTTCCATTTTACACAAATTAATTTTTTATCACATGATGGTGAGTTCCGGTTTTGACGAAAAGAAAATAGAGGAAATATGGAGAAAATAAGTATAATTTTGGTGAACTACAACGGAAAAAGTTATAACGATAAGTGTATTGAATCTATTCTAAAGAGCACAATTACTTATGAACTGCAAATTGTGGTTGTAGATAATGCTTCCACGGACGGATCGCTTCAGCTTTTGCAGGATAGATGGGAGGAGAGCAGCCGGGTTAAGATTATTGCCCTGGATAAGAATTATGGGTTTGCCAGAGCTAATAATGTTGGAATAGAATGGGCAATGGAAAATGGAGCTGAGTATTTCCTGATACTGAATAACGATACGGAAATTGCAGAAGACGCCATAGAAAAAATGATAGATATTCAAAAGAAAACAGGGGCAATTGTAGTACCCAAAATCGTGTATGCAGATCACCCGGAAACAATATGGTGTGCGGGGGGGAGCTTTAGTAAAGTGATCTGGAAACCTGTGCAGAGAGGGATAAACCAAAAAGATACCGGACAATATGACCAGAGTATGGAATGTTCTTTTGCTAATGGATGCAGTATGCTGTTGTCTGGAAATATTATACGGAAGCTGGGATTGCTGGATGAACAGTTTTTTCTTTATTATGAAGATACGGAATACAGCTTGAGAGCCAGGCAAAAGGGTGTGCCTATCTGGTATTGTGCAAAGGCACTGATTTATCATAAGGTGAATGGTTCTACTATGGGAAACGAGAAGCCAGACAGCGTTTATTATATAACGCGAAACTGGTTGATTTGCAACCGCAAATATATGGAAGTCCGGTTTGTTTTTTTCCTATGCTATTTTATAATCAATCGGTTGGTTTGGCTGCTGATCTGGTTTATGAAAAATGAGAGAGGAAATATGGCTGCAGTAGCAGAAGGGATTAAAGATTACAAAAAAGGTATATCAGGGCAATATCCTAAAAATAGTTTGTAAAGGAAATATGTTTATGATATACTTATTTAAATTGGAGCTGTAAAAATGGGACGAAAAAAGGGATATTATATACATTTTGATGCCAGGAAAACGATAGGTGTGAGCAAGAAAATTGATATGCAGATGAAGGCGCTGGATAGCCGGTATGATATACGGGAGATTCAGGTTGTTTCTACGCCCAGAAACATAATTCAGCGGATTGCCGGACTTTTCCCATGGGCGTCTATTGCGAGAGATTACAAAGGAGCATGGCAGCAGATCGAAGAGCCGGATTTTGTTTATGTTAGAAGGGCAAACGCAGATCATAATTATATGCTATTTTTACGGCAGATAAAAGAAAGGTATCCAAAGTGTAAAATTGTTGTTGAAATTTTTACATATCCGTATGATAAGGATGACTTTGGTAAATGGAACGCATGGCCTTTTTATATTAAGGAGTTGATATATAGGCGAGGTTACAAAAAATTCATTGATTGTTTTGTGACATATAGTAAGGACAGTGAAATATTTGGCGTTCCTACGATCCGTACGACTAATGGGGTAGATACCCAGCAGATTAAAATCACTGGGGGAGACTATCTTTTGGGCCAGATAACCATGGTGGGAGTGGCATATATGCAAAGGCAGCATGGCTATGAGAGAATTATCAGAGGGCTTAAGGATTATTATAGTAAAGAAAATGTTGCTCCCAAGGTTTACTTATATTTAGTAGGCGACGGACCAGAAAAGAAATATTATCAGGGTTTGGTACAGCGTTATGATCTTTGTGAATATGTGAAGTTTTATCCAACAACAATCGGTGAAAAGCTGGATGAAATATACGAACATTCGGATATTGCCCTGGCTTCGTTTGGTTTTTATAAAGCAGGGGTATATTATTCTAATTCTTCACTAAAAGTATACGAATGCCTGGCGAAAGGACTGCCGTTTGTAACAGGATGCCCTATTGCAGGTATTGCGAAGGAGTGCCCGTTTAAGCTTTCTTTTCCCAATAATAAGAGCGTAGTAGATATTACCCAGATTGTGAGCTGGTTTGAAAGCTTGAAGGAAAACACCGATAATCATAAAATGGAGTTAGCTGGAAAAATAAGGATGTTTGCAGAAAAGAACTTCAGTATGGAGGTAGTAATGCATCCCATCATAAGTTATATTGATGGAAATAGTTAATATTAAAGAGGAATATCATGAAAAGTATGCCGCGCGAAAAGAGAATAAAATATGCTGGTTTGATACCAAAAAATATTGATTATTTTTTGGTTTTTCTGCTTTACTTTTTTCCACACTTGTTTATGAGCTTTAATCGCTGGGATGATATTTTATATACAGCATACCTTGAGGAATATAATTATAATTTGTTTGGTTTTGTTTACAGGCAGTATCAATATTGGACATCCAGGGTAGTTATTGAGGCGGCAGTTGTTTTGTTTGGTTGGCTTCCGCCATTTATATGGGTCATTGTTGATACCCTAATGATAGTATGGTTATATAATTCCATGTCAGGCATTATCAGGCTACTGCTCCAGAAACAAGAAATGGATGGGAAATACAGATTATGCCAGATGCTTTTATTTTTAAGTTTTCCATATGCATTAATGGCAACAGCCGGATGGCTGACCACTACGATTAATTGGACATGGATGCTGGCATCGTTTGCTTATAGTATAAAAATACTGTTATATGCTGTGAACGGTAAAAATAAGCCGGGCAAGGTAATTAAGAATATATTTTTTTGTATGGCATGTATCTATGGAACAAATTTTGATGTAGCTGCAGTGATGATGATCGGCATTCTTTTTATTATTGGGTTCGCATGTTTTAAGTCGTCATCCTGTCAATTTTGCCTTGAGTATTGGGAAGGGGCAGTGATAACTGTTGCTAATTTGATCCTATTTCTTGCCTGTCCGGGGAATCATGTGAGAATGGAACGAGATGCCGTTTTGCATAATACGGCTGATGTATTGGCGTTGTCATTTTGGGGAAAGATTAGAATGGGAATTAATTCAGCGTTTTACCACTATATGTCAATTCCCAATGCCGTTTTGTTTACTTTTTGTGTGATTATTCTTATAGCGGTTTTGATTCATAACAAGAAAATGATAACCAGGATCATTGCTTTTGTTCCTGTTGGAATTACGATAGTTTGGACTGGCTATGTGTTTTTTGCATACACAGTAAAAAACCGCTCTTTAACATATATTTATCCTGATGCTTCATTTAATGTATGTCCGAAGACAGAGCAATATTTAGCGCTTATATCGGCGCTTGTGTTGGCAGCATCCATTATTTATCTGCTGTGGCAGATCACATCTGAAATCAGGCTATTTGTTCCGCTTGGCGCTGCCTTTTTGGTTTGGGGATTGTTTCCCGATGTTGTATTAGGATTTACCTCAACGATATCAGCATCCATACTTCGTGTAGTTTCATTTTTATATTTGGCATTTATTTTGATCAGTTGTGTCGTGATTGAATACTCTGGGATGTTAAAAAGACATATGATCCGGTGCGGAATTGTCTTTTTGGGGATTTTGGGGTTCATTTTGAACTTTGCACAGATGATACGCCACATAATAGTGTATGGATAACGGACAGGGTTTTGAGATATTTGCAGTGAAAGGGAAAGTATGGATATATTGCTGTTGTGCACACATGAGACTTCATATGTATTACAATTATATAGGTACATGAAAAAATATTATCCCAATATAAAGTATAGTCTTTTTACAAAGGAAAGCGCTAAACCTTATTATCAAAGGCACTTGGAACTTCAAAAAGGTGAGTCGATTTATACTTTTGGGGCGCATGATTATCTATGCTGCGTTGAAGCAAAGAAGCTGCCTCATTTCGATATTATCCACTCTTTGTGGATGGAACAGTTTTGGGGGGAAGCAGCGCATATTTTGAGACGAAAGTGCGATGCGTGGTTTTGTTCGGTTGGCGGGAGCGATTTGTATCGTCAAAGTAATAAACTATTTTTTAGAATATTGCAAAAAAGAATTATCAGACGGGCTAATTGGATTTCCTCAGAGGGAGAAGAAACGAAAGAATGTTTTGAAAAAGTCTATAAAATGAAAGGCAGAAAGACACCCCACACGATCGTACGTTTTGGGGTTGATATATTGGATTATTTTGATGAAATTCATATTGAAGCTGGAAGCCTTAAAAAAAAATATGATATTCCTTCCGGCAAGATTGTAGTTATGTGTGGCACGAACGGAAGGAAAGAGCATCAACATATGAAAATGCTGGAAGCTATCGAAAAACTGCCTGAAGCTATTTTAAATAATTGCTGTCTGCTGTTTCCTATGACCTATGGGGGGAATGAGGATTATATAAGGAGCGTGCAGGACAGGGCATTGTCAATTACAGAAAACAGCGTGGTTTTAAGAGAATTTCTTACAACGGCTGAGATGGCAGAAATAGCGTCAATCACTGACATTATGATACATGTGCAAACGACAGATCAGCTAAGCTCTGCAATGTTATCGCATATGTATCATGGGAATGTGGTAATCGCCGGTTCATGGCTGCCGTATCACACATTGCGGGAAAAAGGTATCAGATTTATAAGTATTGATCATATTGATCAAATTACAAGGCAGTTGACAGAAGTGATTCCTAATATAGATGAATGGAAAAGGCAATGCTCATGGAATAAAGAGATCGTGTATCATATGTCTTCCTGGGAAAATTCCGCCCGGGAATGGTATTATGTATATAATCAACTTATTGAAAAGAATGAGGGGAGGATTTGAGATGGTAATTCCTTTTGAGAGAGAATATCGTGAAAAATTTTATGAGCTGGAGGAAAAGATATTCGATTCAAATCTTTGGTCAGAGGGCCAGATGCAGAAAACGTTTGAAGAAAAGTTCGGGGAATATACGAAGTTAGGGGCTAAAGCGGTTTCGTCCGGGGGCGCTGGGTTACTGGCAATACTGGAATATGTGGATGTCAAAGGGTATGATGTTATTCTTCCGGCCAACACTTTTTGGGCGGATGCAAGGGCTGTGCAGATTGCAGGGGGAAATCCGATCTTTGCTGATTGCAATAAATCCGATTTATGTTTGAGCATTGAGGATCTGGAGCGGAAGGTTACCCAAAGAACAAAAGCTGTTATTGTAGTGCATATAGGGGGACATATAGCATTTCAAATACATGAGATAGCTGAGTTTTGCGAAAAGAGAGGTATTGTATTGATTGAGGACTGTGCACATGTTCATGGAGGCTGGTGGAATGGAAAAACCGGCGGACATTACGGAATTGCAGGCGCATATTCTTTTTATGCAACCAAAACCATGCCATTGGGCGATGGGGGAATGATTGTAAGCAGGGACAAAAAGTTGCTTGATTGGATTGAAAAGTACCGTAACTATGGGAAGGAAGTAGTAGATGGACATGTCTATTACAGAATTCCCGATGGTTTTAATTTCAGGATTAATGAGTTTACGGCGGCATTAGGCATTGTGCAACTAGAGAGGTTACCGGGAATTGTTGAGTGGAAAAGGGCGCTGGCCAGAAAATATGATGAGATTTTTGAGAATCGTGTGAGATTACCGGAGGGAATGGAATCAGGGTATTATAAATATATTGTTTTTGACACACCATTAAAACAGGAAACAGGGCAGGTATTTGGCCCGGGTGATCTTGGGGACGTTATTTCCGGGGTGGATGCAGAAGTACCCAACAGCCATTGGATTACGGAGCATCACAAATGTGCACCAATTTATTTGGGATATGAGAATGCAGAGAAATCTGTGGAAGAGTTGAAAAGTATATTATTATAATGGCAAGGGGAGCAGACTATAATGTTTGATAACAAGAATTACTGGGATCCTTTTGAGTATGATAAATTGAAACTGCTGTGTCATCGGGAAAAAGTACAATCAATTATGGAGGTTCAATCTGGAATTAAGCGATATGATAACCTGCCGCCTATAAGCGTTGAAATGCATTTAACTGATAATTGCAATTTGAACTGTCCATGGTGTACGGATAAAGATTTGCATGGGAATGGCGCCGCACTGTCCATAGAGAAAGCCTATGACCTTCTCCGCTACTTTGGGAGAATGGGGACTGGCGTAACTCTGGAAGGCGGGGGGGAGCCGACCGTACATCCAGGATTTCGCGATATTGTAGCATACGGTTATGAGAATAATGTGGATATGGGGCTGATCAGTAATGGTACTGTGGATATTTCCGATTCTATCAATAAATTAAAATGGATGCGTATTTCCCTTGATGCAAGCAACTGTGATGAATATCTTATAGAGAAAGGGAAAAATTTCTTCGACAGGGTAATGGATAATCTGGCTAAGTATCAAAAAGTAAGAGATAATCAAAACTGTCTTCTGGGAATCGGCTATGTGCTTACGACACGGAACTATCACGATATTGAAGGGATGGTTGGCAGATTAAATGACCTAGGCGTTGACTATATCTATTTCCGTCCGGTTGAAGAAGCTCCGGATATTACTCCTGCGCGGGATGAACTATATGATCTGCGTAAACGGCTGCTGCGGATTACAGAAAATATGCGGATTAAATTTATGCTCGTGATTAATGACAGATTGGAGTACGACAATGCTCATCTGCCGTGTATTGCACATACGTTAACCTCTATTATACATGCCAATGGCGATGTGGTTTGCTGCGAGAAGAGAAGGCATGATTATATAACATATGGAAATATAAATGAAATGAGTTTTGAAGAGATATGGAATAGTGACATAAAAAAAGATACAACAAAAAAATTGTTGGATGCAGCCTGCCAAAATGGGTGTAGCGTATGCAGAATCACACCGTTCAACAAAATATTTGCAAACTTAAATAAAATTCACACGCAAAAATTTATATAGGTGATTGTATGAAACTTATCTCCGTGATTGTACCCGCCTATAACGTCAGGCCCTACCTGGAAAGGTGTATGGACAGCATTATCCACCAAACTTATTCCTGCCTGGAGATCATTCTGGTGGATGATGGATCGACTGACGGCACTGATGCTTTGTGTGACGAAATTGCCCGGAGTGATCCGCGTGTCATAGTCATCCATAAAGAAAACGGCGGACAGGCAGATGCCAGAAACAGAGGGATTGAGATTGCGTCAGGAGAATTTATTTCGTTTATTGATGCAGACGATTATATAGAACTTGATATGTATGAGCACATGGCGGCTGCATTGGAGGATGATGCAGTTTCACTGGTGGCGGTGGGGATGGTCATAACAGAGACGACAGGGCAAAGCCGCGTGATATCCGCACCGGAGAAGATATATTTGACAAAAGAAGAAGCCATGATGAATTTGTTTGAAGAAGGGGAGCTGCTTCCGTCAAGTTCCAATAAGTTATTCCGGAAAAGCCTCTTTGATAAAGTCCGTTATGTGAATGGAATCATAAATGAGGATACGGAAATAATTTTCAGGATTGTTGACAGGTGCAGCCATATCCTTATGCTTGACAGGGCTGCATATCATTATGTACTGCGGGATGGATCGACAACCCGGTCAGATTTTGGACTGAAAGACTATTATAGTTTGAGCGCTTATAAAAGTGCGATAGAAGTTTGTAAAAAGAATTATCCAGACCTGCTTCCTTATGCATACTATTATGAACTGAGGGAATATTATAAAGCCCAGGTGCGGCTTACCAATTCAGATTATTATCCTAATTTAAAAAAAGAGGCTTTTTTGCTTCGGCAAAAGATAGTGAAGGATGTAATGAAATGCTTACGTTGGAAGCAGATAACGCGTAAATATGGCAGAGAAATGATGATTTATATGGTTACAGCCTTTTGGGGATACCGTATTACGAATTGGCTTATGATGATTCGGCATAGAAAGTGATGGAGGAACAGGAGATATGAATTGGCTAAAAGCAAAAAGTCAGAATATAAAAGTTGATTGGGTATTGATAGGAGAAATTGTAAGCATATGCGTTATCTTGATCCCCATTTTTGTTCTTTCTTTTTATGCGATTCCAGGGGGGGATGATTTTGCCAATTCTAATAAAATAAAGACGAGCATGGCGGAAGGGTATTCGTATACAGGGGCGGCTTTGCATATGTCCGTTCATTATTACAAAAATGTCAGCGGATATTTTTTTGGGGTATTTCTTAATTTCTTGATTTCCCCATTGTTACGAGGAGGAATAAGCGCCTTACGAATCACGGTATTTGCGGCTAATTTATTTTTTTATCTGTCCTTATATGTATTTGTTGCAAATCTTTTGAAGATTTTATTTGAGGTCGATAAAATAAAGATAAAATTACTGTCATATTTTCTGGTATTATTTGCAGTAACGAATAATTACAATAATTCGGAAACATGGACATGGTACTGTGTGTTAATCAGTTATGTATTATTAACTGGGTGTATGTTCTGGGGAATTATTTTCTTTTTAAAGGCAATAAAAAGTGGAAAAAAGTCTTATACCATCGGTGCGGCGGTGATAGGATTTCTGGTAAGTGGAGACAGTCTATGTTTAACGGCAATGAATTGCGGGATTTATTTATTGATTGGATTTTGGGCTATTTATGTATACAAAAAAAAGGGGGTTGCAATTATTTGCTTTTGCAGCGCACTTCTAAGTGGAGTAATCAATTTAATATCTCCCGGCAACTTTATCAGGCATGATTCGGTTACAAGCGAGTATCCTATCGGAGGGGCATTAAAATCAGCGGCATATCTAACATGGTCAAGGTTACAATATTTATTTTTTTATACGCCCTTCATTATTTTGCTTATTGTTTTTTTCATCATTGCATTTAAATATTTTTCTTATCGTTACGATTTAAAGGGATACCAGCTTATCATTGCATTGGGAATTATATTTTTAGGAGTAACTATTATAAATTTCCCGGTATGTTTGGGATATAGTACGGGGACACTGCCTGATCGATGTATATGGCTGGAAGACTGCGCGATTTATATAGGGATTTTTGGCTGGGTGGCCTGCTTTGCAGGATGGCTGAAAAGAAAGTCCGGAAACATAGAAATGAGGAAAGAAACATTAATTTGCATTGCGGTCAGTTGTATGCTTTTTCTTTGCAGCTTAGGCAGTGTGTGCGCCTTGGACAACTACCCGACAGTGAAAATGGTAAAGCAGCTTACGAATGGTGAAATAGCGGAATGCGTTACGTTTTGGAGTGATGTATTTGAAGAAATAGAAACTTCACCTGATAAAGGCACTGCGATACTGAGAGAAGAAATTCCGGAAAACGAATTTGTTTTTCCGCCCCATCTTAGAGATGATAAAACGTGGTGGGTTAATAAAGCAGTGGCATTGTATTATGACAAGGATTGGGTTTATATTTCAACAGAGGGAGAAATAGTTACAAATTGAGTCCATAGGGAGGGAGCCAGATTATGAAAGTACCATTTCTTGATTTAAAAACACAATATCAGGGGATTAAAGAAGAAGTTGAGCCGATGGTTTTGGATATATTGGAAAATTGCTGTTACATTGGGGGGGCTTATGTACAGCAGTTTGAGAAATCTGTCAGGGAGTACCTTGGCGTTAAACATGCAGTGGGCTGTTCTAATGGGACGGACGCGTTAGTGCTGGGGCTTAAAGCATGTAATGTAAAGCCAGGCGATGAGGTGATTACAACGCCTTTTACTTTTTTTGCTACGGCTGAAGCAATTGCGTCTATTGGAGCAATACCTGTGTTTGTGGACGTAAAGCAGGAGGATTATACAATAGATCCTGACAAAATCGAAGCTGCAATTACAAAGAAAACAACGGCAATCTTACCGGTTCACATTTTTGGAGCGCCGTGCGATATGGATCGAATTATGGCAATAGCGGAAAAATATAATTTGAAGGTTATCGAGGATGATGCACAGGCAATTGGCAGTGAATATAAAGGGAGAAAGGCAGGAACCCTGGGCGATGTGGGCTGTTTTTCCTTTTATCCCACGAAAAACTTGGGAGGAGCCGGAGACGGCGGCATGGTAACTTCCAATAGCGATAGTTTGCATACCATAGTAAGAGCCTATAGGGAGCATGGCGCGGGCAAGGAAGGAGCAGAGGCTTTGCGGCTTTTGGGAGAAGAATCAGAGTTTATTGATGTAAGGGAAGAAATATCGGAATTATATAATCCTTATAAGTATTACAATTATTTAATCGGATATAATTCACGGTTAGATGCGCTTCAAGCGGCTGTTCTTTCCGTGAAGTTGAAACATCTGGATGAATATAATGCAAGACGCTCAGAGATTGCCAGGCTGTATTTTGATGGATTGACAAATAAGCTGAGAAGACCTGTTTATTCTTCTGATGTAAGACCTTGCTGGCATCAATTTGTAGTACGTTCTGACTATAAGCGGGAATTATGCAGCTATCTTACTGAACATGGAGTGGGAAACGGAACATTTTATCCTGTGCCGTTACATAAGCAGAAAGCGTTTCATGCATTAAACTGCAAAAATCCGGGTGTAAAACTGCCTGTAGCAGAGGAAATTTCTTCCCAATCAGTATGCCTGCCGATTTTTCCGGAAATGACAGATGAACAGGCGAGATATGTAATTGATACGGTAAATAAATTTTATGAGGATAAAAGATAATGGAAAAAGTATTTATACATTGTACGGCAGAAGTAAGTGGAGAAGCCCAAATTGGAGAAGGCTGTAAAATATGGAACCAAGCCCAGATTCGAGAAGGCGCTATATTGGGGAAAAACTGTATTGTCAGTAAGAATGTATATATTGATGAAAATGTGCTGATTGGCGATCGTGTTAAAATTCAAAATAATGTAAATGTTTATCATGGCGTAATAGTCGAAGACGATGTTTTTTTGGGTCCGTCTATGACTTTTACAAATGACATGTATCCAAGAGCGTTTAACAGCGACTGGGAAATAGCGCAAACATTTATAAAGAGAGGTGCGTCTATTGGTGCAAATGCAACAATCCGATGTGGAATCACAATTGGGGAATATGCGGTTGTCGGCGCCGGCAGCGTGGTTGTTAAGGATGTAATGCCACACGAGCTGGTTGCAGGCAATCCTGCGAGGAGAATTGGCTGGGTTTGTAAATGCGGCTTTAAATTAAATGAAGCGTACAAATGTGTAAAATGCGGCAGCCAGTATGATTTTAAGCATTTTCAATCGCGTTCTGATATATCATAAATTTCAGATACCACAAACACAGGTCTGTTTCGTACAGCATCTAATGTCCTCCATATGTATTCCGCAATGATTCCCAATGATATATTTGTAATTCCAAATCCCATCACCAAAACGCAAACGATTGTAGAATATCCAGCAGGTGTTGAAGGATTTAGAATTTTATTGACAATTGTAAAAGCACCCGCCGCAAAGCCTATCATAAGCATTAAAATACCCACGATACTCACCAATCGGATCGGCATATAGGAAAATGCAACAAAAGAATCAATAAATAACTTGATTTTTTTTGAAAGCGACCATTTAGATTCTCCGGCTGTTCTTGCATGGTAATCTAATGCTACAGACTCGTACCTGAATCCCATATCCATAATCTGAAGAACTATCTCCGAATTACGTTCAATGTTTTCATTCAAAAAATCTTTCACTTTTTTCCCGAACGCAACTGTTGCCGTTCCATCCGATGAATAAGTTTTAATTGCATATTTCTGCATTAAATGTGAATAGATTTTGGAACATAATCTATTCAATTTGGAAACGCCAACTGTGCGCTTGGAAAAATAGACCACTTCACAGTGCTCATTATGTATTTTATCATAGGCAATCTGAACTATTTCTAACGGTTCCTGCAGATCTGCACTAAACCAAGTACAAATATCATAGACGGCATTCATTAATCCGGCTCTGACTGCCGAATGAAATCCAAAATTTTTGGATAGATTTATAACCTTTACACTTGCTCGTCCGTCAAACGGATATTCCTGTAGAATCTTTAAAGAATTGTCTGTTGAACCGTCATTTACAAAAACAAATTCAACAGGAAATGACAGATCCTTAACATAGGTTTTCATAGTATCACAAAAAGCGGGCAACGTCATTTCTTCATTAAGAAACGGCACGATTATCGAAATGCCATCATTATTACCATTCATATTTTTAGTCTCATCATAATTCTTCATAATAAATACCCTTATCAAACTCTTTTTGGTTATCTTCGATAAATTTGGTAAATACCAAATTAGATTTAAAGGAATCATCTTTAAATACCGTCAACGAAAACTCAAACGGCATATATAGATTATTTAATATTACATTTCTGGAATACTTATATGCAATTGATAAGATCTTTTCAGGAGAATTGTAAAAGGATACTCCGTTATCGGCAAAATAATCCGCCTTATTCGATTGAAAGTCAAAAGATACTGCGCCGCCAGAATTACAAAGGGACAAAGCCTTTTTCAAGGTTTCCTCAACATTTGTATAATTATCAATATCCTTCATTTGAAAATTAAAAATTCCTGAAGCTATAATATAATCATATTTTTGATTATCAGGCAAGCTAGTCAGGAAATCGCCGCAAGAAAATGAGATATTAGACTGATTTACATAAATCTCATTTGCAGTGGCAATCATTCCCTCAACCAGGTCAATGCCATGATAGGTGTAGTTTGTTATTTTTTTCTCTGTAAAGTATTTGTTAATGTCTCCAAAGCCGCATCCGATATCCAATATCGAAAACGGTGCATTAAGATTAAAGAATCTGGTTAGAGCACTAAATCTTATATTTTGCTTCCCTTTAATCCAAGCTAAGCTTTTAACAGAATATCCATATTTTTCATAATTCGAATTAAAAAAATCATAAACCCGTGCTGTATCGCCATCGTAATTATTATTCATATATATCACTCCCTATCCATTTGATACCCCAGATCTAATCGTCAACATTCACCTGATTAAATGGATATACATAGTAATTGCTGAACCGTTGTAAAATATCTTTCCGGTCAACCTTCAAAATATTTTCGTCCCATATTTTTGTATAATAATAATATCTCGTCTCTGTTGTTCCCCATCTCGATTTAAATGTATATAAGCTTGTCTGTGTTAATCCGGTTCCTCCCCAATTCCACTTTTCCATTCCTTTTTTCATCGCATCCTGCATTGCAATATAGATCATCAAAGATAAGGGTTGATAATTTCTATACTCGCTTACAATTGCAGGAGTATAATACTCCACTGTCCCGTTAAAGTAAAATACTAACATGGCGGCAATTTTTACACCTTGCATATACGCCACATAGATATCATAGTCTAGCCCCGCTTCATAGCAAGTGTTAATCATTTCAAAAAACCTTTTTTCTTTAGGTAATCCTCCTACAGCTACCATATTCTCCCTATGCGTATTATAAAGGAATTCTACGGTTTCCGTTGAATGATCCAACTTCACCTCTATGTTGTTTTTAACTGCCTTTCTAATCACATTTCTGACCTTATAATGATATTTACTCATAAGCGTTTCATCTGCAGTCAATTCATCGCTATAGGGGAAATAGGTCATTAATTCTATTCTTTCATCAATATAGGTAGGGTCTAATTTCTTCCTATATAATTCATCATAATTTGCCAGAGGCGATCCCACTATTGTTGATGCGACGCAGCTTTTCGCACGCACATGATGGATATATTCATCAAGCAAAAAATTCCTAACTCCTTCATCATCTGCTAAAACCCCGCCATGGCTTCCGTAATAAGGAAGTGAATTTGCGACCACTCCATAATCACGGTCTTTTCTATAAAATATTGGCAAGCACCCAATCACATGATCATCAGCATCCACAGCAATGAGATATTCCGATTCGTCGCCTAAAAAATCCGTTAGCATCTTACGGTATTTCAAAGACCAATACATTAAGGAATCTTTCCTAGAGCATACATATTTCTCATACTTGTCTGCATATTCATCGGTAAGTACTTTTATATCAAGCGCCTTCATATGAATCCTCTCCTGATTAAATCACATTACTAAATTTGTACCAATCCAATGTCTCCCTGAGTCCGTCGTGAAAGTTCATCTGAGGCTTAAATCCTAGTAACTTTTCTGCTTTTTGAATGTTTGCACATAAACTGCGAACATCACTGGTTCGTTCCGGCTGATGTTCCCACTCTCCAGAGTATCCCATGTAATCACAAATATCCTGAAGTAAAGAGTTCATTGAAATATCAATTCCTGAACCGAGATTAATAATCTGTCCTCTGGATGTTTCCTTCTCATAGGCTAACAGCAATCCGCACACAGTATCCTTTACATAGATAAAATCTCTTGTCTGCGCGCCATCGCCCTGTACCATTGGTTTTCTGCCGTTTTTTATTCTTTTGGCTGTGGCAGGGATAATTCCGGCCAGCGGACCTTCTGCATTTTGCCGGGGACCATAGTTATTAAATGGACGAACAATGGAAATATCCATATTTAGCACCTTGGAAAAACTATGCACCATCATATCAGCGGCAGCTTTCCCCGCTGCATAAGGTGTTGTTGGATTGGTAGGGTGGTTCTCATCCATCGGTGAATACTGCGCTGTTCCATATGCTTCTGACGATGAAGTATGAATGAGTGTCTTATATGCATTCATTTGAAGTAGTTCCAGTAAAGTGTTGGCAATCTGAACATTAACCATATAAGCGTCAAAAGGATTAAAAAAAGAATAATTAAGCGCAATAGTTGCCAGGTTAAAAACAACTTCGATTTCCTCTTTTTCAATAATTGCCTGCATAACCCCAAAGTGCCTGGCATCATCCCTGTATAATATAAAATTGTCATGTTTCAACGCATCAGAAAGATTTTCCATCTTTCCCAGGAAAAAATTGTCTATACAAACAACCTTGGCAGCTTTCCGTGCCAATAGTTCATCACACAGATGACTTCCTATAAACCCGGCTCCGCCGGTTACCATCACCTTTTTTCCTTTTATTGACGGCATGATCTTCCTCCTCACATGGTACCAACCAGTCCTGTTCTTGTTAAAGTTACAAAATCAATGACAAAATATATTACTTAAGTTATAATAGAATAAGTTTGTTTATTTGTAAAGTATTTTAACCCACGAAGTAGGATTATTAACTTTGATGCGAAAATAGAGAGGAGAAGGTATGGAACAACTAAAGATTTGTGTTATTGGGACAGGCCACATGGGGAGAAATCATGTCAGAAATTTGGTGGAAGAAAAAAGGTTCAATTTAGTAGGAATATATGATAAGGATTTTGGGCAGGCAAAGGAAGTATCGGCAAAATATAACATTGACGTATTTAAAGACATTGATATCCTGCTGGATAAAGTTGATGCGGCCGTAATAGCTGTGCCATCATCATTACACAAAGAAGTGGCGGTGAAAGTGGCGGAACATGGCGTGCATGCGCTCGTTGAAAAGCCTCTTGCAACAAACAGCGAAGATGCTAAAATGATTGTGGAGATATTCAACCAAAGGAAATTAAAACTTGCGGTGGGACATATTGAGAGATTTAATCCGGTGTTTAGAGAATTAAAAAAACTGGTGGATCCGAAAGATATTTTTTATATAGAAGCATGTCGGTACAGCCCGTTTAGTGGAAGCGGAAGAATTACGGATACCAGTGTGGTGGAAGATTTAATGATTCACGATATTGATTTGGTTTGTGCTCTTATGGAAGGGATGAAGGTTACCTCTGTACATGGAAGGGGGGAGTCCATTAGGTCAGAACAGGTTGATTTTGCAACGTGTCTATTGGATTTTAACGGAAAAGCACATGCAATAGTTAATGCAAGCAGAATTTCTCAGAACAAGGAACGGGTAATTATGGTTCATACTCCGGAGGCGTGTTACTGTGCAGATTTACTTGCTAAAACTTTAAATATATATAGAAGTACGAATTTGATTGTAGATATATCGCAGGAAAATTCTTATAAACAAGACGGTATCGTGCAAAAAGTGTATGTGCCGATTGAGGAACCCCTTAGGGCGGAATTGGTTGCGTTTTACGAGGCTGTTGTCAATGATGCTATGGTTGCGGTAAATGGAATTATGGCCAGTAAAGCGATTAAAGTATGTGAAGAAGTAGTTAATCGGGCTAAAAAGAGGGATAAAATATGAGGATGATACCAGTTACAAAACCATACTTTACACAAGATGAAAATGATATGATTGCGGAAACGTTATCTTCCGGCTGGGTTGCACAGGGACCGAGAGTAGCTGAATTTGAAGAGGTAATTGCACGGCATGAAGGCGTGGCGGCGGGCATTGCAACGACATCCTGTACAACGGCATTGCATCTTGCTATGACAGCACAAGGATTAGGGGAAGGGATGGACGCCATAGCCCCTGCATTTACTTTTGTGGCAACTGAAAATGCAATTGTTGCAACAGGTGCAGTGCCGGTAATGGTTGATATCAGGCAAGATACATTTAACATGGATACAGACAAGCTTTATGAGCTTATTGAGACAAATTATGTCAATAAAGATGGCAAACTATTTAATAAGGAAACAGGGAACCTCTTGTGGGGGATCATTCCCGTCCATGAGTTTGGACTTTGTTGTGAAATTGAAAGGATTAATGATTTAGCAACAGCATATAATCTGCAGGTGATAGAAGATGCGGCTTGCGCTTTGGGTGCAAAGTATAAGGATAAGCATCCTGGAACATTTGGAAATACAGCTTGTGTCAGCTTTCATCCCAGGAAATCAATAACCACGGGAGAAGGCGGTATGATTCTTACCAATGATTACTCCCTTGCGAAACGTTTAAGGGAGCTGCGGACGCATGGAAGTACCATTTCTGCGGATGCCCGAAATAAGAAAAGCGGGTTTCTTCTGCCAGAACACAATGAGGCAGGTTATAATTACCGTATGACGGATGTTCAGGGGGCAATGGGGCAAGCGCAGGCAAGAAAACTTGATTACATTATTGAAGAAAAAAGGAAACGCGCATTATTATATAACAGTCTGATTGCGGAAAAGCTGCCGGAATTTGTCATTCCTTATGAACCTGAAAACTATTTTCATACTTATCAATCATATGTGTGTATGCTTGATTATTCTAGGATAGGGCTGGATTCTATCAAGTCAGGGGGCGAATATAGGAATAGACTATTGCAAAGACTGGAGGATGTTGGTATCGCTACCAGGCAGGGAACGCATGCAGTCCATATGCTTGGCTATTACAGGAAGCGTTTTGGATATTTACCGGAAGATTATATCAATGCATATGCCTGCGACCATCTTTCAATTACATTACCGCTTTATGTTAGGATGACAGACGAGGATATGGTATATGTTGTAGAAATGATTCGGAAAACGATTGATACAATGTGATAAAGGGAGTAAAATGAAATTTATTAATAAGAATTACAGGATTTGCAGAGGATAAAACAAGTAATTTGAGAGGGAAAGAAGAACGTCGGTATGAGTTTGCATTAGCAATATGAGTATGCTATACTTTCAATAATTATAATGTGGAGAGTGCATAAAAGTAAAATCGATGAAGATGGCAGGGTACAATAAATGATAGAACTAGATTTTTTATTTATATATGAGCATAAAGTCAGAGAACTGGAAAACCTTTGCCTTATGAAGTACGAACTTGACCGCAGAGGGTATAGAACGAAAATCGTATATGTTGATGATGCACAAAATGCAATGGCGGATGTTCCAATTTATCATACAAAGGTGTTATGCACGCTGTCCTGCTATGATAATCGCACGCTTTATTGGCATTCCAAAGAATTTGTCAAGTTTGAAAAGGTAATCGATTTACAATGGGAGAATATTGTTTACGCAAAAGACGAGCAGAGAGAGGGAGCTTATAAGAACTATTGGGGAATCGGAAAAGACGTGGTTCATGTCTCATGGGGAAATCAGAATGTGAGACGTTTGCTGAATGCGGCGCACCTGGATCAAAGGAAGATTAAGCTGACCGGCCATGTGGGGATGGACTTTTTAAGAAAACCGCTTGACAGGTATTATTTATCCAGACAGGAGCTTTTTGCCAAGTATGATATTCCAATAGATAAAAAGGTAATTTTATTTGCTTCTCCTTACTTTGGGGATTGCCTGACAGAGGAATATATTGCGGGTATGTGCAGGGCGTTTGGGGAAGACTGGCCGGAGTATTATAAGTTCATGTGCGATTCCCAAAACATTGTGCTTGAATGGTTTGAAAAGATTTGTGCGGATTTTCCAGACATTATTGTAATATTCAGACCGCATCCCGGGCATCCCAGCAAAGCGGCCGTTAAGCTGGCTCAAAAGCATAGTAATTTTAGGATTATATCCGAAGAATCGGTGAAACAATGGATCATTACCTGTGATAAGGTGTATACAGGTAACAGCTCTGTAATCGTGGAAGCTTTTTTTGCAAAGAAAATGTGTCAGCTACTGTTTCCTCTTCCAACGACAGAAGGGTTTGAACTGCAGTTGATTACCGACTCAAAAAAAATATCAACATACGATGGGTTCTATCAATCGGTGACGGCAAAAGAGGAAGCATTTCCAACGCCGGAAGAAAGCATTGAAGATATTTATTTGATTGATTGGAAAACGCCTAATTATGTTAAATTTGCAGATATGGCGGAGGAAGTGATAAAGGATGATTATTATCAACTGTCAAGGCGGCAACTGAAAGCCTATAAGGAATATGGCATTGCACAGCGTCTGGTAAGAGGCTTTGTCAAAATGAAACCTCTCTATAAAGTTTATTTGTCTTTGTTGGAAAACCCAAAATGGAAATGGTCTTTCATTGAGCATCAGAGGAGAGTAAGGGAAAAGACACATAAGAGTTTTCAGGAGTTTGAAGAGCAGCATGCACATGAGCTGACTAGCGAGGAAGAAATTCATCGTATCATAAAGAGAATCAGATACGCACTGGAAGAGATTAAATCATAATATGTCAGGAGGAAATGAAAATGAATAAGACGATTACGGCAATTATCCCGGTTAAAGGAAACAGTACCAGACTTCCCAATAAGAATATTCTGCCCTTCGCAGATTCGAACTTGCTGATCCACAAGATCCGCCAATTAAAGCAGGTGGAGGAGCTTACGGAGATCATTGTTTCATCTGATTCTGATGAGATGCTTGCTATGGGAGAAGCAGAGGGCGTAACAGTTATAAAAAGACCCATTGAGTATGCAAATGAATCGGTACCCTTTGGTATGTTCCTTGAGTATATCAGCGATGAAATGCCTAACGAGCATATTATGTGGGCATGTGCAACTTCTCCGCTTGTCGAGCCGTACTTGTACCGCAAGGCAATTAAAACTTACTTTGAAAAATTAGAAGAAGGATTTGACTCTCTCATCACCTGTGATCCTTATCAGACATATTTGATGGATGAAAACGGCCCCTTAAATTTCAGTATGGGGCTTGCCCATAAGAATTCGGAGCAGTTGCCTAAATTGTATCATTTCTCAAACGGAATCAATCTAGCCCCGCGTGTTAAGCTGAAAGAATGGCATTATAATTATGGGCCTAACGCGTACAGACTTATCATTAATAAGAGAGAAGCGGCGGATATAGACGACGTTTACGATTATGAGATAGCGAAAGCTTTGTATGCAATGAAAGACCCTAATCCTACAATATAAGGAATAAAATAGTAATACCGGATTTGCGTAAGAAGATTTTGCTTGGAGGGGATAGTGAATAAAGAAGAGTATTTTGAAAAAGTGTATGCATCTTTTTGGCATAACCAGGTGAAAAAATATGGATTTACACAGTATGAAGACTTTGCATTAAGAAAAATGCTAAAAAATAAACCCAAAACGGCATTTGAAGTGGGAATTGGAACGGGATGGCCGATGGCGGTTACCTTATATAAAGAGAATAACGTCCAGATGAGCGGCTGTGATATTTCCAAGTCCCTGATAGAAGAAGCAAGAGAAAATTTAGGTGATGCCGAATTGTATGTGGGGGAATTATTTGATTTAGACATAAAAAAGAAATTTGACCTTGTATATTGTTTTAGGACTAGCTGGTATATTAAAGATTTTTATAAGATGCTTCTACAAATGTCAGATATGACAAATGAAGGAGGAATGATTCTTTTTGATATATTTGATCAGTTTAGTCTTCAATATATAAAGCATTTATTCCATAGGGTATATAACCGGATAATATGGGCAGGAGGATTTATTTTTGGCCGGAACATTATCAAACAACCGGATGACAATTACTTTAATATTAATAAAATCAAAACCATTTTAAAAGAGTTTGATATTGAGGTATATAGGCAGCATGAGGTGCTCAATGTCAAAAAGAGGATTAACCAGGCTAAAGTGATGTTTGTCTGCACGAAAAAGAACAGGCTATAAGTTTATGCTGGAGTAGAATTTTCAAAACAAGAAAGAGGGAAACATTTTGTTAATCATAGTTGCAGGAATATTAGTTTTTCTTTACGGCTTGAAGCAGGGGAAAATATGTGGAAAAGCGTTTGCTGACAGCATCTGGTTCACGGTACTATTTGCCTATATTGTCACAGAGACATGTAGTTCTATGCGTATGGTAAACAGGACGACAATAGTCACGATATGGATATGTCTGATTGTGCTGCTGCTGATTTTATTGGCAGTGGGCAGAAAAAAGAATATCGGAATAGTTAAAATGGAACTGGACAAAGAAAATAGAGGAATTCAGTTGTTCTTGGGAATGATATGCATAGGGATGTTGGCTTTGTCGGCAATATCAATAACATCGAACTGGGATTCAATGACTTATCATATGCCAAGGGTAATGCATTGGATTCAAAATAAATCGGTTGATTTTTATGCAACTAGCGAAGTGCGGCAGATTACCAGCCCGCCTCTGGCTGAATATATGATCATGCATGTTATGCTGCTGACAAGCAGTGATAAGTTTGTATGCATGGTACACGGAATGAGTTATGTCTTATCCGCAGGATTGATTTACTCCATATCTATTAAAATGAAAGGTGAAAAGAGATACGCATATCTGGCAGTATTTTTATTTTTGATGATGCCTCCGGCTATCGCTGAGGCAGTTACAACCCAAAATGACTTGTTCTCAGCCTTGATCATGCTTCTCTTTTTTTATTATTATTTAGATTTTGCTTACAAATCGGATTTGAAAATATCAAAAGAAATTTTGGCATTGTCAGTAAAGCTGGGCACAACGATTGCGCTGGGTTATCTGGCAAAGCCCAATGTGCTTATCATTATGGCAATATTAATTGGATATTTGGGTATAAATAAAATATGGAAAAAAGAAAAATTGAAAAATATGTTGTTTGCAGGTATTGTGGGAATTACGACGGCGGTGATAGGTATATGCCCTTTTATGATCAAAAGTTATAAGGTGTATGGATCGCTGTTTCCAAGCTCGCAGACAGAAGGTATAATGGTAACTACATGGGACATAAGGCTTTTGACAGCCAATTGTTATAAGAATCTGGCCAAGTATATCAGCACACCGCTTGTTCCCGGGATTAATAATTTCCTGATGAAGGTCAGTCATGTGATTGGAAGCGTATTTCGTGTTGATATAAATGATCCTGCAATATCAACAATGGAATTTGTATTACCAGATGGCGATAAGGCATATCAGCAGAGCATGGCGACCAATCCGGTTGTCATATTGTTGTGTTTCTTGGTCATACTAGGTATTCTGTTAAAAAAATGTGAAAAGCCTAAATTGGAAATGGGAATGTTTTTTTGCACGATTCTAGGACTGCTGGGTACCTGCATGGTTTCAAAGTGGTCTCCATGGAAAGTCCGCTACTTCCTTCCATTTAGTGTTGTCGCAGTTGTATTTGTGTGTGTGTTTATAGGACAAATAAAAAATAAATTTAAGTGGAAAGATGCATTTATTGGTTTTATAATCTGTTTAGGTTTGTTAAGCGGGTACGGAGCGTTGCATTATACGGTAAATGAAATCAAAATGCAATATGAAGGTGATGAAGACGGGCAATATTCTTATTTTGCAAATCGCCATATTCGCGGAGCCTATAATGATATAGAAGACTATGTAGAAGAAAAAGGCTTCCGGCAAATAGGACTTTATTTAGGCGAGGACAGATATGAATATCCGCTATGGCCGTATTTAGACCAGACAGAGAGGATAGAACATGTCATGGTAAAGGATGAATATTTGCAAAAGCTGGAGGATCCTGATTTTGCGCCGGAATGTATTGTCTCTATAGGCATGGGCGACTGTGAGTTAGGACAGGTTATGGAATATCACGGAATAATATACAGGTGTCAGTATTTATCCCCACATGGTTACGAATATGCTGTATTTGATGCGGAAGAAATATAATAATAAGGGTGGCGCAAATATATGAAGGTAATTATCCAAATACCATGCTATAATGAGGAGAAAACATTGGCGGTGGCGTTAAATGCACTGCCCAGACAGATTGAAGGGGTAGACAGTATCGAGTATTTGATTGTTAATGATGGAAGCAAGGATAAAACGGTGGAGGTCGCTAAAGCATGGGGAGTCCACTATGTGGTAAATTTTAAGAGAAATAAAGGGCTGGCTTGTGGCTTCATGGCGGGGCTGGATGAGGCCCTTAAAAATGGGGCGGATGTCATCGTCAATACGGATGCTGATAACCAGTACTGCGGAGAGGACATTGAGAAATTAGTTGCGCCAATTTTGAAGGGAGAAGCCGATATTGTGATTGGTGAGCGCCCTATAGATTCCACAGAGCATTTTTCCTTTCTAAAAAAGAAATTGCAACATTTGGGTTCTTGGTTTGTTAGGGCAGCGTCTGACACGGATATACCGGATGCGCCCAGTGGATTTCGTGCCATATCAAGGGATGCAGCGATGCGTCTTCATGTAATCAATGAATATACATATACCCTGGAAATGATTATACAAGCAGGACGGGAAAAAATGGCAATTACTTCCGTTCCGGTCAGAACCAATGCAGAGCTTCGTCCTTCCAGGCTGTTTCACAGTATGTTTTCTTACATCAAGAAGTCGGCCTTGACAATCATTCGGGCATTTATGATGTACAAGCCTTTGAAATTTTTTGGAATTATAGGATTGATCCCCTTTGTGCTTGGTCTTTTGCTGGGAATCAGATATTTGATATATTTAGCTTTCGATCCTCAAACGGGACATATACAGTCATTAATTTTGGCAGCAATTCTGTTATTAATCGGGACGCAAACATTTATCGTGGGTCTTCATGCTGATATTATGGCAGCAAATAGAAAAATGATTGAAGAAGTTAAATATCATATAAAAAAAATGGAATATGATGATCGGGAGAAAAAATAGTGTATTCAGAATATGTATTAAAAATGGTGCCGAAAGTCCTGACACAAGTTGACCGGGATAAGCATTCAAAAAATTATGGAGATTGCGACAGAAATCATTGGCATTTGAAAACCCGTGATTTTTCTTCTGCAATATTACAACAGACCGGATTGACAATAGCGCTGCTATATGCAATAGATTTCCCGGGCAATGTATTTTACAGGAAAGATGTAATGCGCGAATGGGCGATAGGGACCGTTTATTATTGGAAGAAAATCCAGCTAAAGGATGGAAGTTTTAATGAATATTATCCCAATGAACATGGGTTTCCGCCTACAGCTTTTTCACTATATGCAATGTGCGAGGTTTACAGGCGCCTTGAGATGAAAGATGATATGATCTTAAATGCGTTTCGAAAGACGTCCAAATATCTTGTCAATCATGTAGAAGAAAAAGCATATAATCAGGAATTGGCTTCTATTACCGCCTTATATTCGGCATATACGCTGTTGCATGAAGATTGGATCCTACAGGGGTTGAATAAGAAGCTTGAAAGAATTCTGGAACTGCAGTCTTCAGAGGGATGGTTCCCCGAATATGGCGGTGCGGATATAGGATATTTAAGCGTTTCATTGGATATGCTTGCTGAATATTACTGGATAAGCAAGGATGAGAGAGTACTGGAACCATTGAACAGGGTGATAGATTTTCTTAAGTTTTTTGTTCATCCGGATGCAACAACCGGAGGAGAATACGCCTCCAGAAATACAATATATTTTTTGCCAAACGGACTTCAGGTTATGAATAATCTTGGGAATAAAACGGCAACGGCAATGATGCAGGTTCTGTACAATTATTCTCGGGATAATTTTTATTTTTTAGATGCAGTAGATGACAGATATTATTCTCATTATTTGTTACATTCCTTTATGCGTGCTATAGAAAAGTCAAAAAAGGATGAAGTGAAAGTACATGGTTTACTGCCTTTTGAGTATAATCAAGAGCATTATTTTAAGGAAGCGGGATTGCTTTCTTATACGAATGATGGCACCTATATTATAATTGGAGCTTCCAAGGGAGGGGTATGCAGGGTTTTTCAAAACTCAGAGAACAGTTTTGATGATTATGGCTATCGAGTGAAATTGGGAGAAGGGAAAATTGCGGCAACGAATTGGCAGAGTGCAGATTATCAAATTGTGTATGAAAATGGTAAAGTAGAAATAACAGGGAACATGAATTTGGTAAAACAGAAGATTGCAACCCCCATTATGTTGACAGGACTTCGTGTGGTTTCGGCAGTTCTGGGAAATAAAATAATTGGAATGCTGAAAAAGCTGATTATTTTAGTGGATAAAAAAACGGATATCAGATTTAAAAGAGGCATTACGATCTGCCAGGACAGGCTTGTGATAGACGACTATATTTCAAGCCCGGAAAGCATAAAACTGGAATGTGCGGACAGCTTTTCTTTGCGTCATGTAGCTTCCGGCAAATTCTTTTCACTGACAGATATTGGGAATCATAGCCGGGAACAGTTTGCCAATGTCAAGGAAATAAGGATACAGAGGGTCTTTTATTTTCAGGATAAGCGGATGGAAGAAAAGGTAGTTATTTAGCAGGAGAGGTATGAAGGGATTCGAAGATTTAAAAAAAGAAGTAATAGATACGGATTTGTGTACAAGATGCGGCACCTGCATAGGAGTATGTCCAACCCAAACGCTTGCTTATCATAAAAATGGGATTGTGGATACAAAAAAACAGTGTATTAAGTGCGGAAAGTGTTCAGCCGTATGTCCGGGAAAAGAATTTCCGATGAATCGGTGGGCAGAGGCGTTATTTCAAAAGCCCTATGACGTGAACAAACTGCTGGGAACTTATAAAGCGATTTGGAATGCATGTTCAAAATCGGTTGAAGTAAGGAGTGGAGGAGCTTCCGGAGGAGTAGTTACTCAATTACTGATTGATTTGTTGAAAGAAAATGTAATCGAAGGGGCTGTCTCTTTAAGGAAAAAGAAAGGGACTGTATGTGAATTTGAACCTTTTGTTGCAGTCAATGAAGAGCAGATTGCTTCAGCATCACAGTCAAAATATACTATAATCCCGACGAACCAGATTATTTATCATTTAAAGCAAAGTGGAAAGAGGGTAGCATTTGTAGGGTTGCCATGTCAAGTGCAGGGCATGAGGAAAGCCATGGAAAATGATCTATGGTTAAAAGAACATATCGTTATCCTTATTTCATTATTTTGCGGATTTAATATGGAAAGTGAAGCAACCGATTATTTAATTGCACAGAGCAGAATAGAAAAAAGTGAAATAGAAAGACTAAGTTATCGCCATAAAAAAGGAAGAGATACAGGTTTTTATATTAGGTCGAAAGATGGCAGGGAGTTTTTTGTAAACAAGCATGGATATACTTTTTTAAATCTTATTTATTCCCCAAAACGATGTTGGAAATGCTTCGATTACAGCGGTGAATTTTCAGATATTTCTGTAGGCGATGCATGGGAGAAGGGACAGGGATGGTCAAGAGTCATTGTCAGAACAGAAAAAGGAGAAAAAGCATTTGAAAAAGTAAAGAACATGGGGACAATTTGTTCGGAGTCTTGTGACGAATCAAGGATAATACCAACACAGAAAAGTGTGATCGAATACAAAAAAAAGCAAATTGCAATAAGGGCAAAGCGGATGAAAACCTTCCCGGATTATGAAATAAAGTTTGAACAATGCGGCGGAAAGCTATGGATAAAAGGAATGCTCATATATATGGCATTAGCGTTCTTTAAGACCCCTATTGGAAAAGGAATAAGACGTTTTTTACCTTTTAAGTGGTTGATCAAAATTAGTGAAGGAATAAAGGGCAGGGAAGTAATCCATGGTGAAAGTAGGTAAGATTTTTGAAAAGAAAGAAGCGATTTGCTATTTGTTTTGGGGAGTTGTGACAGTTCTGGTAAACTACTTCAGTTATCTTCTGTTGGAGCAATTTCTCATGTATCAGGCAGCAAACTTAATCAGTATTGTATTTACAAAGGTATTTGCGTATTATACAAATAAAAAGTTTGTATTTCGGACAAATACAAATTTTAAAGAACAGATTCATGAAATTTTCCGCTACATTTTGGGCAGAGGATTCACGGGCGTGGTTGATTTCTTGGGCTTAATTGTACTGGTAGATACTTTAATGATAAATGACAAGTTTGGGAAGATGATAATGATAGTAATAACTACAATATTAAATTATTTTTGTGGTAAGATATTTGTGTTTAAAAAGTTTAATAAATTGTAATGTAAGGATCCAGTAAGACAATTTTCAGAAACTGGATTTTTTCTGCGTTTTGTGATATAATCAGCCCGTCAGAGTCCAAGGCGAAAAATGTTTAAATATGTTGATGTTGGAGTAGATAGATGAATTATAATAAGTTACTTGACTGTACACTTCGGGATGGCGGTTATATAAATGACTGGAATTTTGGCTTTCACACAATCAAAGATATTATCAAGAAATTAGTGCATTCTCAGGTTGATTATGTAGAGGTCGGATTTTTACGGAATTGTGAGTATAACCGTGATAAGGCTTTATTTAATAACTGTGGTGAGATGATTCCAATTTTGCCGGATAAGCGGGGGAATACGAAGTTTACTGCAATGGCGCTACACAACAAATATGATATAAACAAGCTGGAGACTTATGATGGTAGAACGATTGATGCCTTGCGAGTTACCTTCCACGACTACGATGTTGACGAAGGTCTTTCTTTTATTCAGAAAGCAATGAATAAAGGTTATAAGGTGTTTTGCAATCCCATTAATATTATGGGGTATTCTGACGAAATGCTGTTACAGCTTTTTCAAAAAGTGAATCTGATACATCCTTATGCATTTTCGATAGTTGATACATTTGGATCTATGATGAAGTCAGATTTGCAGAGGATCTATTCTTTGGCCGAGCATAATCTGGATGTTTCCATAGTGATTGGCCTGCATCTTCATGAAAATCTTGCGTTATCGTATTCGTTAGCGCAGGAGTTTATCAGTATGAAATCGCCGGGACGGAAATGTGTAATTGATGGGTCGATGCTGGGAATGGGAAGAGTTCCGGGGAATTTATGCATAGAATTAATTATGGATTACATGAATAAAACGCAGGGGTGTGCTTATGATCTAAATCCGGTTCTTGACGGGATTGATGACCATATTGTGCAGTTAAAGCAGGTGGAACCATGGGGATACAGCACGGCTTATGCCTTGTCAGCCCGGTACAATCTGCATAGAAATTACGCTGAGTTTTTATTGGCGAAGGGACGGCTCCGTGCGAAACAGATCAACCAGATACTTGCAAGCATTGAAGAGAGCAAAAAGACGGCTTATGAGGAAAGTTACATCGAGGCTTTATATGAAGGGTTTCAAAATCATGAAATAGATGATAGAATGTTGCTTCAACAACTCAAGGAGAGCTGGCGTGACCGGCCGGTTTTGATTTTAGCTCCTGGGAGCAGCGTTTCTGAGCGTAAGGAGCAGATTGATCAATTTATTACAAGAAATAATCCGATTATCATATCAGCTAACTTTATTCCGGAACTATATCAGCAGGATTATGCATTTTACACGAATGCAATGCGTTATAGTGCAATTGAAGAAAAGAAAGACGCAGGGAGTCTTCTGGTTACCTCAAATTTGGCAGACATGTGCAGTTCGGAAAATGTATTGAATTACGCAGATTTGTGTTTTGATGATAAGGGGAAAAGTGATAATTGTGTGATTATGCTGATGCGGCTTTTGATTCGATTAGGAAAAAACAAAGTTTATGTTGCAGGGTTTGACGGATATCAAACAGAAGGCTGTAATTATGTTTCCTCTTATATGGCAAATCAACATACGAAGGGCCAGGAAGAGAATATTAGGAATACCGGATATGTGGCGGATATCCGCAAAAAGATGGAAGTGATTTTCCTGACGCCCTCGCTGTACGACAAAGGATGATGGTAAGAGAAATGGAGAATTTTGATCAAATCAGGTATCTTGTCATTGATGTGGACGGTACACTGACAGATGCGGGAATTTATTATGATGAGCATGGTAATGAACTGAAGAAGTTCTGCACAAAGGATGCGGCGGGTTTTTTTGCAGCCCATCAGGCAGGAATTAAGATTCTTGTTCTTACGGGGCGGGAATGTGCTGCGACTACGAAACGAATGAAAGAAATGCGTGTGGAGTACCTTGTTCAGGATTGTAAGGATAAAGTGCAATATTTAAAGACCTTTATGCGGGAGAACCATATAGGGAAAGAAGAAATTGGTTATCTTGGCGATGATTTGAACGACTTGCCGGGGATGAGGCTGTGCGGATTTATCGGGTGTCCTGCGGATGCCTGTGAGGAAGTAAAGGAAAGAGCTGATTATATATCTGGTACAAAAGGCGGATATGGCGCTGCAAGGGATATTATTGCATATATTTTGAAGCAACGCGGAGACTGGGAAGAGGCGGTCAGCCGGGTTTACGGCATAGGTATTTGAGGTGTATGAGGTGCTTAGTAGAAATGATTGACTTAAAAAAAGAGTTAACAAGGGAAATGAGGGATTTTTGGCATCAATGCAGAGTCCGGCGCGGGGAAAAAGAATTTCGTCGTTTTGTGATGGAAGGGTATCATAATCCGAATTTCCTGGAGCTGCATCATTATGGTAATGACTATAAGGGAAAGATAATTTACCACATTGATGCCTATGGCTGTTCGGTAGGTTTCTTTGCAGAATTTTTGTTTACTTTGATTCGCTTGCATTTTGCGGCGGAGCGAGGTTTTCTTCCTTATGTGGACTGGGGAAAGGAATTTTTGTATTACGAAGCAGGAGGCGTGGATGGTGTCGACAATGGGTTTTTATATTATTTTGAGCCTGTTTCCGATGTGAAGGACGTTTATCAGGCAGCATATGTACTAAAGGCAAATGACGATCATATCCATGATGTCCAAAATCAATTAAATACACATGGTTACGCGGTGACAGAGGAATATATGGAAGCCTTAACGGGCATGGTACGAAAATATATTCATTATAATAAAAAGACATTATCATATCTGGAAAAAGGTTATGCCGATTTAGTCGGAGATAAGAAAGCGTTAGCGGTGCATTTCCGGGGAACGGATTACCGGAGACAGTATAATAATCATCCGGTGTTTGTTACAATAGAGGAGCAAATAGAGAAAGTACATGAGCTAATGGAAACGAAAGGATACGAAGTGGTTTTTCTTGCGACAGATGAACAGGAGGCTGTAGAGACATTTCGTAAGGAATTTGGCACAGCTTTAAAAGCGTTTGAAGATACATGGCGGGCAAGCGGAGAAGACGAATCAGTTGCCTACAGTCATTCAGACAGGAAAGATCATCACTATCTGTTGGGGCTAGAGGTAGTGCGTGACCAGTATATGCTTACCCGGTGTGCCGGATTGGTGGGGGGAGTGTCTAACCTCACGCTTTCAGCAAGAATAATGCGTAAAGCATGGTATGAAATGGAGTATGAGGATTTAGTGATTGTTGATCATGATTTGTGTCGTAATCAGCGCAATTTTTGCGATGCTAAGCATTAAAGGAATGTGGGATTGATGAAGATTGTTGACCGGATTTATGAATGGTATTTGAATGATTGCTTTCGCCGGGAAAATGCAAAAATGCATGTTATTTTGGGACCGACTGCTATTGTTGGCCGGGAAAACGAGCTTGAAGGGAATAATTATATTGCGGGAGAACTGTATGAATGCCAGGTGGGATATGGTTCTTATGTGCATCGAAACAGCGTATTGAAAGAGGTTAAAATAGGACGGTTTTGCGGAATAGGAGAAGATGTCAATATTAGGCTTTTTGAGCATCCCGTTCATATGGTTTCAATTTCGCCATGCTTTTATAGGAAAAGGCATACGCTGAAGACCTTTGTAGATCAAAATTATTATGAGGATTTGAAATATAATAAGGATGGGTTTACCGTGACCATTGGCAATGATGTATGGATTGGGCAAGGGGTTTCCATTAAAAGCGGTATTACAATTGGAGATGGTGCGGTAATTGCGGCGGGCGCGGTGGTGACAAAGAATGTTGCACCATATGCCATTGTAGGAGGCGTACCGGCGAAGCTGATCAGATATCGTTTCAAGGAAGAACAGATTGAGCAGCTTCTAAAAATAAAATGGTGGAATAAAGACTTGGACTGGCTTTGCGAGAATGGAAAATATTTTACCGATGTAGATCAGTTTATAGGGAAATTCCGATAGACTTGCCGGATATTTGGAGGAGATATGATTTCAGTTATTGTACCGTCTTATAATGTTGAGCCATACCTTGAACGCTGTGTGCAATCGTTAATCAGTCAGACCTATGCAGACCTGGAAATTATTTTGGTGAATGACGGTTCCACGGATGGTACAGGAAAGCTGTGTGAGAAGCTGACCGAAAGAGATCGCAGAATTAAGGTGGTTCATAAGAAAAATGGAGGCCTTTCAGATGCAAGAAACGCCGGGATCGACATTGCATCAGGAGAATTTTATTCGTTTATTGACGGGGATGATTTCATAGAAACGGATACCTATGAATGTATGATTGCAGAAATGACCGATCCGGCGGTATCTATTGTTGCGGGGGGATTTTTTGTTACGGATCTGGAAGGCCATACGGTTGTTTCTGTAAGCCCTAAGAGACAAAGGCTTACGAAAGAAGAGGCGTTTATGGATCTGTTTGGGAGAAGCTATATTACCCAATCAAGCTGTAATAAGCTTTTTAGAAGCAGTCTGTTTGCAGAAGTGCGGTATAAAAAGGGGATCTTAAACGAAGACCAGGAGATACTGCCCAGGCTTTTGGATATTGGAGATCATGTTGTTTTGCTTGATAAACCAGTATACCATTATATTAAGAAGCCAGGGAGTATTACTTCATCAGACTATAGCATGGAGCGTTACAGGGCGATAGAAATAGAAAGAGATATTTATAGGATGTGCAAGAAAAAATATCCTCAATTAAAGCCCTGGGCAGGCTATTATGAGCTGAAATCACTCTATGGCATGCTGTGCAATTTGGAGCAGTGCAGCAATAAGAATGATTTTAAAATACAGGGGATAAATATTCGGAGAAAAATTTTTTATGCGGCGTTTCGATGCGTTTGGTGGAAAGAAGTAATGGACAGGTATGGAAATGAAGTAAAGATGTATTTTATAAACGCTGTAGCAGGGATTGGCATCATTAGAAAATTGAGGAGAAAGCGTTATGTTAAAGGAGATTAGAAAGGTACAGGATGCATTAGGAAAGCTTTTCTTTATTTTGAACAGAGAGCAAAAGAGATACTGTGTCCTTATTTTTTTAATGTCATTGGCGTCGGCATTAATTGAAACAGTAGGGGTGTCAATCATTGTTCCAGTAGTACAGATCGTGATATCTGTAGACGAACTGATGGAGCAGGATTATGTGCGCCCATTGATTGAGCTATTTCATTTAGAGACTAGTGCGGAAGTAATAACCGTTGTCTGTATAGGGGTAGGGATTATTTACATTATCAAAAATGCATATTCTTTTTTGTACACATGGGCCGCCGCCAAATTTTCCAATAAGATCAGGAGGGAATTGGCGGTTCGGGTGCTTCGTACTTATATGAGTCAGGGGTACATTTTCTTTGTGGATCATAATTCATCAACTTTAATCCGTGGAATCAGTTCAGATGTAAACAGTGTGCAGAATGTCATTGCTCATTTCTTTTCTTTCATGTGTAAAGTACTTATTATTATCTGTATGACATTGTTTATTATCGTGAGTACACCACTGGCTGCGCTTTTGATTTTAGGTATTGTGATATTTTGCTTTGCTGTCTCACAGCTTGTCTTTCGGAACCCGATGCGCCGGTTTGGCGCGGCCTCCAGGGAGTATTCCTATCGTGCGAGCCAGGCGTCGCTGGAAGCAATTCAGGGGTATAAAGAAATATTGGTTTTTGGCAGGCAGGATTATTTTGTAAATGAGTATTTGAAAAATATGATTGGATATAACAAGGCGGAAGTACAGATGACGGTTGCCTCCGCCTCGCCGTCTTTTATGATAGAGGTGGTATGCATCATTGGGATTTTGGCCGTAGTGGCGGTTCAAAGTATTACGGCGGGCGGAAATGCTGATTTGCTGGCACAGATGGTGATCATTGCACTGGCAACACTGCGGATCTTGCCGGCGCTTGGCATATTATTGGGTGATGTTAACGCTATCGTATTTAATGCACCCGGTCTGAATTCAGCGGCGGAGACACTGCATATGGTAAAAGGGCTTGAAGAAGAAAAAGCTGATGAAAAGAAAGAAGGATTTTACGCTGATGTTTCTCTGAAAAATGAACTTACAATATCGCATGTTTCTTATGCGTATCCGAGAACGGATAAAAATGTAATAGATGACCTTTCGATGGTAATTGAGAAAGGAACCTCCGTAGGACTTATTGGGACGTCAGGGGCAGGAAAAACAACCTTGGCGGATATTGTACTTGGACTGTTAAAGCCCCAAAGCGGAAGAATATTGATGGATGGAACCGACATTGAACAATTGGGGGAGGCTTGGCATAATATTGTTGGGTATGTGCCTCAATCCGTTTATATGACGGATGCATCTGTTCGTAGAAATGTAGCATTTGGAATAAAGGAAGATTGTATTGATGATGAGAAAGTGTGGAAAGCGCTTGAAATGGCGCAAATAAAGGACTTTATAAAAGGGCTTGCAAAAGGGCTTGATACCAATGTAGGAGAATGGGGAGTGCAGCTTTCCGGAGGGCAGAGGCAAAGGATCGCCATAGCGAGAGCTTTGTATAATGAACCGGATATCATTGTGCTGGATGAGGCGACAGCAGCGCTGGATAACGAAACAGAAAACGCGGTTATGGAGTCCATTGAAGCTCTGCAAAAGGTAAAAACCCTTATCATTGTGGCGCATCGCCTGACAACGATTAGGAAATGTGATGTGATTTATGAAATTGCAGACGGGAAAGCGATTCAGAGAAAAAGAGAAGAAGTGTTGGCAGAAGAGGTAAGGGGTAATGAACACCAGAAAAAAATTTAAAGATGACTATTGCCGCCAGGCATAACGGAAATCCAAGCCCCCTAAAGCTTGCTTGCAATTATAAAGTAAATATAATATACTGAACAACAGAGTTGCTTAATTATGAAGAGGATCTTTGTTTGTAATGATAAACTAATTTGATCCATTTGATCCTAATGTAATAGATGGAAGGAAAGGTTAGGATAACTATATGATTTCTGTTATTATGCTTACCTATAATCGAGAAAAATTTGTATTTAATATGATTGAAGACGTGCTGAAACAGTCTTATAAGAATTTTGAATTTCTCATTATTGATAATGGCTCTGTTGACGGAACCCCTCTTCTATTAAATAAGTATTCTGATAATGATACAAGAATTCGGATTATAACGCTGCCGGGAGGAAGCATCGGACATGCGAGAAACGTTGGCGTGAATTCTGCAAAAGGAGATTATATTGCGTTTGTAGATGATGACGATAGAATTGAAACTGATTATTTGGAGTTCTTATATAATCTGGTTCAATCAAACGAAGCTGATATAGCAATTTGCGGTACTTCTGAAGGCGATGGCTGTAGCAGAAAACCGCAATGCATTCTTAATGAAAAGAGGGTAATGTCAGGCGAGGAAGCTGTAAGGCTCTTGCTCGAAAGAAAATATATTAGAGCATCGACTCCAGGGAAATTGTACGGAAAAAAAATACTTAAATTATGGCCATTTGTTGAAGATTACAAACACGAAGACATTCATACACAATACAAATATATGCTTTCTGCTCAAAAGGTAGTAATACATGGACTCGATAAGTATTATTTTACTCGTCACGAAGGAAATATTTCACGTTTTACAAGTGCGGCAGAAATGTGGACGAAAGAGACTATGCACGAATACTTAATGGCATACCATAATCGGACAGAATATATCAAAGAAAATGCGCCTAGAATATATCAGGAAACGCTATATAGCGAATGGTCGTATATGATTAGCATGATTGATAAAATCAGTCTTTATCATATTGAAGAATGCAGAGGTATTCAGAAAGAATTAATTCATATTATAGCTTCTAACAAAGACGTATTTTGTGCGATGCCGTGGATTAAAGACTTCGAACTGGAATGGATAAAGTCTTATATTGATACATAGGGAAAGCAACTGTTTATGGTCACATGACCTGTGCTGAGGGAGGAGTGCATGAAAGTTGTAATTTTAGCAGGCGGATATGGAACCCGTATCAGCGAAGAAAGTCATTTAAAGCCAAAACCAATGATTGAAATATGTGGTTCTCCAATTATGTGGCACATTATGAAAATATATTCTTATTTTGGTTTTCACGATTTTATTATTTGCTGTGGTTATAAAGGCTATGTAATTAAAGAATATTTTGCAGACTATTATCTGCATCGATCTGATATTACTTTTGATTTTTCCAATAATAATGAAATGACGATCCATAATAATATTGCTGAGCCTTGGAAAGTAACTGTTGTTGATACAGGGCTGGACACGCAAACAGGAGGAAGACTGAAAAGAATCCAAAAGTATATAGGAAATGAACCGTTTCTGTGCACTTACGGAGACGGCGTATCAGATGTGAATATTAGCGATATTATTAAGTTTCATCAGATGATGGACGCTAAAGCTACCATTACCGCTGTACAGCCTGGAAATAAATTTGGTGTTCTGGATATTGAAAACACAAGCCGGATTAGCCGTTTTTCTGAAAAGAGTAAAGATGATGGCGGCTGGATTAATGCCGGATTTATGGTATTGGAACCGGAAATATTTGATTATATTCATGGTGATGATATGATTTTGGAAAGATACCCTTTTGAGAAGCTGGCTGGTGAAGGAAACTTATATGCATACAGATATAATGGATTTTGGCAGTGTATGGACACACAGCGCGATAAAATGTTATTAGAGAGTTTAATAAATAAAGGACAAGCGCCATGGATAAGATGGTAAGTGAATGTCAAATTTGTGGAAAGAGAACGAACAATGAACAATTTTAATGAAAAAATCAAACCATCTTATAATGAAGATCGAAAGTGCTTGGGTAAAGTTTTGCCACTAGCTACTCCATTCACAGTTATGGCCGATATCAGTGACGTTTGCAACTTTAAATGTAACTACTGTTTCCGGGGCATGAGAAAACAAGAAAAATATTATGGTCACAATCAATTGATGAAAAAAGAAGTTTTTAAGAAGATTGTTGATCAATCTTTGGAGTTTGATGGAAGAATTAAACGATTTTCATTATCACATAATGGAGAATCTTTAGCGCATCCTGAATTTGCCGAATTCGTAGCATATGCCAAGGAAAAAGATGTTGCTGATTCTGTGGAAATTCATACAAATGCTTCCTTCTTGAATAAGAATTTAAGTAAAAAAATTATCAATAGTGGGCTAGATCGAATGGTAATTTCTTTGCAAGGGATGAATGCCCAAAAGTATAAGGAAATATGTGGTGTAGATATTAATTATGACGACTTTTACAATAATATCAAATTTTTATATCATGAAAAACGGAATACAACTATTTGCATAAAAATAGTTGACGCAGCGCTTAATGAAGGCGAGGAAGAATTTTTTTATGAAAGATTTTCACCAATAGCTGATCGGGTATTTATTGAAACAGTAGTGCCTTTATGGGATGTGGAAGAAAACAATGAAAAAAATAAAACAAATAATAAATATGGAGTGGACTATAAGAGACAACGTGTATGTCCCCTCATGTTTTATACCATTAATGTTTTGCCTGATGGAACTATTTTTCCATGTACAAACATTATCCCGCCAATGCTATTAGGAAACATTAACAATAATACATTAAAAGAATGTTGGATGAGCAAAGAAAGAAGGGATTTTCTTATAGAGCAGTTGCGGAATACAAGAGACTGCAATGCTGTGTGCAACAATTGTTATATTCCCCAAAACACTGTTTTGACGGAAAATGATATGGTAGACGGTTACGAAAAGGAAATATTAGAGAGAATACAAGAACAATCCATCAAGGAGGATTAGTGATGAATGAAATCAGAAATTTCGCATGGCCAGTTACGACGGTAGGAAAATATGATTATAATGCTCTTTTTGAATGTATAGAAAGAAATGAAGAAAAGCTTAAGGGGAAAAGAATTGTCATTTTTGGCGCGGGGATTAGAGGAACTATATTTTCCATCTGGTTGTCTGTGAAGGGGTATAAAGATATTGTTTTTACGGACAATAATGATATGAAAGTTGGTGGATATATAAATGAATTTCCCATTGTTCCATATGAAGAAATTGTAAGAATGAAGAATGAAGTCAATGTAATTATCTCTGTTGAAAATGGTTACAGTTTAATGGAACAATTAGAAAAGAGCGGATTTGTTAAAGATGAAAATTATTTTTTTGTAGAAAATCATTTAAACGAAGAATTTGTTAAGAATTTTTCTCGAAAAGGTAATTTTGATGTGATTGCCATGGGAGATTGTGGATTGACGGATATTTCCATTGAAGATGAAAATTATCTGAATTTAAGTGAAATGTTGGAAGAAAAATTAGGTAAAGAGCATATAAAAGTGCTTGCTATACACGCGATGGGAATGAGGGCATTTTACAATATATTTAAAGCGCATATTGATAATATAAGCAAACCTAAAAAACTGTTGATAATGGCAAATTTTGAAACGTTTACGGGAAAACAACATTTATTGCCTCGTTCACAACATGCTAAATTAATTCAATTAATTAGTGAAACAGTCGGGGATAGTGAAGAAGAACTGCGGGAATATGCAGATATAACTAATAAGAGATTTTCTGATTTCAGAATGGACTACTTTACATCTGCCGGTTCAGATTTTAATACAAGCGCTAAAGAAAGAAATGACAGAATTGTTATTAAAATGAACTATATGTATACATTAAAAAGGGATAATGAATGTATAGTATATTTGGAAAAGCTATTGGAATTATGCAAAAAAAACGACATAAAGCCCATAGTCTTTATTCCGCCGGCAAATTATATGTATGCAATCAGCTTATTTGGCGAAAAATTTACTGAAATTTATAATAAAAATGTGATTTATTTAAAAGAAATAGTGGGTTCTCATGGCATATCACTATTAGATTTAAGCTATGCTTTAAAAGATAGCCAATTTGCAGATATTCATACAATTGATGAAACGGCAAATTATGAAGGAAGAAAAATAGTTGTTGAAAAGTTGATTGAAGAGTTGAACAGGAGCAGGTAGAAATGACAACAAATGTATTGGAGTATTTGAGAAAGTCGGCAAATGAATATCCGGAAAAAATTGCAGTTATAGATGAAAATAAAAGAATGACATTTTCTCAAATTAACACATATGCAATGCAATTGGCAAGTCATATACTGTCAGAATGTGGTGAAATATATAACAAGCCGATAGCGGTGTATATGGATAAAGGTATTGATTGCATTGTCGCCTTTATGGGAATTTTATATAGCGGTAACTTTTATGTTCCAATTGATAAAAAATCTCCAAGAGAAAGGATTGAAAAAATTTTAGAAGTATTAGAGCCTATTGCAGTTATTAGTCAAAGCGGGCAGATAAACGACAGGGAAAGGTGGATAAACATTGATTACGAGGCCGGTAAAGATAGCTCTTTTGATGAAGGGGAATTAATGCGGCATCTTTCCAATGTATTGGATATAGACCCTGTGTATGTTTTGTTTACATCCGGATCCACAGGGATTCCCAAAGGAGTTGCGATAAACCATAGAAGTATCATTGATTATACAGAGTGGCTACATAACAAATTTGGGTTTGATGATCAAACTGTTTTTGGGGAACAGGCTCCATTTTACTTTGACAATTCTATTTTAGATATTTATTCAACCCTAAAAAATGCATCTACTATGGTTATTATTCCGGAAGATTTTTTTGTATTTCCCAATAGACTATGTAAATATCTTAATGAAAATAAGATCAACACAATTTTTTGGGTTCCTTCTGCTTTGATAGGTGTTGCGAATTCGGGAGTACTGGAAAAGGAGAGGCTGCTATATTTGGAAAAGGTATTATTTTGTGGGGAAGTAATGCCTAATAAGCAACTTAATATTTGGAGAAAGCTTTATCCCGATTTGTTATATGCAAACTTATATGGCCCTACCGAAATTACTGATGTATGTGCATATTATATTGTTGATCGGGAATTTCAAGATGATGAACCTTTGCCTATAGGTAAGGCGTGCGAAAACACGCAGATTATTGTTATAAATGAAGAGAACATATTAGTAAAAGAAGGGGAAATTGGTGAGTTGTGTGTGCGTGGAAGCTGCCTGTCATTGGGATATTATAGAGATTTTGAGAAAACAGATAATGCTTTTATTCAGAACCCATTAAACAAATGCTTTTATGATACAATATATAGAACAGGCGATTTGGTAAAGTATAATGAATTTGGCGAATTAGTTTATGTATGTAGAAAAGATTTTCAAATTAAGCATCAGGGACATAGAATTGAATTGGGTGAAATAGAAATTGCAGCATCATCCATATCGGGTGTCTACCAAAGTTGTGCACTATACAATACCGAAAAGAAAAAAATAGTTTTATTTTATGTAGGAGAGGAAACTTTAACGGAGAAAGAGGTCTATGCCTGTATGGCAAAAAAAGTACCTAAGTACATGTTACCTGCAATAATATGCAAAATAGAAAAATTTCCGTTGAATGTTAATGGAAAAATCGATAGAGTGAAATTGAAGGAGTTGATGTAATGTCACAATTGGAATATATTTGTTCAGAAAAATATTTTGAAAACCTAAAAAAAAATAAAAATATTGTTTGCTTTGGTGCTGGAGGCAAGCTTAGGCAGGCTCTTGTCCTTTTGGATACTATGGATATTAGACCGACTGTGATTTGTGATAATAATTCGGAACTCTGGGGAAGATCAATAAGTTTTAAAGGGAAATCATTTGAAATAATCAGCTACGATGAGGTTAAAAGTAATTTTGAAGAATATGTTATTTTGTTAACAATGTCAATTCGTAATGCAATTGAGACGAATCAGATGCTGCGCCAAAAAGGAGAGGGACATAGTATTTTTCAGTTTTGCAATCCTTTTAAAGTGGATAATTTTTTGATACCATCAAAAGATATAGATAATAATTTTAATAATTTTCAAGACGTTTATGAAAAATTTGCAGATGATACATCTCGAAAATTGTTTGAACTGAATTTGAATTATAAATTAACTGGAGATATGTTTGACTTATATCAAATGACGGAAGGAAATACTTTTTTTGATGAAGCAATTATTGGGGGGAGAGCTGACTCGGTTTATATTGATATTGGGGCTTATACAGGCGATACTATTTTAAAATATTTGGAATATTGTGGGGGAAAGTATAAATATATATATGCGTTTGAAGCTGATAGAGGGAATTATGATTCCTTGCATAATTTTATAAGGTATGGACGCGTGGATCGGGTTACACTTTTTAATCAGGCATTGTGGTCAGAGAAAGACAAATTAAATTTTTATTCCATCACGGATAATAGTGAAATAAATTATGACAGTCCCAATTTATTCAGGAGTATAGATAATGCGATTGATAATGATACAAAGTTTACCATGGAGAAAAAGGGGGGGGTATATGGGAAGGAAGAAATACAAGTAGAAACGCTTGATAATTTATTGCAGGGAGAATGTCCGACTATTATTAAAATTAATGCACTTGCAGCGGATTTTCAAATATTAAGAGGGAGCAAAAAAATAATAGAGAGATGTAAACCAATCATTATCATGGAGCATGGAGTAAAACCGGAAAATGTATTAGGTGTTATAAATTTTTTGCGTGCGGTCCGCAGTGATTATTCATTCTATTTACGGCAGAAAGAAATATTTGGAGATTCAAAAACGGTAATGTATGCCGTTTAATTGTGCAAAAAAGGAGCAGAAATGTATATTAACGAAATTATAGAAATATTAAAAGAAATTAATCCTTATATTGATATAGAAGAAGATACGGAATTGATTGAATCTGAAATATTAGATTCGCTTTCGACTATTTTCTTAGTTACTCAGCTAGAAGACAAATTTGGTATATATGTAGATGAAAAATTAGTTTTACCTGAGAACTTTAAGACAGTAAAACTTATTAACGCAATGCTGCAAAAGTGTGCCGAAGAAAGAACTGTGTAGTTAAGGAAGAAGAGGATAAACAATGCATACGCCTTTAGGGTATAATTATATTTTATATGGTAATGGGGAATTAGGAAAAGCTACCCTGCAAAAATTAAAAGCGAATGGCGTTTGTGTCATTGCTTTGTTGGATAAGCAAGTCCAAGGCATGTATGAAGATGTTCCGGTATTTTTACCTGATGCAAAAGAGCTGAATTCAGCGAAAAAGGCGGATGTCATTGTTATTATTTGTTTAAATGCAGGCATGGAGCATTACGATGTTGCAGAGGGATTATATTCACTAGGCTTTGAAAAGATTGTTTTTTTGCCAATGAGACATGCAGTATCTCATGCAGAAAAGATTAGATTGACCAATTTGTATAATAGGGCATTAAGTGGATTGGATGTTGGAAATGAGGTTGAAAAATATTGTTTATATAGAAAGTATCAATGGAATGATAATGCGATAATACGTCAGGAAGAAAAAGGAAAATTGATATGGATTGGGCAGGAAATATTGTATTCAGAAGATAAAAGCCGATGGCGGGGAGACATTTCAAAGGTTCATACTGTAAATAATGGGATTGATGTCAACTTAAATAGCTATTATTGGTATCACAATTTATTTGACTATTTGGATGGATATAGAAATGAATGCAATGCTTACTTTTCAATATTTAATGTTGAGCCTAACTCAGAGAAGGCTTTTTTTATGATAAAAGATAGAGAAAAGCTATTTTCACTGTTAAAAAAAGAGATAATGAGTGGTTTAGATTTTTTTTGGGAAGGCGCTCCAGAAGTCATATGGAATGAAAAAGGATATTTTAATATTATAGGCGGTTGTCATAGAACAATTTTTTTACAGCACCAAGGTTATGTTTTCTATCCCGTAAAGGTAAGCGGAGAAGATTACAAAGTATGGGAGAACAAGGATTGTTTGATTGAGACAATAGCATACATAGAAAAGAATGAAATCAGGAACACATATGTGCCGGTTCCGCATCCTGACTTTGTAAGTTTTCCTTACTTGCGTGAAGAATGGGGGAAGACAATATTAGGTGGTATTTTGCAATATTTAGGATCAGTTAGACTGAAAGGCGTGAAGGTGGTCGATGCAAGTCAATATGAAGGGTATTTTGCGCGCGTTGCGAAAAGGATGTGTGCAGATAAAGTAACGTTTTTTGATAATGAAGAAAAAATACGCGGATTAGCAGAAAAGTTCTTCGCTCTGCTCCATGTGGAAAACATAGAGGTAATAGATAATATAGATCGTTTAAGACTGGAGTGCAAGAAAGCAGATATTTTATTTGGAATGCTTCATACATTGTTTTTGTTGGAAACGGGCTGTTTGGAGATGTTTTCGGGAAAATTATTTTCTGAATTTTATGTGGAAGATGATACTTTTCAGGAAATGATATTAAATAATACAAAGATGAATCATTACACAGTCTTACAGAGAAAAGTATTTCAAGGAAAAATGTTAGAAATTGGCGTATTTGAAATGTAAAACAAAGCTGACAGGTGAGGAATGGAAGAAAATTTTAGGATTGATAAAGAAAAAAAATATTTAATTTATGGTGTCGGCGGAAACGGATTAAAACTGATTAAAGTATTTAAGGAAAATGGCTACTGTTTAAAGGGTTTTTTAGATCAGAGGGCTGTTACATTGGGGAATGTCCGAGGAGAAAAAGTTTGGGATTTCAATACAATGGCGGAACTTATACCAGAAGCGAATGACATTGTTATTATATTAACGATCAAGAATGTATTTGAGCATACGGATATTGCATATAAACTTGCTGAAATGGGGTTTGATCAATGTGTATACAAGCCATTGCCTATATTAAAAGGATATTCTGATGAAAAATTAGAAAAAATCAGCATGGTTTATGATACTATATTGGGAGATTTGATTTTTCCCAAGGAACAGATTTTGGCAAAAGTCAAATTGAATTATAAGATGTATTATAAGGATTGTTTCATGATTTCACAGAATACAGACAAGGAAGTACTTGCCTGGATGCCTTTAGAATTAATATTTAATTATAAAAAAGCAGATGCGTATGAAAATATCAGTATGGCGATCTTTTTTCCATTGGTTAATTTGTACAAATTATTTATCGGTAATAAAAATAGGAAAGAAAAGGATGTTTTGAATGACTTTTATAACTATGCTTCTGAATGGGCATACAGAAATCAGGTGCAAATTACAGAAGAACTAAAGGCTAGCTGGGTTGAATCCAGATGGAAATCTTTTGCTAATATGCAGGAAATTTCAGATTATAAATTTGACTTTTTTATGAAGAATGCGCCTTGGGTAGAAGCTGGCGATAAAGGAAAATTCTATATGGTGCATGGTGGACGGAATAGGGTAGTGTTTTTAGCTGCAAAAGGATATAGGCATATTCCGGTTAGACTGAAATTAGATCATTATGAACATTGGCTAAACAAAGAGACATTTTTATTACTTCAAGAGTACATGGAAAAAGAACATATTGTAAAAACGGTAGTTCCGGTTCCACACCCATATTTTAAAGATATGAGAGCAGACAATGTGGATTACTATAGATTGGTGCTTTTCCCAATTGCGGAATATCTGATTTACAATTCATTTTTTCAAGCAAAGATAAAGGTAAATGGATATGATCTTACGGACAGGGAAGGGTTAAAGCAAATTAAGGATTATTATTCTATTTTATGCGATTTGGAGGATGAAGGCGCATGCAGTAGATATTTGGACGCATGTGGATTTAAAGTAAACAGAATAAAACGTTCGAACAATGTGTTTACTACTTTTTTGGATAAGTTATTTTATCAGGAAATAAATGAAGTAACTGAGCAGGACTGCCCCGATTGTAGAGTATTGATATTTGATCATGATTTTCGAGAAAAAGAATTAGTTGAAAACGGTGAAATAGAATGTATTATTTGTATTGATGTAAAAGAAAATATTATGGATTATTTGGAAAGATGCGGGTTTCGGTTTGTATGCATTTTAAATGAGTTTTATTGCAAAAACAGAAGCAAAAAGGTTCAGGTTTATATCAAGGAAAGGCTGGTATGAAACGAATAATAATATTTGGATGCGGTGGCGTTGGGATTAAAGCTATGCATAAGCTTATGGTAGAAGGAAACGAAATTATTGCCTTTACAGATAATACTTGCGACAATTGGGGTAGTTACTGTGAGAGTAAGAAGATTATTTCACCGACAGAAATTTTTGAACAAGATTTTGATTATATAGCGATAGGGGTTTTTAAAGCCGTTGAAATCATTAAAAAGCAACTGCTTGAAATGGGTATCCGGGAAGAACAAATTATTGTTCCTATTGAGCCGGACAGGATTTTTCCTATTATTGGGGATTTGCCAAAGGACAAATCGGGTAAGCTTCCTGCCTGTGAATATTTGTCAAGAAATACGATAGAATATCAGAATCTTGGCGTTCATATTGAAGATGAAGAGTTCTTAAAAAATTTGGATAATCTGAAGAGAGCCTTGTTAAAGAACAACATTCCAAGAGAAAAAGTATGTATTGTAAGCGGAGCAGTCTTGCAGGTACTTGGACTGCGAAAAACAAAAAAATATGATGATATAGATATTATTATGACAAGTGATTTGCGTAGTATATATGGTACTGGTTTAGTAATTGTTTCTGATGTCGTGGAGATGCATAAGAAAGATATGTATTCTATTAGTGACGATGATATTATAAAAAACATGGATTATCACTTTGCGTTTAATGATTTAAAGTTTATGCATCCGCAGATATTACTTGAGTATGTCAGAAGCAAAAATCAAGAAGAATATGAGCTTTTAAAGACGGTAAAATTTGCCTTAGGGAGAGGGGGAAAAGAAGATGAGTCGATTGGAAAGTTTACTAGTTAAGATTTTGAAACCTATCATCAGGAATGAGAGAACAAGGTATAGGCTAAATCTTACTTGGAGAAAGTGGTCTCAGATGGGGGGAATGATAAGAAACCAAATTCTTTTGAAAAAATACTATAAAATAAAAAAGAAAGTAAATGGGAATAAAGGGATTTTGCTGCCATATTTAGAAGATACCTTTCAGGTTTTGAGAGCTGATGGAAAACATCATAATTGGGAGTTTGGATATACTGATTATTACAGTCAATGCGGACAGGATTTCTTTGTTGATTTCTTACTAAACAGGAAGAGCAATGGAGTATATTTGGATATAGGCGGAAATGACCCAATTGCAATTAATAACACATATTACTTTGAAAGAAATGGATGGACTGGCTTGGCTTTTGAACCGCTGAAAAAATACAGTTCAAAATGGAAGGAACAAAGAACGGTTACATGCCTTCCAATTGCATTAGGTGACAAACAGTGCACTATCTTCTTTCAAGAAGCTGCAAAGGATTACCTATCTAGAAAAGTTGGGATAAATCAACTCGAAACTGTTAATGATGATGAAGCGAAAACGATACAGACATATGAGGTAGAACAGCGAAAACTTTGCGATGTTTTAGCGGAATACAATTTGCATGATATAGATTATATGTCTTTGGATGTAGAAGGTATGGAATATGAAATACTGACCGGTATAGATTGGGATAAAGACAAAATAAAAATATTAAGTATTGAAAATGAGGATGGTTTCGAAACTGAAATGAAAATTAGAAAGTTCCTTCATGACAAAGGATATGTCTATTTGGCACGAATGTCGACAGATGACATTTTTGTTAAGAAGGATTGTTTTGAAATACCCTGGAGATAATTTGAGCTTTTAGGGGCCGTAAAGTTTGACTTGGGAAGAGGAGATAAAGAAGATGAGTCGATTGGAAATTTTACTGGTTAGGATATTGAAACCTATAATTAGGAATGAAAAAATAAGATATAGGTTAAATGTGATTTGGGGAAAACGGCCTCGGATAGGAGAAAAGATAAGAATTCAAATAGAGAATAAAAAGAAGTATGAGAATGATAAGAAAATTTATTCCCAGATGAATAGGAGAGAGAACTTCATTTTCAAAAAAGAATATGAATATCCGTTTTTAGGAGAGTGGCGTGGACAGGCTGGATATCCAGGGGGATATTTTTGGCAGGATTTATGGGGAGGGCTAAGAATTGCAGAAAAAATGCCTGTCAGGCATTTTGATATTGGTTCAAGAATTGATGGATTCATATCGCACTTAATGTTATTAAAAATTCCTACAACTCTGATTGATATTAGACCTTTAGATAAAAAAATACCAGGGGTTGAATTTATTCAGGCAGATGCAACGGAATTGAATAATATCGCAGACAATTCTATTGAAAGTCTGTCTGCACTGTGTTCATTGGAGCATTTTGGACTTGGACGGTATGGAGATGCTATTGATCCGGAAGGCTGCTTTAAAGCTTTTCATGCGATTCAAAGAGTAGTTAGACCAGGAGGATACATTTATATTTCACTTCCAATAGGGAAGGAGAGAGTGTGCTTTAATGCTCAAAGGGTTTTTAATACGAATACCATTGTTGAAGAATTTAAAAGTTGTCATTTAGAAGAATATTCCGTGATAGATCTTACGGAAGATCCAGTATTAATTATTAATTGTGATTTGAAGAAATATAATGATGCTGAGACGAGCCAGATGGGGTTATTTTGCTTCAGGAAAAAGAATGTTGAAATGGTAAAATAGTGTTGTTGAAAGGAGTATAATTATGGAATTTATAAATCAAATGGAGCCAGCTTTTGATGAAAAGGAAAGGGATGCATTATTTGAATATATGAATTCTGGAGGTTGGGTAACAGAATTTAAAAAGACAAGAGAGTTTGAACAGAGGATATCAGAGTATACCGGAGCAGAATTTTGTTCGGTGGTGTGTAATGGAACGATATCATTAGCAGTAGCGTTAATGGCATGTGGAGTGACAGTTGGAGATGAGGTCGTTGTTCCAGACTATACGATGGTTGCAACCCCTAATGCTGCAGAACTAATTGGCGCTAAAGCAGTTTTCGTAGATATTTCCAGGGATAATTTATGTATGGACTTTAACTGTATGTGTGAGGCAGTTACTGATAAAACGCGGGCCGTGATTCTTGTAAGTATTAATGGTAGATATCCTGACAATATACATGAATTTGTACAATTTTGTAAAAACAAAGGAATTTATCTAATTGAAGATGCTGCACAGTCTTTGGGAAGTTCATATGGAGGAAAACATATTGGAACATATGGTGATATTGGCAGTTTTTCTTTCAGTGCCCCTAAAATAATAACAACGGGACAGGGAGGCGCATTAATTACAAACAATGAGGACTTATATGAAAAAATAAGATATATAAGAGATTTTGGAAGAGCCGGAGGGGGAAGCGACCACTATTTAACCAAGGGTTGGAATTTTAAATTTACAGATATTCAGGCAATTGTTGGTATTGAACAAATGAAGAAACTTTCGGATAGGGTTATTAGAAAGAAAGAAATGGGCAAGTTATATCAAAAGCAGTTAGAAGGGATTAAGGGTATTGAGCTGATACCAACTGATTATGAACAGACCGCGCCTTGGTTTTATGATATTTTATGCGAAGACAGAGAAGGATTAATGATGTATTTAAAGGACAAAGGCATAGGAACAAGACCTTTTTATCCAGCGCTTCATGCAGAACCTGCATATGATTATGATATGAGTTTTCCGGTAACCGAAATGGTGGCTCAAAAAGGGTTATGGTTACCATCTTCATGCAAGCTTACGAATGAACAGATTTCGTACGTTTGCGAGAGCATTTCGCGGTATTATTAAAGGAGGCGGAGAATGGTAATTGCACGTTTAAGTCCGGGGCTTGCAAATCAAATGATGGAGTATGCATCTTCTTATGCATTAGCTGAAGAATTGGGGGAGGAACTGGTTTTAGATATTTCAGAATGCAGAACTGCCCCTTGGGGTTATTTGCTTGATTTCTTTAACATTCCAGACACTAGAAAAATATCATATTTTTTAGTAGATGCAGAGCAAGCGGGACATGTAAACATAAATGGTATACCTGAAGCGATAAAGAAACAAGTGACTATTTTTACAGAAGATGGGCAATATGAAACAATAGAATATAAGGGCTTGGACAAGATACCTGAACTCAAAAAAAACGCGAATGTCTTCATGTGCGGATATTTTTTTAACCGTTCATTGTATTATGAAAAATATTGGGAAACTTTAAGGGAAATATTTTCCCTGCGAGTAGAAATATCGGAGGTTCGAAGATTTCGGGAGCTAATAAAAAATAAAATTTCAGTAGGGGTACATATTAGACGTGGAGATATGTTGCTGGCGGATTGGGCTGAAAAAATAGAGGGCGATTATTTCAAAGCGGCAATTGCTTATTGCAGAAAACATTTGGGCGATTGTATTTTCTGTATATTTTCAGATGATATAGATTATGCAAAGAATTTATTGGGGAAAGACGATTCTATATATTACGTTCATTTTTGTGGATATGATGATGCTGATATTGCGGAATTTATTTGCCTGACACTCTGTGATCACAGGGTACTTTCGAATAGTTCTACTTTTGGCCGACTTGCTGATGAATTAAATGGGAAGAAGGGCAGATATACATTTTATCAGGGCGACATAAAGAGTAAGCCATTTTGGTATTTTCATGTAAAGAGAATGTTGACAGGGCGAGATGAGAAGAAGCGGTTGGACCAATGGGATATTCGGAAGTTTGCACGATTATACAAAACGAATAATAGGGAAAATGTTCAAGATTGGCGAGAAAGGGTTGACAATATTGTTAGAAATGTGGCATCCAAAGATAGGAAAGATTTAGAAGTTATCAATGAGATTAGTGAAATATGTTTAAATATGTATGATGCAACAGAAGATGATGAAAAGAAACTGCTGTATTGTAAGTTTATTGCTCTAACAGGACTGGAGAAGTATCATGAGGCATTGCTGACTGCTCACCTAATTTATGAGACATATGCTGATGATTTAGAGTATAGAAAAAGTTTAATCAGAGCATTGAAAGGAATTGGAGCTGACAAAGAAGCAGAGTTAGAGTTGAAACGTGAGAAAAGAGAAAAGCATTTTATCATAGTGCCAAAAGTGAAATCGTTTGCTTCTAGTAAAAAATACGGTTTAACAGAATTAGGGATTGTACTGCATCATATGGGGTATAAAGTTTCATTTATATTTGAACCAGAAGATGAAGGCGAGCAATATTATATTCAAAAAAACAAAGTATTGACAGACAGGCATGATGTCTGTTTAGGATGTTTTCAGTATTTAAAAGAAGGAATAAGAAGTAAAGGATTTGAACAATTATTAGCAGAGCAAATTGAGAATGAATTGATTGTAATTACGAGAGATGGTGACTTTTGTGGACAGAGGGTGAAAAATAAAAAGATTAAATATATTTTTCCCGATTATTCCGACATCAGGGATGCTGAGACCAGATCCGGAAGAAAAACTTCACAAAAAGAACTTGGATATCTGTATGATACGGCAGATATGATACTGACGCATGCTTCTGAAAATATTGATTCAAATAGAAAAATGGTATTATGGGAAGATGATGATCATAAAGAAGAATATTGGATAGAGGAAAAAAGATGGAAGTTTGGCGATTTGCATCGTATGGATGAACGGGTGATTTGTATGGCACAGGCAATAGTTGATAGTATATAGGCGATAGTTAATATTTTAAATTTTACAGAAAGTTGGGTTATAAAAATGAGAAACTATTCGATAAGAAATACAAAGAAAAACAACGCAGGGCATGAACTTGATATGTATGCGGAATTTATGCTGAAAAAGCAAAACCATTTTTACATTATAGGGAGTGAAAATGAGGTTATCGGTTTTTATAATAAGACTGGAAGATATTTTAAGGAGGAGGGATATCAGCTTTTAGGTTTTTGGCACAAAGATGTTCAAAATCAAAATGGGGGGGGTGATTCGGTACATTTAGTTCCGATAGTGGAAGAAGCTATAATTTATGCCGATAAGCAGGCTGTAATCATATGTACTGCAAGGGAGAGAAAAGAATATGACGATTTGAAAAATAGTTTTGCCGAAAAAGGATTTATTGAAAATCAAACCTTTTTTCAGGGTGAAGTCTTTTCAATGATATATGATGTATATATCCGGGATGTAATCAGGATTGACAGGGTGGAGGTTTTCCTGACATCATGTTGTACGTTGAAATGCGAAAAATGTATTTCATATATCCCATATTTTAAAAACGTGTATCATACATCCCTGGCGCAATTAAAGTCGGACGCTGATGTTTTGTTTAAGAATGTGGACTACATATATAAATTAAAGCTTTTGGGAGGGGAGGGATTTTTATATCCATATTTAATTGAATATATAGATTATGTATATGAAAATTATGGTGAAAAGATTGGCACTATTCGAATTGGTACGAATGGAACAATTTTTCCTAAAATAGAAATTTTGGAAATGTGTAAAAGAGACCATGTTACAATTGATATTAGTGATTACAGGGTTGCTGTGCCGGATAGGTGTAAACTAGAAGAGGTGAAAAAATATTGTTTGGATAATGGCGTAGCGGTTGATATTAAGCGTACGGGTGAACAATGGCTTGACATGGGATTCCCTGATAATAAACCTGAGTTTGAAGGTGAAAAACAGATTCAGAGGCACTTTCATAAATGTGCAATGTTTTGCAGGCAGTTTGCAAAAGGAAAGTTATATTTTTGCTGTAGTAATTTTGCAGCAGTTGCGGCAGGCTTATTTCCTGATAGTGAAAATGACTATTTTGATTTTAACAAACAGTTCAGCAAGAAAGAGTTATTAGAGTTTGAGTTAGGCTATTCGGAATTAGGGCATACGACTTTTTGCGGAGTGTGCGGGGGGTGCTCAGAGGAGGCAAACTCACGTCGCGTGGAAGTTGCAAAACAAATAAAGTGGGAGGGAAAGAATGAAAACATATACGCAGACAGATTTAGCAGAATATAATCAAAATGATTGGATTTTAAAAATGTTAAAAGAAAATACAGTTCAGGAAGAAGTGGAAATAAGAACAAACAAATGGTTGCGGGAAATGGATAATAAAAGAATGATATTTGCGGATGTGTATGGTGACATTTTATTAAACAAAAAAGAGGTGCGTGTATTGGATATTGGGGGGGGTATACATCACTTACGAAAGTGCTTGCTCAAAATTGTGAATATACGTTATTAGATTTTATGGCACATGGTGGAAATGATTATTTGAAATCAATTGCCCGGGAATATAAAATTCAATGGATGTCAAGGGATTGGTACGACGCAGATATAGAAAAATACGATATTATTATAGCGAATGATATTTTTCCAGATGTAGATCAGAGACTCGAATTATTTTTAGATAAAATGTTGAAACGATGCAAGGAATTACGTTTGGTGCTGACTTATTATAACAAACCAAAGTTTTATACAACAAAAAGAACGGATGATTTAGAAATTATGACATTTCTTTCGTGGGATGGGGAAATTACAGGCTTAAAGTTGAAGAAGTACTTGGATAGAATGAATGATACTGCAAAATACGAGTTAGATAATATGCAAGATATTCAATCAAGTATTTTTTATAATGGAAGGCAGGTTTCATATATAAATTTAAAAGGAGAATTGGATTGTGGAACTAAAAGAACTTAAAGAGTTCAAAATGCAAATCAAGGATTATGATTTTTTTAAGGAAGACAAAGATACTTTTTTTGACGGAAGAGCGGTAGAGTCTGAGCTGGTGTATGGAGGATATTGGGAAAAAGAACCTATGGTTACGGTTATAATTACAACTTATAAACGTCCTGAATTGCTTAAACTAGCATTGGAGAGTGCGCTTGGGCAGGAAAATTTTACCGACTATCAGATCCTGGTAGTCGATAATGAAGCTGCACCGTTGGAGCAGGAAACGGAAACTTCTCGTTTAATGCAATTATACAAAAATAATGATAAGGTTATTTATTATAGAAATAAAGTTTCAGCAAATTACAAAATGGATACTGCGATTAGTTACGCCAGATCAAAATGGGTGTGTTTTTTGCATGATGATGATTTGCTGGTTAAAAATCATTTGGCGATAATGACAGATATTATAAACAGATATCCGAAAATTTCCTTTTTGGGCTGTCAGTTAAAGATATTTTACGATGAGGTTGAGGATAAGGAATATGAAAATCTTGTTCAACCGGAGGTGGGAAATTATTCTGTAGTTCATTATCCGCGCCAATATTTATGTATTGGCTATGTTCCGAGTTGGTTAGGGGCTTTGATTGATAGAGAAAAGTATATTGCAATTGGTGGAATGCCCAAGGTTGATACTGGCATTGGAGATTTCATTATGCAGGGGAAATTCACGAATAAATGGGGATCTTATCGTTGTGAGTCCTCTCACGGCTTGTATTGTTATAGACAGTGGCGAGGGCAGGACAGCGCAAAAGGAGAATCCGTTTGGGTTAAAGGGTATATGTCAGAGTATTATTGGTATAAATATTTGAATAAAAAGTTTCATTTTTTTATGTACAAATTTTGGGATAGAGTAGCCGCATACTGGATTATTATGAAATGCGTAGGTAAGCAGGAAGGATATTATAAAACACCACTTAATCTGGAACTGATGCAGGAGTATTGTGAATGGGATAAGGATATATTTGAAAACAATTTCAAGAAGAAGTGCTGCCTAAGAATTAAGAATTGGTATGTGAACATCTACGATTATATTGTTCATTTCAACTGCATTTGTGGAAAAGTGGGAGGTTAATCGTTGCAATTAATACTTTTCCCTAAATAGATCCTTTTATTCATAGACATGAACTTCGTTTTCCAAAAAACTTAAACTAGTATAACTGCAAAGGCTTTGACACTGCTATTACCAAGACAATGAAGAAGGATTGCTGCCTTACCGATTCCAGGGATTGGATCTGCCGGAATTATGGGGACGATAGAGAATCATGTGCGGAGTGTGAGAGCCAAACGGATGAAACTTGAGGTAGATTAAAAATGAACAAAGGAGATTCTTAATGGGTTTTACAAGTATATTATTTCTTTTTTTGTTTTTGCCACTGTCTTTAGGGATCTATTACATAGTAAACGAAAATGTTAAAGAGTATGTTTTATTGTTTATTAGTTTGTTATTCTATGCATTGGGGTCTTTACGCTATTTATCGTTATTTATCATTGAAATTTTTTTGACGGTATTAATTGGAAGATTATTATCAAACAGTCAAAAAACAAAATGGAAAAGATTTTTATTGTTGTTGGGAATCGGTATTAATGTGTGTTTACTTGGTTATTACAAGTTTTTTGATTTGGCTGTTTCGGCATCTAACCGTGTTTTAGGAACAAATATAGAGGCCGGAAATATATTATTACCGCTTGGAATTTCTTTTTTTACGTTCAAGTCGGTATCATATTTGGTAGATATTTATACAGGAAAAGCTGTTCTATGCGCTAATCCGGTACACGACGCACTTTATCTTTCTTTTTTTGCTCACATACAATCAGGCCCTTTGACCCGGTATAATGATATGCAGCCTGTTGGAAATGGTAATGGATCTGAAGGGAGAATGAACCTCTTTTCGGATGGGGTATTCAGATTTTTGATTGGTTTTAATAAGAAAGTTTTAATAGCAAATGTATTGGTAAAGATAACAAATGAAATTTTTTCTACTCCTTTTGAGGACTTTTCTTCTGCATATGCTTGGCTAGGTTCAATCTGTTATTCTCTTCAACTTTTTTTTGATTTTTCCGGTTATTCAGATATGGCAATAGGAACCTCTGAAATGTTTGGATATCATTGCATGGAGAACTTTAACTATCCTTATGCTACGGAGTCGGTCACAAAATTTTGGCGAAGATGGCACATTTCATTAAGCCAGTGGTTTAGAGATTATGTTTACATACCGTTAGGGGGATCGCGTTCAAAAAGAAAAAACAGAGTATACATTAATTTGTTTGTGGTTTGGCTGCTTACAGGAGTATGGCATGGAATTTCATGGAACTTTATTGCTTGGGGATTAGGATATTATGCTTTGATTGCTTTTGAAAGAGCGACTGGTATACCAGATAGTTTCAAGACAAGGATTGGAAAAATCATTTACAGGGTTTTCACATTATTGTTTATTAATTTGCAATGGATTATATTTAGAACGGATGATTTAATAACCGGGCTTAGATACATTAAAAGAATGTTTATTTGTAAGGGTAATTCGTTAGCTGATTTAAGGACAGTATTCCTAATCAAGGACTATTTTAGTTTTATTCTCCTGGCAGTTTTTTTGAGTTTTCCAATTATTCCATGGCTTAATAAAAAATTAGAGGATAAGGAAGGAACGCGTTTTATTTGTGAGATGGTATTGGCCATATTGACTTTTGGACTGTTCATTTGGGCAATTTCATTTGTAACTTCAGGTTCGAATAATCCTTTTGTATATGCAAATTTTTAGAGGTATGGAAGATGATAACAAAAAATATTGAGAAAAAGATATTATCATATATGTTTATTACCGTATTATTTGTTGGATTTGTTAAAGGTGGCTCCTATATCGAGGTTCAGTGAGTGGCAGAGTACTTAAAACAAGATACAGCACTCCTGGGTGATGAAGATGCATTGACAGTTGATGCTTTAGAATCGGAATTTACGTCGTCATTATGGAATCGTAAAAAACTGATAAATTTTAACGGAATAATGGCCAGATTACTTAATATGCAAGGTTTTTATAGCGATATAAATCTGTATGTAACAGATAATATGTATATAGTATCAGCTTCCGATTATACTACAACAGATTATGAATTCAATGAAATTGTTGCATTTAAGGAATTTCTTGACCAACACGAAATCAATCTTTTGTATATCAATGAACCTACAAAGTATATTGACGACGATTTATTTAGGGAGCAATTTGGGGTAGAAACGTACAGCAATCAGAATATGGATATGTTTATTAGCAGAATCAAAGAGGCAGGGATTGCCACCATTGATTTGAGAGATAGTATTGAAGAAGAAAATTTGGATGTATGCGATTTGTTTTATAGAACTGATCATCATTGGACAACGGAAGCAGGTCTGTGGGCTGCCCAGGTAATTGCAGACGGGCTTAACGAATATTTTAATTATCATATTGATACGTCTATATATGATGAGTCTAACTTTACATTAACGGAATGGACGGAATGCTGGCTGGGGGAACAAGGGAAAAAAGTTGCCGAAACATATGTTGGTCTGGATGATTATACGGAAATAAAACCTATCTTTACAACAAATTATACATTTAAGAACTCGAAGGACAGTTATGAGGGAACCTTTGATGATTTTATAAATGAAGATGTTTACAACCTTGATAATGATGTGTATGAAAATAGTAGTTGGCACTATTCTTATCAGCGGATTGATTGTATTAATAATGATGTTGAATTTGGTAAAGTTCTTATTCTTGGGGATTCATATGATCAGATAACAGTACCATTTATTTCATTAGGAGTGCATGAGGTGGATAGCTTGGTGCTAAGAGCCTGTGATGACTCTTTTGATTTAAGAAACTATATTTTGGAGAATGGTTATGATACCGTATTAATATGTTATGCACAATTTATGTTAGGAGCGCATGACGACCCCAATTCCTCAAATTATCGTATGTTTACGTTTGAATAGAAAAGATATGCCTGAGAGATGCTTATATGGAAAAACCAAAATGGCAAGGATTTCATGAGGCAAATTATTTTAAACCGGATGGTGCAGATTTAAGAAAGCGTTTTGCATGAAATCCGATGTGGCATATTGACAAGGCAGTAGATCAACGGTAAGGTGGTATTGTGCGTATACAGCGGCAAGGATATAGCGAAAGGGGATATATAATGAAGGAAAAATGGAATAGAATCAAAGCAGATAAGGATTATCGAATACATTTTTTTACAACTATTTTGTTAATTGCAGCTATTATAATGGTGGTTCTGCCTATTACTGTGGCATCTTCTATGGCGTTTTATAGAGGTGATGATTTTTCTGGAACAGTATGGGAGGAAAAAAAGAGCATTGTGGAATTATTTATGGCTTCTCTGCGCTATGCCAAAGGAATGTTTTTTAATTGGCAGGGAGCATATTTTTCAATGTTTGCATGGGAACTTCTCAATCCACTGTTGGGAGGGGGACTTTTTCAGCTTCGATTAATTATGGTTGCCAGCGCTGTGCTATTTGCAATAAGTCTATGCACATTTGTCTATGGTATTTTTAAGCAGGAAACCAGTTCTATAAAGCATAGGCTGCTCTTATGTCTGTGCAGTTTTGCTGGAGTTTTAGGATTTGAAGTCTGGTATCAGATTTTCTATTGGTATACAGGAGCAATAGGATATACACTCCCTCTTTCTCTGGCGCTGATGGGGTTGGGACTGATTCTTTTATCAAATAAAAGAAGTATCTATGTGCTTGCAGGGATATTGTTTTTTTGCGCCTCCGGCGGGTGTTTGGCGGTTGCAGCAATCGAATGCTATTGGCTTTTAATAGTTACTGTTTCCAAAATGCTAAAAAAATCTGCATGTAAAAAGGATTATATTTTGTTTGCAATTGCAGTGGGGGGGGCATTAGCTAATTCATTGGCGCCAGGAAATTTTGTACGTCATTCGGTGATTGATGACAGCGGATTACATTTGTTCCGGGCTATTATTTTCAGTTTTAGCGAAGTAGTGGCAACGGCGGAGTGGCTGTTTTTAGATACGTTTTTTATTATTTTTGTTCTGATCGCCTTTTTTATTGGTGTCTCAATTGGGAAAAAACAGTCAGTAAACAATACTTATTCATGGATTATGATTGGATTAAATTTTTTTACTCCAATTGTGACATATTTTCCAATCTGCCTTGGGTATAGCAGCGGTGGCGGACCGAATCGATGCAGGTTTATGCTTACTCTTGCTTTTGTCATTTCGGCGATCTCAATTTCGTTTTTCGTGGGAAAAATATCTGCTGCCCGCATTCAGGCAAATTATAAGAGAGAAGTGGTGCTTATGCTGCTGCTTTTACTAATCATTATGCCAATTAAAAGAGATGGATGGAAGTTTTCGTCCTTGATTCCATATCGGACGTTGATGAAGTTGACGGAGGGGGATATTCAGAGTTATTACCGTGGTGTAAATGAGGTCTATGATATAATAAGTAAAGACACAAATGAAGATGTTTTTATTTTTTCGTTGCCTATTTCTGTGGATGAGTTTATGACCGTGGATATTAAAGAAGATCCGGATTATCTAATCAATACTGAATGCGCTAATTATTTTGGCAAGAAAACAATACAATATGTTTCGGATCCGGTGTATGCAAGTGGAGATGGGGACATTTATATTCGCATTGCGCCTTCGTATTTTAAATGTGATTTGCAATATGTTTCCATCTTTAATAATAGCGAGTCACAGGGAATGGAAACGGTACAGGTTTTACAGTCGTTTGAAAATAATTTATTGATTCGTATGCCTCATGGAGACACTGGGACGGTTAGTGTTTATGTATTTGCTGATTCAAGTGGCGAAGAGATAATAGAAGAAATGGAAATTTCATATTAATTTTGTCTTTGCTGCCCGCATGTGCTTGGCGTGGCATGAAGAAGGCTGCTGTTGAGTGGAAGCGAGGATATGTGGTATTGTATATGAAAGAAAAGAGAAAACGGTGTATAATTTGCATTTTAAGTCTGACTGTCGTATTGCTGTTCTTTTTAATGGCAAAAGAAAACAATTCCGGGAAAAGATTTAATGATTATATTGTGTCAGAAGAGAAGTTTGATGGGATCCTAGGAATGTATGATGAGAGTAAAGCCTTATTGATTTCAGAACTTATATTTAACGAAAGTCCTCTTTTTTTTGATGATACGAATGAAGTATTTTATTATTCTATGCAGGGCAGCGACTTTGATGTTTATAATCCAGTGATTAAGATGATCCCACAGGAGGCAGAAGTAAGTATTGCAATAAAAGAAAAGGAAATAACAAATGACCTGATCAGGGAAAACGATACGATAGATCTTGTCATATATACAGACAAAAAATATTCGGTGTATAAGCTAAAGTGTACAACTTTGCCAATTATGAATATTGACGTCGGAGATGAAATCACAGAAGAGAATGTCCAAATGAGCATGCAGCTTTTTGATAACAGGGAGGGCGTTGTACAAAAAGTAATTGAGTCGTCCGGATTGATTCATGTCAGAGGAGGTTCAACCAAAAGTTATCCGAAGCTTGGCTATAAGATTACTTTAACGGATCATCTGCCAAATGACCGAATCCGGAAAAATAAATGTTCGCTTTTAGGGATGCGGAAGGATGATGATTGGATTCTTTATGCTGCATATAATGACCAGGAAAAGATCAGAAATGTATTTTCGTCAAATCTTTGGATGGAAACGTGCAGCATGGATAATTCTTTTCAGATAGAAAACGGGATGAGGTATGAGTATGTAGAATTGTTCTTGAATGGGCAGTATTGGGGCTTGTATGCCCTTGGCTACCCGATTGATGACTTACAGATGAATACGAAAAAGAATGCCGGGGAATGTATTTATAAAAAGGTGCTTTGGAACAGTGAGTATCCAATTGCTTATGCTGAGGATGGGTCTATTGCAGGTTACAGGATATCCAGCAGTGGGAAAGAGGACTGGACCATTTTATATGATTTTTATGAAAAGCTAAATGATACTGATATAGAAGATTCATGGCTTTATTCCAGTATGGACTTGGAAAATGCAGTTGATTATATGCTATTTATTAATTTAATACAGGGAGTAGACAATGTTGCAAATAATGAAACCAAGAATATGTACCTTACGGCAAAGCTGTCCGGGGATGGGGCATATAAATATTTGTATACACCATGGGATATGGACATTACATGGGGGAATATATGGAGGACGGAAGCTGATAATTTGACAGTGCCGTATGGACTACAGGCATCTACTCATCGTCTTATGGAGAGCGGACCGTTATACCAGCTTCTTATGAGGAATAATGAGGCTGCGTGGGAGGCATATCTAGGCAAATATGCAGAACTGAGGGCGGGAAAGTGGTCAGATGAAGCAATCAGAGTTATGCTGGAGAATTTTGAACATGTCATATTCGATTCCGGTGCGTATTTAAGAGATATGGCCAGGTGGCCGGATGGGTCATATGAAAATCCGGAATTAAAGCTTTCTGCTTTTACAGAGTATGTTCTGACAAGGCTGCATGCGATGGACGAATATTATGAACGGGTAGCAGAGGTACAGAATGAAAATGCATTAATCATAAGGTCGGTGCAATACAGTAATTTTAAAAACAGTAATTTCCTTATTAGGATTGGCGACGGGTATGATGAAGACGTGAGGGAATTATTAGAGTATATAGGCATCTCATGTCAAAGAATACCTGAGGGCTGTGGATTTATCTTTTATAATGCTTCAAGCGGGGAAATTAATTACGAGACAGACAGTAGCAATGTACCGTTTGCATATGACTGGACAGAAGATGACAGCATGAAAGTTTTCTTTCAGCAAGGTGCAGAGGACGGTTATCAATCTTTATGGATGGGAAAATAGAAATCTATTGTGTAAAGAGGTTAGGAGGAAATAATCAATGATCGTAGTTGGGCTTTTGTTCCCATCGTTCATCTCGATGGCAATCTACAGGAAACGTTCCGGTGAAACAGGAATCGGGTGGCAGTCCATGTTAGTCAGGTTTGGGATTTATGTTCTGCTAAACACTTGGATCGTACAAGCGCTGCTTACCTACTTGTTTGGCCAGGGGGATATCACAGAATCGGCATTGACAAGCTTCCCGTTTTTTACGAAATATGTGGTTCTTGCATCTTTGATTGCGGTTATTCTGCCATATGTAGAAGAAATAGTAAGAAAATGTATCGGGGTTTCTGTTAGTTTTAATGCGGATGATGGGAAAAAAGAGAATGAGAAAAAATAGGAAAAAGAAAATTTCATTTATCTGGAATATCCTTGGCAGAGCGATGCTGCTTTTCGCCTTATTTCTTTTGCTTCTTGCGGAATCATCCTGTAAATGGTTTTTAGCTGTATTTGGTGAAATGGATTTTTCGATCGTGGTGTACCAGCTATTTTCACCTATGGAAGGGACATCACAAGGGATTTTGAATGAATATGCGATGGCATGTCTGTATCCATCTGTTTCAGGCGCGATATTACTATTCCTGCTTTATGTTTTTTGGGATTATACGACAAGAAGGTTATGCATAGATTTTCATCTGCGGCTTTTCCGCAAGAAATGGAATCTGCATATATCCCATAAGATGGGGCAGACAATTAAGTATGTGTGTATGAGCGGTTTCATTTTCCTTTTATTGGTGAGCCTGGGAAGTAAGGCGGTCAAAATGGGCGTTCCTGCATACCTGGCGGAAGTAAGCCAGGATTCCACATTGTTTGAAGATTATTACGTTTCTCCTGAAGCGGTACACATTGAGTTTCCTGAAAGTAAAAGGAATTTATTGTTAATTTATGTGGAGTCTATGGAATCAACCTATGCATCCACTGAGGCAGGCGGAGCCAAGGAGATCAATTACATTCCTGAATTGACCAAGCTGTCAGATGAAAATTTGAATTTTTCTGATAATGAAAAGCTAGGGGGAGCACATAATTATGGTGGTGGGTGGACCATTGCAGGATTGCTCGCCAGTTCATCCGGAGTACCTTATAAATTACCCATTGAAGGAAACAGCAGCGGCGAATATGAAACGTTTTTGCCGGGGCTTGTTACCCTTGGGGAAATATTAGAAGAGGAAGGATACAAGAATTATTTTATGTGCGGTTCTGATGCAACTTTCGGCGGACGCAGGGCCTTTTACGACCAACATGGAGATTATGTAATCTTGGATTATGATAAGGCAGTTGAAAATGGGATCATACCTTCTGATTACCTGGAATATTGGGGGATGGAAGATGAAAAACTGTTTGCGTTTGCAAAGCAGCAGCTCTCTGAGATTGCACAGAATGAGAATCCCTTTAATTTTACGATGCTTACCGTTGACACACATCATCCGGAAGGGTATGCCTGCAGGTTATGCCAGAACCAGCATGGCAGTCAATTTGCCAATGCAATATCCTGTGCAAGCAGACAGGTATACGATTTTATTTCGTGGTGTCAGGAGCAGGAGTGGTACGCGAATACGACAATAGTGGTTACAGGCGACCATTTAAGTATGAATAATACTTTTTGGGATGATATTGGCGATTACGAAAGAAATGTATACAATTGCTTTATCAATATACCAAGAACCCTTTCCCCGGTTAGGCCGAAAAACAGGGAATTTAGCGTGATCGACTTATTTCCAACGATTTTAGCATCGTTAGATGTTAAGATAGAAGGCGATTACCTTGGGCTGGGGGTAAATTTATTTTCTGATAAAATGACACTGCCGGAGATGATAGGAAAAGAGAAATTTGAAAAAGAACTTAAATTATTTTCTAAATACTATTTTTCCCAATTTGTCATAGCATAGGGAGCATTATGAAATCAAAAGTGAAAAAAGGCCAGTTTTGTATTTGGGTCAATGTTTTAATCTGTTCAGCAATGTTTTTCTTTTTGGTGGCATCTGTTTGGACCAGGCAAAAGTATGGGGAACTTTTGCTTGCAACAGCGGATCGGGAATTTATGAATTTTTTGGAAAATAAACGAAGCCTGTTTCTTATGGAGGTATGTCTGCCGGCGTTTGGTTTTATGCTCTTGGTGGGAGGAAGCATCTTTATTCTCATAAGAAAGAAATGGATTTCCGGAAAATATCTCCATTGCCTGCTTTTAGCAGCCGCTGTGATCTTTTTGGCTGTGGGGTGGCAGAAAGCGGGGATAACATCATTTATGAAGTATCAGATCCACAGATCGGCAGAGCATTGGTATGATGAAAATAAAGTAGTAATTCATGCATTGGGCACCGTTGACGGCCTGGCGTACACGAACTCCAAGGAGGCATTAGAAAAAAGTTTTTTGGATGGTGATAGGGTATTCGAGTGTGATATGATCCTTACTGCTGACCAGAAATTGGTGGCATGCCACGACTGGGGGACAGGAATGCAGGAAGGGTTCTCAGAAGATGCCGTGCCCACAAAAGAAGTATTTATGAAGACACCGATTTATGGAAAATATACACCGCTGTCTTTTGATGAAATAGTCCTCTTTATGAAGGAACATAAGGATGTATACCTTATTACAGATACCAAGTCGGCGGAAGGGGATTATTACCGCAAGGAGTTCCAGGAAATGGTGGATACTGCGCGCGTGTATGGATGTGAAGAAGTTCTGGACCGGGTGGTCGTTCAGATCTACCATGCGTATATGTATGGAGACATCCAGGAAATCTACCCATTCAAAAATATGATCTTCACTTTATATGAAGAGGGATATAGGGGAAATCCGGAAGAAATGGAACAATATGCGGAGTTTTGCAGAAAGAATCTGATTGACGTGATTACGATGCGCGAAGATTTTTATTCCGACGAGCTGAATGCCATTTGCCAAAATTATGGGGTGCAGTTGTTTGTCCATACGGTAAATGAGGATGAAAGGAAGGAGTACTTTTGGCAGAGAGGGGTAGGGATCTATGCGGATTAAAGGGCGGATTGTTTATTGACACAAATAAGGAATCTGTTATACTTAGAGTATGTTGTGCTTGTAGTTAATTTGGGAAGGATGTGGGGATAGTGAAATTGGCTAGTTATGGGGAGTTGCTCCGTGTACCAGCAACATTGGTGCAGGTAAATGGGCAAAGTGATAAGAATCATTCTTTTGCAAAGGAAGGGGAAAACATTCTATACTCAGTAGCCTTCCGGAATTTGTCTGCAAAAACGCAGGTGTTTCATTCTAATGTCAGAGAGCATTTAAGAACCAGATTAACACACACATTAGAGGTGGCCAGAATTGCAGTTAACATGTCGGAGATCCTTGGGTTTGATAGAAATCTGGCTGAGGCAATTGCCTTAGGGCATGATTTAGGACATACTCCCTTTGGGCATGTGGGAGAAAGAGCAATACATAAATTCTCTTCCGGGGAAGACCGGAAGTATACGGCAAGCGATGGAACAGCTATGCAGATGCCGGACAATATGAAGGGATTTAAGCACAATTTGCAGAGTGTGCGATTATTAGTAAATTACACGATAGGGTGTGAATTTTCCAACTTTGTGCTTTATGGAATACGCGGTCATAGCAGTATTGTTTACAAACAATTAGAAGAAAAAGGCAGGACGACTTTTTATGATAAATATGTACCGTGTTGGAGTGTGGTTTTAGAGGATGGTAGTTTTGTTCCGGCTTGGAGTGTGGAATCTTTTTTGGTAAAGTGGGCTGATGAGATCGCACAGCGTCACCATGACATTGAAGATGCATATTTTCAAAAAATTATGTCTCCAGGTCAAATTGTAAGACAGTTGGAACCGTTGACCAGCTTGACGGCATCAGAGGAACTGAAAGATGTCTATGGGGCAATGAAAAAGATAGCTTCAGGTGGTGAAGAGATCGGTGACAGGGAGTGGGAACTGTTTCCTCATTACTTGGCAGAGTTTGTAATAGGGATTTATGTATCTGCCAGTACGGAGGAGATAAAAGAAAAACTGGAGTGTATTATAAAGAAATATCAGATCAAGTCTGTAGAAGATTTTGAATTGCTTTATCAAAGTAAGGAAAAAATAAACGATATCAACGAAATGCTTTCTCTTAAAGGCACATCAATAGGAAATAGTGATAAAATTCTTAACGACGGGTTAAAATACGCAATTTTGGATTCTTATGAGGTACAACGTATGGATGGAAGAAGCGAGTACATTATAAGAAGGTTGTTGCGTGCGTATAAATCGAATCCTCAACAGCTTCCTAATAAATATATTAATCATTTGATGAAGGATTGCATTGATGAATTTCTCCACAAAGAGGAAAAAGATACTTTGCTGACAATAATAAAGCAAAGTTTGGGTTATGGCGTTTTGGTGGAGGATAGGAAGAACTGGCAGGATTATGAATGCAGAAACGCGCTTCGGGTGTTGCTAAAGTCACCAGAATCAGAAAGGATAATTTCACCAGTTTTGATGAGAATGATTTTTGATTATGTATCATTTTTAACGGATCGGTCTGCATATGAGGAGTATCGAGAATTATATGAATAATGATTCAGGAGATAAGAGACAATATATTAAAGAATTAAAACAGGAAGCAGCGCGGGTTAAAGAGATTATTGGAATATATCGAAAGAGACGGCCGGTGGTTATAGAATTTAGCGGCATGCCTAAATCAGGGAAGACTTCCAGCATTAATTCTCTGATGCAGTTTTTGAAGAGAAATGATTTCAAGGTTAAAGTGGTTTTGGAATCTGCAAGCATTTGTCCGGTTAAAGATAAGCATAGTCCTATGTTTAACTTGTGGACGGTTTGTGACTCTATTAAATCTTTGGTTGGCGAACTGGAGTCTGATAGAACACAATATGATGTGATCATGTGCGATAGAGGCATTTTTGACTCTATGTGCTGGTTTCAATGGCTTTTAAATAACGACAAGATGGAACAGGAGATGAAAAATGTTTTAGACCAGTTTTTGTCAATGAAAGAGCTGATCTCATATATTGATATTGTTTTTGTCTATAAATCAAGACCGGAGGTTTCCATAGAGCGGGAATATGCATCGCTTTTGACAGATGTTCCAGGGTCTATTATGAATGAAGAGGTTTTGAAAGGATATCTAAAAGCAGTAGAATATACGGAGAATACTGCAAGGAAAAGAAAGCTGTTTCGTGAATTACATAGTATAGATACTTCGGATAAAAATCAGGATGATGTAGGAAAAGAGGTTACGGAGACGACTTTGCGTATCATCAGGGAATTATTGGAAGAGAGAATTGGGTATGTGGAAATGCCGGAGCAGATCATGCGGCAATTTGAAGTGAAGTATTGGATGGCGTATAATTTGTTTGAAAGGGCTGGGGGACTGGCTTTGCCGATCCTTTTTGAAAAAAGATCTGTTTTAGAGGAAAATTATAATTATGTACAAATCGTGCCAATTGCAGTGATAAAGGATGTTGCAACAAATTATGTATTACTGGTAAAAAAATTGCCTAAGGCAGTTGGGGATCATTCACCTGAGAAGGATAAAGAACTGCCATATGTAGGCGGCCATGTCCGGCATGAGGACATAATAGGCGATAAATGCGATGATTTTTTAGAGATTTGTAAAATTGCGTTGAAGCGTGAGATCAGAGAGGAATTAGGCATAGCAGTTTCACTGGATCATATTTTCCCGGATTTTATTTATGTGAGAGATGGGAGCAGGAGTAATCTTCATTTGGCGGTTTGCTTTTTGCTTGAAGAGAAGAAGGAAACCTTAAAACTTCGAATGGAGTCAGAAGAATTGCGGAAGAAGCGGGGATCAGGGAGGAGTGGAGAATTTGTTTCTCCAGAATCTGTTGCTGATGGAGGGAATTCTTGGACAAAAGTGATTTTAAATAAATATTTTGGTGTAATGCCAATGCCACATCAGAGGTCTTTGTTTGACGATAAGGAGTAGGTTATGGTAGGAGTTCGGCGCGACTTGCAAAAGTATGTTGATCATAATATTATTTCTTTATACTGCAATTTTGATAAAGCCCATGGCCGGGAACATGTTGAGCAGGTGATCAAAAAGAGTATGTTTCTTGCAGAAGAAACGAATGCGGATAAAGAGATGGTTTATGTGGTTGCGGCTTATCATGATTTAGGGATGCGAGAGTCAAGATTAGCGCATGGCTTTCATTCTGCAAAAATATTGGAGTCAGATGGCCGTTTGCTAAAGTGGTTTTCGGAAAAGCAACGGAAGATTATGGCTCAGGCGGTAGAAGACCATAGTAAATCTTTGGGAAGGATGCCCAGGTCTTTGTATGGGAAGATCATTTACCAAGCGGACATGATATTCGATGCTGAGGTCGTGGTGAAGCGTTCTATTTTATTTGGAGCAGCTTATTATCAGGAATATACATTTGAACAGCAAGTTGAGCGGGTATACTGTTATGTGAATAAAAAATATGGAGCAGATGGAATTCTTAAGCTTTGGATTGATGTGCCCGAAGAACGTATGAGATTACAGCAACTACAAAAAAAGATAAAGGATAGGGATTACGTTTATCATATTTGTAAGATAAATTTTAATAATGCACTGCATAGTGGTGGAAATAAGGTGTAGTCCCAGGAAAAGATATGAAAAACAAAGATCAATTTCTTGAGCGATACAAAATAAGCAAAAATGAGTTTGAGCAAGCCGATATTTCATGGGAAGTATTGATGGGGATATATAATGATTATATAGAGAATCGTTGTGCAAGTTGTCAAAAAATCGGAATGGAATTAACAGATACTTTGTTTCAGAATCCCAAGGAATTAAGCTTACATTCGTATTATTGGAGGGTAAAAAATCCGGAACACTTGATTGCTAAGATTATCAGAAAGAGAGGCGACAATTATAAGAAATATAAAAATCTTAATGAAGAAAATTATTGGATGATAGTTAGGGATTTAGTTGGATTCCGTGGTTTGATAATTTTTAAGGAAGAGTGGATTAATGTACATGAAAAGATACTTTCATACTTTAAAGATGTACCAGAGTGGTATATAGATAAAGGAGATCGTTTAGAGTTTGCAAGAGACGATGATTGTTATCTGGCAGAACCGACAATAGCACATGTTCGTGAAGGTGATAAATGTGAAATATATGAGAAATATTTGGGAAGTTCCCATATTATAAAAAAACAAAGTTACCGGGCAGTACATTATATTTTGAAATATCATGGGGTATGTGTAGAATTTCAGTTAAGAACTTTATTTGAAGATGCGTTAGGCGAGATGGATCATAAAATAAGATATCCGCTTCACGAAACAGATGTACGTTTAAGCCGATATGCAGGCATTATGAATCAACTGGTAGGAGTAGTGGATGAATTAGGGTCTTTTTATCAAGAGTTATATAGAGAAAAGCGGAATGCTGAAAAATGTTTTGAAGGACTTTCTAAGGTGGAAAATGTGATAGATCTGTGTAATGGCGCTCAAAAGGCTAAGCCAGCACAGAATATGGAAAATCCAATGGCTTGTCTGGATAATATTATAAAAAATTAAAGGGGTAGATTATGGAGACATTTATTGCAAATGAATTTGTCACAGAAGCAACAAAGAATGCAAGCAGTAAGATGATGCAGATGATTAGGGATGGAAAAATAAGGAATCATAAACTGGGAAATACAGCATCGGTTCATCATGGAAAATTGGAAGAACAGGAATTAGAGAATTATTTACAGTTTCTCTTTACGCGCAACTGTTATGATGTAATTCATTTGTATGGGTGGGAAAAATATGGAGAATATTGAAAATACTTATGTAAATTATGATGAAATTGTTGTGGAGTTTGGCGAAGATACAATAAAAGGCCGGTTTGAACAGATCTATGAGGAAATGCAGGCTTTTATTCGTGTATATAAGTTGGAAACGATTGCACAGGTTAACCAGATGATTTTGATGCAGGCTTTGATGGATTATTTTTCAGATATTTATCGTTTGAAAAAGTATCAGGGAATTGAGCATGTGAACGGAATCAAAATTAAATCATATGAAACGTTTTGGCTTGTTCAAAGAAAAGCAATTCAATTAATTACAAATGATCTTGAGGATGACCGGATGATTTATATAAATGAAAAGTTTGTCTTATCCCGTTTGGTCAGTTATCTGCTTGGGGATGATATAAGTAAGCCGATTGTCGGAGAGAAACAAAAAGCATTTCAAAATTTTTTAGATACGTTATATTATTATTTAAAATTCAGAAGATGTGATTCGCAGACGATAGAGTTATTGGTCTTAGCATTTAAAGCTGGGCAATTGATATGCGATAAATTTGATTAGACGATAGAAATGACATATTTTCTTTCAGGTTGCAAGTCACAACACTGTAATTTTTGGAAGTTCAATTCCAGAATACAAAAAACGGAAGTATTTTGAGAGTATGATCCTTCAAGTTCCCTCTAGGCTGCAAGGTGGTCATTTGCAGCCTAGAGGGGAACGTATTACTATTTCTTAATTCTTTTTGTTAATTGCGGTTTCGTATTCCTTCACGGCCGTATTAAAAAGTTCCCGATATTTATCCATCTCCTGTCCTAAGTTTTCTGTTGTCAGTTGATTACAGTCAATGACACAAACGATATCTTTTGAATTATTCTTTATACTGTCGAATATGGCTGAAAATTCATTGGCGATGATACGTTTTTCAATCTTTAAAGTTGCTGTAATCAATGAGATAGGCTGTTCAGAGGGCTTACCGTCAGCCATATTGATGTATTTTCTGAAATGTATGAAAACTATTTCGTCATCAATAACAACCATCTCAAAGCTGTATTCTATTCTGGAAATATAGATTTTAAAATCCTTTCCTGTATTATTCGCCATAAGTTTGGCTATTTCATTAAATTTTTCAATATTGTTAGCAGCTATGATGCGTTCAAAAGTTTCCGGATGTACATCCCGCGACATTAAATCATTGATAGCGTTAAAGAAAGTATTTTGTCTTCCCACAACAGAGTAGGGCGAGAAACGAGTTGTTTTTGCAGATATTCTTGATTTTTGCACAGCATCGGTCAGAGCTTTAAATGCTTCGTTTTCCCCTATGATATATTGGGCGAGGGTTCTTTCGTCTTCGCTTGATGTACCAAAGTCTTTTAATAATCTTTCCAGGTTGTTTATTTTTCCATTTATTTCTTCTAATACAGTAGAAACATATTGTTCAGTTGGCTGATAAAAATAAGGACGATATAAATTGTTGTTTGTATCTCCCAATATCATAGCCTTGACAACGTCCAATACTTTTTTGGAAATATTACTTATTTCTTCGGAAGAAGCGTCTCCATTAAAAACATCAATATTGTATTGGAAATAGTAATCCGCATAATATCGGATGTCTGATGGTATTTCATCTTCTTTAATTTTGTCTGAACGTAAGAAAAAAACGCGTTTGCCCTGTGAATGAGCAAGCCCTACTTCGTAAATAACGTTTAGATTATTGATTTTATATAAGTCAACAATACATCCCCTTGATTCGCGAATATGTCCCATAATGCTTTTAATCCGGGATTCCCCGCTTTCCGGCAATAAGTCGCTTCTTATAAACTTATATTTTAAATTACCTGACGAGGAGTTTTTAGATAAGGGCTCAAACACAGAGTTCCACATTTTATCGGCATGCTGCCTTTCGGGGGATTGTTTAGAACCTAATGGAGTAATTAAGAAAATCTTTTGTGTATTCATTAAAAGGAAACCTCCAATCTTATGTTGCTTATTTATTTTTAACATGAAGTGTCTCAATATCTGCGAGATTCAGTGCGTATTTTATCAATTGCTGAAAATCATATTGTTTTTCTTTCGGACATTTCTCAACATAATTTATAACACGGTCATTGTTTCCGTTCCCTGTTAATAAATAGGTGATATCTGTTCCTAATTTTTCATAAATTAAAACAAGTTTTTCAATACTGGGAGCTTTTTTTCCACGCTCAATCATTCCATAAAATCCAGTACTGACACCAAGTAATTCAGCCATTTGTTCTTGTGTATAATGCAATTCCTTTCTTTTAATTAGCAATCGGTTACCGATACCTTTGTATAATTCGCGTTCTTCGTTCGTTTTTTTCTTATCGTACATTTCGTATTTACCTTCTCTCCCACTTACTATAATATCTATAATATAAATGTTTTTGAAGAAACTATCAGTCTGTGATTTGAATACCTATAGGTATTCAAATGCATGTAATTTAAAAATCATATTGTTTTTAAGAGTAATGATTTACTTCATAGAAGTTGTTTACTATAATAATTACATGTTAAATGATTGGAAGACATTTCCAAAATGGGGGATTTATGAGTAATTGTGGCAAAATTAAGATTTTGGTAGTTTCCGCAAATCCGGTAACAACATCATTTTTAAGTTTAGAACGTGAAAAACGGGAGATTGAAGAGGCAATCAGATATTCCCCGTATCGGGATTTTTTTACAATAGAGATGCTTCATGCTGCACGGGTCACTGATTTAAGGCGGGTGTTTGCCGACCCCCAAAGAACTCCCAACATCTTACATTTTTGCGGACATGGCGGTGGAAAGAAGGGGTTGGTTTTTGAAGACCAGGATGGAACAGGCAAATTTGTTTCCGGGGATGGCCTGGCGGAATTTCTTTCGCTATTTACGGAATCCCTGGAATGTGTTGTACTAAATGCCTGCTATTCCGAAGTGCAGGCAATAGAAATCCAAAAGTATGTTAATTGTGTGATAGGAATGGAAGAATCTATTGATGATGAGAGTGCAATTGTATTTGCATCAACATTTTATGAGGCATTGGCGGCAGGAAGGACATACCAATTTGCCTATCAATATGCAAATAAAGCGCTTGCTTTAGATAGCGGTTTATCTAAATTACATTCGGTATTATTATTGCGGAATAATATAAGCCCTTTTGGCGTTGATGTTCCCAAAAGGTCATTTGATACTGGTTTTCAGGCAGGAGGAATGTCTCTTGAATCGCATCTAAGCAGATATAATTATGATGCTCAGCTAAGCAATCTATTTGATGTATCACCGGATTCATTTCCATATTGCGGGCGCGAACTGGAACTGCAAAATTTTTTGGAAATGTGCAAGGAAGGCAGGAATGCAGAGCCTTTGGTTAAATGCATTGTGGTGACAGGTGAATCAGGGATAGGCAAAAGCCGTTTTGTATATGAAATCAGTAAAAAGCTGCCTGGGGAGCAATGGGATTCGGTCTGGCTTCCTGTCAGCTTTTTTATGGGGGAAAATGAGACGTGGCGTAGGATCAATGATTGGAGTTATCCAAAAAATATCCTTTTCGTTATTGATAATATTTCTCTTGTTGCCGAAAGCGCTTCACGCTGGCTTCAGTATCTGATACGGGATAAAACGGCAACGCGGAAAATGGTGGTCGTTTTAATTGGTTGTGGCGGTTCCAAACAACAAACGGAAAGTAAATTTATTTCCATGCTGGTAGGGGAACCAGAATGGATGCAGGTAATGCGGCGCAATGATTTTGATGCCGTTTTTGACTCTATTGGATTAAGCCGTGAAAGCAGAACGATTTATCTTGACAAGCCGGATAGATCCGATTTGGCTGATATCTGTTTAGAATATGCGAAATGCCATTTATGCCAGATTAGTCAGTTGGAGATCAGTGAAATTCTTGAGAAGCTTGAATATTTGGATCAATACATGCGCCCGCTTTTTCTTTTCTTCCTTTTGGACGCATGGCAGGAAAAGGAAGATTGGTATCGGTGGAATTTAGAAAATTTATTACAATATATTAAAAATTCAGAAAACAGAAAGCTGAGTGTACGTTTTGCTGACCGGCTTGATTTGTATGGCAAAGCATGTAACTTAATGTTACTTGCCAATATATTTAACCAAATTAATGTGACAGAAGACAGGTTAAAGAAAACGGATTATTTTGAGAAATATTGTTCTTGTACTGACAGCAAAGAATACGAAACGATCCTTGGCCAATTGAAAATGCTTGGATATTATAAAAATGGTGTATTATGCAGTAATAAAGCATTTTTGATCGGTGAATTCCATGTATTGTGCGAATGTATGCAGAAATGTGCAGACGATAAGGATTTTGTTCCAACGCTTATGTCTTCGCTATGGCAATATGATCCCTTTTATACATGTACTTTTCTTATTTCCGTGATTGGCGATTATTATGTTAATAGTGAGAAATCAGACTTTAAAGAACTTTTTGAGGGGGAATGGGGGTTGCTATATAAGCCTGATATTTCCAAGGAGTTGTTGTCCTGTTACATGATTCCCTATTCCTTGTATATGGGGCGCAATAAGTCTATCCCATCAAATAAAGTTTTAGATGAGATAAAAGAAATGATTAATCAGGATGATGGGAACGGGATTGCAGATATGATGTGGGGAAGTATCGTATTAACGATAGCAACCCGCAGGCGGGATTCACAGACGCGTTTCTTTGCCCTTGAAGAGCTTCGGATGCTTGTGAAAAGACAGCCTGATAAATGTGTTATAGGGAATTTGATTGAATTGTTACTGCAACTGACAATCTCAGCCGATGCGGAACAAACAAAAGAGTATATCAAAGAGATTAAGGAATATGTGCAAAAGGATGAACAAAAAGATTTTCTTTTGCAGTATGCGGGGGCTTTGCATAACCTTATGATAAAACTTCCTGTTTCTGACGCTGAAGTCTATATGGATGAGATTTATGATTTATATAGGAAAAATCCATGTGAAGGCTTAAAAATGAAATGCTGCCAGGCCCTTCACAATTATTATATTTTACAAATGGCTGCAAATGGTACAAAGGAAGAAGCAGTTCGTGCACAAAAAACTTTTGATCAGTTGAAAAGTCTCATAGATTCCGGCGCATCAACCGACAGGAAGATTCTTTGTTACCATTGTGCCTATATAAAATTGATCTTTCACCATGCAGATGTGCAGAAAATGAATGAACAGGAAATCGCATGGGCAAAGGACATTTTCATTTTATTGATAAATAATGATAGCTTATCTTCATACCTAAATTGCGGCGTAGTGTCCTTTGATGATCAGGGAACTTTAGAAGTGAGGGAAGATGATAAAAATTCAGATTATGAAGTGTTATCGTTTTTTGCAGCAGTTGTAAGGAACTTTATGGATACGCAGGGTGAATACAGGAATACTATGTACGAGATCTTGACGTTTATCGTAGATGTAACAAAAGAGATGCCATATTTTTCTTATCCGTTTTTTTTATCGCTTACCACCTTGATGATGAAAGGAAATAAGGCTGGTTTCTTCCCGGATTTTAGATGTAGGATTAGCCAAATAAAGAGTTTATTGATGAAATTAACGGATGATTATCATTATCAAGAATTTACAGTGGTTTTCGGCGCTGCATTGATGCAAACATGGAATGATTATACAGAATCAGAACAATCTGAAATCATAGGATTGTTTGAAAAAATGTATAGGAATAATGTGGGTAATGAGGAATTCGCTAAAATATATGCCCATAGTCTTCGCTTAGGATGTGCGTTTTCCGATTTGATTTTAAGAGAGAAATTTTACAAGTGTTTTAAAGTTTTGGTTAAGGAAAAAGGAAATCATGAAACGATAATCTGCCAATTTTTAGCCGCATGTGAATCTGTGATCTTATCAGAAAGGAATGAACAGTCACAAAAAGAAATCATTTCAAGCATGTGTGAAACTGTGTGTGATAAGGAGATGGAAAGCATAAAGGGGTTGGAGACATTTGGAATCATGGTATTTCGCTTAGGTCTTTGCATTAGTCAGTGGCTGCCGGAGTTATCAAAGAAACTGAAACGAATAGGGTCTTCTGATTTTACGGTTATATTAATTGTTGTGCAGGCTTTTTATGGTTTAGACAAAGGCCAGACACTAGAATGGGCACTGGATCTGATTGGTGGTCTTTCCGTTTATGCAAAAGAGGATACAGTAAAAAATTTGGTAAGTGAAATTACTTCTATCCTATCAGGGCAAACGGAAGGCAATCTGGAGGAAGCTTTGTTACAACTGATCGAGGTTTCTTGCGAAGTAATGAAATCATATTCCTGCGTTGATTTGACCTATCATTTTAAACTGACGCTTCCCGTGGATATGCCTGATTTTCATAGGGCGGTAAAAAATTTAAGTTATCTGCAAAACATGATAAACACTTATAATTTTTGAAAATACTCATTTATTCTTTAAGTGCACATTTTTATCTATAAGCAGTTGTAAGGAAACAGGATCCATGTATGCAATTGGCATAGAAAGAACATTTCGGGGAAACATAAGTGCTGCAGCAAACATATTGGCAATATATTCTGCTCCTAAGTCAAAATAACCGCTATAATTGCTTTTATATTCATGCGCCTCGCCAGGCTGATAAAAAAAATGCCCCAATTCATGACTGCACAAAAACATTTGTGAAGTTTCATCATATTCCGGATTTATTTCTATATATGCTTGCCTTCCAATGTAGATTGTGCGTGCTTTCAAAACTTTAGGACTAATATTCTCTGTGGGACGCACTATAGCACCTGATCGTTCGGCAATAATGCGTGGATCTTCGGTAGAATATAAAATTTTAAGCTGATATGCATGAAATGTTACTTTACCATAATCCATTAGCTTAACGATCCTTTGCACATAAAAATTTATTTAATTATAGTATATATTGTCAAAAAAGTCAATATATTGTAGAGAATAACAAATTAAATACTAAATAAAGTGTTTTGGTTTTAGCGAAGTTAAAAGGATATTGGTTTGAATTTTTTGCAACGAAATAGCAAGCGTTTAGGTGGACTTTTTTTGTAAAAAATGGTATTATAATGGCATAAGTTGTAGAAATAAAAAGAGAAATGAAAAACAAAAAAATTAAATATTAATGTATTATTGATATAGGATATCGGAGGCTTATATGAATAATATATATATATTTAAACAACAGAAGAGGAATGAGAGAATGCCCAAAATATTAAAAGAGATTCAGGGGTCTACACCGGATGAACTATTATTGAAGTACGGGATATGCATGGCACCTCCAATTCAAGTAGACGAATTGATGGCTAAAATTGGGATATCAGTAATTGAGCAGGATTTCAGGGAAGTAGAAGAAATAAGTGGCTTTGATGTAGGGTCTATTTTAGGAGCTGCTATTTCGAATGGTAATGATATAGGTATTTTTTATAAAGAAGGTATGACTCAAAAGACATTAAGATTTACGATAGCCCATGAGTTTGCCCACTGCTGCCTGGACTGTAAGCAGGATGAAATCAGTCATCTGGAGTTCAGAATGGACAAAAGTGAATCTGATGATAAGGAATTAAAGGCGAATGAGTTTGCTGGTAGGCTTCTAGTTCCGGAGAAAACATTAAGGCAGGTGTATAAGAAATTTTTGGTTCCATCACTTTCTGCACTAGCGGATATATTTGAGGTTCCTGTAAATGTGATGAGAGAAAGGCTGGAGTTTTTGAAACTGCCGTATTTTAAGGATGATAATATGGCGGAAACTTAAAAGGGGGCAAATGTTGTGCCACAATCAAACTTGGACACTGATAAAGGAAGAATGCATACCGATAGTACAAAAGAAGGAATCAAAATTTTAAAACAAAAGGTTGCTTCTACTGAGACTTTGCAGAGGGAAGTGCCAGAGAGGGCTTTGAAATCAGAAATAAACTATAGTTCATACAATGACAAGATTATTTCTAATTCCAATAATTATTTTCTGGTTAAGGTTTTATCACCGCAAATAAAAGCAAATGAGAAAAAAAAGAGAAAGCACAAACAAATTATGTTAAATGTAATAGTGCTTTTCTTAAAGGTTCAGTTTGTGATGCTTTTTTTGTTAGTAACTGGTACGTTAGTTACATTTTTTGTATTTCATGGACTTCATAATGACATATCAAATGAAACTTTCAAAATTATTATAGGCTTTCTGGGGGTTTACATAACTTCTATTGTTGTAGAATTGATTTATATAGCAAAATTTATTGTGGTTAATGTTTTTGATACCTCTATAGATGGACTTGTAAAATTATTTTCAAATACAGACGAGAATTTACACAAGGGGTTGGAGGACTAAATTTTTATTAGTATAATACTTTTATAAAGACACTCAGAGCAGCAGGAAGTAGTGATGAGAGAGAAGGGCTGAAGCCATCTATTTAGGTAGGTGGCTTTTTGAGAGGGATGAAATGATTTAATGGTTGTTGTTGGTTATACTTTTGCTGTATTGCGAAGATTGACAAGAACTTATGCCTTATGATAAAATTAATCGGATTAGAGAAAGGCATTTATGAAATTACAATTTTAAATATACTCTTTATTTTAGAAGATCATAAAATAGAAACATGGATTCCGCAAAAGCGTACGGATGAGGAGAGGAGTCTGCAATGGCAAACAGAGATGGCATAATCACCAAAGAAGAGCTGAACTTGATTTTATTATTGGACAATTCTTATTCGATGGTAAATGGGAGAATTGCCCAGCTTAACAGTGCAATCCCTACTTTAAAAAACAGTCTGATGAAAGTTGCGGAGGACGAATGCGTTGACCTTAAGGTCAGGATCATTGCCTATAGCGATGAGGCGGTATGGAGGGTAGGAACGGTTGAGCAGGGTGAGGATATTGCAGCGGTTACCTGGCAGGACCTGGACGTGGCCGGGGGAACCAGTACGCCCAAAGCGATCCGGGAAGCTAATAAAGCATTACGCAAAAAGCATTTGGGGGCACATGCGTTAAGGCCAGTTGTAATTTTGGTTACGGATGGCAATTGCAATCTGGGAGAACACAAAGATTACCTGGAAGCGATAGAAGAAATGAAAAAGAGCCTTGCCGGAAATACCGGGAAGGAAAAGGTGACAAGGATTGCGATTGGGGTAGAAGGGTATAACCGGAGCGAGTTGGAAGAGTTTGCCTCGGTTGGCATTATTGCCGATCAGCAGCAGCCATTGATCTTTGAGGTGGACAAGGCTACCGACTTAGGGAAAGTGATCAATTGGGTTACGGTAACTTCTATGGTTTCAAGCATTACAGATGAAAATGAAGATATTATTGATTTGGGTGACCCTGACTGGGGCGAAGAAGATGATGATATCTTGTGATAATGTTTAAGATTTGTCATAAGCAGGTATGTAGGGACATCATTTTCGATGTCCCTTGTTTGATAGAGTGGAGAGAATATGATGCCCGTTTTGGATTTCAATTTTGAAGATATAGGCTCTGTGGTTTCTAAAGCAGGGTGCCAGGCGTATTTTGCCAGGAAAAGGGGAAAGAGCCATATAGAAAGCGGAACAGTGTGTCAGGATTATTGTCTTGTTGAGAACCTGGAGGATGTTTTCGTGATTGCCATAGCGGATGGGCATGGAGGCGAAAGTTATACGAAAAGTGACATTGGCGCCAGGATCGCGTGTGAAACGGTAGTCAGTTGTGTGAAAAGTATCCTTGGATCCAGAATACCTTTCCTGACAGGGGATGCCTGGATCTGGGCAATTACGGACAAGGAATTTAAAACCAGATATATCAGGTTGTGGAAAGAAGCGGTATTAAAAGATTACCAGCAGACCTATGGACAAGTACAGGAATCTTCATGGGGAAACGTGATCAGGCAGTATGGGACCACAATACTGTTTGCGGTCGTGTCCAGGGAATATTTGGCATTGGGGCAGCTTGGAGACGGCGCGATCCTTATGTTTAATGATGAGGGGCAATGTCAGTTGTTTAAACGCCATGCCGTAAAAATGAGTTCCAAGACCAGTTCTTTGGCATCCGGCAGGGCGGAATATGCATTTATGGTCAATGTTTTTCCCAGGAAATTATTCGGAAATGTTTTGCTTTCCACGGATGGGATTTATGATAAGCTTGATACGGAAGGCGCATTTCTTTCGTATGCTGTGTCTCTTTTAAGTCAGGTGAAGAAGACGGAGAAGCTGGAAAGGCCATTTGAGATTGAAGGGATAGATGTTTCGGAGATCTCAAAAGATGATTGTACCATTGCATTGATGGTGTCTGACAGTCCCACCCAAAAGCATGTGTTAAAAACACCGCCATGGCGCGGATACAGAAATATTGAGTTTATCAGGGGATACCATGGGGTGGAGATTTACCGGGCGCAAAAAAAGGAGGACGAGCTGGAGATCCATGTGAGGAGGGACGGGCCGCTCCTTAAGAAGCTGGATGTGAAAAGCTGCCTGGTTTACTATCCGGAAGATTCGGCAGCCCGCCCGCAAAATAGGAGGATGTTCTCTTACCGCCTTCCCAAAGGCCTTGTGGGAATGCAAAAATTAATGGAATATGGAGAGCATTTGGAAAAGAGATATTGGTTTAATGACAAAGACTATACACCGGGAATGGGGCATGTTGATTCTAATTTGTATTCCAATCAGTTTTGGATGGAGATCTATGAGAAGCTAAGACTGGTTGAAAAGGAGTTTGAGATCATAAAGATCTATCCGGGCCCGGGCCTGTTTGATACGGCGTATATCACAGCAGACAGAAAGCTCTTGTTTTTTGCGGATGGGTTAAGGCAGGAAGGATTTGACAAAGAAAAATTGTCAAGGGCATTTAACAGTTTCTATGAACGTTTTAGCATAGTAGGAAAACTGAGCTGTGGAAAGATTTCCATTCCTTTGTTCCGATGTGCCACACAGGGACAGAATATCAATATGCTGCATGTTGCCGGGAAGAATTCTTCTTTGGGCAGGGTCATTTACAATAAAGATAAGAAGATATATGGCCTGTTTAATCTTTCAGGGGAGAGCTGGGACATTGACGACGGGAAGGGGAAAGAAATTGCGCCTCAAGGTGTCTTGAGATTAAATAAAAACCACAGCTTTGCGGTTAAGAGTACCGGGTATGGTTCTGTTCCTGGAGCTGAATTTGTAGATGGATTTGCCAGATATGAAATTGAAATATTTTAAGGGAGCATATGCCTATGAAAAAGGGTGATATCAAAAAAGGATTAAATGGTGAAATATATATCTTAGCAAAGAGAATTGGAAGAGGGGGGCAGGCCGAAGTCTGGAAAGCCCAAAGTAAAGCTTCAAAAAAATATTATGCGTATAAGGAGTATAAACACAACGCATACAATATCAGGACCAATATTGAAGATCTGATAAAAATTGGGAAATTAAAAGACAAACACGGAAAGGCCCTTACCAGTGTTGTGCTGCCCATTACCATTGTGGAGGGTACAGGGGATGCTTTAGGGTATATTATGGAATTGGTGGATTTGCAGGATTACACAACGATTAAAAAGGCGTGGTGCGGGAAATATCCCTCCTGTGAGGCAATCTGCAAGATTGTAAAGAACCTTTCACAGGTCTTTGAAACGCTCCATTTATCTTATGGCATGTGCTATAAGGATGTAAATGAAGGGAATATTTTCTTTAATCCGGAGACCGGGGATATCAAGATCATTGATAATGATAACATAGGTTACAGGGATAAGTTTACCATCAAGGGGACAAGCGGGTACATGGCTCCCGAAGTGGTATTGGGAGATAAACCGGATCATAATTCAGACAGGTTTTCCTTTGCCGTGTTTGTTTACAGGCTTTTGGTCGGAGGTTTTCCTTTTGAAGGTCCCTATACGGAAAATTACTGTATACGGAACAATGTATTGCCGGATGATGCGCGAAAGATCATTTACGGGACAAACGCATTATTTGTCTGGAATCCGGCTGATAGACAAAATTCTATTGAACGCAGTCCGAGCCCACAGCACAGGGGGCAGGTTGAATATTGGGGCAGGCTGCCGTCAAGTGTGAAGGATTTATTTATCAACACATTTGCAGTCAACCTGCCAAAGGACAGGCGGGCTGAAAGGGCTACAGATGCCGACTGGAGAAATGTTTTTGATGGACTTGAAAAAAACCTCGTGGTTTGCCCGCGGTGCGGTAAAGTTACTTTTCGTGAGCCGGGAAAATGTTTTGAATGCGCGCACTTACTGGCCGACCCGGTGATAGATCACCGAACAACGGCCCAGGCCAGGCATAAAGTGGTCTTTAAGGTACTCAGTGCAGGAGAAGTCAAAAAAGAGCTGGAAGCTTATGTGTCAGATGAGATATCCGGGGCGCAGGTGTCAAAACATTTGCCACCAGGTATGCTGTTTAAAATTATGTATAATAAGAGTATCCAAAAACTTGGAATCAAGAATCTCAGTGCATCGCCCTGGACGATCGTCTGTGCCGATAAGTCCAAAAAAGAATGCGCGCCAGGGCAGGTTCAAATATTGGAGAAGGGGATGATGGTCCGCATTATCCCTAAGACGGCACAACTGAATGTGATGGAAGTTCAATAAAAGGAATTGGTGACTTTTATGGATAGTTTAGAATTGTATTATCATTTCCAACAGAATTATCTAAATGACAAGACAGTAGATGACACCCTCAAATTAAATGATGTTGACGTTTTGATCGGTCAAATCTGCGCGGAAATATTTGGCGCTGAGCCGGCGCTGGAGGGATCCCCTTTTCTTTGCGAAGTGATGTACAGAGTCAGGCAGGCGGACGCCGGTGATAAAGTAAGCAAGAATAAGGCTTTTATCGTAGACGCTTATATCATTGTGCAAGGGGTGGCCGAGTACATTAAGGATCAAAGGTTTACGGCTGAAAAATATTTCAGCGGATACGAAAAGTATCTGTTTAGTGAAAGTATGCCCAGGGGAAACCAGGCGAAACGGATGCAGAAGATCAAAGAAGTGTTAGAACGTTTAACGGTAGAGATAAACGGAGAGAAATGCAGTTTTACCCCAAAGAAAAAACATGCATCAGGGATGGACGAAAAGAGAAGGGAACAAAATAGGGTTCATGTTCAATTATGGCATGAGGAACAAGCAAGGATCAGTGAAAAGTTAATGGAGATGCAGCCGGCGCTGGGCCAGTTGATCAAAGGGTTTATGAACTTTTCAGATACGATCACAGAGCAGTATGTCCTTCAGTTTGCCAAGATGCAGGCAGAGCTGTTTGACCTGATTTGGGACGCCTGTCTATATCATAAAAAGAAGGCGGAATCCAGCGGCAGCCGGGATTATATGAATGCGGTCCTGAATTATGAGGAATATATGTTTTCTATTGTAGACAGTTTAGCTGCCTTTGGGATTGAAGAAATATGCAGCAGTCCGGGAACCGCTTTTGACGGAATGATCCATGAACCGGATAGTGGCTCTTTTTCAACGAAGACTGCACTGGTCGGGGAAAGTGTCAGAAGTGGATTCCGGTATAAAGATATCATCATTCAAAAAGAAAAAATAAAAATAGGTAAATTGGCAGATTGAACAAGTATGGAGGATTATTATGAAACTAGGGATTGATTTTGGGACAAGTTTTTCATTACCGGCAACATCCTATTTGGATACCAACATGATGCTGCTGCCAGGCGGGAAATATGGCGTCCCGTCTGTTTTTTACTATGATGAATGGGAAGGAGTCCTGGTAGGAGAAAATGCGGAAAAAGCGGGGCAGGGAGCAGAGGCGGCAAACCTGAAACGGGAAATCAAGCTGGAACTGACTTCTTCTTTTACTGCGGATGGCAAAACATTTACTGCACAGCAGATCGTTGGGTATATCTTGGGCCATGTCAAGGATATAGCGTTGGCGACTGCCGAGTCGAAACTGATCCATGAGCCTTTAGAAGGGGCTGTGATTTCTGTTCCGGCGGCATTTGAGCATAACGAAAAGGAAATTATCCGTGCGGCAGCCCAGATACCGCGTTCCCAGGGAGGACCGGAGTTAAATGTGCTGGGGTTTATCAAAGAGCCTGTTGCCGCCGCTTTGGCATATTTTCAGGCATCTCTTGCTGATCATACCAGAATTCTGGTATATGATCTTGGGGGAGGGACATGCGATGTGGCCATCGTGGAAGCCGACAGTTCTCTTCAGGAAAAGTACAAAGTGGTAGACTCCGGGATGTTAAGAATAGGCGGGAAAGATTGGGATGAAAAAATCGAGGAGTACATCATCAAGGAGTTGGCAAACCAATATGAGGTTGCCATTGGAAACGATCCCGGATACCGGGAGAAGATCAAAAGGGAGGCAGTCAGTGTAAAACATGCCTTTAGTGAAAAAGTTGGTGGCAACTACCGTGATAGGGTACGGGCACGGATCGAGATAGAAGGCAGGACATATTCCATTCCAATGACTAAGGTGGTATTTGATGAACTGACAAGGGATCTGCTCAATAAAACAATGAAACTGACCAGATCGCTTATGGAAAAAAATTGGGATCACCCCATTGACGAAGTGATCTGTGTAGGCGGAAGCTCCAATATGCCCCAGGTACGGGAAGCACTGAGAAATGTGTTTTCACCCATTAATATACAGGTTTTTGAGCCGGAAAAAGCAATTGCTGTGGGCGCTTCCATCTATGCACAGTTTTGTGATGGGAACGATACCGTCTTGTCTGATATTGCCGCATTTTCCTATGGTGCAGAATGCTATAGGGACTATAGCGCTGACCCAACAGATCTTATGATTGTGAACTTTATCAGGAGAGGGGAACGGCTGCCCGTTACGAGGGAATATGTATTTTCAACCGTGAAGGATGGCCAGGGATACTTGAAATTTAAAATATACGAATCCGCCAATGAGACGGATGAGTATGATTATACACCGGGAGATGAGCCGATCATGACAGTTGTCCTTGAACTTTCACCGGATATGCCAAAGGGGACGTCCGCAGTGGTTCACATGACGCTTACAACAGACGGTATCATTCAGGTAGTTGCGAATGATGGGGCGGGACATACGATAAAAGCCCAAAAGCAATTAAATTATTAGGAAAGGGTAATTGTCTGTGGCAAATAGTGTAATATATGGAACTATGTCTTAAAACAAGACCTAAAAAATAAAAAAATATAATAAAATATTTGTGTCAATGCAAATCTTGTTGGAGAGATATCATGGCACGAGTGGTAAATTATATTGTTCAAAATGTTGTGGGAGCTAAAGTAAAGAAATATCGGTTAGAGCAGCGGATGAGTCAAAAGGAGCTTGCAGAAAGGTTGGAAACTTATGCGGTTTACATATGTCGGGGTTCCATATCAAGGATAGAAAACCATGAAAGGACAGTGACTGATTATGAACTACGGGCAATAGCGGATGCACTCAAGGTTTCGATAAATGATCTATATGAGGATGACAAAACAATTCCTGACAAGTTAAAGATTATGATTTAGGAGATTGCAGCGGCGGACATTTGACGAAAGAGGAAATGTTTAGGATGAATAAGTCAGTATTGATCATTGAAGACCATAGAAACAGCATGGAAATGCTGGTTCAGATTGTGGAAAGCGTGGATCGCTCCGTAGGTATAAAAACAGTGTCCAATGAAGGCGATGCATATATCATGGCATTCAAAAACAAGATCGCTCTTTTCTTAGTGGATGTGGTCTTAAATCCTTCAAATCCGGGAGATGTTTCAGGGATGAACTTTGCATACCGGATCCGAAAAACAGACCAATATAGATATACACCAATCATATTTGTCACAGCATTGGAAGATTCTAAGCTGTATGCCTATAGTGATATTCATTGCTATTATTATCTGGAGAAACCTTTTGACCGGGATAAGGCGGTGCAGGTTATTTCTGAGGCATTAAAGTTCCCACAAACAAGAACGGAATTCCATGACGTGTTTTTTCGTAAAGATAGTATTTTTTACAAAAGGGACATATCGGAAGTCGTGTATATTGAAAACACAAGGTTGAAACAGATTGTTCATCTTGTGGATGGAAAGTTAGAGCTTCAGTATAAGCCGTGTAAAATCATATTGATGGAGATTCAATCTGAGAGATTGCTGCAATGCAGCAGGAATTTGATCGTCAATAAAGACTATATAGATCTGATCGACCCGGTCAGCAGATACATTAAATTGAAGGATGGATATGGCCAGATTGATATTGGTATCTCTTTTAAAAAAAATTTTATGAGGGAGATACGAAATGGTTAGAATTGCTTTACAATTAGCAGAAATTTTAGCTTCTTTTTCTTGTATGTCGGTTTTGTTTGAAAAGAAAATGCGGTATCATTTCGGCATGGCCGTGTTGCTTATTGCGGACTTGTTTTTATATATTGGGATAAATCAATATGGATTTCCCGTTTACTACATGTCTTTTTCATATCTTGTCCTATTTATCTATGGAATGATCGAATACAGAGAAGGGTTTAAGATCACATTGATTAATTGTTTTCTCACAGTAGCTGTTATATGTGGATTACAATTACTTTTTTACTTACCTGTGTTCTACCTGTTCATTTCAAAGAACGGGATTAAAGAGGTTTACGAACTGTTCATTAACTTGTGTTGTCTTTTGACCGTGGCGCTGCTTGGCAAGAAGATGGGACTTGCCGGATTGTCTCATTTTTTGCGTAAAAAGAATAAGCTGTTGATACTCATCTTAGGGTTTACGACAATGGCCCTTGGGTGTAGGATCTATCAAGTATCCCGGGTCAGGGCAATGTCGGATGAGAATTATGTGCAAATGATTTTTTTCCTTATCCTTTTTTTCTTTACGGTAAATGAATGGCAAAAAGCAAGGTCAGAAGTAGAACAGCAAAAGGAACGTGCACGGATCAATGCTATCTATTATCATGTATATGATGAAATGCTCACGACGATCCGGGAAAACCAGCATGATATTAAGAATCATATACAGGCAATCGTAGGAATGATTTATAGTATTAGGGACTATGATGAGTTAGTCCGCAGGCAGCAGGAATATTGTGACCGTGTCATGGGACATCACAGCAAAACAAAGATCTTGCTGACTGCCGAGAATCCTCTGATGGTGGGTTTTTTGTATCAAAAACTCCAGGAAGCGGAAGAAAAGGATATAAAGTTAGAATATCAAATAAGTCTGGGCAGCGGCACTGCTCCTATTCCGGAATATGAGATGGTGGATATCATCGGAATTTTGGTGGATAATGCAGTGGAGGAATTGGAAACAAAGACAGGGCTGGCGAAAAGAGTAAAAGTATTTGTTGGAATAAGGGAAGAAAAAGTGCGGATTTCAGTTTCTAATGTCAGTGATGCAGATGGGATCAACCGGATTGGAAAATTTTTTAAAAAAGATGTGAGCACAAAAGGAATAGGAAGAGGGATCGGCTTGTTTAAGCTAAAGAATGAAGTGTTAAAACGTTCCGGTGAGATTAGGGTTTCTAATGAAATCTATGAAGAAGTGAATTATTTGGAGATCGTTGTCCTTTTGCCAATTGGAAAAGCCAGGGCCGCTTTGTAAGCCATAGCCCTGGCTTTTGGCTATTCTTCAAAGGGGGATTGGGGTTCCCCGAAGAAGAACATGCTGACGCCGGATGTGCCAAAAAAGAAAGAAAGAGCCAAACATCCGCTGCAAATGCCGAAGATAGATTTTTTCAGCCAGTTTTTCATATGTGTTCACCCCCTTTCAAGTTATGATTTTGATTATTTTGAATCCGGACAAAAACTAGTTGAAGCGTATGGAGAATGATAGTCCAGAGACTTACCGCTAAGTATTCATTTTGGGGAAAGAAAAAGAAAAGGACAGCAACGGCCAATATCAGGAAGAAAGTCTCCCACTTGGCCTTGCGTATAAAGGTAAGGTCCGTTTTTCTCTTTTGGGCGGACACATTTGGTCCAATCAGGTAATTTGACAGTGCACATAGAATGAGTACAAGGGTAGCGGTCAAAACCGGCATGGGAAAAAGGCAGGGAAACAAATTGATGGCAAAAAACAAATAAATGAATGAAAAAACAAAACATTGCCAATAGTTCCGGAAATGGATCCCGCCGTTTCGTGTGCGTAATAAGAAAAGCGGTATCGCAGCAAAAAGGAAGTGTATCGTTTTTCCTGTAAAATGAAAATATATGGCAAAACAAAGGAGCTTGCTAAAATCATAAAAAATGACAGAAACAGCGTATCGGATCAGTTTCATTTGAAAGTCTGAAAAAGCATATTCTTTTTGAATCTTATTTAGCAGCAAATTCATTGTTGGACCTCCCTATATGTACATTTTAAAATGTTGGAAAAGGAAGAAGATATTTCTGCATTGAAAATGTCAAAAATGGTATTAAATTGAAACAAAGCAGGAAAAAAGAACGGTTTTTAAGAGAAAAATTCAAAAGGATGCAAAAATAAATCGCTTACCTATAATTCCTCAATATGGAAGCAGAAGGTAATTGCAGTTTTTGCATGTGTCATATAATATTGTTACATGCAGTGTCTGAGTTGTGGAAAATTTTAGTATAATTAATGTAAAATATAGACATTTTATCTCAATATGGTATACTTTTATTTGAAAAGGGATATGCGTTAAAGTTTTCTGACTATACGGAAGATTTGTAGGTAAAAGCAAAATTGGGAGAATGAGAGTGGGGGAAGAAGAGAAGAATGTTATAAGGAGATTCTTTATAAGTATTTGGCGTTGTCGGCAAAAGATATATTCTTTTCTGATCATTTTTGTGTTGACATGTCTTCTTTTTGTGTTGTGCTTGTATGGCATTGACAGGGCTATGCCATATTTTAGTTCTCTGCCGCACAACAGGACGGGGGACGCATGGTTTTCTGTGCTGGGATGTTTGCTGCCGGCTGTTGCAAGCATCCTTTTGGCGTTGGTAGCTATAGAGCAGACCCAGAAACTCAACATGCTTGACAGAAAGATGCGCCGCCCTGCGCTTGCGCTTCGGAGCGCGGAACTTACAGCATGGTACTTAAATCAGAAAGATTACAAAACATGTAAGATTTATATGGACATGTCGGCGCAGCAGCAAGGCGCGGTGCGGGATTATCTAAAGGATCAGCAGCAGAACCCTAATTTTTGTTTGCTAAAAGTGAATTTGAGCATGTTATTGAAAAACGAGATAAACATTGAAAAAATAGAAGTAATAAATTTTAAATTTCTCATCGCCGGTAAGGAATATTTGTTTGTCCAAAATGGTAAAATGGATCATGACAGTCTGAAACGAAAAAAGTTTGAGAGCCTGGAACATAAATTTAGAGATGGAATTGAATCGTATGACCTTCATTATGCGTTGATTGCGTTTGAACCTAAGAAGACGGAAGCGTGGCGGGAACTCCATAGCGCGGTAAAAAGCGAAGAACTTTTAAATCCCCGTTATGAAGAGTTTCAGTTAGAGATGGAAATGAAAATTAAATTTGGATTGGACGAGGACAGGGAAGAAGCCCTGAAAGCGAAAATTCATTTTTTTGGCAGGGAGGGCTATAGCAGTGAGGAAGATGTTGTGGCCAGTGTTTCAAGCGAAAATGGTAGGCTGGTGTATTGCTGATAGCAAAGGAAGATAAAGGAATGGATAAAGAATTATTTGAACTGAAAAAAAGAGTAGTGTCTGCAATATCGGATAGGATTTATTATGGCCTGATTAATTTTGCTGAAAAGATATATAATGCTGATTGCGATGTTGTGATCCTGATGGCCAGGAAAGCGTCCAATTTATATGCAGCGTTACTGACATTGCTGAAAGAAGAATATTTGGGAAGCGTTCAGGAGGAGCATGAAAGAAGGGCGGGCCATGCGGCTGAGGTTATCTCGGACAGGGCAATTGAAGTGGTGCTTTCCGACATTAAAAGAAACGGGAAAAGGACAAAGTACAAACGAGTATTGATTGCCGATGATATTATTATACATGGAACCACCATGGCTTCGATACGGGAGAAGCTAAGAGCGGCATATATACAGGCGGGGATTCCGGAAAACGAATATCGGATTGACATTATGGCATATGCGGAAAATATGGACGGCATTGCCTTGAGCAGTGCGGATATATGTAATTCGGATACGATTTTAAAGTGCAATATGAGCAGCTGGAAGAAAATTTCAAGCAGGATCATAGATGTCTTGCATATTATGGGGCGCCCGTATACGTCCTATGTTCCTCATGCAGAAATTAAGATGGAGTCATCTTTGGGGGAAAGGATGAAGGCTTTTCTTCAGACAGGGAAAGCGGAGGAAGTCATAGACCGTAATATGCACCGACGGAATGTAAAAGCATATGTTATTACGCTTGAGCGCGAAAGCGGCTATGCAATATGTGAAACATGCCGGATTTATGAATATGCTGATTTAAAAAAGTATATGTTTGTTCCCATGGTTACAATTCATCCGGTGAATGAAGGCATGCTGAAACATTACCTTGAAGCGCTGGCTGTTTATATGACTGATGAAGGGAAAAAGAAAATAGAGGAAATAGTCAGTGGGCTGGAGAGTGAATACCCGTATAGACTGGCGATTTATATTCTGAGCGCACTTTGCGGCTGGAGGTTCTTTGAGACAGTGCTCGAACAAAGCGCGGAGGAATGCCATTATGATGCGAAAGAGGAAATAATGAATTTTTCATGCCCGTTTTTGCAGACATTTGCCGATGTAAATGATAGCGTAACAATAGCCGGGACATTTAAGAAGATAGATGATCTCTATAATCGTTTACGGCCGCAGATGGCTTGCCTGGAGGATGAGATAATAGGAGATGATGTGGAGCAGTTGGAAACAGAGCTGAACCGAATCGTTGAATATGCTAGGGAACAGGAAAGTGCAGGCATGAGTGTAATTTTGGATGATATAGTTGCCAAGATTATGGAAACGAACAGCCGCCTGGATGAAGCCAAATTTATTGACTGGGAAGCGAAGAACCGGGATAAGATCCGTAAGAGAATGAAAGGCGTATCGGTGGTTAGTGTGTATAGGAAGTTAAGGCATATTGGCGAAGGCATTGAAAAAAATTCCAAAGCAATTGTGCATGCGATTGACACGGGAAAGGGATCTATCGTTCCGTTTTCGGTTGAATATAAGAATCAAAAGATATTTATTTCCATGATACGCGCTGGGGAACAAAATTACAGGTATTATGTGGATAATTACCTGCCTATAATGTATGGATTTTATATGATAGAGGCTTGGGGCATGGATAAGGCGGCGGAAAAGGAGAGTAAAGAGAGGCTGTGGAACAACTATTACCAAGAGAGCAGAATGCCTTTTTTCGGAGAAAGGGATAGGGAATATTTAATTAACGATGTCCTGATGAACAGGGAATTTGGGGATGTTATCCTTGATGAGGTGCTGTGTGAAAGTGATCCGGAAATAATAAAGATAAACAAAATAATAAATTACAAGCGATAGGATAAAGAAAAGTGAAAGATGAAAAAAATAAGATCATTTACAGTTTTTTTTGGCTGGCAACAGAAAAAACACAGATGAAAAAAGTAAATCAGGAAAATAAATGGAAATGTATTGACCCCGACGGTGAACAGTTGCTTTTTTGGAAGGTTGTTCTGGGCGGTGATCCGCAGATGGAGTTAACATTTCAAATTGCACCGTTTGTGAGGTTTGAGGCATGGGATGAGCTGTTAGATGACATTTCCCAGATGGGAGAAGAAGAAATATCAGGATGTCTGAAGGATAATCTAAAGGGTGGTGATCTGGATAAACAGTTATCGTTGGTTCCGGCAATATTTGGAATTAATAGTTGTTATGAATCGCAGGAAAGGAAATCTGCAGTCCGGTTTAGTCTGTTAGGATGCTGCGACGGAAAAATACTGGAGAGAATATTGCTTATCATCCTGGAGGCGCTTTTTGTGGGATGCCATGATCGCCAAATGAATAAGTCCGTAAAAAGGATCATGGATGATTTTATTTCCGGATTGGTGAATGAATATCCGGTTAGTGAGGAACTAAATGGCTGTATTTTAAGGCGATATGAGAAAATAAGGGATCGGTTGAAGGAATGCTTTCCGGAAGAGGCTTATAATTTAAAGTACGAAAGGCTTCAGAAAGAATGGGAGAGCATAGTGGAAGAGGCGCAAGACTGCGACGATGTGATGGAATACTATGATAAAGTGTTTCCGGGTAATAGAAATACAGTCTACTTGTTGTATTTAATACAGGAAATATGCAAGGCAGCGGGATGTCCCTGTGCGTTTCCGCCTGAGTTTTCAGAAGAGGAACTGCAAAGAAAAGTAGGGCTGATGCCTGAAGCAATCCGGAATATGAGAACTTTGTATGATGAAATTTTACATATGAATCATTTGGAAAAGCAAAAAGAAATTGTTGATGAGATTGTCGGACATATACATAGCCGGCATATGGATTGGGACAGGGGAGTTATTAAAGAATTAGTAGACAAAGCGAAGGAAGATCATTAGATTCCTGCAAAATGCCACTGGATAAAATAATCTGGTGGCTTTTATGGTGGTAAATTCATTTGAATATTGCAGAAACAGTGATGAAGTTTTATTTTACATAAGAGAATAAAGATGATACAATGAGGTTAAATACTTATTAAGGTTATTCTCTTAAAGAACTGCCTCAGGGCAGTTCTTTTTACAGGCGGTAAAATGGGAAAGGAATGACCGTCAATGAAGAAGATCGGATCAGGGAGGATCTATGATGATTGACAAAAAGAAAAATAAAAAGTTATCCTATCTGTTTTCAGGGATCTTTGTATTATTCATAGGAGTCCTAACAGTGATGTCCCTGTTTTTGCACTGTGAAACCAGCCTTTTTGATTATGACCAGACCAAATCGGTTACCCGGCATACGTTTTATCTTTACCTGGGGCTGGCATTAGCGGGGTTAGTGGCAGCGGCAGCGCTATGCTTCTGGTTGGAAGGCATATTTTCACGGACAGGAAAAGGAGAAAAAATAAGTAATGGCATTTTTATTTTTGGCGGATCGGTAATCTTGGCGGCCGGGCTTTTTTGGATTTTCTTTCATGACAGTGTTCCGGCTTACGACCAAAAAACGGTGTATTTGGAAGCCCAGCGGATAGCAGGTTTTTTGGACGAGCCTTTTGAAACCGAGTATTTTGCTTATTTTAGCAGGAACCGTGGGACTGCCTTGCTGGCAGCTATGGCAATGAAGATATTTGGCAACCATCTTTACTCTTTCCGGATCATTAATCTATTGGCAGCCTTAGTGACCTACTGTATGGTATGCAGAACTGTGAAAATGGTTTTCCATCATTTGGTGGTTACATCACTGACCTCCCTTCTTTTGATGATCTTTTATCCTTTAGTCATTTATACTTCCTACCATTATGGCACATTACTGTCCATTGCATTTACATCCCTTGGGTTGTACGGTACAATTGCTCTATGCGAAACTGGCAAACGCTGGTACGGGGTGGCGGTGGTTTTGGGATTTCCTTTGGGGATCCTGATGCACCAGTCAGCGGCGATTGGATTGATTGCTGCAGTGATTTATCTTCTGATGAATGGGAGCAGAAAGGCTCTTTGGTGGAATCTTTTTATCTCCATAATCACAGTCGTTATGATTTTTTTCGCTATGAAAGTTGTGGATGGAGTTTATACACATATCACAGGTGCAGACCCAAAAGCTGATTCGGTTCCGGTATTGTGCACCGTTTATATGGGACTTACTTCCACCACAGGGGCTTCCGGGCCTGGCAGCCAGGATGGCGCGGATGCCAGGATTTTTGTTGAGAATCATTGTGACGGGAAAGCGGCCAACCAGGCGGCGGCGGATGGGATCTTTAGGGCAGTGAAAGAATATGCTACAGGGGAGCGGAGCCTTAGCTTTTTTGTTGAAAAAACGCAGTATCAATGGCTGGATCCGACATTTGGTGCGCGTAAGACGATCAGGATGAATGACACGAATCTGGGAGAAAGAGCAAACTCTGACGCATTTACTGCTTTTTATAAGAGCCCCATAAGGACAATGATCTTTAAAATTTCTATAGGCGCTATGCTGCTTGTTTATTTCAGTGCATTCATAGCCGGGGTAAGGTCTTTCCGAAAGGATCAGGAATGTCCTGCGGTAGTGCTGCTTCAGCTATATGTGATAGGAGGAGGGGCGTTTCAGCTTATTTGGGAATCTTTATCAAGGTATTGCCTTGGATATTTTGTATGGCTGCTGCCATTATCTGCATATGGTTTGTGGTCTTTGTACCGTCTGTTAAGAGAAAAAGTAAATTAAAATGATTTGAGGAACGAGGTAAGAGATATGATTGACAAGAAGAAAGTGCTTTTTAGCTTCATAGTTAGTTTTTTGCTTGGTTTTATGATTCTGGTTTTTGGGCCGGCGGAAATTTTCTTCGCCAATGTGACGGAGTTTGATTTTCTTTTTGGAGAGTTTGCAGGGTATATGGCATTGATCTTTGTAGGGACGCTTCTTCTGCTTACGGCTTTCTTGTCTTTTTTGCCGCAGAAAATATACCGTATGGTAATTTCCGTTCTTTTTACGGTATCGGTGGCGGGGTACTTACAGGTCATGCTTTTCAATAAAAACCTGGACTTGCTTGGGGTAAACCCTGACGGGTACCAAGTGCCTGCAGCCCAGGGAATGGTAAATCTGGCCATATGGCTGGCGGTTTTGGCAGGTGTGATGGTTCTTGCAGTAAAGAAACAGGAAGTCTGGAAACAGGCAGTCTTTTATCTTTCCCTTCTTTTAATCGGGATGCAGGCGGTAGCCATGGTTTCCTTGGTGGCCACTGCGCCGAAGGAAGCCTATGAGCGCGCCAAGGTCAGTGACCGTTTGGGAGGAAAGGATCAGTATACCGTTTCCGCTGATAAAAATATCATTGTCTTTGTGCTCGACTATTTTAGCAGTCTTTATCTGCAGCAGATGTTGGAGGTATATCCTGACGGGGCGGACTGTCTTCATGATTTTACTTATTACAGCAATGCAGACTGTACTTATTACGGAACCTTCCCTTCTTTGGCGCATATGTTGACAGGGCGTGAGGTGGATACCACAGTTTCTATCGCAGAATGGTGCCGGGATATCTGGAATCATGACCTGACGGTAGAATTTTATCAGGAATTGCAGGCAAATAATTACAAGACAAATGTGTATACAACAGATTCTAATGTACTGACTTCATCCAACGGATGTGGGATTTTAAGGGACCGGATCTCCAATATTACCAATGAACCCAGGGAAGTGCAGGTAGATACCGGATTATTATTGAAGACCATAACGAAAATGTCCTGTTACCGGATGGCCCCGGATCTTTTAAAACCGCAGTTTTATACCAACGTCAGTGAATATAGCCTGATCGTGGAGGATATGGGAGAAGGGATATTACAGACCAACAGTGACTTTTATGCAAAACTGCAAGAGAAGGGACTGCAAAAAGATGATTCTTCTCACTATTTTATTTTTCAGCATTTGATTGGAACCCATGAGTTTAACACAGACGAACATGGAAATTATCAGGAGAAGACGTCTGTGGAAGAGACGGCCCGGGGCTGTATGACGATCATGGAAGAGTATTTAAGTGAGTTGAAGCGGCTTGGTGTTTATGAGGATGCCACGATCATTATCACGGCGGATCATGGTGGGGATTGGAAGGAAGATCTGCAGGTGGTGTATTTTATAAAACAGCCTGGTGAGACCCATGATAAGAGCCCTGTGACCAATGCGCCAATTTCCCATTGCGATCTTTTGCCAACGGTTGCACAAATGGCAGGGTTGGATTATACTAAGTACGGCAATTCTATTAATGACTTTAGCCAGGACGAGCAACGGGAACGTACTATCTGGGTGAGGACAGCAGATCCGGATTTCCCGGAAGAAGTGTATTACTGTTATACTTACACCGGAGATATTTTGGCGCTGATCACGCAGATCGATGCAGGTCCGACGGACATTAAAGAAATGTACGAGCCGTATTTTTAAAGGAATCAGAGAAAAGGAGAATCAGTAAATGAAAAAGATTTTAGGACAGGTTTTTAAGTTTGTGTATTTTTTTAGCTGCTTTTTTACATTTTTTACCAATTATGCCCATGCATATATTGATCCATCGGCAGTGACTTATGTGATTCAGGCGGTGGCAGGTGTGCTGATTGCACTAGGTGCGGCATTTACGATCTTCCGCCATAAGATTTTTGCCTTTTTTAAAAAGAATAAGAAACAGAATAACGAGACAGAAGACGCCATTGAATTTAAAGAGGTAGACGACTAAGAGGGGCCTATGAGTGGGATAGTAAACGGGATCGTGGACGGGCTTGTCTGGATGATTCATCTATGCTATGATCTGTGCCACAATTATTGGATAGCAATCTTTTTATTTACAGTGTTGACAAAGGTGGTCTTGCTGCCTTTGTCAATTTGGGTTCAAAAAAACTCTATCAAAACGGTCCGGATGCAGCCGGAGATGAATCATATCAAAGCTGTTTACATGGGCAATCAGGATGCGATTTCGGAAGAGCAGTATAAGCTGTTTAAGAAGGAAGGGTATAATCCGTTTGCAGATCTGATACCGCTGTTTGTGCAGTTAGCTCTCCTGATGGGGGTGGTGGAGGCTGTGAAGAGAGGGACTACCCTGACAGATATTCCGGTAAAGACCGGGGGAGCGACTTTGCTTGTTCCGCTGTTTGCCGCATTATCTGCCTTCTTTATGTGTTATGTACAGAACAAGATCAATGTGCTCCAGTCGGAACAGGGGCTTGCCAACAAATATGGGACGATGGTCTTTTCCGTTGTGCTCTCCCTTTATCTGGGATTTTTTGTCTCCATTGGAGTAGGATCTTATTGGTGTTTCAGCAATGTGTTATCCGTTGTCCAATTGGCGCTTTTAAATATCTGGATCAATCCCAAGAATTACATCGACTATGAGGCTTTGGAGGCAAGTAAGGAAGAACTAAAGAGCGCCAAACTTTTTATGGTTTCCGGGCAGAAAAAGGACAGGCAGAATCCATACAGGAAACGGGAAAAGGAAGATTATAAACGGTTTTTAAAGGCATCAGGTAAAAAGATCGTCTTTTATTCCGAGAAAAACGGCTTTTATAAATATTACCGGAATATCATTGAGGAGATTGTTAAAAGAACTAATATTGTGATCCATTATATTACCAGTGATCCATTGGACGAAGTGTTCCAGATGGAGAGTGGGCAGTTTAAGCCTTACTATATTGGCGAGAACCGTATGATCGTGCTGATGATGAAGATGGAGACGGATTTGATGGTCATGACCACGCCAGATCTGGAGAACTTTCAGTTAAAGCGTTCTTATGTAAAAAAGGATATTGAATATATTTATGTGCCCCATGATGTCAATAGTTCTAACTTGACTTTCCACAAAAATGCCCTGGATCATTTTGACACCATCTTTACTTCAGGATTTAAAAATAAAGAGGAAATCAAAGAGCGGGAAGAAAAATATGCCCTGCCTTCCAAGAACCTGGTGGAATGGGGATCAGGGGTGATCGACAATATGACCGAATCTTATTTGGAGTTGTCGAAGGAAAAGAAGGAGGGGAAAAAGACGATTTTGATCGCGCCTTCCTGGCAAAGGGACAATATTCTTGATTCCTGCATTGAGGAGATGCTTGATGAGCTGATTTTGACAGATTATCAGGTGATCGTGCGTCCGCACCCCCAGTATGTCCGTCATTTTGAAGGACGGATAGATCTCCTTGCAGAAAAATATAAAAAGGATGGGGTGGAGTTCCAGAAGGATTTTTCCTCTAATAAGACAGTTTATATGGCGGATCTTTTGGTGACGGACTGGTCAAGCATTTCGCTGGAATATGCCTTTTCTACATTAAAGCCGGTTTTGTTTATCAACACGCCGATGAAGGTAGTAAACGGGGATTATCAGGAACTCAGTACCGTTCCCATTGATATTGAACTTCGTGACCAGGTAGGGATCTCCTTAGAGTTAGACAGGGTTGGTGAAAAAGTGGTTCCGGCAGTTGACAGGTTGTTGTTTGATCAACAGTTTTCCCGGCAGTCCATGCAGGGGTTGAAAGAAAAGTACCTTTATCATCCGGGAGAAAGTGGAAAAATTGGAGCGAAGTATATGATTCAGCGTTTGGTGGACCGGTCAGGCAAAAAGGAGGAGAAATAGTTGGTAAAGAGAAATATCTTGTTAAACCCAGGTCCGGCAACTACTACGGATACTGTGAAAATGGCACAGGTGGTTCCGGATATCTGCCCCCGTGAAAAAGAGTTTGTGGCTATAATGCGTGAAGTGGAGGAGGGGCTTTTACGGATTGTTCACGCCGACCCGGAAGAATATGCGGCAGTGTTGTTTTGTGGGTCGGGAACCATTAACATGGATATCTGTCTGAATTCCCTCCTGCCGGAAAAGGGGAAAGTGCTAATTATCAATAACGGGGCGTACAGCAGCCGTGGGGCGGAGATCTGCCAGTGTTACGGTTTGCCGTTTATCAACTTACAACTGCCTGTAGACAGGCAGCCGGATTTGGATTTGATAGAAGATACCTTAAAGAAGAACCCGGATATTGCGTTGGTATATACCACCCACCATGAAACGGGGACCGGACTTCTTAATCCGATCAGGCAGATCGGCGCTTTGGTGCACCGCTATCATGGGGTGTTTGTGGTGGATACCACTTCCACCTATGCAATGCGTCCGATCCATATGGCGGAGGACGAAATTGATTTTTGCATGGCTTCAGCGCAAAAGGGAATTATGGCAATGACAGGGCTTTCTTTTATTATCGGAAAGAAATCGGTGATCGAAGCTTCTGCAGAGTATCCCAAAAGGTCTTATTACTGTAACTTGTTTATGCAGTATGAATATGCCAGAGCCCATGGGGAAATGCATTTTACACCGCCGGTACAGGTAATTTATGCAGCACGTCAGGCCTTAAAGGAGTACTTTGAGGAAGGGGAGCTGAATAAATGGGAAAGGCACAGGCGGGTTTACCATGCAATCAGGGAGGGGCTTGAAGAATTGGGGTTCCGGATCTTCATTCCCAAGGGGCAGGAGGCGGAGTTGGTTGCCGCTGCATTATATCCGGATGATCCTAACTGGAATTTTGAGAAGATCCATGATGCCTGTTATGAGCGGGGGTTCACGATCTACCCCGGGAAGGTGGAGAAGGCAGGCATGTTCCGGCTCTGTGCGTTAGGGGTGATTGATCAGGAGGATATCAAAGCATTCTTTACGGTATTTCAGGAAGCGCTGAAAGAAAATCAGGTTATTATGCCTGTGATATACGAAGGAGGAAATAAAAAATGAAAAAGGTTTATACTTGTTTTTGCACGGATGTGATCCATGAAGGGCATTTAAATATTTTACGCGAAGCCGCCAAATATGGGGAAGTATCTGTAGGAGTGCTTTCTGACGGAGCCATGGTAGGATTTAACCGGTTTCCCACCATTTCCCTGGAAGAGAGGATGGAGATGGTAAGGCAGACCGGGCTTGTGCATGAAGTTTTGGTACAGGATGAGGTGGTTTATGACCATGTGATGGAAAGCCTGCGCCCGGATTACATTATCCACGGGGATAACTGGAAGGAAGGACCGGAACGCTTTATCCGCCAGAATGTGCTGGAAAACATAGAACGCTGGGGCGGTGAGCTGGTTGAAATCCCTTACACCTATAATGAAAAGGTAAAGCACATTGACGATTTGATGAAGGAAAAGCTTGCCATGCCGGAGTTTCGCAGAAAGCGCCTGCGTCAGCTTATTGCTATGCGTCCTATTGTAAAGGTGTTGGAAGTGCACTCAGGCCTTACTGCATTGATTGCAGAAAAGACGGTAGTGGAAAGCGGTGGCAGGCTGGATCAGTTTGATGCAATGTGGATCTCTTCGCTATGCGATTCCACAGCCAAAGGAAAGCCGGATATAGAACTGGTGGATATGTCTTCCCGGATCCGCACCATAGACGACGTGATGGATGTGTCAACGAAACCGATTATCCTGGATGGAGACACTGGCGGTTTGATCGAGCATTTCGTCTATAATATCAGGACATTGGAGCGCATGGGCGTCTCCGCCGTAATCATTGAGGATAAGACAGGGCTGAAAAAGAATTCCCTGTTTGGGACGGAAGTGGAGCAGACCCAGGATAGCATTGAAAATTTCTGTGAAAAGATAAGAGCAGGGAAACAGGTGCTGCGTACGGAAGATTTTATGATTATTGCCCGTATTGAGAGCCTGATCCTTGATAAGGGCATGGAGGATGCGCTAAATCGCGGGTTTGCCTATGTGAAAGCTGGTGCGGATGGGATTATGATCCATTCCAGAAAAAAATCCCCAGACGAAATTTTGGAGTTTTGCCGGAAATTCAGAGAAAAGGATGGAGATACTCCCATTGTGGTAGTGCCCACTTCTTTTAACAGCATTACAGAGGAGGAGCTGGCACAGGCAGGGGTCAATATCGTGATTTACGCGAACCAGCTTACCAGAAGCGCATTTCCCGCAATGCAAAGCACGGCAGTGGAGATCTTGCAGAATCACCGGGCGCTTGAAGTGGATGCTAAGCTGATGCCCTTTAAGGATATCATCCGCCTGATTGATGAGATTTAGCACCGGGAAAAGGATGAAAAGAAATGAAGGAAACGGCAATTTTAATGGCGGCGGGGGTGGGTGAACGGATGCGTCCGCTTACGGAAACTACGCCAAAGCCGCTGGTGAAGGTTCACGGCAAGCCCATGATCGAAACGTTGATAGAAGGGCTGCTTGCCCGGCCGATAGAAGAAATCTATGTGGTTACAGGTTACCTTGGCGTGCAGTTTGAAGGGTTATGTGATAAATACCCTTCTGTAAAACTGATTCAGAACCCGGATTATGGGACAAAGAATAATATCTCTTCTATCTTTGCGGCAAGGAAGGTTCTTGGCAGCGGAGATTGTTTCATCTGTGAATCGGATCTGTATGTGGCGGATCCTTCTATCTTCCAAAAGGAATTACCCTATTCCTGTTATTACGGGAGGAGGCAGGAGGGATATTCGTATGATTGGGTGTTTGACCTCCAAGGGGGATATATTACCCGTGTGGGAAAAGGCGGGAAGGATACTTACAATATGGTGGGCATTTCCTATTTCAAACAGGCGGAGGCTTTGATCTTAAAGGAGGAGATTGAAAAAGCCTATGCGGTAGAAGAAAACGGGAATTTGTTCTGGGACGATGTGGTAAACAGAAACTTGGACAAGCTGCACCTTCGGGTAGAACCTGTCAAAGAGGGGCAGCTAATTGAGATCGATACAGTGGAGGAGCTTAGAAAGGTCAATGAAGGCAAGTAGATTATTAGATGAGTTAGGGAACATGGGGATCCGTACCATTACCGGGGTGCCGGATTCCACACTGAAGCAGTTTTGTGATGGAATTGAAAACTACAAAGGAAAATTATCCCATTATGTGACAGCTAATGAAGGGGCGGCGGTAGGGTTAGCGATTGGAAGCTTTTTGGCATCCGGAAAGCCTGCCTGCGTATATATGCAGAACTCAGGGATTGGAAATGCAGTGAATCCACTTGCCTCTTTGGCAAATGGCGATGTCTACGGGGTTCCCATGCTGTTTGTGATAGGATGGCGGGGGGAGCCGGGAGTCAAGGATGAACCCCAGCATGTCTTTCAGGGGAAGATCACCTGCCGCCTTTTGGATACCTTGTCTGTACCCTATGCCGTGATAGATAAGGAGACTTCTGAGGAAGAGGCGCTTGCAGCGCTTCGGTTGGCGGAAGAGGCGCTAAAAGGCGGGGGGCAGTTTGCACTGGTCATAAAGAAAGGCACGTTTGAAAAGGAAGAGCCTTATACTTGGGAAAATGGGAATACATTGGTGCGGGAGGAAATGCTCAGGGAAATCTTAAGGCGGATACCCCGTGATGCGGCGATCGTTTCCACCACCGGAAAGATCTCCAGGGAGCTATATGAGCAGAGCCATCAGATGTACGGGAATCATGAGAACCTTTTTATGACGGTGGGAGGTATGGGACATGCTTCCATGATTGCCCTGGGGATTGCAAAGAAGCGGCCGGATAAAAGAGTCGTCTGTATCGATGGGGACGGGGCTGTGCTCATGCATATGGGCGCCCTGCCTTTTATCGCATCACAAAAACCGGAAAATTTCTGCCACATTGTGATCAACAACCAGGCTCACGAATCAGTAGGAGCCATGCCGACAGGCTGTCAGGGAGCAGATTTTGCTAACCTTGCGAAGGCAGCCGGATATGCACATGCGGGGAAACTGGAAAGAATGGAAGATTTGGAAAAACTCAGTGATTTTTTCATGGACGGAAAAGGACCTGTCTTATTTGAGATCCCCGTCTCCTTATCTTCCCGTTTGGATCTTGGCAGGCCCAAAGAAAGCGCAAGGGAAAATAAAGAAAGTTTTATGGAGTTTTTGAATGGCATAGAGTAGGGCAAAAAATGCGGGATTAAAAACCGCATTTTTTTGATATCAGGTATCGCGGCCTGGCCTTGATCTCGTCATAGATCCGGGAAATGTAATGTCCAATGATCCCTAAACTGATCATCAGGATACTGCCAATCAAGAGCTGCAATAAGATAACGGTAGTAAAGCCTTCCAATGCTGTGCCGGTAAAGTACCGGTACAGTGACTGGATGCCAAGACCAACAGAACACAAAAACATGATCCATCCCAGTAAGGTTACAAATTGCAGGGGGGCCCCGGAAAAGGAGGTAATGTTGCGTATGGCGTATTTGACCAGTTTCCAGGCAGACCATTTAGAGACGCCGGCTTCCCGCTCCTGCACATAAAAGGGGACGGATATGGAATGAAAACCGATCCAGGAGGATAAGGCACGGAAAAAGGGAGCACGCTCAGGCATCGAAAGGAGAGCGTCTACCGCTTGGCGGTCTAGGAGTTTAAAGTCGGAGGCTTTGGCCATGTCAAATCCGGAGGCTCTGCTGATGATCCGGTAAAAAGCATTGGCACATAAGGTGTGGACAATGTTTTCATTTCCCCGGGATGCTTTCACCCCCTCTACGATTTCATACCCTTCCTGCCAAAGGCGGTACATTTCAGGAATCAGGACAGGGGGATGCTGCATATCACAGTCCATGACCAGGCAGCAGTCGCCAGAAGCGGCTTCCAGGCCTGCAAAAATAGCGGATTCTTTTCCAAAATTGCGGGTAAACCGGATTCCTTTTACTTGAGGGTGGCTGGAAGAAAGTATTTGGATGTTATGATAAGTCTGGTCATCCGAACCGTCATCCACAAAAATAAGTTCGTAAGGGATAGCGGCGCCGTCCAAAACAGCGCTGAGCTGTTCAAAGGCAGGGTGGATATTATCAAATTCATTATAAGCCGGAAGGATGACAGAAAGCGGCGGCCTGGATGTTTTTTGTTCTTTTTCCATAATGTTCTCCCAAATAGGTATTGATTAATCATGTTACATTATAGCAGTACTGGTCTATCATTTACAACAGAAAAGAACATATAATTTGCAGTAACGGAATAAACTATAAATAAGTTATTAAGAAAGTTTTAATGTTGCCGAAAAAATCTTTAATTTAAGCTTTAGGTACTGGAAAGAAATAAAAAGTGTGGTATTCTTAAGTTGTTGGAAATAAATGTATGACAGAGATGGGTAGTCATTGAAATAGACGGGGCGTTTGGAGAGGAGCATGATTTATGAAAAGAGACGCATTAAAAATAACGGCAGGTATTTTAGCCCTTGTCATGGCGGCAGGGGTTTTGACCGGATGCCGGCAAACACAGACGGAAGAGATGGATGATAAGGTTTTATCCAATAATATTCTCATTACGGAAACAGGGGAGGTTTTGGAAAGGCCAACGGAAGAACCGACAATAGCCCCCCAAAAGGAACCTGTTCCCACGGAAAAAGAGGTTTTGGAGGAAAATATAATTGCGCCTAAAATGGAAGGGGAGGCGCCAACCCCGGCAGTAGAATTGGATATACCATCCCCGGAACAGGTGATCACAGAGGAAGACCAGATAGAGCCTGAGGGGAAGGGATTGCAGTTGGTTTTTTTGGGAGACAGTATTTTTGATAATAACAGAGATGGCACAGGGATTCCCTATTTGACAGCAGTGCAGTGTGATGCGGATGTATTTAACCTTGCAATCGGTGGGTCAAGCGCATCCCTGGAATGGGGGGAATATGGAGAGTTAGATACCTGGTCCTCCAATGGGTTTTGCGGAGTAGTAAATGCCATGCAAGGGAGGATTTCCACGAGTGTTTTTGAAGGGACCAGGGCCAAAGAAATATTAGACAATCCCAATGTTGATTATTCCCAGACAGACTACTTTATTGTAGAATATGGGACAAATGACTTTTTCCGCGCAGTCAGCCAAAGTGACCCGGAGATGGCATATAATCTTCACACTTATGCAGGGGCGCTTAGGTATGGAGTGGACGCATTAAAAGACATTGCCCCGGATGCAACGATTATCCTTTGTTCGCCCTGTTATGCACAGTTCTATCATGACGGTTATATGGTAGGCGATGGAAATGTGACCAATCCAGGAAACGGGACGTTGTTTGATTATAAGGGAACATGCAATTATGTCGCCAATGAAGCCCAGGTAGAGTTCTTCAACGCTTATCAGGACTTAGGAATCGACAGCTATACGGCGGATGATTATCTGGAAGACGGCGTACATTTGACAGAAGAGGGCAGGAAACTGTATGCAGACGCTTTGGCGCATATGATCTTATCGATTGAAGAAACGAAAAATAACTAGAGAGTTCTTGTAAGTGCAAGCCCGCCCTTGGGCTTGCACTTTTTTGGGTTGAATGACGCCAGGAAGTGGGCTATAATTATAAAATCAGTGAGAAAAGGGAACAGAATAGGAACAGAGAGTGAAAAGAAAAAATACACAGAAGCTTTTGATGGCGGGCATTTTTTTATTATGGTTATTAGGTAACGGCATATTGCTTATCCTGCATGAACCTTGGCGGGATGAAGCAAATGTCTGGCTGATTGCAAGGGAATTGTCGCCGCTACAGCTTTTTCGTGAAATTAAATACCAGGGGCATCCTTGTTTGTGGTATCTGCTGCTTATGCCCTTTGCCAAAGCCGGCCTTCCATTCCGTACCATTGAGGTAGTAAGTTTTTTGGTGATGGCAGCCGCGGCAGGGATCTTTTGGTGGAAGGGACCATTAAACAGGGCAGTCAAGGCGGTATGCCTGTTTAGCCCTGTGTTTACTTACTTTTATCCGGTCATTGCCCGGAACTATTGTTTGATTGCGCTTTTCCTTATGATATTGGCATGGCAGCATCCCCAGCGGAATAGGCATTGTGTCCGGTATGGGCTGCTTTTGGGACTGTTGGTGCAGGCGGATACCATAGCAATACCGGTTGCTGGGTTGATTTCCGTCATGTGGCTGGCGGAAACGATGGGGGAATGTGCCAGGAGGAAAACCATTCTTCCGGTAAAGAAGGTCATAAGTGGGATCTGGATCCCCCTTGCCAGTCTGCTTTTGTGGATCATGCAGTTTTATCAAGTGTCTGACAGCCCTCAGTTCCAAGTGCAGGAGTTAGGGATTGGGGAGATGATGGGGGAAGTAAGGAACTTTTCCTATGTGATATTGATCCGGCTGACGGGAGGCAGCCAGATGTTTTGCCGGATATTTTTTGTGTGCATTCTGGCGGCGTTTATCTGGGTTTCCGTGAAGATAAAAAATGCCTGGGCAATGGTTGTTTTGACAGGCTCTTTTCTTTTTCAGGCGGCGTTTAGCGCGTTGGTCTATCAATTGCATATTTGGCATTATATTTCCCTGGGATTTGTGTTAATCTGGGCGGTATGGGTCTTAGGGAAGCAGGCGCAGGAAAAGGGTTTTTTCGGAAAGATGGAAAAAGGGGGACTGGAGGCAATTGGGTTCTTGCTTGCCCTGCTGTCCGTGATGATGTTTATGCACTGGAACTCCCAGGAAGAACCGTCAAGCCTGGATAATGCAATAAACGGGCTTTATTCTGACGGGGGAAATGCAGCGGATTTTATCAGGGATCATATCAGCCAGGAAGAACTGGTGGTATCCGATAATATCCCTATGGCATCCACCATATTGGCATACCTGAAGGATCATGAGTTTTATTATGCGGGAAGTGGAGAGAAAGCGTCCTATGCAGATTGGAGCGAGGAGCAAAGCCGGCTGGTCAGCTATGAAGAGCTGCTTGGCTGGGTAAAAGAAACCTTTCCGGATAAAAAAGAGTTTTACCTTATCCAGACTACGGAATCCTGTATTTATGATGGAGAAGAGATGGACAAATGGGAAGTATTGTATCAGTCAGAGTGCAAGACGGTCCGTGATGAGGAGTACCGGATCAGAAAGGTGCGTCTTTGATGGTTTTGGACGATCGAAAGTAAAACTGATTGACCAGGGACGGCAGAGTAAGGGAGTTTACTGGACAAAGACGGATAGCCGGGGTATAATCACATCAGTAACGTTTCCAAAAAGGAGAAGGATACCAGGATGGCACAGCAATATGACAAAATTATCATTGGAGCCGGACTATACGGGCTATATGGGGCAGCTTTTTGTGGGGAAAGGGGCCAGCATGTGCTGGTGCTTGAATATGACGATGCGCCGTTTAAGCGTGCAACCTACATTAACCAGGCCAGAGTCCATATGGGATACCATTATCCCAGAAGCCTTACCACAGCGGTGAAATCAGCAGGATATTTCAGGAGGTTTGTGGAGGATTTTGGATTTTGTATCCATGATAAATTTGACCAGGTCTATGCCACATCGGAAAAATTCTCCTGGACCAATGCAGTGCAGTTTCGGGATTTTTGCAAGGCGGCACAGATCCGGTGTGAGGAAGCTCCGGTTTCCAAGTATTTTAAACCGGGGATGTGCGACGGGGCATTTTTGACGGAGGAATATACTTACGATGCCATGCTTCTTAGGGATTATTATTTGGACAAGCTGGGCGGAAACAAGAATGTCCAGATGAAATTTGGCGTCCGGATCAAGCGGATCGTAAAGCAAGGGCAGCAGTATTGGGTGGAGACAGAAAGGGGAGAAAGCTTTGAAGCCCCATTTGTGCTCAATGCCACTTATGCATCTGTGAACCAGGTGATAAACCAGGTGGAAGGGATGGAAAAGAACCTGTTCAAGATCAAATATGAACTTTGTGAAATTATTCTATGTAAGCCTTCTGAAAAACTGCGTGATATAGGAATCACGGTGATGGATGGCCCGTTTTTTTCTATTATGCCCTTTGGGAAGACGGGGCTGCATTCTTTGACGGCAGTCACCTTTACGCCTCATGTAACCAGTTATGAAGAAACCCCGGTGTTTAGCTGTCAGGCAGGACTGGAAAAAGAGGGAGGCTGTTCCATGGCACAGCTTGGAAATTGCAATGAATGTGCCCATAAACCGGATTCCGCATGGCCGTACATGTCCCACTTGGCGGATAAATATCTGAAACCGGAGTATGCGTATACCTATGAACAGTCCTTATATTCGATGAAGCCTATTTTAAAAAGTTCAGAGGTAGATGATTCCAGGCCAACGGCAATTGCGCTTATGAGCAGTAACCCCACATTTGTCAGTGTGTTGTCGGGAAAGATCAATACGGTTTATGATTTAGATGAATTTTTGGATGATTAACAAGAGAAATGAAAGTATAGGAAAGAGCATGGATAGAAAGATGGAAAAAGCGGCAAAAAAGGAAAAAAAATTTATCTCATTGGTTGTCTACCTGCATAACACGGAATCATACCTCAAGTATTTCCTGGATACGGTCATCCCCTTTTATGACAGTCATTTTGAGCAGTTTGAAATTGTGTGCGTGGATGATGCCTGCCAGGATGGTACGGTAGATGTTTTGAAACAGTATGTGGAAGAGCATAAATTAAAAACCATGGTCAATATTGTCCATATGAGTTTTTTTCAGGGGCTGGAAAGTTCTATGAATGCAGGAAGGGATATTGCAATTGGAGATTTTATTTATGAATTTGACGATATCTTTGTTGATTATGAGCCGGAAGTGATTTGGGAGGTGTATGACCGGCTGATTGCAGGGAATGATATTGTGGCAGCCAGCAGCAAAGGAAAGCTCCGCTTTACTTCCAGGATGTTTTATTCCCTTTATAATAAGACAAGCAGGGGAAACGGAAAGATCGGGCCGGAAACCTTTCGGATCATATCCAGAAGGGCGGTTAACAGGATCAAATCCATGGGTCAGTATATCCCTTACCGCAAGGCTGTCTATGCCAATTGTGGGTTAAAAACCGATACGGTGGCTTATGAGAGCAAGAACAACAGGGTAAGGCTTGACAATAAGATTGTGGCATCGGAGAGGACAACGCTGGCTTTGGATTCTTTTATTTATTTTACCAATGTGCTGGAGAGGGCCTCTGCAGTGATCAGTGGTTTGTTCTTACTGTTTACGGTAGGGATGGGCGTTTATATCGTTTTTGATACGTTCAACCAGACCAAACCGGTGGAAGGGTGGCTTTCTACCATGGGGTTTCTTGCACTTGGATTTTTTGGTGTGTTTGCACTTCTCACCATTATTTTAAAGTATCTGTCTGTGATGCTGAACCTGATCTTTAAGCAGCAGAGGTACCTGGTTTCTGATGTAGAAAAGGTGGTCAAGGGTTGAATGGGAATAAGGCGCGGATTGGCATGAGTATAGGGGCATGCCTTATTTTGATATTACTTACCTTTTTTTCACTCAGGAATATGGATCTGGAAGAGAAAATTTTAAGTGAACTTACTTTTGTTTACGAGAATAACGGGCAGACAATTGGTTTTCCAATATGGAAGGACAAGACAGTCGGCAAATACTATTTATTTCTGCCTTCCTGGTTTTCGGGCAAGGAAAATCAATTTTCACTGCATTATGATGACCGGCTTGCAAAGGTGAAGATCGATGGGATCTTTTACCCTGATGGAGGTTTTTTTCAGGATGACGGAAGGAAAACGGAGAGCCGCCTTGAGGTAAGTGGAATTTTAGGCGCGATACCAGTGGATACCACTTTGCAGATTCTTTGGTCTGAGAAACTGCCATCGATTTTTATTGAAATTGATGATCCGGATAGGGTAATGGCCGTTGAAAATGAATCCGATAAAAGGCATTTTGAGACAGGATCTATGAGCATGGTCGATGAGAATGGAGATCTTTTGTGCCAGGGGGAGCTGGAAAAGTTTAAGGTAAGGGGGAATCTTACGGCAACACTTGGAAAAAAACCTTTTACGTTTACTTTAAAGCAACCGCTAGGACTGCTTGGGATGGATCCGGCTGTGAAGTGGAATCTTCTGGCAAATGCCACCGATGGCGCTTATATCAGAAACAAGATTATCAGGGATTTGGCCAATGAGTGCATTGACACTTATGAGCCTTCAGGGGAATTTGCAGAGGTCTATTTAAATGGCGCCTTCCAGGGATTGTATTTATTGACTGAGGCAGTGGAGGTTGGTGAGAACCGTTTGGAAATTGATCTTGATAAGAATTGGTTTATTGAGATGGAATTGGAGTTTCGTACCCGGGAGGATCCTACCCGGATGATTACAGACAGGGGGCAAAGCTTTCTGATTCATTCAGAAAGGATCGTGACGGAACCGGAAATCGAAGAGATCCTGAAACGTCTGAATGATATTGAAAGCGCGCTTTACGCGGAAGATGGCGTCAGCAAGATCAGTGGGAGGCCCTTACAGGAGCTTCTTGACCTTAGATCTTTTGCCAAAGCATGGTTGGTGGAAGAACTTTCTGGCGACCATGATGTGGGAATTGCCAGCCAGTTTGCATATGCTTCCAAAGAAGAGGATTCCCTTTGGTATGCAGGGCCTACCTGGGACTTTGACGGAATTATGGGAAATGTAAATAAGCCGATGTATGCTGTGCCGGAGGCGCTTACAGGTATGGTAGAACAGTCGGGGGCGCCGGATGATAAGAATCAGAACCGGTGGCTGTCCGCCATGTGGCGGCATCCGGAATTTCAGAAACTTGTCAAAGAGGAATATACTGAGGTATTTAGAGGGGTATATGAGGAAATTTTAGCGGTAAGGATCGACAGCTATGTGGATCAGATCCGCAAGTCGGCAGTTTTAGATGCCTTTCGATGGCATAAAAACCGCCTGGACTGGTTTTTCGTGATCCCCGAAGGAGTGGAGAACGGTATACAGGATTCCTATGAAGGGTATGATACGTTGGATGAGTGCCTTGCAGTCGTTCGGGATTTTATGGAAAGAAAACTGGTTTTTTTGGATAAACTTTGGATAGAAGACCGGGAATTTTGTATTGTGGAAGTGAGAAATCCGGCCTCTTTTTTAGATCAGGGGTATAATCAAACGCTATATTTCTGGGTGGAAAAGGGGACCCCAATTGACGGACTGCCCTGTTATGAGACAGAGGAATGGCAGTTTGAGGGATATTATGACAAAGAGGATGGAAATCTTATTTATGATGGTTTTGTGATTGAATCCGACCGCATTATCGAGGGATGCTGGACGCAGAAGGAAGGGGAATAGTCATGAAAGAGATGTCAGTCAATATTTTATTTCCGGTGCTGAATGAAAGGCTCAGGCTGCAAAGGGGAATAGACCGGACGATGGAGTATCTGCGGGAAAAGGTGGATATTCCCTACTGTCTTACCATATTGGACAATGGTTCGGAGGATGAAACCCCGGAAATTGGAAAGGCCCTTGAAGAAAAGTATCCGGAAGTCTCTTATGTGCGTGTAGGGGAGCGGGGAGTGGGGGTGGCTTTCCGAAAGGGAATTGAATTAAACGAATGCAGTCTTGTAGGGTATATGGATATTGACCTTTCTACAGATATTAAATACCTGGGACGGACAATCCAACTGTTTCAAGTAAGGCCGGAGCTGGAATATGTGAACGGCAGCAGGTTTTCTAAGGAATCAAATACCCGTGGAAGAAAGTGGTACCGGAAGATCACTTCTATGGGGCTGGTCTTTTTGCTGAAAGCGATCTTCCATATGAAGGCTACGGATGCAGTGTGTGGCTTTACCTTTCTTCGGAAGGAAACGGCGGAGAGGCTGGTTGCAGCCTGCGGCGATGACAATGGCTGGTTTTATACGATAGAATTTCTTCTGCGTGCAGAGAGAATGGGAGTGGAAATTTATGATATGCCGGTGGAATGGCAGGAGGATTACAATACCACAGTGAAGGTCTTTAAGACCATCAAAAATTATCTGGTACAGATCAGAAGGCTTCGCAGGGAATTGAAGCAGGAAGAGAAAAGAGGAAAACATGCTGAAAAGAATTGATTTATCAAGGGATTATGAGAAACACAAAGAAGAGTATTTAAACGCTATCCAGGAGGTATGTAGGGAGACAGCTTATTCCGGAGGAAAGTTTGCCGATCAGTTTGACCGGGAATTTGCTGAATTTTGCAAGGTGCCGTATGCGGCAGGGGTGAATAACGGGACGTCTGCCCTCCACTGTGCGATGATGGCCCTTAAAATTGGAGCTGGCGATGAGGTGATCGTCCCGGCAAATACCTATATTGCGACAGCCTGGGGGGTCACCTATACGGGAGCAACACCAGTGTTTGTGGACTGCACGCAAGACACTTGGGAGATTGATCCGGATAAGATTGAAGAGAAGATCACAGAGCGGACGAAAGCCATCATTGGAGTCCATCTTTACGGGCAGCCTTTTGAATTTAACCGGGTGAAAGCCATTGCCGATAAGTATGGACTGTTTGTGGTGGAGGACTGCGCCCAGGCCCATGGGGCTTGCTATGAAGGGAAACTGGCAGGCAGCCTGGGGGAATTAGGGTGTTTTAGTTTTTATCCCGGCAAGAACCTATATGCCTTTGGGGAAGGGGGCAGTGTTACCTGCCATAAGAAGGAATACTATGATGCGATCACCACCATCAAAAACCAGGGGTGCCAGGTTCGTTATTATCATGATGTGATAGGCTATAATTACCGCTTAGAGGGGTTACAGGGTGCGGTTTTAAGCGTGAGTTTGAAATTCCTGCCGGAATGGACGGACAAACGTAGAAAAATCGGCCAACGGTATCTTGCAGGGATTACAAATCCCAGGATCACGATGCAGGCCCACCCCAAAAACACAGACCCGGTGTTCCATTTATTTGTCATTACCACGGAAAATCCGGATGATTTTATCGCCTATATGGGGAAAAAGGGTATGGAATGCAATCAGCATTATCCGGTGCCCTGCCATTTGCAAAAAGCATATGAAAACCTGGGTTATCAAATCGGGGATTGCCCTCATGCGGAATATCTGGCAAACCACTGCGTGACCTTACCTCTTTTCCCGGAAATGACGGAGGAAGAGGTGGAGATGGTGATTGAGGCTTGCAACGCGTATCAGGGATAATGTCCATAAGCCATAAGCGGCCATTGGCACACACAGCACAAAATAACCAAGGCCATAGCGTCCGCCTGCTTCCCAGAACAGATGGAAAAAGTAGCCGCCAAACACGCACAGCGCCAGGAGGGAAGCTGGGAGAGAACGCTTTTTGGTTTGGACAAATGTGTACACGGATGCCCCTAGAAGAATCAAAAAGTGGTAGACGTTCATAAGCCATTCCAAAATCAGCCTCCCGTTCCCGTAGATCAAATACAGAGCAAGAGAAGAATGGTCATCCCGGTGGCGGCTATACCATTCATTGGTTATCTGGGATTGGAAGCCGGGATCATTCCACTGGGAAATAAATTTCCGGTAAAAGAAATACAGTCCGGATTTCGGCGCTGACAGAAAGGAATGGATGGAATCTTTGATAGAGGCCAGGCATACTTCTGTTGTCTTTTTTGTGTCAAGGCCGTATTGGGAGTAAACAACCCAATTATAGCTGTTGTACCAGCCATTTTCAATGTATTCGTTTTCCTGCAGTCCCATAGCGATCCAGGCAACTTTAGGGATCCCTGGTGGAATTTCAGTAAGTCCTGCGGCATTGGCGTAATAACATTGAATCCCATAAGAACCCAGGGTAGGGAGCAGGAACAGGGCAGTGGCAAAGAAGATGGAAAACCAGTCTTTTTCTTTGATGGAAAAGAGGATCAGGATGATCATGGAAGCAGCCAGAATCACAGTGTTATTAGATTTTAACAGGATAGCAAAGCACATGCAAAGGGAAGCGGGGACGAGAAGTCTTCGCTTTTTTGTATTCAGATAGCGGATGACCAGGTAGATAGCGGGAACGGCAAAGCCCATGCTGGGGATATCTCCATAAATGAATGTCACATAAAGGTAAAAGGGGAGCATACCCATACAAAGGACAGAAAGAAGAATCTGGATCCGGAAATTATGGAACAGCTCTTCCGTGATCCGATGCAAAAAATAGATGACAACACAAATAGCTATGGCATTCATAAATTGGAGGACGGTAAAATTTTTGATTCCAAAGAGGAAATAAACCAGTTGGAGAAAAGCGATCATCCCTAGTTGGTGGGGATAATGCGCCAGGTAGCTGTCACCCTCAAAACCAGAGTAATCTCCCTGGAGGAAGGCGATGGCAATGTCGCTGATGGATTCGCTGTCACATGCTACCCGTACCCGGTAGATAAAAATGATTAGCAGGCATAGCGACAGGGCAAAAAAAAGAGAAGACCGCTCCCATGTTTTGCATATTGTTTCATTAGCCGGGTATTTATGGAAAAAAAACTTTGTCAGCAGGATAAAAAGAATTGCCAATAGGAGCAGGAGAATTGGAAGGTCAGCCTTATAAAGAGGTTTTTCCGTATCCTGGTACAGCTCCATGTAGGTAGTCTGGGATAGAGAGCAGATCGTATTAAATGCCAGAAGGGCTCCCGCCGGGAGCATATAGCATAAAGTTAGAAAATAGATGATCCGGTCTTTTAAGGTGGTATAATTCATATAGCCATAACCTCCTGCATGGAAATTCTTATGTAACAGTATATCGGTTTGGGGAGGCTTTTTCAAGGCCATTTCTTGACCAACATTTCATATCGTGATACCATGTATGAAAATAAGGGATGGAGAGATTTGAAGTTGAGGATTTTGGAAGAAAAAATGAAAAAATGGATCACGCCAAAGTCGCTGTCCATTTGTTTGACAGCAGGTTATTTGGTGAGCCTGATACCTCTTTTATGGATTGGCTGGTACAATTATCCCAGTGCAGATGATTTTACCATCGGCAATGCCTGCAGGCACGCATGGGGAAACAGCCATAACCTGTTTCAGGTCATCTGGACAGGGATGATAAAAGCGGTGGAAGACTGGACGCATTGGATGGGGTATTTCACATCAAATTTTTTGATGGCAATACCGCCTAATACGTTTGGAGAAAGGTTCTATACGCTGACCGTGTGGATTATGTTAGCGATGCTTACCTTTTCTACGGTCTATTTGCTAAAAAATATCTTTGTGAAAGTTTTTCAGGCAAATAAGCATGAAAGTCTTTGTGTGGCCATGGTCATGCTGTTTGTTACCGTACAATGTATGGTGGGAAGAGTAGAGGCATTTTATTGGTATAGCGGCGCTGTAAATTATATGTTTATCCATGGAATGTCGTTGTTCTATTATGGATTACTGATCGGAGCCGTCTATGAGAAAGGAAAAAAGCGGACGGTAAAACTTGTGGCAGCGGCAGTCATTGGTTTTTTTACGGGAGGAGGGAATCAGCTTACTGCGCTGAATGTTGCAGTGATCCTGCTGGTAGCCATAGGATTCTTGTCCTTCAGGAAGAGATGGAAAGAATACCGGGCATTCCTAATACCGGTCGGATTGTTTTATTTGGGATTCTTACTTAACGTGGCCGCTCCCGGGAATTGGGTGCGTGCGGAAGAAACCAGTGGGATGAATCCGGTCAAAGCGGTGTTGGTTTCCTTTTATTATTGTTTCTATTATTGTTTAGGCGAATGGTTTAGCTGGCCCATCGTGGTCATGGTTATTATCCTGATCCCTTTGTTTTGGCGTATGGCAAGGAGAACAAAATTCCATTTCCGGTTTCCCATGATAGTTGTTCTTTTTGGGTATTGTACCGTTTCGGCGATGATGACGCCGTCTCTTTTTGCAACAGGGAGCATCGAGGCGGAAAGGCTGCAGGCTTTGACATATACCATGTTTATACTGACGCTTACTTTGTGTGTGGGGTATGTGACAGGCTGGGCAAGAAAAAAGGTGGAAGAAAAGGGATATGTGGAGAGAAATACACACAAACAGGAGGGATGCTTTTCCAAAACGGAAATGTGGTGCCTGCTTGGATGCCTGGCGTTTTTTGCCTTTGCTTCTTCGCTAACGGTGGTGCCGGATCCCCACTATTTTACGGCATCATCTGCCATTGCCGATCTTGCCAGCGGTGATGCAAGGGCATATGGGGATGCATTAAGGACGAGGATAGAACGATACAAGAGCGGGGAAAAGGATATCGTCCTTGAACCCCTTCCATGCCGCCCCAGGCTGTTATATTTTTCAGAAGTCAGGGAGGATTCCCAGGATTGGGAAAACTTGGGGGTGTGCAGGTATTATGGACTGGATTCAGTAAGGGTAAAGAAAGAATAGGAAAATTCAGGAGAGGCTATTTGAGCCTCTCCCTTGATTTATCGGATAACCCATCGTTGATCTGTGCATGAAGGTCACAGGTAGAACAGGCATCTAATGCCTCTTTGGTGACTTTTCCGTCCCGGTAATCCCTGACGATCTTATTCTCATACATGCTGTATTTTTTTCTTGTCCAGAACTTTAGTTTATGCCGAAGAACCCAAAAAGCGGGAACCCAGATATATTTGTGCATGGCAGGGGAAACGGAACCGATCATCCAGCAGTTCCGGTCGCAGCAGCGGACTTTACTGCGTACAGCCATGGCCTGGGGACTGTTCCAAAGATCATCCCAGCTTTGGGCAGTGTTGAGGTTTCCCATGATCTCTTTATCTTTGGTGCCGTTACAGGGCATGACATCCCCGTAAGGATCGATAAAAAAGGTGTCGAAAGCCATGTTGCAGGGAAGGAGACGCTTTTGGCCGTAAATATAGTTGATTAAGCCATGGTTGAAATAAGCCCGGAACCATTTTTTGGGGCTTTTTGATCTTAACAGTTCATTCACCAGGTTTTCAAATTCTTTTGCTACCATGGGGCGGTCATGGATTATATTTTTGGCTTCTACGAAATAAAAAGAATTATGCAGGGATGCCGTGGCAAATTCCATGTTCATTTCGTTGGACAGGTTGTATAGGGCCACCAGGTCTTTGGCATTTAAGTCCTGTACGGTCATGCCGAAGCCCACATCCTTCATGCCCATTTCCACCAGCTTTTTTAAGGTAGTATAGCCCCGGTTAAAGCCATCTTCCAGTCCCCGGATCTGGTTGTTGGTCTGTTCTAAGCCTTCAATGGAAATGCGGATGCCGATCTGGGGAAATTCCCTGCAAAGTTCAAGGATCCGGTCGGTAAAAAATCCATTGGTGGAGATGACGATGCGGTCGCTCTTTCGGTAGAGTTCCCGGACAATTTCTTTTAGATCCGTGCGTATAAAAGGCTCTCCTCCGGTAATGTTAGTAAAGTACATGGGTGGAAGTTTCCTGATGGTTTCAAGGGAAAGTTCTTCTTCCGGGAGGGAAGGCTTTTTGTAGCGGTTACACATATTGCATCTGGCATTGCAACGGTAAGTGACGATAACGGTTCCATTTAATTTTTTCATAAAAACCCTCTTTTTCTATTTTAAATATCTGTAAAGTATAGTATCCTTTTCTATGTTAACTTAAACACTTTCATTTGGCAATTGATTTCTGGCTTTGGGCAGGCAGGCCCAAATAGCTGGGGATAGGAAAAGGAATGATGGAATTAGTATCACTGGTCTTAACGACTTTTAATTGCAGGGAAAATCTGCTAAAAACGTTGGCGAGTATCGAAAACCAGGATTATCCTGAAATAGAGGTGGTCATTAAGGATGGTGGTTCTTCGGACGGAACCCTGGACGTCATAAAGGAGTACAGCCAAAACAGCCATTTTTCTGTTAAATGGGCATCTGGGGCGGATGGAGGGCTTTATGATGCCATGAACCAGGGGCTGTCCCTTTCTACCGGAGCGGTCATCCTCTTTTTTAATGACAGATTTACGGGAAATGATGTGGTGTCAAAATGCATCCGCCTGATGAACGAGGAGGGAACAGACGGTGTCCACGGGGATCTGGTTTATGCCCAGGATGGTGTGGTGAAAAGATACTGGAAAATGGGAAAAGGGAAAGTGGGAAGTGGTTGGATGCCCGGTCATCCAACGCTTTTTCTGCGCCGGGAGATTTATGACAGGTATGGGGATTATGACAGCTCCTATCAGTGTTCTGCAGATTTCGAGTTTATGATACGGATTTTAAAGGACGGGAAAGTCAGTTTGTCTTATATCCCGGAAGTTTTAGTGGAAATGTATTATGGCGGAACAAGCACCGGGAGCGCCGGGGCTTATGGGGTTTCTATACGGGAAGCCCACAGGGCGCTTACGGTTAATGGGATACGGTTTGCCTGGTGGGTGGTGTTTCTTAGGACGCTGCGGACGATCCCGCAGTTTCTTTTAAGGCCTTGATGGGTCAAATAGTACCAAAAGTAAGACATTTATGACGTGAATGTGGAAAACCACTCTTTTTCATGGATAATGGGTTATCAGCGCTGATAAAACGATTGATAAAGGAGAATACCTATGAGGAAAAAGAGCGGTTTAAAAGAAAGAGTATGCAATTGGCTGAAAGGAAGGTTCAGGAGGGTCTTATTTGCAGCAGGGATAGTGGCAGGATGGGGATGTAAAATGCTCCAGGCAGGACAGGTATATGCGGCGGAGGCGCTGCAGGTCACGGAACTTTGTGTCGTGAGAGATGAGGACGGCATCTGTGCAAGCTGCACCTACCGGGATCCCGACGGTGACAGCAGTATCTTACAGCTCTATTTAGAGAAGATGGATGAGCAGGGAGCCTTTTTTCCCCTTGCCTATGTGGATCTGGAAAGAACCGGGGAAGAAACAAAAACAGCCAGGACGCTGAAAGGAGCGGCCCAGCCGGGGATATACAGAGCGGTGATCCTACAGCAAAAAGGAGAAGGGATGCCGGTTGTCAGGTTCCGGGATTCGGGTTCCTTTGAAGTGAAAGAATCCGGGAAAGAAGAGAAGGATCCTAAGGGCGGGGATAGACCAGGGGATGGGATGGGACTTTCCGGGGAAGGATCCTGCCCCCATAGCCTGGAGGAAGTGATGTACCGGGAGGCAACTCCCTGCCAGGATGGGGTTCTGGAAGAAAGATGCAAAACATGCGGACAGGTATTTGGGCGCACACAGATTCCGAATTCAGCTTACAGCGCTTTTTTAAAAGAGGCTGCAGACAGGATAACGGCGGCGGCTCCGGGAGAGCAGGCTGTGATCCAAACGGACCGTTGGATGAGTTTTGATGAACGGGTGCTTGATGCAATGGCGGAAAGAAGAGATATCTCTATCCTGGTTCAATTCCGGTACCAGGGAGTAAAACGTCAGGTTTTGATTCCGGAAGCAAGCGATGTAAGCGGCCTTGGGGATGAAAACGGCTTTTGCGGTTTTTGCTATCTTGGCCAAAGATATATGGAAAAGTTTGACGAATAGGGAAAAACTATATAAAATGATAGGAGAAAGGCAATGCCCCGTGAGGACACCGGGGCATTGGTTGTGGAAAATGAATCAATTGGATACATCAAAAAAATATTTTATCACTGGCGGAGCGGGATTTATTGGTTTTTATTTGTCTAAGGCTCTCCTTGAGGCAGGAGCAGAGGTAGTTGGGCTGGATAACCTGAATGATTATTATGAGGTTTCGTTAAAAGAGGACAGGCTGGCTATTTTATCACAGTATTCAGGATACCGTTTTGTAAAGGCGGATCTTGCGGATAAGAAAGCAGTGTTTACGTTATTTGAGGAATGGAGGCCCCAGGTTGTAGTGAATCTTGCTGCCCAGGCAGGGGTGCGCTACAGTATTGACAACCCGGACGCTTACATCCAGTCAAATCTGGTGGGCTTTTTTCATATTTTGGAGGCCTGCCGCCACTATCCGGTAGAACATTTGGTATTTGCCTCTTCCAGCTCCGTGTATGGAGGGAACAAGAAAGTGCCTTTTTCCACCAGGGATCAGGTAGATAAGCCGGTGAGCCTTTACGCGGCAACCAAGAAATCCAATGAGCTGATGGCGTATTCTTATAGCAAGCTCTACGGGATCCCTCTTACCGGGCTTCGGTTTTTTACCGTATATGGGCCGATGGGAAGGCCGGATATGGCTTATTTTAAGTTTGCCAAGAAGATCATGATGGGAGAGGCCATTCAAATTTATAATCATGGAGACATGATGAGGGACTTTACCTATATTGACGATATCATCACCGGAGTGGTGGACATTCTTTGCAATCCGCCAGTGCAGGATGAAAACGGCGCTGCTTACAAGATCTACAATATTGGGAATAACAAGCCGGAAAAATTGATGGATTATATCGCGGTGCTGGAAAAATGCCTTGGAAGAGAGGCGCAAAAGGAATTTCTTCCTATGCAGCCGGGGGATGTGTATGAAACTTATGCGGATGTGCAGGATTTGGTGAATGATTTTGGATTTAAACCTTCTACGTCCATCGAAGAAGGGCTTTTAAAGTTTGCACAGTGGTTTTTAAATTATTACGGAATGGATGGAGAGAGAAAAGGAGTGGAATGCGTATGAAGATCGCGGTAGCAGGGACAGGTTATGTAGGATTGGTAGCAGGCGTATGTTTTGCAGAAGTAGGACATACTGTGACATGTGTGGATGTAGATGAAAAAAAGGTAGAAACGATGCGCCAGGGAATATCCCCCATCTATGAAGAAGGGTTAGAAGAACTGATGCAGAAAAATAATGCCAGGGGGACGCTTCACTTTACCACGGATTACCGGGAAGCTTACCGGGATGTGGATGCGGTCTTTATCGGCGTGGGGACACCGGAAATGCCTGATGGCAGCGCCAACCTCTCTTACATTGCAACAGTTTCCAGGCAGATTGCAGAAACAGTAGAAAGAGACTGCCTGGTAGTGGTGAAATCCACGGTGCCGGTAGGGACAAACGATAAGGTGGAGCAGTTTATCAAGGATTTTTTGGTACACGATGTAAAGGTAGAAGTGGCATCCAACCCGGAATTTCTTGCACAGGGGACGGCAGTCCACGATACGCTTCATGCGGCCCGGATCATTATTGGGACACAAAGCAAAGAAGCGGAAGAGCTTCTTAAGGGGATTTATGAACCGTTTCATCTTCCCATCGTTTCTGTAAAGCGTCGTTCCGCGGAGATGATTAAATATGCCTGCAATGATTTTTTGGCTCTTAAGATTTCTTACATGAACGATATTGCCAACTTGTGTGAGCTGGTCGGGGCGGATATTACGGATGTAGCCAGGGGCATGAGCTTTGACGAAAGGATTGGGGCCAGGTTCTTAAATGCCGGAATCGGATTTGGCGGAAGCTGTTTCCCCAAAGATACCAAGGCGTTAAAGTTTCTTGCCAGAGAACATGGCTATCAGTTAAAGACCGTGGAGGCCTGTGTGGAAGTAAACAGCGCCCAGAAGGTGCGCTTATTTGAAAAGGCAAAGGAGAGGATGATCTCCTTTAGCGGCCTGAAGGCGGCCGTATTGGGGCTTACCTTTAAAGCGGGCACAGACGACCTTCGGGAAGCGCCGTCTATTGACAACTTAAAGCTTTTGCTTGGGGCAGGAGCGGATGTCTATGCTTATGATCCGAAAGGAACGGAACGGGCAAAGCAGCTTTTCCCGGAAGGGAGGCTGGAACAGGGTTCCATGCATTATGCAGGTTCCCCGGAAGAGGCACTAGAAGGCGCTAACATTTGCTTTGTGTTTACAGAGTGGGGCGAGATCAAAAAAATAACACCGGAAGAGTTTAAAAAGAAAATGCATACGCCTCTTGTCTATGACGGACGAAATCTCTATGATCCAAAACAGATGAAGAAAGCAGGGGTGGAATATTATAGCATTGGAAGATAATAGGATTTCAAAATTACTGTTTACTGATTAGCCATATAAAAATCAAATTTTGCACCATGATATTCAAATTCTTCATGTAGTCTAAAGTGCTCTGTCAGTCCAGGATAGTAAGTTTGCATATACCATAGGCTTGTGGAGGAACAGAAAAACCATTTTTCATCCTCCACTTTTTGCCTAGCCCATTCCATAGTATCAAGAGGCATGTTTAAATAAGACCATTCTGTTGAATGCAAATGGGTATCTCGGTCAACTAACGCCATCAGTTCCGGGACGCCTTCCCCAAAAGAAACAGCGTCCGGAGGAACCTGGATCCAGACATATTCTGCAAATTCTAATAACTCATCTCTTTTCCAAATTGTTTCTGCGGAAGTTTTCCACGCTTTAGGCATAGAATAAATACAGTCAAAAGCCATGATAAACAGAACCAGGACGGTGGCTGTCCGTAAGGAAAGCAATAAGATTCTTTCTGGTTTGGCTGAGACTGCATTTTTTTGCTGCTTCTGTTCCAGGTAAATGTCCTGGCATTTTTGCAGAATAGAAGCTTGTAGGATCAACATAAGGAACAAAGTGATAAAAAGGCTGCCTTCCACAGGACGGTTGATATAATAAAGCATCAGGCCAAGCCCCATGATTCCGATGAAAAAGTAAAAACAGCTGCTTTTTTGTTCTTTGCGGGAAGGAAAAAACAAATAAAATAATGTGGGGATAATGCCGCTAAAAAACAATATGGTAGTGCCGGTCCATGCATGAGTGGCATCGGGAAGGGGCAACTCAATCTTGTCGATATAGTTCCGGTCTGAGATAAGCGGGAACAAAAATTCCCTAAGATCTAAAAGGGAACCGCCGGATATCAGGTTGTACCCATTGATGACTGCATAAGCGAAAACAAATGGAACGACTGCATAAAAGAATAGTTCGGGTATAAGCCGTAACAGCTTGGAAATGGAAAAGGCATTTCCGTCTGCGGCAGACTGTGCCCACCGATATAAGGCAAAGGAGAGCATAGTAACTATGCCAACTTCTGTTGACCAAACAAAGGACAAGGTTAAAAAACATATGGAGATAAGGGAATGACGTTTTCCTGTCTTTATTTCATGTAAAACAAGGGCAGTTATAAGCATTGGGAAGATCATCCGGTGGGGATGTACCTGTAGATAAACGCCTCCCTGCATCAGCATAAAATATTCTTCTCCGATGGCAAACATGCCAAGATAAAAGATCAGGTCATTTTTGGCGAAAGCATTCAAAACATACAGGAAAAGAAGGATGGAAACCCCTGCGAGAAATGCTGTTACAAGAAAAATTCCGGTCAGGTAATCTATGTGGAAACATTTGTGCAATAATTTAAGAATTGGCATATACAAGATTGCGTAATGTCCATAGAGAGATTCCATGTTTTTACTATAAGGAATCAGCCAGCAGACATTTATGATACTATTTGTATAAGCATGGCTATGGTAGGTGCCGCCTTGAATATCTTGAAAAATATTTGGAGCATAAAACTGGATGGATGTGCCAAATGTAAACAAGAGCGCGATGGTTAAGCGGATTTTCCCTCTTATTTTTTGGGCCTTTTCTGATAGGGATTTTCGCAAGAAGAAAAGGCAAGTGATCGTTCCGGCAAACATGAGGGCTATCCATAGAGGAAAAGGAAAATACCTGCGTATCAATTCGGAGGCATCTAGGGCGTGTTCGGTATTCGTTTCGTTGATGCCAAACAGGATCATCCAAATTCCCAGCATGGCAGCTATTAAGATATTCCATATTTTTGATACGATGGGATTGGTATTTTCTGATATTTTTCTTATAAAAGAATAGGACAACAAAGCTGCTGCGGCAAAAACAACGCATGCCATAACAAAAAATAACATATTATGCAGGGGAATAACATTACGCATCATTGTAAAAAGGATAAAAGCAACGATTCCGATGCCAAACCCTTTAATTTTTGGGGACATATCATAACTCCTTCGTGATTATTTTAACATATTTATTGTATCAATTGGGGGGATGACTGTCAATTCCGAGGGTTTATTTTAATCTTTTCTTAGAACTTTCTTAATTTTGGTAAAAAGGCCTATAAAGGGGCCTTTTTTTTGTTATACTAACAATAGTTTATAACGTTTATCCAGTTTTTAGGAAACTGATCCATGTATAAGCCAGGCTTTTAAAGGGACTTCTTTTGCGTATCAGTGGCGGACGTGAAATGCCAGATATGGAAATTTAGTTCCGGTGGGAAGACAGGCGTCGGAAAATGAGCGTGAAAGTAAATAAGGACAGGAGTGAATAAAGATGTTTGGGTCAATGCTGTTCCCCGTTTTTTTGGGGAGTGTTGTATTGTTGTTTTTTCTGCTGCCTGCTAAGTGGCGTCCGGCAGTCCTGCTTTTTTCCAGCTATATCTTTTGTGCATACCTGAGTATAGCTGCACTGGCATGTTTGCTTTTTGTTTCTGCTACAGCGTGGGCGGCAGGGCTTTGGATCAGTTCTTTGCAGACAAAAGGATTTATTAAGAAAGGGAGGATCGTTGCGGCAGTTGCTGTAAGCATTTGCGTGGCTATGCTGGCAGTTTTCAAATACGCAGGAAGTCTTGCCGGTTGGACGGGAATGAGAGGGACAAAGGCGGAAACGGTGTTATCACAGCTTGTCATGCCGGTTGGCCTGTCTTTTTATCTCTTCCAAGTGATAAGTTATCTGGTGGATCTTGCCGGGGGAAAAATCCAGGAGGAAAAAAATTTTTGTTATTTGGGGTGCGTTTTTGCTTTTTTTCCTAAGCTGGTCAGCGGTCCCATTGAGCGGGTGCAGGATTTTTTGCCGCAGATAAAGAGGCTTAGAGGAGTGAAGCTGCTGGATCGGGGGAGGCTTTCGTCAGCGTTTACTTATCTGCTTTGGGGTTATTTTATGAAGATGGTGGTAGCTGACCGGCTGGCTATGCAGGTGGGGATCTTATTTGACAGATATCAGGAGTTTGACAGTTTCTTTTTAGTTTTAGGAGCGTTTTTTTATACGGTGCAGATTTATTGCGATTTTGCAGGCTATTCCTACATTGCGGTGGGATGCGCTAAGATCTTTGGCATCGATCTGACCCAGAATTTTAGGGCGCCCTACCAGGCCCAAAGCATTACGGAGTTTTGGCGCAGGTGGCATGTTTCCCTTAGCAGTTGGCTGCGGGATTATCTTTATATTCCCCTTGGAGGAGGCAGAAAAGGTTTTTGTAGGAAATGCGTCAATACCATGATTGTTTTTTTGGTGTGCGGTATGTGGCATGGGTCAGGGCTTTCTTTCATTATCTGGGGTATCTTGCACGGACTGTATTCGGTGACGGATAATTTGTTTCGGAAAAAGGGGTGGAAAATGCCGGCAGGAAGGCTTATCACTTTTGGAGAAGTGGCGTTTGCCTGGATCTTTTTCAGAGCAAGTAATTTAGGGCAGGCTCTTTCTTATATCAAGCGTATGTTCACGGCAGGGATTGATTTTGGGAAAGTACAGGGTGCAAGGGAGATCTTGGGCTTAAGCGGTATGGAGATCTTAGTAATTGGGGCTGGGATCCTGATGGTGTTTTTGATGGATGAACGATGCAGCAAGAAGCGGATGCATTTTCCGTTTTTGGTTCAACAGGAGAAAAATTATGTGAGATATTTTGTTTTTTACTTATTACTCATATCTATTTTTATTTTTGGAATTTATGGGCCGGGATACCATGTGGAACAGTTTATTTATATGCAGTTTTAAGGGAGTGTACCCGCATTTTGGGTTACACATGGAGAAAGGACGGGGAATAATTTTGAAAAGGTTATGGAATAAGAAAAATAGGATAAGGATCGGCTTTTTGATCTTGTTTTTACTTACTATTTATTTGGCGTCCAGCATACTCAGCATTAAATCGGAACATGGCATAGACCAGCAGGCAGGACTTTACTGGCAGAGGGAAAATTCCATTGATGTGGTGATGATGGGAACCAGTCACATCCATTGTGATGTAAACACGGCTTTATTGTGGGAAAAATACGGGATAGCGGCCTATGATTACAGCGGTGCGGAGCAGCCTCTTTGGATGACGTATTTTTATCTGAAAGAATTATATAAGTATCAGAAGCCGGAGGTTGTGGTGCTTGATTTGTATGCTCCGGCTCGGCTGAAAGATGATTATCAGTATAAATGGATAGCTGAAAATATTTATGGAATGAGGTTTTCCTTCAATAAATTGCAGATGCTTGCCGTGAGTGTGGAACCTCAAAAGATTTTTAACTATTTTCCCTCTTTTGCGGTATATCACAACAGATATGATGATCTTGAAAAAGAAGATTTTCAAAATTTTTGGTGGGATATGGAAGAAAAAGAATCCTTTAAAGGCTACACGCCCTATTGGGGAATATGGGCGCAAAAACGCCCTCAAATTCAGAGTGAAGAAGAAAGCGGGCTGACAAAGAAGTCTGAGAAATACCTAAGGAAGATCATAGCATATACAAAAAAGAAAGGGACGGAATTAGTTTTGATTTCGGCGCCATATATTGTCACTTCACAGGATAAAGAGACCTATAACCAAATAGAAGAGATTGCCCGGCAGGAAGGGATTCCCTTTATTGATTATAATGAATCTTATGATGAGATGGGATTAGATTTTGAAAAAGATTTCAATGATGATTCTCATTTAAATTATTGGGGGAGCTGTAAATTTACGGATTATCTGGGAGAATTTTTGAATGCCTGTGACAGGGTGCCTGACCGGAGAGGGCAGGAAGGGTATGCGTCCTGGGATGTACATGTGGATCTGGTTGCCAGGCAGCTTGAAAGCTATGAAGATGGGACGATGGAAGATCCGTAAGAACGGTGGTTGCATTTAAAATTGGCATGCCGTATAATGGAAAAAGTGGTAAAAATGCAGCCAGGAGGATAAAGTCTTGGAGGAAAGGCAGTACAGGCACGAATATAAATATCCCCTTACCAACGGACAGGTTCTGGTGGAGGATGCGAAGATCAGCGCCCTTGCAGCGCGGGACGCCCATGTGGGGGAAAAGGGCTTTTACAATATCAGAAGCTTATATTTTGATGATTATCATGATAGCTGCTACCTGGATAATGAAAACGGCGTAGATGAAAGGACAAAGTACCGGATACGCATTTACAATCACAGTACGCAGCGAATCATGCTGGAACGGAAGGAGAAGGTACGGGGCAGGACGGGAAAGCAATCCTGCCAGATTACCCTGTCTCAGTGCAGATGTTTGATGGAAGGAATCATTCCAAAGGATATTGGGCCGTCTCAACAAGTTCTTGGCAGGCTTGCGTATTTAATGGCGGTAAAGCTGATGCGTCCGGCAGTGATCGTGGATTATGACAGGGTTCCTTATGTATACCGTGTTTCCGATGCGAATGTGCGTGTCACCTTTGACCGTCATATCAAATCGGTCAGCAATGTGGCAGCTTTCCTGGATGAAAGGGTAAACGGAAGAAGTGTGATGCCAGAGGGCTGGTCATTAATGGAAGTGAAGTTTGATAGTTTCCTGCCGGATGAAGTACACCAACTGTTACAGCTTGACGGGCTGCGGGCGGATACGTTCTCTAAATATTATTTATGCAGGAAATTTAAAAGCGGTTAAAAGGCTGTCTAAAGTCTAAGATACAGCGTAGAAAAGAAAGGTCAGGTGCAAAATGGGTTTTTCAGATATTTTTAAAAAGGATTTTCTTACGGCGTATACGAATGGGAATGTCAGTGTCCTTCAGGTAACGGCAGTGCTTTTGATCACATGTGTGATTGCCTGCTATATTTTTATGGTGTACCGCCTAATCACCAGGAAAACATTTTATTCCAGGACATTTAACATATCGCTGGCAGCGATTGCTGTCATCACAGCGGCGATTATTCTGGCAGTGCAGGCAAGCATAGTCATTTCCCTGGGAATGGTAGGCGCTCTTTCCATTGTCCGTTTCAGGACGGCGGTGAAAGAACCGTTAGACCTGGTGTTTTTGTTCTGGTCGATTGCAGTGGGGATCTGCTGCGGCGCCCATGTGTCAGAAATCGCAATCGTACTTTCCGTATTGCTGACCATTCTGGTGATTATTCTGGACAGGCTTCCCGTAGGACGGGCGCCTATGATTCTGGTGGTCAATTTAGAGGATGGAAAATCAGAACCGGATCTGCTCAAAAAGGTTTCGGAGTTTTGCAAATATCATAAAGTAAAGTCACGCAACATTGCCGCAGGCAGGTGCAATATGGTGGTTGAGGTGCGTTCTGCAAAGGAATACGACATGGTTCAGGCAATTGAATCCATGAAGGGTGTGGAAAGCGTTTCCCTAGTGGCCCATGACGGGGAAGTGACATTTTAATTTGCTGAAAAGGGTAGATCAATGGCTGATGAAAGAAATGTAGTGAGGGTTTGCAGGGAGAATGCCAGGATGGAAAAGGGAAAAATGTGGATATGCAGATCAGGGATTCTCCTGTTCTTCCTGCTGATTTGTTATGTTAACCTTTTCCATTACACGGATCGGATGAATGCGGATATTGCATCAGAAGCTGTTTTGGGACGGACGATCTGGGAAAGCAGACAGTGGATCCCGGATAGTTGGTATCCTTCTACGGAGGTCCGGGTCGTGGGGACTGCAAATTTATCAGCCCTGTTTTATGGGATCACAGGGGACATGGGGTTGTCTATGGGATTTTCCTGTATCGGCGGAGTAGTCCTGATCATATTTAGCATGATTTTCATGGTTAAGGCTTTGGGGGGGGGTAAATCTACCTGGGAAATACTGGTATTTTTGATGCTGGCGCTGCCGGCTGATTATAGCTTGCTTGAAGTTTTGTATGTATTTGCGGGTTATTATGCCGGGCATGTGGCAGCGTTCTTTTTTACCCTGGGGGTATATGGAGGAATTTTACACAGAAAAAATAGAAAGCGGGGTTTGATGGCTGTCAGTATTCTTTTGGGATTTTTATTAGGGATGCAAGGGTCACGGGGGATGCTTGTGATTTACGGGCCTCTCTTTGCGGTAGAGGCCGTGCGCCAGTGCAGCATAGTTTTCAGACAGCTCCTGGGAGGGGGAAAAAGAGAAAAATGGGAACTGCAAGTTGGCGTATGGGTCTTAGGGAATTGCCTTTTTAATTTTTTGGGAAGCTGTCTGCCCATATCGGTCAGCTTTGGATTTTCCAGGAATATCAGGAGAGGATTGTTAAAGCTTTGGGAAGTAGTGATACCGGACATTGCAAGTGTTTTGGGGTTTTACAATGCAGGAACCTTTGGAAAGGCATGTTTCCTTTTGTTATTATTCAATGCCTGCTTTGTGTTTTTTGGAATAGTCAGAAAATTTTGGGAAGGGAGAGAACTTACTCCTTTGGAGTGGGTCTACCTGGTAACATGTGCTTCCCCGGTGATGACAGCTCTTATGGTTTCTTTTACCACTGTTGACAGTACCGGGCGGTATTATTTTGTTTTTTTCATAACGATTTGTATGGCGGTGGTATTGCTGTTTCTCAAGGAAAGAAGATGGATCCTCATAAAGTTGTTGGCCTGTGTGGCAGCAGGATATCTGATGCTGGCCAATCTAATGCATTTGTATCTGCCTATGATGGGCAGCAAAGAATTGCCGGAAACGGAATATACGGTAGTGACGGACTTTTTGGAGGAAAAAGGGATTGGTCTTGCCTATGCAACATTTGAAAACGCAAATACAATGACGGTGCTCTCTAAGGGACGGGTACAGGTGGCCTCTGTGGCTTCGGTGGAAAGGATGGATATCTGTAAATGGCTATCTTGCACAAACTGGTATCCTCCCGAGGTGCCAAGGAACCAGGTTACCGCTTACCTTGTGACAGAAAGCCAGATGCCAGAGTTTATGCTTTTCTTAAAAGATAAGGAAATCCAGGAGGCGGAGCAGATGGGACGGTTTCATATTTTTATTTCAGACTACAATTATACAAATATGGAGTAGGGACAAAGTTGACGGCTTTATGGATAAATGGTACTATGATATAGTTGGAATGGTATCACCCTATATGTGCATACTAGTTTACAGATAAGGAGAATGTCATGTCAGTTAAATTTCATAATTTCGGTGGAGTGATTGGGTGGAACCTGCAAAAACGTTTTCCCAAGCTTTCTTCCGAAAGTTATTTAAAGCTGCAGTTCCTTACAAGGAATAAACTGCAGAAACGGTTTATTGAGTACTTTTTAAAAGGAGAGGAGCCGCCTATGCCGTTGGTGGTCAATATAGAGACCATCAACCGCTGCAACAGCACCTGCTCTTTTTGCACGGCAAATAAGAATGCGGAAAAGCGCCCGTACAAAAAAATGGATGAAAAGCTCTTTTACAAAATCATTGACCAGCTCCGGGATTGGGGATACAAAGGGCATTTGACGCTTTATGGGAATAATGAGCCTTTTTTGGATACCCGGATCGTGGAATTCCATAAATATTGCAGGGAGCAGCTTCCGGAAAGCTTTATTTTCCTTTCTACCAATGGCCTGCTGCTTACGGTGGAGAAGGTAAAGGAGATCCTTCCCTATGTGGATCAGTTGATTATCAATAATTATTGCAGGGATATGAAATTACACGATAATGTGAAAGAAATCTACGAATATGCCAAGGCGCACCTGGAGGAGTTTCAGGATGTGGAGCTTTTGATCCAGATGCGTTATATGGATGCCGTGCTGACCAACCGGGCGGGTAGCGCGCCCAATAAGCAAAATACCCAGAAGATCATCAAAGAAACCTGTCTGATGCCGTATACGGACATGTTTATCTTCCCGGACGGCAGAATGGGAATTTGCTGCTGCGACAATTTTGAAGCGACTACTCTGGCGGATTTAAATGTGACACCTCTAAAAGAAGCATGGAACAGTGCGGAGTACCAGAAGCTACGGCAGGCCATCCGGACAAGCAGGGGAGACTATAACTTTTGTAAGTACTGTGATTTCATTGATGCGGGCCTGCGTATGGATGTAGTGGACGACACCTTGAAAAACCGGGATGCAAACCATGGGGCAAGGCAGTCGTTATTTAGAAAGTAAATCCCTTTCGCTGGGTAAGGAGATTGTTTGCTGCTTAGGTTTCCCGAGTTTTGTTTCGGGAAACCTATTTTAACGTAAAACAGTTTGCAGACGTGTAAGACCTGGTGGAAGGGGATTTTAGTCTACTTCCGCTTCATTTGACTTGGTTTCTTCATGGTATTCCTGTTCCGTGTTTACATTCCAGATATTGGACTTGTCCTTCTTTCCGGAGAGGATATTATGAACGGTTTCAAAGGATGTTACCATGGAATGGTCGATATTGTTGTATCTGTGCTGGCCGTTGCGCCCTACACAGTAAAGGTTATCAATGGTTTTGAGGTAATCAACTAAAGTGTCAATCTCATCATAGGTGTCGAAATAAGCGGGGTACGCTTTCTTGACTTTTTCCATGTGGGTGTCAAGAACCTGGTCAGCGCTTGTTATCAGCCCCATTTTGATCATTTCGTCAATTCCGATCTTAGAGAATTCTTCTTCGGTCATGTTCCAGAATTCATCTCCTTCGTTTACAAAGTACTCTAACCCGATCCATACGGTGTGCTCTAAGTCTTTGATCATGTAAGGGGACCAGTTGTTATAGATCTGGAAACGTCCCAGTTTTACGGTACGGTCCTGGACATAGACCCAGCAGTCCGGGACAATATTACCTACTGTCTTTAGATTGGTTTTATTTTTCAGGTTAATTTTGGGGACAAGAACGCCCAAAGTCATATAATCGCGATAGGGGAGCCCGGCGGCGATCCTGGCAGGATCGGCAGGGACATCGTTGATTCCCGCTACCAGGTCCTTGACTGGCATGGAGGAAATAAAATAATCCCCCTCTTCCACATGTTCCTGCCCGTCCTTCACATAAGTCAGGGAAGTGATCACGTTGTTTTCATCTTTATGGAGTTTGGTGACCTGTGCGCTTTTGATGATTACACCGCCCAGCTTTTGGATCTCCTGGGCAGTTACGTCCCAGAGCTGGCCGGGACCAAGCTTAGGATATTTAAACTGTTCGATCAGTGAAGTTTCCACTTTACGGTTTTTGAGTTTGAACGTTTTGCCAAGAACATCCTTGATAATGGCCATGATGGACATGCCCTTGGTCCGCTGGGCGCCCCAGGAAGCGTCAATTTCGCTGGGATGTCTCCCCCATAAGTTTTCCGTGTAATATTCAAAAAACATAGAATACAGTTTTTTGCCATAACGGTTGATGTAAAAATTTTCAAGATTATCGTCCGGGCGTTTGTGGATCAGGGCGGCAAGATAACTAAACCCAACCTGGAGGGTGGTGAGCAGCCCAAAGTTAGCAAAGGTTTCCGGCTTTAAGGAAATCGGATAATCATAAAATTTAGAGTCGAAATAAATACGGGAAACACGATGCCGCGTGAGCATGACCCGGTCTTCTTTTTCAGGGTCAGGGCCGCCTTTGGTAAGAGGCATAGGCCTGTTAAGGAGAATATCATCATAGGTAGGCGCCCCCTGCATGGGAAGCATTTGATCCCACCACTGATTGACTTCAGGAATCTTGGAAAAGAAACGATGGCCGCCCATATCCATGCGGTTTCCTTTGTATTCTACGGTCTTGGAAATGCCGCCGAAGCAGTCGCTTTCCTCAAAAACGGTAACCTGGATATCCTTTGACTTCTTAAGAAGTTCGTAAGCGGCTGTCAGACCTGCAGGACCGGCACCAATGACCAGTGCTTTTTTCATAGTAAACCTCCATTCCGGTTGATCAGAAGTATATAAACCTTTTCAAATTGTAACATAGATTAAAAAAAGTGTCCACCGGATAACAAATTTATGTTAATATAAAAATTGAAGCTTTCGGGAGAAAGGGATAACATGAAAAATAACCGTAAATTGTTTTATATCTTTAATTTCATAGGCGTACTGTTACTTGTTTTTTGTATGGTACTTGTGGGGGCTGCGATCAAACGGATTAGAAGCGGCCGGTCGGGTACGGAAGTTAAGGGGCTTAAGGTCTGCCATTTGATAAATCCGCTGGGGATTGACGAATGGACGCCTACTTTTAGCTGGCAGCTTGCAAGCAGCAGGAGAGGGTGCGCCCAGGAGGCATACCGGGTTACAGTCGCCAAAGGAAAAGAAGGCCTGGCAAAGGGGGAATATGTGTGGGACAGCGGAATGGTAAACCAGGCAGGATCTACGGGCATTGCCTACCAGGGGGAGAAGCTGGAAGCCAGGACCCGGTATTACTGGCAGGTAGAGGTCTGGGATGACCGGGAAGATTTATACTTGTCCAAAGAAGAAGCATGGTTTGAAACCGGGCTGATGGGGGAAGGCATGCAGGGGGCGTGTTGGATTTCAGCGCCGGTTCAGGAAGATAAAAAGGAGAACCGGGAGGATTTAAGCTACAGCATCCAATACCGGATGGAGGTGGAAAATACCACTGCAGGGCTGGTATTTGGCGCTACAAAGGGGCGTTATGGGGCCATGTACTTATGCCAGATACAGAATTTGGATGGACAGCCTGTTTTCCGTTTGGCCCGTATGGACAAGAATAAAATCCTTTCAGAGGAAGAGGTGCAGATCGGGGAAGGAATTCCAAAAGACGGGAAAAGTTTTTCCTTGCAGCTTGCCGTTTGTGAAGAAGAATTAAGGGTGAGGATCAATGATGCCGAAGCGGGAGTGTTCCGGATAGAAAAAACTCCGGTGGGCAGTATCGGGTATTACAAAAGCCGGGGGACGTCTTATGCATGGATGGACGAAATTTTGGTACAAGATGGCCAGGGAAAGGTGATCTGGCAGGAGGATTTTGAAGAGGAGGAAACGATCTTTACGCCCTATTATGTGCCTGTGGAAGAGGGAAGGCTGCGGATCGGGAGCGGTCTTATGCTTACGCCAGGAGGAGAATCACCAGCTCCTTTATTCAGGAGGGAATTTGCCGTTAAAGACAAGGAGATTGCAAGCGCAAGAATCTATATGACGGCTCTTGGATGTTTTTCCCTTTTTCTAAATGGAGAAGAGGTTTCCAAAGAATATTTTGCCCCAGGGAAACTGGCCTATAACCAGCAGCTTAGCTATGCAGCCTATGATGTGACGGATCTTGTCAGGGCGGGCCAGGTAAATGCCCTTGGCGCGGCGCTCTTCCATGGCTGGTATGACCGGGGGGTGGGATATACGGAGATCTGGAATCCCTGGGGGGATAAAAACGCCTTAATGGGCATGCTGGAGATCTGCTATGAGGATGGCAGCGCCGACTGTATTGTGACAGACCAAAGTTTCCAGTGTTATACGGATGGCCCGGTAAGGGAGGATGATCTGTACCAGGGAGAATTTTATGATGCCAATTATGAACAGCCGGGGTATGACAAGGCTGGTTTTGAGGGAGAGGGCTGGCAAAAGGCCGAAGTCAACCAGGTCAGGGAAGAGTACTTAAGCATACCCATGGCAGGAAAAGCCAACGAGCCTATTGTCTGCATCGAGACTTTATCACCTGTTGGGGTGTCAGAACCCAAAGAAAATACCTTTGTCTATGATTTTGGACAGAACTTTGCAGGCGTATGCCGGATCAAGGTCACCGGGCAAAAGGGCCAGGTTATCACACTGCGGTATGCAGAGGCGTTAAATGAGGAAGATCTGGTCAATAAAGATGATGTGCCTGGAACGATCTGGACAGAAAACCTTCTCACGGCGGAGGCCACGGATTACTATGTGCTTAAGGGAGAGGAACAGGGGGAAGAATTTGAGCCGGAGTCTGTCTTTCATGGTTTCCGGTATGTGCAGATCACAGGTATCGACGAACCGTTGCCCCTGGAGGATGTGAAGGGGATCGTGCTCTCCTCAGATTTAGAGCAGACAGGCAGCTTTCAGTGTTCCAATGAATTATTGAACCGGTATTTTGAGAATTCTCTGTGGAGCCAGAAAAGCAATTTTCTGGATAATCCGATGGATTGTCCCCAGAGGGACGAGCGTCACGGGTGGAGTGGAGATGCCCAGGTGTTTTCTCTTGCGGCATCTTATAACATGGATTGTTTTGCGTTTTACCGCAAGTTCCTTCAGGAGGAGCGGCAAATCCAAAAGGAAGGAGGATCCTTTGCCGATATGGTTCCAAGAAACTTTGGGACCGAATGGGACGGAACGGGCGGCGCGGCTTCCAACAATTGCTGGGGAGACGCACCAGTTGTGATTACATGGAATTTGTATATGCAGTACGGGGATCCAAGTATTATACAGGAAAATTATGATGCTTTAAAGAGCTGGGTGGAGGTACTGGTAAAGACCAGTGAAGATTATGTCCGTTACTGGGGAGGCTATGGAGATCATCTTTCTTCGGAGGAGACGCCTAAAGAATTGTCGGATACGGCATGGTGCGCCCATTCCGCCGATTTGCTTTCCCGGATGGCGGCGGTGATAGGGAATACGGAAGATGCACAGCATTACCGGCAGGTTTATGAAAATTTCCGACAGGCCTGGCAGGAGCAGTTTGTACTTCCTGACGGACAGACGGTGTGTAACACCCAGACCTCCTATGCTCTGGGGCTGGAATTTTCTCTTTTTCCGGAAGAACTTGAAGAGGCAGCGGCAGCACAGCTTGATCTGTTGGCGGAATACAGTGGTTATCATATCCATACGGGATTTTCCGGGATCGGATATCTGCTTCCCGCGCTAGGCAGCCATGGTTATTTGGAGAGTGCATATCAGATGCTGTTGCAGGAGCAGATGCCTTCTTTGCTGTTTCCGGCAACCCAAGGAGCCACCACCAATTGGGAGCGTCTTAATGCCTATCAGGAGCAGGAAGACGGAGACGGGTATGTGCTGGACGGATCATTCAATCATTTTGCATTTGGCGCGCCGGTTTCTTGGCTGTATACGGATGTGCTGGGGATAAAAAGCGATGAGGCGGCCCCTGGTTTTCAACACATTTTGTTGGAACCCAAGGCAGGGGGAGGCCTTTTGTTCGCCGAGGGAAGTTACGCTGGTGCGTATGGGAAAATTAGTGTAAAATGGGAACAGGAAGAAAATGGATACCGGTATTATTTTGAAATACCTGCGAATACAACAGCAACCCTTACACTGCCGTCGCCTGCCTTCGGGGAATACCTGGAGAGCGGCAAAAAAATTGAAAAGGCAAAGGGGGTAACACTGGTTTTTGACGATGGAGAATCTGTACAATATGAATTACTTTCAGGAACATATGAATTTACCCAAAAGTAAAAAGGCGGGAGAAGCTTGTTTTTTGGTGTTGTCAGCATTTTTGATCCTGATGCTGGCAACCCGTTCTTCCTTTTTGTATCCCTGCAATGACTGGAATGATGCCAATAGCTATTTTTCTGTGGGGAAAGCCCTTTTCCATGGAAAAATGCCATATCGGGATGTATTTGACCAGAAGGGCATGTATCTGTACTTTTTGTATGGACTGGCATATCTGGTGTCCCATACCACTTTTTTGGGTGTGTTTCTCCTGGAAGCGCTTCTTGGGGTGTTTGACCTTTGGGGGATCTATAAGATCTTGCAGCTTTATCTGCCCAGGAAGGGGGCGCTTTTCCTATCCCCCGTAACGCTTACAGCGGCCTTTGTTTCTAAGAGTTTTTATTGGGGTGGCAGCGCAGAAGAAATCTGCTTTCCCTTTTTGGTCTGGGGGTTGTATCTGTCCCTGGAATATTTTCGGAATAGGTACCCGGAACAGGAAATGGGCAGGAAAAGGCTGTTTCTTGGCGGGCTGTTGGCGGGGATGGTAGCCAATATCAAGTTTACGGTGTTGGGATTTTTCTTTGCCTGGATGATGTGCGTGGCATTTGCTTACCTTGCAAGGAAGGACTTTGCCGGGGCCGTTAAAGCTTGTCTTTGGTTTCTTTTGGGAATGGCGGTGCCATTTCTTCCGTGGCTGGCCTATTTCGGCATTCAAAAGGGATTATACGAATGGTATTTCGGGTATGTTTATATTAATGTGTTTGCCTATAGTAATTTCAACGAGGACGGTCCGGGGCTTTATGAGAGGATCTATACCCTTGCCAAATTACTTTATTGGTTGATCCGGGATAATTTTGTCTATTTTGGCCTGGTGATCTTAGGGGTTTTCCGGGAGCTGCTTTTGCCAGGGCGAAAGATGCTGGAAAGGTTTCAAATATTTGCCCTTTGTTTCTTTTTGTTCCTTGGGATCTATGTGGGAGGATCCCACCTTCCGTATTATGCCCTTCCCCTTTCGGTGTTTACCGTTTTGGGCATTGCCTGTTTGGGGAGGATGTTGGAAGGAACCTGGGGGAAATTACAGGCGCATGTGCCGGAGGGGGCTTTCAACTGGCTGCAGAAGACGGGAATGGTTTGGGCAGGAGCGGCAAGTATGGGAATCTGCGGGGTGATGATTCTTGGACTGTCTATGAATATTCCTCATATGAAAGAAAAGCGGGAGGATCTTTTTCTGTATCAGTTTAAAGAGATCGTGGATGAGACGGAAGATCCGACTTTACTGAATATTGGCTGTCTGGATGCGGGGCTTTATACGGTGTGCGACATTGTCCCTACCTGCCGGTGGTTTCAAACGCAGACGATCCACTTGGATTGTGTGCTCCGGGATCAGGAGCAGTATGTCAGGGAGGGCAGGACGGATTATATTATTGCAAGGGACGAATATCCGGACGTGATCTGGGAAAAGTATGAACTGGCTGCCCAGGCGCCCTGGTATCTGGGAGATAGGGAGTTTACTTATTATTTGTTCCGTCGTAACGATGTGAAAGGAAATTTTTGAGATGATCATTTTAAACATATGCAGTCTGGTGATATGGCTTTTTTTGATCCCCTTTTGTATAGGGCTTGTGGCGCTGCCTTTCTTGGGAAAGCAGCGCCGCCGCCCGGGAGTGGCGCTTATAGCGGGATATATCTTTCAATTTGCACTGCTGGAGCTGGTGGGGATTCCGGTAGTGATCTATGGGGTATATAATGGTTACAGCAGGTTTATAAAGATCTATACGCCGGTGATCGTTTTTTTTGCCCTTTTAGGGATCTGGGTTCTGTTGTGCAGCAGGAAAAAGGGAGAAGGATGGTTTCTTTCGGGGAAAGGGAAAGATGGCGTTTGGGCTTTCCCGGAAATGAGTACGGAGGGAAAGATCCTTACGGCTTTGTTTTTGCTGCTGGTGCTTTTTCAAATGTACATGGCTTTCACAAGAGCTTCTTTTGATGGAGATGACGCCTATTTTGGTGTCCAGGCGGTGGTTGCCCAGCAGCTTGATTCTTTGTACCGGGTAAACCCCTATACAGGGCGGAGTGCCCCTCTTGACGTACGTCATGCCCTTGCCCTGTTTCCTATTTGGGAAGCGTATATAGGGACGCTCAGCGGGCTTCATGCCACAGTGGTTTGTCATAGTGTGATTCCCCTTGTCCTGATTCCCTTTACTTATTTGCTCTATTACCAGATTGGCAGTGTGCTTTTTCAAAAGAAAAAGGAACTGCTGCCCTTATTTTTAGTGTTGATCGCGCTATGGCAGTTGTTTGGCAATATTTCCGTATATACCACGGAAACCTTTTTTTTGACGCGGACCTGGCAAGGGAAATCTTTTGCGGGAAATGTGGTGATCCCAGCGGTAATATGGATCTTTTTGCTGCTTTATGACCACAGCAAGGAAAAGGGATTGTGGATTCTTTTGGGAGCTTTAAATCTGGCAGGAGGAGCTAGCAGTTCCCTGGCGGTTTTACTGAGCTGTTTGATGAGCGTGGGATTTGGCTTTTTGTTTCTGATCAGCAAAAAAGAGTTTGGCATTTTGGTGCGGTCCGCCTTTGCCTGCATAAGCGGCGGGCTTTACGTCGTACTATATCTGCTTTTGACTCATGGGATGCTGGGTGTATAGGAGGGAAGCCTATGTTTGGGATCTTTATGGAGAGTCTTGTTATTTTAAAATTATATACCGGCTTAAAGCTGCTGCTTTTCCTGACCTTCTTACTGTGGGTCTATCTGCTGGTAAGGGAAAAGGAGAGACGCAACCGGGTGATGTTTGTATATGCTCCGCTGATTATCCTGGTGTTGTTCCTCTTTCCTTTAAGCCGTAAGGTTTTTGTAGCCGCCGGGCTGGATCCGGAGACTTATTACCGGATCTTGTGGACCATTCCCATGGGGATGATTACGGTATATGGCTTTTGCAGGCTGTTTGAAGGACACAGGAGGATCGGGGCGGTGATCGGGGCGGCGCTGATCGGCCTTTGCGGCAGTTATGTCTATCAAAGCGATTATATATCCAAAGCGGAAAACCGTTATCATATCCCGGATACGGTGATAGAGATCTGCGATCTGATTGAGCCGGAAAATGCTGCGGCAAGAGTGTCGGCGGTGATGCCTCCGGAGCTGATCCACTTTGTGCGTCAATACAGCGCCAGGATCCATATGCCCTACGGAAGGGAAATGCTGGTACAGCGCTGGGCCTATTACAATGCCGTTTATGAGGCCATGGAAGGATCTGAGATCCTGGATCTTGAAAAGCTCCTTGAGGCTACCAGGGAGGAATATTGTCAGTATATTGTGCTTTCGCCAGGCAGGGAATGCAGGCAGGAACCTGCCGCCTGCGGGCTGGAACTGGTGGGGGAAGTTGACGGTTACCGAATTTATTTAGATCCTGTCACCCAGGAAATTGTAGATAGCTGGCAGGAATATTATGAGGATGATGAGTAATGTTATTTAATTCCTATGGTTTTCTTTTTGCTTTCCTGCCGCTTACCTTGGCAGGCGTTGGCATATGCAGGCAGATTGCCCGGGTCAAATGGAAAAACGGGAGGCTGCACAGGCTTCCCGGGATTTTTTTATTGGCGGCATCGCTGTTTTTTTACGGGCTGGGGGGAATCAGGCATCTCCCCTTTCTTCTTGGCAGCATGGCGGTAAACTTTGGTCTTGGCCGATGGATAGAACAAAGTGTAAAACCGAAAACGCGTAAAAGGCTTTTGGCGGTGGGCCTGGTATTTCACCTGGGGGCGCTTGTGTTGTTTAAGTATCTGGAAGGTGGCAGATTTATGCCTCTTGCAGTGAGCTTTTATACCTTTACCCAGGTGGCCTTTTTGGTGGAATGCTATGGAGGGAAGTTAAAGGGGGTGGATGGCCTTTCCTATGGGCTGGTTATCACTTATTTTCCCAAAATGATACAAGGCCCTATTGCGCTTTGGGGAGAGTTTCTCCCCCAAATTCAGGAAACTTACGGAAGGGGGAAAGGGTCTGCCATTAAGAATACAAAGGGGTGGGACTGGGAACGTATATTCCGGTGTTGTTACCTTTTTGTGCTTGGTTTATTTAAAAAGGCACTGATTGCAGATACTTTGGGGAAAGCAGTGGATCTGGGGTATGCTTCCCTTTCAGGCCTTCATTCCTGGGATGCTGTGATTGTCATGATTTCTTATACGTTGCAGCTTTATTTTGACTTTAGCGGCTATTGTGATATGGCGATGGGAATCTCGGGACTGATTGGAGTGGAACTGCCAATCAACTTCCGTTCGCCCTACAAGGCAGTCCATATTATAGACTTTTGGAAAAGATGGCATATCACCCTTACCGGATTTTTTACCAGGTATGTGTATATTCCCCTGGGAGGGAGCAGGAAGGGCAGGGCAAGAACCTATGTGAATGTACTGGCTGTGTTTTTGGTCAGCGGAATCTGGCATGGCACAGGAGCCCAATTCCTGGTCTGGGGGATGATGCATGGCGTTTTGTATGTGATTACAAGAGCGGCATTGGAGAGCAAGGGTTTTGCCAGGTTTTCAGAAAAATATGAAAAAATGCGGGGATGGGGGAAGAGGCTGCTTGAGGGGCTGTCCGTGGCGTTTACTTTTGCATATGTTAATGTTGCCTGGGTATTTTTCCGGGCGCCTTCCGTGAAGGATGGAGTGGAACTACTGAAATCGATCGTAAGTTTTCAGGGGGGAAGAGTGAACCGGGAACTGGCAGCCTGCTTTAACCTGGATGAATTCTGGTATGTAATCAAGGTGCTTGGCATAGACGGATGGCAGTATGCCCATGAGATCTGTATGGTATGGATATTGGCAGGGGCAGTTTTGCTGGTGTTTTTTGGCAGGACGGCTGGGGATCATGTAAAGAGGGCGAAACCGAAAGTGATCCATGGCGTGGTTATGGCAGCGCTGTTTTTATGGAGCGTGTTATCCCTGACGGGTGTCAGTTCCTTTTTGTATGTAAATTTTTAGCGGGGTAGGAAATGAAGAAAAATCCTTTCAAAAAAATCATGCTTCTTTTTGGCGTCTTCACGGCGTTTGGTTTTTTGCTGGCAGCATTGCTGGTGATTTATGTAGACCCTTTTTTCCACTACCATAAACCTCTAAAAGGTTTTCCTTATCTGGTGGATAACCAGCTTTCCCAGAATCCGGGAATGGCCCGGAATATGGACTATGACAGTGTGATACTAGGGTCTTCTATGACTGTGAATTTCCAGACTACATGGTTTGGGGAGCTGATGGGGCTGCAGACCATTAAATTGAGTTACAGCAGCGCGTATCCGAAGGACCAGGCCAATATTATGGAGATCATTTTTGACAGTGCCAAAGACAAGAGGAAGAGTCCGGTCAAGACAGTGTTTTTGGGGGTGGATGTGATCACCTACACAGGGGGCGTGGAAGAGACGAAATATCCCATACCAGAATATTTGTATGATGATAACCTGTTCAATGATATCCATTATGTTCTAAATAAGGACGTGCTGCTAAACTATGTCCTGCGTCCGCTGGCAGACCCGGATCCTACGGACCTGTCCAATGTATATGCAAGCTGGTGGACGGAAGAATATTACAGTGAAGACTGGGTGCTGCACAATTATATATCCCCGGAACAGGTAGAGGAAAGGGCGGATCCGGACGCCTTTGTCAGCGCGGCAAGAGAGAACCTTGCCCGAAATATCTGCCCCTTTATTGAGGAACACCCGGAGACGGAATTTGTGGTGTTTTTTCCGCCTTACAGTATCTTATTTTGGAATGATGTGCAGAGGGAAAATCATTTGGATGCCACAATAGAAACCTATCGGTATCTGTCAAACCGGATGAATGAATATGATAATGTGAAAGTGTATTTTTTCCCGGATCAGGAGGAAATTATTTGTGATCTCAATAATTATGCGGATTACAGCCACTATCATCCAAGATATAACCGTTATATGGCAGAATGTTTTGCGAATGGAAGTTGTTTGGTGGCCAAAGAAGGACAACCGGGAAAAAAAATTGATGAATATTTGGAACATATGAGAAAGATCGCGGTGGAATTTGATTATGGGAAGCTTTTATCCCCAAAGATGGAGGGGCAGCAAGATTCTTAAAAAGCCCTGTCAAAGGCATTGCTGTGACGTCTTTGACAGGGCAGAGATGTTGCTGATGGAAACGGAAATTATTGCTGGGCAGGGGAGGAAACAACGGTAGTCATGTGGTTATTGATAATATCGGCAACACGCTCGGCCAGTTTTTCTCGTCCCTTTTCGTTGTAGCGCATATGATCCGCCATGTATTCGCTGTAATTGTCCTCATTGATGGTTCCATAATAATTGTCGATGAAAGAAACGCTGCAATCCATAGCCACATCGGATTCTTTGATCATGTAATGGTTTAGGGTGCCGTTTCCCATATCTGTGATGGTCCCGTTTAAATAGTTCCCGTTTTCGTCAATTGCCTGTGCGTAAGTGGGGGACATCAGATAGATCCGGATATAAGGCCAGGTGTTTTTAACGTTTTCCAGTGTTGTGCGTAGGCCGCCTGTAAAGGCAGTCACATCGTAGGGGTTGTCCGGGTTGTCGGAAGGAGTCCCCATATTATAGTCAGTGCTGTCATACATAACAAGCAGCACGTCTACCTTGTCCATGTCTACTGTTTTCATGACTTCCACAGTTTCCGCATAGCGGGGGTCCGGCTCATCGTTGGCAATGGAAGAAATGGCGGTGAAATCATTATTCCGAAAACACTCCATCACATAAAAGAAATTAAAATGATCCTTGGTGTATTCCGGGTTATAGACCGGATATTTACATGCCGCAGAAGAATCCGGGAAAGCGCAGTCGTAAACAACGGCATCTGTTTTAGAGGCAATTTGTGCAGCCAGCCCTGTCTTGTCCCGGTCATCGGAAAAAGGATTATTGCCCAGGCATAGGATCGTGGTTACACCGTCGTCTTCGTGGCCTTCCAGATGAGCAGAGTCCATAGGAAGGATCATATCCAGCACTTCAATGTCGAATTGTGAAGTATCCACATCCTCCATATCATCGTTTAGTTTCGTCCCTTTGTTCCAGCGGTTCAGCCGGTAAACGGAAACTGCTGCAATAAGGAGAATGGCGGCAATAAGGAATATATGGAGATTAAAGCGGAAACGACGCCCGCCGCCAGTAGAAGGCTCCTCCTGTTTGGGTTCATCATCAATGGGAAGGAAATCTATTGTTTTGTTTTGATCTTGTTCCATGAAATAACCATGCCTTTCTTCAAAATAGTCTGTGCTTATTCTACTCTCATTCATCCGAAAAATCCACATGTTCATAAAAATTTAATATACGGATCACTGTTCCTATGATATAATACCACAGGGAATCAGAGGTTTCTTTAAGTTGTACAAAGCCGAAAGGCGGCGGATTGAGGGAATATGAAAAAGAAAATAAAATGGAAAGATTTTTTGATGCTGCAGTTGGTTTTTTTTATTTACAGTATATCCAGCATCGTATCAAAAATGGCATCAGGAGAAGAATTTTTTAGTCTGGGATTTCTGTTTTTTTACGGACTGGATATCATGGTACTTGGAATTTATGCGTTGCTTTGGCAGCAGGTGATCAAAAAATTTGAACTGTCAGTGGCATATGCAAATAAGGCAATCACGCTTCTTTGGGCGCCTATTTGGGGAATCATACTCTTCCATGAGCAGATTACCCCGGGAAAGGTGGCAGGGATCTTATTGGTTATGGCAGGGATCGTTATCCTTAACAGTGGGGAAGTTCATGAAAACACGGATGGAAAGGAGATGTGATTTCTTATGAATTGGTATTTGATTGTTTTGATCCTGTCTGTCATTGTGGCATCTTTCGCACAGATCCTGCTGAAAAAGGGCGCAATGCAGACCTACAGCTCGCCAATTAAAGAATATGTAAATGTCTATGTGATCGGTGGTTATGGACTGATGTTTTTATCCATGTTCATAACGATTATTGCGTATAAGGAATTGGATTTTAGCAATGTGCCGGTGGTGGAGTCGCTGGGATATGTTGTAGTTATGCTTTTGGGATATTTGTTTTTTAAGGAAAAGATCACGAAGAGGAAATTGATCGGTATGGCGGTGATCCTGGGTGGGATCTTTGTCTATTACATGTAAGGATTAGAGAAAGAATCTTTGCAGAAGCTCAAATTAAAAAATGCGCCGTTTACCGGCGCATTCTCAAAAATCTTAATGATAGCCATAGCATTTTGAGGATTAGGAACCTGTCTTTTCTGATTGATTTAAATTGGCATCCATGTTTTGTTTTGCAATTTCTGACAGCAGGGATGTGATAGGCAGGTCGCTGGTATTTTGTGACTGAAGTTTCTTGTACCATTTGCTGTATTTGTACATGCGGTAGGAAGTTTTTAACTGGCGTAATTTTTCATCATCGGCGCAGGTGTCTTTGAATGCCTGACGCTGTTCCATATCCAGGTCAACATAATCCAGGTAGGATATTTGAAGTTCTGTTAATGGATCTGTACATTTGGGGCATATCATTTTATGCCCGTTTAACATAAAGATACGGTTGCAATTTTTGCAATAGTGTATGTACATCATAAGATAATCCAATCCTTTCTCTAGATTTTGGGACAAATGATTTCCCAAGTTGACATAAATAATTTTATCGCTTTTTCGGAAAAAGTCAACAACATTTATGTTGACAAATAGGGAGCGATAATGCCGAAAAATGTCGAATAGTTATGTAAACTATCGAAATACAAGATATTACGTCTTTTTTACAAGATAACTTACTTTTTTATAACATGAAGTTAAGCGTGTTCAACTAAAATAAAATAATTTTATAGACAGAAAAGAGAATTAAGTATAAAATTATTACAGAATTATTGATTTTGGAGGGTTTACATAAATGAGGAAATTATCAAAGATATTTCGGGGGAAAAAGCGAAGAGATAACCAGCTTGACGAACTGGAATGGATGGATTTTGATGATGAAATAGAAGAGGCGGAAGAGGGGTACTATGAGGATGATGAGGAGTATTACGAGGACGACGAAGTAGAAGAGGATGAGGAGTATTACGAAGATGACGAAATAGAAGAGGATGGGGAATATTACGAGGACGACGAAGTAGAAGAGGACGAGGAATATTACGAAGACGACGAAGTAGAAGAGGATGAGGAATATTACGAGGACGACGAAGTAGAAGAGGACGAGGAATATTACGAAGACGACGAAATAGAAGAGGATGAGGAATATTACGAAGACGACGAAGTAGAAGAGGAGGAGGAATACTACGAGGACGACGAAATAGAAGACGAGGATGAATATTACGAAGACGAGGAAGAAGACGAATATTACGAAGAGGATCAGGAGGAAAGGACAGGCTTTGCAGCGTTTGCCTATAAGATAACGCATTTGCCTGCAACGGATTATGCAGTGGCGCTTACCAGTGTTGTGGTCCTTGCGTTGGCAGTCGTGACGGGAGTAGTTTTTTTTGGCGCGAAAAATGTGGAAAAGCAGGTGGAGACTTTTGCGGAAATCGGTGTAGGACTGGAAGATATTGATATGATCGGGGAGCAGGGGCTTGTGGCGATTGCGGACGCGCAGGCAGCAAAACTGATGGCGGCTGAGATGGTGGAAGAAGAGGAAGAAGAGGGGTCTAAGGAAGATGATGGAAAGAAGGCTCAGGCAGTCATGCACCTTTCTTCCATCCAAAAAGATTTAAAGATAAAATTTGTCAATAGTAAGACAGAAAAGCTGATCTCCAATATTGCTTTTGAGGTGGAGATAGAAAAGCCATCAGGCGAAGTTTACACGAAAAAGGACGATGATCAAGACGGGGTCATTTATCAGACAGATTTAGCGCCGGGCAAATATCAGGTGCGGATCATATCGCCGTCCTCAAACGAGGAGTACGATATTTCCAGTGAAAAAGCTACGATCACGGTAAAAGACACCATTGAATACAAAAAAGTAGACGTAGCTGACGAGGTCAAGACGGAATCCCAGGTCAATGCATCAGTGGAGGATACCAAGGTCAACGAGACGGTGGTGGAGTCTGTCAATACAGATACGGTGGAATGGGTAGAATCTACGAAGACTGTGATTGAAGGGACGGAAAAGACAGAAGAAAGTTATGAGAAGGTGGACAGCAAGAAAGTGCCGGATCCGGCTGCCAAGGTGGCAATAGGGTTTCGGTTGTTAACAGAAGAAACTAACCCAACGCCGGAAGGCGGAGATCCCACGGAGGATCCGACAGGGGAGCCAACGCAGGAACCAACGAAAGAGCCGGAACCGGATCCTACGGAAGAACCTACGGAGAATCCTACGAAAGAACCGGATCCGACAGGGGAGCCGACCCAGGCACCGGAACAGACGGCGACGCCAACAAGCGTACCATCGGTAACGCCGTCAGCAGAGCCAAGCAAACCCCCTGTTGCTACGGTAACGCCAACAGTGACGCCAACAGCGAAGCCCAGCGTATCGCCGACTCCCAGCGCCAAACCTTCCGCAACGCCGACGGCAACCCCGAATAATGCCAAGAACGATAAGAAGACGACCCTGAAAAGTACCGACGGGGAAACATTGTATGTGAAAGAGAATGGCGAGTACAGGAAAGCGAAATATGCGGATTACTATATATTTAAGGAGTTTTACCGGTTAAAGAAAACCACAACCGGAGAGTACCGTTATACCGGATGGCAGGTAATAGACGGTGTGACGTACTTTTTTGATAAGAACGGCAATAAGGTCACTGGAGACCAGGTTATTTTGGGGGCAAAGTATAGTTTTAACAGTGATGGCTCTCTGAATAAAAGTTCAGGAAGTTTTGGCATCGATGTTTCAAAATGGAATGGGAATATTGACTGGAATGCAGTGAAAAACAGCGGTGTGTCTTATGTGATTATCCGCTGTGGCTACCGGGGGTCTACAACGGGCGCGCTGATTGAAGATCCTAAATTCCGGGCCAACATACAGGGGGCGTCCAAGGCCGGCATTAAGGTGGGGATCTATTTCTTCACCCAGGCGGTTAATGAAGTGGAGGCTGTGGAAGAAGCGTCCATGGTGCTTAGTCTGATCAAAGGATATAATATTACTTATCCGGTATTTTTGGATGTGGAATCCAGTGGCGGACGGGCGGATGGAATCAGCGTTTCTACCAGGACGGCGGTTTGTAAAGCGTTTTGCCAGACGATCCAAAATTCCGGTTATAAAGCAGGCGTCTATGCGAATAAGACATGGTTTAATGAAAAGATAGAGACGCCAAGCCTTACCGGGTATAAGATCTGGCTGGCCCAGTATGCGGCAGCGCCCAGCTATTCAAGAACAAGGTATGATATCTGGCAGTATTCCTCTAAGGGATCTGTGCCGGGTATCAGCGGCAGCGTGGATATGAATACCAGCTATATGGGATACTAAGGGTTAGGAGTAAGCAAAAAAGGAGAAAGTAGATGAGAACTTATCTAGTTACAGGCGGGGCAGGCTTTATCGGATCCAATTACATTCATTATATGTTTCAAAAGTATGGGGATGAGATCCGGATAATCAACGTGGATGCCCTGACTTATGCAGGAAACCTTGAAAATCTGAAGGAAGTGGAAGGGCGTAATAATTATACCTTTGTAAAGGCAGATATCTGTGATAAGGAAGCTATTTCCAGGATTTTTACAGAAAATGAGATCGACAGGGTGGTGCACTTTGCGGCGGAAAGCCATGTGGACCGCAGCATTAAGAACCCGGAAGTGTTTGTGCAGACAAATGTACTTGGGACGGCGGTGATGCTCAATTGTGCAAGGGCGGCGTGGGAAAACCCGGATGGGACTTATAAGGAGGGCAAAAAATTTCTTCATGTATCCACCGATGAAGTCTATGGTTCTTTACCGGAAGATGGAGGGTATTTTTACGAGACAACGCCCTATGCGCCCCATAGTCCCTATTCGGCAAGCAAGGCAAGTTCTGACCTGTTGGTAAAGGCATATATGGATACTTATCACTTTCCGGCCAACATTACCAATTGTTCAAATAATTACGGGCCTTACCAATTTCCGGAGAAGCTGATTCCGCTGATTATCAACAATGCGCTTCAGGGGAAGAAGCTCCCGGTGTATGGAGATGGCAAAAATGTCCGTGACTGGCTTTATGTGGAAGACCATGCCAAGGCCATTGACTTGGTGCAGGAAAAGGGCCGGCTGTTTGAAACTTATAATATAGGCGGACATAATGAAAAACAAAATATTGAGATCATCCATATCATTTTGGACACGTTACAGGAAATGCTGCCGGAGAATGATCCGAGAAAAGAGCATATAAATGAAGGGCTAATTACTTATGTACAGGACCGTAAGGGGCATGACCGGAGATATGCCATTGCTCCGGACAAGATCAAGGCGGAGATCGGCTGGATGCCGGAGACGATGTTTAAGGAAGGGATCAGGCGGACTATTGGGTGGTTCTTTGAACATGAAGAATGGATGAAGAATGTGACCAGTGGGGACTATCAGAAATACTACGAGGATATGTACCAGGGCCGTTGAGGGATATGCTGATTTTTGGGAGTGATTTACAATCACTCCCATTTTGTGGTATACTAATAAAAGTTATGCGTATCAGTTTGTGTATGAATACTATCAGATCGGAGAAGGAAGACAATGAAAGGGATTATTTTAGCAGGCGGTTCAGGGACAAGGCTTTATCCGCTGACCAAAGCGATCAGCAAGCAGATCATGCCGGTATACGATAAGCCTATGATCTATTACCCGCTTTCCACCTTAATGCTGGCTGGAATCAGGGAGGTGCTGATCATTTCCACCCCAAGGGATCTGCCTGTTTTTGAGGAGTTGTTAGGTGATGGAAACCAGCTTGGGATGCATTTTTCTTATGCGGTCCAGGAGCAGCCAAGGGGCCTTGCGGACGCTTTTATTATAGGCGCTGAATTTATCGGGAAAGACAGTGTGGCGCTGGTTTTGGGCGATAACATTTTTTATGGGCAGAGTTTTTCCAGGGTACTTAGGGAAGTGGCCTCACGGCAAAAGGGAGCTACTATTTTTGGTTATTATGTGCGGGATCCCAGGGAGTATGGGGTGGTGGAATTTGACGCCTCAGGGAAGGCAATTTCCATTGAGGAAAAGCCGGCGAAGCCAAAGAGCAACTATGCAGTGCCAGGGTTGTATTTTTATGACAATGATGTGGTGGAGATAGCCGCTAATGTGAAGCCATCGGCCCGGGGGGAGATTGAGATTACCAGCATTAACAATGAGTATCTGCAAAGAGGAACATTGATGGTGGAAACCTTAGGAAGAGGGTTTGCGTGGCTGGATACAGGAAACCATGATTCCTTGCTGGATGCGGCGGATTTTGTGGCGGCCTTTCAGAAGCGGCAGGGGCTGTACATTTCCTGCATTGAAGAAATTGCGTACAAAAGAGGGTTTATCAGCAAAGAACAGCTTCTTAAGCTGGCGGAGCCGCTTAGGAAGACCGATTACGGCAAATATATGGAGGAAGTTGCAGAAGGGCTGTGAATAAGAAGGAATGGGAAGGAGTAAGACCATAAACATGGGAAAGATTACAGTAGAAACTTGTGACATTGAAGGATTAAAGGTCATCACCCCAACAGTGCATGGGGATGCCAGAGGATATTTTGTGGAAACATACAATTATAACGATTATAAGGAAGCGGGGATCGGACAGGTTTTTGTCCAGGATAACCAGTCTTCTTCGGTGAAAAATGTGCTCCGGGGGCTGCATTTCCAGATTAATTATCCCCAGGACAAGCTGGTGCGTGTGATTGCAGGGGAAGTTTTTGATGTGGCGGTGGATTTAAGGCCAGGATCGGCAACTTATGGAAAGTGGCACGGGGTGGTCTTGTCGGCGGAGAACAAAAAACAATTTTTTATCCCCAAGAATTTTGCCCATGGTTTTTTTGTGCTCTCCGATTATGCGGAGTTTGCCTATAAATGTACGGATTTTTACCATCCGGGGGACGAAGGCGGGTTAATGTACAATGATCCGGAGATTGGGATCCGGTGGCCCATAGAGCCAGGACAGGAGCCGGTCTTATCCGACCGGGACCGGAAGTGGGGAAGTATCAGGGAACTGTCACAAAATTAAGAGGAATGGATAAGCAGATATGAAGGATAAGGAAAAGAAACGGAAGGGACTTGTGAGGATTCCGAAACCCTTAGGGATTGGAATTTTTTATGGGGCCTGCATGATCATGGCGGTTCTTGTACTGACACACCATAATCCCTTAGCGCCGGACCAGCGGACGGAAGATCTGAAGAAATATTGTGCCTGTGCGCTTCTTACATTGGCGTGTATTATTTTTGGCTTATATTACGACAGGATGTTTATCATTCCGAAAGAGCTTTTCCAGAGCAGGGAATTGATCTGGAAACTTTCCAAAAATGATTTTAAGAAGCGTTATGCTGGGTCTTATTTGGGGTTTTTGTGGGCGCTGGTGCAGCCGGTGGTTACGGTTTTGATGTATTATATTGTGTTTGACAGGGTATTCCAGACCAGATCCCAGCTTTTGGCGAGCGGAGTGGAAGTGCCTTATGTGTTATATCTGACAGCGGGGCTGGTGCCATGGTTTTTCTTTTCGGAAGCTATCACCAACGGGACCAATGCCCTTTTGGAATACAGTTACCTGGTGAAAAAGGTGGTCTTTAATATCAGTATCTTACCCATTATTAAGCTTATTGCCGCGACGTTTATCCATCTTTTTTTTGTAGGCGTGTTGTTGGTTGTAGCGGCCGTTTACGGTTATTATCCTACGATTTATACGCTTCAGGTGATTTATTATAGTTTTTGTCTGTTTATCTTGGTTTTGGCTATGAGCTACTGCACTTGTGCGATCGTAGTCTTTTTCAGGGATTTGGCCCAGATCATTAATATCGGGCTGCAGGTTGGTATGTGGGCGACTCCCATTCTGTGGGACATTGGGATGTTGAAAGATGACAATGTGGTTACGCTTTTTAAGCTGAATCCTCTTGTCTATATCGTAAACGGTTATCGGAATGCGATTTACGGGAACGAGTGGTTTTTTGAACATTTTTACTCATCCACTTATTTTTGGATTTTTACAGTCACACTGTTTTGTGTGGGATCGCTGATCTTTAAGAGACTTAAGGTGCATTTTGCGGATGTGCTGTAGGGAGGAATCGGATATGGGAAATGAAGGGGCTGCCATACAGATAAAGGGAGTAGAAAAGGCCTATAAGCTTTATAATAAGCCCTCAGACCGTTTAAAGGAGGCTCTTGGCCTTTCCCGTAAAAAGAAGTATAAAGAGCATTACGCTTTAAAAGGGGTGGATCTGACGATCCGCCAGGGGGAAACGGTAGGGATTATTGGGACCAACGGTTCCGGGAAATCCACCGTGTTAAAGATCATTACGGGCGTATTAAACCCGACTGCCGGTGAAGTGAAGGTAAATGGCAGGATCTCAGCCCTTTTGGAGCTTGGTGCAGGGTTCAATATGGAGTATAACGGGATTGAAAATATTTATTTAAACGGTACCATGATCGGGTTTACCAAAAAAGAGATCGATGCAAGGATGGATGATATTTTAAGCTTTGCAGATATAGGAGATTATGTAAACCAGCCGGTAAAGACTTATTCCAGCGGTATGTTTGTCCGTCTTGCTTTTGCGGTGGCGATCAACATTGACCCGGAGATTTTGATTGTAGACGAGGCGCTATCTGTGGGGGATGTGTTCTTCCAGGCAAAATGTTATCACAAATTTGAAGAATTTAAAAAGATGGGAAAGACCATTTTGTTTGTAAGCCACGATCTTAGCAGTATCAGCAAGTACTGTGACAGGGTGGTTTTATTAAATCAGGGGATCAAGCTGGGGGAAGGATCTCCCAAAGAGATGATCGATGCTTATAAGCAGGTGTTAGTAGGGCAATATCCCCTGCCGGAGGAACATGGCCAGGGAGATACGTTCCTGGAGGATGGAAAGGTAGCACAGGCGGCGGCAAGGGCCGGGAAAGCGCTGAACCAGACCAAGGAGGTTTCTTCTGGAGAGATGCAGGTAAACCCGGAACTTTTGGAATATGGCACGAAGGAAGCGCTGATCGAGGAGTATTATTTGGAAGACGAAAAGGGAAACCGGACTGGCGCCATTATCAAGGGGCAGAGTTGCAGCGTGCATATGAAAGTGCGCTTTTTACAGGATATCCAGGCTCCTATTTTCGCGTTTACGATCAAGAATATTAAGGGCGTTGAGATAACAGGAACGAATACCATGGTGGAAAAGGCTTTTTTGGAACCGGTGGGAGCCGGAGCGGTGAAAAGGGTTACCTTTACCCAAAAGCTGGATCTTCAGGGAGGGGAATATCTGCTTTCCCTCGGAGTTACCGGGTATGAGAAAGAGGACTTTCAGGTCTATCACAGGTTGTATGATGTAATGAATATTACTGTGATATCCGACAAGGATACGGTGGGCTATTACGATATGAATTCATCCATTCAGATAAGGGATGAATAGGAAAGGGGACAGGATGCTTGGGAACGGAGAAAATAGGGATATAAATAGGAAAAAAGTGGAAACCATTCATTTATCAGAGGAAGAGCTTATCAAAAAGCTTCCGGAAAAGATTGGAAAGGTCACCTTGGATTACCGTTTTTATCCGGGAGAAGATCTGTATAGTGACGGGACAATTGAAGATGAACTTCTTGAGATCGTCAGGAACTCTTCAAGGGTGGAATATCCGGGAATCATTGAAAAGAGGAATAGCTGGCCCATTCTATATCATTTATCTACCCAGCGGGGAAATATCGTGGATTGGCTTCCCATCAAATCAACAGACAAGGTTCTGGAGGTCGGGGCCGGGTGTGGAGCGATCACGGACAAACTTTCCGAAAAAGCCGGGTGGGTCACTTGCGTGGATCTGTCTGCAAAGAGAAGCAAGATCAATGCGTACAGAAATCAGGACCGTGACAATATTGAGATCTATGTAGGAAACTTTAGCGATATTGAGCCGGCGCTTCCTACGGACTATGACTATATCTGTATGATCGGTGCGTTTGAATATGGGCAGTCCTATATTCATACGAAGACGCCCTATGAGGACTTTTTGAAGATCATGCAAAAACATGTGAAGGACAGTGGGCGGATCGTGATCGCCATTGAAAATAAGTTTGGGTTAAAATATTGGGCCGGCTGTAAAGAGGATCATACAGGAGGCTATTTCGACGGTTTGGAAGGGTATCCTGAAGGGGGGAGCGCACGGACCTTTACCCGTGTGGGTCTTGAAAAAATATTTTTGGCATGTGGCTTGTCTAAGTATTCTTTTTATTATCCTTATCCGGATTATAAGTTCCCTACTGCAATTTATTCAGATAAAAGACTGCCCCGCCCAGGCGAATTGATTGATAACATGCGTAATTTCGATAGGGACAGAATGGTTGTCTTCAATGAAAAGTACGTTTTTGATGAAATTATCAGGGATCGTATGTTTGGATTGTTTTCCAATTCCTATTTTGCGGTGGTTGGAAGGCCCTTTGAGACGGTCTATGTGAAATATTCCAACGACAGGGCAAGGGAATATGGGATGCGGACAGAAATCAGGGATACGGAAAACGGAAAAGTAGTGAGAAAGATCCCGATGAGCAGTGAAGCCAAAGCACATATGGAAAAGATGGCGCGTTTTTATGAACTTTTAGCTGACAGATATGAAGGAAGCGGGCTTTCCATAAACCCTTGTAAGCTTTCCCAGGATGGAAAATACGCAGAATTTCCTTACCAGAAAGGTGTGACCTTGGAAGAGAGGTTGGACGGGTGTTTGGCAACGGGGGATATGGACGGATTTTACCGGTTGTTTGACCGTTATATAGAACTGGTTTCTTATGGGGAGGAAAAGAACGTTGCGGATTATGACCTGATCTTTGCCAATATCCTGGTAGAGGGAGATTCCTGGACCGTGATTGACTATGAATGGACGGTGGAGAGACAGGTGCCAGCGGCGGAAATTGCTTTCCGTGCTTTGTATTGTTATGTTCTTGAAGAGGAAAAACGGAACAAAATCGACTTAGACCTGTTGCTAAAAAAATTGGGAATCAGCCAGAACCAGGCAAAGGATCTTCAGGAAAAGGAAAGGCAGTTCCAGAAACAGGTGACAGGTAAACAAAAGTCTATGGGGGAACTTCGATCTCTACTGGGGACTTACGCCGTAGACCCTAAAATGCTGATGGAACAACATTTAAAGGAGATTCTTGAGAAGCGGATCCAGATCTATTTTGACAGGGGAAATGGATTTTCGGAAGGGGATTCCATCTATATGCCTGATGTTTATGTGAAGGAGAATTATCTGGAAGTGGAGATTCCGGCAGACGGCAACATGAAGGCAGTACGGATCGATCCGGCTGACAGGAGCTGCGTGGTGAAGATTTGTCAGTTAGATTTAAATGGAGAACCCATACCCCTTCAGAAGAAATATTTTGAAACAAATGGCAAAACCATAAGAAACGGATGTTATGTTTTTGCCACACAGGATCCTAACCTGGTGATTAAATTTTTGGGTCTGCCCGTAAGAGGGGAAAATGTCATTGTGGCCAAAATGGAAGTCTCACCCATATCCCAGGAGATGGCTGTAGATGTGGCGGGAGCGGTAAAACGGATTTTTTAATGGTAATCCGTTAAGAAAAGGCACGGGAATGGAGAAAAATAACAGATGGGATTTATCAAGCATGGAATTAAGAAGGCCCTGATTCATATCAGACATGAAAAATACCGCAAGAGGGTTAGTGACTGCCGCCTTTCTTATGATAAATGGATCAAAATACAGGAACAAAACCTTAAAATTAACTCTCTTATTCCTTGTAAGAACATAAAATGTCTGACAAATGATTGTTATGAAAAGATTTCTGATAGAAAAAATGTGGAAAATGAAGGAAATCATTCAAAAAATGTCGAATGTCAAAATTCCCTGAAAAAGGGGGAACTTTGTATTTTTACTTTGGAATATTTTTGGCGGAATCTGGAACAGATTTTGCAGGACCGGGAGAGGGATATTATTTTATTGACGGTTTATAGTGGGATGCCGAACCAGGCGGTTTTGCCAATGGCATTTGAGCAGTTTGAGAAGAATCAGAATATAATCTTGATTTATGGAGATGAAGATGTACAGATGGGGGCAAGGCGGCAGGAACCATGGTTCAAGCCGGATTGGTCTCCTGACCGTTTTTTGTCTTCCTTTTATTTAGGCGGTTTTTTGGCGTTTAGGCGCAGCGCTTTGGCAGAGACCTGGAAAAAGTGTGGGATTTCACCGGAATCCTGGGAAAATAACGAATGTTTGGATAACTTGTATCTGCTGCTTTACGAAATGATACGTCTATATGGCGGCTTTTCCGGCACAGAGGGGACAAAAAAGGAACCGGTGTATCACATTCGTCAGGTGTTGTTTCACAGCCAAAAACCTGGATATGAGCAGGTCAGGGAGCTTTCCCTGCCGGAGGGGATACGAAATGGCCAGGCTAAGGCAAAGCAGATCTTGAACCGCTATTTAAAGGAGGAGGGAAGGGGACGCCATATAGATTTGTCGGTCATTATTCCATCGAAGGATAATCCCGCGGTTTTATTTTGCTGTATCCGTTCCCTGTTAGAACGGACAGTTACGGACTATTCTTATGAGATCCTTGTGGTTGATAATGGAAGCAGTGAAGAGCATCGCCAAGAGATCCAGAGGGAATTGGGGATTTTGCAAAAGGAAGGGAAAGGAAAAGTGGAATTCCGCTACCTTTATCGTCCGATGGCCTTTAATTTTTCAAGAATGTGCAATTGGGGAGCGAAACATGCAAAAGGGTGTTTTCTTCTTTTTTTAAATGATGATATGGAGATCATTCAGGAAGACTGGCTGGATCTGATGTTAGAAAAGGCGGCGCTTCCCTATGCGGGCGGGGTGGGAGCAAAGCTGTTATATCCCGGCTCTTCGATCATCCAGCACGCCGGTATCACCAATCTCCGGGTAGGCCCGGCCCATAAGCTGCAGTTTTTGGATGATAAGACGGTGCATTACTACGGCATGAACCGGGGGGTACATGATATGCTGGCGGCAACTGGCGCCTGCCTGATGATGAAACGGGAAGTGTTTGAGGAAGCAGGAGGATTTTGTGAGGATCTTGCGGTGGCATTTAACGATGTGGATCTTTGCTATAAGATTTATGAAAAGGGATATTATAATATCGTTAGAAATGATGTTACCTTGTATCATCACGAATCGTTAAGCCGGGGGAAGGATGGGGAATCGGAAGAAAAGCAGCTTCGGCTTCTTGGGGAAAAAGATCTATTGTATGAAAGGCATCAGGAACTTTATGGGAAAGACCCTTTTTATCATCCCTATCTCACTACGGATATGCTGGAGCAGGAGTATTCTCCGGCCTGCCGCTATCAGGTGAGCCTGGAAATGCCCTGGTCGAAAGTAGAACCTTCCGGAAAGGCATTTTTGGCTGCAAGAGAAGACGCCTGCCTTGTGGTGGGGATGGAATGCGCCATGGACATTTATAAATGGAAGTATGGAGTGGAACCTTCCAAGGGAAAAGTACAGGCGAGTTCAGAAGATATGGGGTTTTACTTCCAGGGATACTCTTTTGTGATAGGATCAGATAACTCATGTTATGATAAAAAGCTCCTGTTAAAGGCAAAAGAAAGTGGCGTTGTGTATGAAATTTCTTTAGATAACAGGTATAGACAGGATATAAAAAACAATTTACCGGATCAGCTAAATGTAGATTTAACCGGATTTGCCGCAAAATTACAAATGGGAAGAATTCCCAAGGGGATTTATCAGTTTGGAATGCTTGCATGTGACAGGTGTTCCCGAATAAAGCTGGTAAATTGGAGCAGTTGGACGATCGAGGTGAAAGAATAGAGGGAAAGGAACGGGTGTTATTATGGACAAAAAGCAGGAAGATATGGATTATCGCAAGGCATATGAAAAGGAACATCTCCGAAATGCGGACCTGGCAGGCCGGGTGGCGGATTTGGAAGCCAGATGCGATGATCTTGCTTTTAAGCTCAATAGGATCAAAAGCAATCCGCTGTGGAAAATGTCAGCTCCCCTGCGCCGCTTTCTGCATTTTATTGTGCGCCAGTGGACAAGGCTTAAAAATTGTGGAAATCTTCGCGGAGTGATTGGGAAATTAAAATATAAGAAGATCCAGAGCCAGGCGATGGAACGTTATGGCACCAAAAGTTTTCCCGATGAGGAGGAGAGGGGATTGCAGAGGAAGGCCGGGTTTCTCCGCAAGGTTAAGATCAGTATCCTGGTTCCTCTTTTTAATACCCCGGAAGAATTCCTGCGCCAGATGATTGAATCTGTGCTGGATCAGACTTACGAAAATTGGGAGCTTTGCCTTGCAGACGGTTCCGATGAGGCGCATGGAAGGGTTGGAGAGATCGTAAAAGAATATCAGGGCCGGGATGGCCGGGAACGGATCGTATATCAAAAGCTTGAAAAGAATGAAGGGATTGCGGGGAACACCAATCATTGCCTGAGCCTTGCCACCGGTGAGTATATCGGCCTCTTTGACCATGATGATATCCTTCATCCCAGTGTGCTTTATGAATATGTGAAGGTAATCAATGAAAAAGGGGCGGATTACATATACTGTGACGAGACGACCTTTAAAAGCGGAGATATCAACAAGATGGTGACCATGCATTTCAAGCCGGATTTTGCCATTGATAATCTGCGGGCGAATAATTATATCTGCCATTTCAGTGTGTTTGCACGCGGACTTTTAGATGGGACGGAACTGTTCCGCTCAAGATTTGACGGAAGCCAGGATCATGACATGATCCTGAGACTGACGGACCGGGCTAAATGTGTAGTCCATGTGCCGAAACTTTTATATTATTGGAGAAGCCATCCGGGAAGCACGGCGGCAGGGATCGGTGCAAAACCTTACGCTGTGGAGTCGGCGAAAGGAGCAGTGGCGGATCATTTGAGAAGGCATGGCTTTACACATTTTCAGATTACGTCCACCAGGGCCTTTGACACGATCTTTAAGATCCGGTATCAGATCATTGGCAGTCCTCTTATTTCTATTATTATAGCAAATAAAGACCATGCCCAGGATCTGAAACGGTGCGTAGACTCTGTCTTTGAAAAGTCCACTTATGAGAACTATGAGATCATCCTTGTAGAGAACGGCAGCAGCGAAAAGGCTGTTTTGGATTATTACCGGGAGTTGGAGGAAAATCCCAAAGTAAAAATCGTCCGGTTTGAAGGAAGTTTTAACTATTCGGCAGTGAATAATCTGGGTGTGAAACATGCAGGAGGCGAATATATTCTGCTGCTAAACAATGACACCCAGGTCATTACCGTGAACTGGATGGAGGAGCTTCTTATGTATGCCCAGCGGCCGGATGTGGGCGCCGTGGGAGCTAAACTTTATTACGGGGATAAGACGATCCAGCATGCAGGGGTGGTGCTGGCTCTTGGGGCACACCGCACGGCGGGGCACAGCCATTATAAGCAGCACCGGGATAACCTGGGGTATATGGGAAGGCTTTGTTATGCCCAGAATGTGTCGGCGGTGACTGGCGCTTGTTTATTGGTAAAGAAATCTTTGTATGACCAGATGGGGGGATTGGACGAATCCTATGCCATTTCGTTAAGTGATGTGGATTTGTGCCTGAAGCTGCGAAAAGCAGGATATCTGAATGTATTTACCCCTTTTGCGGAGCTTTACCATTTTGAGTCCCTATCCAGGGGGCTTGACGATAAGGGGGAGAAGGCACAGCGTTATGAAAGGGAGTCGGAGCAGTTCCGGGAAAGGTGGAAAGACCTTTTGGAAGCGGGGGATCCCTATTACAATCCCAATTTTTCCCTGGACAGGAGTGACTTTGCTTTGAAAATATAGGAGGATTGTGGTAAAATAAGTAGGACTGGTCCGGGCGGGGCTTTAGCCGGCAAAAGGGGATCACAGGAATAAAATGAAAAGCAGGAGGGTAAGGAAATGGGCTACAAAGAACAATATGAATTTTGGCTTCAGGATGCATATTTTGACGAGAAGACAAGAGAAGAATTAAAAAGTATTGAGGGAAATGAAAAGGAGATCGAGGATCGTTTTTACAAGGAACTTGAATTTGGTACAGGGGGACTTCGGGGTGTGATCGGCGCCGGCACGAACCGGATGAATATCTATACGGTACGGAAAGCGACCCAGGGCCTTGCAAACTATATCATCAGTCAGGGGGGCAAGGACAGGGGCGTTGCGATTGCGTATGATTCCAGGAGGATGTCACCGGAATTTGCAGATGAGGCGGCGCTTTGCCTTTCCGCTAACGGGATCAAGGCTTATGTGTTCGATGCACTGCGACCCACGCCGGAACTTTCCTTTGCACTGCGGAAACTGGGCTGTATTTCCGGTATTGTGATTACGGCAAGCCATAACCCTCCGGAATATAACGGATATAAAGCATATTGGGAGGATGGGGCACAAGTTACCGCTCCAAAAGATAAAGAGATCATTGAAGAGGTAAAGAAAGTTACCGATTATCATCAAGTAAAGACGATGGATAAGGATGAGGCCCTAAAAGCAGGTCTTTATCAGGTGATCGGCGCTGAGATTGATGACGCGTATATGGCGGAATTAAAAAAACAGATTATTCATCCCGAGGTGATCAAAGAAGTGGCGGACGATATCAGGATCGTTTACTCCCCTTTCCATGGTACGGGAAATGTGCCGGTAAGAAGGATCCTTTCCGAGCTTGGGTTTAAGCATGTTTACGTTGTTCCGGAGCAGGAACTTCCGGATCCGGATTTTACCACCCTGGAATATCCTAACCCGGAAGATCCTAAGGCGTTTACCCTTGCCCTTAAGCTGGCAAAGGAAAAGAATGCGGACATTGTTCTTGCCACGGATCCTGATGCAGACAGGCTGGGGATTTATGCGTTGGATTCCAAGACAGGCGAATATATGCCTTTTACGGGAAATATGTCTGGTATGCTCATTGCCGAGTATATTTTACGCGAAAGAGCGGCAACAGGCACGATGCCTGAGAATCCGGCTCTCGTGACTACAATTGTTACCACCAATATGGCAAGGGCGATCAGCGATGATTATCGTGTGAAATTCATTGAAGTGCTTACCGGATTTAAGTATATTGGAGAGCAGATTAAACTTTTTGAGCAAAGTGGCTCTAACAATTATGTATTCGGCCTGGAGGAGAGCTACGGCTGCCTGGCCGGGACACATGCCAGGGATAAGGATGCGGTGGTAGCCGTAATGTGCCTGTGCGAAGTGGCGGCATGGTGCAAGAAGAACGGGATTACCGTTTGGGATCAGATGTTAAAGCTGTACGAAAAATATGGTTATTTTAAAGAAACACAGTATGCCATCACCTTAAAGGGCATTGACGGATCTAAGCAGATTGCGGAAATGATGGATAAGCTCCGCAGCAATCCGCCGAAAAATTTCGGGGAACTTGTAGTGAAGGAACTCCGAGACTATGACAGGGATGTGACTACCAACATGGAGACAGGGACGCAGAGCCCTACCGGGCTTCCTAAGTCTAATGTGCTTTACTTTGATCTTACCAATGATTCCTGGTGCTGTGCACGTCCTTCCGGTACAGAGCCAAAGATCAAGTTTTATATGGGAGTGAAGGGAAGCAGTTTAGAGGATGCCCAGGATAAAGTGGAAAAACTTACAGAAGCATTGAAAGCTTATTTGTGATAAAAGCGTTTCATCCCGTTTAACGCGGGTGAAGATCCAGATCGCCCTGGTAACCAGGGCGATTTGCCGTATAGGGAGAAAGACATGAGGATGGCGTAAGAGATGGCAAAGATTATAAAGATCAGCAATTTAAGAAAGACTCTGAATTATCTGAAAAAAAACGGAATCCGGCAGGCTTACTATGCAGTGAAGGAGAGAGTGGAGGCAGAAAAAGCAGATCAGTATCATTTTGAAGCGCCATCTTCGGCAGAGCTTCTTGACCAGAGAGAAAAAGCCGGCGCTTTCCAGATTAAATTTAGTATTCTTGTGCCGGCATATGAGACCCGGGAGGAGTATTTGAGGGCAATGCTGGACTCCGTTCTGGATCAAACGTATGGAAATTTTGAATTGCTTCTTTCAGATGCCAGTAAAAGTGACCGGGTAGAAATGATCGTAAAATGCTATGAGGATCCCCGGATCAAATACAGACGGCTGAAGCACAACGGGGGAATTTCTGCAAATACGAATCAGGCTCTTATGTATGCTACCGGAGATTATGCCGCACTGCTAGACCATGACGATCTGCTTACGCCAGATGCACTATATGAGATGGCAAAGGAAATACAAAGGCAGGAAGAAGAAAATATTCAATTACTAATGTTATATTCCGATGAGGATAAATGCGACGGGAATGCACAGAATTATTTTGAGGTGAACAGGAAACCAAAATTCAATCTTGATTTAATTTTATCAAACAATTACATCTGTCATTTTCTTGTGATGAAGCGTCAATTAATGCAGGAACTGTGCTTCCGCACTGTTTGTGATGGGGCACAGGACTTTGACCTGGTATTGCGGGCTGTCAGCCATATGCTTGGGAAAGACAAGACAAGGACTGTCAGAACCGATCTGCCGATTGCCCATATTCCCCGGGTGCTCTACCATTGGAGGTGCCATGAAGGGTCTACCGCCTCAAATCCGGCAAGTAAGCAGTATGCCTATGATGCAGGCAAACGCGCCGTGGAGGACTTCTTGCGTAGAAGGAACTGGAAGGGGAAGGTATCCCATATCAGACATCTTGGCTTTTACCGGGTGGATTACCAGCCGGATCTGTTTACCAACCGCAGGGACGTGGCCGTAGTGGGAGGGAAACTTATTGATGGGACTAATCATGTAATAGGAGGAATCTACAGGGAAGACGGCACGGCCTTGTATGAAGGGCTTCATAAAGAATATAGCGGTTATATGCACCGGGCCTGCCTTACCCAGGAGGCGGAGGCGGTAGATGTAAGGTGCATGAAGGTTTCTTCCGAAGGGGAGGCAGTGTTAGAGGAACTTTTAGGACTGGGCTATATGAGAAATCCCAGAAACGGACGTTTTGACTGGAGAAACTGTTTAAATGACCAGGTGGATTATAAGGAATTGAGCCTTCGGTTCTGCGAAAAGATCAGAAAAAAAGGCTGGAGGATTGTGTGGGATCCCAATCTGACGGAGAAGATTAATTAAATGAGGATTTAATAAATGTCAAGAACAACAGTTGTTATACCAAATTATAAAGGGATTCATTTTATAGAAGAATGTCTTCGGTCTGTTTTTAGAAGCAGTGTTCCTGTGGAAGTGATCTTGGTGGATAATGCTTCAGAGGATGGGAGTCTTGCTCTTGTCAGGGAGCAGTTCCCCCAGGTGAAGGTGACTGCTTTTCATGAGAATAAAGGGTTTTCCGCTGCCGTAAACGCGGGCATAGAATCAGCCGGAACGGAATATGTGTTGCTGCTGAATAATGATACCGTGGTGGAGGAAAAACTGGTGGAATATCTGGAACGGTCGCTGGATCAGTATCCCCAGGCATTTTCGGCCGCTCCGAAAATGATTTGTATGAAGCAGCCGGACCGGCTGGATGGAACCGGGGATTTTTATTGTGCTCTCGGCTGGGCATTTGCCAGGGGGAAAGACAGGCCTGTGGATGGTTGGGAAAAGCCTGGCCGCGTGTTTTCTTCCTGTGGAGGCTGCGCCTTATACCGGCGGGAAATTTTTTCCTTAATCGGCCTGTTTGATGAAAACCACTTTGCCTACCTGGAAGATATTGATGTCGGGTATCGTGCAAATCTGAATGGGTATGCCAGCAGGTATGTGCCCGAAGCAGTGGTATATCATGCCGGAAGCGCGGTCAGCGGTTCCAGACATAATGAATTTAAGGTAAGATTATCCGCTAGGAACAGCGTTTATCTGGTATATAAAAACATGCCTTTTTTGCAGGCGGTCTTAAACCTTCCTTTCCTTCTGGCAGGATATTTGTGCAAGGCATGTTTCTTTTTCCTAAAGGGACTTGGAAGGGCTTATGTGCAGGGCTTCATAGAGGGGATGAAACTTTCCTTTTCTGTAGCCGGCCGGCGGCAAAAAGTGCGTTTTCGGTGGAAAAATTTAAAAAATTATTTCTGGGTGCAGGGACAATTGTGGATCAATATGGTAAGGATGGCGCTTAGCTGTTTTGGCATCCCGAAATGAAAAATAAAAAGGGATGTATACATTTCAAGTTGTACTTTTTGAAATAATATTGTAGAATGTTTGCAAGAAGGTAGCTAGGTATGATAAAGGACAATCAGAAGTATTTTAATCGATTGCACTTGTTGGTGGATGCCATCGTGGTGGCAGTCTCCTACTTGCTTGCATGGTATATTAAGTTCTGCACGGTGTTTGCGGATACGGAACCCGGGGCAGGGGCATTGGATACGAGGGTCTATTTTAGTTACCTCTATTTTGTTATACCTGAATATATCATTCTATACTATTTCTTTAATATGTATGCGCCAAAGCGTGCCACCAGGCGGAAATACGAATTGGAAGGGATCCTAAAAGCCAATACGGTGGGGATCGTTGGATTTATCGTGTTTCTGTACATGATCAAACAAAATCATTTTTCCCGTTTTATGATGGGGGCCTTTTTCGTTATCAACATTATTGCGGCTGCCATCTGCCGGACGCTGATCCGGAACATGCTCTTATATTTCCGCAAAAAGGGATACAACTTAAAATATATTCTGCTGGTAGGCTATTCCCGTGCGGCAGAGGAATATATTACCAGGATTAATGCCAATCCCCAGTGGGGGTATGTGATCCGGGGGATTTTGGACGACCGTATTCCCAGCGGTACGCTTTATAAAGGGGTGAAAGTAGTAGGAAGGGTGGAGAACATCAAGTACATCCTTCCTGAAAATAAGCTGGATGAAATCGCAATTACCCTTGCCCTCAAGGATTATGATCATTTGGAAAACATCGTGGATCTATGCGAAAAGTCCGGTGTCCACACGAAATTTATCCCGGATTATAATTCTTTGGTTCCAAGCCATCCCTATACGGAAGACCTGATGGGGCTTCCGGTCATCAATATCCGTTATGTACCGCTTACCAATACGTTAAACTGGGTGGGAAAACGGGCTGTGGATATTTTGGGATCTTCTTTGGGGATTGTGCTTTCTTCCCCGGTAATGCTGGCGGTGGCGCTGGCGGTGCGGTTTACCAGCCGGGGACCAGTGATCTTTAAGCAGGAACGGGTAGGGCTTCATAATAAGCCTTTCCATATGTATAAATTCAGGACCATGGAGCAGCAAAAACCTTCGGCCGAAGAACAGGCATGGACGGTGAAGGATGATCCCAGGGTCACAAAGATAGGAAAATTTCTCCGCCGGACCAGTTTAGATGAACTCCCCCAGCTCTTTAATATTTTACTTGGGGAAATGTCTTTGGTCGGACCGAGGCCGGAAAGACCCCAGTTTGTCGAGAAATTTAAGGAAGAAATTCCCCGTTATATGATCAAGCATCAGGTACGGCCGGGACTTACCGGATGGGCACAGATTAACGGTTACCGGGGAGATACGTCTATCCGCAAAAGGATAGAGTACGACTTGTTTTACATCGAAAACTGGACCATGTCACTGGATTTTAAAATTATGTTTCTAACTATATTTAAAGGTTTCATCAACAAGAATGCATATTAAAGCCCGGATTTACAAATCTTAAGGATACATTAAAAAAACTTCGCAGGGCTTGCTTAAATATGGAATTTGTGAGAAAATATTATCTTATGAGAGATACCATTTGCTGAAAAGCTCACAAATGATAAAGCTCCGGAAAGTATTTTGTGAATAAGGGAGAGATGGATCAATATGGCTACAACATCTAAGAAACCGGTGAAAAAAAAGCCGGTACGTCACGAAGCGGAAAATACTGCAAGGAAAAAACCGGTAAGGTATGAAGAGGATGCCTATGCCCCCAAAAAGAAAAAGGCGCCGGCGAAACCTGTGAAGAAAAAGAAGAAAAAGAAAAGCCCTTTTAAGATCGTACTTTTTATTGCAGAGGTTTTCGTGCTGCTGGCAATGGTAGTAGTGCTGTACGGGGTAATCAAGACGGAAAAAGTAGGGAAGGTGGAGATCCCGGAGGAAGAGATCGTCATTAACAAGGCGGTGGAAGAAAAGAGCGAGACTACAATGAAAGGGTACCGGAACATTGCACTGTTTGGTGTGGATTCCACAACTGGCGCACTGGACAAGAATACCCGCAGCGATACCATTATGATCGCTTCCATTAATCAGGATACAGGAGAGTGCAGGCTGGTCAGCGTATACAGGGATACTTACCTGAACTTGAGCAATGATACTTATAATAAATGTAATTCAGCCTATGCAAAGGGCGGTCCTAAGATGGCCATGAATATGCTGAACATGAACCTGGATATGAATATTACGGATTTTGTCACAGTAGGTTTTGCAGGACTTAGAGATACGATTGATGCGATGGGCGGTGTGGAGATCGATGTAACTGAGGCGGAAATATCCCATCTTAACAATTACCAGATTAGTATGGTAGGCAAAACAACAGACGGGGTAAATTATACTGCCAATGCAGGCGTTGATTATACACCAGTTACAACACCGGGAAGGCAGACCTTGAACGGACTGCAGGCCACCGCATATTGCCGTATCCGTCATGTAGGCAACGATTTTCAGCGTACCCAGCGTCAGAGGACGGTGCTTCTTGCCATTGCGGAGAAAGCAAAGAAGGCCTCTCCTATAACGCTAAATGAGATTGCGGATAAAGTATTTAATGAAATATATACTTCCCTGGATCTGGACGAAATTTTGGAACTTTTGGCCGATGTGAGCAAGTATGAGGTGGTAGATCAGGCAGGGTTCCCGGAGATGGACAGGCTTACCACCGGAAATATCGGGGCAAAGGGAAGCTGCGTTGTTCCCAAAGACCTTACCGAGAATGTTGCATGGCTTCATGGGTTCTTGTTCCAGGATTATGACTATGTACCTTCCGATGAGGTGAAGGGGTACAGTGAGATAATCAAGTCAGATACTGGCAAATATGTAAATTAAAGAATGGATCTGCACAGAAAAGAAAGGCTTTATGCAGGAAGGGACCAACGCAGGCTGGTCCCTTTTTCTGAGGGGGAAGCCATGTGGCCTGGGGCCAAAGCCTGGAGAATGTTGGAGGATGGGTGTGGATATTGATGTAAAGAGGGCGGATATTATTATTCCGGTATACAAGCCTACAAAGAAATTTTTGCAGCTTCTTGACATGCTGGATAAGCAACGGGAAAGGATTGGGAAAATCATCCTCATTAACACGGAGAGGAAGTTTCTTGAGGCGCTGATATCAGAACAGGAATTGATGGATCAATATGAAGATCTGCTGATCCGTCATATTGCGAAGGAGGAATTTGATCACGGAAAAACAAGGAATTACGGGGTGTCTTTTTCAAACAGCCCGTATTTTGTCATGTTAACGGATGATTGTGTGCCAATGGATCAGGAACTGATCCGGAATCTGCTAATGCCTTTTGCCGATCCCCAAATTGCCGTAACCTATGGAAGACAGTTTGCAGATAAGGGGTGTGGAGTAATAGAAGAGTTTACCAGGGGCTTTAACTATCCGGAAACATCCGGAGTGAAATTTGGAAGGGATATCCCACAAATGGGAATTAAGGCATTTTTTGCATCTAATGTGTGTGCGGCATACCGGAGGGAAGTTTTTGACGCATTGGGAGGGTTTGTATCCCGTACCATCTTTAACGAAGATATGATCTATGCAAGGAAAGTTTTAGACGAAGGTTATGGAATCGCTTATGCCGCAAAGGCAAGGGTCATACATTCCCATCATTACAGCGGTATCCAGCAGTTTCACAGGAATTTTGATCTGGGAGTGTCACATGCCCAGCATCCGGAAGTTTTTGACGGGATTACAGCGGAATCGGAAGGAATACGGCTGATCAAAAAAAGTTGTATTTATTTAATCAGAAAAGGGAAACCCTGGCTGATCATAAAGCTGATCTGGCACAGTGGTTGTAAATATGCAGGATATTTTTTGGGAAAACGGTATCAGAGGCTTTCACGGAAGATGGTAATCGCCTGTTCTATGAACAAAGACTATTGGAAGTGATGGTAAAAAGGATATAAGAGGATCATTGTTTGCGGATTGTTGCCGGAAGGTGCAACAAAAAATACAAATTTTTATCACAGATTAAACACAATTAGTGAATATACTTAGCTCAAGGATCAAGGAAATACGTTGGTAAAACAGGAGGTAATTGCTATGTATGAAAATAATTATCCTAATAACACATATCATTATGATACCGGAAATATGGGAGGAATGCAGACACCTAAAGGGGCTGAACCCAAAAAGGGGATGGGAATCGGAAAGAAAATAGCGGTGGCTGTCTGCAGTGGCCTGTGTTTTGGCATTTTTGCAGGTATGGGATTCCTGGCCGTGAATACAGCGGGAAATCTTTTGGGAGAGAGGCTTGGCGGCAACGGCGGCGCCGGGAAGGCGGAAGTGATAGAACAGCAGGAAGACCATGTGGAAAAAATAGAAGATACGGCGGATGTGCAGGAAATTGCGGAAGTGAAAAATGATGCGCCGGTGTCGTCAGATGCCACAGTGATGGATGTGACAGGGGTAGTGAAAGCGGTAATGCCTGCCGTAGTGTCTATCAATAACCGGTATGTAGAAAAGATGTCCTTTTTCGGGCAGGTATACAGTTCAGAAGCGCAAAGCGCCGGCTCCGGATTTATTGTGGGACAAAATGATTCGGAACTTCTTCTGGTATCCAATCAGCATGTGGTAGCATCGGCGGAAGAGCTGACGGTACAGTTTGTTGACGGATCCCAGGCCCAGGCTCAGATCAAAGGTGTGGATATTGACAAAGACCTGGCGGTAATCGCAGTACAGCTTAGTGACATCAGCAGCGAGACAATGGATGTTATTGCCATTGCTAAATTAGGAGATAGCGATTCCCTGACCGTAGGGGAACCAGCCATTGCCATCGGCAATGCATTGGGCTATGGCCAGTCAGTTACGACAGGTGTGGTCAGCGCCTTAAACCGGGCAATTCCTGTCTCTGGCGGGCAGGGTTTGACGGATATGGAAACTTCGGATATGGAGATCAATACTTTCATCCAGACAGATGCGGCAATCAATCCTGGGAACTCCGGCGGAGCGCTGTTAAATGTAAAAGGTGAAGTGATCGGGATCAATTCAAATAAGATCGGCAGTTCTGTCGTGGAAGGAATGGGTTATGCGATCCCGATTTCGGATGTAAAGCCGATTATTGAAAATCTGATGTCGAAACAGACGCGGCTTAAAGTGGCGGAGGAGGACAGAGGATATCTGGGGATTACCGGTGTGGATGTGAGATCGGATTCTTCCGAGCTTTATGACGTGCCCCAGGGGGTATATGTATCGTCTGTCATTGAAGGCGGGGCAGCAGAACGTGCAGGAATTTCCAGAGGGTATATCATCACTGCACTCAACGGCGAGGAAATTGATTCCATGGCTGAGTTAAAAGAAGAGCTTAGTTATTTTGCCAAAGGAGATACCATTGAACTTACGGTGATGAAAATGATGTATGAGGGTTACGAGCAGGATGTGGTAAGCGTAACGCTGGGAGCGCAAAGCGTCACACAATAAACGAAGAAACTTGTGGAATTCTTTTTCCTGAAAGCTCATAGATTGTAAAAAGGAATTGGCATGATCTGTGGGTGGCAAGATGAAAAATCGCATTATCAAGTTTGTGAGATATGGAAGGTGTTTACTCTTAGCGCTGGCGCTAATACTGCTGGCAGGCTGCGGGGAAAAGAAAGATCCGATGGAAAAGATAAAGGATCTGGAGTTTACCGTACTGGCTGACGAAAATGTTCCGGAAGAACTAAAGGCTGTTATTGAAGAAAAGAAAAATCTGCCCTTTAAGGTAACTTACCAGGACAACGGATTCATGTATATTTGCGTAGGGTACGGTGAACAGGTAAGCGGTGGTTACAGCATTGCAGTCAATGCGCTTTATCTTACGGAAAATGCGGTCTATGCGGATACGACGCTTCTTGGGCCAGATCCTTCGGATGTGACAGCCGGGAAGAAAAATGCACCTTCCACGCCTTACATCGTGATAAAGACGGAATTTGTGGATAAACCAGTGGTGTTTAATTAAAAGGGATTGCCAGGCGGCAATCCTTTTTTGTTTGCGTCTGCAAATTTGTAAAAAGATAACCTTATTTTCTAATAAAATTGTCGCAAGGGATACCTATTTATGATAAAATTTCTCTGACAGGAGGGAAAGAATGGAAGAAAGAAATTTGTATATAAAAGGGGCGGCGTTGGTGGATCCGGAAAAGGAAAGGATTTATCCCGCCGACATTTTAATCGAAAATGGTAGGATAAGCAGAATCCTTACATGCCCGGGAGAATGTCCGGCAGGTGTCCCTGTCTTTAACGGGGAAGGGCTGATGGCTGCACCCGGGCTGGCGGATACGCATGTCCATTTCAGGGATCCCGGCTTTCTTTATAAAGAAGATATCAATACCGGGGCGGCTGCCGCCAAAAAAGGCGGGTTTACACAGATCGTTCTGATGGCAAACACAGCTCCATGCGTGGATCATAAAGAAGTTCTTGGATATATTTTGGAAAAAGGCAGGGGGACAGGGATCCACATCCACTCCTGTGCCAACGTGTCAAAGCAGATGAAGGGCAGGGAACTTACAGATATGGAAGAACTGGCCAGGGCGGGCGCTGTAGGGTTTACGGATGACGGCATCCCGCTTCTGGATCAGGAGCTGGTTAAAGAGGCCATGGTGCGGGCGGGAAAGCTAAAAAAGCCCATCAGTTTCCATGAGGAGGATCCCCTGCTTATTACAAACAATGGCATTCATGCCGGGGAAGCCTCCAAGTTTTACGGCATTGGCGGCTCCCCCCGTGAAGCCGAGATTTCTTTGGTGGAACGTGACCTGAGATTGGCGGAAGGGACGGGGGCAGAGGTAGTGATCCAGCATATCAGCACCAGGGAAGGGGTGGAGCTGATCCGTCAGGCAAAGAAAAAAGGGATCCGGGTTCATGGGGAAGCGACGCCTCATCACTTTACCCTGACCCAGCAGGCGGTAATTGAGAAAGGGACGCTGGCGAAGATGAATCCGCCTCTTAGGGAGGAGGAGGACAGGCTTGCCATCATACAAGGGATTGTGGATGGGACCATTGATTTGATTGCGACAGACCATGCCCCTCATAGCAGGGAAGAAAAGATGCAGGAGATCGGTAAAGCGCCCAGCGGGATCATTGGCCTGGAGACGGCCTTGTCCCTGGGAATCAGGGAACTTGTGGCAAAGGGATATCTGACGCTGCCAGGCCTGATCTGGCGGATGAGTACTGCGCCCTGCAAGCTGTATGGACTGGATGGCGGTACGCTCTCAGAAGGAGGGGCGGCGGATCTGGTGCTGTTTGATCCCGGGGAACAGTGGATTGTGGGGGAATTTGTTTCAAAGTCTGCCAATTCTCCTTTTATCGGGGAAAAAATGCCCGGGGTGGTCTATGCTACGGTCTGTGGCGGTAAAATTGTATATCAGAAAGGCGGCAAAAATGAGTAAAAAGAAAAAAGTACAAGCGGTGGTAATTTCCCAAAAGATGATTGCACCGGATATTTACGATTTATGGCTTCAAACAGAGCTGGCAAGGGAAGCGAATGCAGGACAGTTTGTTGGTGTCTATCCCAATGATAAATCCCATCTTTTGCCAAGGCCCATCAGCATCTGCCAGGTGGAGAGGGACAAGGGAGCGCTGCGTCTGGTCTACCGGCTTGCCGGAGCGGGAACGGGAGAATTTGCTACTTGGCAGCCAGGACAAGTGGCAGAAGTGCTTGGCGTATTGGGAAACGGGTTCCCGGTGAAAGAATGGACGGGGAAACAGATCGCGCTATTAGGTGGCGGAATTGGGATTCCCCCCATGTTGGAATTGGCAAGAGAATTAAAAGAGCAGGGGGATCGTCCGGTTATTGTAGTGGGTTACCGGGACAAGGATCTTTTTCTTTGTGAGGAACTGCAGGGGTACGGCAGAGTGTTGATTGCGACACAGGATGGAAGCGTGGGGGTAAACGGGAATGTACTGGATGTTATGAGGGAAGAAAACCTGTCCCCTGAGGTGATGATGGCCTGCGGCCCCATGCCTATGCTTCGGGCGGTAAAAGCATTTGCAGCGCAAAGGGGCGTCAAGGCATATTTATCCCTGGAGGAGAGAATGGCCTGCGGAGTCGGCGCATGTCTGGGATGTGTGTGCAAAACAGTGGGCAAGGATCATCATTCCCATGTAAACAATGCCAGAATCTGTACAGAGGGACCAGTCTTTGACGCACAGGAGGTGGATATCTGATGAATACAAAAGTGACAATTGGGGGAGTGGAGTTTAAAAATCCTGTACTGACAGCTTCCGGAACCTTTGGTTCGGGAATGGAATACAGCGATTTTGTGGATCTGAACAGACTTGGAGGGATCATCACCAAGGGAGTGGCAAATGTCCCCTGGGAGGGGAACCCGGTACCCCGCGTAGCGGAAACCTATGGTGGTATGCTAAATGCCATTGGTTTGCAAAATCCGGGAATTTGTGTATTCATAGAACGGGATCTTCCATTCCTTGAACAGTATGATACCAAAAAGATTGTCAATGTATGTGGGAAGAGCGTAGAAGATTATCTGGATGTGGTGGAGAAACTTGGAGATACTTCCGTGGATATGCTGGAGATCAATGTTTCCTGCCCCAATGTAAAGGAAGGGGCCATTGCTTTTGGGCAAAAGGCGGATTGCCTGTATGACATCACGTCTCAGATCAAGAAAAAAGCAAAGCAGCCGGTGATTATGAAACTCAGTCCTAACGTGACGGATATTGCAGAGATGGCAAAAGCAGCGGAAGCGGCGGGGGCGGATGGACTCTCCCTGATCAATACTTTGACGGGGATGAAGATTGATGTCCACAGACGTACGTTTGCACTTGCCAACCGCACAGGAGGACTCTCCGGCCCGGCCATTAAGCCGGTAGCCGTGCGTATGGTTTATCAGGCCGCGCAAGCAGTGAAGATCCCTGTGATTGGAATGGGCGGCATTGCCACGGCGGAAGACGCCATTGAATTTTTGCTTGCCGGAGCCAGCGCAGTTGCAGTGGGGGCAATGAATTTTGTGAATCCTTATACCACGGTGGAGATCCTGGAAGGGATAGAAGCATATATGAGAAAATACGAAGTAGAGGATATTGGGGAGCTGATCGGCGGGGTGAGATGAACGGAGCAAAACATGATTGCACCGTTAAGTTTCATATTTTACCTTCCTGCGTCATACATTTACAATAAGTACACGCAGGGAGGTATTTTTTGGTGGAGCTGATTAAGCGGAATATACATATGGACTGTGTGAAATGCAGGGCATTTACTCAGATGACACTGGAAGATGATGTGATCATATCGGATTCCAGGCCGGATGCTGCAAAGCTGATTTTGGATAGAGGAAATATGGTGATTGATGAGGTCAAAGTGACGGATGACCATGTGGCAGTGAAAGGAAGGCTGGAGTTTCACGTTCTCTATCTGACGGAAAAGATGGGAGGCCAGGAAGGAAAAAGTGATGTGGCATGTATGGATGGCGCAGTCCCTTTTGACGAGATGGTCTTTATGGAAGGTGTGAAAAGCGGGGACAGCGTGGGCGTTGACTGGGAGATTGAGGATTTGAGCATTGGGCTGATCAATTCCCGGAAGATCAGTGTGAAATCACTGGCGGGGCTGTCGCTTAGCTGTGAAGAGATTTGTGATGAAGAGACGGCAGTGGATCTTCGCAGTGAAGAACCGATAGAGTTTAGGAAGAAAACGTTAAATGTAGCTGCCATGGTGGTAAAGAAAAAGGATATTTTCCGGATCAAGGAGGAAGTGGAAATTCCGGGAAGTTTTCCCAATATTACGTCCATGATATGGTCGGAGATCACCCCGGGAACGGTAGAGTTTAAAGTACTGGATGATAAGATTGCGTTGCAAGGCGAACTGCACGCCTTTTTCCTGTACCGGGGGGAAGGAGACGAGGAGGAAATTTGTCACTATGAGACTACGCTTCCTTTTGCGGGAAGCCTGGAGTGTCCGGGCTGCAGGGAAGGGATGATCCCGGAGATACGCCTTAGGGCGGAAAGCCGGGAAGTGGAGGTACGTCCGGACTTTGACGGAGAAGAGAGGGTGATCACCTTTGAGCAGAGCCTGGATTTGGATATCTGCGTGTATGAGGAGGACAGCATTGACCTTCTTTCGGATGTATATGGTGTGGTGAAAGAGGTGTCTGTCCAGGAGAAGAATGCAGAGTTTAGGCGCCTGCAGGCAAAATGCAGTGGAAAAGCCAAGGCGGCAGGGCATTTTAAGGTGCAGGAAGAAAACACGATGATCCATAAGATCCTCCATACGGCATGTGATTTGCAGATAGGGGAAAAGAATGCAGTGGAAGGCGGAATTGAGCTAAGCGGCACGGTGGAACTGCAGATCTTTTTTGAATGCAGCAGTGAAGGGGAAAAATACGGCGTAATCCGGGGGAGCGTACCGTTCCAGTATTTATTGGAAACGGATGGAACGTTAGAGGATTGTATTTATCCGGTAAATGCATGTGTGGACCAGGTTACCGTTGCCATTATTGACAATAAAGAGGTGGATGTAAAGTGTGTCCTTTACTTCCGCGCCAATATTTACCGGCAATGGAAGGAAAAAATTGTGGAACAGATTCTTGTATCCGAGCCGGATATGGAAAAGATGGCAGCCCTGCCGGGGATAGCCGTGTATATGGTCAGAGAGGGAGAAAGCCTTTGGGATATAGGGAAACGTTACTATGTCCCGGTATCAACCATCTTGCAGACAAACAATCTTTCCAGTGATGAAGTGAAGGCGGGAGATAAGATCTTAATTGTAAAAGGAATGTAATAAAAACGGCAGAGCACGAAACTCTGCCGTTTTTAATCTTCGTTGGAATCAATCAAATTATTCCTCGGTTTTGGATGCAGCCGCCATATCGTCGAAGCCTTTCATGACAGCATCATAAGTACGCTGGGAAATATCAGGAAGCTGACCGCCCCAAGTCTTTTCAGCCTGTTTAAAACCTTTTTGGAATGCAGCGCGCATTTCTTCGATCTTATCCGGGTCGCCCCCTGTCAAAGCAGTAGCAAAATCGAGAATACGCTGTGAAGTCTGGGATACACCCCAATATCCGTCTTCTGCAATATCAGCCTGTGCCTGTGCTTTGGTAGCAGGATCAACAGTGAAATTGCCACTGGATAAGATGCTCCAGATATCGTTCGCCTTACCATAAGTCTGTCCCTGCTTTGTCAGCATTTTTTCTACAAGGCTTTGAAGTTGTGCAGTTCTTGCTTCAGCATCTGCTTTCAACTTAGCTACCATATTGGTATCGGGCTTATAGGTTTTTTTGCTGGCAGTCACCTTGTCTTCCTTGGACGGCTCGTACACTGCACCTGCAGATTCGGTTGTCTTTTTGTCACTTGCTGTGTTTTCGGTCTTGGTTTCGGTACTCTTTGACTGCGTAGTATATGCGCTGTAGACATCGCTGGCACCTGTAACTCCATTTACACTCATGATTCACCCTCCTTGGTCATTTAATGATATTTACATTTTTGGTATCGGTCAAATACATGGAAATGTTTAGGGGAAAAGCAAAAATATGTGAATTTCACATGTTTTTTTAATTTGTTTCCAATCAGCATAAAAAAGACAGTTTTGGGAGAAAAGGCATTTGTTTGTTAAAAGGAGATTTAACAACACATGTGATGTGGTGTGAAATTAGAAGAAATTGCTGTATTTTACGGCTAAAAGGCTTGAAGATGGGGAGGATATACCTTGACGAAAGATATCCGGCATGTATATAATTAAGTACAATCTATATGTATAATGTATACAAAAGATCTGGAAGGAAGAACTTTGGATCTTTACTTGGATAGGCCAAAGTTGCCTGGTGAGAGGATGCAGGATGAAGAAAGATTATGTGGAGAGAAAAGCATATGCCAAGATTAATTTGGGACTGGATGTGCTAAGAAAGCGGGCTGATGGTTATCATGAGGTGAAGATGATCATGCAGACGGTGGATCTTTGGGATCGTTTGACCTTTTCCTTAAGCGCCAGCCAGGGCATTGAACTGTCGGTAGGCGCCGCTCCGCTGCCTGTAGGGAAAGAGAATCTTATTTATCGCGCTGCAGCCCTTATTATGGAAAAAAAGAATATTTTGCAGGGTGTCAGGATCACCCTTGAAAAAAAGATTCCCGTTGCCGCAGGGATGGCTGGGGGCAGTACTGACGCTGCGGCGGTATTTCATGGGTTAAATGAGCTTTTGGGACTTTCCATGAGCAGGGAAGAGATGAAAGAACTTGGAGTGCAGATCGGTGCAGATGTGCCTTATTGCATAATGGGGGGAACGGCGTTATCGGAGGGAATTGGTGAAATTCTGACTCCGCTGCCGTCGCCTCCGCCCTGTGTGTTGGTGGTGGCAAAGCCAGACATTGATGTTTCTACTAAGTTTGTATATGGAAATCTGCATGTAGAGGAAATCAAGGATCATCCTGATATAGACGGTATGACAGAGGCATTGAGAAAGGGCGATTTAGACGGAATTACAAACCGTATGGGAAACGTGTTAGAGACGGTAACAGTGGAAGCTTATCCGGTGGTCAGTGAATTAAAAAGAGTGATGAAGGTGGCGGGGGCGGAAAATGCGCTGATGAGTGGCAGCGGTCCTACCGTATTTGGAGTATTTAAAGAAAAAGAATTGGCCCAGGGCGCAGCAGACAAAATAAAGGATTTGGAACTTGCAGGCCAGGTTTTTGTTACAGGATTTGTGAATTCAGGCTGTAACAGCCATGATGGAATTTAACGGGAAGGCGGTGTTGTTTTCTGAAAGGAGGCCAGAGATGGAAGAGCAATTAATGATTGAGATGGATGAATTCCTGCCTCTTCGGGATGTGGTGTTCAATACGCTAAGACGGGCAATCCTGACAGGGCAGCTAAAACCGGGTGAGCGTTTGATGGAGGTACATCTTGCCAATCATTTAGGCGTCAGCAGGACTCCCATACGCGAAGCCATCCGTAAGCTGGAACTGGAAGGCCTGGTCATCATGATCCCCAGGCGGGGAGCAGAAGTGGCAAAGATCACGGAAAAAAATTTAAAGGATGTGCTGGAAGTACGCCGTGCATTGGATGCGCTTAGTGTGGAGCTTGCCTGTGAGAGGATATCGCAGGAAGGTACCCTGCGGCTGAAAGCGGCATGTCAGGAATTTGAAAAGGCGGCTAAGGGGAAAGATGCTGCGGTGATTGCACAGGCGGATGTGGCTTTGCATGATATTATCGTAGAGGCGACCGGGAACCTTCGGCTTAAGCAGCTTGTGAATAATCTTTCTGAACAGATGTACCGGTACCGTTTTATGTACATTAGGGAAGAAAGCCGTCATGATAACCTGGTGGCCGAGCACAAAGAAATCTACGAGAGCATTGCTGGGCGGGATAAAGAGCGGGCAGCAAAGGCGGCCCAGCTTCACATCGATAACCAGGAAAAATCCATTATCCGCCAGATCAGGCTGGAAAGCGAAAGTAAATGGAATAAACATCTATAAAATGGAAACACTCTTATCAGTTAGCTGCAAGCAGCGGCACGGAAGGGATGAGAGTGGGATGAAGAAATTATATGAAACGGCTATTATATTTATCGGGACACTTGGCTGGTGGGGATTTGTGTATCCTGAGCTATCCGAAGTGATGGAAACCTGTGTACAGGAGGAACAGGAAAGCGGTTATACAGGTGAAAACAGTGCACAGGAAATCAATGAGGATGTTCCCCAAAAGGATGTCCAGGAACAGCCCTTTTGGGAAGAAATTTGCGAGAGCCTTGGAAAGACAGGGGTCAAAAGCGGGAATGTCCGTATAAAAAGCCGTATTGCGGAATATTTATATCAGGACAAAGAAAAGAGCAGGTCAGAAAAGGAATCGGGTTATGAAGGATAAAAGTGCGCCTATAGGAGTGTTTGACTCCGGGCTTGGCGGGTTGACCGTGGCAAGGGAGATCATGCGCCAGATGCCAAATGAAAAGATTGTTTATTTTGGGGATACGGCGCGGGTGCCTTATGGGAATAAGTCAAAAGAAACGGTGACAAGATTTTCCAGGCAGATTATGCGTTTTTTACAGACCCAGGAGGTCAAGGCAATCGTGGTGGCGTGTAACACGGCAAGCGCCTACGCGCTGGAAGAGATGGAATCAGAGACGGAGCTGCCGATGATCGGGGTGGTAAAGCCGGGGGCTGTGGTGGCGGCAGAGGCTACGGCCAATGGGAAGATCGGAGTGATTGGCACGGAAGGAACGATAAGGAGCGGCATTTACTCCAGATACATAAAAGAACTGAATCCGGAAGCGGAGGTAGTGGGAAGGGCCTGCCCGCTGTTTGTCCCGCTGGTGGAGGAAGGGCTGTGGCAGGATCCGGTGACAGATGAGATCGCTAAGAGATATCTGTCAGAGCTGATTGACATAGGTATCGATACCCTGATTCTGGGGTGCACGCATTATCCCCTGATCCGTTCAACGGTAGGGAGCATTATGGGGCAAGAGGTTACCTTGGTCAACCCGGCATATGAAACGGCAAAGGAATTAAAAGAACTGCTGAAAGGACAGGGGCTGTTAAATGATGCAAAGACAAGGCTGGGGGATAATTGTTACCGTTTTTTTGTCAGCGATGCGGCAGAAAAATTCAAGGGCTTTGCCAACTCCATTATCAAATACGGAATTTTGTCGGCGAAAGTAATCAATATAGAAGAATATTAGGAAGTGTGTTATGACCAAAGAGATTTTATTATCCTTAAAAGGGCTGCAGCTTACAAGTGACGACGAGGGACAGGAGCTTGAAACGATCACTGCGGCAGATTATTACAGGAAGAATGGAAGCCATTACGTTTTGTACGATGAGGTGACAGAGGGATTTGATGAGGTGACCAAGAACATGATCAAGTTCCGTGAGGATTGTCTGGAAGTGACAAAGAGAGGACTCATAAATGTGCATATGGTATTCGAGGAAAATAAAAAGAATATGACCAGTTATGTGACTCCTTATGGAAATATCCTGGTGGGGATCGATACGGGCAGTGTCCTGGTGGAAGAAGAAGAAAAGCAGATCAAGATCCAGGTTGCTTACACTCTTGAGGCAAATTACCAATACCTGGCGGATTGCAGGATTGAAATGATGATCCGGCCGAAAGAAGAGGGGCTAAACCGCTGGTTTGCCAGCAGCCACTAAAGAGCCGCTTAGCTAAAAACAAAAAACTACGCTGCCCCGCTCTGCTAGAGCGTGGCAACGTAGTTTTTAGATTCATCAAGCGTACAGATCATGGGAAGTCCCTTACTTAACAGGCTTTGCCCCGGCCTTTTCCTGTGCCTTTTCCAGAGTCCTTTTGAAAAAGCCCTTTTTCTTCGGAGGGGCAACTACGGGTTTCCCGTGAAGCCCTCTCACATCTGTGATATAGATACCGCTGACTACGGCTTTTACTTCTTTTTTTACGGGAATAGAATCAAAAATCTTTTCTTCAGCTACCAGAGACATGATCTGAGGGCCTACCTTTGCCTTTACAATAGGAAGTTTGGAGCCACGCAGCAGTTTGGGCGTTTGGTCAATGACCATTTGAGGAAGCCCGGATTCTTTTATCTTCATACGTTTCTTGTCAATGATCAGCATGGACACAGTCTGTTTCATAGCGTCGATCTGCGCCTGCTGTGCTTCCTGGCGCTTTTGCGCCTTTCTCCCAAGGAAATATAATACAATAAGGGCAATGACAAGCACTGCCAATATGATCAGTAGAACGATTCCAACTGTATTCAAATGATACCTCCCTGCCATCTGCCATATTTTGGTTTGACAACGGCGATTTATCAAATATTTTATCATTCTTTAAGAAAATAGGCAAGTAGTTTCATTGAATTGAAAGCCGGATTGGTATATAATTCATGAGAACAGAAAGTTTACAGGGTGATACTGAAAGAAGGGATGTGTTGATGGAGGCTGTTTGGCAAGAGATGCAGATGGTATTTGAATTTATCTTTGGGCATTTAATGATCATTAATTTGATCCTTGCCGTGATCATTGTGTTTTTCCAGCGCAAGGATCCAAAGTCTGTATGGGCCTGGCTTCTGATTCTGTATTTCATTCCGGTGGCAGGCTTTATTTTTTATCTGTTAATCGGGACAGACATGCACAAACAAAAGATGTTCCGGACGAAGGAAATCGAAGATAAACTAAGCGATGCAATCCGTCATCAGGAAATGAGCATCAAGAACCAGGAGCTGACAGTGTCCTATCCGGAGATGAGAGATTATGGAGATTTGGTCTTGTATCATCTGCATGTCTCCAATGCCATTTTGACTAACGATAATGAAGTGCAGTTTTTTGTGGACGGGAGGGAAAAATTCCAGGCGTTGGTGGAGGATCTGAAGCAGGCACAAAGTTCCATTCATATCCAGTATTACATTATTAAAGATGACGAAGTGTTTCGGTCGATCCTGGAAGTGCTCAGGCAAAAGGTACAAGAAGGCGTTGAGGTCAGGATCCTGTTTGACGGTATGGGCGGCAGGTTTGTCAGAGGACGTTTATGGAAAGAATTAAGGGGGATGGGAATGCAGGTGGCAGAGTTTTTTCCGGCAATCTTTGGCCAGCTCCAGCTTCGTGTAAATTATAGGAATCACAGGAAAATTGTTGTGATCGATGGAAAAACAGGTTATGTGGGTGGTTTTAATATAGCGCGGGAATATATCGGGCTGGATAAAAAATTTGGATATTGGCGGGATACCCATATGCGGATCAAAGGTTCTGCTGTGGATGCATTACAGGTAAGATTTATCCTGGATTGGAACTTTGCTGCCAGAAATCAGACGATCGCATTTGAAAAATATCTGGCGGAACCAGAAGTTGGCCCAAATTCTGAATGTCCGGTTCAGATTGTGACCAGCGGCCCGGACTCTTTAGAGCAGAGCATCCGAAACACTTACCTGCGCCTGATCCACAAGGCGAAACGTACCATTTATATTCAGACGCCTTATTTTATCCCTGATGAGGCGATCATGTCGGCTTTGTCCATTGCAGTGCATTCCGGGGTGGAAGTCAACATCATGATTCCCTGTAAACCGGATCACCCGTTTGTCTATTGGGCCACCTATTCCTATGTGGGGGAACTGGTGCTTCAGGGGGCGAATTGCTACATGTATATGGATGGGTTTCTGCATGCAAAGGGAATCGTAGTAGATGAAATGGCTCTCTGCTATGGAACCGCGAATATGGATATCCGAAGTTTTTCGCTGAATTTTGAGGTCAATGCGATCCTGTATGATGAGGGGAAAGCAAGGGAAATGACAGAATATTTTCATCAGGATTTAAAGAGGTCAAAGCAGATCACCAAAAATATGTATTTAGGAAGAAATCTGCTGGTTCGTTTTAAGGAACAAGTGAGCAGGCTTTTGTCCCCGCTGCTTTAAGAAATAAAGGAATTAGGCTTTTGTTTCCTGCTTATTTGTGATATAAATGAGAAGTGTTCTTTTGGATGGAATGCAGTAAGGAGAATGTATTTTATGAGTAAAAATTTATTCGTGGCAGCGCTTTTGACGCTGACAGTATGGGCACTGGGAGCCTGTGGCAAAAAGGAGGCGGAGGCTTTGCCGGAAGATACCGCCAGCCTGGTCTATATGAAGGATTTTCAGGTGTCGGATTATGCCACGCCAGGTGAATACATGGGCGTGGAAGTGGAATTGGAAGAACCGGAGGTGACGGATGAGGAAGTGGAAAGCGCTATCTGGCGTTATCTTCAGACCTATCCACTGCTGATTCCGGTAGAAGGCAGGGCGGCTCAAACCGGGGATTTGGCCAATATTGATTTTGAAGGAAAGATGGACGGAATTCCCTTTGAGGGCGGCACGGCGGCAGGATATACGCTTCAGCTTGGGGCAGGCGGTTTTATTGAGGGGTTTGAAGACGGCATTATTGGAATGGAGGTCGGGGAGACGAAGGACCTGGATCTGGCATTCCCGGATCCGTATACCAATAATCCTGATCTGGCAGGAAAACCAGTGGTATTTACAATTACCTTAAATAGCCTGGATGAGCAAAGGGCCGGGGAACTAAATGATGAATATGTGGCAGCCCAGGAAATAGAAGGGTGCTCCACAGTGGATGAATTTAAAAAGCATTTTTATGATCAACTGACAGAAAGTAAGGCGGAGCAGTACCAGAAAGACAAGGCATCTTTGGCAGTGCAGAAGGTAACCAGTGAGGCATCTTACCAGGAAGCGCCAAAGGGTATGGTAGACCGTATGACAGATGCCCTGCTCAATATTATGGAAATCTATGCCCAGACCTATGGAATGGAAGTTGGGGATTATGTCTCCCAGGCTTATGGCGGAACGGCGGAAGAATATGAGGATACCATCAGGGAGCAGGCAGGGCTTATGGCACAGCAATATATCCTGCTGGCAGTGATTGCCCAAAAGGAAGGCATTACCTTTTCGGATGAAGAGCTGGAGGAGCAGCTTGAATGGGAGGCGTCCATTTATGGGAACGGGGACCTGGAAGCATATAAGAACGGGATGGATACGGAAGCCTACAGGGAATCGCTGTTGTTTGCGAAGGTAACGGAATTTTTGGGTGAAAATGCGGTGGCGGCAGCGCCAAAAGCGCAGGAATAGGTGAAGGGTACTTATGAAAAGAAGGCTGAAAGGATTTGTTGCAATTTTTATTTCTTTGACGATCTTGTTTTTGGCGGCAGCGCCGGTGGGCGCTACCTCTGTTTCCAGTCTGGAAAAAGAAAAAGAAAAAATTGAACAGCAAAAGCGGGAAGCCGATGAACGCAAAAAAAAGGAACAGGCGAATTATAACAGCGCATCAGGAAAGGTTGATTCTATCCAGACAGAAGTAGACGAGATCGAAGGGGAGATCGACGAGATCGATGCGGCGCTTGTGGAAACCATTGCCAGTGTGGAAATGATCGAGGAGGAGATTGGAGAAAAGGAAGACCAGATTGCACAGACTATGGCGGACTATGAGGCGGCAAAGGAAGTAGAGCAGCAGCAGTACGATGCCATGAAACTGCGGATCAAGTTTATGTATGAAAAAGGGGATGTCACTTACCTGGAACTTTTGTTGGAAAGCAGCGGGTTTGGTGAGATGTTCAACAAAGTGGAGTATATAGAAAAGCTTTATGAATATGACAGGAAGCTTTTGGAGGAATACCAGCTTGCAAGGCAGGCGGTGGAGGAACTGCAGCAGAAACTGGAAGATGAAAAGGCGGAACTGGAAGCGCAGCGCCATGAGCTGGAGGAGGAACAAGCGAGCCTGGAGGCGATTCTAACGGAAAAGAAGGCGGCTTACGATAATTATGAGACCCAGCTTGCGAAAGCGAAGCAGGAGGCCGCCATTTACAAGGCGAATATCAAAAAGCAAAATGACGAGATCAAGAAACTGGAAGCGGCAGCGGCGGCGAAGCAGTCAGAGATTGACAGGGCGAAACAGGCGGAAGAAGAGGCAAGGCGCGCCCAGGAGGAAGCCCTTAGGAAACAGCAGGAGAGTTCTTCCGGGGATCCAGGCAGCTCATCGGGGAGCGGGAATGGTTCTTCTAAGAGTTACGCCTCTGCATCCAGTTATTCCGGCAGTGGCGGTAAGGGGCAGCAGATAGCCAATTACGCCTGCCAGTTTATCGGAAATCCCTATGTGCCGGGAGGAACCAGCCTGACCAATGGGGCGGACTGTTCCGGTTTCGTGTGGAGAGTTTATAAAGATTTTGGTTATACTGTTCCCAGAACTTCCTATTCTCTCCGGAGTGCGGGAACGGGGGTATCCTATTCGGAGGCCCAGCCTGGGGATGTGATGTGCTATGCGGGACATGTGGGGATTTATATTGGGAATGGACAGATCGTACATGCCAGCACCCAGAGGACAGGCATTAAGATCACAAACGCGACTTACAAAGAAATTTTATCAGTAAGAAGAATTGTCTGATGGTTGAGGGATATCAGGCAAAGAAGCCTGCAGACGTTGAGAAATATCACATAGATAAGGAAAGGAAATAATATGGCGGATTTTGACGAAAAAGATTTCAATGAAAGGGATGAGGAAAAGAAGGAGATTCAGGATGTAAATACGGACGGTGAAAAGAAAGAGAGCGATTATGAAGATGTGTGTTTTATCTGCCGCCGGCCGGAAAGCAAAACAGGGAAAATGTTTAAGCTCCCCAATCATATTACCGTGTGCAATGACTGTATGCATAAGACCATGGATACCGTGAGCCAGTTTGATTATCAGGGAATGTTAAATAATCCTTCTTTTGTGGACGACTTAAACAAAAATATGAATAATCAGGGATTTCCCAATATCCGTTTTGTCAATTTGACGGATCTGCAGGGGGAAGGCGGAATTCCCAATAAGCAGAGAGTGAAAAAGAAAAAGAAAGGGGAAAATGCGGAACCCGTACTTGACATCAAGAACATCCCTCCGCCTCATAAGATCAAAGCCCAGCTTGACGATTATGTGATTGGACAGGAACATGCCAAGAAGGTGATTTCTGTGGCTGTGTACAACCATTATAAACGGGTGGCAACGGGGACGATGGATGAGATCGAGATCGAAAAGTCCAACATGTTGATGATCGGGCCTACCGGATGTGGGAAAACGTACCTGGTTAAGACATTGGCAAAGCTTCTGGATGTTCCCCTTGCGATAGCCGATGCCACTTCCCTGACGGAGGCAGGTTACATTGGCGATGACATTGAAAGCGTGCTTTCCAAACTACTGGCTGCTGCGGAGAATGATACGGAAAAGGCAGAGCGGGGAATTGTTTTTATTGACGAGATCGATAAGATTGCCAAGAAGAAGAATACCAATAGCAGGGATGTGAGCGGGGAGAGTGTACAGCAGGGGATGCTGCGCCTTTTGGAAGGGGCGGAAGTGGAAGTGCCGGTAGGAGCCAACAGCAAAAATGCCATGGTTCCTTTAACTACCATTAACACCAGAAATATTCTCTTTATCTGTGGCGGTGCGTTTCCTGATCTGGAGGAGATCGTAAAACAGAGACTTAAAAAGAGAACCTCCATCGGTTTTAATGCAGAACTGAAGGATAAATTTGATAAAGAAAAGAATATCATCAGCCAGGTTACGGTGGAAGATTTAAAGAAATTCGGCATGATCCCGGAGTTTCTTGGAAGGCTTCCGGTGATCTATACGCTCCGGGCGCTGGATAAGCCTATGCTGGTGAAAATTCTAAAAGAGCCGAAGAATGCAATCTTGAAGCAGTATCAAAAGCTCCTGGAATTAGATGAGGTGAAGTTGGAATTTGATGACGGAGCCTTAGAGGCCATTGCGGAGAAGGCAATGGAAAAAGATACCGGCGCAAGGGCGCTGCGTGCGATCATTGAGGAGTTTATGCTGGATATCATGTATGAGATTCCCAAGGATGACAACATCGGCCGCGTGACGATTACCAGGGAATATATTGAAGGAACCGGCGGACCGGTGATTGATATCCGGAGCGTTGGCGGAGAGAACCCGGACAATTTGAAGCTGCTTGAGGAATAACCATTTGCCGAAAACCCCATATAGTATAAAAAAGGCTTTGGGGCTACTATGACAGACAGGGAAAAAATTGTTTCTGACGATTACTATGACCTGATGACGGATTACACAGCGCCGCCTGGTTTTCGGGATTTGTTCGATTTTGTTACACAGCCTGTGGATGGGGAAGTTGCGGTGACTTATGTATATGGGCAGGAGATCAGCCCGATCAATATTACGGAATTTACTTATCCGGTCCTGCCCAAGGTATACGGGCTGATGCAGATGGAAGAAGGGAGCGGTCAGGGGTTTGACCCGACGCCCCTTATTTATAGCGGAATTTCGCAGGTACAGAGGGCGCCTTTAAATCTAACAGGAAAAGGGGCGGTCATTGGATTTTTGGATACGGGGATCCGCTATGATGATCCGGTTTTTCGGAATCCTGACGGGAGCAGCAGGATCCTGGGGATCTGGGATCAGACGATCCAGAGCGGCGAACCGCCGGCAGGAATTTTGTACGGGACGGAGTACCGGAAGGAAACCATAGATTTAGCCCTTCAAAGTGAGGATCCAAGGGAAATTGTTCCCAGCTACGACGAACACGGCCATGGAACGGCTATGGCAAGTGTGGCGGCGGGAAGTAGTTTGGGAAACGGGCTGCGCTTTTTGGGGGCTGCGCCGGAAGCGGATATTGTGATGGTAAAGCTGCGTCAGGCAAAACCCTTTTTGCGGGAATTTTACCTGATTCCCGATGATGCCATCGTCTATGCGGAAAGTGACCTTTTGGTAGCTTTGAAATATCTGGAAAGTTATGCAATATCCCTTTCCAGGCCGTTGGTGATTTTTTTTGGAATAGGAACCAATATGGGAGACCATGAAGGGCATTCCGTACTGGCCGATTACATGAACCGGATTGCTACCAAACGGAGCCGGGCGATCGTGGTGTGCGGCGGCAATGAGGGCAACAGCGCCCGTCATTACATGGGAACCTCTATCCAGGGGCTTCGGGAAACCCTTGACAGTGTGGAGATCAGAGTGGGGGAAGGGACTGCCGGGTTTACAGCGGAACTTTGGGGGAGCGTTTCCGCCAATCATGCCATATCTATCCGGGCGCCAGGCGGGGAAACCACACCCCGGGTTGATTTCAGGGGGCAGGGAAGCCAGGAGTTTGGTTTTATTTATGAAAGAACCAGGATCCAGGTAGATCATATCCTGGTGGAGCAAAGCTCTGGGGAAGAACTGATTTTTTTCCGTTTTTTGGATCCTACGCCAGGGATATGGACCATTCAGGTGGTAATTACCAGTGACAGGAATTCAGAGACTACCTTCCATATCTGGCTGCCGATCACAGAGGTTCTTCAGGCGGACACCTATTTCCTGAAACCCTCTCCTTATACCACGCTGACAGAGCCTTCTAATGCCAGGGATGTGATCACCACATCCGTATACGACGATGCAAACGGAAGTTTTTGGGCGGAGTCGGGAAGGGGATTTACCAGGAGCGGGCAAATCAAGCCGGATATTTGTGCGCCGGGAGTGAATGTGAGCACGATCATAGGGACGAAGACAGGTCCTTGTCTTGCGGCAGCCCTCACATCGGGGGCGGCAGCCCAGTTTTTCCAGTGGGCGGTAGTGGAAGGGAACCGTCCCTGGGTGGAAAGCCGGGAGTTAAAAAATTACCTGATCCGGGGAGCAAACCGGTCGGCGGAAATATCTTTTCCCAGCCGGGAGTTTGGTTACGGGAAATTGGATATTGCCGGAACCTTCCAGGTACTGGCGGGAATATAGAACAGGAAAAACGAAAATGATGCAACTATGATGCAAAAATGATGGGAAAATGATGCATCTGCCGTGTATAATCGGATTATTACAAGTACGCGGGGATGGAAAATCATGTTTGGTAAAATTACTCTTAGAAAAAACAGGGAAGAAAGACAGAAAAGACGCCTTGGGGGGCGGTTTTCTGTCTTTTTTGCAGTGTTGCAACGGAGTGTTTGCGTGATAGTTTTTGCATGGCTGATTGCCAGTATCGTCTTATGGGGAAGCATGACGGCTATTGAGGTTATCAAGACGGACCGAAACGGGCTTACGCTGTCCGGGGACGGTTATTATGAGATCCGTACTGCCGAAGAGTATAGGGAATTCTGGGAAATTGTGGGTGAGAAGGACGTTTATGCACGGGGGCGGCTCCTGGAGGATATCTACCTGAACGATACCACCGATTTTGGAAAGTGGAAACAGAAAGAGCCTGTAAATGAATGCAGGAAAGTGGACTCTTTTTATGGCTCTTTTGATGGAGGCGGCCATACCATTTACGGGCTTTACAGCAATAGAGGATATGGGCTGGTGAAGGAAAACCGGGGACAGATTCTTAATTTGACGATCAAAGACTCTTTGATCGTCAATGAGATATTTGACCAATCTTTTGGTACAGTAGGCGGCATTTGCGGGGAAAATTACAGACTGGTCAGAAATTGTGATTTTGGCGGGGAAATTTACGGTGAACGGATGGCAGATCGTCTTAGGGAGATAGGCGGCATTTGCGGCAAAAACAGGAACACCGTGGAATTGTGCGGGTTTTCCGGGAAGATGGTGATCAAGGGGTGGACCGACAGCTCGGTAGGAGGGATCTGCGGAGAAAACCAGGGGGAAATTATCACCTGTTATAATTTAACCAGTCTGCAGAGTATGCCGTGGCAGGCAGACCGTTTTTATGCCATTGCCGATCAAGGAGAGACAAACTGCCTGTGGCTGAAAGACTCCGGCTGGATACAGGCCCACAATGGGCAGGCGATTGGGGATGAGGAAGAGGAGAAGGAGCGTGTAAAAGAGAGGATCAGCGGGCTGCTGAATAAAGATCTCTATGAACTTTTGGTTCAAAAAGAAGGACCGGAAGAATGGATGAGGGAGAACAGTGTGAAAAGTCCGTTTCCTGTTACCGAAATAGGGCTGGAAGACCCATTCCCGAATATCCTGGATGATATTTTGCATAAACAGCAGGAAAGAGAACAGATCCTTCGAGATCTGTTGGCAAGGGAAGAGCTGGCGTCCCTGATATGGGAAGCTGTTTGGTGCGGGACAGGAGAGGGGGGAATTTTGGAGATGGAAACGGAGGTTTCCGATGAGTTGGTTTCGCTGGTACTTTCAAACCGGAAGGATTCTGTCAAAATTAATATCCGTCCAGCGGCAGGGGAACAAAGCCTGAATCAATGGACGGTGATAGATGGCCGTAAATGGAGGGAATTTAAGACCCTGTGGCAGCAGTGCGGTTCGATTCTTAGGGAAAGTGGAATAGATGACTATGAACGCTTTAGCTGGCATATGACAGACACACTAGAAAGAGAGAGGGAAACCCTGGGCAAGTTTATCTTATATCGGACGGATAATGGAAAACAGGGATTTTTCTGGCAGAAAGGGGAGACCCTTTATCAGATCGAGGGAAGTGTCAGGGGAGATCAGGATTTTGAGACGAAGATCAAAAAGCTTTCCGTCACAGAGGAACAAGAGGAGGTACAGGAAGATTGTTGGGAAAAACCGTCCGGGGGACTGTATGAGACGATGCTCTGGAAAGTGTGGGACGGCCGTATGCCGGCAAGAGGCGTTGGCTGGGACAGCTCTTATATCAGGGATGCCGTTTGCCAGATGTTTCCGGAAAAGGAGGGGACGCCGTCTTGGGAAGAGATCGGACAGACGGAGTATCTGGTTGTTATGGCGGGGAACCGGCAGATCGGTACGCTTATGGATCTGGAGAAGATCCCCCATATAAAAGCCCTTCACCTTAGTGGGGCCGGCGCCACTAAGATCAATTTCGACCTGACGAAAGAAATGGTTAGGGAACTGGAAGAATTGCAGGTCGGGTATGTAGAGCTTGAGAGCCTGGCATTTTTGGAACAGTTTCCCCAGCTAAAGAAATTGTACGTTATGAACTGCGGATTGAAGGATCTTTCCGGGATCGAGTGTCAGAAGGAACTGCGGGATCTTTCTTTTTACAGCAATGAGATTAAGGAAATCGGACCGCTTACAAATTGCCGGAAATTGGAAAGGCTTTCTCTGGCATTCAACAAGATAGAAGATCTGTCGGCGCTTTCCCATCTTTCGGATCTGTCGGAAGTTGGGGTCCAGGGGAACCGGATTTCTGATCTTGCGCCCTTGCAGCATCTATCCAAGCTTAAGGCATTAAATATAAATGGTAACCTGGTTACGGATCTATCGCCTCTAAAAGGGCAGGTGGGACTTACCGCCTTAGGAGCCGGGTATAACAAGATCAAAGATATCAGCCCATTAGAAGGGATGACCCAATTAAGCAACCTGGCGTTGGATAATAACGAGATCCAGGATATTGGCGTAATCGGGAATATGACTCAATTGCAGTATTTGGGGATTTCCCATAACCGGATCGAAGATTTTTCCCCTGTTATGGGGCTTACGAATCTCTTGTTTTTCAGTATGGGGAAAAACCCGGGGCAGGATATTGGCAATTTGATTTTTGTCCCCAAACTGAACCTTGAAAGCCGTTTTCAGGAGGATGATAAGATGGTCCAAAAGGCTCAGGGGACGTTGGATCAATTTTATCCGGATGAAAAGATTGCTGCAGAGGATATGGCAACGGGGGATCTGAACGGGGACGGTGTAACGGATCTTGCGATTACGGGGCTTAGCAGCATGGAGGAAGAGGGCTACCAGGATGACGGCAGGAAGATCTATCTTTTCTTGGGCCAGATAGATGGAAGTTTTCGTCCGCTTACACCGATTGTCACTTTGGATCCCTACGCTGGCGGCGTTTACGGGGATCCTTATGATGGAATCTTGATCTCCGATGGCAGGCTGGTGGTGAAGGCTTACGGCGGAAGCAACTGGCGGTGGGGATTTACCAACATTTATGAATATGAGAAGGGGGAGATGGAAGAAAAGTGGGTTCTGGATCTTTCAGAGCATGTGTTTTATCCAGGTTATGATTTTACCATAACCGATAAGGAAAATGGGACCTGCCGGAGTTATGCAGTAGCTGGGGAATGGGAGAGGGAGGGAAGGATGCTTCTTCTTTCACAGACTGGACCGGAGCCGTCCCTCGTGGAAACGGAGTTTGAGCAAAAATATTCCGAGTACCAGGAAAAAGCAGAAATTGTGCTGCCGGAATTTTCCTACATGTGCAAACCGAGTATCTGTGAAAACAGCTATGATTACCGGATCCATGACACCCTTTATGATACAAAAGTGCAGCCGGAAGATGTGCTTTTCATGGCGGCGGAAAGGTATCTGTACGAATATCAGGAATTACCGGTCCCCTATTACACGTCAGAGGAGATCCGGCAAAACTATGAAACCCTTACAGGTGTGAAACTGCCGGAATTTTTCCTGATCGGCAGAGGGATCAATGAGGGAGATGGGATAAAGGTTATTGCCTACAGCAACTGCCAGCAGTTGGAGGATGGGAGTTGGCAGCATATTTTGTCCCAATGGACGGCCTTGGAGGATTATTGGTCTTTTGAATGTCGGATTTCTTATGATGAAAGGGAGGATCATTGGTCTTATGAACGTCTGATTTCTTATGATGAAAGGGATGGAATGTTCATGGCTGGGTAAAATATAAAAAGATAAACAAATGGAGAAAGGGGAAATCACAATGGACGGATTCGGGTTTATTGGGGGAGAAAAAAGCAGAGAAAAGAAAAAAATGGTCAAAGTGTGCAGTGTTCTGGCATGGACGGCGATGCTGCTTATGTGGGCAGCGCTGGCGGCCAGCTCTGTTGGGGTAATGGGATAAAACGCCAGGAGAAAAGAAAGGAAACTTCTTTGTCGTAAAAGCATATTTTATAGAAAAAAAGGAATTTTTATGGCATACGAAAATTATGTTCCTATTCTGGGAACGATCATGAATATTTCAAGCGGAAATGATTGCTGCAGCCAAATGGTCATGCTGCGGACAGATGAGGGAACCGTAAATTTCCTAATCACTCCGCAGACCCAGGTAATGGATGACAGACAGCTCAGGATAGGAATGCGGGTGGCGGCTTTTTATGACAGCAGCCTGCCTGTGCCGCTTATCTTTCCGCCTCAGTACCGGGCCCAGCTTATCACGATGGTGGGCAGGAATGAACAGGTGGCGTTAAATGATTTTGACCGTAATCTTTTGGCCAGGGACCGTTCTTTGCAGCTCCATATTTCTGGCAATACGGTAGTCAGAACGGCGAATGGGCAGACGTTTCACTGCCCGGTGGGGGGTCAGACCCTGCTTGTCTTTTATACGGTGACGACCAGGAGCATCCCGCCCCAGACCACACCGTCAAGAATTATTGTCTTTTGCTAACTACTAATGAGCAGGACAAAATGTGGATAAGTTGAAAAGCAATATTTGATAAAAATTGCGTTTAAATTGAAAAGAATTTTAAAGACAGATACCCTATACTTACTGTAAAGTGAGTCTAGGGTATTTGTCTTGTGACCGTGACAACGCCAGCCGTTGGTTTTAAGCGGTTGCATGAGATAGGAGGGAAAATGAGCGGATGGAAACTTCCAAGGCTGATCAGTAACGGGATGGTGCTGCAGCAGAAGAAAAAAGTGCGTATTTGGGGATTTGATGAACCGGGACGGAAAGTGATGGTGTCCTTTTTGGGGGAAGAGTATATAGCCCTTACCGGATCGGACGGGATCTGGCAGGTTTGGATGAAGGAAACACAGCCCGGCGGTCCTTATACGATGTACATGAATGATGACGCGGGGAATGAGGCGGCAATAACGGATATTCTGGTGGGAGATGTTTGGATCTGTGCTGGCCAGTCCAATATGGAGCTGCCTATGGAGCGGGTGAAGGACCGCTATCCGGATGAGATAGCCTGCTGTGAAAATCCTGCCATCAGAACCTTTAAAATCACGGAACATGCGGATTTCCACGGACCGATTGCGGATCATTTGACAGGGGAGTGGAAACAGGCCGGGGCGGATACCATTTTGCAGTTTTCTGCTACGGCATATTTCTTTGCCCTGCAAATGTATGAGATGACAGGCGTGCCGGTAGGTCTGATCAATGCCAGTTTAGGAGGATCGCGGATCGAATCATGGATGAGCCGGGAGATGCTGGAAGGTTGTGAAGAAGCGTTGGATACGGCGGACCGGTATGCCGATGAAGAGTTTGTCAAAGGCGTCCTTTTGCAGAACCAGAGACAGATGCAGGAGTGGCACGAAGGGTTAGACGGCCAGGATCAGGGGCTTGCAGGACATTGGGAAGAGGACGGGACAGATGTTAGCGCCTGGAAGACGGTGGAGATTCCTTTCTTTTTCCGTGATACGGATTTAAAAGGGTTTATTGGCAGCGTATGGTTTAAGCGAAGTTTTCAGGTGCCGGAAGAGATGGCCGGTAAAGAGGCGAAGCTGTGGCTTGGGACGATTGTGGACAGCGACACGGTATATATAAACGGCGTTCAGACAGGCCATACGGATTATCAGTATCCTCCCAGGAAGTATCCGGTTCCGGAGGGGCTTTTACGGGCGGGAGAAAATTTCATTACGATCCATGTAAAATGTGAGAACGGACATGGAAGATTTACGCCGGATAAACGATATGCACTTTGGAACGAGACAGGAGAAATTGACCTGAAAGGCCAGTGGCATTACCGGATAGGCGCGTCGTGCGGGCAGATCCAGCCCACCGATTTTGTCAATTGGAAACCTACCGGGCTTTTTAACGGGATGATGGCGCCTTGCCGGAAATATACCATAGCCGGGTTCCTGTGGTATCAAGGGGAGTCGAATACCCATGTGCCGGATGTTTATCTGGACAGGATGAGGAGGATGGTGAAAGGATACCGGGAAGACTGGCAGGAGGAAACCCTTCCGTTTTTGTATGTCCAGCTTCCTAATTTCGCGATTGACATTTATGACAGTGACGCGGATGAGACAGGCCAGGGCTGGCCAGTAGTGCGGGAACTGCAAAGGCAGGCCCTTACCATTCCCAACACCGGCATGGTGGTGGCCATCGACTTAGGTGAGGACAATGACCTCCATCCTTTAAATAAAAAAGATGTTGGCGGCAGGCTTGCTATGCTGGCGGCAAAGAAATTGTATGGCATAGATTCCGAATGCGAAGGACCGATGGCTCTAGGAGCCGGAGCTTTGCGCGAAGAAACAGGCTGGGCCGTGATGGTAACGGCATCCGCTCATCTTACGGTAAAAGAAGTAGGGAAGGGAAACAAGATATTGGATTTGGAAGTGGCGCAATATCAAGACAGCAATACGAAAGAATTAAAATGGTATCCGGCGGAAGCCGAAATGGATGGCGCGATGCTGTATGTCAGGAGTAAGGAACTTACCAGCTCTCCGGTGGCGGTACGTTACTGCTTTGCCAATGCCTGCAGCGGCGCACTGATCTGTAACAGCGGCGGTTTTCCTATGAGTCCTTTTTGGATGGATATTCCTTAGGAATATGGAGGGTAAGGATGAAAAAATTGTGGAATGAAGGTTGGTCGTTTTTGAGGACGGAAGTTGGCAGTGGGATTTCGGACGTACTTACCAGAAAAGGGGATTTCGCCCCGGTGGATATCCCCCATGACTGGCTGATCTATGATTCCAACAGGCTTTATGAGGATGGAACCGGGTGGTACCTGAAAAATTTTGATTGGCTGGAAGATGAGGGAAAAAGAGCATTTCTCATTTTTGAAGGAGTTTATATGGACAGCGCGGTCTATGTAAACGGGAAGAAAGTGGCGGAGTGGAAATACGGTTATTCCACTTTTTCCGTAGAGATTACGGATCATATCAGGCGGGGGAACAACCAGATCGTGGTTAGCGCTTGTTTTCAGGCATCCAACAGCAGGTGGTATTCCGGTGCGGGAATCTACCGGAATGTGTGGATGAAGGTGACGGAAAGTGTCTGTATAGAGGAAAATGGCGTTTACATCAGTACCCGGCAGCAGCAGAAGGATTTCCGGCTCCGGGCGGAAAGTGCGATTGATCCCCCCGGCGTTGAAGCGGAAGGGTACGAAGTTGTTTACCGCTTATATTTTGAGGACAGGGAAATTCCTATGAGCCTGACAGACAATCAGGGAAGGATCAAGGAATATCTGGTGGAAACTCCCAGACTGTGGGAGATAGAAGATCCGGCGCTGTATACACTCCGGGCAGAGCTTCGGGTATGGGGAAGGGTCTGCCAGCAGGAAGAGGTTTCCTTTGGTTTCCGGTATACGGAGTTTGACCCGGACAAAGGTTTTTTCTTAAACGGGAAGAACAGGAAGTTGCATGGCGTCTGTGAACATCATGACCTGGGGGCTTTTGGGGCGGCATTTCACCGCGCTGCGCTGAAGCGGCGGTTTCAGAAGTTAAAAGAGATGGGAGTCAATGCGATCCGCGGCTCCCATAATATGATGGCTCCGGGATTTGTGGAGCTTGCTGATGAAATGGGGTTTTTGCTGATTTCCGAAGCTTTTGATATGTGGGAGAGGCCCAAGAATACTTACGATTACGCCCGGTTCTTTGAAAAATGGCATGAAAGGGATGTAAAAGCCTGGGTATGCCGGGATCGTAACCATCCCAGCGTAATCTTATGGAGCATTGGAAACGAGATCTATGACACCCATGCGGGAGAGCGGGGCCAGGAACTTACCGCCAGGCTAAAAGACCTGGTGGAACGCTGGGATCCGCAGGGGAACGCCAGGGTGACGATGGCATCTAATTATATGCCCTGGGAGAACGCTTGCAAGTGTGCGGATATTGTGAAAATTGCCGGATATAATTATTCCGAAAAATATTATGAAGAGCACCACAAGGCTCATCCCGACTGGGTCATCTATGGAAGTGAAACTTCTTCGATTGTCCAGAGCCGGGGAATCTATCACTTTCCTCTTAAGACGGAGATCCTTGCGGAAGATGATCTGCAATGCTCCGCCCTTGGCAACAGCATTACGAGCTGGGGGGCAAGGTCGCTGGAAAACTGCGTTACCATTGACCGGGATCTGGAGTTTTCTATGGGGCAGTTTTTGTGGACGGGTTTCGATTATCTGGGAGAGCCTACGCCTTATCATACCAAGAATTCTTATTTCGGGCAGCTCGACACGGCAGGGTTTCCCAAGGATTCTTACTATGTTTGGCAGGCGGCATGGCGGGACTGCCATAAGGATCCCATGGTACATGTTTTTCCTTATTGGGATTTTAACCCGGGCCAGTTGATTGACGTAAGGGTCTGTTCCAATGCGCCGGAAGTGGAGCTTTTCTTAAATGGAAGGAGTCTTGGCAGGCAGAAACTTTCCCATGGGCCGGGAAGCGGCAGGAAGATTCTGGCGGATTATCAGATCCCTTATGAAGAAGGCCGGCTTACGGCTGTGGCCTATGACGGGGAGGGAAAGGAGATTGCCAGGAGCCAAAGGAGATCTTTTGGCAATTCCTATGCCCTCAGGATTTACCCGGAAAACAGGGTGGCGGACAGCGAAGAACTATTGTTCTTGGAGATCGGAACGGTTGATGAGCAGGGAAGGCCAGTGGAAAATGCCTGCGACCGGGTGAGGGTGCAGGTGACGGGAGCGGGAAGGCTGATCGGGCTTGACAATGGGGACAGTACAGATTATGACAGTTATAAGGGAATTAGCAGGAGATTGTTTGGCGGAAAACTTCTGGCAGTGATCCGGCCAGGCACAGAGCCGGGAGAGATTCATGTTACAGTCAGCTCCCCGGGGCTTAAGGAGGCTTCCCTGACCTGCAACGTGGAGGAAAGGGGAAGGAGGGATGGAGCCTTAAAGGGGCCGGCAGATCTCAGAGTAAGTTCTATGGCGAAACAGGAAGAAAATCAGGATTTGCCAATCCGGACAGGGAAAAAAGGCGAAATTCCGGTGCGGAAGGTTACGCTGACGGCAAAGGAGGGCAGGCAGTTTGGCCCGGAAAAAAGGGTTCTGTCGGTAAAAGCGCAGATGGATCCGCCTTTCGCAGACGACAAGGAGCTGCTCTTCCGGGCTGTGGACGACCATGGAGTGGATTCCCATTTGGTCAGGTTGGAACAAAAGGGAAACCAGGCAGTGATGGAAGCGCTTTCAGACGGGGAGTTCCGGCTCAGATGCATGTCCAGGAGCGGCACAGACTCTATCCGTCTGATCTCTCAATTGGAGTTTCAAATAAAAGGGCTGGGAAAGGCTTATCTGGATCCTTACGGTTTTATTTCAGGGAGCCAATATACCTGGGTAAAAGGGGAAGCGGGCAACGGAAATGAAAGAGGGGTGGCGACGGCTAGGGACGGGGAGACGGTAGTGTCCTATAGCGGGATTGACTTTGGCAGCATAGGATCTGATGAGATCTGCATCCCGATCTTTGCGTTGAGCAGCGAGGCTTATCCCATCCAGATTTGGGAAGGGATTCCGGAAGAGCCGGGCAGCGAGCTGGTCGGGGATGTGGTCTATCAGAAGCCTTCCATCTGGAACGTTTACCAGGAGGAGACGTTCCGGTTGAAAAGGATGGTGAAAGGAATTGCGACCATTAGTTTTCTCCTGAAACAAAAGGTACATATCAAAGGGTTTTCTTTTACCCGGTATGAAAAGGCCTGGATGGAACTTGCCGCTGCAAGTGCAGATCATTTGTATGGCGACAGTTTCCGGATGGGGAAAGATGATGTGGAGGAGATTGGAAATAACGTATCCCTGGAGTTTACTGAGATGGACTTTGGAACAACGGGAGCGGGAAGCCTTATGATCTGTGGGCGTGCCCCGAAGGGGGGCAATACCATCCATGTCCGGTTTTATGATGGGCACAGCGAAAATAAGCAGATCGTAGAGTTTACAGAGAGCAGCGAATATGTAAAACGGGAATTTTCCCTTGTGCCGGTGAAAGGAACCGTTACAGTGACTTTCGTATTTATGCCGGGGAGCTGCTTTGATTTCCGTTCTTTCCAATTTAAGCGGTAGGAACGGATGGCGCTACTTTTCTAATTTGTTTAGATTTTTGTATTCTGACGGAGTACAGTTTTTGGCAGCCTTAAAGATCCTGTTAAAGGTGGAGAGGCTGTTGAACCCGGAACGCATTGCCACTTCTGTAATGGAAAGGTTCGGTTCGATCAAGAGCTTTTCCGCGTGGGCGATGCGTTTTTGGGTCAGGTATTCATAGCAGGACATATTAGAGAACTGCTTGAACAGCCGGGCAAAGTGGAATTTGGAAAAGCCTGCCAGGTCTGCAAGCTGCTCTACGGTGACGTTTTCCGTACAGTGATCGGTGATATAGTTGCATACGTTCATGAATTTTTCTACATATTCGTGTTGTTTGTTGCGGGTAATGCCGGGAAATTTCGTGTTTGCATTAAAATTAGCCCGCCCCAGAGTCACGAAAAACCGGATCATCAGGGAATAGACACATGCTTCTGTAAAGGGCATGGGATTTTCATATTCCCGGGTAACCTCGTTTAGGTAAAATTGCAGGCGGCCGTTAAGATCCGGGTATTCCGTCCGTGTGATCAGGGTGTAGGGCAGGAGTGTGTGGAGCAGGGAATCCATGGCGTTGACGTTGCAGATCAGGCTGTAGTCGAAAAGCAGGATCAGCCGTTCCCCGGCGGGCGGAGCGGTCAGGGCATGAAGGGTTCCGGGAGGTGTGATCCAGATATCTCCTTCGGAAAAGGTGTGGGGGACTCCATCTATGATCACCGTATATTCTTCCTTGATAGGCATAATGATTTCCAAGGCAGTGTGCCAGTGAATGGGATAATTTTCCGCTTCCTTGTTGTGGTAGAGCTTGAGACCGCTTAAGGCATCGTAAGCAACGGTCTCGTGGATCCCGTTTAGTATTTTGATCATATCATATTTCCTTTGCAGTATTTCTTATTGATGATAATATACTAATTCCAATCTCACTTTTTGGCAAGTGCCAAATCAAATATTGCTAATGATAAAAATAGTAAAAATGTACAAATTATATAAATTTCAGGAGAGAAAATAGAGTATTATGTAAAATAGATTTAAAAAACCTGATGTAAACATATAATAGAAAGAAAAAAAGAGTAAAGTAAAAATAAAATTTTTTTATTCAAAATAGCTATTATAAAAACTTTCGCAATATTTGATCATAGAAGAACAAGAAATAAGAAGAATTATCTGTCAAATTGAAATATAATTTGAACGTATTTAATAAAAAAATGTACAAATTGCTAGTATAATTTAAATTGACGGGAGAGTATATATGGAATTAGTAAGAAATGAAGCTAAGACAGAAGAATACAGGGAAAGGGCGAGGGAACTGGTAGGGCAGATGACCTTGGAGGAAAAGGTATTCCAAACCTTAAACGGTGCAGCCGAGATTAAGCGGCTTGGGGTCAAGGCATACAACTGGTGGAATGAAGCCCTTCACGGAGTGGCCAGAGCCGGCGTTGCAACGGTATTTCCCCAGGCAATCTCCCTTGCAGCCACTTTTGATGAGGACTTTATTGAACAGGTAGCGGATGCGATTTCCACGGAGGGACGCGCGAAGTTCAATATGCAGCAAAAATACGACGATACGGATATCTATAAAGGACTTACGTTCTGGTCTCCCAATGTCAATATTTTTAGGGATCCCAGATGGGGCAGGGGTCATGAGACTTTTGGCGAAGATCCCTATTTAACTTCCAGGCTTGGAGTACGGTTTGTGGAAGGCTTGCAGGGCCATGATGAGAATTATCTGAAGGCGGCGGCATGTGCAAAGCATTTTGCCGTACATAGCGGGCCGGAAGATTTGCGTCACAGTTTTAATGCAGTGGTAAGCAAGCAGGATATGTATGAGACTTACCTTCCCGCATTTAAGGCCTGTGTGCAGGAGGGCAAAGTGGAGGCGGTGATGGGCGCTTACAACCGGACCAATGGGGATCCGTGCTGTGGAAGCAAACCATTGCTTTTGGATATCCTGCGTAAGGAATGGGGCTTTAAAGGACATGTGGTTTCGGACTGCTGGGCGATTAAGGATTTCCATGAAGGCCATCTGGTCACGAACAGCGCCTTGGAATCGGTGGCAATGGCCATGAACAATGGATGTGACTTAAACTGCGGTCAGTTGTTCGCATACCTATCAGAGGCAGTAGAGCAGGGGCTGGTGCCGGAAGAAAGGCTGGATGAGGCATTGGTCAACTTGTTTACGGCAAGGATGAAACTTGGGGTATTTGATGAAAAGGGCAGCACTCCTTATGACGAGATTCCTTATTCCGTAGTAGATTCAAAAGAAATGAGGGAACTGAACCTGCAGGCAGCAGAAAAATGTATTACGCTGCTTAAGAATGAAGGGCAGATGCTTCCTCTTGACAAAGGAGCGCTTAAGACCATCGGGGTCATTGGCCCTAATGCGGATAACCGTAAGGCGCTTGTGGGAAATTATGAAGGGACGGCTTCCAGATATTATACGATTTCCGAAGGGATTCAGGACTATGTGGGAGATGAGGTAAGAGTCCTTTGTTCCGAAGGATGCCATTTATATAAAGATAAGATCAGCGATTTAAGCCAGGGAAGCGACAGGCTGGCCGAGGTGAGAGGGATCTGTGATGCAAGTGATGTGGTTATCCTTTGCCTTGGGCTTGATGCGGGCCTGGAAGGGGAAGAGGGAGATGAAGGCAATCAATATGCCAGCGGCGACAAACCGGGGCTTGATCTTCCGGGAAAGCAGCAGGAACTTTTGGAAGTGGCATACGAAAGCGGAAAGCCGATTGTGTTGGTGCTCTTATCGGGAAGCGCATTAGCGGTTACCTGGGCGGACGAACATATTCCGGCGATCATCCAGGGGTGGTATCCCGGCGCCCAGGGCGGAAACGCCATTGCCAGGGTTTTATTCGGAGAAAAGAATCCGGAGGGAAGGCTGCCGGTAACCTTTTACAGGACAACGGAAGAATTGCCTGAATTTACAGATTATGCCATGAAGGGCAGGACTTACCGGTATATGGAAACCCAGGCTCTTTATCCCTTTGGATATGGTTTGTCTTATACGGATTTTACATATAGTGATGCATCGGTATCTTCTGACAGGGTTTTGGAAGAGGGAATCACCCTTCGGGTTACTGTTTCCAATACCGGAAGCAGGCAGGGAACGGAAACGGTTCAGGCGTATGTGAAGGTATGCCGGGAAGGAACGCCTAATCCCCAGCTTAAGGGGATCTGCAAGGTTTCTTTAAAACCGGGAGAGAAGAAAGAGGTCACCATGACGCTTCCGCTTACCGCGTTTGCTTTGTATGACGAGCAGGCAGTAAACCGGGTAAGTAAAGGAGAGTATCTCATTTATGTTGGCGGAAGCCAGCCGGATCAGCGAAGTGTGGATTTGACAGGCAAAGAACCTTTGAAGCTTAAAGTTGCGGCAGATCAGGAATTTATATTAAATTAACAGATCAGTATGGAGCCTTGGCTCTCCGAAAAAGGAGGAGAGCCGGGGGTTTTCCGGGTAGAGAGGGCTGACAGGCAGGAGGGCATCATGGGATTTGAACAGGCATGGCTTTCTTATGGAGTGTTAAGGAAAGAGAGCAAGTGGAGAGGGATTGAAAGGATTTGTGCCGATCCGGCAAGTCCGGTTATGAAAAATGCAGTGGGTGAACTGCAAAAGGCGCTTGGAACGATGACAGGAAAAGAGCCTGTGCTGTGTTCCGGAGCTGACAAGGAAGCTGCCGGGACAAGATGCATTCGTTTTAGGCAGGATGGGGAAGGTAAGGCGGACGGATATCATGTGTATGAAGAAAGCGGCGATGTAGTGATTGCGGCTTCTTCTGACTGCGGAATGCTCTATGGCGCTTTTGAATTGATCCGCCAGGCACAGATTGGAAATTCCCCTGTGGGACTGGATATAGCGAAAGACCCGGTAATGCCTCTTAGGATGCTGAATCATTGGGACAATATGGATGGGAGTATTGAAAGAGGCTATTCGGGAAATTCCTTTTTCTTTGACCATGATGAGATCCTTGTCGATGACAGGACTGTTACTTACGCAAGGCTGCTTGCGTCGGTTGGGATCAATGGTGCGGTGATCAACAATGTGAATGTCAAGGATGCAGCCACATGGCTAATCACGGACCGGTATTTTGATAAGCTGCGTCAGTTATCCGAAATTTTTGCAGGTTATGGGATTCGGCTCTTCTTATCCCTCAATTATGCGGCACCCGTGGAGCTTGGTGAGTTAGACAGTGCGGATCCTTTGTCGGAAGAGGTGGGCAAATGGTGGAAGGACCGGATGAAACTTGTCTTTGAGCAGGTGCCTCATTTAGGCGGTTTCCTGATCAAAGCGGATTCGGAAGGGCGTCCTGGGCCTTTTACTTACGGAAGAACCCATGCGGACGGGGCAAATATGCTTGCAGAAGCAGTGGAGCCTTATGGCGGTTTGATCATTTGGCGCTGCTTTGTCTATAATTGCAAACAGGACTGGAGAGATTATAAAACGGACCGTGCCAGGTCGGGCTATGACAACTTTATAGAACTTGACGGCGCTTTTCGTGACAATGTAATTTTGCAGATCAAGAACGGACCAATGGATTTTCAGGTCAGGGAACCGGTACATCCTCTCTTTGGCGGTCTGAAAGACACCAATCAGATGCTGGAGGTACAGATTGCACAGGAATATACAGGACAGCAGCGGCATGTATGCTACCTGATTCCTATGTTTCAAGAGGTTCTGGGTTTTCGTACATATGTAACTGAGACGGATGATACCGTAAAAGATCTTGTATCAGGAAAGACCTTTGGACACACAAAATGCGGTATGGCGGCGGTGGCGAATACTGGTAACGACGAAAACTGGACCGGGCATGATCTGGCAGCGGCGAATCTTTACGGATTTGGAAGGCTTGCTTTTGACCCGTCGGCTTTGGCGGAAGAGATAGCCAGGGAGTGGGTGGTCAGGACCTTTGGTGAAGATGAGGAAGTATGTGAAGTCCTCCTTTTCATACTGATGAATTCGTGGAGAGCATATGAAATGTATAATGCGCCGCTGGGAATTGGCTGGATGGTCAACCCCAATTATCATTACGGCCCTAGTGTGGACGGTTATGAGTATGACAGGTGGGGAACCTATCACCGGGCTGACCATTTAGGGATCGGTGTTGACAGAAGTCATCACGGGACAGGGTATGCAGGACTTTACAGAGAACCCAATGCTTCCATGTACGATAGTCCGGAAAGCTGCCCTGATGAGCTTTTGCTTTTCTTTCATCATATGCCATATGATCATAAGCTTCAAAGCGGCAAGACGGTGATTCAGCATATTTATGACACCCATTTTGAAGGGGTGGAACTGGTAGATGAAATGGTGAAGCGTTTTGAAAGTCTGGAAGGAAAGATTCCGGATAAAGCCTACCGAAGAATGCTGGATCGGTTTCGTCACCAAAAGGAACATGCAAGGGAGTGGCGCGACCAGATCAATACCTACTTTTACCGTAAAAGCGGCATGGATGATGAAAAGGGAAGGCAAATTTTTTAGCGGATGATTGATTCGCTTAAAAAAGAAAAAGAGAAAAATTTTGGGAGGTGTTGTAGTAATGGCTAAGGCGAAAACAAGTAAACCAGCCGTGAAAAAGAAAGAGGTTACCCGCTCATATCTGAAAAGATACTGGCAGCTTTATTTCCTGCTTGCACTACCCCTGCTGTACCTGCTGATTTTTAAGTATATACCAATGGTATATATTCAGATCGCGTTTAAGAAGTACAGCATTGTGCAAAACGTATGGGAAATGCCATGGGCCAAAAACCATGGTTTTGAGTACTTTATTAAGGCGTTTGGAAACAATGATTTCCGTCGTGCACTGCGAAATACAATAGGGCTGAATCTGCTGGATTTGTTGATTGGTTTCCCTGCACCAATTATCTTTGCATTGATTTTGAACGAATTGTGTTTCAAGCGTTTCAAGAAGGTAGTTCAGACCGTTGCATATATGCCCCACTTCCTTTCCTGGGTCATCATTGCCAGTTTGGCACTGCAGCTTTTTGCTCCCGGCGAAGGACTGGTAAATATGGTCGTTGAGCGCATGGGCGGCACATCTATTCCGTTTTTGAATGATCCGGCCCACTGGATAGGAACTTACATAGGCATGGGCGTATGGCAGAATTTTGGCTGGGGTTCTATTGTATATCTGGCGGCAATTGCCGGAATTAATTCAGAGCTTTATGAGGCGGCTTCTGTGGACGGTGCGGGACGTTTTCGCAAGATGTGGCATATTACCCTTCCGGGGATCAAGCCTACTATCGTAGTACTGTTGATTATGAATTTAGGTAATATCCTGGGAAGCAATTTCGATCGTCCTTTCGCATTCCAGAACAATCTGGTCATGAATGTGGCGGATGTAATTTCAACTTATGTATACCGGACCGGTATTAAGGGGCTGCAGTTCTCTTTGACCACTGCGGTTGGTCTTTTCCAGTCAGTTGTTGGCGTTATCTTCCTGCTGGGGGCTAACTGGCTGTCCAGAAAGCTTGGAGAAAGGGGGATCTGGTAATGAAAGTAAAATCAACCTCTGCCAGAGTTGGCGATTGGATTTTTGTTATCATTTGTTTACTGATTAGCATTATCTGCGTGGTGCCGATGTTGAACCTGCTTGCTAAGTCCTTAAGTTCAACGGAGTATCTGGTGAAAAATGCAGTATCACTTTGGCCCAAAGGCTTTAACTTAGACGCTTATAAGACAGTTTTAAGTGATCCCAAATATATCCGTGCATTCTTCTGGACGGTATTCTTGACAGTGGTTTGTACGTTTGTTTCCTTAACGATGACTATCCTGTGCGCTTATCCGCTGATTTTTGAGAAGCTGAAAGGCCGCGGAGTAATTAATATTATTATCACGATCACCATGTTTTTCAATGCGGGTACGATTCCTAATTACTTGCTTATGCAGAGCCTTGGATTTTTGGATAATCCCCTGGTACTTATTGTTCCCAGTTGTTTGAGCGTTTATAATATGATCATTATGAGGAGCTTTTTCTATGGGATTCCGGAAAGCTTAAGGGAGTCTGCGGAAATAGATGGAGCCAGCTTTATTCAGATTATGATGAAAATTTATGTACCACTCTCCAAGCCGGTTATGGCTACCTTGGCATTGTTCTATGCAGTAGGCCGCTGGAACGGTTATTCAGATGCGTTGCTGTACATGAAGAAAACAGAGTTTTACCCATTACAGTTATTGCTGTATAATATTATCAATAATATTAATTCGGTAGAAGTTGCTACTCAGGAGGGCTTTTCCTCACCAGGGCTTACAGCATCCTTAAAAGCGGCGATTGTTATGTTCTCCACGGTGCCGATTTTGTGTGTATATCCCTGGCTGCAGAAATACTTTATCCATGGCGTGACTATGGGAGCTGTAAAGGAATAATCGAATCTTTTTGATCGGATTCGTTCATTCAAAATAAAACCTAATAGGGAGGTAAAAAGATGAAGAAAAAATTGATGGCCATCCTGCTGGCAGGCGCTATGGTAGCTTTGACAGCATGTGGTGGCGGCAAAGCAGATGATTCTTCTGCTCCAAGCACAGATGCTCCTGCAAATGATTCCCAGGAAGCAGACACAAGTAACGATGCGGAAGACGCAGCGGAAGGTGAGGCTGCAACAAGCGAATTGGTAGATGGCAAATTTGCAGAAACCAGGCATATTACCGTTGAGGTTTACGACCGTGGAAATGATGGCGGTACCGATCCCACTAACAATATGTACACGGAGTACATTAAGAAGGGAATGCTGGAAGACCATAATGTTGAAGTTGAATTTGTAAAGGTGCCCCGTTGGACTGAGGTTGAGGAAGTTAACAACCTGCTTGCGGCAGGAACGGCTCCTGACATCTGTGTTACTTACAGTTATCCTACCATTTTGACTTACGCCGACATGGGGGGGGTTCTTGATCTTAGCGGTTATGTGGAAGATTACAAGGCTGAACTTACCAATCTGTGGGATTGGCTTGGCGAAACGAATATCTATTGGGATAAGGATCCGGTAGACGGCACGATTTGGGCAATTGAAGGAAAGCTTGCTGTTAACAATCGTATTAATACTTTTGTTCGTAAGGACTGGCTTGATAAATTAGAGCTGAAAGCGCCTACCACGACAGAAGAATTTGAAGCAATGCTGGTTGCCTTTGAAGAGAATAAGGATACGCTTCTTGGCGCAGATGCAGATAAACTGATTCCTTACTCTGTAAGTTATGATGTGGGCTGGAGAGCTGCTACATTGATCGAATCCTTTATTGATCCGGATATTACGGACAAAGAATTATATGTGAATGGATATGACGACAGAAAATTAACCCAAAATGGCACGAAGGAAGCTGTAAGGCTTTTGAACAAGTGGTATAATCAGGGTCTTCTCTGGGATAACTTTGCACTGTATGGAAGTGGCGATACAACGGAAGATGATATGATGAAAGCTGGTTATGTAGGCGCATTTACACATAACTGGGATTATCCTTTCCGTAACGGTGACGACAGCATCAATGTAAACCTTCAGAGAAATGTTGGCGAAGATGCATGTTATATTGCAATTGATCCTTTTGATGATGCTAAGGGAACACATACCAAGTATGTATCCAGCACGGCTGGTGACCGTAAGATTTTCTTCCCGATCACGAATGACGAGCCTTTAGCTTGTATGCTGTATCTCGACTGGATCAGTGATCCGGAGCATATCCAGTATCTGCAGATTGGTGATGAAGGCGTAACCCATAACGTATTGGACAGCGGTGCAATTCAGACAGTTGCTGCAACCGGTGACCCGATCATGAACTCAGGTATGAATATTGACTATACCATTACCTGTAACGGATTGCATTTAGCAAGCGAAGAACTGACGAAACTTTCTCAGGCATACAACTATGGCGGCATTGATCCTGATATTGTTGCAGAGGCAGATAAGATTGCACAGACGGATGCTGTTCCTGCTAAGAACGTTAACGTAGGCGCAATTGAGGCAGAAGCTAATATTGGCGATACCTTAAGCGCTAAACGTGATCAGGTTTACGACAATGCGGTTATCGCAGCGGAAGCCGAGTTTGACAGTACTTGGGACAGCCTGCTTGCAGATTATATGAATTCAGGCGGTCAGGCAATTATGGATGAACGTGCTGAAAAATGGCAGGCAACATTTGGCGATACAGATATGCTTCCTTAAGGGCAATCTAATTTCATAAGGTAACCTTTGACAGGAGCTGTTGCAAAAGTGGATCTTGGTCTGCTGGAGCAATAGCTCCTTTTGATGTGGAAACATTCAGTGGGCGGATCTGTTTACAGGATGATACAAATGATATATGATAATATTGGTATGCAGCATTTGCATGGTATAGAGAAAATAGATCTGTAGATAAAGGTTGGGAAACGGTATGCGGTATCTGGCAGTGATCATCGGTATTTTTGGATTGGAGCTTGGAATCAAAAACCATGTCGAGGAGACTTTGGAGGAAGGTGAAAAGCGTCCTGTGTGCAAAGGGGCGCTTCTTGTGCGGAAATACCATAATAGAGGCGCTTTTTTGAATGTTGGGGAAAAACGGCGGAAAGTAGTGGCCGTCATATCGGCGCTTCTTTCACTGATTCTTACCGCCTTGTTTATAGGAAGTTTTACTGCCATGGGCAGCGGACTGCTTAAATGGGGACTTACTGTGATGCTTGGCGGGGCTTACAGTAATACATATGACCGGCTGAAACGGAAATATGTAGTGGATTATGTGAGCTTTAACGTGCCTTTTCAAAGGCTTAGGCAGGTGGTGTTCAATCTTGGCGACTTTTGTATCATGATCGGCGCTATGCTTAGTGTACTGTCGGAAATATGTAAAAAATAAACTTGACAAATTTTCCTTAATGGGTTATTGTATTAATTAAGTAGTACAATAATACAGAGAAAGGAAGACGACAATGGCGTGGAATTTGGATTCCGACAGACCAATTTATGCCCAGATCCTTGAGGTGATACAGTTAAGGGTCATTGCAGGGGTTTACAAGCCGGGTGAAAAAATACCAAGTGTCAGGGAGCTTGCCGCAGAGGCAGGGGTAAATCCTAATACGATGCAGAAGGCGCTTTCGGAGCTTGAGAGAAGCGGATTGGTGATGACGGTAAGAACCAGCGGGCGTGTGGTGACAGAAGACATGGAAATGATCAGGCAGACGAGAAACCATCTTGCCAAAGAGCAGGTGAAAGAATTTATTGACAGAATGAAAAATCTTGGATTTGAGACGGAAGAGATCGTAAGGCTTTTAGAACAGGAGGGAGAATATGAGTGAATTGGTACAGATCAACCATCTTACCAAGGTCTATGAAAAGAAAAAGATGGCGCTGAATCACATGAACCTGGCAATTCCCAGAGGGAAGATCATTGGGCTTTTGGGGCCTAACGGAAGTGGGAAGACTACGCTGATTAAGCTGATCAGTGGATTACTGGTGCCTACAGAAGGCGAAATATTCGTAAATGGCAGCGCCCCCGGTCCACAATCGAAGGCCCAGGTTTCTTACCTTCCTGAAAGAACTTATTTCCAGGGGGGGATGAAGGTAAAGGAGCTGATTGCATATTTTGCCGATTTTTATGCGGACTTTAAGCCGGAGAGGGCCAGGGAACTTTTGTATAACCTGAATATCGATGAAGATGCACGTCTGAAAACCCTTTCAAAAGGAACGAAAGAGAAAGTCCAGCTTATTATGGTCATGAGCAGGGATGCCCAGTTATATCTTTTAGATGAACCCATCGCCGGTGTGGATCCGGCGGCCAGGGATTATATTTTGAGGACGATTATTACAAACTATAACAATCAAGCCACTGTGCTGATCTCTACGCATCTGATTTCAGATATAGAAAATATTTTGGATGAAGTGATCTTTATCAGGGAGGGACAGGTACTTTTGCAGGACACGGTTGAGAATATCCGGGAGAGGAAGGGCAAATCAGTGGATGCTTATTTCAGGGAGGTGTTTGTATGCTGGGGAAATTGATGAAGCATGAATGGCATGCCGTTTGGAAGATACCTACGCTTTTTATTGGAGTCTTGTTGATTGTTTCCCTGCTGACAGGGAGCTGTTTTGCGTTTCCTATGTGGGAGAGCGATTGGATCGGGCTGCCCTTATCCATTGTCTCATTGTTTATGCTGTATTACATGGCGATCATTGTTTGCAGTGTAGGAATTACTGTCTATTTAGCGGTGCGGTTTTATAAGAGCATGTTTACGGATGAGGGATACCTGACCCATACCCTTCCGGCTACCAGTCATCAGATTTTGCTGTCTAAAGTGTTCACGATGTGTATATGGAATTTGCTGAGCATACTGGGTGTGGCGGTGAGTATCTTCCTTCTGGTGGGAAGTGTTACTGTCTTTTGGGCGGATAATTTCAGTCAGATCGGCATGGAGTTCCGTCGTCTTTTTCATGAGGTGGCGGAATCAGGTATGCTGAATGAAGTGGTCAGGACGATGTTCACCGGAGTTTTCATGGTGATCGTTTCTTCTTTTACCGGGACGATGACAGTGGTTGGTTCGATCTGCATCGGCCAGATGCTGCGTAAACACAGAATATTAGGAGCCATTGGCGCATACTTTGGGATTATGACGGTTACCCAGATCGTCGGGACAATGGTGATGTTTCCGATGATGTTTCAGATGACCTTTTATTCATCGTTTGAGGAGATGTTTTCTTCTTATTTGACGATGTACTGGATTCTGACGGTGATATGTTTTGGAATCGGTGTAGGCTTATATTTTCTGAGCGAATATCTGATCCGCAGGCAGCTTGATCTGGAGTAAGAAGTGCAGGCATTCTGTAATAGGATACCTCCTAAACAGAGCAGGGAACACCCCAATCTGATTAGGAGGTATTTTCGTATTCCGTATTTAGAAAACTGCTATGCCGTGATGAAAGTCCCGGCCTTTCCCTTTAAGGCATCGGAAACAGCTTCTAAGGATGTGACCAGCACGCTTCCGTCAGGATTAGCGGAAAGATAGCTGATGGCGGCTTGGATCTTAGGAAGCATGGTGCCTTGGCCGAACGCTTCTTTGGCGGCCATATCCATTGCCTGCTTTACGGTAAGAGAGGGGATTGGAGCCTGGTTTTCACTTCCGAAATTTTCAAATACATTGGGAACGGAAGTAAGGATGATGAGCTGGTCGGCATGGAGGTCGGCAGCAAGTTTTCCGGCAATGATGTCCTTTTCGATGACGGCTGAAGCGCCCTGCAGGGCATGCTTTTGCTCGATCACAGGAATGCCCCCACCGCCGCAGGCAATGACAATCTGACCTGCATCGGCAAGTGTGCGGATGGCTTCAATCTCAACAATATCAATAGGAGTAGGGGCGGCGATGATCCGGCGGAATCCTTTGCCGGGCTCTTCCTGCACATAGTTACCTTTTTTTATTTCTATTTCTGCATCCTCTGCAGACATATACCGTCCGATCAGTTTGGTAGGTTCGTAGAACGCTTCATCGTAAGGGTCTACGGTTACCTGTGTCAAGATGGTGGAAACTGTCTGACTGATTCCCCGGGAAAGCAGCTCGGCTTTTAGGGCATTTTGGATATCGTATCCTACATATCCCTGGCTCATGGCGTTGCAGACGCACATGGGAGCAGGCGTGTAATCGATATATAGACGGCGCAGCTCGGTCATAGCCTTGTGGATCATACTGACCTGTGGCCCATTGCTGTGGGTGATGGTGAGCTGATAACCTGCTTCCACTAAATTGGCCAGCGCATTTGCGGTGACCTTGACGGCATCCCGCTGCTCTAAGGTGGTGTGGCCAAGGGCGTTATGGCCAAGTGAAACAACTGCTTTTTTCTTACTCATAATGTCAGGGACCTTCTTTCATCAATATCAACAAGAACAGTACCAGTATAGCAAAATATTTGCTTCGTTGCAAGGAGGCCGTCTTTGTGGTATGATAGGACGGTGTAAAGAGAAATAGAATACGAAAATGAAATGGAAGAGAAACCGGAAAGGGGTATGGAAATACATATGGAAACGATGATTCAGATCAAAGATGTTACCAAGACCTTTGTGGGGAAAGACAATACGGTGGAGGCACTTAAGGGCATCAACCTGGAGGTTCATAAAGGGGAGATTTACGGTATTATTGGCATGAGCGGGGCCGGGAAATCAACGCTGGTAAGGTGTCTTAATTTTTTGGAGCGGCCGACCAGTGGAACCGTGCTGATTGAGGGCAAGGATTTGTCAGCGATGAAGGACAGTGAACTTCGTGATACCCGAACCCAGGTTGCTATGATCTTCCAGCATTTCAATCTGTTGATGCAAAGGACGGTAATTGACAATATCTGCTTTTCCATGGAAATCACCAAAACTCCGAAAAAAGAAGCCCGTGACAGAGCCAGGGAACTGTTGGAGATCGTAGGGCTTTCCGAGAAAGCAAAAGCATATCCGGCCCAGCTTTCCGGCGGGCAAAAGCAGCGTGTGGCCATTGCAAGGGCGCTTGCAACGAACCCCAAAGTCCTTTTGTGCGATGAGGCGACCAGTGCATTAGATCCCACCACGACCAAAGCGATCCTGGCTTTGCTCAAGGAGATCAATCAAAAATACGGGATCACGATCGTGATTATCACGCATGAGATGTCGGTAGTGCAGGAGATCTGTTCTCATGTGGCGATCATTGATGAGGGGATTCTTGCTGAGACCGGCAGGGTGGAGGAGGTCTTTCAGAGGCCGAAGAGCAGGGCGGCAAAGAAGCTGATCATCCAGGGGGAGGCGGAACCCAGGATGGAAATGAAAGGGAAGCGGTGCGTCCGTATTGTTTTTTCCAGCAATTCCTCTTATGAGCCGGTAATAGCCAATATGATCCTGACTTGCAAAGCGCCAGTAAATATCTTGCTTGCGGATACCAGAGATATTGGCGGTGTGGCGCATGGGCAGATGATCCTGCAGCTTCCGGAGGATACGGATGCAGCGGAAAAGATGATACAGTATTTGAAAAATAGAAAACTGGAAGTGGAGGAGCTGGATAATTATGTGGGATAGTCAAGTGATCATGATGATCGTGAAAGGTACTGGGGCAACCCTCTATATGACACTGGTTTCGACCCTGCTTGCTTATCTTTTAGGGCTTCCGCTGGGAATTGCCCTGGTAGTGATGGCGCCAGGGGGACTGAAACCAAATAAGATTGTTTATAAGATCCTGGATGTAGTGGTCAATATCGTCAGGAGCATTCCGTTTTTAATTCTGCTGATGCTTGTCATTCCTTTTACCAGGTGGATCGTAGGCAGAAGTTATGGAGCAACGGCAACGATCGTACCCCTGTCGCTGGCAGCGGCCCCTTTTGTGGCAAGGCTGGTGGAATCTTCCCTTTTGGAGGTGGATCACGGTGTGATCGAGGCGGCGCAAAGCATGGGTGCGGGAACCTGGGCGATCATCTGGAAGGTTCTCCTTGCAGAGGCAAGGGTATCTCTGATTGTAGGGGGAACCATTGCCTTAGGGACAATTTTAGGTTATTCCGCCATGGCCGGTGTGGTAGGCGGAGGCGGGCTGGGTGATATTGCCATCCAGTATGGATACCGCAGGTATCAGGTGGATATCATGATTGTGACAGTAGTTCTTTTGGTGCTATTGGTGCAGATCCTGCAATGGATCGGGACGAAGCTGTCCAAAAAGCTGGACAGGCGGATCACGGGATAGGGCCGTTATCACGGAAAAGTTGCCTGTTTAATCGTAGGTTACGGTCTGCATGTCTTTAAAATCCCTGGGGGAGATACCGTATTCCTTTTTGAAGGCGCGGTAAAAACTGGAATAATCGCCAAAACCAAACGTCTGGTAAGCCTGGGTGATGCTCATATCGCTTAAAATAGCATCGCGGCAAAGCTCCAGGCGTTTTTTGGTGATATGCTGATGGATAGACATACCCAGGTTATCTTTAAACACATGGGCAATGTGGTATTTGCTCACAAAAAATTCCCTTGCCAGCAGTTCCAGGGACAAGTCCTGCTCTATGTGGTTTTCAATATACCTGATCAAATTTTGGCATAAGGAGATTTCCGGCACCTTTTTGCTGGGCATATGTTTCTCGTAAACCAGACGGTTTAAGTGTAGGATCAGTTCATTTACATAGAGGGAGATTTGTGTGTGTTTGCCGAAACGGTTTCCGCCCATCTCCTCGATCAGCCGTGTGATTTGGGACTGCAGGGAATTAAAAGTGATCCGGTCATTGTGAAAAAGATATTTTTGGTGTTTTTGGACATATTCCATCAGATAAAAATAGTCAGTGGAGATGCGGCATAAATGGCGGCAGTAATCCTGACTGATCCAAAAAACAAAGCGGCGGTAGGGAATGTCTGTGTTGTGGATTATGGGGCAGTGGGGAACCTGAGGGGGAATAAGCATTACATCACCAAATTTGACGGGGTAAAGGGCTTCCCCAATTTGGATGCTTACGTTTCCTTCAAGAAAAAAGTAGAATTCATAATAATCATGGGAATGCAATTCCACCTTTGAAAGGGTATGGTCATTATAGTAATAAATTTCAAAATCTTTGGACAGCATGTACTGCCTGGTTTGAAAACGGGTTTCCAGTTTCTTGGCCATCGTTCATTCCTCAATTCTTTTACGGTGAGGATAACACAAATCCGCAATTTTTGCAATACATACAACAATCCCGTCAATGGCATTTTTCAGTGGATTTATTATAATAAACTTAAGTTGTCAGAAAATGAATTGGAGGTAGGGTAATTATGGAAATGACACTCAGGTGGTACGGAAGCAAATTTGATACGGTGACGCTGCGGCAAATCCGCCAGATACCGGGGGTAACAGGTGTGATCACCACACTTTACGACACTACGCCGGGGGAAGTATGGAGCCAGGAGAGGATCCATGCCCTGAAGGAAGAGGTTGAGGCGGCAGGGCTGCATATTTCGGGAATCGAGAGCGTAAATATTCATGATGATATTAAGATAGGCGGAGGTGAGAGAGACCGTTATATTGCCAACTATATCGAAACTCTTGAAAATTTGGGAAAAGAGGACATCCATCTGGTATGTTATAATTTTATGCCAGTGTTTGACTGGACAAGGACAGAGCTGGCAAGAGTAAGGCCGGATGGTTCTACGGTGCTTGCCTACACCCAGGAAGCAGTAGATGCTCTGGATCCGGAGAAGATGTTCGAGTCTATTGCAGGGGATACCAACGGAGCGGTAATGCCTGGCTGGGAGCCGGAGCGCATGGCAAGGGTAAAAGAGCTTTTTGAGATGTATAAGGATGTGGACGGGGAAAAACTGTTTGCCAATTTGAAATACTTCCTTGAAAAGATCATGCCAGTGTGCAATAAGTATGATATTAAGATGGCGATTCATCCTGACGATCCTGCCTGGAGTGTTTTTGGACTGCCCAGGATCATCATTAACAAGGAAAATATTCTTCGGATGATGAAGATGGTGGATGATGTGCATAACGGAGTTACCTTCTGTTCGGGTTCTTACGGAACGAACCTGGAAAACGATCTGCCAGATATGATCCGTTCCTTGAAAGGAAGGATTCACTTTGCACATGTGCGTAATTTAAAGTTTATTACCCCCGATAATTTTGAGGAAGCGGCACATTTATCCGCAGACGGAAGTTTTGATATGTATGAGATCATGAAAGCCCTTTATGAAATCGGGTTTGAAGGACCGATCCGTCCGGATCATGGCAGGATGATTTGGGACGAGGTGGCAATGCCGGGATATGGCCTGTATGACAGGGCCCTTGGGGCGGCATATCTGAATGGACTTTGGGAAGCGATTATGAAAGGAGCCGAAAGAAGATGAAATTAGATGCACAGGGATTACAGGATCTGCAGGCGTGGAAGGAGGCCGGATACGACCTTCCCGAATTTGACAGGGAACGGATGATTGGCAAAACCAAGGAGAATCCTTTTTGGGTACATTTCGGAGCGGGAAACATTTTTAAGGCATTTTTGGCAAATGTGGTGCAGAAGCTGTTAAAGGAAGGAACGTTGGACAGAGGGCTTATTGCGGCGGAAGGGTTTGACTATGAGATCGTCGAAAAGATGAACCGCCCCCACGATGATTACAATATTCTGGTCACCTTGAAGGCAGACGGCAGTGTAGAAAAGACGGTAATTGGAAGCATTGCGGAATCATTGATGCTGGATTCCGAAAATCAAAGGGAGTTTGCCAGGATGAAAGAAATTTTCCAAAAGGACTCCTTACAGATGTGCACCTTTACCATTACAGAAAAGGGGTATAGTCTGGTGGATGGAAAAGGCAGTCTCCTTCCTTCCGTGGAAGCGGATTTTAAGGAAGGGCCGGATGCGCCTTCCAGTTATATGGGAAAGGTGGCAGCGCTTCTTTATGCCCGCTATCAGGCGGGACAAAAACCTGTTGCAATGGTCAGTACGGATAACTGTTCCCACAATGGGGATAAACTGTATGCTGCCGTAAGCACGTTTGCAAAAAAATGGGCGGAGAACGGGAAAGTGCAGGAAGGTTTTGTGCAATATGTAGATGATAGGGAGAAGGTAACTTTTCCCTGGACGATGATTGATAAGATTACCCCCAGGCCGGATGCTTCCGTGGAAAAGATCTTACTGGAGGACGGTGTGGAAGGGCTGGAGCCTGTGATCACATCCAAGAATACTTATGTTGCGCCTTTTGTCAATGCGGAAGAGTGTGAATATCTGGTTGTGGAGGATGCTTTTCCTAACGGCAGGCCGAAGCTGGAAGAGGGGGGCGTAATCTTCACGACCAGGGAAACGGTTGATAAAGTGGAAAAAATGAAGGTCTGCACCTGCTTAAATCCGCTTCATACGGCACTGGCGGTTTATGGATGCCTGTTAGGCTACCACAAGATATCAGACGAATTAAAGGATGAGGAATTGGTGAAGCTGGTTGAGCGGATCGGTTATGTGGAAGGGCTTCCGGTAGTGGTAGATCCTGGAATCCTTGACCCTAAGGAGTTTATTGACACTGTGCTTCATGTGCGGGTGCCCAATCCGTTTATGCCGGATACGCCCCAGAGGATTGCAACGGACACTTCGCAGAAGCTTGCTATCCGCTTTGGGGAGACGGTGAAGGCTTATCAGAAGGCTCCGGAACTGGACGTGCAGAGTCTCGATATGATCCCCCTGGTGTTTGCCGGATGGCTGCGTTACCTGATGGCGGTAGACGATGAGGGACATTCTTTTGAGTTAAGCCCAGACCCGCTCCTTTCCACAGTATGCCCTTATGTAAAAGATCTTGCATTAAAGCCAGGGCAGGACGTGGAAAGTCATGTGACGGAAGTTCTTAAGATGAAGCAGATCTTTGGAGTGGATTTGTATGAGGCAGGGCTTGCAGGGAAGGTGTGTGGTTACCTTTCAGAACTGACGGCAGGAACCGGTGCAGTCCGCAGTACATTAAAAAAATATGTGTAAATCATTAGCGGGTGTCATTTGAGGAGGGAACTATGTTAGAAAAACTTAAGAAGAAAAGTATTATAAAGTCGCTGCCTGCCGCACTAATTTTGTTAGTGATAGGCATAGCGCTGTTTGGAGCGGAAATTTCCAACATGAAGTCGTTGCTCCGGGGACATGTGGTGTTTGAGTCTCTTGCACCGGAGGAGATTAACGGGGATTTGATCGTGGATGTGACTCTTTATGACAACTTTGGGTGTTACATGGAGCAATATGAGGAGAATACCAAGACTCATGCAAGACATACCACTGATTTATACTATGTGATCTGGACAGGAGATGAAAACGCGCAGGATTTTAGGTACATGGGAATTAAAGTTCCGGCTTCGGATGAATATAAGATGGAAGAGATGGCGGAAGCTACTTACTATGGTGAGTATTCTGATCCGATCAGATACTCTGGTGCAGTGAATAAGATGACATCCGAGGAGTATGAATATTTTAAAGAATATTTTTTGGAGTCTGATTTTACGGAGGAAGAACTTGACGATTGGACGTTACCGTATTATATCAGTGTTGGCGCTCTGACAGGGGGTGCGGCAACGTCGGCATGGATCATAGCAGGGCTTGGCGGCGCACTGTTTTTGGCAGGTGTGTTCCTTTTGGTGTTGGCGCTGACAGGAGGAAAGCTGAAAACTTTTAAGAAAGAGCTTGCACAGGCTGGGTTTGAGGAAGGCAGCGTTGATTATGAATACGAAGGGGCACGCTTATTTAACAAAAAAAGTGACTTCCGTGTGGGCCGCCGCCTGACCTTTTTCCTGATAGGCAGTAAACCCCATGTGGTTGCCAATGATAAATTAGTGTGGGCTTATCAGTCGACGACAACGCACCGTACCAACGGGATCAAAACCGGAACTACCTATGCCGTGATGCTCCGTACGTTTGATAAGAAGAGTTTTACGGTAGCAGTGTCCAATGAAGGGGAAGCCCAGGAAGTGCTGCAATATATCAGCCAGACGATACCCGGGGCAGTAGTTGGGTACGATGATGAGCTGAACAAGATGTACCAGAGGGATTTCCAGAATTTCCTTCAGTTAAAATATAATCAGAGAGGACAGGATGATACTTTTCAAGTGTAATTACTATTTCCGCGGGCATTGAGTCAAATGCATAAAATCGTGTTACATGTATTTGGTAAAGGCCGCCAGGTTCAAAGATCCCGTTGCTTTGCAGCGGGGTCTTTGATTTAAGAGGAAGGGAGAGCGCAGATGGCTGAAGACTTCGGGTTTGAGGAAATGCAGGGGATGCAGAGAAGACTACAGGAATAGAAATTGACCGCCAGTTAGCAATTATTGAGTAGTTTCCCAGCTCTATTTTCTGTACAATGTTTTTGAGAAAGAATGCAGGGAGGTTCTTATGAAGATTGCACAGAATCCTATTTTAAAAGGCTTTTATCCGGATCCTTCTATTTGCAGGGTGGGAAGGGATTATTATCTTGTAAATTCTACATTTTCGTATGTGCCGGGCGTACCGGTCTTTCACAGCACGGATCTTGTAACGTGGGAACAGATTGGAAACGTACTCACACGGAAGAGCCAGCTTGTTCTGGATGGTGCAACGATTTCCCGGGGGATCTTTGCCCCGTCGATCCGCTATCATAATGGGATGTTTATCATGATCACTACGAATGTTTCCCATGGCGGGAATTTTTATGTGACGGCAAGCGACCCGGCGGGAGAGTGGTCAGATCCGGTCTATTTGAAAGTGCCGGAAGGAACGGATGCAGGTATAGATCCATCCCTCTATTTTGAGGGGGATCAGTGTTATTATATAGGCCAAAGACAGAAGGCAGATGCACGTTTTTGGGGAGATTGTGAAGTGTGGATGCAGGAGCTTGACCTTGCAAAAGGAGAGCTGGTGGGGGAAGCTTATTCCCTTTATACCGGGGCGATGAAGGATGCCTGCTGGGTGGAAGGCCCGCATTTGTATAAAATAGGGGAATATTATTATGTCACTTGTGCGGAGATGGGAACCAGCTATGAACACAGCATCTGCGTGGCGAGAAGCAAGGAGCTGACAGGCCCTTATGAAAACTATAAATGTAACCCGATCCTTACACACCGTCATTTGGGCAGAAATTATCCGATTCAAAATATTGGCCATGGCGATCTGGTGGATACACCGGAAGGGGAATGGTACCTGGTGATGTTAGGAACCAGACCCTTGCAGGGAGCCGCCGAGATGGGGCGGGAGACATTCCTTGCCAAAGTGGAATGGGAAGAGGGCTGGCCAGTGGTGAATCCCGGAGAAGGGAAAATCCTTTGGGAGCAGCAAGTGGCAGAAGGGATGGAAGAAGAAAGAGGCGGAGAACCATGTGAGCCGGAAAACAGGGTACCGGCTTTTTGTCCCAGTATGAAAATGGAATTTACCGATCCGTGGGATTTCCGTTTCCTGACATTCAGGCATCCGGCACAGGATATGCTCCGTATGATAAATAAACGGGAATGTGCACTGAAATGTGCAGGCGCTTTGCCGGAAGATACTGCCGGAGAAATTTCCTATTTGGGGATTCGCCAGCAGGGGCGGAATTTTTCGATCAAGGTAAATGTGCTGGTTGGAACGATGGAACAGTCTGAGGCGGGGCTTCTTTACCTGTATAACGATGATAATTACATTTTTCTTGCGCTTTGCCGGAAGGGAACGAAGATCCGGGCTGCCCTTTACAAACGGGAGCGGGGGGATACCCGGCTTCTTGGCAGCAAAGAATTAGGGGAAGGGACTTTGGACGAGGCGCAGATCGAGCTGGAGATCCGGGGTCAGGAACAGCAGGCAGTGTTTTTGGCACAGGGCGATGAGCTGGGAAAGATCGAGACGGGATTTATGAGTGCGGAACGGGCCGACGGTTTTGTGGGATGCACTTATGGAATCCATGCCAGGGGATCGGAAGCGGGTTATGTGCGGTTTTGTGATCTGCAAGTGGAATATGGGCAGGAAAATGAAATGGAATAATATTTAACAGATTGTGTAAAATGTTTGGTTGTACTTATGGTGAAAGTTTACTATAATAAAATTATGTAAGAGAAAAGGAGGGTTATCATGCTGTACATAGGTGTTGATTTGGGTACAAGCGCTGTGAAATTGCTGCTGATGGATGGGGAAGGCAAGATCCAGAAGATCGTATCCAAAGAGTATCCCATTTATTTCCCGAATCCGGGATGGTCTGAGCAGAAACCGGAGGATTGGTTTACACAGACCATGGAGGGAATCAAAGAACTGCTTGCACAAGCGGACAAAAACCAAGTTGCCGGGATCAGCTTTGGCGGGCAGATGCACGGGCTTGTTATCTTGGATAAAGAGGATCAGGTGATCCGGCCTGCGCTTTTGTGGAACGACGGAAGGACTTACGAGGAATGTGATTATTTGAACAATGTGGTTGGGAAGGAGAATCTTTCTAAGTACACAGCCAATATTGCGTTTACCGGTTTTACCGCGCCAAAGATTTTGTGGGTGAAGAATAAAGAACCGGAAAATTTTGCGAAAATTGCCAAAATCATGCTTCCGAAAGACTATATCGCCTATAAGCTGACAGGGGTTCATTGTACGGATGTTTCCGATGCTTCCGGTATGTTGCTTTTGGATGTGAAGAACCGCCGCTGGTCAAAGGAAATGTGCGATATTTGCGGTATAACGGTAGAGATGCTTCCTAAGCTTTATGAGAGTTATGAGTGTGTGGGAACATTGACGGCTGAAATCGCCGGAGAACTGGGACTGCCTGAAAATGTAAAAGTAGCGGCAGGCGCCGGGGACAATGCCGCAGCGGCAGTAGGGACTGGAACGGTAGGCGAGGGAATGTGTAATATTTCTCTTGGAACCAGTGGAACTATTTTTATTTCCTCCAAGACATTTGGCGTAGACAAGTATAATGCGCTCCATGCGTTTGCACATGCGGACGGAAATTATCATTTGATGGGCTGTATGTTAAGCGCAGCATCCTGCAACAAGTGGTGGATGGAGGATATTATCGGAACGGATCAGTATGCGGCGGAGCAAAAGGGAATAGAAAAGCTTGGTGAAAACCATGTGTACTTCCTGCCCTATTTGATGGGAGAGAGATCTCCTCATAACAATCCCAATGCCAGAGGGACTTTTATTGGGATGACGATGGATACCTCCAGAGCCGATATGACCCAGGCAGTGCTTGAGGGCGTTGCTTTTGCCCTGCGTGATTCCCTTGAAGTGGCGAAGTCCTTAGGGATCCGGCTGGAGAGGACTAAGATTTGTGGCGGTGGCGCCAAAAGCCCTCTATGGAAGAAGATGATCGCTAATATCCTGAACCTGAAAGTGGATGTAATCGAGAGTGAGGAAGGCCCTGCTCTTGGCGGCGCCATGCTGGCGGCTGTTGCCTGCGGCGAATATGAAAATGTGGAAGCTGCAGCAGAAAAGATCGTTAAGATTATCGACACGGTTGAGCCGGAGCCGGAGCTGGTAGAAAAATACGAAGCAAGGTATCAGCAGTTTAAGGAGATTTATCCTGCCTGCAAGCCTTTGTTTGAAATCATCAAATAAGTAAGCGTAGAAAAGCAACGCGGAAATGAGGAAAATATGAAAGTTTACAGTGTTACGGATGAACGCTTTAAAAAGTATGGTAAGGTCGTTGAAGGAATTGATTTTTCAAGCCTGGTTCAAGCGATGGAGGATGTGACGCCTCTTCCGGAAGGCGTGGAATATGTTCCCGGATTGCCAGAGCTTGAAGCGCTTCCGGTTATGAAGGATCTGACGGATAAGACCTACGGGGAACTGCCGATCCAAATCGGCTATTGTAACGGACATAACTGTATGTTAAATGCCCTTGAATATCACAGAAGTTCTGAGATCAATGTAGCGGCAACGGATGCTATTTTAATGCTGGGATGCCAGCAGGATATTAGGGATGATTTTACCTATGACACTTCCCTGGTTGAAGCCTTTTTGGTACCCAAGGGAACGGCTGTGGAAGTGTATGCAACCACGCTTCATTATGCGCCTTGCGGGGTAGACGGTGCAGGTTTTAAGGTTGCCATTGTCCTTCCGAAAGGGACCAACCTGGATTTGGATACGGAGCACAAGGGCGGAGAAGATGGACATTTGACTGCAAAAAACAAATGGCTTCTCGGACACCCGGAAGGCGGACTGCCGGAGGGAAGCCCTATGGGACTTGTAGGTAAGAACCTTTGTGTGAATGAGTAAGTAAATCGACCATAGGTTATTTGGCATTGTGCAGTAGGTCGGGGCGGAAAATTCCTGCCCTGATGAGGATACATTATTTTCATTTCAAAACAGGAGGATTGAAAAATGAACAATTTACCCAAAGTAAAGATTGGAATTGTTGCGGTTAGCCGTGACTGTTTCCCGGAGTCTCTGTCCGTTAACAGAAGAAAAGCGCTGATAGAGGCGTATAAGGCAAAATATGATGTGACAGACATTTATGAGTGCCCGATCTGTATCGTAGAAAGCGAGATCCATATGGTTCAGGCATTGGAGGACATTAAGAAAGAAGGCTGTAATGCGCTTTGTGTTTATCTTGGAAACTTTGGTCCTGAAATTTCTGAGACACTTCTTGCAAAACATTTCGATGGGCCTGCTATGTTTATTGCAGCGGCTGAAGAGTCACAAAACGACTTAGTTGGCGGGCGTGGCGATGCTTATTGTGGTATGCTTAATGCAAGCTATAATTTAAAACTCCGCAATATTAAAGCATATATTCCGGAATACCCGGTTGGAACGGCACAGGAATGTGCAGATATGATCAATGAATTTGTTCCCATTGCAAGAGCGATTGTCGGCTTAAAGAGCCTTAAGATCATCAGCTTTGGCCCCAGGCCTCTTAACTTCCTTGCATGTAATGCACCCATCAAGCAGCTTTACAATCTGGGTGTTGAGATTGAAGAAAACTCTGAGCTGGATCTGTTTGAAGCTTTTAATAAGCATGACGGCGATGAGAGGATCCCTGCAAAGGTAAAAGAGATGGAAGAAGAGCTGGGTGAAGGCAATCAGAAGCCGGAGATTTTGGCGAAGCTTGCTCAGTATGAATTAACGCTTCTTGACTGGGTTGAGGCTCATAAAGGATACCGTGAGTATGTTGCCATTGCTGGCAAGTGCTGGCCGGCATTCCAGACCCAGTTTGGCTTCGTTCCCTGCTATGTGAACAGCCGTCTGACAGGTATGGGTATCCCTGTATCCTGTGAAGTTGATATTTATGGATGCTTAAGCGAGTTCATTGGCACAGCAGTGAGCGATGATGTGGTAACATTGCTTGATATCAACAATACAGTTCCCGATGATATGTATGAGGAAGCAATCAAAGGCAAATATGATTATACACATAAGGATACTTTTATGGGATTCCACTGCGGCAATACCTGCTCAAGGAAACTTTCATCGTGCAGTATGAAGAATCAGATGATTATGGCAAGATCCCTGCCGGTAGAAGTTACCAACGGAACGCTGGAAGGCGATATTGTACCTGGTGACATTACCTTCTATCGTCTCCAGTCTACGGCGGACAACAAGCTTCGCGCTTATATCGCACATGGAGAGGTTCTTCCGGTTGCAACCAAATCTTTCGGCGGCATTGGCGTATTTGCAATTCCTGAAATGGGACGTTTCTATCGTCATGTGCTCATCGAAGGCAATTATCCTCACCATGGTGCAGTTGCATTTGGCCACTACGGCAAGGCTTTGTATGAAGTGTTCAAATATATTGGCGTAGAGTTGGATGAGATTGGATTTAACCAGCCCAAGGGAATGCTTTATAAGTCAGAAAACCCTTTTGCATAAGCAGCAATAGTTAAATAAAAGAGATCCCGGTGCACTTGGAATAGGTGCCCCGGGATTTTTTATGTACAGACCCGTGCAGATGAATTATGCCGCTAAGGCGGCGCACGGGTCGCGCGGCGAGTAGGGAAGATGCATCTTCCCTACTCGATTGTCGTCCGTAAACGGAAAACTTAATGAGAGAAATCTACATTTTTTAAAAATTTTTATTCTAGCAATTGACAACCTCCATGATATATTCTAAAGTAAATCCTTGGGCCCTGTGACAGCTATCTTGGATGTACCCCTAAAACCCGGATGCTGTCATATAAAAGCCTGTAAAAGATTGAAATTATCATCATGTTGGAGGGAAATAAGATGGCGAAAGATACAACAAAGGACATGACTGTGGGTTCGCCCATGAAATTAATTTTAGGATTCTCTATTCCCCTTTTATTCGGCTTTGTATTTCAGCAGTTTTACAGTGTTGTGGATACGGTGATCGTGGGGCGTATTCTTGGTATGCATGCACTGGCAGGCGTAGGTGCAACCAGTTCCATTAATTTTATGATCGTGGGGTTTTGTATGGGAGTATGCAGCGGTTTTGCAATTCCTGTTGCTCATAAGTTTGGTGCAAAAGATTATTCTGGGATGCGCCAGGTGATAGCAAATTGTGTTTGGCTTTCTGTCATATTTGCTTTGGCGATGACGGTCGTAGTGTCTTTACTTTGCAGGAATATTATAACGTGGATGGATACGCCGGAGGATATTTTCCAATATGCATATGAATATATACTGATCATTTTTATAGGGATACCGGCAACTTATCTTTACAATATTCTTTCCGGCATCATCCGGTCTATGGGGGATAGCAAAACGCCATTGGTGTTTTTGACGTTGTCGTCTGTTTTGAATATCGGGCTGGATCTTTTGTGTATTCTCGTGTTCCAAATGGGGGTAGCAGGAGCGGCAGTGGCAACGGTAGCTTCCCAGCTTGTTTCCGGATTGCTGTGTCTGGTATATATGATGAAGAAATTTGAAATCCTGCATATTTCCAGGGATGAATGGAAAATAGACACGGGATACATGAAGACGCTTTGCAGTATGGGAATTCCTATGGGGCTGCAGTATTCAATTACTGCGATTGGCGGTGTGATCTTGCAGACGGCTGTCAATGGCCTGGGGTCTTTGGTAGTGGCTTCCATCACGGCCGCCACCCGTGTGAATATGTTTTTTTGTTGTGCGTTTGATGCTATGGGATCTACGATGGCTACTTATGGGGGACAAAATGTAGGCGCCAGGAAACTGGAGAGGGTTGGCAGTGGATTGAAAGCCTGTGTGATTTTGGGGGTAGTGTATTCCATAGTTTCTTTTGTGATTTTGTATTTCTTCGGGCAGAACCTGACAGCGTTGTTTGTAGAAGGGGCGGAAGTCCAGATGCTGGAAAACGCGAAAGTTTTCCTGATTATAAATGCTGCCTTCTTTATTCCCCTGGCATTGGTCAATATTGTCCGCTATTTGATCCAGGGAATGGGATTTTCTACGTTTGCTATTTTAGCCGGGGTATTTGAGATGGCGGCCAGGACGCTGGCAGGACTGGTACTGGTGCCCAAATTTGGGTTTATGGGCGCATGTTTAGCAAGCCCATTGGCTTGGGTAGCTGCCGATGCCTTTTTGATCCCGGCATATATCCATGTAAAACATAGATTACAAAAGTTGTTTGAAAGTGAGGCTTAATGGGCGTTTTTTAACGTAATTTGTTGACTTTCCGGTCGTAGGTGAGGATTCCGTTGACTTCTTCCTCTACATCGGAAAGTTGTGTATATACAGCGCCGCTTAATCCCTGATTTTTTAAGGGAAGCAGGGATTTTTGGATCAGTTCTTTGTAAGCGGTGCGGAATTCTTTGATGGTGTCAAAACGTTTATAACCAAAAACCCGTTCCACGCTGGTATGACCTTTGACTGCACAGGCATACCCGCCATATTCGGAAAGGAAATAAGCGCGATCCTCCCATTTCTTAACGGAAACGGAGAGAGGGCGGAAGTAGTTATGCACGCTGATGAAATCTCCACAGTTTTGGTCAAACCATCCGCTTGCGGAGTCAATCACCCTGGAGGGGTCAAGTTTCCGGATCATTTCGGTGATGCGGGCAGTGTCGAACTGTCCCCATCCTTCGTTAAAAGGAACCCAGATGGCAATGGAAGGGAAAAATTTCAGGTATTGGACGGTATCTGCACATTCATTTTCCCATAGCTCCCGTGCATTTTTGTTTTTTCGGGATAAGAGCGAATAATGGGAGTCCTTCAGGTGTGAAGCCAAAGAAGGGGAGAGGGTAGGCAGATAGCTGATTACAGGCATGTGGTATTGGCTGCCGCCGTTTACCATGTCCTGGCAGACGATCATGCCAAGGCGGTCACAGTGATAGTACCATCGTGCGCTTTCTATTTTGATGTGTTTGCGTAACATATTAAAACCCAATGATTTCATGGTTTGAATGTCGTAAAGAAGGGCTTCATCGGAAGGAGCGGTGTAAAGCCCATCCGGCCAGTAGCCCTGATCCAGCACGCCCATGAGGAAATAAGGCTTGTGGTTTAAGCAAAATACCGGCTTGCCGGAAAGAGGCCCTTCATTTTGCCTTTCGATGGAAAAGGTACGCAGAGCAAAATAGCTGGTGAGCATATCCTCGCCAAAGTGAAGTTTTACATCATAAAGAAAAGGGGTTTCCGGGCTCCAGGGATAAAAATATTCCCTGGGAAGGGTCAGCGTAAGAGAGGCCGATGGATTTACCCGGGCGCCAATTGACATATCCGGAGGGGTATCACCGTTCAACTGAATGGAACCTGACGCGATTTCATGGCCGTCTGCATAGATAGAAACGGCAAGAGGAGGGATCATGCCGTGAACGGCAGCCGTTATATGTGCAGTAACCTTTCTGGCATTGAAATTCGTTTCAAACCACAGGGTTTCGATATAGGAAGGGGGAACCTGCTCCAGCCATACGCTTTGCCAGATCCCGCTTTGCGCCGTGTAAAATATTCCGCCCCGATTCAGGGTCTGTTTGCCTTTCGCTTCATCACAGGAGCCAGTGGAGTCCTGAACCCTTACGGTCAGCTCATTGGAACCGGGATGTAAAAAATCAGTAATATCTATTGAAAAGGGGAGATACCCTCCTTGGTGTGAGGTGGCCAGACGGCCGTTGACATAAACTATAGCAGAGTGATCCACAGCGCCGAAATGAAGAAGCAGGCGGTTCTTACCTGGGAGCGTACATCCTGACTGAGGAAGGCATGTCCGGTACCATAAGAACTGATGTGGAAGAAGCTGTCTGTGAACGCCGGAGAGGGAACTTTCCGGGGAAAAAGGTACCAGGATCTTTCCGTCATAGGAAGAGGGAGGGGTATCTTTTTCGGTAATAGCATAATCCCAATAGCCGTTTAAAGTAAGAAAATTGTTTCGCTGCATTTGGGGGCGGGGATACTCCGGCAATATATTTTCAGCATAAAGCTGCTCCCCCCAAACGGTAGTAAGGGGGGTGAGCTGGTCATCCTTATGAGGACGGATAATACTTTTTATGGCATCTGACAGGTTCATGGCATTTTCCTTGACTTTCCGGTCATATATTTACCTAAATTTTGTATAGCTTCTATGATTGATTATAGCAGATGATCAATTTTTCTGTAAAGGTTTCCGGAGAATCCTTGAAAATAAATTTCCACAGTTATCAAATATAGTTTAATTGCCAAAAATCAAAATTTCCATTTGACCGTCTCTCATATGAGAGCAGCTCTGTAAAGGAATCATGGAGAGCGGAATATTCCTCCCAGGATTCTTTTTCCTTCCTTTCCTTATTATTCAACCGATTGCTTTCTGCGGGGGACAGGTGCTTATGTTGATTAAGTAGTTTCTGCATGTAGTGACCTCCTATCCATGTTATGGTATTCATTATAAAAGAGAAATGTGTCATAGAGATGTGCATTCCCTAAAGATAATCATATGTTTCTTATGGAAGTATTATTCATTTATTAAAATTGCCTAAAGTCAAAAATTGATTTGTGTGGTATGATGGTAAATATGCTTGTACCAGGACAGCAATGAAGATGAGGTATTTATGGAGACGGAAGATCTGATGAAAAAGCGTCTTAGAGAACTGGCGCAGAAATGTTACCAAAAAAATCAGTACACATATACGGGATTTCTGGGGATGGCTGACCTATCCTGTTTTTATGAGTTGGAAAGGGAACTTTCTTATGTGCCCTATGCTTTGTGGGGCGGTTATGAGGACGCGGAACGTGTGATGATCCGCTTTGGCAGCGCGGAAATGCTGGGTTATGAGGAAGAGTTCCCTCTTTCCTGCTTGAAGGTAAGCCCTGTGGCGGAAAAGTTTTCGGATGCGCTGACGCATAGGGATTACTTAGGAGCGCTCATGAATCTGGGGATAGAAAGAGACACATTAGGGGATATTCTTTTGGTGGAAAAAAGCGCGTGGATCTTCTGTACAGAAACTATGATGGAGTTTATTTCAAAAAATATAGAAAAAGTGAAACATACAACCGTTACCTGTGAAACGGCTGCGGAGATTCCCTCCTGTGTAAAAATGGATGCACAGGAATTAAAGATACAAATTTCTTCTGAAAGGATTGACGGGGCCGTTGCAAAAGTATATAAGCTCTCCCGGAGTGAAGCGGCTGACCTGTTCCGGCAAAAGAAGATTTTTGTGGGCGGGCGGCTCTGTGAAAACAGCAGCCGGATGCTTAAACCGGAAGATATGGTAAGTGTAAGAGGATATGGGAAGTTTAAATATATAGGGGAAACAGGGGTCAGCAAAAAAGGGAAATTAAATGTATTGGTGGAATGTTTCGGAAAAAGATAAGAAGGGATAAGGAGTTAAAGAGATGCTGCTGCTAGAACAGATGGTGGTGCTTTTCCTCTTAATGGGGATTGGGTACTTATGTTACAAAAAGGAAATTATCACGGACGAGGCAGGTAAAAAGCTGTCAGCCATTGTAGTAAATATTGCAAATCCTGCATTGGTTCTCACAGGATGCCTGGGGGAAGAAAAGATACAGGGACGGGAGCTTTTCGTCACCGCGGCCATAATTACGGGCGTGTATTCGGCTCTTCTTTTGATTGCCCAGATCCTGCCCCGGCTCCTTAGGGTAGAAAAGGAAAGCCGGGGAACCTACAAGGCGATGACGGTCTTTTCCAATATTGGGTTTATGGGATTTCCGGTGGTTGCCGCTCTTTACGGGAAGAGTGCGCTTCTTTATGCAGCGCTGTTCACCATTCCCTATAATATCCTGATTTATACCTATGGGGTATCGTCCATGTCGTCGGAACCGGAAGGCGGCAGGCAAAAGGGGCATGGCGCTGCCTTTTTGATTCGCAGGATCTTTAATGTTGGCGTGATTTCCTGCATTGCGGCTATGATCATTTACCTGTGTGAAATACCGGTGCCTGGAATGATTGCAGATACCATCACTCACTTGAGCAATTTGACGGCGCCTCTAAGCATGATGGTTATAGGGGCTTCCCTTGCCACAATTAACTTAAAGAAACTCTTTACCGACCTGCGGCTGTTACTCTTCTCTGTAATAAAGCTGCTCGTCCTTCCGGCTGTAGGTGTGATGGTCATCCGTCAGTTTGTGGACAATGAGGTGATCCTTGGGGTGTGCCTGGTGATGTTGGCAACACCGGTGGGGAGCATGACTGCAATGCTGGCACAGCAATATGACGGAGATTATGAGATGGCCTCAAAGGGAGTGGCGCTTACAACGATTCTGTCGGTGGCAACGATCCCGCTGGTTTCAATGTTAGTGATGTAAAAAAGAGGATTAAGCTAGGAAACGCCGTTTTTAAGAGGTACTTTTTGTGCATAGGCTCCTGGCGGGCACCCGCAGCAAGCCTTGAAGTACCGGGTGAAATGCACTTGGTTTTGGAAACCGCAAAGTTGTGCAACTTCTTTTACCTGCAAGGCTTCATTGCTCAATAAATACTTGGCTTTCTCTAATCGTGCCTGGAGAAGGTCGTTTTTGGGCGTGGAAGAAAAGAAACTGCGGTAATAAGCGTAAAATTGGCTTTTTTCCAAATTGACACATTTACACAGCCGTTCCACATTCCAATTTTCTCCGCACTCTGTAAGCATTTGAAGACGCAGGCTTTGAAACAGGGGATAGAGATGTCCGGTATCCTCTTTTTGTACATGGGCCCTGTTCATTCCCCGGCCGATGGACAGCAAAAGCAGGCTGATCAAGGCATGGATAGAGTCCTCGCGGAATGGAAAAGCTGAAAAATATTCCTGTTGAAGCCGGGATATGTATAAATCAATTTGGATAGGATCTTCCGGATAAAAAACTGTATTTTCAGGGATACGGAAGTGCCTGGCAGGGTTTTCATCGGAAGAAAAGTGAAGATAACTATTATAAAACCTGCGTACGGCCTGATAGTGCTGGGAAGTTCCCGGCGTATAGAGGATGCAGGCGTTTTCTTTGGTGATCAGTATCTTGTCGTCTAAATATACTTTCATCGGCGCCTTAAATTGTAGAAAAAGATAATCTCCGCTCCCGGAGGGACGGAAAATAGTGTCGTAATCATGGTTGGAACGGTTGTATTCACAGAAATTAAGTTGATACATAACAGGCTCCTTACCGATACAGAGTGAATGATATCAGCATAGCATATGACCGGAAGAAAAGTCAAATAAACCGGAAAAAATGTGATGGGAAAATCCTGTTGGGCTGGCTTATAATAAAAGGTACGATAAGACGGGCTGTAAAGGCGGCAAATGGAGAAAAAGAGTGAAAGGAGTATGGGGTAAAAATGAAAAAAGCGCAAATCATTGTAGATAAGTATTATTTGACAGGCGCAGTGGATAAGAGGATTTTTGGTTCTTTTATTGAACATTTAGGGCGTGCTGTGTATGAGGGAATCTATCAGGAAAACAGCCCTTTTGCAGATGAACAGGGAATGAGGAAGGACGTGCTGGAGCTGGTCAGGGAACTTCAGGTTCCCATAGTCCGCTATCCGGGCGGAAATTTTGTATCCGGTTATCACTGGGAAGATGGCGTGGGTCCTAAAAAAGAGCGTCCTTCAAAGGTGGACTTGGCTTGGCAGGTTATTGAGACGAATCAGTTTGGGCTGAATGAGTTTGTTGATTGGGCGAAGAAGGCAGGTTCTGAAGTAATGATGGCTGTGAACTTGGGAACCAGAGGACCGGAAGAGGCCAAAGACCTGCTGGAATACTGCAATTTTAAGAAAGGCACATACTATAGCGATCTTAGAAGAAAGCATGGATATGAGGAGCCTCATAATATCAAGTTATGGTGCCTTGGCAATGAGATGGACGGCCCTTGGCAGATGGGTCATAAGACCGCGAAGGAATACGGACGGGCGGCAGCGGAAACGGGAAGACTGATGAAATTCCTGGATCCCGGCATTGAGACGGTAGCATGTGGGAGCTCTTCCCTTACGATGAATACGTTTGGCTATTGGGAGGAAGAAGTTCTTAGCGAATGTTACGATCAGGTAGATTACTTATCGCTCCATCAATATTATGGTAACAGGGAAAATAATACCCCGGAGTTTCTTGCAAATTCCAAGGGGATGGATGAATTTATCAGCTCAGTCCTTTCCATTGCAGACTGTGTGAAAGCAAAGAAGCGGAGTAAAAAGCAGATCAATCTTTCCTTTGATGAGTGGAATGTGTGGTATCACAGCAATGAGGCGGATGAAAAACTGGAAAAATGGGTACAGGCGCCTCATCAGTTGGAAGATGTTTATAATTTTGAAGATGCGCTTTTGGTTGGCAGCATGTTGATCACGATGCTGCGTCATGCAGACCGGGTGAAGGTTGCCTGTCTCGCCCAGCTTGTGAACGTGATAGCGCCGATTATGACTTCCGATACCGGGGCATGGCGTCAGACAATCTTTTATCCTTATATGCATGCCAGCGTATACGGAAGGGGAACCGTACTGAACACTCTGGTGGAAGCGCCTTTTTATGAGAGTAAGACTTACGGGGATGTTTCGTTCCTTGACAGTGTTTGTGTGTGGAATGAAGAGAATGAGGAACTTACCATCTTTGCTGTGAATAAGGATCTGGAGGAAGACCTTGAGGTGGGCTGCGACCTTAGGCAGTTTAAGGATTACAAAGTGGTTGAGCACATTGTTCTTACGAATGACGATATGAAAGCGGTTAATACGGAGAAGACACCTGATTGTGTAACACCAATTGCAGGAAATGCATCCCGTATGGAAGATGGGAATTTTACTACAGTATTTGGTAAGCATAGTTGGAATGTTGTAAGATTAAAGAAATAAAGAATAGAAAGATTGTGAAGTTTAGGGCTGCCTTATGGCAGCTCTATTTTTGTTGTTGACATTCGATATACTGTGTAGTACGATATATATAAGGAGGACGGGGTATGAATATTGACGAATGGAAATCGCAAATAAGGCGTGGCACTTTGGAATTTTGCATTTTGGCAATGATCAGCAATCAGGATCGTTACGGTTACGAGATCATGAGTGAACTGGAAAAGTGGCCGATCCTGTCAGCTAAGGAAAGCACCATTTATCCTCTGCTCAGGCGGCTTTTGAAGGAAGGATTCCTTTCTTCTTTTTGGCAGGATTCAGCAGAAGGACTGCCGCCTAGAAAATACTATTCCATGACGGAAAATGGCAGGGAGTATTTGAGGGCTATGTCTGTAGAATGGGAAAATCTTATAAATGCAGTTAAAGCAATGAGCACATAGCAATAACATAAAGCTTATTTCAAAATAAATATAAAATTTGAAAATGAGGTAAAGGGTATGAATGAATATTTAAATGCGTATTTGGACAAAGTTGACCGGTACTTAAAAACAATGCCGGCTTCAGAAAGGGCAGATATCATTAATGAGATCAAAAGCGAGATGGTGGAATTGGAGACGCAGGATCAATTAACGCCGGGGCAGATAATAGAAAGACTGGGGGATCCCAAAGAATTAGCAGGGGCATATCTTGGCGAATCCATTTCCAAGAGTACTGCTTTTAGCTTTAAAAAGCTGTGTAGTGTTGTGGCCTTTTACAGTTTTGCAGGGGCAGGAAGCTTGTTTGTTTTGCCGATTACAAGCGTTTTGGGTGTGGGTTTTATGTTTTCCGGAATTCTTGCACCTGTTGCAGGGCTGATCAAAGCGTTTGGTTATCTGATAGGGATGGAAGTTCCCTGGGTAAGTTTTCAGTTTGGCGGGTATGCGCCGCATCCCTATCTGGCTTTCCTTTTTTCTGTCATAGTAGGGATTCTATTATTTGCAGCAGGGTGGGGATCGTGGAAGATTACAGTTAAATTTGTCCGATTCATTACTAAAAATAAATTTCAAAAAAGTGCATACAATTGAAATTAAATATTTTTGTATGAATTATTCCTCTCTGGCATCTCCTCTTGCAGGAGTGGCATGTGACAACCTATGCCCGTCATACACTGTAGAAATAGTGATGACGGGTATTTGATTATGAAAGAATACATAGAAAGATTGCACCGAAGGCATTCCGGCAGAAAAGGTGAAAAAAAACCGAAACAGCCCTTCATTAGAAAATTTTTTCCGGAACAGGAAAAAGGGCAGGACCGGGATGCGTACATGCGCCAGACACTTACTTTGTCTGTAAAATACGGGGCGTTGGTTCTTGCTGCCCTTGCAGTGGTCAGAGGCGGCTATACGGTTGTCAGCGAAAACGTGACGGTGAGCAGCAGTGTAGATGGGCGGGAGCTTCCCATTTATTGTGTGGAGATGGACGAAAAGAAAATTGCCCTTTCTTTTGATGCGGCCTGGGGAAATGAAGATACGCCTAAGATTTTGGAAATCCTGGCAAAGCAGGATGTGCGGGCCACCTTTTTTATGACGGGGGGATGGGTGGAAAGCTATCCCGATGATGTGAAAGCGATTTTGGCCGCCAAACATGATCTTGGGAACCACAGTGAAAACCATAAAAATATGAGCCAGCTTTCGGATGGAGAAAAGAAAGAGGAACTGATGAAAGTGCATGAAAAGGTGCGGGAACTGACTGGTTATGAGATGTTCTTATTCAGGCCGCCCTATGGGGATTATGACAATGCAGTGGTGAATGTGGCAAAGGACTGCGGATATTATACCATTCAGTGGGATGTGGACTCCCTGGACTGGAAAGACTATGGGGTAGACGCTATCATCAAAACGGTGACAGAACATAAGCATCTTGGAAATGGGTCAATTATTTTATGCCATAATGGGGCGAAATATACGGCGCAGGCTCTGGATATTCTGATAGCCAAACTGAAAAACGAGGGCTATACCTTCGTCCCGATATCGGAGCTGATTTATAAAGATAAATATCATATGAATCATGAAGGAAGACAGATAAAAAATTAAGGAGCGCGTTTCCTTAAAGGACAAAGATGAATTTGAGGAAGGATAAAATTGACACCGCTGTATCTCCGATGATAAAATAAGGAACAGCAAAAAGGATACAGAAGCAGTAGGGAATTTGCCGGGCAGGCAAATTCCCGGTTTTTAAGAATGGAGGGTATTTATGCCACGCAGGACAGATATTCATAAGGTGCTAATTATTGGTTCGGGGCCGATCATCATTGGACAGGCCTGTGAGTTTGATTATTCGGGGACGCAGGCTTGTAAGGCGCTCCGGAAATTGGGATATGAAATCGTATTGGTTAATTCCAACCCGGCAACGATCATGACAGATCCGGAGACGGCGGATGTGACTTACATCGAACCCCTAAATGTAGACCGCTTAGAGCAGATCATTGCAAAGGAACGCCCTGATGCGCTGCTTCCTAATTTGGGAGGGCAGTCTGGGCTTAATTTGTGTGCAGAATTAAATAAGGCGGGCATTTTGGACAAGTACCATGTAAAAGTGATCGGTGTGCAGGTGGATGCCATTGAGCGGGGGGAAGACCGCATAGAATTTAAAAAGACGATGGATAAGCTGGGAATCGAAATGGCACGCAGCGAGGTGGCATATTCTGTGGAGGAGGCTCTTTCCATTGCGGATAAGCTGGGATATCCTGTGGTTTTGCGTCCGGCCTATACCATGGGCGGCGCTGGCGGCGGCTTGGTGTATAATAAGGAAGAGCTGCAGGTCGTATGTGCCAGAGGGCTTCAGGCAAGCCTGGTAGGCCAGGTTTTGGTGGAAGAGTCGATCCTTGGATGGGAAGAACTGGAGCTGGAGGTGGTTCGTGATGCGGACAACAATATTATTACCGTGTGTTTTATTGAAAATATTGATCCATTAGGCGTGCACACAGGGGATTCCTTCTGCTCTGCCCCTATGCTTACCATATCGGAGGAATGTCAGAAAAGACTGCAGGAGCAGGCATACCGGATTGTGGAATCAGTGCAGGTGATCGGCGGAACCAATGTACAGTTTGCTCACGACCCGGTAACGGATCGGATCATTGTCATTGAGATTAATCCCCGTACTTCACGTTCTTCCGCTCTTGCTTCTAAGGCAACAGGTTTTCCGATTGCATTAGTATCTTCCCTGTTGGCGGCAGGACTTACGTTAAAGGATATTCCCTGCGGTAAGTATGGGACATTGGATCAATATGTGCCGGACGGCGATTATGTTGTGATTAAATTTGCCCGCTGGGCCTTTGAAAAGTTTAAAGGAGTGGAGGACAAGCTGGGAACACAGATGCGCGCTGTGGGGGAAGTCATGAGTATTGGCAAGACTTACAAGGAAGCGTTTCAGAAAGCGATCCGTTCTCTGGAAACAGGGCGGTATGGCCTGGGCCATGCCGGGAATTTTGACACGTTGTCTAAAGAGGAGCTGCTTAGACGGTTAAATACGCCTTCCAGCGAACGTCATTTTCTGATGTATGAGGCGCTTCGCAAAGGGGCGTCGGTAGAGGAGATTCACGAGATTACCAAAGTGAAAACATATTTCATTGAGCAGATGAAGGAACTGGTGGAAGAAGAGGAAGCAATCCTGAAGCATCAGGGCGGTCTTTTGCCGGATGAAATGTTGATCAGGGCCAAAAAGGACGGGTTTGCTGATAAATATTTAAGCCAGCTTTTGGAGATCCCGGAGGATGATATCAGAAACCACCGGGAGGCGTTAGGTGTGGAAGAGGCATGGGAAGGTGTCCACGTTAGCGGAACGGCAGACAGCGCATATTACTATTCCACTTATAATGCGCCAGATAAAAACCCGGTTGGCGAAGAGAAACCGAAGATTATGATCCTGGGCGGCGGTCCCAACCGCATTGGCCAGGGAATTGAATTTGACTATTGCTGTGTACATGCGGCAATGGCCCTCCGAAAGCTGGGATTTGAGACGATCATAGTGAACTGTAATCCGGAGACAGTCTCTACCGATTATGACACTTCCGATAAGTTATATTTTGAACCGCTGACGTTAGAGGATGTACTTAGCATTTATAAAAAGGAAAAACCCCTTGGGGTGATTGCACAGTTTGGCGGACAGACGCCTCTTAACCTGGCATCAGAGTTGGAAAAGAATGGTGTCAGGATCTTGGGGACGTCTCCGTCCGTTATTGATCTGGCGGAGGACCGGGATCAATTCCGGGCTATGATGGAAAAACTAAAGATCCCGATGCCGGAGTCAGGAATGGCGGCCAGCGTGGAAGAAGCCCTTTTGATTGCCCAAAGGATCGGATACCCGGTAATGGTGCGTCCCTCCTATGTTCTTGGCGGCAGGGGAATGGAAGTGGTTTATGATGATGAGAGTATGACGGAATACATGAATGCGGCGGTAGGCGTGACCCCGGACCGCCCGATCCTGATAGACCGTTTCTTAAACCATGCGCTGGAATGCGAAGCGGACGCCATCAGTGACGGAACCCACGCCTTTGTGCCAGCAGTCATGGAGCATATTGAACTTGCAGGTATTCATTCCGGGGATTCCGCCTGCATTATCCCTTCTGTGCACATTCCGGCAGAAAGTGTGGAGACGATCAAGGAATATACCAGGAAGATCGCGGAAGAGATGCATGTGAAGGGGCTGATGAATATGCAGTATGCCATTGAAAACGGGAAGGTTTTCGTATTGGAAGCAAATCCCAGGGCATCCCGTACCGTACCTTTGGTATCTAAGGTCTGCAATATCCGCATGGTGCCTCTTGCAACGGATATCATTACCTCAGAGATCACGGGGCGTCCTTCGCCGGTGCCGGAGCTTTGCGAGCAGGTGATTCCTAACTATGGGGTGAAGGAAGCGGTGTTCCCTTTCAATATGTTTCCGGAAGTGGATCCTGTTTTGGGGCCGGAAATGCGTTCTACAGGAGAAGTGCTGGGCCTGTCCCGCTCCTATGGGGAAGCATTTTTTAAGGCTCAGGAAGCGGTTCAGTCCAAACTGCCCTTAGAAGGCACGGTGCTGATTTCTGTCAATAAGAAAGATAAAGATGAAGTGGTAGAGGTAGCCAGAAGCCTTTCCGGCGATGGCTTTAAAATCGTGGCGACAGAAGGAACTTATAATCTGATCACAGCAGCAGGTATTCCGGCGGAAAAGGTGAAAAAGCTTTACGAAGGCCGTCCCAATGTTTGGGATATGATCACCAACGGCGATTTTGATCTGATCATCAATTCCCCGGTAGGGAAGGACAGCGTTCATGATGACAGTTATTTGAGGAAGGCCGCGATTAAGGCAAAAGCGCCTTATATTACTACAGTTGCCGCCGCAAAAGTGACTGCTGAAGGGATTCACTACCTAAAAACCCATAAAAGCAGTGAAGTAAAATCCCTCCAGGAGCTGCACAGTGAGATCCATAAAAAGTAAAATAATAAAAGCTTGACATTGATTGATGGCTGTGATATATTATCTGAAAATTCAAATTGGAGACAAGAAGATGTTTGATATTATTACAATGTTAGTTTCTGTGATTACTTGGATGGTGCAGATTTTTCATATTACGGTCATAGCCTGAGAGGCGGATAGCCAAAGCGCATGGCCGTAAGACGGAAAGTCTTATTTGGCTATGCGGTAATCGGGAGAACTGATAAGAAAACCGCATGGTATGTACACAAAAGTGTATGTGGCAGGCGGTTTTTTCGCGTATAAGTGAAGCCATAGGCCTATAGAAGGAGAAAGAATGAGGAGGAAAGAGTTATGCAGGCGATCAAAGCAGAAAATTTATCAAAATCCTTTCGGGTAAAGCGTAAGGAAAAGGGGATGAGGGGCAGCATCCGGGCAATCCTGCATCCCCAGACGGAAGAGATCAAGGCGGTTGACGGGGTCTCGTTTACTGTGGAAGAAGGAGAGATCCTTGCTTTTATCGGGCCTAATGGGGCAGGAAAAAGTACAACGATCAAAATGCTTACAGGGATCCTTTATCCGGATGGCGGCAAAGTGGAGGTGCTGGGGATCGATCCGGTGAAGAAAAGAAAGCAGCTTGCTTACCACATTGGGACAGTGTTCGGGCAGAAGGAACAGCTTTGGACACACCTAACGCCCTACGATAATTTTCAGTTTTTTAGCGCGATTTACGATATTCCGGATCGAGAAGCCCGGAAACGTATCCTGGAATTGGCTGATTGCTTTGAACTGGGGGCGTTTATCAATACTCCCGTTAGAAATCTCTCTCTGGGACAGCGCATCCGGTGTGAGATTGTGGCATCTCTGATCCATAAGCCCAGGGTGTTGTTTTTAGATGAGCCTACGATAGGGCTGGATCCGGTGGTCAAAGAAACGATCCGGTCGTTAATCAGGCAGATGAACGAGGAAATGCACACCACCATTTTTTTGACCAGCCATGATGTGGGGGATATTGAGAAGCTTTGTAAGCGGGTCGTTATAGTAAATGCAGGGAAGATCGTGCTGGATGAGCCTATGGAGCATTTGAGAAATGCGGATCTTGCCGGCATACCATTGGAAAATATTATTATGGAGATATACAAATCGGAAGAAGGAAGGGCGGGGTTATGAGAAAGTATGCGGTTATCTACCGGTCTGTATGTATGGAGAATCTACAGTATGCAGCCAATATTGTCATGGGCTTTGCCAGCTATTTTGTGTTTATCTTTATTTTTATCATGCTATGGAATTATATTTATCAGATGCCCGGGGAGGTGATCGCCGGATATACGAAGGAGCAGATGATCTGGTATGTGATGATGACGGAAATGATCTGGTTTGCCTCAAATTCCGCTTCGGTGGCAGGAAGTGTGACGACAGATATCCGGGGTGGAAATATTGCATACCTGATGAATAAACCATATCATTACACGTTGTATATTCTTACCAAGTATACAGGGGAATGGAGCATCCGGCTGCCCATGTACGCCCTTCTTGCGGCGGCAGCCGGTATCGGAATGGTGGGGGCAGTGCCAGGTTTCCCAATCAGCCGTCTGCCGTTGATGATACTTTGTGTTATTCTTGGAATTACAGTCAATGCAGTGTTTTTGATCTGTATTGGGCTGTTGTCTTTTTGGATCGAAGATGCAACGCCCTTTCGGTGGCTGTATGATAAGCTGATCCTGGTGGTGGGAACAATCTTCCCCATTGAAATTTTTCCGGAGGCTTTACAGCCTTTCTTTAAACTGACGCCGATCTATACGGTATGCTATGGGCCGGCAAAGCTGATTGTAGACTTTAGTGATTCCAAATGCGTTGAAATTCTGTTGGCACAGGTTCTATATCTGGCGGCTGGTTGTGGACTCATGTTTTATACTTATAGGAAGGGGGTTAGGAAACTATATGTCAATGGAGGCTGATAGGACAAGGGCTGATCTTATGTTTGCAGCGGTGAAAAACCAATTGAGGGTAAGTCTGCTTTCTGTCAAATATAACATGATGCGGGAAATGGTCAATAAGGTCACTTTTGTGACAAATATTATTTTTATGATGTTGAACAATGCAACGATACTGGTACAATGGATTATTTTGTTTCACTTAAGAGAAGAGGTGGGAGGATATACCTTGAAGGAAATCATGCTTCTTTGGGGGATGACTGCCGCTTCCTATGGATTGTCCCACATTTTGTTTGCAAGGGTATTTTTCCTGCCGGAGCTGGTCATCAGCGGAAAACTGGATGCTTATCTGGTACAGCCTAAAAGTGTGCTCCTCGGTATCATGACTTCCGCCACAGATATTTCGGCAATTGGCGATTTTCTGTACGGCCTGTTGGTGATAGGTATTTTTGGCCATCAGGGAAGGGGATTATACCTGTTTCCATTGTTCCTGATTACCGGGACGGTTATTTTTACGGCCTTTGCCCTGCTGATGGGCAGTTTGTCATTTTGGTTTGTAAGGATGGATATGCTGGGGAGGCAGATGATGCTGGGAATGGTCAGCTTTGCAACCTATCCTGATGGCATTTTTAAAGGAGTATCAAGGTTTTTGTTGTACTTTATTATTCCGGTGGGAATGGCGGTTTATCATCCGGTGCATTTGATGATCCGTTTTGATAAGGGGATGCTGTTTACCGTGTTGGGATATGCCCTTTTGCTGGGGACCGTATCGGTGGCTGTATTTTACAGAGGCTTAAGGCGGTATGCCTCCAGCAGCCTGATGGAGGCGCGGATGTAGGGTCGCCTTTTTATAAGCCCCCAGCCGGAAAAGTCCTGGATCAAGGGAGGAATGGCAAGTTTCTGACAGGATGGGGAGCCATTATGTAAACTTGAATGAAGATATGATTTGACAATTTATAGAGCGGTTTATTATAGTTCGGCAAATAGCAGTATGATATAAAGAACATAGATATTAATATTTTTTGAGGAGAAAATATTATGAAAAAATCATATGTAAAGGACATGACGGTGGGCAACCCCACCAAGCTGCTGCTTGTTTTTATGGTTCCCATGATCATAGGGAATGTGTTTCAGCAGCTCTATAATATGGTAGACTCCATGATTGTAGGGCAGGTGGTAGGTGCGAATGCGCTGGCGGCAGTGGGGGCTACCGGCTCTTTAAATTTCTTTTTCTTTTCCCTTTGCGGAGGGATGTCGAACGGCACAGGGGTAGTGATTTCCCAGCACTTTGGCGCGGGCAATCATGATTATGTAAAAAAGGCGATTGCCAATGCTGCATACATTATGATTGTGGTAGGCGCTGTTATGGGGACGTTGGGATTTTTGTTATCCCGGCCGATGCTGACACTTTTAAATACACCCGATAACGTTTTGGACGATGCGGTGCTGTATATGCAGATCATGTGTGCCGGTGTGCTGGCCGTTGCGATGTACAATTGTATCTCTGCGATCCTGCGGGCAGTAGGGGATTCCAAAACGCCTCTGTATTTTTTGATTGTGGCCAGCGTTTTAAACATTATCCTGGATCTTTTATTTGTGAAAACCTTTGGGATGGGTGTAGCCGGCGCCGGCATTGCAACCATTATTTCGCAGTTACTTTCCGGTGTGGGGAGCATTATTTTTGCTATTTGTAAAAATCCGTACTTTAAAATCGAAAAAAGCCTTATGAAACCGGATTTTGATATCATTTGGCAGTGCACCAGGATGGGCGTGCCGCTGGCATTCCAGACATCATTGATTTCCATTTCCTGTATCGCGCTGCAAAGCGTTGTCAACACGTTTGGGTCGGTGGTCATGGCGGCATTTACAGCGACCAGCAGGATCGAACAACTGGTTCAGCAGCCTTATAATTCGTTGGGGATGGCGATGTCCACTTATGCGGGCCAGAATATTGGCGCCGGAAAGATCGACAGGGTGCGTCTGGGATACCGTAAGGGTATGATGATCATGGCGCTTTTTTCGCTGATGATGATTCCCCTTGCACAGTTTTGCGGTGAAGCGGTAATGAGGATGTTTGTCAAAGAAGAAGAGGTAATTGCGCTTGGGGCCCAGGCATTTAAGATTACAAGCTGGTTTTACCTGTTCCTGGGGACAGTCTATGTGACAAGAGGGCTGCTCAATGGGGCAGGTGATGCGGTGTTTGCTTTTGCCAATGGAGTTGTGGAGATGCTGGGAAGGATTTGTCTTGCAAGACCCCTTACATTGATTCCGGCAGTAGGCGTATGGGGCGTGTGGCTGGCAACCGCCCTTACCTGGATGATTGCCGGATCATTTAACGCTTCCAGATATTTCCAGGGAAAGTGGAAAAAGATCGCTTTAAAGCGTCAGGCGGCGGAAAGTGCACAGGAAGCCTCACAAGAAGAAGTAAAGACATTTATGGCAAAGGAAAGCACGGTGCAATAATTTTGTGAAAACAGGGAAACCTGTTTTTATGAAAAAGAAAAAAATAACCTATCCTTTTGATTATTATGCATTGTTGTTTTTTGGGCTTTCCTTCCTGGGATGGCTTTGGGAGGTATTGTTGTATTTTTGCACAGACCATCTTTTTATCAACAGAGGGATCTATAAAGGCCCTTACCTGCCGGTATATGGTGTGGGAGGGCTTTTGTTGTGTTTTTTCTTACGATCCATCCGCCAAAGGCCTTTTCAGGTTTTCGTCAGATCAGCGCTTTTATGCGGAGCGTTAGAATATCTGACCAGTTTTTTCCTGGAACGGAAATGGGGAATCAGGTGGTGGGATTATGGCGGCCATTTTTTAAATTTGAATGGACGGATCTGCCTGATGGGGGTGAGCGCTTTTGGCCTGGGCGGCGTCCTTTTGGTGTGTTTATTCTTGCCTAGGTATGACAGGGTATATGAAAGGATTCCCGGCAAATGGAGAAGGGCATTATGCGCTGCGTTGGCGCTGGTATTTGCGGCGGACGCGGCATGGTGCGCGATGCATCCCAATGTGGGATATGGGATTACGCAGCAGGTCAGGTAGCTTGGTGGGGGTCTTCTATGGAGTTGGCAATGTAATTGCGGACTTCTTCTCTGGAAATATCCAGCGCAATAGAAAGCTCCCCTAACAAAAAGTCTTCGGCAAGCTTATAATATCTGCTGTCCAGAGCGGTAATCCGGCAGCCTTTCCTGAGCCTTACTTCTTTCCGGAGGTAGATGGTTTTGATCAGGCGTACCCATGCTTCACAGCTTCCTTCGTGCATATATTCCTTGTATGTGCGCTCTATCGTTTTTTCATCCGTAAGAGGGATAGGGGGCAGGACGGGAATAGAGCGGATCAATTCATCCGCCTCTTTGCGGGAGACCGCTTTGCGAATGGAATTGCCGGCGGCGTCCAAAGGGACATATACGGTACTGGAAGACTGAAAGACTGGTTTGAGCAGATAATATTTTCTTTTTTGGTCAACGCCGCTGATATTCAGCGTAGTGATATCCTGCACACAGCAGATTCCGTTGTTGCCATAAATGACATGATCACCTTTTTGAAACATAAGCCAACCCTCCTTTAAAACATGCACTGCTATTAATAGTTTACCCTATTTTTCCGGAAATTGTCAGTATAAAACAGGAAAAAGCAGAATTTTAGCACTTTTTCCCAGGAAATCCCCTTTGTATATTGTGCAAAAATATTACTAAAATTTTACACTCATTTGTGGTATGATAGATACAGGGAGTCATAAGGCAATACATACGGCAATGTATGTAGAATATAGGGTATTGCAGTGGAAGGAGAGGAATGAAACTATATCTTACAAGACATGGTGAGACAGATTGGAACTTACAGAACAAAATACAAGGACAGACGGATATTTTGCTGAATGAAAAGGGAAGGGATCAGGCGAGAGAATTAGGCAAACGGCTGCGGGAAGGGTATGAGATCAGAAGTATTTATACCAGCCGGCAGAAACGGGCCAGGGAAACGGCGGAAGTGATCGGGCAGGCGATCCGGGTAACGCCTGTTGTCAAGGAGGGGCTGGAGGAAATATCCCTTGGCAGATGGGAGGGATACACATGGAGCCAGGTGAGAGAACAGTTCCCGGAAGAATACCAGGCATGGTACAGGAATAGGCGCTACCAGGTTCCCCCGGAAGGAGAGTCGTATCAGCAGTTGCTAGACAGACTTCTTCCCGCGCTGTCTGATATCTTTGTGGAGCATGAGGACAATGTGCTGGCGGTAGCCCATAGCGCGGTGATTATGACGCTGCTGTCCTATATGAACGATACGCCTTTTGAAGAGATGGCGAAGAACTACAAGACTGGAAATGTGGGAATTGTGGAAATTGATCCGGAAGTATTTCGGAAAAGATACGGAAAATAAATCAGAAAGAAAAGGAGAACGGAAATGAGGCTTGGCGCATTAGAAGCAGGTGGAACAAAGATGGTCTGTGCAGTGGGGGATGAAACAGGGAAGATTTTTGAACAGATTTCGTTTCCCACGAAGACGCCACAGGAGACTGTCCCGGCAATGATCGACTATTTTAAGAAGGCGAAGGTTGAGGCGTTGGGAATCGGATGTTTTGGACCGATCGATCCTGATCCCAAATCATCTACTTACGGATATATTACCAGTACTCCTAAACTGGCGTGGGCAAATTATGATATGGTGGGGGCTTTTGAAAAAGCTCTTGGCTGTCCGGTTGGATTTGATACGGACGTGAACGGTTCGGTTTTAGGAGAAGCGGTTTTTGGACAGGCAAAAGGAAAAGACTGTGTGGTTTACGTTACCATTGGAACAGGTGTGGGGGCAGGTATTTATATGGAAGGAAAACTCCTTCATGGGATGCTTCATCCGGAGGCTGGCCATGTGATGATCCGGAGGCGGGAGGGAGATACTTATCCGGGGAAATGCCCTTATCATAAAACGTGTCTGGAGGGAATGGCAGCGGGTCCGGCAGTGGAAGAACGCTGGGGAAAGAAAGCCATTGAATTAAAGGACCGGGAAGAAGTCTGGGACTTGGAGGCATATTATATTGCACAGGCATTGTACGGATATATCCTGACACTTTCTCCGGAAATGATTATTCTAGGCGGGGGAATCATGCATCAGCAGCAGCTTTTCCCTATGATACGCAGTTATGTGAAGGAAATGCTGAATGACTATATCAAAACAGAAGAGCTTAATGATATGGATCACTATATCGTACCTGCCAGTTTAAATGATGACCAGGGAATCATGGGCGCTTTGGAACTGGGAAGAAGGGCATTTGCTGGAGAGAAGGGATGAAAAAGCTGACAGTGGGGATCCTGGCCCATGTGGATGCGGGAAAGACAACTTTATCGGAAGCGGTTCTTTACACCTGCGGCAGTATCCGCAGGCTGGGCCGGGTAGATAAGAAGGATGCTTTTTTGGATACTTACGGACAGGAAAGAGAAAGAGGGATCACTATTTTTTCCAAACAGGCGGTCTTTTCTTATGAGGATCTGCAGATCACGCTTATGGATACGCCGGGGCATGTAGACTTTTCCGCGGAAATGGAACGGACGC